>NZ_JADOTV010000001.1:0-556797 GCF_015767245.1 Aureivirga sp. CE67
TTAATTTACTACAAAGATCAAAAGAAAAATTGAATTTTAAGCAAATAAGAACAAAGTTAGCTTATAATAAAGATGAGTTGAATAAGATTTTTAAATCAAATTTATTTTTATGAAAAAGCCGTGTTGGTCCATAGAAATTTACTTCAAATGATATTAATTTATCATATTCACACTAAAATTTCTAGATTACCAATTTTTGAAACAGTGGTGTAATGGTAACACTCGGTGCAGATAATAATTATTTGATTATCAGATTTTGGTTAAAAATAATTTATTTCAAATCTAAAACAGGTTCACTGCGTTGTTGGTTCGAATCCAACCTGTTTCTCTAAAAAAAGGACAATTTTATGTTAATCAAAAAACTAGGGAAATTACATAAACGATTACCTTTTTTATTTATTGGGGCAGTAGTTCAGAGGTAGAACGCATTATAATTTTAAGATTTCCTTTTAGGACAATTATAATTTATTTCTTGCCTTTCACGCATGAGGTCGTGGGTTCGAGTCCCACCTGCTCCACAATTTTAGTCAATAACTACTTATTTCTAGTCTTCGGACATTTTATTTGGGATAAAAAATAGTTGTTAGATTACTAATTTTCTTATTTGTTTTATGGGAGTTTTATTTAGAACACACCCCTCACCCCTCTCAAGAGGGGAATGAATAAGTTTAAAAAAAGAAAAAATGCAAAAAGAAATTTTAAAAATCGCTATTCAAAATGGAGCATTGTATGTTCCTAGTTTTGAAAAATTAGATTCTTATGAAATTCAAGAGTCTACTTTGAACTTTTTATTCAACATCAAAAAGCTTGGTTTTTTGTTAGAAGAAAATGCTTTGCATGCAATTCAAACATTGAACCCTACACAAAAGCTGGAAATTTATGAAGTTTTACAAGAAATTACAGGTGTAAAAAAGAATTGGACACCCTTAATCAATAAATGGAAAATTTCGGTTCGTGTTGGTTTTTCGGATTATTTAAAAACTTTTTTAAATCAATTTTCTAAAAACAAAACTGGTGTACAAATGCCTTGTGGACATCTGATTCCAGAAGGAGCTTTTGAGCTGGAAAGATATAATGGTTGCCCATATTGTGGAACTCCATTTGAATTTGATTCTTTAAAATTAGAAGGAAAAGGAAGTCAGTTGAAAAGTCTGATTTTATGGACAGAACAAGATGCTGAAAATTATTTTCATTCTTTATTAAAATCAAAAGTTCCATTGGATGCAACACAGGTTTGGCAGTTAAAAACACTGTTGAATTATTTTGAAATCCCAAAAAATATAGAGATTTCTATGAAAGAAACTTCCATGTTGGTTGTGGGAAAATATTTCGAAAAAGATGATTTAGAAGCTGTGGCGAAATTGCTAAAAAACCCAAATGATTTGATGCGTTATTTATGGTATCAGCACACTGGATTTTTGCAAATTGTACAACCAAAAGTGATTTTGAAAAGAAAGATGCGAAATATGGTTTATTCTCCACATTCGCAAGAAGTTCTTTTGAAAGAATATAAAAAAGAATTGCACCTAAAATATAGCAGAACCGAAGCTCGAAAAATAGCTTTTCTTTTTAATCAGTTTGAAGGAAATGTGCAGAAAATCTGTGAAAACATGCATCCAAAAAGAGAAATGTGGGTTCGCTTTATAAGAGCTTTACGTTTTTCTGAGTTTGCAAAACAAAAAGGTTTTGAAAAATTAGCTAAGGTTTTAGATACTTTTTATAAAAAAGAATATGTTGTTTTTGAAGGAAATGTGCAGCATTATAAATTGAAGTCTGACGCAAAAAATACATTTCGTTTATTGAAACAAAGACCAGGATTATTTGCTCGTTCTTTATTCTCAAACATGCTTTGGTTTGGAGCCGAAGAAACGATCAAACATTTCAAGGAAATTGCTGATATGTTACCAATTCGCTTGATTTTCACTCTGAATATGTATAGCGAATATTATTTTGATAAAAACGGAACAAGACAAGTGCAACCTTTAGGTGGCGTTTCGAAAAATGTGCCGAAAAATAAATTTTTAAAGTTATATGATGATAAAACTCTGGAAGGAATGCAAAAAGCAATTCAAGAAATGAGTTTGGAAATCATGGCGAATCGTTTTGCGAAAATGCCAAAAAATGGAGAAACTATTTATATCAGCAACCATTTAAAATTTGCACCAATTCCAGTTGGAGATCGTTCGGAAACTGTGCAAGAATTACCAAGTGCTTTGATGGGAACTCGTTTTCCTGTACATGGAAACACAGTTCGTTTGTTTATGCAATGGGGAGAAGGTTTGCCAGCACAACATCTGGATATGGATTTGAGTTGTAGAGTGATTTATTCTTATAAAACAGAACGTTGTTCTTATTCTAATTTGACAATTCATGGTTGTCAGCATTCTGGAGATATTCAGCAAATTCCGAATAAAATTGGAACTGCAGAATATATCGAAATTGATGTTCCTAGCTTACAAAAAGCAAATGCAGAATATGTGGTTTTCACTTGTAATGCTTTTACTGATGGTGCTTTAAATCCAAACATGAAAGTTGGTTGGATGAATAGCAATTCTCCAATGAAAGTATCAAATTCGGGAGTTGCTTATGATCCTTCGGCTGTGCAACATCAGGTTTCGATTACACAAAGTATTACCAAAGGTTTGGTTTTTGGAGTTTTGGATGTACAAAAAAAAGAAATTGTTTGGTTAGAAATGCCTTTTCAAGGACAAGTTGTGCAACAATTAGATCATACAGGAATTCATGCTTTATTAAATAAATTGAATAGCAAATTGACTCTTGGAGGTTTACTAGAATTAAAAGCAACAATTCAGAACCAAACTATTGTAGATTCTCCTGAAGATGCAGATGAAGTTTATGATGCTATTTGGGGAAGAGATTTAAGCAAAGTTCATGAGTTTTTGTTTGAAGATGTTGAGGAAATTATAGAATTGTAGAAAGGGGAAAAAGTCTTGACTTTAGGGTTGGGGCTTTTTTGAGGAATTTAATAACAATTATATTTACAATAAAACACATCTAATTAAATACAACAAACTCTTCATGGCTTTGAACTTATAAATAATTAAAAAAATAATAAACACCTCTATGAAGCATTTATTATTTTTCTCAAAGTTCTTTTTAATTCCTCGATTTCTTCTTCTGTTATTTCTTTTTTTATTTTTTTAATTTCGATAAATTATTCTTTAATTCTCTTTTTTTTTGCCTAAGAACATATTTTGCATCCTCTTTTGAAAGCTTTCTTTTTCTTTTTGGAAATTCAATATCTCCTTTTACTAAAAAAGTGTTTTCAGCTATTTTTTTTCCATTAACAATATCGTACAACTTGAAAGTATTAATAACTAACCCTTTTTTAATACTATCTCCAATCATTTTAGGTTCTATTTTATAAATATCTATAGAAGTCAATAGATATTTTTTTTTCAACGAATATTCTTTATTCCTATTGAACTTTTCAATAATACTATTTTTGTAAGAAAAATTTATTTGTTCGGGATAATACTCATATAAGATTTCTTTATCTTTATAAAACTTCAAATAATTTCTCACACAAATATCATCTATATAAAAAGAAAATAAAGTTGTATCTTGTGGTAGAATATTTTCAATATTATACTTATTTTGAATAAAAATAATTTCGTCTTTTTGAATATTTCTTACTTTTTCAGACCAAAAACCATTTTCAGAAATAACTTGATTTTTATTTAAGTATTCCGAAACACTAATTGTATCAACTATTATATTTACATTAAAATCCTCTTTTATAATATCTAAGGGTAAGTTTTTTTCTAAATAAGATTTCAAATCGACTTCATTTGCATAATAAAGACTATCTACAAACTCTTTTTTTGAATACAGAACTTCTTTTTCATTAGAACAGCCTATAAGTAATAAATAGACTAAACTTAATATTAACTTTTTCATTTTTTTTAATTATTTTAATCATGCACAAAAATGTTAAATTTAATAGTTCTGTAAAAATATTTTTAATCAATTATTATAGAAAATATAAAGAAGAGAAATAGGGTTAATTAAAACCCTATTTTTATTTTTTCTGTTTGTTGAAAATTCTTTTTTGTATAGTTGAAAATCTCTGCCAAAGTAAGTTCTTCATTGATCGATTCACTATCTAATTCTTCCAATAAATTATTCGTTTTTTCTACAGATAATTTCTTGAAATCATAATAAGCAATCATTCTTCCTTTTCGTAAAAGTGCTTTATCGATTTTATCCAACTCAGAATTGAAAGTACAAATAATTCGAATGTTTAAATAATCACTGAAAAGTCCATCTGTCAATTGTAAAATTGTAGAAACAACTGAATTTTTACCAGAATGTTCTCGTTTCATTATTACTTTCTCAGCATCTTCAATAATCAAAATTGCATTTTTATGATCGATTAGAAATGAAATAAAACCTGGTTTTAAAAGTTCTGTCACAAAATCATTTTGAATAAAGATAAAACTCAAATCATCAAATTTTGAAATCAAACTTTTGATATAAGTTGTTTTTCCAGTTCCAGGTAAACCATGAAGGAGAATTAATCCAGAACTTTTACTTTCAAAAGATTTACTTATAGTTTCATGAACATCTTTAAAATCTTCGTTATAATTCTTTTCAATATCTAAATCAATAAATTCTGTTTTGACTTCTTGTGTTGAAAATCCGTTTGTACTACTTGTTAAAACTTCAAATGAAGGAGCAGGCTTTTCTGCTAATTTGGTTCTTAGTTCATGATTTTTATTCAGAATCCATTTTTCTGTTTCTTGATCTTCACTGTGATAATAAAAATTGACTTTCAATTTTGCATAATCTATAGTAACACTAACCAGAAGTTCTTTTGTTTTACTTGAAAATAAATAATCAAAAACATAATCATCTTCAATTTTTGCATCTTGTTTATCTTCTGTATTCCAATTTTTATACAAAATTTCAAAATCCTTTAAATCTAATATTTCAAGACCTTTTTCCATGTTTTCTTTTGATTCTTCCAAAGGAATAGAACAACTCAAATTTGAAGGAATTTTATCGTAAATAAAAGTAAATAATGGTGTGTGTTCAACATAATCATTATAAGATGTGTAGATATCAAATAAATTCTTCATATAATTTTTATTTTTATAATCGCAATTTAGAATAAAAAATGAATATGTATCAATTTCAGATTGCTATTTAAAACAAAAGAATCAAAATGCACAAAATAAATCCAAATTTCCAAACCAAACTCCAATCCTACCCTCCTATTTTTAGACTAAAATTAGAGTATTTAAAAAAATTAGTACTTGAAACAGCAGAAGAAAATAAAGAAATTGGAAAAGTAGAAATGACTTTAAAATGGGGAGAACCAAGTTTTATTACTAAAAACGGAAGTACATTACGCATGGATTGGAAAGAAAAAAATCCGAATCAATATGCTATGTATTTTCAATGTTCTACAAGTTTGGTTCGTACTTTTAAAGCAGTTTTTGGAGAGAAATTTACTTATGAAGGAAATCGAGCAATCATTTTTCAGATGGATGAAAAAATTCCAACCGAAGAATTGAAAGAATGTATCAAAGCTACTTTGAATTATCATAAGGTAAAACATTTACCTACTTTGGGGATTTAATATTTAGTTAAAACTTTTACAAATATTTTTTAGACCAAAAAACAGCTTCATTCATAAAAAAAATCCACTTTTTTTCAAAAAAACATTTACTACGCAAAAAGACTGCATACTTACATTTCATCTTTGCAATGTAATTATGAGAGACATATAAAATCTTATAATTCAAGTCGAATATGAAGGGAAATTTTGCTATTCTCTGAAAAAGAAAAAAATTCATGTGTGCTATTATTTAGGCTGATGATAATAGTACACTAATTAAAAAGATCATTGAGTTATTTTAAAAATATTGAAAATTAAACGTAAAGTATTAGGAAGTTTCAGTATAGCTTCACAGTATACAGGTTCTTAATCGCAGTATATTCTGAATATTTTATGTTTCACTTTGGATCTGTAGGTTGTAGGTTCGAATCCTACTCATTTTTTAATGATAGTTCAATTGGATAGAACGACAGTTTTTATTTTTTTCGGTTCAATTCCGAAACTTCACCTGTCATGTGAATGGTCTGGTTAGACATGTACTTTACAAGTACTCTTTTAATTTAAGTGAGTTATTTTCATTAATAATAGATTTTTCATTTTGAAAAGTCACTTGGACATTCTTCGAAAATTCAGGATACCGAAAAAAATGATTTAAATGCTCTTTTGACACGATTTTCTATCAAAAAGAAAGAAAAACAACTCAAAAAGACCATTTAAGGAGATTTTTTACTTAATGAATATTCCAAAAATGCAGATTGTTTTCGGATAATCTTCTAAGATTATTCTTGAAAATAACTTTTTTTCAAAAAATAACATCAAAAACAAATTGTTAAATAATTAAAACAAAAAAAATGAAAAGGTTAGTCGTAAATGCGGGAGAAATTGCTATGAGTTTTAGTCACGGAAATGTAGAAGATATCTACGAAACCGGAACTTATTGGGTTGGTTTTAGAAAAGAAATAAAGATGTATAGTCTTTTACATTCTTTCACACCACCAGTAGCTCTAGAACTTTTGAAGAAAAATGAAGATTTTCTTCGTTTAGCAAAAATTATAGATGTAAATGACAATGAAATATGTTTACACTATAGGAATGGAAAATTTCAAAGCATCTTACGAGCTGGCGAATATGTTTTTTGGAATGGTATTAATGAAGATACTTTCCAAAAAATAGATTTTACAAATTATGAAATCGGTGATTCGATCTCTGACGAGATTATTTCAAAATATGAGTTTGCTTCTTTTGTAAAAAGATTTGATATTCAACCTTATGAAAAGGGAATATTACTTGTAAATTCAAAATTTGAAAAATGGTTGGATCCTGGATTTTATCGTTTTTGGAAAAATGCCACAAAGATTGAAGTTTTGAAAGTAGATTTAAGAGAGAAGCAGTTGGAGGTTGTTGGTCAAGAAATATTGACACAAGACAAAGCTAATCTGCGAATCAATTTTGTGATGAATTTCAAGGTGGAAGATGTGTATAAAGTAACTTTTGAAATAAAAGATTATGAAAAACAACTTTATTTAATGGGACAAATGCTTTTGAGAAATGTAGTTTCAGAACATTCTTTTGATAAATTATTAGAAGATAAAAATGAAATTGCAGATGCTGTTTTTAATGAATTCAAAGAAAAAGCTAAAAGCATTGGTGTAAAATTAATTAGTTGTGGAATCAAAGACATTATTCTTCCTGGAGATATCAAAGAAATAATGAATCAAGTATTGGTGGCACAGAAAAAAGCACAAGCAAATGTTATCATGCGTCGTGAAGAGACAGCTTCTACAAGAAGTTTGTTAAACACCGCAAAACTTATGGAAAATAACGAAATGTTATTAAAACTGAAAGAAATGGAATACGTAGAAAAAATTACGGAAAAAGTAGAGACAATTTCTCTTTCAGGAGGCACACAGATTGCCGAGCAACTCAAAAATTTATTTGTAAAATGAAACTTACTGGACAAGACATATTAAA
Source organism: Aureivirga sp. CE67 (assembly GCF_015767245.1). Lineage (GTDB taxonomy): Bacteria > Bacteroidota > Bacteroidia > Flavobacteriales > Flavobacteriaceae > Aureivirga. Next base: position 7,556 of record NZ_JADOTV010000001.1, read on the forward strand.
ACTAGGATATAAACAAGGAAAAGAAATCGGATTAGCATTAAAAATCGCTGAAACTTATCCTGAAAAAAAACAAAAACAAGCAAAACGAGATTTGAAAAAGGTGTTGAAAGCACCGATGAATTATCTCCGAAAAGAACCATTTGCAGAATTGGCAAAAGAATTGGTTTCCCCTTCTCTAAAAGAAGCAATTGTTCCATTGTTGGATGAAAAGATTGCATATAAAACCTTTGGAAAAGTACAAATCGAGCAAGGAGCAATCGACCAAATGGAAACAGCGATGAAACTTCCAGTTTCAAAAGCCGGAGCTTTGATGCCTGATGCACATCAAGGTTATGGTTTACCAATTGGAGGAGTTTTAGCAACAGAAAATGCCATTATTCCTTATGCAGTTGGTGTGGATATCGGTTGTCGAATGTGTATGAGTATTTACGATTTACCCGTTTCGATGCTTCGAGAGGAGAAACGAATGTTCAAAGATCTGTTGAATGTTAATACTCGTTTTGGAAGAGAATCTTTTGAAAATTCAATGGATCATGAGATTTTAGAACATCAAACTTTTCAGGATATTGCAATTGTTAAAACTTTAAAAGATCGTGCTGCAAAACAAATTGGAAGTTCTGGTGGAGGAAATCATTTTGTAGAATTCGGAATTGTAGAAATCACTGACGAAAACAACGAATTTGATCTTCCTACTGGGAAATATCTAGGATTGCTTTCGCATTCTGGTTCTCGAGGTATGGGAGCTTTTATTGCAAAACATTATACAAATCTAGCAATGCAAAATTGTAAACTTCCAAAAGAAGCAAAACATTTGGCTTGGTTAGATATGAATAAGCAAGAAGGACAAGAATACTGGTTGGCAATGAATTTAGCTGGAGATTATGCTTCTGCTTGTCATCATCAGATTCATGAGCGAATGGAAAAAAGTTTGCAAGCTACGACTTTAGCAATGGTGGAAAATCATCATAATTTCGCTTGGAAAGAAATGGATCAGTTCGGAAATGAGCGAATCGTTCACCGAAAAGGAGCAACTCCAGCAGGAAAAGGAGTTCTTGGAGTAATTCCAGGTTCGATGACTGATCCAGGATTTATCGTTCGAGGAAAAGGAAGTATTCTTTCACTAAATTCGGCTTCGCACGGTGCTGGTAGAAAGATGTCTCGTCGAAAAGCCGAAAGCATGCTGCAAAAAAAAGATGTGAAAAAATTCTTGAAACATCATGGTGTAGAAGTTATCGGTTCTGGTCTTGATGAAGCTCCGATGGCTTATAAAGACATCAATGAAGTGATGAATTATCAAAGTGATTTGGTGGATGTAATCGGAACATTTCAGCCTAAAATTGTAAGAATGTCAAAGGATTAATTTTAAAATTTAATAGTAAAGCAAGAAGAGAAATTTTCTTGCTTTTTTTTATTTTTTATTGAATACTTTTATTTATAATTGCAAAAAAAATTAACATTTGTTATGATTATATTCAACATTCAAGCAGCAATTCTTGGTGCTATCATTGCTATTATTATTTATCTTATAAGTTTTATTTATCCTGAAATCACTTCCATAAAAGGTACTCCTTTCTGGTTAATTTGTTTTGTGACCGCTTCTCTTGGTGAGTTTATCAAAATTAAAGCAAAATTATTTTGGCTTCCAGCTTGGCTTATCACCTTTCTTGGTTTAGCTATTTCGTCCTATTTTGATATACAAGATGATATCTTTCCAACTTTCTTGATTCTAGGACTTATTTTTTCTGCATTACCTATTTATTTGGCAAAATCAAATTTTCAAAAAAAATGGAATAATGCTCAAAAAAGTTTAGAAATTTTAAAATCGAAAGAAATCACTGAATTTGATTCTAAAGAGTATTACACTCTTTTACTTGATGCTCTTTTTATTTCAGAATTTGCCGATGAAAATAATGTCCATGAACATATTATGTTTCAGTTATTCATCAAAACTTGGTTGAAAAATAAAAATGTTCAAAACCATTATTTTGATTTTCTAAACTACTTGAGTTTAAATATTCCAAAAGAAGATTTTGATAAGAAATTTAAATTATTCCAACATTATTTATCAATTATAAATGCTAAAGAAACTGTTTATTTTAACGATTACATGTTTATGGAAATGGCAGTCTATTTTAAAGATTGGATTTGGTTCAAAAACCCAACGAATAAAACTACTATAAAAGAAGAAAATTTAAAATTCAGAACAGTAGAATAAGGCTGCATCCCTATCGGGTCGTGCTATCCGTTACAAGTTCGCAGCAAAAAACCTTGTATTTCTAAAGAATCCGTGGGCTTCCGTTGGTCGCCTCCTTTTCTTAAGAACTACAAGGTTTTCTGCTTTACGAGCTTTCCACTTCTATCACTTGCAGAAGTAAATTACTAATCCTGAAGCTTTTCATAAAAATTATTAAAAAAGATTCTACAGCAAAAAAACAACACAATTTTATCAGATTAATATTGTAATTTCGCATCAGTAAAATTTATTTTTAAATGAATAGTATAAGTGTTTTCGATATGCTAAAGATCGGTGTTGGACCTTCCAGCTCCCATACTTTAGGACCTTGGAGAGCATCTGAGCGATGGATAAAAGAACTAAAAGAAGAAAATCATTTTGATAAAGTAAAAAATATCAAAGTTGATTTATATGGTTCCCTTTCTCTTACTGGTAAAGGTCACGCTACAGATATTGCTGTAATTTTAGGACTTTTTGGTGCTGACCCAGAATATTTTGATACCACCAAAATAGAAAGTACCATCGAAGAAATCAATGAAACCAAAACATTAGATTTCAACAATGAATTGAAAGTAAATTTTGATCCAGAATCAGATATTACTTTTCATAAAACATTCTTACCATTTCATTCAAATGGTCTGACTTATACTGCAACTTTAGAAGATAATTCAGAAATTACAAGTACCTTCTACTCTATCGGTGGAGGATTTATTTGTAAAGAAAATGACGGAGATTCAGATATTGAAGAAACGAAAAAACTTCCTTATCCGATTAATTCTTCCAAAGATCTTTTAGCACATTGTGAAAGAGAAAACAAACAAGTTTATGAAATTGTTCTTGAAAACGAAAAAACTTGGCGTGATGAAGAAGAAATTTATCATCAGTTAGATCGTGTATGGAACACAATGCTAGAATGTGCCTACCTTGGTTGCCAAACTGAAGGACATCTACCAGGAGGATTAAATGTACGAAGAAGAGCTTATGATTTACATAAGTCTTTAATTAAGAAAAATGAATATACAAAAGATACTTGGGTAGAAACAATCCGAAAAATGGATGTAAAATTCCATAAAATCTTCAAATGGATTAGCTGTTTTGCTTTAAGTGTAAACGAAGTAAATGCATCTTTAGGAAGAGTTGTAACAGCACCAACAAACGGAAGTGCTGGAGTAATTCCTGCTGTATTGATGTATTATCAATGTTTTGTAAACAAATTTGCAACAAAAAAAGAAATCCGTAGATTCTTGATGGTTGCTGGAGAAATCGGGTGTATTTTCAAGAAAAATGCAACTATCTCTGCCGCAATGGGAGGATGTCAAGCAGAAATCGGAGTTTCTTCTGCAATGGCAGCTGGAGCTTTAACAGAATTATTAGGTGGAACTCCCGAACAAGTAACTATCGCTGCAGAAATTGCGATGGAACATCATTTAGGATTAACATGTGATCCGATTGGAGGTTTGGTACAAATTCCTTGTATTGAAAGAAATTCAATGGGAGCAATTAAAGCAATTCATGCTGCGGAATTAGCTTTGGAAAGTAATGCAAATCATGCGAAAGTAACCTTGGATGAAGTAATTCAGACTATGTGGGAAACTGCACAAGATATGAATATAAAATATAAAGAAACATCTACTGGAGGTTTAGCTGTATCAGTTAATGCGGTAGATTGTTAAAAAATAAAAAAACAAAACTAGTAGTAGGTAATCATCTTATGGCAAAAGAATTTACAGCTTCAATCTGCTAGTTTTGTTTGTAATATTATCCCTATTTAGCTTTTTTCTTTCTGACAATTGTTTTCTTTACGTCTTTCCAATATTGCATAATTATAAATGAAGTAACTACTGCAGAAGCCATACCTTCAAAGAATACTGCAAAAACTGCCATAGGAGCTGTTAAATTATCACCCCACACAAACGATGTTTCTAAAACTTTGATAAAAGAAGGTGAAATAAATTGTAAATATATCGCCAACGAAACAGTAGAAAGTATTACCGATAAACTTGCTGTTGATAGTGAAATCGACATGTTTTGGAAATAATCATGTTCGCCATTTACATTTACATTTTTACGAATAGCACCATTTACTCCCCACAAAACAAAAACGAAGTTTAGTAATCTTAACTCAACAACATCATCCAATCCCAGTAATTTCATTACTAAAAAATAAACAATGATACATACGTATATTTTTAAAGTCTGTGTCCATATTATTTTTGAAGCTGTCATAATCGTAAATATTTTTTAGAGTTAACTTTATTCAAATTACTAAAAATTCTATTTCCTTTAAATCATTTATCTTTTTTTTAACCTAATTCCAAGGAAGTTACACCATAAATTTTATCAATTGGCAAATCCGGAATTCCGTTTTTATACATACGAACTGTTCTTGAAACTTCTTTCATTTGGTACTTTTCCACTAAACTTTTAGACTCAAAATTTGGTTCTGGAATATCAATAAATATGTCTGAAAATTCATCAGCATAAGAAAAAGCAGCTTTTAATAATTCTTCGGCATAGCCTAATTTCTCCGAGAAAAGTGGGCCAATTTTATAACCATTATCACATTTTCTGATAGTAATAAACCCTTTGACTTTATATCCTTCTAAAAAAACAAAGCTTTTAGCATCTTTTAATTTTATCCATTCTTTTAAAAATTTTTTTCTCCTAGATGGAAAAAATTTAGAATCGAAAGTATATAGTTTTCCAAAAGAAATTTTAGAAGCCTTTTTAATTTTTTTAGTATAATCCGATTTAAAATTATTATGAATTACATAACGAACATTTGTGTATGCAGATGCAAAACCACTTTCGTGATAATTTTCTTCTCTTTGTGTAACACCATCTAAGCCAATAATATCAGTTCCTAGATAATGCATTCCATGATTCCATAGCTTTTTTCCTAATCCTTTATCTCTATATTCTTGTTTAACAATAAAACATCCTAAAAAACCGAATTTATCTTTATACTTAACAGCTGAAAAACTTCCAATCAATTCATCTTCATTATATATACCGAAAAAACCTTTTTTATCTGTTTTAAAAAAAGCTTTCATATCATATTTCCCAGGGTTCCAACCTTCCTCTTTTATAAATTCATAAACATGTTTTAAATCTTTCCTTTTGATATGTTTTACTTTATAATCTTGAATTTCCATATTAACTTCTAATTCTTATCTTCTTTAAATTAGTTATATTTTTTTGAAAATCACTCATATAAAGACATAAAAAAAGAGTTACAAAAACTGTAACTCTTTTTTTAATTTATTTTAAAACAATATTATTGACCAACCATTGCATCAACTTTTGCTTTAACTTCTTTTTGTTTATCATACATTTCTAATTGACCATAGATTCCATAAAGTAAATTCCCAACAGATTCATTTGGTTTTAATTGAAATGCTTTTTCAAACGATGGTAAAGCCTTTTTATAAAGATCCATTTGTTTAGCTTGTAAAGCATCGTATTTATCGAAATTATTTAAATTTTCGTTCATTTCTTTAACAATTGCCTTCTCTTCTTCTAAGATAGCAACACCGATGTTATTATAAGCTTCAGCATAATTAGGATCAATTTCTGTAGCCTTTTCAAAATAGCTTATTGCACCTTCAACATCTCCTTGATCTAAAGTAACAACTCCTACATTGTAGTATAAAGTTGCATTATCTGGAGCTAATTCGATCGCTTTTTGTTGAAGATTTTTAAACATTTCCTTATCTCCTAATGCATAGTGAACACTAGCTTCAGTTAATAATAAATCGTAATTCTTTGGTTCTTCTTCTCTCTGCTTTTTAATTAACTCTAAAGCTTTTTCGTACTGTTCTAGAGCAATATATGCATTAGACATTGTTTTCACAATTCCACTTCTTCTTGAAGGCTCAACAACTACTTGTGGATCTTTAACTAACCCTAACTTAACTTGTGTATCCATAGCCTTCTTACTAGCATGAGGAATTTCCTTTCCAGTAGATATATCTTTAGACTTATAAGTTGTTTTAATTCCAGTATATCCTGTATCTAATAACTCTTGGTATTTATCGATAGCACCTTTATAATCTTTTGCAAAGAATAAACTTAAAGCAGCATTATCTAAATATGCTGTATCGGTAGGTTGTAATTTATATACTTGATAAAAATTCATTGCAGCTTCAGTATAATCTTTAGGAGATTTAGAATCTTTAGCCGCATTCCATTTTAATCTTGCTTCTTTATCAAATTTTCCAACTAAAGCTGATACATTTTTTTTAGCCTCAGAAGTATATTTTTTTGATTTAGTTTCTTTTTCGTATTTTAATAATTTGTTGAAAAATTCACTTGCTTGAACGTCTTCTCCTTTACCTAAATAAGCTTTTCCCATATTTAAATAATATTTACCTAAATATTTGTTTTCACCTGTTTGATCAATAAGAGCTTTTGCTTCTTTTAAGTTTTCAATGGCTCTATCATAACTTTCAGCTTTTAAAGATTTTTCAGCTAATTTAATCTCTTTCTTTTGAGAAAAAGCTACTGTTCCAACTAATAGAGCAGCAGATAATACGATTACCTTTTTTTTCATCTTGGGTTTAGTCTATTTATTATTGATTGTTATTTTCTTCACCGTTTAGCTCAATATTTGTGCCAACTTCTTCATTATCATTTTCTTCTTCCTCTTCATGCATCACTTTTGCTACTGCAGCAATAGAGTCTTTCTGTTTGATATTAATCAATTTAACTCCTTGTGTTGCTCTTCCCATTACACGCAAATCAGCAATTGCCAATCGGATTGTAATTCCAGATTTGTTGATAATCATTAAATCATCTTCATCCGTAACATTCTTAATAGCTACTAATTCACCTGTTTTTTCAGTAATGTTAATTGTTTTAACACCTTTACCTCCACGGTTTGTAACACGATAATCTTCTAAACTTGAACGCTTTCCATATCCTTTTTCAGAAACAACAAGAATATTACTTTCCATATCATCTACAGAAACCATTCCGATTACCTCATCTGATTCTGAAGCTAAAGTAATTCCTCGTACTCCTGAAGCATTTCTACCCATCGGACGAGTTTTGTTTTCTTCAAATCGAATACATTTTCCTGAACGTAAAGCTAATAATACCTGGCTATCTCCAGTTGTTAATTTTGCTTCTAATAACTCATCTCCTTCACGAATTGTAATAGCATTAATACCATTCGTTCTCGGACGAGAGTATTGCTCTAATGAAGTCTTTTTTACAACACCTTTCTTTGTTGCCATAATCACATAGTGATTATTGATATAATCTGCATCTCTTAAGTCTTCCGTTACTAAGAATGCTTTTACTTTATCATCTGGCTCAATGTTGATTAAATTCTGAATTGCTCTTCCTTTAGAAGTTTTATTTCCTTCAGGAATTTCAAATACACGCATCCAGAATACTTTCCCTTTTTGAGTGAAGAACAACATGTATTGGTGGTTTGTTCCAACAAATAAATGTTCTAAGAAATCTTTATCTCTTGTAGCAACACCTTTTTGTCCTCTTCCTCCTCTATTTTGAACTTTATATTCGTCTAAATTCGTACGTTTTACATATCCTGCATGAGAAATAGTTACAACTACTTTCGTATTAGGAATCATATCCTCAATACTCATATCTCCTCCAGCATACTCAATTACAGATCTTCTTTCATCACCATATTTTTCTTTAATAGCGATTGTTTCTTCTTTAATGATTGACATTCTTCTAGTCTCATCACCTAAGATATCTTTTAAATCTGCAATCTTAGCCATAACCTCATCAAACTCTGCTCTTAACTTGTCTTGTTCTAGACCTGTTAATTGTCTTAATCGCATTTCTACGATAGCTTTTGCTTGGATTTCAGTTAATTCAAAACGTGTAATTAATCCTTGTCTTGCTTCATCTGCGTTTTTAGACCCTCTGATTAATTTAATTACCTCATCGATATTATCACTGGCAATAATTAATCCTTCTAAAATATGTGCTCTTGCTTCTGCTTTTTTAAGCTCATATTCTGTTCTTCTAACAACAACTTCATGACGGTGCTCCACAAAATATTTAATCATATCTTTCAGATTCAATAATTGTGGTCTTCCTTTAACAAGTGCAATATTATTTACACTAAATGAAGTTTGAAGGGCAGTATATTTGAATAATTTATTTAAAACTACATTCGCAACAGCATCACGTTTTAAAACATAAACGATACGCATTCCTGTTCTATCCGACTCGTCACGAATACTTGCAATTCCGTCTAATTTTTTATCGTTAACTAAATCAGCTGTTTTCTTAATCATTTCAGCTTTGTTAACTTGGAAAGGAATTTCAGTAACAATGATACATTCTCTACCGTTTACTTCCTCGAAAGAAGTTTTTGCACGCATCACAATTCGTCCACGTCCAGTTTGGAATGCTTGTTTTACTCCTTCGTATCCATAAATAACTCCACCTGTTGGGAAATCTGGAGCTTTTACATGCTTCATTAATTCCTCAACTTCAATTGCATTATCATCGATATAAGCGATAATTCCATCTGAAACCTCTGAAAGATTATGAGGAGCCATATTTGTAGCCATACCTACAGCAATTCCTGAAGCTCCATTTACTAATAAGTTTGGAATTCTTGTTGGTAAAACCGTTGGTTCTTGTAAACTATCATCAAAGTTTAGTTTATGGTCTACAGTCTCTTTATCGATATCAGAAAGCATTTCTTCAGAAAATTTCTGCATTCGCACCTCTGTATAACGCATCGCAGCAGGACTGTCACCATCAACAGAACCGAAGTTACCCTGACCATCGACCATCATATATCGAACGCTCCAATCTTGAGCCATACGTACCATTGCATCATACACTGAAGTATCTCCATGTGGGTGATATTTCCCCAGTACTTCTCCAACTACTCTGGCAGATTTTTTATAAGCTCCTGTAGATTTTATACCTAATTCATGCATCCCAAACAGCACCCTTCTGTGTACTGGTTTTAATCCATCTCTTACATCAGGTAACGCCCTCGAAACAATAACCGACATTGAATAATCAATGTAAGCCGATTTCATTTCGTCTTCTATATTGATAGGAATCAGTTTTTCTCCGTCTGACATATTATATATTTATTTTATTTAAATGAGTCTTTTTTCAACAGAGCAAGATACATTATTTATAGGTTTTAACACCAATTTTAACACAACTTTTTTTAGGTAGTTATTAACATTTTTTCTATTTTTAGAAAAGACAATCTGTCATATTAATTATTGGAACAAAATTTGAGCAATCACTAGCAAGTTCATCTTATTATTTTTTGAAATTTGATATAAATAAATCCCTGATTTATCCGTTTAAATTATTAAATTATACCAATTTTAAGAATAGTCGTTTTTTTCTGAATTAATTTTTAAGATAAAACGACAAGATTGACAAAAATTTTCTACTAACTTTACGATGTAAAAAAAAAATATGGACGACAATTTTTCACCAAAAGTAAAAGACGTGATCGCTTACAGTAAAGAAGAAGCTTTGCGTCTAGGACATGACTTTGTAGGAACCGAGCATCTAGTGTTAGGAATACTTAGAAAAGGAGAAGGTAAAGCTATCGAGATATTAAACGCATTAGATATAAATTTAGATCATTTAAGAAAAAAAGTGGAGGAATTAACTCCAAGAAACTTCTCAAATGTGAACTCTGAAAAAAGTAGTATTCACTTAACTAGGCAGTCTGAAAAAGCACTAAAAACAACTTTTTTAGAAGCTAAAGTACACCAGAGCCCTTCGGTGAATACTGGACATTTATTATTATGTATTTTAAGAAATGAAAATGATCCTACAACAAAACTTCTACACAAGTTTGAAATAAACTATGAGGAAGCTAAGATTATTTTCAAAGAACTTGTAGAAGACGAGCAAGAAGATATCACAGATTCTCCTGTTTCTGAAACTCCTAATGACGATGATTTTGATGATTTAAAGTCAAGTCCTTTTAACCAACCTAAAAGTAATAAACCAGTGCGAAAGACAAAAACTCCTGTCTTAGACAATTTTGGTCGAGATTTAACTTTACTTGCAGAAGAAGGAAAATTAGATCAGGTTGTTGGAAGACAAAACGAAATAGAACGTGTTTCTCAAATTTTGAGTAGACGAAAGAAAAACAATCCGATGTTGATTGGAGAACCTGGTGTAGGTAAATCAGCCATTGCTGAAGGTTTAGCGCTTCGAATTGTACAAAGAAAAGTTTCTAGAATTCTTTTTGACAAAAGAATCGTTTCTCTTGATTTAGCTAGCCTTGTTGCTGGAACAAAATACAGAGGACAGTTCGAAGAAAGAATGAAAGCTCTGATGAATGAACTAGAAAAGAATGATGATATTATCCTTTTCATCGATGAAATTCATACAATTGTTGGAGCTGGAGGAGCTACGGGTTCTCTAGATGCTTCAAATATGTTGAAACCTGCTTTAGCACGTGGAGAAATTCAATGTATTGGTGCTACGACTCTTGATGAATACCGTCAAAATATTGAGAAAGATGGAGCTTTAGAACGTCGTTTTCAAAAAGTACTTGTAGAACCTACTTCTGTTGAAGAAACTATTCAGATTCTACATAACATCAAAGATAAATACGAAAATCATCATAATGTAAATTATACTGAAAAAGCAATTGAAGCTTGTGTTCGCTTAACAAATCGATACATGACGGATCGTTTTCTTCCGGACAAAGCTATTGATGCTTTAGACGAAGCTGGTTCTAGAATTCACATTACAAATATTGTAGTACCTAAAGATATTCTTGAGATAGAAGCACAATTAGAAGATATTAAAGAAAAGAAAACTGCTGCTGTAACTGGTCAAAAATATGAAGAAGCTGCAAAACTTCGTGATGATGAAAAACGTTTAGAGTCTGCACTTCAATTGGCACAAGCACAATGGGAAGAAGCCTCAAAATTAAATAGAGAAACTGTAACTGAAGATAATGTTGCAGAAGTTGTTTCTATGATGACTGGAGTTCCTGTAAACAGAGTTGCTGAAGCAGAAACAAAAAGATTAAAAGAACTTCCTGAATTAATTAAAGGAAAAGTTATTGGACAAGATGAAGCTGTAAAGAAAGTTGTAAAAGCTATTCAGCGTAATCGTGTTGGACTTAAAGATCCTAACAAACCAATTGGTTCTTTTATTTTCCTTGGTCAAACTGGAGTTGGTAAAACACAATTAGCTAAAATTCTTGCTACAGAATTATTTGATTCAGCTGAAGCTCTAGTTCGTATTGACATGAGTGAATACATGGAGAAATTTGCTGTTTCTCGTTTAATTGGAGCACCTCCTGGTTACGTTGGATATGAAGAAGGTGGACAATTAACGGAAAGAATTCGCCGTAAACCTTATGCTGTTGTTCTTTTAGATGAGATTGAAAAAGCACATCCAGATGTATTCAATATGTTACTTCAAATTTTAGATGATGGACATATTACAGATAGTCTTGGTAGAAAAATTGATTTTAGAAATACAATTATCATCATGACTTCTAATATTGGTTCTCGTCAATTAAAAGACTTTGGTTCTGGTGTTGGATTTGGAACTGCTTCGAAAAAAGAACAAGCAGATCAGAATGCGAAATTGATGATTGAAAATGCATTGAAAAAATCATTTGCTCCAGAATTCTTAAACAGAATTGACGATGTAATTGTATTCAATGCTCTAGAATTAGAAGATATTCATAAGATTATTGATATCGAATTGGATAAACTTTATAAAAGAATTGAAAAACTTGGTTATAAACTTATTCTTAAAGATAAAGCGAAAAACTTTATTGCAGAGAAAGGTTTCGACAAACAATATGGAGCTCGTCCTCTGAAAAGAGCAATTCAAAAATACATTGAAGATGCATTAGCTGAAGAAATAGTCTCAGCGAACTTGAAAGAAGGAGATGAAATATTGATGGATTTTGATAAAAAAGAAGAGAAAATCAAAATCACTATTGAAAAGCCTAAAAAAGCAAAATCAGAATAAAATAAAAAGCCCTCATTTTTGAGGGTTTTTTTGTATCTTAAAGAAACATTCTCGCCCCAAAAGATTCATAGTATAAGTTTTCAAATATTAGATTATGATTGAGAAAGTTTCTGGAAAAATGGGATTGCCTCCTGGCGCACTTGTCTATGTTGGAAAAAAAAGAAGTTTCCCTACAAAGGTTGACTATATTGGATATGACAATAAACAAATTGAATTTGAAAAAGATATTCCAGTTGAAAGACTTAAAGAAATTTATGCGAACAATAATGTAAACTGGATTGATGTTCGCGGACTTCACAATGTGGAAATTATTCAAGAAATCGGAGAATTTTTTAAAATAGACAATCTTCACTTAGAAGATATTTTAAACACAGAACATCGACCAAAAATTGAAGAAACCGAACATTATATTCTACTTTGCATCAAAACTATTTCTATCCGAAAAAGCACAAACAAACCCAAAATACGACAACTTTCTGTAGTTCTTTTTGAAAATTGTGTTATTACTTTTCAAGAAGAAGAAGAATGCCATTTACACATGGTAAAAGAAAGAGCTGTCATCAAAAAAGGGAATATCCTAAATTATGGAAATGATTTTTTGATGTATTCTATTATTGATTTAATTATTGACGAATATTTTGGAGTGATTGATAAATTTCATGATAGCTTGGAAGAATTAGAAAGTAAAATTTTTAATATGTGTGAAGAAGAATCTCTGATTTTAATTCAAGATAATAAAAAATACATCATACATCTTCGAAGAGCTATCTTTCCTATTCGTGAAGAAATTTTTGTTTTGATGAAACATGCTTCAGATTTAATCACATCTAAAACATTAAATTATTTCCATGATATTTATGAACATATTTATTTCCATATGGAATCTCTTGAAAATATTCGAGAAATAAATGCTGGTTTAAAAGATTTGTATTTATCGAAAATCAATCTTCGAATGAATCAAATAATGCAAACACTTACAATTTTCGCTTCCATATTTATTCCACTTACTTTTATCTCAGGTTTTTATGGAATGAATTTCGAAAATATGCCAGAACTAACTTGGAAATATGGTTATTTTGCTACTATAGCTGTGATGATTATTACTTGTGTGCTTCTTTTAATTTATTTCAGAAGAAGAAAATGGTTATAAAAAAAGGCGAAGTAAAAACTTCACCTTTTCTATTTTATTTTTGAATTGCTTTGAATGCTTTAGGTAAGAACTTCAAAATATCTGAAGCAATAAAACTTTCATGTGTATGTTGTTTTAATGCAATATCAGCTGTTAAACCATGAAGATAAACTCCTAAAATTGCTGCTTCTATTGGAGTATATTTTTGAGCAATTAATCCTGCAATTATTCCCGTCAAAACATCTCCACTTCCACCTGTTGCTAATCCTGGATTTCCTGTTGAATTAATATAAATCATTCCTTCTTTTACAATCATTGTATTTGCTCCTTTTAGCACAATAATCACTTCATGATTTACTGTAAATTCTCTCAGCTTATCTAATTTATCAAAATCATTTTCCCATTCTCCAATTAGTCTTTCCAATTCTTTTGGATGTGGAGTCAAAACAGAATCTTTTGGTAAATGTTTAATCAATAATTTATTTTTAGCTAAAATATTAATCCCATCTGCATCTACAACTAAAGGGATTTTATTTCCATGTAAAAACATTTCAAAACCTTGAATAGTTTCTGAAGCTGTCCCCATTCCTACTCCTACTCCAATCACTGTTGGGTGTACAGAGTAATCAAAATATTCTAGAGTGTCATCCGAATCTACCTCAACCATTGCTTCTGGAACTGTAGCTTGCATTACTTGATACCCACAAGACGGAATGTAGGCTGTAGTCAATCCTGCACCAGTTCTTATCGCTGCTTTTGTTGCCAAAACTGCTGCTCCGATTTTCCCATAACTTCCTCCCATCATCAACACATGACCGAAAGCTCCTTTATGAGAAAATTTTGTTCTTTTTCTATAAATGGATTTGATTTTTGGAAGATCTACATATTGTACAGTTACTTTTAACTCATCAATAAATTGCATATTTAAACCAATGTCTAAAACTTGCCATTTATGGATAAACTTTTCATTTTCTGGAAGCATAAAAGCTAGTTTTGGAAACTGAAAAGTCAAAATCACATCACTATGCACACAAACATCTGTTGAATTCAAACTTTTTTCAGCAAAAAATCCTGAAGGTACATCAATCGAAATTATTTTCGAATCGGAAACTTTATTAATCTCTTCAATAACGTCTGCTGGAAGTCCGAGAACTGATCTATTTAAACCAATTCCGAAAATAGCATCTATAATTACACTATTACTTGTTATGTGTGGAAAATCTTCTTTTTTCTCCAGCTGGTAAATCGTTACTCCACTTTTTAAAAGTGCATTAAAATTGGTCGCAAAATCTTCCGATCTATTGGAGTTTGCAGGAACGATATAAACTTCAACAGTATATTTTTTCTTAGCAAGCATTCTTGCAATTGCCAATCCGTCACCTCCATTATTTCCTGTTCCACAGAAAATATAAAATCGCTTTTTTTTCCAATCTTTTTTGTTCGTAATATATTTTACACATGCTTTTGCAGCACGCTCCATCAAATCGATTGAAACAATAGATTCTCTTTTTACAGTTTCTCTGTCTGCTTCGTAAATCTGCGAAATCATTGGAATTTTCATAAGCTTTCTTTTAAAATATTAGACTAAATAAAGCTTTGAATTAGATATAAATAAAATACAAAGGTTATTATTTTATTAAAACACACCCCTAACCCCTCTCAAGAGGGGAATTAAAAATTATCATTTATAAACTAAAATCAAAGAAAAAGGAATGAGAATATTCCTTCTTCTAATTTAACCATTATTCTAAAGATTTTAAAGCTTCTTTTAGTTTTTCGACACCTGAAACTGCATTTTCTTGAATTAGATTTACATTTGATGGTAAAATTCCTTTTTCAATATGCGGATCGATTACAAAAAGTGGACATTTTCCATCAATATAATTGATCAGATTTGCTGCTGGATATACTTGTAGACTTGTTCCAATTACCACAAAAATATCTGCTTTAATACATTTTAAAGCTGCATTTTCAATTTCCGGAACATCTTCTCCAAACCAAACTATATTTGGACGAAGTTGTGCTCCTTTATCACAAACATCTCCAATTTTTATTGGATTTGTTCCGATATCAACAATTGTTTTTGGATATAAAGAACTTTTTGCTTCTCTTAATTTTCCGTGTAAATGTAAAACGTTAGAACTCCCTGCTCTTTCGTGTAAATCATCTACATTTTGTGTGATAATATGCACATCAAAATCTTTTTCTAATTCGGCTAAAACTTCATGTGCTTTGTTTGGTTTTGCTTCTCCTGCTTGTTTTCTTCTTGCATTGTAAAATTCTAAAACCAAACTCGGATTTTTTTGCCATCCTTCTATAGAAGCTACATCTTCAATTTTGTAGTTTTCCCATAAACCATCGCTATCTCGGAAAGTTTTTAATCCACTTTCGGCACTGATTCCTGCTCCTGTCAGAATGACTAATCTTTTTTTCATAATTTTTGTCTTTGATTCTTATTTGCTCAAATATAGAAATTATTCAATCATAATCGTTTCTGAAAGAAAAGGAAGCATCGTTCCTTGAGAATTAACTAAAGTGAAAATAAATTCCAATTGCAATGGTGTTTTGCAAGTAGAAGTATATGGAATTTTTATAATTCTATTTCCTGAAATAAACTCCGCTTCACTCGAAGCATTTAAAGGGTCTTTCTTTATTTCTAATTTATCTACTTCTATCTCTCCTTGAATTTTTAAACAACCATTTATAGGGTTTATATCAGATTTAAACATATTTTCTGTGGAAGAATTTAAAGAATAAATATTCCAGTCTTCTTTTAGGTTAATATTTAAAATAATATGTGAATTTGTTTTTGTTGCAGTAATTTGAATCCTATCGGCATACATAGATTTATCTATTTTAGCTTCCTTTACTTCAGAAGAACTTTTCCATGAAATAGAATTAAAATTTGGATATAAATCATCTATATTAAAATTTTGTAGATAAAATTCATGAAGCACAAGTCTTATTTGTTTTTTCTCAGCAAAAACATTCGAGTTTTCAATATGTTTTTTGAACATTTCTAATGTAGTTTCATCTACAGCATTTGAAACTTTTCTGACTACTTCTTCATAATTTTCTTTTGTCAAATCACTCAGATAGAAATCCATTAATTTTTTATTTTCCTCAGTAAATGTAAATAATTGTTTGTTAGCAGTTACATATTCTAAAATATCCTTAACCTTAATATCTCTCTCATAATCTGATTTTATTTTCTCTATTGCAGTAGCAAATACTGAAAAGTTTTGAAGCGTTAGAACTTCATATTTAGACAAACCACAGGTTTCTAACCTCTTTAAATATTCATTCGTATGCGCACTTGTAATATTTTTCTTTACATAAAAAATAATTTCTTCTTTTAGTTCGTCACAATCATTTGCAAAAACATTCAAATTTAAACCTAAAAGAAAAAAAATAATAATCTTCTTCATTTCTATAATTTTCTATTTAATTAATGAACGGCGAATATAGAAATTAAATCTATGTCTGATTGCTTCTGCAAAAGTGATTGTAGTGAAAAGCTTTTGTTTTTTTGAAAATTAGAAATTGTTAGAAAACGGAGGCGACCAACGGAAGCCCACGGATTTCTTAGAATTTCTTTTTCAAAAAAGCAAAACTTGTAGCGGAAAGCACAACCCGAAATGTAATGAAGGGATTTGCCCTAAAATTAGAAAAACTTAGATTTGAATAGGTGTAAACTATTTCTATTTTATTAAATAATATCACATTTGATTTTTTTTGAAATAATTTTATTTAATCTAATAACACACCCCTATCCCCTCTCAAGAGGGGAACTCAATAATCTGAATATCTTTATATAAAATCAAACATATTAACGTTTATTCTATATCTACATTTTTTCTTGTTCAAATATAGTATTTCTTACTTTGTTCTTCTTATACTTTGTTTTAAGTAAAACTTCTTTGTTCTCAGCTGCACGATAATGTTTACTATCAGGATTTAAAAGATATTCGAGTTGAAATGCAATCATTTTTTCAAAAGGTACAAGAAAATTATTTGTATCAGATTGTTCTAAACCGCTTTTTTTAAGCAAATTTAAAACAGTATGCACAGATTCGATCGTACTAAGACAAAGAGATTCTGGTTGTTGTTTGAATATAAATTTCGATTTTATTTCATTGTCAAAACTCACTCTTTTTAGCTTTTGTAAATTCTTGCTAAGCTTAAGCATTTTTCGAGCGCAAGGCCAAGTAGCATCAAGAATAAAAATATGTGGATTTTCTCCCATAAAAGAGTTTATTTCTTCATTTTTTTTGGTTGATAAATTGAAATTATCATTCCCAGGATACAATAAGAAAGCGGTATTTTTCTCATTAGCCAATATTTCGTTTACTCGATTATTATTGGTAAAATCTACTCCAACTATAATTTCTGAATTTTCAAGCTGAAGATTTGTGATATGTCCCGTTCCTTTTTTCTCTTTTTTATATTCCTTTGGGTGCATCAGAATAATAAAATGAGTTTTGGTAGAAATTGGATTTATATATTCACAAACACAGGTGCATGAAGATCTCATGCATTTATAACATTTACCTCTTGTTTCTTTATTTTCTATTTGCAAAGTGAGATTCTTTTTATTTTTCTAATCGGTTGTATTAAAAAGTCTAATTTCTTATTATTTTACACTCTGTATTTACTTAAAAAAAATAATAAATGTTCAAAAATAGTCGATTTTGTATTTGAAAACAAAAAACAATAATATTTGGATTTACAACTTTTGTATGTAATGGAGGGATTTGCCCTAAAAGAAATTAAAATTCTCTAATTTTGTGTTTTAAAATTAAAGGATGGGTAGTAGTTATAAAAAGAAACATAAAGTTCGAATTGCGGTTTATAATCTAGAAAATCGAATTTTTGTTGGGAGGAATAATATTGAGGTGAATTTACCTGGAGTTGAGAAACAAATGCAGAAAGACGATAAGTTGTATATTCATTATTTGAATGAAGGAAAATATCGTTTGCTTTGGGTGTTTCGTAGACCTGTGATGAAGAAAAAAGAGATTTTACAGATTTTGGAGGAAGCAAATATTAATGGTTTGTTGTTTAAAGAAAACTTACAAGCTTTGATGCTTTATACAAATCTTTCTGAGGCAGATTTTGATTTAGAAAGTTTGGAAACTGCTCTTGAGAAAATAGAAAAGCTTTAAAATAAAAATCCTATTAGAAGTCTAGTTTCTAATAGGATTTTTGGTTTTATTTAAATTAGTCGCGAGTTACAAACCCGCGCCAGAATAGGGTAAACACACCCCTAGCCCCTCTCAAGAGGGGAACTTAAAATTATCTTCTACGTTTCTTTTTCTTTGGTTCTTCTTCTGTTGTTTTTTTAGATTGATTTGCGATATAATGCGATAACATTTTATCCATTAATTCTTCTTTTGTCAGATGATGTAAAACTGTTCGGAATTTCATTTTCATTTCTTGCGAAACTTCTTTGTTCATCTTTGTTTTGAAGATTTGTTTTGCCCAAAGTAAAGCCGAATTATCTTCCATACTTTCTGCTGATGGTTTTTCATAAGCTTTGAAAGTAATTCCTAATTCTGCCTGAAAATCTGCGATATCTACAGCTTCTTCTTGCTGAATAATCGATAAAGAAAGTCCTGAAGCTCCAGCTCTCGCAGTTCTTCCGCTTCTATGAACGTAAGTTTCGTATAAATCTGGTAAATGATAATTCACCACATAAGACAAATCTTTCACATCAATTCCACGAGCTGCTAAATCAGTTGCAATCAAAATATCAATATATCCATCTCTGAATTGTCCCATGATTCGATCACGAATTCCTTGTGTCAAACTTCCATGAATTGCTCCTGAAGAAAATTTATGTTTTGCTAAATTCTTCGCTAATTTATTAACCGCTGCTTTTGTTTTACAGAAAATAATTCCTTGTTTTCCTTCTCTACTTGACAAGAAATGCATCAAAACATCTAGTTTTTCAATCGGATCAACAATTACATATTTATGATTGATTTTTTCATTTCCAGAAATTTTCATGTCAACTTTTATTTCTTCAATATCTTTTGACATATAATCATTAATCAAGGAACGTGTAGTTCCTGGAAGTGTTGCTGAAAACAAAAAAGTTCTCTTTTTCTTCGGTAACATTTTGAAGATTTCATTCAAATCTGTTTTCAATGAAGTTACCATTTCATCTGCTTCGTCTAAAACCAAATATGAAGCTTCTGCAATAGAAACTGCTTCTCTTTTTACCAAATCAATTAATCTTCCTGGAGTTGCCACGATGATTTGTGTTGGTTCTTTTAGTCTTTCTATTTGTGGTTTGATTGGAATTCCTCCGCAAACAGCAGCGATAGAAATTGCTGGAATTTCAGAAGCATAAGCTTTTAAATTCTCATAAATTTGTTGTCCTAATTCTCTTGTAGGAACTAAAACTACAGCTTGCACCTGCGTTTTTTCCACATCGATCATTTGTAATAATGGCAAACCAAAAGCGGCAGTTTTTCCCGTTCCTGTTTTTGCTAATCCTACAAAATCTTTCGTGGAATTCAATAAAATTGGAATTGTTTTTTCTTGAATTTCCGTTGGTACTTTTATGTTTAAGTTTTCTAAACTTTTTAAAATTGGTGCTGATAATCCTAAATCAGAAAATTGTTTTGACATCTAAATTTATTTTGTGCAAAAATACGCAGCCTTTTAGACATAGACTCTTTTATTTTCTTAAAATATCAAATCAAAGAGATTTTTAAACAAAACCTAACATGTACACATCGTAACTGTAGCAGTTTTTAATGATTTATATTTTTCAAAATATGGTTTTAAAAGCTTCTCTCTTTCTTCATAAACTCCTCTCATTTTCTTCTCAAATTCTTCATCAGACTGTACCATATCTTCAATTTCTTGAATTCTATTTTCGATTCTATAATTGAATTTCACAAGAAGTTCTTTTATTTCACTTTTCACCTCATCTGGAACATTTCCTGCATCATGAATAAAAACTTCAAAAGAACACATATCTTTTCCATAAGCATATTGAGCAAAAGGTTTTGTGTTCATCCAAACTTGATCTTCGGAAGTATAATTTCCTGAAAGTCCTGTTGTATAGCTTTTTCTTTCTAAATCTAAAATTTCAACTTTATCCACTTTTTCTAAAACAATTGCCATCGGTTCTAAATGTTTATAAACATAAAGATTTTTGTTATAAACATATTTTAACCGTTTTGCATAATAACAATATTCTCCTGGCTCTGTAACCAATTCGTTTTTCAAAAACAATTTTGGATTTTGCTCTAAATACGATTTATATTCATCTGTATTTTTTCCATTTGCTAAAAAACGATAGCCTTCCACGGTTTCTCCATTCTTAAAATGAATCTGGAAATGAATTTCTACTCCATTATATTCTGCAAAAAGAAGAATTGGAAATAGGAAGATTATTATTTTGGTGAATGTTTTTTTTGTCATATCTCAATTTTGATTCTTTTTCAGTTTATTTTAATTACTTAAAAGCTAATGTATAAATTTCATCCCTCAATTCAAATCCGATTTCGACTCCGCTCAATCTCCGTTTTCAAACCTCACTCCTTCCTAAACATCTTCATCAACATTTCAGGAACATCCATTCTTTCCATAATTACTTCAACAAAACGAAGTTTATCATCATTAGCTCGTAATTCAGAAAGGCAAGTTTCTAATTCTTCTGTAGTAGTAACTTTTGTAGTCCAAACATTTTCGCCAAACATTTTTGGTAAATCGGCATAATTCCACATTTGAATATCGTTATATTCCATCTTTTCTCCATGAATCACCCGCTCAATTGTATAACCGTCATTGTTTAAAAGAAAAATAATTGGAGTCGTTTCATAGCGCAACATCGTAGAAACTTCTTGAGCTGTCAATTGAAAAGCACCATCTCCCACAAAAAGAATATTTTCTTTGGAAGAATCTGCGATAGAAGTTCCTAGCAAAGCTCCAACTGAATAACCAATAGAAGCCCAAATAATTTGAGAAATAAAATTCACATTATCTGGCATTCGAATAGGTAAAAGTCCAAACAAACTCGTTCCTGTTCCTGCAATAATAGTACTGTGTTCTTTGAAAAAATAACCCATTCGATCCCAAAAATACGCTTGTTCAATTTTATTAAAATTTTTCTCAATCATGAAATGATTTTTCTCTTTTTTAGGAATTTTTGTAGCGGAAAATTTCAGTTTACTATCTTTAATTTTTTTGGATAAAAAAGGAATAAAGTCATGAAAGTATAATTCATAATAATGAGAGTTTTTGACACGAACATGATTACTATGAATTTCTATTGAAGAAGATTTTGGAAGCATACTTGTGTTCAAATCCGAAATTAGAGCGCCGAAAGAAATAATACAATCTGCTTTATGCACAAAATCATAGACTTTTTCATTTCCATTTTCGCCACTATAAACACCAACAAACAATGGATTTGATTCATTTATATAAGCTTTCCCCATATTTGTAGTAATAAATGGAATCTGAACTTCTTTAATTAAATGTTCAATATCTTTTTTAATATCATGTCGCATCGCACATAAATCCACACACAAAAGAGGTCTTTTAGAATGACTCAAAACTTTTGTAATTCGAATTGCAGCTTCTTCCATCGTTTCTTTGGCTGAAACTGAATTTGTAAGTTCCAAAGGCTTTTTTTCCACTTCAATTTCCTGATAACAAATATCACTTGAAACTCCAATATAAACTGGTAATTTCTTTTTGAAACAAACTGTCAAAACTCGATCAATTTCTTCGGCAGCATTTTCCACAGTAAGAATTGTTTGAGCTTTTGTCACTTTTGCATACATTTCTTCAAAAACATTGTATTCATTTGTTCGAATAGAATGATGAAAAACAATATCTGATTTTTGAATTTCTGCAGAAGGCATTCCAACAATTTTTACCACAGGAAGATATTCAGCAAAAGAACCCGCAATACCGTTTATGGCACTCAATTCTCCAACACCATAAGTTGTAACCAAAGCTGCAGCTCCTTTGATTCTAGCATAACCATCCGCAGCATAAGCTCCATTTAATTCATTACAATTTCCAATCCAACGCAAGCCTTTATAATGTACAACTTGATCTAGAAAACCTAAATTATAATCTCCTGGAACTCCGAAAACATCGTCAATTCCCAACTCCTTCAATCGCATTAATAAATAATCTCCTACTGTAGTTTTCATAATTTTTCTTTTATTCAAAAAAACACTTATTTATTTTTCATTTTTTCTAAAACTCTCTGACATCTTTTTACCACAGGAACATCTACCATCTTACCTTGATATTCGCAAACAGAACCATTTGCTTTTTCATAAGCTTTGATAATTTCTATCGCTTCTTGAATTTCTTTTTCTGTTGGTTTTAATACATTTTTAATCGTTTTTAGTTGATTAGGATGAATAGCGATTTTCGCATCAAAACCTAAATTTTTAATCACTTTTATTTCTTCAATTAATCCTTTTTCATTTTTAAAATCTAAAAAAGGAACATCCCAAGCTAATTTATGAGAAGCTTTTGCTGCTTGAATTATTCTACTTCGAAAAGTCATAGAATTTTTAATATCAAGATTTGCTCCTATATCATTTGCGAAATCAATTCCACCATAGACCAAACCAACAACTCTAGAGTGTTTTGCAATTTCAAAAGCTTTTTCCAAACCAAGTGCAGTTTCTATTAAAACCAAAAAATCTACATTTTGAAACTCTCCAGAAAACAAAGAATTATAAATCTCTACTTCTTCAAAGCTTTCTATTTTTGGTAAAAGAAAAATTCCTGGAACAAAATCGTTTTTTAGAAAAGCTGAAATATCTTCCAATCCAAAAGCTGTTTTGATAGAATTAATTCGGACAGAAAGAAGAATTGAATGGTTGCTCGGATATTCTTTTTTCTGGTTAAAATAAGAAAATAGAATCTGTCTTGCCTCTTCTTTACCTTGTATAGAAATAGCATCTTCCAAATCGAAACAAACCATATCTGCAAAAGGTAAATTTCCTGCTTTTTCAAATTGTTCCAGATGATTAGCAGGTGTAAATAATAAGTTTTGACAAAGTTCAATTTTCTTCATCCTCAAAGAATTAAAAGTATCCTTCAAGTTACTAAATATCTAGTTTTCAAAATATTGATTTGATTTAAATCGCAAAACTTTAACACTAAACAAAAAAATCTTAAATGATTTATTCTTAATTTATTAGGTATTAAAATTTCAATATCTATTTCAAAAAAGAGAAAAATAAAAATGAATATTTCAAATAGTTTAAAAGGGCATCTGGCAGTATTTTTTGCTTACATTTTTTTAGGTTCAAATTTTATGTTTGTAAAAGTTTTGATGCCAGAAGTTTTATCTCCAATGGCTTTCTTTTTTACAAGAATTTGGGGAATTATTCCTTTTGCTTTTATTCTTTATCTCTTCAAACCTCAGAAAATTAAAAGAAAACATTTTATTCCACTTTTAGTTAGCGCCATCATGATTGTAACCATTAGTAATCATTCTTATTTCTATGGTTTAAATCTTACTTCTCCTGTGGATGCTTCAATTTTAATGACTTGCACACCTATTTTCGCTCTATTTTTTAGTGTTTTAGCCAAACATGAAAAATTTAGTTTATTGAAAATTATTGGTGTTATTGTTGGAGGAATTGGTGCTGTAGTTTTAATTCTCTACGGAAGTAAATCTGGAAATCATGAAGCTACTCTCAAAGGAAATTTAGCATTTTTATTAACTTCATTGGCTTATGGAGCGTACATTGTAGCATCCAAACCAATCATTCAAAATTATAATGCTGCTACTTCTATTTTTTGGATTTTCTTTTTAGGAGGTTTGACGATTATTCCTGTTGTTTATGAACCTGTCGTTTCAACAGATTGGCTTTCTATTTCTACAAAAGACTATTTAATGATTGGTTATACCGTTTTAATCGCGACTCTTTTGGCTTATTCTTTAGCAATTTATTCGTTAAAACACTTGCCACCTTCGGTATCTTCTAGCTATATCTATATACAACCCGTTACAGTTTTTGTGATGATTTTATTTTCAGATGCACTACATCAGGGTAAAAATTTTAAAGATGATTTTTCTTGGGTAAAAGTATTCTCTTGCGTGTTAGTTTTTATTGGAATTTTAATCATTATACGAGGAAGAAAAATTGAATTACAAAAAATAAAAAAGAAGAAAATATGATGTTTCTCGCTTATGCTAAATTAAATCAAGATGAATATTTTGAAGTTTTCGGTTTGGATTTCGAAGATTTTGAAATTGGGCAAAAATTCATTCATCGTCCTGGAATTACAATTACACAACAAGACAATAAATCAGAATGTTTAGACACTTTAAATGGTGCTTGGATGCATTATGATCAGAATTATGCAAAAGATACAGAATGGAAAAATTGTTTAGGTGTAAGCACTTTAAGTGTACAATATATTTTGGGTTTAACTTGGAAAACTTTTTCTCGAAAAAAAAGAATTACAACTATTGAAAATATCACCATTCCGAAGCCATTTTTTGGAGGAGATACTTTTTATACAGAATCCGAAATTTTAGATATAAATGTCAACGCTGGAGATGATGATTGTGGAGAAATTTTAGTTCGAACTTCGGGAATTAATCAAAAAAAGGAAGTTTTTACTATAATCGAATATATTGTTTTGATTTATAAAAAAGGTAAACATCCATTCTATGGAGACAAACGATTTAATTATAGTTTAAAATCCGAAAAGTTTTCTGCTTATTTTCAAAAAGATAAAAATGAGTGGATTGAACGTTCTGGAATTTATTTAGAAGATTTTAAAAAAGGAGAAATTTACCATCATTTTCCTTTCAAATATATTTCACAATCGGAAGCAATCAAACATGCACTACATTCTGGAAATAATGATTCAAAATATATCGATCCACTTTATTCTAAAAGTTTGATGTTGGAAAACAAAGTACCAATTACAGAAGCTTACCTTTTATCAATTGTTTGTGCAAGTACGACAAAAACTTTCGGTAGAGTTGTTGCAAATCTAGGCTGGAAAAATATTCATTTCACAAGAGAAGTTTACCCAGAAGAACAAATTCGAGTAATTTCAAAAATATTAGGAAAAAGAAATTCTAAATCTCGCCCAGACCAAGGAATACTGAACGTAGAATCTTATTGGATTGACGATAAAGGCGACAAAGTTGTTTCTTTTGAGCGAACATTACTTTTATATAAAAAGGACAAAGCTCCGTATGAAAACAGCGGGTATTCTTAAAATTCAATAACAATACTATGTCACAATTCCTGAAAGCACATCTGGCTGTTTTTTTAGCTTATATTTTTTTAGCAATTAATTTAGTTGTCAGTAAAATACTGATGCCAGATGTCATGGATCCAAGTAGTTTGTTGTTTTTAAGAATTATTGCTTCGCTTCCGTTTTTAGTTATTTTTTATATTCTGAATTTTCAAAAAGTAGCTAAAAAAGATATTGGAATTTTGATTCTTTGTAGTGTTTTAGGAATTGTTCTTGACAATGCTGGTTTTTATTTTGGTTTAAACCTAACTTCACCTATTGATGCTACAATCATCATGACTTTAGCTCCAATTTTCACTTTAATTATCAGTGTATTTCTAAAATTTGAAAAACTAAATACTTTAAAAATATTAGGAATCGCCTTAGGTGCAATTGGCGCAATTTTATTGATCACTCATTCCAACGAATCTTCTAAAGGAGCAACTTTATCTGGAAACTTAATCTTTCTTGGAGCATCCATTGTTTATGGTTTATATGTAGTTTTTTCGAAGCCTTTAATCAAAAAATACAATGCACAAACAGTCCTATTTTGGCTTTTCGCTATAGGAACTATTTTTATTTTCCCTACAACCATAAATTCAGTACTAGAAGTGAATTGGTCAGAAATTAATTTCGGCAATTATTTATTAATTAGTTATACCGTAATATTAGGGACTGTATTAAGTTATCTTTTAGCAATTTATTCTTTAAAACATCTTGCTCCATCTACATCTGCAAGTTATATCTATATTCAACCTATTATTGTATTTCTTTCCGTTATTATCATTGATTTTTTTGATGTAAACAAAGATTTTAAAAATGATATTTCTTGGATTAAAATTTCAAGTTGTTTGATTGTTTTTGGTGGAATTGTTTTGATTATTAGAGCTAGAGTTCGAGAGTTAAAAAAAGAAAAAGTATAGTTTTCTATAAAATCTAATAAATAAAAATCCTGTTTAAATTCTATTACAAAATTCAAACAGGATTTAAATAAAAACAGCTATTCATATTGAATAGCTGTTTTACATAATCTTTATACTTTTTCTACCAATCGGAAACCTTCACCGTGGATATTTAAAATTTCCACTGAATCATCTCTTTTTAAGTATTTTCTAAGTTTAGCAATATAAACATCCATACTTCTAGATGTAAAGTAGTTATCATCTCTCCAGATCTTAGTTAGCGCTAACTCTCTAGGCATTAAATCATTTTTATGAATTACTAACATTCTTAGTAATTTATTCTCTTTCGGAGAAAGTTTTTGTGGTTCTTCTCCATCAAAAGATAAATGTCTTAATTTAGAATTAAAAGCAAACTTACCTACATTGAATTCAAACTGATCTGCATCTGAATTTTTATCTACTTCTTTTCTCTGAAGTATCGCTTTAACCTTGTACAATAAAACTTCTGAATCAAAAGGTTTGTTTAAATAATCATCTGCTCCTGCTTGATAACCTCTTAATACATCTTCTTTCATTGTTTTAGCAGTTAAGAAAATGATAGGCACCTCTGGGTTTGTTGTTCTGATGTCTTTTGCTAATGAAAATCCATCTTTTCTAGGCATCATAACATCTAAAATACATAAATCAAATTCATCATTTTTAAACATAATTAAACCTTCTAAACCGTCTTTAGCATGTGTTACATCAAAATCATTCAATGCTAAATAATCATTTAAAACTGTTCCAAAATTTGGATCATCCTCAACCAATAAAATTTTACCGTTTTTCATATCTTCACTATTTATATCAAGGGTAATTTAATATAGAAAGTACTTCCTTTACCTTTCTCACTTTCTACATACACCACTCCCTGATGTTCCTCAACTATTTTTTTAACATACGACAGGCCTAATCCGTGTCCTTTAATATTATGAATATTTCCTCTTTGTTCTCTATAAAACTTTTTAAATACGTTTTTCTGAACCGATTTACTCATACCAATACCATGATCTTGTATTTTAATCACAATATTTTTTGGTGTATTTTCAATATAAATATCAACTTTAGGTTCGTCTTCCGAATATTTAATTGCATTATCTAACATATTGACAAGAACGTTTGTCATGTGAAATTCATTTCCTAAGAAAGTTGAATTTGTCACATTATAATGTCTTTTAATATATCCATTTCTTGAGTTAACAATTAAGTCAACATGAGAAATAGCTTCGTCCATTAACTTAACAATATCAATATTTTCTTTATTTAAATCTAACTGATTTTTCTCTAATCTTGAGATTCGTAAAACGTTTTCCACTTGTGAATGCATTCGTTTGTTCTCTTCACGAATCATACCAATGTATCGTTTTACTTTTGTTTTATCATCAATAATTTTGGGGTTCTTTATAGCATCCAAAGCTAAATTAATTGTAGCAATAGGAGTTTTAAACTCATGAGTCATATTATTGATAAAATCTGTCTTCATTTCAGAAATTCTCTTTTGTTTTATCATCTGATAAATAGCAGTTCCAAAAGCTACAATAATAATGACTATAAAAAATACAGATAAGATCAACATTTGAAATATTGTTGACAAAATGTATTTTTTTTGTCCAGGAAAACTAACATATAATTGATAATCACTTGCTCCATTGTTATCTTCAAACATTGGAACCATATATGTTTGTTCGTTATCTTTATTAAAATATCCAGAACGTATTGGAGTTGCAAAATGATTATTATAAACTCCGTATTTAAAATCTGTTGAAATCCCTCTTAGCGTTAATTCCTTTTCTATTGCTGCTTTCAATTTATTATTTGAAATCCTTTTATTAATCGGAATTACCTTCGCCAAGGTATTAAAGCTCATTTTAAAATTTTCTATATGTAAATTATCAAAACTAGCTTCTTTTGTATAGGATTCTGCTTTATTAAATTCTTTATTATCTTCAGCTTCATCATAATAATCAATCTTTTCTTGACTAAATATTTTTTTGAAGCTTAGTGAATCATTGATAAAAAGATCATTATCCGTCAATTCACCTTCAAACATTTCATTATCAAAAATTTCTGACGGTACATCATATTTTTCTTCAAAAACAGATTGTTCATAAGTAAAAATCGTTTTACCTGTAGTATCCATTCTTTGTAGAATAATCTTCTTTAGATCAGAACTTTTCGGTTTTGGTATCTCTTCTATTTTTTGAAGTACTACATTATACCAATACAGAGCTTCTTCGGTAGAGATATCATCAGAGACATTTGCTAATGCAAATTGTACATCTTTTTTAAATTCTTTATCTCTAATTTCAATAGAACTTTTGATCCAATAAACTTGAACTATAATACTTCCTACTAAGGAAATACTCATCAATAATATAATGAGTACAAAAACCTTTTTTCTCATACTTCAAAATTACACTTTTAACAGGATCGTTATATTTATTTTAACGTTTATTAACATATTTTGAAAGCTTTTATTAATTTCTTAACAATAAAAAATAAATTCGCATATCTAGATTCTTAATTATTAAGTAATTCATTATGTATTTTTAAAACTTTTAGTTTTAATTCAGACTCTGTTTTATTTTCTATAACATAATCTGCTTTCTCTATTTTAATTTCGTCAGGTAATTGTTTATCAATCCTTGCCAGAACTTCTTCCTTTGTACTTTTATCTCGTTTGATCACTCTTTCGATTCGATTTTCTAACGGAGCTGTTACCACGATTATTTTATCACAAAGTTTATCACTTCCATTTTCAAACAAAATTGCATTTTCATAAATGATATAATCCTTAAGTCGGTTATTTTCTTTAAACATTTCAAAATGCTTAAAAACTTCCGGATGTACTATAGAATTTAACAATTCTAGTTTATTTTTATCATTAAAAACAATATTTGCTAAATATTCTCTATTCAATTTACGATTTTTATAAGAATTTTCACCAAAATTTTTAATAATTTTTTCTTTAAGCTTTTCTGAGGTGTTCATAATCTCTTTCGCTTCAGTATCGGCAATGTATGTTGGAATGTGCAATTCTTGAAACAATTTTGCTACTGTAGTTTTCCCACTTCCTATTCCTCCTGTCAGTCCTATTACTTTCATTTATTAATTAAAAATTCTATTTTATTTGGTATAATTCTTACTGAATTTATATATTTTGGTTTTATGATAACTTTAGGTAAAAGATAATTTAAATTTTGTGATTTCGAATATTCATAATCACATTCTACCTTAAACAAATTTTTATCCAAATCCTTAAATTTTTCAATCGGTACTTGGCATTTAATTTCTACCTTATTCGGAAAAGTTATTATTTTATCTTCCTTTGGTAAATTTATTACTTCAAAATCTACTTCAACTGTAGCTTCTGTATATTTTAAAACTTCTGCTTTAAGAACTACTTCTTTTTCCGAAAAATTCACATTTTTAATATTTTCAGGAATTTTTAAAGGCAAAAGCTTTTCGATATTCGAAGAAATATGTTGTATTTCTACTTTCTCTGTATGTATCTCATTCAGGTTCTGTAATGCATTACTCGATCCCATTACAGTTACTGAATCTGGAATTAATTCGTATTTTCCTTTTATATTAATTCCTGTTTCAAATTGAAAATTCACATCAGCGATAACGGGAATTTTCCTAGAAATATTTTTATTTAGCTGTATAAAAATCGAATCCGTATATATTTTTTGCAGATTGGTATTTTTATCCAACTGATCTTCAATTTTTACAAAATGTGATTTTGGTAAATAGAAATATTTATTTTTTCCTAAAACTTGTATATCATTTAAATCAACTTTAAGAGTTGGAGTCGTAAATTTATATTTCAACAAATTAAACCCTGTCCCTTGAATCAATACATGTAATTGTTTATTAGAATAACTACTTAATTCTTTTTCTTTTGGTAAGTTTATATACTTTATATCAAAATACGCTGGAGTTGTATATTTTTTCGACAATTTGATGAGTAGCCAACTAATCGTTGAAAGGCATAAAAAAATAAGAAACGTCTGAAATTTCTTATTTGTTCTCAATTTTCGAAATAATAGCATTTATCTAAACATTGGTGTTATATAAAATGTAAGATAAAAAAAGTGAGCCAAATAAGCTCACTTTTAATAGAATATTTTAATATTCAGCTTATTTTTTCTCTGAAGTTGTATCAAACTTTTTACTCAATTCCATTGAAATTGCTGATTTTTCCATCTTCAATTTACCTGCTCCGGTTTCTACTACTACAGTTCCATCATTTTCATTGATTTCTGCAATCTTACCATGAATTCCACTTGTAGTAATAATCTTTTTACCTTTAGTCAGTTCAGATTGAAAAGATCTTTCTTGCTTTTGTTTCTTCATCTGAGGACGAATCATCATGAAATAAATCACAACAAACATTACTAAAATAATTGCAATGTTATACTGACCTCCTGCTTGTAAAAATATTGCTGAATGTATCATTTTCTATACTTTGTTTAAATTATTTTTTTGCTGCTGCTTCCGCTTCTTTTTTAGCTTTCGCTTCTTCTCTTCTCTTTCTTGCTTCTTCAGCTCTTTTCTTTCTTTGTTCAGCTTTTTCTGGATCTGGCTCTACGTTTGCTTTGATTTTGATAAGCTCTTTACCTTTCGCAGTATTTGTAGTTAAAGTAACTGTTTTAGTTTGTCTGTTTGGTTTCCCGTTAGAGTTAAATAAAACTTTGATTACTCCTTCTTCTCCTGGCTTGATAGCTTTTCCTTTTGGATAATCAGGTACAGTACATCCACAAGATCCTTTAGCATTAGAGATAATTAAATCAGACTTTCCAGTATTTGTAAATTTGAATTCTGTTTCAACTTTATCTCCTTCTTTAATATCACCAAAGTCGTGTTCAGTTTTTTCAAATTTAATTACTGGTGCATTTTCAGTATTTTTTACATCTCTTTCTTTTGCTGCTTCAACTTTAGTTGCATCAATTTTTTTTGCTGCATCTCCTCCGTTATTACATGCTGCGAATGCAAGAGTAATAAAGGCTCCTAAAATAATAGTTGTTTTTTTCATCTTGATTTATATGATTAATTTTGGTAAAAATAAAAAATTATAACAATCCTCTCCCAATTTTCTCGATTCTTTTTGAATCAGAAAATTCTTTTTGTAATTTATCTAATACCCCATTGATGAAATAACTACTCTTTTTTGTAGAATAATCTTTAGATATCTCAATGTATTCATTAATCGTAACTCGCACAGGAATAGAAGGGAATTTTAAAAATTCACAGATTGCCATTTTAATTAATAACATATCCATGTCTGCAATTCTATCCGTATCCCAGTTTGGTGTTTTATCTGCAATTTCCTCACCATATTTGTCATGGTGTAAAATTACTCTTCTAAATAAGTTTAAAACAAAACGCTCATCATCCATGTCTTTGTATAATCTATCAACAACAAACTGACGATCTGTTTTAATCTTTTTTAGATTTTTCATAATCCAAGTATTCACAAATGGAATATCATCTACCCATCCTAAAAACTGATCTTCAAAATAATCTTCTAACTTTTCATTTGGCGCAATGATGTGTTTGAAAACATTGATCACAAAAGTCTTATCTTCTTGCTCAGATCTTTCTGCATTTTCCATGTATTTCACATAGAAATCACTTTCTTTAATCAAGTTTAAAACTAAACGAACGTACTCGTCATCCAAATTCCAATTCGTAATTTTTCTTTCCTCGATCTTATCCGTCAACGAAGTACTTTCTGCTAATATTTTTAAAACAGAATTGTCAATAAATTTTGTGTTAGGATTTAGTTCTTCTTTTGAAGCAAGATGCTTTTTCTTAGAAATTTCTATGTCATTTCTAGCCATATCTCTAACTCGTACCAATAAGTCTAGCTTCAAAAGGTACAAATCATACATTTTATCAATACTATGAAGTAAAAACTTCTCTTCTTTTGCTAAATTGTCACTCCCTGACTTTAGCATTGCATACGCCGACTGCATTACTTTTACTCTGATATGTCTTCTATTAATCATCTTTAAAGAACGTTTATAATTTTTAGGGTAAAAAAAAGAGCGGACCTTTTTTAGTTCCGCTCTGCAAAATTAAATATATTTTTTAATATCTATATTATTTTTTTTCATTTTTTCTAGCATCAATTCTAGATTGTGCTACGTTCAATGCTGCTTCATGAGTAGTAATTCCTTCTTTCTCAGCTAAAGAGAAAATATCTAACGTAGTGTTATAAATATTTTCTGTCTTCGTCATGATTTCATCTCTACCATACTTAGCAATCTCAGCATATACATTGATGATTCCTCCAGCATTAATCAAGAAATCAGGAGCATAAAGGATTCCTCTTTCTTTTAATCTATGTCCGTGTTTGATCTCATCAGCTAACTGGTTGTTTGCAGCTCCAGCAACGATTTTAGCATTTAATTGCTCAA
Organism: Aureivirga sp. CE67; assembly: GCF_015767245.1. Classification (GTDB taxonomy): domain Bacteria; phylum Bacteroidota; class Bacteroidia; order Flavobacteriales; family Flavobacteriaceae; genus Aureivirga. The sequence continues at coordinate 40,511 of NZ_JADOTV010000001.1, forward strand.
TTGTGTTATCGTTGATAGTTGCTCCTAAAGCACATGGTGCATAAATATCTACATCTAATCCGTAAATATCAGATCCCATATGAACAGTTGCTCCGTATTTTTTGCTTAACTCTAATAAACGATCTTCATGAATATCGTTGATGATTACTTCTCCACCTTCTTTTGTGATATAATCAACTAAAGTTTCTCCTACGTGTCCAACTCCTTGAACTAAAACTTTTCTTCCTTCTAAGTTATCCGTTCCGAAAACGTGCTTAGCAGAAGCTTTCATTCCCATAAATACTCCATAAGCAGTAATTGGTGATGGGTTTCCAGATCCTCCTCTACTTTCAGAAATTCCAGTTACGTGTGGAGTAACATCATGGATAACATCCATATCACGAGTTTCCATTCCAACATCCTCAGCAGTAATATATTTACCTCCTAATGAGTGAACAAACTCTCCGAATTTTGCCATTAAAGCATCATTCTTTTGTGTTTTTGCATCTCCGATAATTACAGCTTTTCCTCCTCCAAGGTCTAATCCTGTTACCGCAGACTTATAAGTCATACCTCTTGATAAACGTAAAACGTCGTTTAAAGCTTCCCACTCGCTTTTATAACTCCACATTCTTGTTCCTCCTAAAGCAGGACCTAATACAGTGTTGTGAATACCGATGATTGCTTTTAAACCTGTTTCTTCGTCATTGCAAAAAACAATTTGTTCGTGACCGTTAAATGAAAGTTGTCCGAAAACTGGATCCATTTTTTTAAGGTCTTTTACTTCGATAGTTTCTGATGTCATTTTGTATATTTTTGTTAATTGAAACTTTAATTCCCTGCAGAATGAATTATTTTAACTTTTTAAGATTTTTGTCAAAAGTTCGCCTTTTAAAATTATCTTGTTAAAAAAAACATTTTGTTAGTAAATACTGAATTTCTCTACGTATTTTTGACAAAATTATTTGCATTCACTCTATTCGTTGTTCGCAAATTTAATTTTTTAGTTTACGATTTCAAAACATTCAATTGTTTTTATACAATTTTCAAAGAAATAAAATAACAAAACTTTAAAATGAAAGCCTTAAAATATTTAAATAAATACTTTATAAAATATAAATTTCAGCTAATTCTTGGGTTATTTATTACCGTATTGGCAAAAATATTCGCTCTTTTTGTTCCTCAAATAATTGGGCAATCCATTGATATTGTGACAGATTACAAAAACGGAGTGGTTACAGAGCTTTCTGAAGTGAAAACACAATTGATGTACAATATTCTGTACATCATCGGAGCTGCCTTGGTTTCTGGTGCTTTTACATTTTTAATGCGTCAGTTGATAATTGTAACTTCAAGAAAAATTGAATTTGATCTTAAAAATGAAATTTTCCAACAATACGAATTACTTTCTCTAAATTTTTATAAAAAACACAGAACCGGAGATTTAATGAATCGAATCAACGAAGATGTAAGTAAAGTTCGTATGTATTTTGGACCTGCAATCATGTACAGTATCAACATGGTAGTTCTGTTTATTGTTGCAATCGTAGAAATGGTAAAAATTGATTTAAAACTTACATTGTACACTATGATTCCTTTTCCAGTACTCTCAATTTCTATTTATTATTTAAGTAAAATGATTAATGAGAGAACAACTGTTGTTCAGCAATATTTATCACATTTGACTACAATTGCTCAAGAAAAATTTTCTGGAATTAGCATTATCAAATCTTACGGAATTGAACCAGATACTATTCGTGAATTTGAAGATGTTTCAAACACTAGTAAAGATAAAAATATTCATTTATATAAAGCACAAGCATTATTTTTCCCAATGATGATTTTATTAATCGGAATTAGTAACATCATCGTAATTTATGTTGGTGGAATGCAATATATCTCAGGAAGAATCAATTTAGGAACTATTGCCGAGTTCTTGATTTATGTGAATATGCTAACTTGGCCAGTTGCAATTGTTGGTTGGGTAACTTCTATCATTCAACAAGCAGAAGCTTCTCAAAAACGTATCAATGAATTTTTACACGAAGTTCCAGAAATCCAAAATAATGCTACTGAAAAATCAGAAATTGAAGGAGATATTGTTTTTGATCATGTAACTTACACTTATGATGACACAAAAATTACAGCCTTAAAAGATGTTTCTTTTCATGTAAAAAAAGGAGAAACTATCGGGATTTTAGGAAAAACTGGTTCTGGAAAATCTACCATTTTAAATTTAGTTTCGAGGCTTTATGATGTTACAGAAGGAGAAATTCAAGTAGATCAAACAGATATCAAACAAGTAAATCTTGGTGATCTTAGAGAAAATATTGGTTTTGTTCCTCAAGAGGCTTTCTTATTTTCGGATACGATTGAAAACAACATAAAATTTGGAGATGAAGAAGCAGATGAACAAAAAGTAATTCAAGCTGCAAAAGATGCTTATGTACATCATAATATAGAAGATTTCAAAGAAGGTTATCAAACTTATGTTGGAGAAAGAGGTGTAACACTTTCTGGAGGACAAAAACAAAGAATCTCAATTGCTAGAGCAATTATCAAAAATCCACAGATTTTAATTTTCGACGATTGCCTTTCAGCAGTAGATACAGAGACGGAGGAAAAAATCTTGAACAATCTTTACAAAGTCAGTAAAGACAAAACTACTTTCATTGTAAGTCATCGAATTTCATCTGTAAAACATGCAGATCAAATCATTGTTTTAGAGGAAGGTAAAATCATACAAAGAGGTAACCATGAAACGTTACTAAAAAAAGATGGGTTTTACAAAGAACTTTATGAACAACAACTTATGGAAAAAGAATTTTGATTTTTGTTGGAAAAGTCAAATATTTTTTTAGATTTGTGATGTATTCAAATGAAAATGATTAACTAAACTGAAAGATTATTATGGATGAAAAAGAACAACTAGAAAGAGAGGAGATTTTTTCGCAGGTATTAAGGGCTGGTAGAAGAACTTATTTCTTTGATGTAAGATCAACAAAAGCAGATGATTACTACCTGACAATTACAGAGAGTAAAAAATTTACTCATGAAGATGGATCATTCCATTACAAAAAACACAAAATTTACTTATACAAAGAAGATTTCACTGAATTCAATGAAATGCTACAAAAAGCTACAGAATATATCATTGAAAATAAAGGTGAAGAAGTAATCTCTGAACGCCACCAAAAAGATTACAAAAAACCAGCAGAAATGGAAACTGCTCAAGTATCAGAGAGCTTCACTGATATAAGTTTCGAAGATATTTAATTTATTCTTAAATTTTATATAAAAAAGACTACTAGAAAAACTCTAGTGGTCTTTTTTTTTCAAGCAACTTATTTTTTTATTAAATTTAAGTAATTGTTAATCAATTATTTAAATACAAAAAATATGTACAACACAAATCCAAAATCTATAAATAAGCTTGATCTTGAAAAATTTGAAAAAGGTACAATTAACCACGTTTGGTTACACATTATCAACAATGGTTTGGGAGAACCTGTCAGAATTCCAATTTGTGTTGCACGAGGAAAAAAAGATGGACCTGTTTTAGGTTTAACTTCCTCTCTTCATGGAAATGAATTGAATGGAATCCCAGTAATTCAGAAAATGATGAAAAGCATCGATGTAGATGAATTAAGCGGAACTGTTGTCGGAGTTTTAGTTGCAAATGTACCTGGATATCTCCTTGAGCAAAGAAAATTTAATGATGACGTTGATTTAAACAGAATTGCACCTGGAAAGCCAAATGGAACGCAATCTGATTTATACATCAATCGCTTTATCGAAAGAATTGCTTCTAAATTCAATTTTCATATTGATTTACATACAGCAAGTGTAGGTCGTGTAAACTCTTATTATATCCGAGCTGACATGTCTGACCCTATCACTTCAAAATTAGCGAGATTACAAAATCCAGATATTATTCTACACAATCCGCCAAATGATAAAACGCTTAGAGGAAACATTCAAGGAAGAGGAATTCCATCAATTACGCTAGAATTAAAAGATCCAAATCTTTTTCAATACGATGTAATTGAAGATAGTTTAATCGGAATTCACAATGTTCTTTATTTCTTAAAAATGGTAGATGGCGAAGTTCTTTGTCCAGTTAAAAATACGATTCTTTGCGAAACTTCATCTTGGTATTATACAGATGAAGGAGGAATTTTATCCGTAAAACCTGAATTGAAACAAAAAGTCAAAAAAGGAGAACTGATTGCCGAAACACAAAATATTTTCGGAAAAGTAATCAAACAATATTTTGCTCCAGAAGACGGAATAATCATAGGTAAAAGTGTTAATCCAGTAAATCAATCAGGAAGTAGAATTGTTCATTTAGGACAAAAACTGAGCGAAATTCCATGTATCACAGAAGATGATACCACTTACATTCAAAACATGAAATAATTTTTCAATTAATCATACTTACTTAAAAAAAGCTTTGAACTTCTGTTCAGAGCTTTTTAATTTTTAACCCATTTTATTAATTCTTCCTGATTTACAATTGACCAACTATGCGGGTGTCTTTCTCCATTAATTCGGAATCCTTTATTTTTCGTCAATATTAATTCTACATCAGATTTTTTCTTCTTCAATATTTCAGCTAGTTTTTCTAAAGAAAAAGCATTCAAATTTTCATATTCATTTTTTCTATTTTCTCTCCACCACTCTACATCTGGCTCTGTGTAAAATCTTAGTTTGGTATTTTTTAATCTTTTTACATTTTTGATATTTTGAGTCTCCAAAGTAAAAATTGAATTCTTTTCATATTTACGGATTGAATCTTCTGGCCTCCCAAATTCTTTGTTTAAAAATTGCAACAACCATTTACTTTCTGCTACCGATTCTTTTGAGAAATCATTTTGAATATTTACGGCCGAAGTTCTATAAAGCGCTAATAAATCAACTGGAGAATCTACTACAAAAACACCTTTCGGATCGATATAAAATTGCTTTCGACTCATGATAAATTCTCCTAACTGCATCGCTACATTTCCTCCACTAGAAAAACCTCCAATAAAGATATCTTTATTGGATAAATGTTTTGTTTCTAAAAAATCTTGTAATTGTTTTGCTAATTGATATTTTTCTTCTTCCGTCAAAAATAACCGCTGATTAAAATTGAAATATAAAATCGCAACATTTTCATCCAAAGCTTTTTCTTTAATCGTAAACTCTTTTTGAATATTTAGAGCATTTCCACCAAAGCCATCAAAAAGAATCAAAACTTGCTCTATCTCATTTGGATACCAAAATTCAAAATCTTCAGTTACAATAGATTTTATTTCTTTTTTCGGTTCCAAAACAACATTTTTATTTTGTTTTTCATCCTTCTCATTACAAGATATAAGCAAAATTGTAAGTAATAGAATTAGTAGTTTTTTCATATTTTTTTATTTAACTAAAAAACGAAGATTATTTTACTTTATAACTCAACGAATTTTCTCTAAATTTTAATTATCTGGAGCTTCCCTTTTTCTTCGTTTCCAAAAACTCAGAAAAAGGTCGGGCTTTTCACTATATCTTTTTTGCTAAATCAACTGAATGAAGAAAAGCAAAAAAGGATGCCGTTGCAATCCCTAAGCCGAGAAAATTATTTTTTTCATATTCAACTTTTGTATAAAAATTTAAACATAAAAAACCAATATTCTTAATTAAAAATAATGTATTATTTTTTGAGTAACTGGTACAGGACTCTTGATAATTAATCACTTTCACCTTTCGTTATTCATTCAAGAACGAGCAGAGGAATTATTTTCAAATTTAATTATAAGTGAATTTATAATATCTATCTCTCCATCATTTAATAACCCATTTTCAATATAAAAACCTAAAGTATCGATTATATATTCATACTCTATTTCATTTCTTATCTTTTTTCTTTTTATAATTTTAACTAATTTATTTTCTCTCTCAAAAGGCAGTTTATTTTTTAAAATCTCTTCCCAAAAAGAATTGATATGATCACCTGAAGATTCCTGAAAATAACTAAATAGCTCTTGAGATAAATACTTAATACTTGTAAGATTTTTAAATCGAGGTTCAACGTCAATAATCTCATTTTTTAATCCTTCATAGTAGTTAATAAAATGTTTTTTTTCTTCCTCACTTATAAAAGTTGTTTTTTTCAAAATAAATATTGCTATATCTATAACTTTCAACAACTTAACAGATTCTGTTTGATAATTTCGTCTCATATCAAATTTAAACTAACAAATAAAACTCTTAAATACTTTCTTTTCATACATAATATACTTCTTCGCGTCTAGATTTTTAGAAATAACCTCATTAATTGAATTTCTAGCCCCTACTATCGCTCAAATCCTTTCGAGTGACACACAACAATACACAAAACTTTTAAACATAAAAAACGGCATTCTTAATTTAAAAAACTGGGTTTGTTTTCTTAAATAGCAAATATATCGCAAAATACAAATTGCGATAACGGTTATTTATTCTAGCAAAAGTGGAGTTGAAAGATCAAAATTATTTTTTTCTAAAAATTTCAAAAACAATTGCTTTTCATCTTTAAAATAATAAGCACTACTTGTAAGAAAACCTAAATTTAAATCCCTATTAAAATATAGAGTATCTTTAGAGTTATCTATTCTATTTTCATATATAACAGCAAATGTCATATAATCTATTTCATCTATTCTTTCTTGACTTTCAAAATAATCTACTAAACTTAAAAATTCTTCAATTTGCACATTTTTTTTAAGAACTAACTCTTTTATTTCATCTCTCCACCCCTTTTCTCCTATATACCACCAAGGAAATTCAATTTCATAAGGATCTGGACTTGTAATTGGGTAAGACATATATTCCATATCCCTATAAATTACAACATTAGAAGAACATCTAATAAAAAAAATTATAAAAACAATATAACTGATCTTTCTCATTTCTTTTTTATTGGTTAGTTGAATTTGATTTTTTTACTTGAACATCTAATAGGAAAAGAGAAATAATATTTTCATAGATTCCATCAATAATCAATCTTTTTTAAATCTTTTGAAAAATCTTGCATTTTTAATTTATCAATGATTTCATCATATATTGGCAAATAAATTTTCGATTCATAATCAAATTTTTTTGATTTCTTTCTTTCTACTATTATTTCTCTATATTTTTTTATATAAAGTTCAAAATTAGATGAATCTACAATTTTAATAATAGCTAAATAAATAAAACCAAAAATTAAACCTGCATGAAATTCCCCTTTATTTTCAAATTCTTTTTTAACTCCATATAAATAAATATTATTTAAACTATGAAACTTTAAAAGTAAAGGAACTACACTATTTTCTATCCATGCCTTAAAAAATTCTATGTTTTTTTCTAACATCTCTTCATCTTGCATATCAAAATAAATAGGCTGATATTCCAAGCCATAATATTCACAGCACTTTTTATTGCTTAATGAAATACTAAAAGTCGAATATTTTCTAAAATCTTTTATATTTGCCCCCTTATAAAACTCTTCAAACCATTTGTGTAAAAATTTATATTTCCATTCCAAAGAAGGTAATGCTTTAATAACAGCACAATCATTAATAATGTCAAATTATAAATCTAATATGATTTTAACATCCAATTGAGTATTTTTTTTTAGTACAAATCCCTTATATGATTTTGAAAATTTAAACTCCTTTAATTCAGTAGTTCTATTTAATAATATTTCATATAAATTATTCCTAAACTCACTTAACGAAGTAGCTTGCATCTTTTCTATATATTATATATTTTATCACTTATATCTTAGTACTTTTCTAATGCTCAAATCTTTTCGAGTGACACACAACAATTACACAAAACTTTTAAAATTTAATTTGGAAATATTTTTATTAAACAATTTTTATTCTTTTTCATTTTTTCCTTTAAATCTAATCGAAAATAAAAACTTATTCTTATTAAGCATCGTTAATTGCATAATTTAATAATTTCACTGCAATATCATTATCTGAAATAACTGAATCAATGCCCTTTAACTCTTCAATTACATCCAAAAAATAATAAAAATCGAAAAGATTATAATATTTCACATCATTAAAAAGAAATTCAATATTTCCTTTTGTTTTTTCTATTTCAAAAAACATTAATTCATTTTCTAAATCAAAAGGTTTCTTCATATAAATCTCAACAACTCCTGATTCTACATCAAGAGATTCTTTATCACAAAAATTCTGATAATCCCCTTTCTTTCTAAAATAATTAACTAATTCAATAATTTTCATATTATTAAAATTTACTTCCTAATATCATTCGAATTCTTTTAAGCACCACACAACAAAACACAAAAATTGAAACATAAAAAAAACAGCATTTTTAATTAAAATATTAGGTTTGGTTTTTTGAGAATCTGGTACGCCACAAGTTAAAAACTTACGGCAGCGCTTAGTTATCTAAAACTCTCAGGATCTGGGGCCAGCGAAGGGTACCAATTAGCTTTAAAATTCAAATAATCGTTACTTAACTTTCTCTTTACATATTTTCGAACTATAGGATATTTACCAGGCCTTATCATATAAATAGTATCCGAATAAATTTCAAAATATCCATCTGCAATACCATATTTTTGCATTTGATTTATTTCTGTAAATAATTTAAAAACAACTTTATTATTTTTGATATGAAAAACACCTCTTCGACCATTTGTTTCAGGATCAAAATCTTTTTTATGTAAAAAATCATCTCTATCTAAATAAAAACTATTAAAACAACCATTAGAATAAAATCTATAAACATTATATATAGAATTTTCAACATTATTATAATCTAATCTTGCTGGAACATTTGTTAAAATATTATATTCTTCATAAACTGCATTTGTATCTATTTTTGAAAATATTTTTTTATCTAATGGAGAACTATTAGTTTTAAATAGCTCATTATTTTTTGGTACTTTTGTCTTATTATTCTTTAATAAATAAAAATTAGTTTTACAAGAAATAAAAATAAACAACAATAGAATAATATAATATCTAGAAATCATACAAAGTAAAATTTAAATTCTTCATCTGAATAAATGGTTTCATTGGATAAATCACCAGCCAATCTAATACAATAATATTGTTTTTTAAACAACCTTTCCACCACAAAACAAAAATTTCAAGAATAATTTTCATCAAAATATTACAAAGTTTGGAGCTCCCCTTTTTCTTCGTTTCAAAAAACTCAGCAAAAGGTCGGGCTTTCCGCTATATCTTTTTTGCTAAAGCAGCAATATGAAGAAAAGCAAAAAAGGATGTCGCTGCAATCCCTAAGCCGAAAAATTTAGGCATAAAAAAAGCTGTAGTACCAAAAGGAATCACTACAGCTCACATATGAAAATTTAAGTTGCTATTTTATAATCAATTTCTCCATAAAGATTTTGTCAGAAATAACTTTTACCATATACATTCCCGATCCTAAATCAGAAACATCTAACAAATTCTCTTTTGAAGTTTTTACTTTTCTACCTTGAATATTATAAATCTCTACTTCTTGTAGATTTTTCACCAGAAAAGTAATTTTATTCTGAGCAGGATTTGGATAAATTTTATCTAAATGAATTTCTTCAATTTCTTCGATATCTAAATCATTACATTGTGTTTGTAAGTCTGATTCCGAATTACAATTTGCTAAATTACCACTCAAGAAAATTCCTCCCTGAATATTTCCTGCTAACAAAATATTACAAATCCCAGTACAGTTATCTAAAATATTATTATCCGAAATAGTCAACCCTCCGTTGATATTTTGCAGATCTTCCAAACCAGCTAAACTTGAAAGTGTCTGATTAAAAGAAATAGAAAAAGCTCCGTTGATATTATCCAAAGATTGAATTCCTTGCATATTGATCATTTTTTCATTTAAAGCAATCAACAAATCTCCTGTAATTGTCGTTAAAGAATTAAAACCAACTAAGTTTGTGATTTCCGTATTAAAAGCGATAATTACAGAACCACTAACAGTTTCTAAATTCTCAAAACCTGTAAAAGAAGTTACTCCCATATTTCCTTGAAGGTATAAATCCCCTCCAACTGTCGTAACATTCTCCATCCCTTCAAAGTTTAAAAGAGAATTATTACTAACAATATTTAAATCTGTTCCTGTAAAATTGATTTTAGCAGTGTCTCCATCTCCAGTTAAAGAACTTAGCATTGCATTCGATTGAATTGTCAACTCTCCTTCTACTTCAACCTCGTTAACCAAACCTGAAAAATTCGCTAAAAGAATATTACTATTTATAGATAAATCAGTTACCGTAATACTTTTTAAAATTCCTTCTAAAGTCAATAATTGTGGATTTTCAGAAATCTCGAATTCTCCCACAACACCTTCCAAAAGATCTAATCCTCCAAGATTTGCAAGAATCCCATTTTGTCTAATAAAAAATCCTTGACCTACGCCTTCCAATCCTTGAAGCCCTGCTAAATCTGGTAACATATCATTGTTTTGAATCACAAAATCGCCATCAACATTGGTTAGCGCAGTAATTCCTAAATCACCTCCATTTGGACCAAGAGTTTGCAATTGCGGATTATTAATAATCCAAAGTGAACCTTGAATATTGGTAAGATTTGAAAGTCCGTCAAGATTTTGAATAGTAGAACCATCATTATCAATATTTCCTACATAAATCGATTTTGGAAAATCTGTACAATCTGGATAAGTGGTTTTAAAAGCGTCCAATTCTGCTTGTGTAGAAAAAGTCAGTATCTCATCTGGACAATCTTGGGAAAATAAAAAAGTAGGGATTAGTAAAACTAAAAATAGTAGTATTTTTCTCATGTCATCTTCATTTATCATTCACTATCTAATTTACTAAAATTTAAAACTCTATTCTACAAATAATTAAAATATTTCTGAGAAAAAAACGTTTAACATTACGTTTTACTTAAACACAAAAATCAAAATATTTATATGAAAAAAATAATTACACCATTTCTCTTTGTTTTTCTAATTTTTAGTAAAAATATTTCTGCACAAGAAGCCAAAATTAAAAGCCAAGAAGGATTTTCTCCTCAAATTGGAACAATGGTTTCTATGTTGGAAGATTTAAAAAAAAGAGTTGAATATCAAGTAAAAAATTTGAATCAAGAACAAACAGATTTTCTACTAGATGAAAAAGCTAATAGAATTGGAGCCATGATTCTTCATTTGGCTGCAACAGAAGTTTACTATCAAAATGCAACTTTTAATAATGGCGCTTTTAATGAGGATAAAAAATGGACTTTGGCTTTACAACTTGGAAAAAAGGCAAGAAAAAAACTAAAAGATAAACCAATCCAATATTACATGGATATTTGGAATGAAGTACGAGCAGAAACTTTAAGATTTTTAAAAACAAAAGACGACGCATGGTTTAATGCAAATATGGAAGGGAATCCAAATATAAATAATTATTGGGCATGGTTCCATGTGATGGAACACCAAGCAAATCATATGGGGCAAATTGCATTAATCAAAAAAAGAATGCCAAAAAAATAAACATTATCACGTTTGATTTTGTATAAAAACAAACAGATTGTCCATTTCCCCTCTTGAGAGGGGCTAGGGGTGTGTTTTTAGATAAAACAAAATTCCCTAATAAGATTTTAAACGTGATAATGGCTAATAATTCATAAAAAAACCGAAGCTTTTGACTTCGGTTTTTGTTTTTTATTTCTTATCTACTACGATTCTATTTTCTCTATTTGCCAATTCCCAAGCTGTATAGAAAACCAATTTTGTTCTTTTCTTCAAAAGCTCATAATCGATTTTATCTGGCGTATCTGTAGGTTTGTGATAATCTACGTGTGTTCCGTTAAAATAGAAAATGATTGGAATATTGTGTTTTGCAAAATTATAGTGATCCGAACGGTAATAAAAACGGTTTGGATCATTTTCGTCGTTGTATTTATAATCTAAAGCTAAGTTTACATGCTCTTTGTTTGCAGCTTCGTTGATATCGTGCAATTCCGTACTTAATTTATCTGCTCCAATTACATAAACAAATTCTCTATTATTTTCATGTGCTTCATCCACACGACCAACCATATCGATATTTAAATTCGCAACTGTATTCACTAAAGGAAATAATGGATTTTCTGTATAATATTTAGATCCAAATAATCCTTCTTCTTCTCCTGTTAAGTGTAAAAATAAAAGAGAACGCTTTGGTCCGTTTCCTTCATCATACGCTTTTTTGAAAGCTCTTGCGATAGCTAAAACTGAAGATGTTCCTGAAGCATCATCATCAGCTCCGTAGTGAATTTCTCCATGATCTAATCCCATGTGATCATAATGTGCAGAAATTACAATAATTTCTTCTGGTTTTTCGCTTCCAGGAATAAAAGCAACTACATTTTCAGAATCATCATTCGAACGATTTTGGAAAAATGCTTTTGGGATATCTTGGAAATAATTTGGAGCATTTTTTGGTGCTTCTATTTTCTCCTGCTTATAAACATTTGCTAAATAATCCGCAGCTAATTTTTGTCCTTTTTCTCCAGTTCTTCTTCCTTCAAATTCGTCAGAAGCTAATTGGTATAAATCTTTTTTTAACTCTTCTGTTGTTATCGTATTCGCATAATACGTTTCTCCTCTTTTGCTTTTTTTAATCCCTCCACAGGCAATAAAAAAAACTCCAGCAAGCATTAACAATGAGATTTTTTTCATGTAGTACTATTTTTAGTTTTTGTTTATTTATTCGATATCCAAAAATAAAGAAATCATTTGAATTATAATATGAAAAGATTTTAAGTAAAAATCAATCGAAAAAAAATTTGTAAAAATTTCAATTAACCTAATAGTATTTAGCTTAATTAATCTGGATTAAATCTTTATTTAAATCACAGAAAACCTTTCTTTTAAAATGTTAAAATCGTAAATTTAATCTCTGAAAAGCAACCATTCAAAAACTACGATTATGCTAAAAAAATCAACACTTCACTCTAGCATTTTTATATTTGGAATTCCTTTGTTTCTCTTCGGAATTCTGATTTTAATTTCACAAACAGCATTTTTAAGAAATCCTAATAATTTACTTGCGCTTGGTATTTCTTTAGATTTATTTTTATGTATTCCTTTAATCTATTTTTTCCTGATTCGTAAAACAAAAATTCCCAAAACTACCATTGTTCCTATGATGGTTATTGGTTTTTTGATAGGAACTTATATTTTGCCAAAAGAACATCATTTTTATCTACAATTATTTAAAACTTGGTTATTACCAATTATAGAAATTACCGTTCTAACCTATGTTTTAATTAAACTAAGAAAAACACTTATCAAACTTCGAACAATTAAAAATTCGGATACTGATTTTTTTACTGCTTTAAAAAATACTTGTAGCGAAATTTTACCAAAAAAATTAGTTCTGCCTTTTGCTACAGAAATCGCTGTGATCTATTTCGGATTTTTTCAATGGAGAAAACGAAAACAACAACATGAAAATGAATTCACCTATCATAAAGAAAGTGGCTCTTTGGCTTTAATGGCCGTAATTATTTTTATGGTTTTGGTAGAAACTGTAGCTATGCATTTTTTATTACAGCAATGGAGTTCTCTTGCAGCTTGGATTCTTTCAGGATTTAGTTTGTATACTTGTTTACAATTTTTTGGTTTTTTGAAATCTATCTCTAAAAGACCAATTTTAGTTACAGAAAATTCTCTAATACTAAGAAATGGAATTATGAATGAAACAAATATACTTTTTGAAGACATCGACTCTATTACTTATAGTTCGAAAGATTTGGAAGAAAATAAATTAAGTGTAAAACTTGCAATGTTGGGAGAACTGGAAGGACATAATGTTATTTTAAAACTAAAAAAAGAAAATGAACTTGTTGGTATTTATGGACTTCGAAAAAAATATATTGAAATTGCTTTTTTCGTAGATGATCTAAAAGGTTTTAGAGAAAAAATGGCACAAATTCATTAAACGAAAAACAAGAAATAATTAACAAAAACACTAATAAATTTCTACAGTTTGTTAGTGTTTTTATTTTGATTTAATTACTCTACCTGGAATCATATTTTCTTTTTTATCTGCGAAATTTCCATCATCCCAATAATAATATTCCGCATGACGATATTCACCAAGATTTATCGTATCAAATTCATCTAATTCCTCAGACCTCCTTACTCCCAATTCTTTTAAAGCTTCATTAATTGTAACATTATGTAATACTTTTTCACCATTTTCAAAATAAGCAGCATATTGTTCTCCAAATCCGCCAAAATAATCTGTTTGAATCAGCGCAAATTTTTTCATCCCAATTTCTTTGGCCAAAAACATGGTAAGATCACAATCCCAATCAAGATGTTCACTTTTTTCTTTAATAGATAAATCTAATATTTCAGCTAGTTGACACATTGCTTCCAATTCAAAAATAACAATCACATATTCGTTTTCAAATGCAGCTGCTAAACCATATTCTTTGATTTTTTCTTTATTTACATTTTTATCTCCAATAATTGCCGAAATGTGATGTCCCATGATATTTAAAGCTATTTTTTAGAATAAAAGTTCTGTTTTCTCTTCAAACTTTATCAAATATAATAATAAACAAGATTCTCTTTCATTATTTTATCTACTTTTAGCAAAAATTAAGCTAATAAATATTCTTGTTGAAAAAATGAAAAAAACATTTAAAACTAAAACTGGTTTTTGTCATATCTTGGATGATAAAATTGTTTTTACAAACAATAATTCTATCGAAAACTTATCTAATCTCAGCACAGAGAACAACATTATAAAAAGCTTAATTCTATACGCATTGATGTCTATCCTATTTTTTTATTTGAGTTATGAGAGTTTTAAAATAGAACATTATTTTTCTGCAACTTTATTGGGAATTTTCGGTTTACTGCTGATTATAGGAAATACACAAAGCACTAACAATTCTAGCACTAAAATAATTGAACGAAATAGAATAAAAGAAATCAAATTTAAAAAAGCTAATTTATTTATTACACGCTCTAGGTTTGAAGTTTTCTTTGAAGATAAAAACAATAAAATTAAAAAGAGGATGATTTTACTTCCAGGTTCTCTTAGCAAAGGAATGAGTGAAACTGAAAAAGCTCTTGAAATAATGAAAGAAGAAAATCTATTTATTTAGAATATCAATAAAAAATTAGCCTACTCCATAAAGTAGGCTATTTGATTTTTACAACAAATGAGAATCTATCGGTTCCCAAAGTTCAATTTTATTATTTTCACTATCCAAAACCCAAGCGAATTTTCCGTATTCGTATTCTTCAATTCCTCCTACAATCGTCACATCTTTTGATTTTAACTCTTCTAGAAATGTTTCCAAATTAGCTACACGATAATTAATCATAAACTCTTTTTGACTTGGATTAAAATATTCCGTGTCTTTTGGAAAAGTAGACCATTGTAAAAATGTCTTTTTATCCGGATTATCCAAATCTCTGGAAACAAAAGAAGCTCCGTATTCATTTACATCGATTCCTAATTTTTCTTTGTACCAATCTTTTAAATGAACAGGATTTTCAGCTTTGAAGAAAACTCCTCCAATTCCTGTTATTTGCTTTTCTTGGTTTTCTACTTTATCTTTTTTCTCAAAAAATTTATTTTCTACTTTATCAACAATTGTTTGTGCTAATTTTTCTTTACTTTCTACAGTCCAACCTGCTACATGCGGAGAAAGCAAGACTTTATCTGAAGAAATTAATTCTCTAAAATATGGATTGTCAGAGTCTGAAGATTCAAAGAAATTTTCGAAAGAAGATTTTTCATATTCTAAAACATCCAAACAAGCTCCTAAAATTTTCTGATTGTTTATTGCTTCCATCAAATCTTTTGTAACTACGGCAGAACCTCTCGCTGTATTTATCAAATAAAATGATTTTTTGAAATTATTGATAAATTCAGCATTTACCATTTTATTCGACAATTCATTATGCGGCGTATGAAGCGAAAGTACATCCGCTTTTTCTTGAAGTTCTTCTAAAGAAACTTGACGACAATTCATATCTCCAACATTTGGCTTGATATCATAACAAATAACATCTACATCAAAACCTCTTAGTTTTTTAGCAAATGCTTTTCCCATGTTTCCATAACCGATAATTCCAACTGTTTTTCCATCCAGCTCAATTCCACGATTATCTTCTCGAAGCCATTGTCCATTTCTAATTTCTAAATCTGCTTTCTTCAAATTATTGAATAATGCAAGAATCATCGCTAGAGCATGCTCACCTACAGCATTTCTATTTCCTTCTGGTGCAGAAATCAATTCAATTCCTTTTGACTTTGCATATTCTACATCAATATTTTCTAATCCAGCTCCTACTCTTCCGATAAATTTCAGATTTGTAGCTGCATCTATAAATTCTTTATCAATCGAAAATCTACTACGAATTACAATTCCATCATAATCTTTAATGATTTCTAGAATTTCTTTTTTCGTTCCTTTATAGTTTTCAACATTTTCACATCCTAAATCTTTTAATTGATTTATAAGAAGTGGATGATTGGTATCTAGATGTAGTACTTTCATTTTTTGGTTTTGTTTTTCTTTTAAATAAAATATTTTATTTTCTCGATATTAATATTATCAGTTTAAATTCTTAGTGGAGAGTTTTATTTAATCTGTAACACACCCCTAGCCCCTCTCGAGAGGGGAACTTTCTCATCTATCTTTAAAAATAGCTTAAACATTTTTCAATAAAATATTTCTTCCTAAAAATAAAAAATCCTAACAGAAAAATTGTTAGGATTTAAGTTTATGTTTTTCAATAAATTAATATTGTTCTTTTTCGTTTGGAAAATCAACTGACTTCACATCATCGATATATTGTTTGAAAGCACCAGTCATTTCTTCATATAAGTTTAAATATCTTCTTAAGAATTTTGGATTAAACTCATGTGTCATTCCAACCATATCGTGTGTTACTAAAACTTGTCCGTCTACTCCAGCTCCAGCTCCAATTCCAATTACTGGAATAGAAATACTTTCTGCAACTTCTTGAGCCAATTTCGCAGGAACTTTTTCTAAAACTAAAGCAAAACATCCCATTTTTTCAAGCATTTTAGCATCTGCTTTTAATTTCTCAGCCTCTGCATCTTCTTTTGCTCTAACAGTATATGTTCCGAATTTATAGATAGATTGTGGTGTAAGACCTAAATGCCCCATTACAGGAATTCCAGCATTTAAAATTCTTTTTACAGACTCTTTAATCTCTTTTCCACCTTCCACTTTGATAGCATGTCCTCCTGATTCTTTCATGATTCGAATCGCAGAACGAAGTGCTTCTTTAGGATCTGATTGATAAGTTCCGAAAGGAAGATCTACAACTACTAAACTTCTTTTTGCAGCTCTAACTACAGAACTTGCATGATAAATCATCTCGTTTAAAGTAATTGGTAATGTTGTTTCGTGACCCGCCATTACGTTTGAAGCTGAATCTCCTACTAAGATAATATCGATTCCTGCTCCATCTACAATTTTAGCCATTGTATAATCATAAGCTGTTAACATAGAGATTTTTTCTCCATTAGCTTTCATTTCAATAACTGAATTTGTAGTAACTCTCTTATATTGCTTTTTTGCTACTGACATTTTTTATTAAGTGTTTAAAAGTCGGTGCAAAAGTACGGAAATTTATACACATATTAATTATTTGTAAATTCTTTGTAAATATCAGATTAGCTTTAATCTTATAATTTTCAGTATAAAATCAAGGAAATAATATCTTTTAAAATTAATGAAGAAAATTATCAATTCTAATTTAGATTCTTATTCATTTTCACGTTTAAAGTTTTATGAGAAAATTTTATTTAATCTAAAACACACCCCTAACCCCTCTCAAGAGGGGAACTTGACAATCAGTATATTTTTAGACTAAACCAACCGTGAAAATATTCATTTTTTTCTTGATAAAAAATCAAACTAAAAAGAGACTCTTTCTTAAAACAGTCAATTTTAATTTTTAAAGAAAAAACAAGAGAAACATTTTAAAATTAAAACGAAAAACTTAAATTCACACAAAAGAAAATAACACAACAATGGAATTGAAAGTAAGCTATATTCAAACGGAGTTGTTTTGGGAAAATAAACAGAAAAACCTGGAAATGTTTTCCGAAAAAATTGCTTCTATTGAAGAAGAAACAGATATCATTATTTTACCAGAAATGTTTACAACTGGTTTCTCGATGGATCCTGATTATTTTGCAGAAGAGATGAGCGGAAATTCTGTAGAATGGATGCAAAAAGAAGCAAAAAAGAAAAATGTTTTATTGATAGGAAGTTTGATTATAAAAGATGATTTTAAATATTATAATAGGCTTCTAGCAGTTTTTCCTGATGGAAATATTCTTCAATATGACAAAAGACATCTTTTTACTTTAGCTGGTGAACATAGAGTGTATAGTGGAGGAAATGATCGTTTGGTTTTTGATTATAAAGGTTGGCGAATTTGTCCATTGATTTGTTATGATTTACGCTTCCCAGTTTGGAGTAGAAACACGGAAAATTATGATGTTTTAATATTTATAGCAAACTGGCCAGAGCGAAGAAACTTTGCTTGGAAACAATTATTAATTGCTCGCGCGATCGAAAATATGTGTTATACTATTGGAGTGAATCGAGTTGGTTTGGATGGAAATAAAATAAATCATTCTGGAGATTCGGCAGTGTTAGATTATTTTGGTAATAATTTGATAGAAGAAAATTCGAATAAAGAAGAAATTAAAACCATCACACTTCAAAAAGATCCAATGAAAAAAGCTAGAAATAAGCTACAGTTTTTAAATGATCAAGATAATTTTACGGTATAAACTATGGATTCAAAAAGAAAAGAATTAGAGGCAATTTTAAGCAAAATAAAAAATCCGAAAAGAGAATATCGAAGTAAAGCTGCGGAAGAGATTTCTAAAAAACCTGAATTATTTAAAAGTTTGCTAGAAACTATTTTTGAAAATAATAAAGATTTTAGTCAAAAAGCTTCTTGGTGTCTAGAATGGATTACGAAAGAGAATAGAGCTCCTATTTATGATAATCTTGATTTATTTTTAGACAATGTACAAAAACCAAAAGACGATACTATAGTTCGACCACTTGCGAAAGTTTGCGAATTATTGGCTTATGATTTTATGAAAAGTAATGGAAAATCCGCTTTAAAAGAAGATCAGATTGAAAAGATTGTTGAAGTTTGTTTTGATTGGATGATTTCAGATCGAAAAGTTGCAGTGGAGGCATATTCCATGCAAACAATTTTTGTTTTTAGAAATACGCAAGATTGGATTACCGATGAGTTAATTAATATTTTAGAAAAAAATATGCCAAATGGTTCCGCTGGTTATAAAGCTAGGGGAAAAAGAATTTTGGAAGCAATAGAAAAAGAAAGAGCTACACTTTAGTAGCTCTTTTTATGTTTTAATTATTGAAATTACTTTGGTATAAATAAACTTCTGTGGCACCTAAACCATATTTTTGATAAGAAGCATCTTTTACATCCACATGATATCTTCCAAAAAGATATTTCAATTCTTCTTTCAAAACACCATCTCCAATTCCGTGAATAAAAATAATTTTTGAAATCTTTTTATCAATGGCAAATTCGATTTTTTGCCTTGCTGTTTCCAGTTGAATACTCATAATATCAAAATTGGACATTCCTTTATATTTTGGAATCAATTTTTCAATATGTAAATCTACTTCCATCGTATGTTTTGGTGCTCTTTCTTTACTCGGAAATTTCAATTTACTTTTACTCAAAATTTTCTTATTCACATAATCATCTGATTTCTGTGAAAGTTTCTTATTCTTTATATCTCGGTATTTCGCTAGTTCTTTCTGGTCTTCTGTGATTTTTACTAAGTCTTCTTTATTATAAACTATTTCAAAATCATCTTCTGTTATAATCGTAACTTTCTCTCCTTTTATTTCTTTAATTTTTCCTCTAAAAGAGTCTTCAATTACGGCAACAACATCTCCTTTTTTAAGTTTCACAACTCTTAACTTTTTAATAATTATTAGACAATATCTAAAAAACAAATATTTAGTTTTTTTATGCAAAAATACATTCTCAATAAGATATATGAAAGTCAATACGGAAAACTTCTTTAGAATTTCTCAAAATGATGTAGAAATTTCTGAAGAAAGAAAAGATACTCTTAATTTAATTTCGAAAGCGATTTTAGATGAATATTTAGAAAATAATTGTGTAAATATAAATTTTATTTGCTCTCATAACTCCCGAAGAAGCCAGTTTGCTCAGGTTTGGGGAAATTATGCTATCAATTATTTTTCTATTCCAAATATGGAGTGTTTTTCTGGTGGAACGATGGCAACGGCTTTTCATAGAAATACCATAAAATCTTTAAAGGAAGTTGGTTTTCATTTTGATTTAAAAACATTTAATCATCAAAATCCTGAATATATTGTTTCGTACAAAGACTGTAAAAAACCTTTTGTTGTTTTTTCAAAACTTATTGATGATGCAATTAATAATTATCCATATATCGCAATTACGACTTGTGATACTGTAGAGAAAAAATGCCCACTTTTTACGGATTGCATCAAATACTTTCAACTGCCTTATGAAGACCCGAAGAACTATGATAATACCGCTTTAAAACAAGAAAAATATGCAACTCTAAATATGCGAGTAGCTTCAGAAATGGCTTTTTTGTTTAAACATATTTCAGAGAAGATTAAAAATTACGAATTGATCTAATCCAGTTTTTTATTTATAGAAGTTTTTAGAAGAAAAAACCCGAAGTTATTCACTTCGGGTTTTTGATCTTATATATTCTAACTATTAATAGTAGTTATATCTTCTTACTTTTGCGATGTGCTTCGCTAAACGCATTACTTGGTGGCTATATCCATACTCGTTATCATACCAAACGTAGATTACAGTATCTTTTCCTTCTTCAGTAACGATTGTAGCTTTACTATCAAAGATTGATGGAGCATTTGTACCAACGATATCAGAAGATACTAACTCGTTATTCATCTCATATTTGATTTGCTCTACTAAAGCACCTTCTAATGCAGCTTTCTTCATTGCAGCATTCATTCCTTCAACAGTAGTTTCTTTTTCTAATCTTAATTTTAAGATAGCTAAAGATCCATTAGGAACTGGCACACGAATAGCACTTGAACTTAATTTTCCTTCTAAAGATGGTAATGCTTTAGAAACTGCTTTTCCAGCTCCTGTTTCCGTAATTACCATGTTTAATGCAGCAGCTCTACCTCTACGGTATTTGTTATGCATGTTATCAACTAAGTTTTGATCATTTGTATAAGCGTGGATAGTTTCTAAGTGTCCGCTTACCACTCCAAAGTTATCTTCGATTACTTTTAATACTGGAGTAATTGCATTTGTAGTACAAGATGCAGCAGAGAAAATATCGATCTCGTTTGGATCATTCTCTAAGTGGTTTACACCGTGAACGATGTTTGGAATTCCTTTTCCTGGTGCAGTTAATAATACCTTGTCAACACCTTTAGATTGTAAGTGTCTGCTTAATGCTTCTTTATCTCTGAAAGCACCTGTATTATCCATTACTAAAGCATCAGAAATTCCGTATTGTGTATAGTCAATTTCTTCTGGAGCGTTAGCAGAAATTACGTGTACAGTTGTACCATTGATAATTAAAGCTTGCTTCTCAACGTCAGCAGTTACAGTTCCAGGGAAATCTCCGTGTACAGAATCATTTCTTAATAATGAAGCTCTCTTTTCTAAAACAGTTTGATCAACTTTACCTCTTGTTACAATTGCTCTAAGACGTAATTGTCCACCTCTACCTGTTCTTGTCATTAACTCACGAGCTAATAAACGTCCAATTCTACCAAATCCGTATAATACAACATCTTTTGGCTCGATTTCATTCGAAGATTTTGCGTCTTTAAGTTCATTTGAAATAAACTCAATTACACTTGCATTATCGTTTCCATCTAAATGATATTCGTAAACTAATTTTCCGATATCTAATTTTGATGGTGGTAAATCTAATTGACTAATAGCTTTTGCTACCTCAACCGTATCGAAAATAGAAATTGGTTTTTCAACGAAATCACTAGCATACTCTACTAAGTTTAAGATCTCACTTACATTTCTATCTATCAATTGATTTCTAAAAAGCACTAATTCAATTGTTTTATCATACCAAAGATCACTGATAATTTTGATAAGCTCCACAGTAGCTCTTCTTCTATCTGCTTGGAATGATAATTCTTTTTCGTATATCTCGTTATTTGACATTACAGTTGTGTTATTTTTAATAATGCGCCAAAAATAAGATTTCTTGCATTACTACAAAAATTTAAAAATAAAAAAATCGCCCATTGGACGATTTTTAAACTATAACTAATAACTATTTTTACCTCATTGTTAGAGGAACGTATTCTATTTTTCCTTGTTTTGTTAAAATCTCTAATACAACATAATCTTTATTTTGACTATTTTCTAGAATATTTTCAACTTGCCCTACAGATTTAATTTTTTCTCCATTGATACTTAAAAGAATATCTCCTTCTTCTACTCCGAATCTCTTCGATAAATTTTGGTTTGTAACCTCATTGAATTTTAAACCATAATTTATACGATATCTCATTTGTTCTTTCTTAGATAATTCATCTAATTTACCAATATAGAACCCTAAATAATCATCTGTTCCTTTTCCTTCTTTACCAAATTTATTTTTCAATTTCACAGGTATCGTCATCTCTTTTCCATCTCGAATAACTGTCACTTGAATAACATCTCCAGGACGCTTAGCATTTAATTGTCCACTGAAATCTGCAAACTTAGTAATCTTTACATTGTTTAATTTTACAATGATATCATCATCTTCAATTCCTGCTTCTTGTGCAGCTCCTTTGTCAATCACCTCACGAACTAAAATTCCTTGTGCAGTTGGTAAATCATATTCTTTTGCTTTTTCAGCATCTAAATCTTCAAAATAAATTCCTAAATAAGCACGTTGTACGTCTCCATACTCCATGATATCTTCGATAATTTTCTTTGCAATATTTGATGGAACTGCGAAAGAATAACCAACAAACGATCCAGTTTTTGAAGTAATTGCTGTATTAATTCCAACTAATTGTCCACTAGTATTTACTAAAGCTCCTCCACTATTTCCTGGATTCACCGCAGCATCTGTTTGAATAAAAGATTCTGTACTATTATTCCCATGAAGATCACGAGCTTTTGCACTTACAATTCCTGCAGTTACTGTAGAAGTCAAATTATAAGGATTTCCTACAGCTAATACCCATTCACCAACTTTTACCGCATCCGAATCTCCGAAAGTGATATATGGTAAATCTTTTGCATCTATTTTTAAAAGAGCAATGTCATTTTGTGGATCTGCTCCAATAAATTTAGCTTTGTATTGCTTTTTATCATTAAGTGTGATTTCAATTTCGGAAGCTTTTGCAACCACATGATTATTTGTTACAATATAACCATCTGCAGAGATAATCACTCCACTTCCTGTTCCTACTTGCTCAAATTGTTTACTTCCCTGACCTCTACCATAGAAGTATTCTGCAAAAGGATCTCTTACTGTTTGTACAGAAGTATTTTTTACGTGTACTACAGAATTTACTGTTTCTTGTGCTGCTGTAGTAAAATCAGTTTGCTCAGCTGGAATTGCTGAATAATTCGTTCTTACAATTGGGGCTGCTTCTATCTCATTTTTATAAATATTTTCATTCTTGTCAAAAAATAGTTTATATGAGCCTAATGAAATAAACCCTCCAATAATAGCAACAGCTAATAAGCTTAAAACTTTTTTCATAATATGATATTTTTATTTTTTGAGTGTCTCAAAGTTACCTAATTTCTAACTCATTTTTTGTTCCATAGGTATTGTAAAACTTAACTTTAACTAAGGTTTAACAAAATTGAATTTTCTATTTTTTTTAACAAAAAAACTCTTTTATCATATTATAATTCATAAAAAAAGGCTGCATCTTTCAATGCAACCCTCTCTTAGATAAAAACTTAAAACTTATTTATTTTTTCAATAATCTTTGTGTAAACACTTTATTTTGTGTTTGAACTTTTAAAGTATAAGCTCCAGTTTCAAAATTCTCAACATTTAAATTAATTGATTTCGCATTTACATTTTGTTCGAATACTAATTGTCCAATAGCATTATAGATTTCTACATTGTCTATAACATGGTTAAAGCTAATCGTAAAAGTATTCGATACAGGATTTGGATACATTTTGAAGTTATTGATAAAATCTTCTTCTATTCCAATGCTTGCAGTTGTGAAAGTCTCCACTGCTGTCCACTCACTTACAACATCTGTATCACAAAGATCTCTTACATAAACATTATACGCTGTATTCTCCATTAACCCTGTTGCATTATAAGTTGCTTCTGAAACAACATCTCCTGAATCTGGCATAGCTTCTGTAGAAGCAACAACGATAACTTCCCATGAATCTGCCCCTCCGGTTGTCCATGTTACAGTTGCTGTAGTTTCTGTAATATCTGAAATCATAACATTTGTTGGAATGTTACACTCCATTAATGTCGTGAAAGTTTCTACGGCTGTCCACTCACTTACAACATCTGTATCACAAAGATCTCTTACATAAACATTATACGCTGTATTCTCTGTTAATTCTGTTGCATTATAAGTTGCTTCTGAAACAACATCTCCTGAATCTGGCATAGCTTCTGTTGAAGCAACAACGATAACTTCCCATGAATCTGCTCCTCCGGTTGTCCATGTTACAGTTGCTGTAGTTTCTGTAATATCTGAAATTATAACATTTGTTGGAACATTACACTCCATTAATGTTGTAAAAGTTTCTACTGCTGTCCACTCACTTACAACATCTGTATCACAAAGATCTCTTACATAAACATTATACGCTGTATTCTCTGTTAATCCTGTTGCATTATAAGTTGCTTCTGAAACAACATCTCCTGAATCTGGCATAGCTTCTGTTGAAGCAACAACGATTACTTCCCATGAATCTGCTCCTCCGGTTGTCCATGTTACAGTTGCTGTAGTTTCCGTAATATTTGAAATCATAACATTTGTTGGAACGTTACATTCTAATGTTTGTTCTACTTCAGTGATTCTAATATTATCTACAAATAATCTCCATGAATCTGCTCCAGAATAACAATTTAAACCAACATAATAAACTCCTGATTCTACAACTGTAAAAGTTCCTACTCCTTCTTCAAACTCTGTATTAGTTAACTCAGTTCCTCCATTATTATCCCAGATCACATTTTGTTCTTGATTAGATTCTGCTTTTTCAGTTCCAATTGTAACTCTTAATTTCTCTGGATTTGTTTTAGTTTTATAATCAAACTTTACTTCAATTGTTTGACCAGCAACTAAATTTACTCCTCTTGAATATACCCAAGCATTTGCTTGTGTATCCGTATCATTTTGATATTTGATAGATCCTCCATCTCCATCAGAAATATTACTTGCAAAAGTTACAGTTGCCCAAGTATCAGTACTTGCATCATTTGCATTTAATTCCCAACAATCTGTATTTGCATTAGGGAAACCAAAAACATATGGTAAATCTGCTGCATCACAATCTGCAGTTTCTTCTTCTAAAGTTGTAAAAGTATATTCAACAAACTCCGATTTTACATCATCACAAATACTTCTGATATACACAGTATATTCTGTACCTGGCAATAAATCTGTTAAATTTTCTGTAGCAATATCTCCTCCAAGAAGTAAAACCCATGTTCCAAACGAATCTTCTGTTGGTGCAGCTTCTATAGATTGGTAAACAAAAAACTCTGAAGTATTTCCGTTTGTATTCCAAGTTAATGTACCTGTTGTTTCCGTGATATCTGCAACTGAAAGATCCGATGGTAATTCACAATCTGTAGTTTCACCTCCAAGAGTTGTAAAAGTATATTCAACAAACTCCGATTTTACATCATCACAAATACTTCTGATATATACAGTATATTCAGTTCCTGGTAATAGATCCGTTAAATTTTCTGTAGCAATATCTCCTCCTAGAAGTAAAACCCATGTTCCAAACGAATCTTCTGTTGGTGCAGCATCTGTAGATTGGTAAACAAAAAACTCTGAAGTATTTCCGTTTGTATCCCAAGTTAATGTACCTGTTGTTTCCGTGATATCTGCAACTGAAAGATCCGATGGTAATTCACAATCTGTAGTTTCACCTCCAAGAGTTGTAAATGTAACTATCTCTGCATATTCACTATTTTCTCCATCCGTACAATACGTTTTTACATAAACACTATATTCTGTTGCAGCTTGAAGTGAATTTTGAACAATCTCTTCTGTTGTTCCTCCAAGACTAATTACTGCATTAAATACATCATTTGCTGGTAAACCTAAAGAAGTTTCTTTTATTAAATATTGTGAAAATGATACATCATCTCCAACAGCTTTTGTCCATGTAATTTTTGCACTAGTTTCTGTAATCTCTGTAACAACAATATCTGAAGGTGCAGGACAAGTAGACTCTAAAGTTGTAAAAGACTGAACTCCTGTCCATTCACTTACTTCATTTCCGCAAAATGTTCTTAAATAAACATCATAAGTAGTATTTGGTGTAAGGCTCGACACTGCTTCAGAGCTACCAAAACCATAAACAATATCGTTTAATGTAATTTCTGCTCCATTCGCAACAACTGCATAATCAACATTATCGGAAGATGTTATTGTCCAATTTAATGTAACTCCAGATGAAGTAATATCTGTGAAATTTAAACCTGTTGGAGGTAAACAACTTGCTGTATCTCCTCCAAGAGTTGTAAATGTGATTGGACCTACCCATTCACTTTTTTCTCCAATAGTATAACAATTTGACCTCACATAATAATCATATGTTGTTCCTGCTGTTAAACTCCCTTGAATTATTGCATCTCCAGAAATATATGAAGTAAAAACACTTCCTGGAGCTTCACCTTCTGAAACAATTGCAATATCCGAAGATGTAGTAGAGTTTCCGTACGTAAAATTAAATGTTGCGTAGGTATCACCAATTTCAGTAACTGATGGATTGGTTGGTGGTTCACATTGAGCGTTTATCTTATTCGACATAAATAAGATACTCAACAAAATAAATAAAAACTTAGGGGTCAATTTTGTTTTTTTCATCATATAATTTTTACATTTTTGGCAAATGTACTCCCCCAACACAACTGATTTAATTATTTAATATTAAATAAACATCACTTAAATGTTATCAAATAATTAATTCCTAGGATACTAACTCATACTAATACTATTTTAACATTAAAACGCTATTTTTAAAACAAATAAACAAACCTTGCACACCTCTAAATCTCTTTAAGACACTACACTATTAATATAAAAAAAGCAATTCTAAATCAAAAAACTATTTTAAAAAAAAAGATAAAATAGTATTATATTGATATACAAAACAAAAAAAACAGTATTTAGTTTTACCAAATACTGTTTTAATTTTACATAGAGTTTTAACCCTTATTTTTTTAATAATTTGAAAGAATCAAAAAACTTATCTTTTAATTTACTATCCTGATTTTCTCCAGAAGAAATAACTTGCATAGTATACATTTCATTCTCTATTAGATAAACTCTCATACTGAAAACTCCTAATCCATCCATAAAACTGAATTTTATATCTCTCCCAGGATATCCTTCATATGAAATTTCCTTTTGAGATAAAATTTCTCCTCCTAGTTCTTTCTTAGCTCCATCAATCATTCCTTTAAAAAAAACATCTTGACTGACTTCCTTAGCAAATTTTTTAGGATATTCAGAATACAATGTTTGATAAACCCAAATTTCAGCATCTTCTGATTCTGCTTCATATGAAAGAGCAACCATTTCTATATTCATTGGTCCTTCCACTACATTTTCTTTTTCTTCTGCAGGCTTTCCAGGGAATTCAATTTGAAAATTTAATTTTTTGGATTTAAACGTATACCAATCTTCTTGAATTGCAAAACTCATTAGAGTCAAAACAAAAACAGGTAGTAATAATAACTTAGTATTTTTGATTTTCATGTTATATAATTTTGTTATTTTCGGCGAAAATAGTTTAAATTATATAAACATTTAAAACTTTTCGTTATTATTTAAAAACAACTTCTTTTTCAGATTTATCAATTTTAGCTAAATAAAATGGTTGAGAAAGAGCTGTTGTTGTATTTTCAGAAATATCTTGTGTCATTTCAACAAAAATACTTTGTGAGTCTGAATATATAGAAACCTCATAATTAGAACCTCCCCCAGATGAGTTTACATCTCCAATATATACGATGATCATATATTTTGAAAAATCTACATCTTTTTCGGAGAAATTACTTGAAACATCATTTACAGAATCCATTTTGTCAATCAATGTCATCCAAGTTTCATTATCTGAAATTACTCTTTTTTGAAATTCAACTCCTTCCGCTCCAGTTCCGCTTAAATCTCCTTTACCTATTAAATAACTGTCAATAGGTGTTGTTGAAGTAGTATCATCATCATCAGAACTACAACTTAAAAAGAAAACAGAAAGAATTAAAATAAGTACATTTTTTTTCATAATTAATAAATTTTTAATTTGTTATTTTTTATAGCTTTTCATTTAACGCAAATTTACTTTTTATATTTCTTCAAATCAAAACTTTACATATTCCGACTTTTATTACAAATTTTAAATTCAATATTAAATTCTATTCACTAAACCTCTTAATATTCTATTGGATTTAAACACTTTAACATAACTAAAATATTTTTAACTTTAAAATTAGAATTTCTATTATTAATCATTTTTTAAGCTAAAAAACGTATTTCATAACAATTAATTAATGATATATTAAATTTTATATAATATAATTTTATTCGATTCTGATTTTCAATAGTTAAAATTATAGGATTTAATCAAAAATACTTTAGCTTTGTGTGTTAAAAAATTTTACGAAGAAATATGTGTAAGAATATTGATGAAAAGTTCATGTCTGAAGCAGTAAAAGCCGCTTTAAATGGAATGAACAACAATGAAGGTGGACCTTTTGGATGTATCATTGTGAAAGATGGAGAAATTGTAGGAAGAGGAAACAATAAAGTTACTTCTACAAATGACCCAACTGCGCATGCTGAAGTAACAGCAATTAGAGATGCATGTAAAAACCTTGGAACTTTTCAGTTAGACGATTGTATTGTATACACTTCTTGTGAGCCATGTCCTATGTGTTTAGGAGCTATTTATTGGGCAAGACCAAAGAAAGTATATTATGGAAGTAACCAAATTGATGCTGCAAACATCGGTTTTGATGATGAGTTTATTTATAAAGAAATTCCTTTACCATACGAAGAAAGAAGTATTCCTTTCGAGCAGTGCGGAAGAAACATCGCTTTAGAGCCTTTCCAAAAATGGTCGGAAAAAGAAGATAAAACAGAATATTAATTTTATCTTTCCAAGATATCGAAAAGAGATTGTTTTTTACAGTCTCTTTTTTATTTTAATTCAACTTTGGCAGAAATCGGAAAGTGATCTGAATAGTTCAAAGGAAAAACTTCAAAATCGTCTACCTCATAAGAATCATCTACCAAAATAAAATCAATTCTTACAGGAAACGGATAATTAAATGTTTTACCAAAACCTTCTCCAGCTTCAATAAAAGCATCTTTTTTAGTTCCTTTCAATTTATAATAAACCCAAGAAAATGGTGTATTATTAAAGTCTCCACAAAGTATTGTTTTATAAGGAGAGTTTTGCTCATGTTTTAAAACCTTGATTGCTTGATTTCCTTGTTTTTCAAAAGCACTTGCCACTCGTTTGTGAAGCATTTTCCCATCTTTTTCTCCAAAGTTTTGTTTTGATGGGTTAATTTTTAAAGATTCTAAGTGAATATTATAAACTCGCAAAATGGTTGTATCCACTTTTATATCAGCGAAAATGGCATCGTTATTAGTTTTATCAAAATTCAGAACTCCTTTATTCATGATTCTATGTTTTGAAAAAATTGCTTGCCCAAAATTATTTTTCTTATTGTGAATTTTGACGTATTTATAAGGATAATCTAATTTTAATTTCTCATTAGGATGATATTCTTGAAAACAAATAATATCTGGGTTTTCTTCATTGATAAAATCTACAATTTTTTTATCAATCCCCTCTTCTGGAAGCCATTTATATAAGTTAAACATTCGAACATTATAACTCATAACTTCAATAGAAGTTTCTTTCTTTACTAATTCTTTTTTATTTATTTTAAAATAAGAAGGGAAAATAGGCAAACCAACTAAAAACAAAAATATTGGTAGAATTGCTTGTTTTTTTATTCGAATAAGCCAGTATACTAAAAAGATTAAATTAACCGAAATAAGTACGGGAACAAAAAGACTAAAGGCAGAAAGTGCAGCAAAATGAATAGGATTTATAAATGGTAATAAATAGGAAATCAAAAGAACAGCTCCTACAATACTATTTAAAATAAACATTATTTTATCAAAAAATGATAAATTTTTCATCGCTATTTTTTTCCCTCGTTAAATAAAAACTCTTTTTCTTCGGACGATAAACTATCGTATCCTGATTTGCTAATTTTATCCAAAATCGCATCTATTTTATTCTGACGTTCTCTTGGTGAATAACTTTTTGGTACAGATTTGTTAGATGCTTTTTTAGTTGATTTATGTACCGTTTTCAAATGTGATTTCGGTTTCTTTAAATTTCTTCCAAAAGAAAAAATTGTTTGCATGCTTACTTCAAACCATTTCCCGATATCAATATTATTATTTAAAGCCTTAGTATAAACAAATCCTAAAATCGCTCCTCCTAAATGTGCAATTGCTGCTCCTGCATCAGGTGTACCAAGTTGAACTAAATTTAATCCTACCCAAACTAATGCAATAAATAAGATTTTAACAGGACCAATAAATCGAATATGAAATGAATATTGTGGAATTTTCGTTGTAATACCAATCAAAATTGCTGAAACAGCAGCAGATGCTCCTCCAAGTGGCATTATTACATGATTAGGATTAATCGCATAAAAACCAAGGAAAAACGCAGCTCCCGATAATAATCCTAGAAAATAATAATTTAGAAATTTTTTAGGCGTAAAAAAATCTAAGAACAAATTTCCGAAATAATATAAAACTAAGAGAATCGATAAAATATGAAAGAATCGAAAATGAACAAAACCATAACTAATAGCTGTCCAAGGTTTCTTCAAAAACTCAGAAAAAGAAACTGGAAGAGCTACCCAATTTTGAAAAAAACTTTGAAACAATAATGAAAAAACAAAAAACAGAATGTTTATATAAATTATTTTTTCATTTACCGAAGCTTTATGATAAGCATGTTTTATATCTTCAACTAAATTCATTTACTAATTCCAACGTTTGTTATTAAAACTATTATTTTTCCAATAATATGCCATTATGAAACCAAACAATGCACCTCCTAAATGTGCAAAATTTGCTATTCCAAAATTATACCCTGAAATTCCCATAAATAAATCCATTAGAATTAATACTGGTATAAAATATTTAGCTGCTACTGGTATTGGAAGAAATATCAATGATAATTTAGCATTAGGGTAATAATATCCATATGCTACCATTACACCATAAACTGCTCCTGAAGCTCCTATTGCTGAACTATTATAATTAGCATAAGCATCTGCTAAACTTGAACTATTATTTAAAGAATTAATTATTGAAGGATTTTTAATATTTTGATTTAAATAATCTATCCCTGCATTATATCTATTAGAATTTAAGAATTCCATTACTTGCATATTATTTAACCCACTATCAATTAATTCATTATATGCTGTAGAATACCCTAAATAGTTTACCAAGGTATAGATAATTCCTGCTCCAATTCCTGCTGAAAAATAGAAAAACACGAATTTTTTAGTTCCCCATTCTTGTTCCATAGAAGTACCAAATCCCCATAAAGCAAACATATTAAACAAAATATGATATATAGACATTTGATTATGCATAAACATACTAGAAACAAATTGCCAAAAACCAAATTCTGGATTTAATGGAAAATGCAGAGCTAAAATATTATTCAAGCCAGGATTTACAAACCTTGTAGCTAAATAAAATAAAACGTTAATGATAATCAAATGCTTTACAGCCTCGGTCATTCTATACATCTATCTAAATCTTTTATCAATTTCATCTAAAGATACCGAAATAAAAGTGGATTTCCCAAACGGAGAAATATTCGGATCTTTACATAAGAAAAGTTTATTCACAATTTCTTCCTGCTCCTTATTTGTCAAAATACTTCCTGTTCTTATTGCTAAACTTTTTGCCAAACTTTTTGCCATAATATCTAATTGGCTAAAGCTTGTTTCAGGAACTTCATTTTTAATATCTTCCAATAACTGCTCGATAATTATCGGCACTTGAGATTCAGTAATACTTGTCGGAATTCCAGAAACCATAATCGTGTCCTCTGAAATACTTTCAAATACAAAACCAATATTTTCTAAATCTAATTGAATTTCTTTTATTAATTCAATGTCAATTTTATTGAACACTACTTCCAATGGAAATAAAAGTTGCTGACTGGTAGCTTCTTTTACTGTAATATTCTCTAAATACTCTTCATATAAAATACGCTGATGTGCCAATTGCTGATTGATAAAAATCACTCCAGATTTAATTGTACTTACAATGTATTTTTTATGAACTTGATGTGTTTTATTTACATTTATGTTTTGTTCCTCTCCAAATAATGTTGGAGTTTCTGGAACCAATTCGCTATGCGATGTAAACTCTAATGTTACATTTTCTTTTTCATTCTGATCAAAAGAAGTAATATCCGAACTTAGTTTACTTTCAAAAAGTTGCTCATTAAAATCATCAGAAGAAGTTCCCATTTTCGATTCAAACAAATTAGAATCATCTTCAGACATACTTCCCATCTTCGACTCGAAAGTTGTGTGTGAATCCTCAGAATCACTCCCCATTTTCGACTCAAATAAATTCGGATTTTCATCTGGTAAACTTCCCATCTTTGATTCAAAAGTAGTATGAGAATCTTCAGAACTATTTCCCATTTTCGACTCGAAAAGATTCGATGTATCATCATCTGATAAACTCCCCATCTTCGACTCAAAAGTAGTCGGTGTTTCTATAGATTCATTACCAAGTTTTGATTCAAATAAATTTGCTGGTTCATTTTGAGCACCTCCCATTTTAGATTCAAATGTAGAAGGTTCTTTTTGCTCTAAAGGTGTAGTATCTACATAAAGACTTTCCCAAGAATTTGTTTGCTTTGGCTTATAACTCTTAGAAAAACTTTGTTGATTTCCTTCTGCAAAAGGATTGAAATTTGGATCTACTTTAATGGTTGGAGAACTCACCGAATTTTCTTTAGAACCAAAACTCTCATCCATTGAAGTATCTCTATCGAAATCCAACACTGGTGAAATATTATATTGTCCTAAACTATGTTTAATTGTAGATCTTAGAATAGCGTATAATGTTTTTTCATCTTCAAACTTAATTTCAGTTTTGGTCGGATGAATATTAACATCTACACTCTGTGGTGGTACTTTTAAATATAAAAAATATGTAGGAAATGCATCCTTCGCTATCAAACCATCAAAAGCAGAATTCACCGCATGATTTAGATAAGTACTTTTTATAAATCTATCATTCACAAAAAAGAACTGTTCTCCTCTTTTCTTTTTTGCATATTCAGGTTTTGTAACAAATCCTGTAATTGTAATTATATCTGTTTCCTCATGAATAGGAACCAATTTTTCATTTGTCTTATTACCAAAAATCGCAACAATTCTTTGTCTTAAATTACTTTTTGGTAAATAATAAACTTCACTTTGATTATGATATAAAGAAAAAGCGATAGAAGGATGTGCCAAAGCAACTCGTTGAAATTCGTCTACAATATGACGCATTTCCACAGTGTTCGACTTTAAGAAATTTCTTCTCGCTGGAATATTATAAAACAGATTTTTTACAGATATCGCTGTTCCTTTTGCTGTTGAAATCACTTCTTGATTTATAACATCACTTCCTTCCATCTTGATTAAAGTTCCCAACTCATCTTCTTCTCTTCTAGTACGAAGCTCTACGTGAGCTATCGCAGCAATAGAAGCCAAAGCTTCACCTCTAAAACCTTTTGTTTCTAAAGAAAATAAATCTTTTGCGTCTTTAATTTTGGAAGTTGCATGTCTTTCAAAAGAAAGTCTAGCATCTGTTGCACTCATTCCTATCCCATTATCTATGGTTTGAATCAGTGTTTTCCCAGCATCTTTAATAATTAATTTGATATCCGAAGAACCTGCATCGATAGAATTTTCTAATAATTCTTTTACAACAGAAGCAGGACGTTGCACAACTTCACCTGCAGCAATCTGATTTGCCACATGATCTGGTAGTAACTGTATTATATCTGCCATTAATTTTTTTATATAAATCCAAGTAAATAAGCTGCAATCGCAATTAAGATTGTAATGATTAGAGCTAATCTTCTATTAGCTCCTCTATCTACAACCGAACCTTTTGATCGTTTCCAATCATCTTTTAGGTTATTCTTGGAAAGAGTAACTTTAAAATCTTTATCAGATGAATTAACCGTTTTTTCATCCTTTTTCTCATATTTTTTCTTCAAATCGTCCAGACGTTCCTTTCTTGGATCGTAATAACGAGGTTTGTAGTCAAAAACGTAATTTGAGCGAGGTTTAAAAGCATTGAACAACATAATCTTAAGTTTTTACGGTTGATAAATCAAAGTTACTTATTTCAGTAAAAGTACTCAAATATTATACCAAGTATAATCTGTTAAAGTTTACTCAGTTTCGCGCTTTAAAACTGCCATTTTGATAGCTGCCACAGCACATTCGATACCTTTGTTTCCGAATTTACCTCCAGAACGATCGATTGATTGTTGCTTTGTATTGTCTGTTAATACACAGAAAATAACTGGAATATCTTGTTGTACATTTAAATCTTTGATTCCTTGTGTCACTCCGTCACATACAAAGTCAAAATGTTTTGTCTCTCCTTGGATTACATTTCCGATAGCAATTACAGCATCTAATTCCTGTGTTCCTACCATTCTAGTACATCCGTAGATTAACTCGTAACTTCCAGGTACGTTCCAACGAATAATATTTTCATCTGTTGCTCCGTGCTCTTTTAAAGTGTCAATTGCTCCCTGACAAAGGTTTTCTGTGATATCTGAATTCCATTCAGAAACAACAATCCCAAATCGATAGTTATTCAAATTTGGGATTGCTGATTTATCATATTTTGATAAATTTTCTGTTGCCATTATATATTATTTTTGTGCAAATTTTGCTTTATTTATATATAACTCAATATCTTTTCCTTCGTTAGAAGATGGATATTTATTTTTAATTTCTGTGAAATACTTTTCTGCTTTAGCGTATTCTTTTAAATCCATTGCTGTCAATGCAGCTTTGTATAAGAATAATGGAGTAGAGAATTCGTTAACTTTTAATTTAGCCGCTTTTTCGTAGTAAGAAAGTGCTTCTGATAATTGCTCTAAATTTGCGAAAGAATCTCCGATAGCTCCAATTGCTGAAGGTGCAACAATCTCATCATCTGCTTTAAAAGCATCTAAATATTGAATTGCTTTTTGGTAATCTTTCATTTTTAAATAAGAAGCTCCTGCATAAAAGTTTGCTAAGTTTCCAGCTTTTGTTCCAGAATACTCAGTAGCTACATCTAAGAAACCTAATTTTCCATCAGCTCCTGTTAATCCTAAATTTAATAAAGAATCATTTGCAACTTCATTTGCTGTTGCTTCTGTAAAATATTGTTTTGGGAAAGCTAATTCGTTTGCAGCCTCTGTTTCATTTGGAGATGAAACAAATTTTTGATATCCTAAATATCCTAAGACACAAACAACGACAACACCAATTGTTCCATAAATAGCCTTCTGATTCTTCATGATAAACTCCTCTGATTTATTAGCAGTTTCGTCTAAAGTATCAAAAACCTCAGCTGTTGTACTGTGTTCTTCGATTTCTGGTTGCTCTTGTTCAACAACTACTTTTTTCTCCTTACTTGGTTTTTTTTTGTACGTTGCCATATGTTATTTTTAATTTAGTAAGCGCAAAAGTAGCTTTTTTAATTGAAAAGTAAAAACACATTATTATCAAAATTATTAATAATTTGCGATTTATTTTAAGATAGGGAATTTGTTTATGTATTTACAAAAATTAACATTGTTTAATTTTAAGAATTTTGAATCAGAAACTTTTGAGTTTGAATCAAAAATAAATTGTTTTGTTGGGAATAATGGTGTTGGAAAAACAAATGTACTGGATGCGATTTATTATCTATCCTTTGCTAAAAGTTATTTTAACCCTATTGCTTCTCAAAATATTCGTCATCATCAGGATTTTTTCATGATTGAAGGAGATTATTTTATGGATGACCATTCGGACAAAATTATTTGTAGCTTAAAAAAAGGACAAAAGAAAATATTAAAGAAAAATGGCAAGAACTACGATAAATTTTCAGAACATATTGGTTCTATTCCATTGGTTATTATTTCGCCAGCAGACAGAGATTTGATTGTAGAAGGAAGCGAAAGCCGAAGAAAATTCATGGACGGAGTAATTTCTCAACTAGATAAACATTATCTTCAAACATTGATTTCTTATAATAAAGTAATTTCTCAGAGAAATGCTTTGCTAAAATATTTTGCTGCAAACAGAACATTCGATCCATTAAACCTAGAAATTTACAACGAACAACTCTGTGACTTAGGAAAGATTATTCATGAAAAAAGAACAAAATTCATGGAGGATTTCATTCCTATTTTCAAAAAATGGCAAGCAATTATTTCTGAAAATAAAGAAGAAGTTTCTCTGGTTTATAAATCAAAATTAAACGAAGAATCTTTAGAAACACTTTTAGAAAAATCTTTAGAAAAAGATCGAGTTCTTCAATATACAAGTGTTGGGATTCAAAGAGACGATTTATCTTTTGAAATTGATGGTTTTCCAATTAAGAAATTTGGTTCTCAAGGACAACAAAAAACATATTTGATTGCTTTAAAATTAGCACAATATGATTTTATCAAAGCACAAACAGAGCGTTTGCCAATCTTACTTTTAGATGATGTTTTTGATAAATTAGATGAAACTAGAGTACAGCAAATCGTAAATCTGGTAAATGATTCTAATTTTGGTCAAATTTTTATCAGCGATACACATTATGAAAGAACTGAAAAAGTAGTAAAAGAAACGAATCAATCCTATAAAATAATTCAATTATAATTCGTTACTTTGCATAATATTCCCTCTCCAATCTCGGAGAGGTTTTTCTTTTAAAATTCATTTCACCATGGCAAAAAGACAAAACGATTCTTATTCTATCAAAGATTTAATGGATGCTTTTATTAGCGAAAACAATCTTACAAGAGGTTTTGTAAAAATAAATGCGCAAGAAGCTTGGGTAAAAATCATGGGAAATGGTGTGAATTCCTACACAGAAAGAGTAGAACTTAAAGGAAAAACGCTTATCGTCCGTTTAACTTCTTCTGTTTTAAGAGAAGAACTTAGCCATGGTAAGCAAAAAATCATCGAAATGATGAATAGAGAACTTGGGAATAACTCGATTACAAATATTACTTTAAGGTAATTCTATCTTAAAGAATAAACTATCATTTATAATTTCTGGTTTATAAATCAATGTTTTCACCTTTCCAGTAGGTTTTACGTTTGTATCATTATGTTTATAAGTTGGAAACGATCTATAAATCTTTCCATTTTTCATCAAAATTGAATCATGTCCCATATAATCTGTTTCAGTAACAGGTGGAAATTTCACATATTCAACTTTTCTATTTCCCTGAATCCAAAATGGTAAGATTTGCTTATATGCTCCACTTCCTGCAGAATAAGTAACAAAATATAGAATTGTATCATTTCCTAAAGGACTACCGTAAATATTTTCAATTGGGTCTACTTCTTGATGAAAAATAATTGAATCCGTGTCTACTTTCGAAATTTCAAAATCACTTAAACTCATTGATTTTTTAATTTCACTAAACAAAAAACCTCTAAAAAAATTATCTTTTGTAATATATCTTTTCATAGTTTGTTTTTTAACATTCTGTTTTGGTTTATCCGTGCAAGAAAACAACATTCCTACAATAAATAATATCAATATTTTTCTCATCAGCTCTATATTTTAGTCAATCTTTCACAAAATTCTGGATATTCTACTTTTAATTTTTCTATTTGCGAATCGGATAATTTCAAATAAAATATTTTATCAAAACAAATCAAATTTATACCCAATCCTTTTATCGAATTTATGATCAAGCTTCGATATCCCATATCAAAATAATCTTCTTCTACTTTATTCAATCTCGAATATTTGATTCCATCTAACTCAAAAGAAAACAACGACTCTAACTCTTGATTTGTAAAAGTATCCAATATATGTTCTGGAAAATAATCTGTTCCTAAAAAATCAAAAAAACGAAGTACTTCTTCCTCGTAAGGTCTTTCCAAATCAGTCATTATTTCAGGAAAACAAAACATTGTATTTGGAAAGTAAGAAATAATTTCTTCCAAACTTGAAACAGTATTTTCAATACAATTCCGAATTCCCATTCGAATTTCATCTTTAGTCAATTGATCAAAAAAACCAATTTCTTCCAAAAGAATAATCCCTTTTTGCGTTTTTGATGGGGAAAAAACACGATCGAAACCTTCTCCTCCAATAAAATCAAAATGATTTTTATATTCCCAAAGCTCTAATAATTCTCTTTGTTTGTAATTTATAGAAAGAAAATAAAAATCTATTTGTTCTGTTTGCTGGTTGTAGTTTTGAGTCGCTAAGCAAAGTTCTTCTCTATTTTTTTCTTTTAAAAACTTATTTACTGGATCTAAAAACTGACTAAATAAATTCAATTTATAACCACCAGAATAGATAAAAACAGGAATTACAGTTCCATAAAAATGCCCATCAACTTTGAAATGAAAAACCAATTCGAAAGAATCTTCTTTTTCATTTCTAATTTTCACAGAATATTCTTCGATAATAAACCCATCTACAACTTTACTTAACTCTTTAAAAATCGTAAAATATTGATTAATCAAGACTTCTTTTTCGTAATAAACCGGACTACTCCACTTTAAAACATTTTCACAAGAATCTAAAACCTCAAAAATGGACTTCAATTTATTTTTCTTATAACTAGAAGACAAAGCAGCGTAAGTTTCTTCTGTCATGAATTTCTCTATCTTTAATCTTTTAAGTATTTCTTGTTGTTTTAAATATTCCGAACCATAATTTTCTTTTTCATTTAATTTTTTCGCAGCATAATCAATTACGGCAGATTCGATAAATAATTGTTCGTTATCTATATTAGATAAAACTTCATTTAAAACAGTATCATCAATCAAACCAATAATTTGTAAATCGAATAATGTTCTTGTAATTGTTTTTCCTAAAACACTCCTTTTTGGGTGAATAATATTGGTTTCATCAAGTTGAATTGAAGGAATTTCATCCAAAGAAAAAACCATTTCAACATCATAAGTTACTTCTTCATTTTCTATCTCAGCTTCAATTTTATAAGCTTTTGAATTAAAATATTTTTTCTCAAATTCTTTTTCAACATCAATAATATTCCCCTCTTCTCTTTTTTCCAACAAAGACTCATACATATTGAGCCCAGTTCGATATTCAAAATCATTTTGAAAAAAATTGACCAATAAATACAAGATTTTTGTCCTTGTTAGTAAATCTTCTTCTTTCAATTTTTCAATAAATAATTCTTTACCTTTTTTAGATAAAATTGCTGTATCACTTAACAATTCTACATAAAACAAAGCTTCTGATTTCTTTAAAAAAGATTTATTATTTTCAAATTCCATCATAACTCGATAGTATAAATATTCAATACTTAAGTTATGGATTTTCAAGCAATTATCTTAATTTTTATTAAAAAATTTTATAAATAAAAACCTGATAATCAGAATACTAAACAAAAAACAGGAAATCCTAAAGAATTTCCTGTTTTGCAAATTATATTTTTATATTTAGCGAACTTTAATGCAAAATTATCATTTACTAAAGATTAATTTTAAAGCAACTATAATCATAATCACACCAAAGATTTTTTTCAACATCGCTTGATTGATTACTAAAGCAATTTTTGACCCGAAAAATCCACCAATGATAAAAAAAGCTGCCACCACTGCTGCTATTTTCCAATCAATTGGTTCGCTTTTATGATAATTCATCACAGCAAGAATCGTAACAGGCGGAAGCATTACAGCCAAACTCATTCCCTGAGCATTGTGGTGCGTAAGTCCTAAAAAATAGGCAAACATCGGAACCATCAGAATTCCTCCACCAACACCAACTAATCCGCTTAGCATTCCTGCGCAAACTCCAATTAAAATCGCTAATAATAATGTTGTCATTTTCATTTATAATTATTGAGGTAATTTTATCGTGTATTTTTTTCTTGATTTATTGTTCAATTTACTCTGACGTAACCAAGGATTGTAGATTTTCAATTTCTTGTAATTCGTATTCATTTTAATTGCAAAATCAGCCAAACTAGTAATTGCAGTATCTACTTCTACTCTTTTAAACTCTGGATGTTTGTACAAATCTTCTTCTTCGTAACTAAACCCGTACTTGAAAGGATTTCCTAAAATTTCTTTTACAGCAATAATTCTAGGCACATAACGAGAAGTTTCGGAAACCAAAAGTAAATCGTAATAATTATCTACTTTCTGCGCTTTCATTCTTCTAGAAACTCCAGCATTTCCTGCATTATAAGCTGCTGCTGCCAATGTCCAAGAACCAAATCTTTCTTTTGATTTCAATAAATATTTACAAGCAGCTTCTGTAGATTTTTCGATATCGTATCTTTCATCCACATTATCATTGACTTCCAAACCAAGTTCTCTAGCAGTTTTTTTCATCAATTGCCAATAACCCTTTGCTCCTGCTGGCGAAGAAACATTCATCAAACCACTTTCAATTACAGCCAAATATTTAAAATCGTCTGGAACGCCGTGTTTTTTCAAAATTGGTTCTATAATTGGAAAATATTTTTCCGTTCTTTTGATTAAAAGAAGTCCGTTGGATTGCCAATAAGTATTTACCAAAAGCTCTCGATCAATTCTTTCTTTTACATCATGTTCTTCTAAAGGAACTTTTTCTCCTGCAAAATTCAAATCTGCTGGAATTTTCAGTGCTTTAATCTCATACAATTTACTTGTATTGATGTCTACCGTATCACGCTTTCCTACATATTCTTCTAGCTCATTTAACGGCTTACTATTGATAAGAGTAAGTGTCACACCTAACACCCCAATTATCCCGATATATTTTAATGATTTATTCATAACCCCTCATTTTTTACTTTACTTAAAATTATCAATTTCAAAATAAAATTGAAAGTTCCAATTTATTAAAATTTCCTTTAAATTCAAGGATTTACTCTAATAGTTTTTCATTTTTTTATTTCTATTTGATTTTAATTTTTTAAGCTTAATATTTAATAAAAACAACCTTACTTAACATAATTTTCAACGCGATAAAAGACATTTAATTATCAATAATCATTTATTTTTGAAAAAAATATTTTAAAAAAATCTGATGGAAATAAAAACTTGTAATAAATCTTCAATTCAAAA
Source organism: Aureivirga sp. CE67 (assembly GCF_015767245.1). Lineage (GTDB taxonomy): Bacteria > Bacteroidota > Bacteroidia > Flavobacteriales > Flavobacteriaceae > Aureivirga. The sequence goes on from NZ_JADOTV010000001.1 coordinate 82,098, forward strand.
AATCGTAGACGGAATCAATAATTATAATCTTCAGCAAGTTGCTGCACTTGCTCCTACTTGGACACCTCTTGAATTTCATATGGAAAACGAAGAAAAAGAAATTATTGGTGGAGTTTTAGGTGGAATTGGTTATTGGAATGGTTTGGAAATTAAAATTCTTTGGGTAGAAGAAAATTATCGAAAAGAAGGAATTGGTTCAAAACTTTTAAAACATATTGAAAACATTGCCAAAGAAAAAGGCGCAACTATTTCAATGTTGGACACTTTTAATTTTCAAGCAAAAGATTTTTATTTGAAAAATGGCTATCAGATTTTTGGAGAAATTGATAATTTCCCTGAAGGTCATCAACGTGTTTATCTTTCTAAAAAACTAAATTCCTAATTTTTCAAAAACTTCCTCTTTGTAGGTTTCTCCTATCGGAATTCTTTGTTTTTCTATAATCACCTTTGATTTTTGAACTGAATTGATAAAATCAACATTTACGATATAAGAACGATGAATTCGTAGAAAATTTACAGGAAGTTTTTTCAATATTTCTTTAAAACTAGAAAGCGTTAAAATAGCTTTATCAGCATTTTTTAGATAAATTTTGATATAATCTTTTAAACCCTGAATATAAACAATCTCGGAAAGATTTATCTTAAGGTTTTCATATTCTGATTTTACAAAAATATATTCTGGTAATGAAGTTGTTTGGTTGTTTTGTACAGTATTTTGAGTGGAAATATTTTCTTGTTTGGCTTCAAATTTTTCTTTTGCTTTATTCACAGCTTTTAAAAACCTTGGAAAAGCAATTGGTTTCAACAAATAATCTGTTGCATTTAAATTAAAACCTTCCAAAGCGTATTCTGAATAAGCTGTTGTAAAAATCACCTGAACTTCGGAGTTTTGAAGAGATTTTACCATTTCTACTCCTGTCAGATTTGGCATTTCTATATCTAAAAATAACAAATCAACTTTGTTTGAATTTAAAAAAACAAAAGCATCTAGCGCATTATTAAATGTTTTAACAACTTCCAAAAATGGAATTTTTTCTGTAAAAGCTTCTATGATATCTACTGCCAATGGCTCATCATCAATAATCAAACATTTCATAGTTTCAGGTTTAAAATTAATTCAATTTGGTATGTTTTTTTGTCCGATTGTACTTTTAAATCATATTGTTTTGGATAAAGCAAATCTAATCTTTCTCGAGTATTCTTTAGACCTATTCCGTAACTTTCTTGCTTTTGATCTAACACTCCAATATTGTTTTCACAAAAGAAAAACAAACGTTCTTTTTCTATATAAACTCGAACATCTATTTTGGTTTCTCCAGCATTATTGGTTCCGTATTTAAAAGCATTTTCGACAAAAGAAATCAACATTAAAGGTTTTATTTTATAACTCGAATATTCACCTTCAATTTTCAGCTTTACATTTTCGTTATTTGCAATTCTTAGCTTTTGTAGCTCAAAATAATTTCGGATATAATCTAATTCCTTCTCTAAAGGAACAAACTCACTATCTGTTTGATACAACATATAGCGCATCAAATCGGAAAGTGTAATAATTGCTTCAGGAGCTTTGTCAGATTTTTTTACAGTAAGCGAATAAATACTATTTAAAGAATTGAATAAAAAATGTGGATTTATTTGATGTTTTAAAAACTCTAATTTATCAACTACTTTTTGTTTCTCTGCTTCTTTTTTTCGTTTTTCAGTTTGATTCCATTCTTCAAAAATACGATTGGAAACTCCAATAAAAATCAACAACATATTCATGATAAAAGTAATAGAATGTGTCAAAATTTTAGGAGGTCCTTTCCAGTCTTTCATTAATACTCCAAATTGTTCAGCTTTCATTAAAGATTCAAACCTTCTTGGAATTGGAAATATTTTTTCAAACAAAAAAGTAAAAGCAAAACATATAAAAAGAATGATAACGATATAACTCAACCATCTTTTATTCATCAGAATATATGGTACAAGAAAAAGGTAGTTTATATAATATAAAATAATATTGAAACCAATTCGGATAAAAATTCTGTAGGAAATACTTTCTGTAACATAGTATAACTGCATTATACTGGCCAGACTAAAAATTAACCATATCAAGACATGTCTTAAAACGACCTCGTTACTTTTGATGAATTTCCACATTTCTCTCACTTTAAATTTCTTTAAATTAATTACAATTTATATTAATTCCTAATCGAACTAATTCTTCTTTTGTAATGGTTGGGCTCTTTTTATTTTTAATTTTTTTCAAAACAGTTTCTGCAGTATTTTCTGCATCTTGCTTTGTTTCAAATGATTTTTTACAATCTATTACTGGAATATGTTCTTGTTTGATAAAAAGTTTTCCTTGTCGAATAATTTCATATCCATAACCTTGATTTTGTTGCGTTATGCTCAATTCAAACTCTTTCGTATTTTGATTGCAAGAGAAATACAAAATAACCATAAGAATTTTCAGAACTACAAACTTCATTATTTTTTTCATAAACAAAAGAATTAAAAAAACTCATCCACTTTCAAAAAACCATTTAGTATAATAATTATGAAAACAAAAGTGAATGAGTCGAATAATAAAACGAAATTATTTAATGAGAGTATTTCAATTGTAATTAATCTTCATCATCAAATTCTTCAAACGGAAACAGCTCGAAATTATCATCAAAATACAAAGAACCTGTTCTACCTAATAACACATAAGCTCTTCCGTTTATATTAAATCCTGAAGCATCTTGTCTAGAAACACCCTCAATAGCAGTTGTTTCTTCCCACGAATCATCTAAAGGATCGTATTGCCAAGTACTATAAAGAGCTCCTCCGTTATAACCTGTCGTAAAAAAACCATATCCACCAACAGACAGACCAACAGAGTTTGCTCTTAATATTGTATAACCATCATCAATATCTTCATCAATATCTTTCTTTTTTGTCCAAGTTTCAGAGTTTGGGTCAAACATCCAGAAATCTGTTTTATAAATCCCATTACTTACTCCTGTTCCTAAATAAATATTTCCATCTATCTCGAAAGTAGCAGCCGAACGTCTTTTTTCTCCACCAAAACCAACAATTTCAGTCCAAGTATCAGAGTTTGGATCATATTTCCAAAAATCTTTCTTATCGTTTGTTCCATCGTATCCTGTTCCTAAAAATCCTTTTCCGGCACCATCAAAAGCTACAGCAGATCTTCTTTGTCCACCACCAAAATCAGCCTTTTGTTCCCAAGAATTCGATCCTGGATTGTATTCCCAAAAATCACTTAACTCAACAGAATCATCATAACCAGTTCCGATATAACCTTTGTCATTTATAGCAAGACCAACAGCAGAACTTCTTGGTACTCCAGGAAAATCAGCTTTTTGCGCCCAATAATCCCCATCACTATTATATTCCCAAAAGTCACTTAAATAATCATCTCCATCATATCCTGTTCCGATATAACCTTTATTTCCTATGGTGAAACTTGCTGCACTACTTCTCGGAATTCCATCAAAAACAGATCTTTCCACCCAATTTCCGATTTCTGTATCATCTTCATCCGAACATCCTACAAAGGAAATTACCAACAGTAACATTCCTATTTTATAAATTAAATTCATCTTATTCATTATTATCTCTATTTATCGTGTGAAATTAAATTTGATTCCTGTTGAAAATGAAAAACCGTTTGTAGTATCAAAATTGTAAACCTCTTCTTTATCATCATCCAAAAGCGAATAATTATTCCAAAGTGTATAACCTGCTTTCCCAAAAATGGACCAAGATTTTGAAAGTTTATAATTATATTCCAAACCAAGAGTTCCTGTATTTAAAGCAATATCAGAAGCTTTTTTCCCTTCATATAAAAAAGGATTTGAAATATTTGCTTGCATTCCTGAAAGTTCTACTCCAAACTTTACATTTCTCTTTTTGTCAAAATTATATTTCAAATGCGTACTTGGTAAACCAAGTGTGTAAAGAAATTTTTCATTAACTTTCTTTGTATATCGAACTACTGGAACCAGCATTGGTTTTCCGAAACGAGCAGTATAAGCTACTCCTAAAGAAAGGTGTGAGAAAGCATTTTTTTTCCCTTTTCTTTTATGAAAAAAAAGACCTCCAGTAGGGAATAAATCAGAAGAAGTAACAGAACTTTCTAAAGTAGAACTCAAGGAAATCTTCGCATACGTATGAAAACTCCAAACATCTGAAAGCTTATGAAAATAATTTAAAGCATAAGAGAAATTATATACTTCTGACAATTCAGATTTATTAATCAGTATATTTTGATCGTAAGAAAAATCATAAACTTCTGCATCAATTCCATGAATGAAATAATTTTCTCCTACTTTTGTTGGAAGTTTTAATTTTAAACTTGATTTATTATAATCTACATCTCCTAAAGATTGTAAATCATAAGAAAACTTCATTAATTCCAAATCTTGTCCTACCACATTAAAACAAAGAAAAAGCATACATAAAACTGCTATTTTGTTTTTCATCTTAAATAATTTTGAAGCAAATGTATTTTTGAAACAGTCTACGCAAAAATCTAATAGATAAACCGTTGTTTTCTCTATACAAAAACTGGTTTTTCATCGACAAAAATCACCTTAAAACTTTATCGATAAATTATCCGTTTTCATCTATGTTTTCGGGGCGTATATATAACTTTTTATAGCTTCTTTTAAAAGAGAATTACTTTTGGTCAAAATTTAAAACAATGAAATATTTTTTTAGAATTCTGATAGTAATTCTTTTGGTTTCGTGTGCAGAAGATGACAGTACTCCTCTTACAATTGGAGAAGATTGGATAGAAACTGATACTAAAATTTATCATATCGACACGATGAAGGTTACTTCTTCAACTATACAACTTGATTCAATTAATTTAGACACAAAACGACTTTTGACAGGTTCTTACCTCGATGAATTTCTTGGAATTGTTTCTACAAAAAATTATATGCAGTTGGATTATTCTTCTTACAACGATATAAATTCTGATAGTAGATTTGATTCTATAGCCTTAATTCTAAAACACGATAAATATTATTACAACGATACGCTTTCCATTCAACACTTAAATGTTTTAGAAGTTATTGATGATATTAAACCAATTGAAGATGAATATTATTATAACACAAATAATTTCGCAGTAAACTCAAGTCCTTTGGCTACTTACTCCTATTTTCCTGAGCCTTATAAAAATGATTCGATTCATATTCGATTAAACGATAATTATGGAACAAAACTTTTTGAGGATATTAGAGAGAATAACATCAATGATGATCAGGATTTTTATGAGAAATACAAAGGAATCTCTGTAGATAACGCAGCTTCAAATGCGAATATTATCGGTTATTCTACCGAAAGTTTACTACGACTTTATTATACTAACAAAAGTGAATTTGGTGATGAAGAATTTGAAAAGGATTTCCCTTTAACTGTTCAGAATAGTTTTAATAACATGTCTGTTGACAAAACCAATACTTTTCTTTCCGGATTAAATAATGTAAAAGATGAAATTCTTTCTGAAGATGCTGAAAATTTAGCTTTTTCTCAAGCAGGAACTGGTATTTTGACAAAAATTGATGTTCCACATTTTGAAAGAATTCATGATATTCCTGGAGAAGGAACTATTGTAAAAGCAAATTTAAAACTTCCAGTAAAAGCAAGATCTTTTGATGATAATCTTCAGCTATCCGATTCTTTAAAAGTGGTAATTGTCAGAAACGATCATTTAATTCTTCAAGATTTAACTTCAGGAAAAGATGAAATTCCTGTATATGGTATTTTAAATCAAAAAGACTCTGAATTCAATAATGTTTACTATGAATTTGATATTACTAAATTTTTGGAGTTGAAATTAGACGAACCTTTTACCAATTATTATATCGGAATTTTCCCTGTTGATTTTCTAAATTCTATCGATAGAATTGTCTTTGAAAATGATCCAAACTCAGAAAATCAAAAATTTCTATTAGAACTTACTTACGCTCTTTATGATGATGAATAAAATATATTTTTATGTAGGAATTTTATTATTTACAGCAAATTCGTTTGCGCAAAGTAATAAATTGACGAGCTCACCCTATTCAATTTTTGGTTTAGGAGATATTAATAATTCTTCCTTAGGAAAAATAAATACTTTAGGAAAATCGGCTATTGCTATGCCAACAAGTGATTTTATCAATTTGACAAATCCTGCTTCTATTGGTTCTATCGGGGCAAATAAATTTCTTTTTTCTGTTGGTGTAAAAGGACAAATTGAAACTTTAGAACAAAATGATTTAAAAGAAAACAGAACTTTAGGTAATTTTTCAGGAATTGCTTTGGCTTTTCCTATTAGCAAAAATTCTGGTCTGAATATTTCTCTTCTTCCTTATACAAATGTTGGATACTCTTTTAATAATTTAAAATTTGAACAAGAAGGAAGTGCAGAACCTTATACTGTAGATGTTGATGGTTCTGGAGGTTTGAATAATTTTCAGATCAATTATGGAATTTCTATAACCAAAAAATTACGATTAGGTTTAGGAACTTCTATTTATTTTGGAAAAATTGACAATCGTGAATTTAGTCTAATTGAAGATAAATCTCTAACTGTAGATACAGAAGAAAACTATGCAGGAGTTCAGTTCAAAACTGGTTTTCAATATGATATTAATGAAACTTTTTCTATTGGAAGTACTCTAAGTTTCCCTACAAAATTAAGTGGTGAGCAAAATAAATACGTTACTGTTTCAGGAGAAGAAACGATTGAAACTACAGGTGATGTAGATTCTTATAAATTGCCTTTTGAATTTGGTGTTGGAGTTTATAAAAAGCTTGGAAAACAATTTTCTGTGAATCTAGATTATAAAAAGAGCTTCTGGAAAGAAAGTAATCAGGATATTTCTTTTGGTCAATTTATCAACCAAGATTTTGTTGGTTTTGGTTTAGAATTTATCCCAAAAGCTAACGGAATTCGTTATAAAGATCGAATTGAATATCGTATTGGTTTTAATTATGATTCTGGAAATTTGTTGATTGAAAATGAGAAAATTGAAGATTATTCTTTCAATATTGGTTTAGGAATTCCTTTAAATAAAAGAACGCCTTCTAAATTAAATATCGGATATTCTTTAGGAAGAAAAGGAAGCTTAAACAGCGGATTAATTCTAGAAAATTATCATATGTTTAATCTAAGCTTAGACTTAGGTAGTTTATGGTTTCAAAAATCAAAAATTAAATAAAAAGCCTTTACGAAAAAGTATAAAAAAAGCCTTTAGACATTTTCTAAAGGCTTTTCTTTTTTCTAAAATATTATTTTATTTCCCAAATAATCTATAAGATAAGTTTATAGAAATTTGCTCTGTTTTGTTATCAAACTTAAAGTTTGTATTTGAATTATTATCAATATATTCTATTGTAGAATCAGACAATCCTTTTTCCCAACGAATATCAACTCCAAATTTTCCTAATTCAACTCCAGCTCCGATTACTAAACCAACAGAAAAATCACTTGAATCTGTCTCTTTAATATCATCAAATTTGAAATCATTTCCGATAGCATATTGGAAATTAGGTCCTACGAAAATATTTCCAATCTTTAAAATCTTTGTACCAAATAAAACTGGAATATCAAATCTATCTAAAGAATAATCTCTTTTTCCAGCTACGTCATACTCAGAATTAATACGAACATATGATAACTCAGGACGAACATATAAACCAATCACAGGAACTTTAACACGTAACCAAACTCCTGCACTATAACCTGTTTTATTATCTGCACTAATTGATTGTCCAATTGCAGAAAAATCTCCTGTTTTACCAAAATTTAAACCAGCTTTTGCTCCAAAACCAATTTGAGCATTTGTAAATTGTAAAGCACCAATTACAAACACCAACGTCATTAAAATTCTCTTCATGTTGAAATAATTATTACTAGGGTTTCTAAATATTTATTTTCTTGTTAAAACTTTCTCAACTTTTTCAATGATTGCTTTATCATCTAATTTGTATTTCTCCATTAATTGTGCTGGAGTTCCAGATTCACCGAAACTATCATTTACAGCTACAAATTCTTGAGGAACTGGATTGTTTTGGATTAAAACTCTCGAAACGCTTTCTCCTAAACCTCCTAAGATATTGTGCTCTTCAGCAGTTACAACACATCCTGTTTTAGCAACAGACTTTAAGATAGCTTCCTCATCTAAAGGTTTAATCGTGTGAATGTTGATTACTTCCGCACTGATTCCTTTCTCTTCTAATTGTTCCGCAGCTTGTAAAGCTTCCCAAACTAAGTGTCCTGTAGCTACAATAGTAACGTCAGTTCCTTCTGTTAATTGTATTGCTTTCCCGATTACAAATGGCTCATCTGGCATAAATACTGGTACTTTTGGTCTACCAAAACGTAAGTATACTGGACCTTCGTACTCTGCAATTGCAATTGTTGCAGCTTTTGTTTGATTATAATCACATGGATTAATTACTGTCATTCCTGGTAACATTTTCATCAATCCGATATCTTCTAAAATCTGGTGAGTTGCACCATCTTCTCCAAGAGTTAATCCTGCGTGAGATGCACAAATCTTCACATTTTTATCAGAATAAGCAACTGATTGACGAATTTGATCATAAACACGACCTGTTGAAAAATTTGCAAAAGTTCCTGTAAAAGGAATCTTCCCACCAATTGTCATTCCTGCAGCCATTCCAATCATATTTGCTTCTGCAATACCTACTTGAAAGAAACGATCAGGGTGATTTTTTTCAAATTCATTCATTTTTAATGAACCTGTTAAATCAGCACAAAGTGCTACTACATTTTCGTTAGTTTTTCCTAATTCAGTTAAACCGTCACCAAATCCTGAACGTGTATCTTTCTTTTCTGTGAATGTATATTTTTTCATCGAAATTATGTTATGTTGTTGCTTACAAAAGTAGCGATTTTATTATTTTAATTTTAGTTATTCCTTGGTTAATTTTCTAGATTTTAGAAGTCTTTTTTAAGCCATTTAAAAACAAAAAAATATCTTTAAAATTTGACTTTTTAAACTAAAATCATTTTAAATTTCAAATAAAATTAAGTATTTATTTTGGAAGTTTTTGTTTTAATTTTTCCACAATAGAATAAGTAGCCGGGCAAACCTCTGTATTTTTTAATGTAAGATCTGTTAATTGGAAAAATTTTCTACGATTTGTATGAGGATACTCCCCGCAAGCTTTAGGTCTAACATCATAAATCATACATTCATTATCATACCCTAAAAACGTACATGGACTTGATTTTAAAACATAAAAATCATCTTCATCTCTTTCAAGATAGTTTTTAATAAATTGAACTTCTTTCATTTTCAAATGTTTAGAAATTCTCTGAATATCTTTTTCCGTAAAAATTGGACTTGTAGTTTTACAACAATTAGCACAAGTTAAGCAATCCGTTTTTTTAAATTCTTCTTCATGTAAGTCTAACATGATTAAATCTAAATTCTTAGGTACTCTCTTTTTTAATCTATAAAAGTACTTTTTAGATTCTTTCATAGATTCTTTAGACAATTTTGGTAATTCATCTAAACGTTGCTGCATACTTTTATCCTTACTCATTTCTTAAAATTTGCTGCAAAAGTACGTTTAATTTTAAAAGGGAACTATGGATATCTTGTTAAAACTACTTTTGGTCCATAGACAAATGATCTATCAAGAATTAATTTTGACACATTAATTTCATATCCCCAGCGAATCCCTTCAATATCTAAATAATTAAATTCTCCTTCTCTAATTATTTCGTAATAATAATTTCCATACTCTAGAATATTATTATCCTCCGAAATTTCAAGTTGTCCATTTGGTTCAAAATGAAAAACAATATTTTTATCTATATAATCAATTGGCAATTCAGGATCTTCTTCTTCAGAATCAAATTCTTCTATTTTTGATAATTTCCAGTCACCAATCAAATCATCTGAAATTATTTCCTCATCATAAGAGCAAGAGGAACAGATGCATGCAAAAAGTAGTAAAACTTTGAAATATTTCATTTTTATCTAACTTATAGTAAACTTTATTTACTCAGTTTCTTGTTCTTCATAAGGTATTCTCTGGAATTTATAAAAACACACATCTTGACAATCTCCAAATTTTGGCGAAAAAACCATGTCTAAATCTTCAAAATAATATGCATTTACAACAAATCCGAAAACATCTTCTTTCTCTCCCAAACTATTACAATCATAATTCATTTTCACCATTTGATTTTCTAACTCAAAAATACCTGAAGTACAATCTTCATATTCATTCGTTACAAATCTATAATTTGGAAAAAGAGAAAACTGAAACGATTCTTCTACTTCTACCCAACCATCTGTTGTACTATTTCTAATTGCAATTAGCTCCCAATCTCCAATCGGAGAAAATTCACTTCTTGTTATTCCATCATCAATTGTTGTACAACTTTGAATCGTAGAAATAAGAATCAAAAAAATAATAAATAATTTAAAAGGGGTTTTCATATAAATAATTTAATATTTCCCAAAAATAAAAAAAATTGAAAGAGAAACTATTATTAAACTAATTATTGCTTATTTATTTTACTTTTTCAGTATGAAAGATATCAAATATTAAAAAAAAAATTGTTTCGTTTGTTTATATCTCTATTTTTAAACAAGATGACGATATTATTTAAAAAAAGTCATTTTTATTTCTCTGAAGATGTAGGACTTACTTTAATGAAAATTGGATCCGTTATAGATCTTGAACAAAAGCATGAAATAAGACTTGTTTCCTTTGAAACAAATAATTAAAAAAACAAAAGCGTTGAATTTTATTTTCAACACTTTTTACTTTTTTAAAAAACTGATTTTCAATTAATTATTTAGTAAATTTAATAGAACACTTTATTAAATAATTAAACAACAATGGAAAAAATACCACAATTATTAAAGAAAATTGGAGACAAACACTATGTTGAAACTTGCTCATTATGCTATGAAGATTTTGAAGTTGGAGCAATTATAGAATCCAATCATGGTAGAACAATTACTTCAGCAGATTGCATGTGGATGACTATGTTAATGGGAATTGAAACCGCAATGCACATCAATCAAGACTATGCAAAAAAATCGGAGTTTGGAGATGTTATTATTGAACAATTAGTTGTTTTTAGCATCAGTATCGGACTTTCTTCACGTTTAATTTCTGGTTCTGCTAGCGCAAATTTTGAGTTTGACGAATTAAAAGCGCTTCATCCAGTTAGAATTGGTGACACACTTTATGTTACAAGCGAAGTTCTTTCCATGAGAGAATCAAAATCGAGACCGAAACAAGGAATCGTAAAACTTAAAATCATTACAAAAAACCAAGATGGAGTTGTAGTTCATACAGGAACTAGAACCATGTTGGTTTGGAAAAAAGAATTCTTACCACAACAATCTATTAACGGATAATTCTATAAATCATGAAAGATTGTGGACAACAATTAGCGGTTCCTTGCACTTATATGCGTGGTGGAACCAGCAAAGCAATTTTTGTCAAAGGAGAAGATTTACCTCCTGCTGGACATGAAAGAGACGCAGTTTTAATGCGAATGATGGGGAATCCGGATATCAATGAAATTGACGGAATGGGTGGCGCACAATTAGTAACTTCTAAGCTTGCTGTGATTGACCCAAGTACAAATCCAGATGCGGATATTGATTATACTTTTGGTCAAGCTGAAATTTTGAAAGCAAATATTGATTACCGTGCAAATTGTGGAAATATTTCTTCTGCTGTAGGACCTTTTGCAATTGCTGAAGGTTATGTAAAAGCTGTAGAACCTGTTACAGTTGTTCGAGTTTTCAATACTAATAGCCAGAAAATTTTGTATTTACATGTTCCGGTTGTCAATGGCGAACCACAAGTTATGGGAGATTATCATATTGATGGTGTTCCTGGAACTGGAGCAAGTATTTTAATGGATTATCATAAGACTCTTGGAGCCGAAACAGGAAAATGTTTACCAACTGGCAATGTAACAGATATTTTAAAACTGGATAATGGAAAATCTGTAGAAATTACAGTTTGTGATTATGCTAATGTCAGCATTTTTGTACATGCAAAAGATTTAGGAATTGAATGTACAGAGTCAAAGCCTGAATTGGATAATAATAAAGAACTTCTTGATTTAGTTCGAGAAATTCGTGGAAAAATTGGAGAACAAATTGGATTTTGTAAAGATTGGAAAGAAATTGATGATGTTTCACCTTTGCTTCCGCTTGTTTTTGCTGTAAGAGAACCTGAAAGTACAGAAACTGAAGATATTCGAATACGTTTGTTTTTATTGAATAAATGTCATCCAACTTTGGCGGGAACTGGTTCGGTTTGTTTAGGAGCTTCTTGTGGAATTGAAGGTTCGGTTTCTAATAAAGTTGCAAATACTCCTGATATTCATTCTTTCACTTTAAGAGCCCGACATCCGTTAGGAATTATGCCTGTGATTGTAGAATCTAAACCTGTTGAAGGACAAAATTATCCAGACTTTACAAAGTTGGCTTATCACAGAACTGCTCGAAAAATTATGAAAGGCGATGTATTTATTCCAAATGTTTCTTATAAAAATTAAATCTGTCTGCATATGAAAACTACCATTTTGATTATTGATTTCATAAATGACATTGTAAATGAAGAAAGCAAATTTGCGAATTCGGCTAAAGCAGTAAAAGATAAAAATGTGATTGAGAACGCAAATAAATTAATTGCTTTTGGTCGAAAAAACGACATTCCACTTCTTTTTGTAAAAGTTGGATTTTCCAGTTCTTATGTTGAATGTCCTGTAGGTGTAGAAACTTCATTATTGAGTAAAGCTAAAGAATTCGGAGCTTATCAATTGGATAGTTGGGGAACTGAATTTCATCCAAAACTCGATTTTCAAAAAGGAGATATTGTCATTACAAAACATCGTGTCAATGCTTTTTATGAAACAGATTTAGCTCTTTTATTAAAAACTTTAAAAACGGATCATTTGGTTATTTGTGGAGTTTCTACAAGTTTAACAGTACAAACAACCGCAAGAGAATCTCATGATCGGGATTTTAATACGACAATAATTCAAGATGCTTGTGCAGATAGTTGTTCGGAAGAAGCACAAAAATATACGTTTGAACTTCTCTCTGAAATTGCAAATATTAAAACAACGGAAGAATTTATTTCTTAAAAAATTCAAATGCTATTCAATTAAAAAATAAAATCATGGATTATAAAGATATATATCAACAAAAATTAATGTCTCCAGAAAAGGCAATTAAAATAGTTCCAAAAAAAGGAAAAATGTCTTTTGGTTTAGGAATGTCTGAACCCCCTGCTCTTTTCGCTGCATTGGAAAAACGTGTGCAAGCAAAAGATATCGATGAATTGAAATTGTATTACATGCATCCTGCAACACCTTTGCAAGAAACACTTTTAAAAGAAGAATATTTGGATAGACTTTTATTATATCCTTTTTATCCAACAAAAGTAGAAAGAGATTTAGTAAAAAAAGGAGTTGCAAAAGGAAAGAAATACATTCATTATATTCCAGAAAACTTCCACCAGATTCCACAAGTGATGACAGAAGATATTGGACTCGATATTTTTATGGTGACAGTTTCAAAAATGACAAGTGGAGGATATTTTAGTACAGGAACAAATGGAGATTATACAATTACTGCTGCTCGAAAAGCGAAAAAGTTAATTGTAGAAGTAAATGAAGAAATGCCTGTAGTTTTTGGAGATACTTTTATTCATATTTCTGAAATTGATGCGATTGTTGAAAATACGATTCCACTTCCTGAAGAGCCACCTTATAACGAACCTAGAGAAGTTGACCATCAAATTGCAAAATATATTGTAGAACATCTTTCTGATGGAGCCACAATTCAGATTGGTGCTGGAAATGTTCCGAATGCGGTTTGTGCGAAGCTTGGAAATTTCAATGATTTAGGAATTCATAGCGAGTTACTTTCTCCAGTAATGGCAGATTTGATTATCAAAGGAAATGTGACAAATAAATATAAAAATATCAATGTTGGAAGATCTGTTTTTACACTTGCAGCAGGAAATCGACCATTTTTTGATTATATAAATCTAAATCCTGGAATCGAAGCTTATCCTTCTTCATATATTAATGATCCATATATTATTGGTTTAAATGACAAAGTTTTCTCTTTAAATTCTTTTATTGAAGTGGATTTATTTGGACAAGTAAGTTCTGATTTTATGCTTGGTCATCAGTGGAGTACGGTTGGTGGACAATTAGATTTTGTGGAAGGAGCTCAGCGCTCAAAAGGTGGAGTTTCTATTTTGGCAGCAACATCTACAGCTGCTCACGGAAAAGTTTCTCGTATTGTACCAACTATTTCCGGTCCTGCTTCAGATACTCGTAATTCTGTACAATATATTGCAACCGAATATGGAATTATAAATCTAAGAGGAAAATCAACTATGGAAAGAGCAGAATTATTGATTTCCATTGCACATCCAGATTTTAGAGATCATCTTCGAGATGAAGCAAAACGAATGCAGATTCTATTTTAAAAAAATAGATAAAACAATAAATATGAAAAACCTACATGATTTTGTGTAGGTTTTTTGTTTATTTAAGCTTTAAATAAAAAATAATGAAAAGAAAATTCTCAATATTATTCCTATCCTTAATAAGCTTATTTTCAATATTTAGTTTTAAATCTGACAAAAAACCTAAAGAAAAAGAGTTAGAACTGTGGGCTACTTATTATTATATCCCAACTCTAAAACATTCAGAAAATGGTATCGATTTATTAAATGAAAAGGAAGAAAAAACAGGTTTAAAATTAGATTTATGTGATTGGTGTACAGCTTGTATAGAAGGAACTGTTTATATTAAAAGAGATACTACTATTCATATTTTTAATTATTTTGGAAGGTCTGAAAATATTCAAAACGATTGTCGTGATTGTGAAAAATATGAAAACTACAATTCTTACGAGAAAACAGGAAAAGTTCTTTGGCAAAAAAGTTCTAGATATGGAAAAGGAGTTCAAAATTTCAACCTAAAACCTTTTAAAACAATTGCTGTGGATCCTAAACTAATTCCTTTTGGCTCTGTTCTTTTTATTTCAGAAGCAAAAAACACGATTTATAAAGATGAAAATGGAAATCGACAAATACATGATGGTTATTTTTTTGCCGGAGATACAGGTTCTAAAATTATAGGAAATCATATTGATGTTTTTCTAGGCAATACAGAAATTAATCCTTTTTCTTTTATCAAGTCAAATAAAAAAGGAAATTTTAACGCAAGAATAATTCGTGACTCTGTTCTAATTGAAAGAATGAAAAGCTTACATCAATAAACTAATATTTCAAAATTCTGTCTCTTGAATCAATTTAGTGAATCTTTCTATGAGAAAAATTTCAATATGTATGACTTTGAAAATCAAGCTATTTTTTTTACTTTAATTTTACTGATTCACTATAGGTTCCTATTTCTTTTAGTTTCTCCCAAGTTATAGAATCAATATTTTTTGTAGCTTCAAGAATTTCATTTAAAACTTCATCTGTAATTTTCTCTTCTATTTCATCAAATAAATCAATAAAACTAGGTAGTTTCTTAAAATCATTTTCATCTTCGCAATGAATACCTATTACAGGATAAGGTGCTCCAAATGGATTTTCGTAAGATATTAAATCATATTCTGCATTCTTTGGAAATTCAGGAAACCAAAGAGGAATTTTAATTCGTAAAACATCCAAACATTTTATTGACAAATCCATATCCCAATTTAATTTATCATAATCGGGAAACTCTATCGGAAGGTAACCTCTTTTTTTTTCTTTTTTCATACCATCTTATTATTTCCAACAAAAATAAAAATCATTTCTAAACTTTGTTAATATTCTTTATTTTTAAGAGTACATAAACTCAAAAAAATGTTAGTAAGAATAATTCTCTTTTTGATTTTAAATTTTGGTGCTTTAGCAATTGGAAGTTTTTTCACAAGCAAAGGTGTTCCATCAGATTGGTATGCAAATTTAAACAAAGCTCCTTGGACACCTCCAGGTTGGATTTTTGGTGCAGCTTGGACAACGATTATGATTTGCTTTAGCATTTACCTGGCTTATCTTTGGCCAAACTCTACAAATAAATCGCTACTTATAACTTTATTTGTTTTTCAATGGATTTTAAATGTTGGTTGGAACCCAACTTTCTTCTATTACCATCAAGTGCTTTTTGGTTTTGTAATTATTTTGACTTTAACTATTCTAGTTGGATATTTTCTTTTTCATTATTGGAATACTGTAAAACTAAAATCTGTTCTGATTTTACCTTATTTTATTTGGCTACTGATTGCAACTTCTTTGAATGGTTATATTTTGTTTAAAAATTAAGAGCCTGTTTAAATATTTTCCTTTTGCGAAAGGGATTGTAGTGAATAGCTTTTCTTTTTTCAAAAATTAGAAATTCTTGACAAACGGAGGCGACCTTAGAAGCCCACGTATTGTTTAGAATTTCTTTTTTTGACAAGAGAAAACTTGGAACGAAAAGCCCGGCCTTTTTCTGTGTTTTTTTTAAAACAAAGAAAAAGGTTTCGCCCAAAGAATTATCTTATACAAATAATTTAAGCACTCTTGCATAAAACTAACACACCCCTAACCCCTCTCAAGAGGGGAACTTGACAATCAAAAAATTATCTTAACACAACTACTTTTATTTAATTATCAAAAACAAAAAAGACTTCACGAGGAAGTCTTTTTAATAATTTATATCGATTTCTTTTTAGTCAAAAGATTGCATATTCACCAATTTATGATATTCTCCTTGATGTGCAATTAATTCTTGATGTGTTCCTTTCTCAACGATTTTTCCATTTCGCATTACCACAATTAAATCTGCATTTTTAATCGTAGAAAGTCTATGTGCTATTACAATCGAAGTTCTGTTTTTCATCATGTTTTCTAGAGCATCCTGCACAGCTTTTTCCGCCTCTGTATCTAGCGCTGAAGTTGCTTCATCTAGAATCATAATCGGTGGATTTTTCAGTACTGCTCTCGCAATAGAAATACGCTGTTGCTGACCTCCTGAAAGTTGATCTCCAGAATCTCCAATATTATCGTCATATCCATTTGGACGATTCATGATAAATTCGTGTGCATTTGCAATTTTCGCAGCGTTTTCTACTTCTTCATCAGTTGCATTCTCTACACCAAGCATGATGTTATTTTTGATTGTATCATTGAAAAGAATTGCTTTTTGATTTACAATTCCCATCAAACTTCTAAGATCATGTTGTGTAACTTCTCGAATATCTTTTCCGTCAATTTTAACCGAACCTTTATTCACATCATAAAAACGTGTAATAAGGTTTGCTAAAGTCGATTTTCCACTTCCAGATTGCCCAACTAAAGCCACTGTTTTTCCTTTTGGAATCGTTAATGAAAAATCTTCCAAAACATAATCTTGATCATATTTAAAAGAAATATTTTCAAAAGTAATTTCACTCTCAAAAGACTTTAATTCTTTAGGTTGTTCAGGATCAACAATCGTATTTTCTGTTTCTAAAATCTCTAAAATTCTCTCTGCGGCAGCATTTCCTTTTTTGATATTATAAGAAGCTTTTGAGATTTGTTTTGCAGGTGCAAGAATATTATAAGTCAAAGTAATAAATCCGATAAAAGTTGCTCCATCCATTGTGTTTTCAACCAAAACCATGTGACCTCCAAACCAAAGAATTACAGCAACTGATGCAATTCCTAAAGTTTCACTTAATGGTGAAGCTATATTTTGACGATTTAATAGCGAATTCAAAATCTTGTTTAATTTTGAAGTAGAAGTAAAAATCTTATTCGACATCTTCTTCTCTGCATTATAACCTTTAATCACTCTTAATCCTGTTAAAGTTTCTTCAATCAAAGAAAGAAAATGACCTTGTTCTTTTTGTGCTCTATCAGAATGTTTTTTTAATTTTTTCCCGATCATTGAAATGATAATTCCAGAAATTGGTAAAAATATAAATACAAACAAAGTAAGTTTAGCACTCAACATAATCATTGAAATCAATGTAAAAATAATGTTTAAAGGCTCTCTTACTGCTAATTCTAAAACCGCTAAAAATGTCCATTGAATTTCTTGAATATCTGTAGTAATTCTTGCCATTACATCTCCTTTTCTCTTTTCAGAAAAAAACGAAACTGGTAATTGTATGATTTTTTTTGCAGTCGTATCTCTTAAGTCTCTTAAAACTCCATTTCTCAAAAATGTAATAAAAAACATCGCAAAATAGTTTGAGATATTTTTCAATAAAAATAGAGAAACTATAAGTCCACAAACAAAGAAAAGCGTACTACTTTCACCATAATCTACACGAATTTGTGTTACGTAGAAGTTCAAATAATCAAAAATAAAATCTTTAATCCCTGTAATTCCTTCCCATGTTGGAGCAATTTTTACTGGTGGTTTTTCTTGCTTAAAAAGTACATCCAACATTGGGATTAATGCTAAGAATCCTAGCGTACTGAAAAGCGCATAAAAAATATTAAAAATAATATTCAAAACTGCATATTTACGATAAGGTTTCGCAAAAAGCAGAATCTTTTTAAAATAGTTCATTTAATTTAAAAAATTGGTTAAAAAAAGTCTATTCAATAACTTGAATAGACTTTATATAATATTGTTAAGTGCAAAAATACGGTTTATAAACCAAACTCTTTACAAAATTCATTGATTTTTGCATCTAGTTGTTTTTCTACCTCTTTTGCATTTTCTGTAGAATCTAATGGTAATTTCACACTAAAATAGAATTTAATTTTAGGCTCCGTTCCAGAAGGACGAGCTGCAATTTTACTTCCATCTTCTGTATAGTAAATCAACACGTTTGATTTTGGTACATCAATCGTTTCTACTTCTCCAGTAATAATATTCTTTCTTTCAGAAGAAGCATAATCCTCTAAATGTGTCACTTTTAAACCAGCGATTTCTTTCTTTGGATTCTCACGAAGATCAATCATCATTTCTTTGATTAATTCTGCTCCTTCAATTCCCTTTTTCACTAAAGCAACTAAGTGCTCTTTGTAGAAAGAATGCTCTTTATAAATCTCTAATAAATCCTTGTAGAAAGTAGACCCTCTAAGTTTTGCATCCATTGCAATTTCACAAGCTAAAAGCGTTGCTGTCACAGCATCTTTATCTCTTACGAAATCACCAATCATGTAACCAAAACTTTCTTCTCCACCACCGATGAATTCCATAGATTCATTGTCACGGATCATTTTTGCAATCCATTTAAATCCTGTCAATCCAACTTTACAATCTACATCATATTTAGCAGCGATATCGTTTACTAAATTTGTAGATACAATCGTAGATCCAACAAATTGGTTTCCGTTTAACTTTCCTCTTTGTTGCCATTTTTTGATTAAGAAATCTGTCATGATACTCATTGTTTGATTTCCATTCAATAAGATCATATTTCCGTCTAAATCTCTAACAGCAATTCCAACACGATCTGAATCGGGATCTGTTCCAATAACGATATCAGCATTCACTTCATCTGCCAATTCCAATGCCATTTTTAAAGCTGCTGGCTCTTCTGGATTTGGAGATTCTACTGTAGGGAAAGTTCCATCTGGCTCCATTTGTTCCTCTACAATATGAACATTTGTATATCCTGCTTTTTGTAATGTTTTAGGAACAATTTTGATTGAAGTTCCGTGTAATGAAGTGAAAACTACATTTAATTTTTCTCTATCAGCCTCTGCAAAACATCCATTGTTTAAAGAAGCTTCCATAAACGCATTATCAATTTCTGTAGCGATATATTCTAATAAATTATCATTTCCATCAAACTTAATTTCAGAAAAATCTAAACTATTTACTTCATCAATAATATTCTTGTCATGTGGAGGAACAATTTGCGCTCCATCATTCCAATAAACTTTATATCCGTTATATTCTGGTGGATTGTGCGAAGCTGTTAACACAATTCCTGCATCACAACCAAGGTGACGAACTGCAAAAGACAATTCTGGTGTTGGACGCATTTCATCAAAAAGATAAACTTTTATATTATTTGCAGTAAAAACATCTGCAACGATTTTCGCAAACTTATCACTGTTTCTTCTACAGTCGTAAGCAATTGCTACTTTTAATTCTTTATTTGGATAGTTTTTGTGTAGGTAATTTGATAAACCTTGTGTAGCTTTTCCTAATGTATATTTGTTTATTCTATTAATTCCAGCTCCCATGATTCCACGCATTCCTCCAGTTCCAAACTCAAGATTCTTATAAAATGCATCTTTTAATTTATCTGGATTATTCTCCATCAAATCTTGAATTTCTTGTTTTGTTTCTGAATCAAATGCGTCAGAAAGCCAAAGATTGGCTTTTTCTAAAATCTCTTCCATATTTGCTTAAATTAGGTTCTTTACAAATATACGTTTTATTCATTATATTTTGAGAAATGAGAAATTTTAAAAGGCTTATTTTATAAAATTTTTCATTCTTTTCAAACCTTCTTTTACAAAATAAAAAGCATCAAAAAAGTCCCATCTTTCGACAGGACTTTTACTCTATAATATTATTGTTTTTTCAATCTTATTTAAAGAACGAATCTACAAACTCATACTTATTGAAAACTTGTAAATCTTCAATTCCTTCTCCAACTCCAATATATTTTACTGGAATTTTAAATTGATCTGAAATTCCGATTACAACTCCTCCTTTTGCAGTTCCATCTAATTTTGTTACTGCTAAAGAGTTTACTTCTGTTGCTTTTGTAAATTGTTTTGCTTGCTCAAAAGCATTTTGTCCAGTAGAACCATCTAAAACTAAAAGCACTTCGTGTGGAGCATCTCCAACTACTTTTTGCATTACACGTTTCACTTTCGAAAGCTCGTTCATTAAGTTTACTTTATTGTGTAAACGACCAGCAGTATCAATAATTACAACATCTGCGTCTTGTGTTACAGCAGATTGTAAAGTATCAAAAGCTACAGAAGCAGGATCAGATCCCATTTGTTGCTTCACAATAGGAACATCTACTCTATCTGCCCAGATTTGTAACTGATCAATTGCAGCAGCACGGAAAGTATCTGCAGCTCCAAGAACTACTTTCTTACCAGCTTTTTTAAATTGATAAGCCAATTTTCCGATAGTTGTAGTCTTTCCAACTCCGTTTACTCCAACTACCATCAAAACATAAGGTTTTTTGTTTAATGGAACTTCAAAATCAACAGCTTCTCCAGTATTTGTTTCTGAAAGAAGTCCTGCTATTTCTTCTCTTAAAATTCCATTCAACTCATCAGTTCCTAAATATTTATCTTTTGAAACTCTATCTTCAATTCTATCAATTACTTTAAGAGTAGTATCTACACCAACATCTGATGAAATTAATACTTCTTCTAAATCATCTAAAACTTCATCATCTACTTTTGATTTTCCAGCAACAATTTTTGATAACTTAGAGAAAAATGTAGTTTTTGACTGTTCTAAACCTTTATCTAAGGTCTCTTTTTTTTCTCTTGAAAATAACTTTTTAAAAAAACTCATTTTATTCTTCTTTGGGAAATTAAATAATTATGGTAATAAAATTTGTCAGCAATCCTCTTCGCTTTTCAATTATTTTCAAAAAAACTGTAAAATAGTATGTTTTTTTGAAAATCTTTAAATGAATACAAATCTTATTCTAAAACTTTACAAATATAAAAAAAAAGCCACTTTCAATTATATGAAAGTAGCTTTTTTAAAATTATATTTTCTCACAAATTACTTTTTGTTTAAAAAGTCGTTTACTTGTGATGGATCTGTAATAGTTTCTACAAAAGTGTAAGATCCCGATTTAGGAGATTTTACCATTTTAATAGCTTTTGTTAATCTTTTAGAACCAGACTGTAACGATGCTACCGATTTCTTTGCCATGACTTAAAATTATTTAATTTCTTTATGAACTGTCATTTTCTTCAAGATTGGATTAAATTTCTTAATCTCTAATCTATCTGGAGTGTTCTTTTTGTTCTTAGTTGTAATATATCTAGAAGTTCCTGGTAATCCAGAAGCTTTATGTTCAGTGCACTCTAAGATTACTTGCACTCTGTTTCCTTTCTTTGCCATCTTAATTCGATTTTTTAATTATCAAATAATTATTTTAAAAATCCTTTTTGCTTTGCTTCTTTAATTACAGCAGCGATTCCTTTCTTGTTAATATCCTTTAAAGCAGATGCAGATACTTTTAAAGTAATCCACTTATCTTCTTCTGGAATATAGAAACGCTTCTTCATTAAGTTAGCATTGAATTTTCTTTTAGTTCTATTTAAGGCGTGTGAAACATTGTTCCCCACCATTGCTTTTTTTCCTGTAAGTTCACAAACTTTTGACATCTTTAACAGTTTTTAGTGTTATCTCAAAACGAGGTGCAAAGTTAAAAATAATTATAACGATTTACAAACTATTCAAAATGTTTTTTCTAATTTCTTTCTGAAGTAACTCCAACGACTTAAGTGTTGTGCGGTGAATTACCTTCTCTCTTGGCTGTCCAAAATTAAATTTTTCAACACAAATTCCAGCTGGTGAAGCTATAGAAATATACACAGTTCCTACTGTTTCATCTGTTAAATCTTTTGTTGGACCTGCATTTCCTGTTGTTGCAATTGCATAGTCTGTTCCAAATTTTTTCTGAATTCCAAGTGCCATTTCTTTTGCAACTTCCTCACTTACTACTGTATATTTATCTACAGTTTCTTGTAAAACTTCTAGTTCTTGAATCTTAATTTTAACATTATAAGGTACAATTCCACCAATAAAATAAGCCGAAGAGCCCGGAACAGAAGTGATCGTTTCTGCTATTTTTCCTCCAGTACAGCTTTCTGCAATAGCTAAAGTTGCTTTATTTTCTGTAAGAAGTTTCCCAACTAGAGCTTCCATCGTTTCATTTTCATCATAACCAACAATAATATCTCCGATAATTTGTTGCATTTTCTCCACTTCTTCTGCTACACTATCAATCAAAAATTGTTCATTGTCTCCTTTTGCCGTAAGTCGCAACATTAACTTTCCATATTGAGGTAAATATGCCAATTTGATATGTTTCGGAAGTGCATCTTCCCAAGTTTCCAAACGATCTGCAACCATACTTTCTCCCATTCCATAAGTCAAAATAGTTTTATGGTATATAAAAGGTAAATCAAATTTATATTGCAACTTTGGTAAAAGTTCTTTAGAAACAATTCCTTTCATCTCATTTGGAACTCCAGGCATAGAAACTACAATTCCTTTTTCATTCTCCAACCACATTCCTGGCGCTGTTCCCAATTCATTGAAAAGAACTTCTGATTTTGTTGGAACTAAAGCTTGTTGTCTGTTAACTTCTGTAAATGGATAATTAATTTTTGCAAAAAGATTTTTGATATGTGTTTCCACTTCTTCGTTTAAAACCAACGAATCTTGAAAATATGTTGTAATCGTATGTTTTGTAATATCATCTTTTGTTGGCCCTAACCCTCCTGTGATAATTACGATTTCTGCATTTTCTTGTGCTTCTGCAATTGCTTTTGTTATATGTTTTGTATCATCTTGAATAGAAGTAATTTGATAAACAGAAATTCCTATTTTGTTTAATTCTTTGGCAATCCATTGGGAATTAGTATCCACAATTTGCCCAATTAATATTTCATCTCCTATGGTAATTATTTCTGCATTCATCTTTTTTCTATTTCTAAATTATAAGCTTTCAAAGTTATGAAACATATCTCGAACATTAATCAGTAATTAGTTCCGAATTTTGAATAGATTTTTCATAATCTTCTTCATTCAAACTTGCATCTAAAATTACAATGGATTCTAATTTTTTTATCTCCATAATTTTCAGAAGTCTTTTTCTCATTTTCTTCCCCAAAAACACTCCTCCTATTATTACAACCTTAAATCGAGAATTTTCCGCTACGTATTTTGTAGTATTTGATAAAGAACAAAAAAAGGAAAGCTTTTACACTTTCCTTTTTGTTATTTTTTTGAGAATTAAAATTTAAGTTATACAACTCTCTTAATTGAAGTCTTTTTTAAGCTCTCATCATAAAACCTTGTAACACCATCAATAAAACAAGCATCAATGCAAAAATCAATACTGGTTTCTGAATTGATTTTGCTTCATATGTGATATCTTTTCCTAAATATTCATTCCAGAAAAAAGTATTTAATACGATTCCTCCTAAAAAGTTTAATCCCATAATTAGAAATAAACTCATTGAGCTTCCTAAATTCACCATCATTCCGTTTACCAAAAAGGTAAAAATAAGTGCATATAAGATTACCATCGGAATTTGTTTAACTTTTTTCATGGATTTCAAATTAGAAGCCATCAAAAAAGAAGCAAAAAATGGGGAAGCAATCACTGAAAATAAAATAAGAGATTGCTTTGAGTATAATTTAAAAATTGGGGTTTTATTACTCATTTTATTTTACTCTTACTTTTAAAAACTCTTCTCCTTCTATCTTTCCAATTAGTTCGTCGTTTTCTGAAACTTTTCCGACACCTGCTGGTGTTCCTGTAAAAATTATATCTCCTTTTTTCAAGGTATAAAACTGTGAAACATATTCTATAATCTCATCAATCTTCCAAAGCATCTGGTTGGTATTTCCTTCCTGTACTGTCTCACCGTTTTTTTCTAAAGAGAAATTTAAATCTTGTAAGTTTTCAAATTTTTCTTTTGGAACAAAATTTCCGATAATTGTAGCACCATCAAAACCTTTTGCTATTTCCCAAGGTAAACCTTTTGCTTTTAATTTTGATTGTAAGTCTCTTGCAGTAAAATCGATTCCTAATCCAACCTCATCGTAGTATTTATGAGCAAATTTTGACTCAATATATTTTCCTACTTTATTGATTTTCACCAAAACCTCAACTTCATAATGAACATCATCTGAAAAAGAAGGAATAAAAAAAGGATTGTTTTTAGGTAGTATTGAAGAATCCGGTTTTAAAAAGATTACTGGTTCTTCAGGTTTTTCGTTTTGTAACTCCTTTATGTGGTTTGTATAATTTCTTCCTATACAAAGTATTTTCATATCTCTTCGATTTTAAGAACATCACAAAAATACAATGAATTACAATAACTTATATTTTAAAGTGGTATTATTTTATCCAATTTTATAAAAACTTAGAATAAATTGCATAAAATAATACCATCTTACCAGTTGAATTTTAATTATTTAACCAACAAAAGTCAACTGTTATTATTTATACATGTGATTTATAAAATCTTATGGAATCCATTTGATTTTTCTAAAATCTGGTTTACGTTTTTCTAAGAAAGCATCTCTTCCTTCCTTTGCTTCTTCTGTCATATAAGCCAAACGAGTTGCTTCTCCTGCAAAAACTTGTTGCCCTACCATTCCGTCATCTGTCAAGTTCATGGCAAATTTCAACATTTTGATAGAAGTTGGCGATTTATCTAAAATCTCCTGAGCCCATTGGTAAGCAGTATCTTCTAACTCATCATGTGGAATTACAGCATTTACCATTCCCATTTCATAAGCTTCTTGTGCAGAATAATTTCTTCCTAAAAAGAAAATCTCTCTTGCTTTCTTTTGCCCAACCATTTTTGCTAAATAAGCAGAACCATATCCTCCATCAAAACTAGTTACATCTGCATCTGTTTGTTTGAAGATTGCATGCTCTTTACTCGCTAAAGTTAAATCACAAACAACATGTAAACTGTGTCCACCTCCTACAGCCCATCCTGGAACTACAGCAATCACAGCTTTAGGCATAAAACGAATCAAACGTTGTACATCTAAAATATTTAAACGGTGATATCCGTCTTGTCCAACATATCCTTGGTGTCCTCTAGCTTTTTGATCTCCTCCTGAACAAAAAGACCAAATTCCATCTTTTGAAGAAGGTCCTTCTGCTGATAAAAGAATTACTCCAATAGAAGTATCTTCTTGTGCATCATGAAAAGCATCTAATAATTCACTTGTAGTTTGTGGTCTGAAAGCATTACGAATATCTGGTCTATTAAAAGCGATTCGTGCTACTCCATTATGTTTTTTATACGTAATATCTTGGTATTCTTTTACGGTTTTCCAATCTATATTTGCCATTGTTCAATATTTTGGGTAAAGATAAAAATTTTCAAACACAGATAGTTTTGATTCTATATTTTTCATTTGTTAAGAGCTTGTTTAAATTTATGTAGTTTTATTTTCTTTGAATTATAATTTAAATATATAAACTAAACAGCTTCTTTTTTCAGTTTAAAATCTTTCAAAAAACACCTTTTTAAAAGTAATATTTTTAACAATTAAAGTTGTAATGTTATTTTATTAACAAAAATCACTTATTGGATTTAACAGTATTTTTACACTTTTTAAGATAATTTTTTATTTTAAAATAAGTAAAAATCAATATTCATTACATTTTTCATATTAAAAGTTAAACTTCTTTTAGCAGTATTTATTTTATATAGATTTGAAGCACGAAAACTAAGAAATCTATTTATTTATGACGAAGGCAAAATGGTTAGTATTAACATTGTGTATGTTAGTACTAGTTTCATGTGAAGATGAACAAAAGGACGAAATAGCATTACCTGAACAAACAGAAGAAACTGTAGAACATAGAAATTGTTTGACAACAGAAGTTTTAGAAAAAGAAGCTTCTGAAGATCCTACAATTTTACAACGTATGAATGCTATTGAAGATTTTACACAAAATTATAGAAAAAGAGAAAGATCAGAATCTGAAAGAAATTCTTTAATTTATGTTCCTGTGGTAGTACACGTGGTTTATTCAAATTATACACAGAATATTAGTTATGATCAAATTCAATCTCAAATCAATGTTTTAAACAGAGATTTTAATTTATTGAATGATGTTTCTTCAATTCCAAGTGAATTTAGAGACGATGCAGCTGCATTCAATATGTATTTTTATTTAGAACAAATTATTCGTGTACCATCAAACAGAGCTTCATGGGGAGATTCTTCAGATATCAAACATTCTAACAGAGGTGGTTCTGATGCTTGGGATACTTCAAGGTATTTAAATATTTGGGTAGGTAATATTGGTGGTGGAATTTTAGGTTATGCTCAATTCCCAGGTGGAAATCCTGATACGGATGGAGTGGTTGTAAGTCCTCAGTTTTTTGGAACTACTGGATATGTTCAAGCACCGTTTAATTTAGGAAGAACTACAACACACGAAGTTGGACATTGGTTAAATTTAAGACACATTTGGGGAGATAGTAGAAATTGTTCTATTGATGATTTTGTATACGATACTCCAAGTCAAAACACACCAAACTACGGATGTCCAAACTACCCAACATACCACTGTAACACATCAGATATGTTTATGAATTTCATGGATTATACAGATGATTATTGTATGAGTATGTTTACAAAAGGACAAAAACAAAGATCTAGAGCTTTATTCGCCAATGGTGGAGCTAGAGAAGGTTTTGTTAGATAAGAACATTAATTCTAATTTTATATAATTTATCTCAAAACAAAGCCTCATTTTTTCAAATGAGGCTTTTAGTTCAACTTATAAAAACTTATATCCTATTGATAAGGATTATAAACATATGAAGAGCTAAATGTTCCAAGATTATTGAAATAATCATTTGTTAATGCAGCAGGATCTGTAGCAATAATTCCTGTTCCTACATTATCATTTCCATCATTCCAATTCCATGGTGCATTCGCTTGTCCATTACTTGTTTTTGTGTTTGGAAAATAGGCTCCGTTAATTAAAAATTGTGAATTCCATCTATGATCCCAGAATCCGTTTGGTTCAAAAATATCAACTAATTTATATTTTACATGTTGGTCATAAGGACTTGAAGGGTATTCTGAAGTTGTTAAACTTGGGTAATATTTTACATAATCACTTCCTCCTGGTTTTAAAGTAGGATACGTTTTGATTCCATGTCCTTTTGCCTCCTGAGAAGTTATTGCTCTATAAGAACCAGCATAATATTCTGTATCGCAAATTCCATCAATATCTTCATTTCCATTTGTAAGTGGACTTCCGCTTGGTTTAAAAGAATAAAAGTTTAAGTGGAATACGGTAACAATTCCTTGTAAAGTTCCATAAGTAGAACCATCTTTTTTAATGATATGTAAAATTCCTTCTAAATCATTTTCATGCTGATCTAAACTATAAAGGAAGAAATTATCTGTCCAATCTCTTGGGTGAAAGAAAGAATAAACTACATAATAATGTGTAGAAGTTTCTGAAACAGAATAATAACAAACCGCTTTTGCTTGAGAAGCTGTAGAAATATTATTCCAATTGTTAGAAGAATTCCAATCTCCATCAAAATCAACAGCTGTAACATAATCTGATACACCACCTAAACTATATTTTCCTGTTCTGTCCACATCCTGAATGTGAATTGGTGCATGATGAAATGCTACATTAGCCCTATGATTAGACCTTAATAAAGTCTCTGTATCTGGAGTTACTTCTCCTTGTTCATAACTTTCATCTTCTTTTGTACAATTAGTAAGCAAAATGCTTACAAATAATAATAAAACTAGAGTAAATTTTGTTTTCATTATTTTAAATTAAGTATTTAGGTTAAAATTTTCAACTCAAAATTCATTTAAAAGAATATTATAAACATTAACTACTTATTACTAAACTGTAAGCCAAACATTACTAATCAATTGATTTTTAACATGTAAAATAAATTTAAATTAACCGACTTTAAATTTGAATTTAATATTTTATAGTGAATCCTTTTTTTTAATCTCAATAAACTTATTTTTTAAAAATTAACATTTTTTTATTATCGAATATTTATTCGATTATATACATTTGCAATATGAAATTAAAAGATGAAGAAAAAAGAATTCGAATAAAAAATGAGACGATAAATATCATTTTTGAAAAAGGTTTTGCTGGTGTAAAAATGGCAGAGCTTGCAAGAAAAGTTGGAATTTCTCCATCTACACTTTATGTGTATTATAAAAATAAAGAAGATCTGATTGTTTCTATTTGTAGTGAATTAATCAAAGAACAAATGAAAAAAAGTAAGCAAAACATGAATGAGAATTTATCTTTTAAATTACAATTAAAATCTATCTGGCTACATTGGGTAAATTTTGGTATAAATAATCATAAAGAGATGAGTTTTTTGACACAAGTAAAACAATCTCCTTATTATCAAAAAGTACCTCAAGATATTCGTGATGATAAAATGAAAGCAGGTATTGGTTTGATTGAAATGGGAAAAGAAGCTAAAGAATTAAAAAATATTGATACTGGAATTATTCTTGGAATCATAGATGCGATGCTAAAACAAACTATCTTTTTCGTTACATCTAAACAATTATCTATTAAAGAAAAAGATTTAAACATGATGTTTGATATTACATGGAATGCTATTAAACATTAAAAAAATAATTCAAAATACATTAATTAATATAAAACTTTAAGTAATCAGGGAACACTTGATTATTTTTTAAAACAATAATCGAATAAAAATTCGGTAATATGAGAATAAAAAAAATCCTGAAGAAAATGACACTAACAATTTTAGCCATAATAACAATCGTTCTTGTTATTGGTGTTTTATTTATAAACTTAAGTCCACAGTTTGGAGGAAATATTTCAAAAGAACAAAAATTAGCCTTTGAAAAAACTTCAAACTTTAAAGAAGGAAAATTTCAAAACCTTGGAAAGGTTGATGTAAACATGGGAGGAGAAAATTTTAGAAAAATGTTCAAAGAATATTTCTTTAAAAAACATCCGAATACAAAACCAGAAAATAGCATAAACGTACAGAAAGTAGATTCTATAGAAATTGCAAATCCTCAGAAAAACGTAAATGATATTATTTGGTTTGGACATTCATCTTTCTTGATTCAAATGGAAGGAAAAAATATTTTATTAGATCCTGTTTTTAGTGACGTACCAGCTCCTCACCCACTTTTAGGAAATAAAAGATTTAATGAAGAATTACCAATTATTGCGGAAAAACTTCCTGAGATTGATATGGTAATTATTTCTCATGATCATTATGATCATTTGGATTATGAAACTATTAAAAAAATTAAACATAAAGTAAAAAAATTCTATGTTCCACTAGGTGTAGGAAACCATTTAAAAGCTTGGAAAGTGGAAGAAGAAAAAATTAAGGAATTTAATTGGTGGGATACAATCACTGACGAAAATATCACTTTGGTAAGTACGCCTGCACAGCATTTTTCTGGAAGAGGATTGTTTAATAGAAACACAACTTTATGGAGTTCTTGGGTTATCAAATCTCCTTCTAAAAACATCTTTTTCAGCGGAGATTCTGGATATGGAGATCATTTCAAAGAAATTGGTGATAAATACGGACCTTTTGATTTTGCAATGCTTGAATGTGGACAGTACAATAAATTATGGAAAGAAATCCATATGTTTCCAGAAGAAACAGCACAAACAGCTGTAGACTTAAAAGCGGAACAAGTAATTCCTATTCACTGGGGAGCATTTAAATTAGCAATGCATACTTGGACAGATCCTATTGAAAGATTCATTAACAAATCTAACGAACTTGGTGTAAAAGTAACCACTCCAGAAATTGGAAGAAACTTTTCTCTTGATTCAACAGAATTACCAAAATCGGATTGGTGGAAGAATGTAAAATAAATTAAAAATGGTTTGTAAACACAATACATCCACGAGTTTTGTGTTTTATATAATGTAAGAAGTTTTACTACATTTTTACAGAATTAAACCATTATCAAACCTTAGATATAATTTCGATTATATTCAAAAAAAACTCTAGTACTTCTACTAGAGTTTTTTGTTTGGTTAAGTTTAGTTTTCCGTTGGTTAATAGTTACATTAACACATCAATTGTTTTTTAATACAATCTTAGTTTTAAATTACAAATTTTTAAGCATCTAACTCTTAAATTTAAACTTTATTTTAAAATTTCTATTTTGATATTTAAAAATCAACTTAATTTACAAGTTTTCATAATCAGCCTTTTTTTGTCATAATTTCTGAGTATTTTTAATATTTTAGCTCCTAAAACATTCAGATTTTGAAAGCAATTTACAAGAAATATATTCTAAACTTTAAACAAGCCAGTGGAACCTCTCGTGGAATTCTACATACAAAAGAAACTTTTTTTCTTTATTTAATTGACAATGAAAAAAGAGGAATTGGAGAATGTGCCGTTTTTCGAGGATTAAGCGCAGATGATCGCCCAGATTATGAATTAAAACTTCAATGGGTTTGCGAAAATATTCATTTGGGTAGAGAAAAACTTTTGGAAGAATTATACGAATTCCCTTCCATTCAATTTGGAGTAGAACAAGCTTTTCTTTCTTTTGAAAATGAAAATATGTTTCATCTTTCCCCTTCTAATTTTACTTCTGGAAAAGAAGCAATCAATATCAATGGATTGATTTGGATGGGAGATAAAAAATTCATGAATCAACAAATTGAAGATAAAATCAAAGCAGGTTTTACAACAATTAAAATGAAAATCGGAGCTATTGATTTTGATACCGAAATTGATCTTTTACAAAGTATTCGAAATAATTTTTCGGTAAACGATATCGAGCTTCGTGTAGATGCAAATGGTGCTTTTTCTCCTGAAGAAGCTTTGACAAAATTAGAAAGACTTTCCAAATTAGATATTCATTCGATAGAACAACCAATCAAACAGGAACAATGGATTCAGATGGCAAAACTTTGTAGAGAAACGCCACTTCCTATTGCCTTAGATGAAGATTTAATCGGTATTTTCTTTAAAGAGGAAAAAGAAATTATTCTGAAAGAGATCCAACCTCAATATATTATTTTGAAACCTAGTTTAGTCGGTGGAATCAAAGGTTCTGATGAATGGATTGAATTAGCCGAAAAATACAATATTGGTTGGTGGATCACTTCTGCTTTAGAGAGTAATATTGGTCTAAACGCCATCGCTCAATACACTTATGATTTACAAAACAAAATGCCACAAGGACTTGGAACAGGAGGTTTATTCACTAATAATATTGCTTCTCCTTTAGAAGTAAAAAATGGTGCACTTCATTATAATAATTCCAAAAATTGGCATTTAGAAGATTTATTCTTTAATTAATAAAATAGAAAATAAGAAAATGAATTTTATACAAACTGGTAACTCTGGTAAAAATGATTGGTGGCTTTATGTTTTTACTGTTTTAATTGTAATGCTTGGAACTCAAATTGGTTCTATTCCCTTAATGATTGTTGCTTTTTTTAAAGCGGGTGATACTCAAACTTTCTATAATGCTGCTTTAGATAATTTTGGAAGTTTAAATATCAATAAAAATCTTTATTTAATATTGATGTTATTAACCTTCATTATTGGGTTTATTTTACTTTTATTTTGTGTTAAATATTTACATAAAAAAACTACTACAAGTATTATCACATCTAGAAAAAAAATAGATTGGAAGCGTTTTTTCTTTGGAGTTTTCACTTGGGGAATCATTTCTGTTATAACTATTACTTTAGGAATCATTCTTTCACCAGAATCTTATGAATGGAATTTTAAAGCTGGACCTTTTTTCACTTTATTATTGATTTCTGTTTTATTAATTCCAACCCAAACTTCTCTAGAAGAGCTACTTTTTAGAGGGTATTTAATGCAAGGTTTTGGTCTTCTTTCTAAAAGTCCATTTTTTGCTTTAGTGCTAACTTCTACAATTTTCGGATTATTACATTTATCAAATCCTGAAGTTGCTAAAGTTGGAAATTGGATTATGGTCTATTATATCGGAACTGGTTTTTTCTTTGGAATTGTTACTTTAATGGATAAAGGTACTGAATTAGCTCTAGGAATGCATGCTATCAATAATATTTTAGCCTCTGTTTTTGTTACAGCAAACTGGACAGTTTTCCACACAGATGCTTTGTTTATCGATTATGCAGAACCATCTCTTGGAATCGATACTTTTCTTCCAGTGATTGTTTTATACCCACTTCTTATTGTGGTTTTTGCTAAAAAATATAAATGGACTAATTGGCGAGAGAAACTAATTGGTTAAACCAACGAATATTCAAAAACTCAAAAAAGTCGAAATCAAAATATTATAAATCTGATTTCGACTTTTTTTATCTTCTGTTTCTTTTCAAAATAATTAATTAAATCTTCTTTTGTAAAAATTAAATCAACCTTCGAAAATCATACGAATACAATTTAAAACCTGAAATTTTTCACAATGACATGAAAATAAAATATGGTTCTAATTTTGAGCTGTTAAATCTCTAAAAAAATATACTTTTGTCAAAATATTAAATTCTTTCTAAATCTTTGGGTTAAACTATTTTTTTAGAAAGAAATCACAAATCAATTTTGATGAAAAAAGAACTAGATATTTTCTTTACAGCTTTAATGTTTTTCACTAGAATCCCATGTCCAAAATGGATCGATCATTCTAGTGAAATTCTGAATAAAAGCACACGCTATTTTTCGATAATAGGTTTTATTGTTGGTGGTATTTCCGCACTTATTTTCTATGGTTCTAGTTTTCTTTTTCCAACTTCTATTTCTATCATCATCAGCATGATTAGTTCAATCTGGATTACAGGAGCTTTCCATGAAGATGGGTTTGCTGACGTCTGCGATGGGTTTGGAGGTGGCTGGACCAAGGAAAAAATCCTAACAATTATGAAAGATTCTCGCTTGGGAACCTACGGAACTGTTGGGCTTATAGGAATTTTAGCATTAAAATATCTAACTCTATCTCAATTCTCATATAATTGGATTATTTTTGCAATCATTTCTGGACATATGATTAGTCGTTTTTTTGCGACGGGGATAATTTATTTCCTTCCTTATGTTCAAGACATAGATAAAAGTAAAGTAAAACCTTCAGCAGACAGAATGCCTTTTTCTTCGCTTTTTGTAAATGCAATTTTTGGTATCGGAAGTTTATTTTTATTCCAAGATTTTAAAATTTTCTTGGTATTAATTTCGATGACCATTGCTACTTATCTTCTTGGAAGATATTACAAAAAATGGATTGGCGGACATACTGGTGACTGTGCTGGTGCAGCGCAGCAGATTAATGAAATAGTCTTTTATCTTTCAATAATAGCAATTTATGGAAATTAAAATAATACGACATACAACTCCAAATATTGAAAAAGGCATGTGTTATGGCCAAAGCAATATTGGTGTAAAAAATACATTTGATGAAGAAGCTGAAGTGGTTTTAGAAAAAATCGGTTCTGTTTCTGATTTCAAAATTTATAGCAGTCCTTTGAATAGATGTGCTTTATTGGCTCAAAAGATTAATCCAAATTTTACGGTATCTAGAAAGATTTTAGAAATGTTTTTTGGAGATTGGGAGTTGGTAGCTTGGGATGAAATTCCTAGAGAAATCTCTGATCCATGGATGCAAGATTTTGTAAACACAAAAGTTCCAAACGGAGAATCTTATCTAGATTTACACAAAAGAGTTACTTCTTTTTTCGATGAAATTGTTGCTAAAAATGAAAATGCTGTAATCGTTACGCATTCTGGAGTTATTCGTAGTATTTTATCTCATATAACAGATTTAGATTTAAAAGATTCTTTTTCATTCGAAATTCCATACGGATGTGTTATTTCTGTTTTTTATGAAAACGGAGAATTAACTACAAATTTCAAACTTCAAGAATATGCTTAAAAAAATTATTCCATTTTTCTTAATTGCTATTTTTAGTGCTTTAATTTTAATTTCTTGTGAATCTAAAAAAGAAGAAAAAAAAGAGGTACAGAAAGAAATAAAAATTGCTCCATCTAACATAAAATACGCAGAAGGTTTTCAATTAGAATCAATTGAAAATGTGCAAAAACTTACTATTTCTTCACCAAAATCTGAGAAAAAAGAAACTTTTGTTTTAGCAAAAAAAGGTGTAGAAATTCCAGAAAATTTAAAATCATATACAAAAATTGAAGTTCCTATCCAGAAAATTATTGTTACTTCTACAACACATGTTCCGATGTTAGAAGCAATCAATAAAGAGAGAACTTTAGTTGGTTTCCCGAATACTTTTTATGTTTCTTCAAAGAGAACTCGTGCTTTGATCAACGCTGGAAATGTAAAAGAAGTTGGAAATCAAGCTGAATTAAATAGTGAAAAAGTTTTAGATCTTTCTCCAGATATTTTAGTTGGTTTTATGGTGGACAATGAGCCAAAATCGTACACAACAATTCGTAGAGCTGGAATTCCGATTCTTTTAAACGGAGATTGGCTTGAAGCTTCTCCGCTAGGAAAAGCAGAATGGATTAAGTTTTTTGGAGCTTTATATGGAGAAAATGATTTCGCGAATAAAGTTTTTAATAATATTGAAACAGAATATCTGAAAGTAAAAGAATTAGCAAAAACAGCGAAAAATGTTCCAACGCTACTTTCTGGACATATGTATAAAGATATTTGGAATCTTCCTGCGGGAGAAAGTTATGCAGCTGTATTTTTTAAAGATGCAAACACAAATTATTTATGGAAAGATTCAAAAGGAACTGGAAGTTTATCTTTAAATTTTGAATCTGTTTTGGATAAAGCTAAAAACGCTGATTTTTGGGTTGGTGCAGGAAGTTATACTTCTTACGATGAATTAGCAGAAGCTAATAAACATTACACAGAATTTAATGCATTTAAAAATAAAAAGGTATATTCGTTTGGAGCAAAAAAAGGAGAAACAGGCGGATTATTATATTATGAGTATGGAATGCTTCGTCCTGATTTGATTTTAAAAGACATTGTAAAAATTACACATCCGGAACTTTTAGAAAATTATCAAAATACTTTTTTTGAACCTTTGAAATAAAAATATGTAACAAAAAAAATAAAACTATGAAATATATTGTCTTCGATTTAGAAGCAACTTGTTGGGAAAAAGCAAATGGGAGAAAACATGAAGTGATTGAAATTGGTGCTGTAATGGTAAATGAAGAAAAAGAAATTGTATCTGAATTTGTACAATTTGTAAGACCGGGTAATCAACCAATTTTAAGTGATTTTTGTACAGAACTAACTTCTATCACACAAAAAGATGTAGAAAATGCTCCATTTTTTACAGAAGCAATCGAAAATTTCAAAAAATGGATTGGAACAGAAACAGAAGATTACGTTTTATGTTCTTGGGGATTTTTTGATAGAAACCAATTAGAAGCAGAATCAAAACAAAAAGGTTTAAACTATGATTGGGTACAAAAACATAT
Source organism: Aureivirga sp. CE67 (assembly GCF_015767245.1). Classification (GTDB taxonomy): domain Bacteria; phylum Bacteroidota; class Bacteroidia; order Flavobacteriales; family Flavobacteriaceae; genus Aureivirga. The sequence continues at coordinate 118,227 of NZ_JADOTV010000001.1, forward strand.
CAGTATTAAACATCAATATACCGATGTTAGTTCTGCCAAAAGACACATGGGAATGAAAGGAGCTTTAGCTCGAGAAAAATTTTCATTAGAAGGAACACATCATCGAGGAATTGATGATGCAAGAAATATTACAAAGATATTTTTAAAATATTTTGACCAATGGTCTATAACTGAAAAAACTGTTTAAGAGAAATCCTAAACAGTTTTTTTATGTTTTATTTAAAAGCTTATTTCAACAGAATTAAGCTAATTCTTTTAATCTTTTAATAGTCTCCGAAGGATTTTCACTACCAAAAACAAAACTTCCTGCTACAAAAGCATTTGCTCCTGCTTCAGCTAATTTTTCGATATTTTGATCTGTTACTCCACCATCTACTTCGATAATTAATTCAGGATTAGCCTCGTTTTTCATCTCCGTTAATTTCTGAATTTTCTTATAAGTAGCTTCAATAAATGATTGTCCTCCAAAACCAGGATTTACACTCATAATTAAAACTAAATCAATTTCTGAAAGAATATCTTCTAAAACAGAAACAGGCGTGTGTGGATTTAAAGAAACTCCAACTTTCATTCCTTCCGCACGAATAGCTTGGATTGTACGGTGTAAATGTGGACAAGTTTCGTAGTGCACTGTAAGAATATCTGCTCCAACTTCTTTGAATTGTTTGATATATCTATCTGGCTCTACAATCATTAAATGTACATCCATTGTTTTTTTCGCATGCTTATTAATCGCTTTGATTACTGGCATTCCGAAAGAAATGTTTGGAACAAAAACTCCATCCATCACGTCAATATGAAACCAATCAGCTTCACTATTATTAATCATCTCAATATCTCTCTGTAAGTTTCCAAAATCCGCAGATAATAAAGATGGTGCTATATATTTTTTCATAAAATTATAATGTTGTGTTGTATGCGCAAAAGTAATTTAAATCAAAATAATTTCCATAAAAAAACTCTCGAAAAATCGAGAGTTTATATTTTAACCTAAATAAGTTTTTAAAATCTTACTTCTAGAAGTATGTTTCAATCTTCTGATTGCTTTTTCTTTAATCTGACGAACTCTTTCACGAGTTAAATCGAAAGTTTCTCCGATTTCTTCTAATGTCATTGGGTGATTTCCACCTAAACCAAAGTATAATTGAATAACATCACCTTCTCTTGGAGTTAATGTTTCAAGAGCTCTTTCAATCTCTACTCTTAATGATTCGTGTAATAAATCTTTATCTGGATTTGGAGATTCTCCTGAACGTAAAACGTCGTATAAGTTTGAATCTTCTCCTTCGATTAATGGAGCATCCATTGATACGTGACGACCAGAATTCTTCATAGATTCTTTTACATCACTAATAGACATATCTAATTTTTTTGCGATTTCTTCAGCAGATGGCGGACGCTCATTTTCTTGCTCTAAGAACGCATACATTTTATTAATCTTGTTAATCGAACCAATTTTGTTTAATGGTAAACGTACAATTCTTGATTGCTCAGCTAGAGCTTGAAGAATCGATTGTCTAATCCACCATACAGCATACGAGATAAATTTGAATCCACGAGTTTCATCAAATCTTTTTGCTGCTTTAATTAATCCTAAATTTCCCTCATTAATTAAATCTGGTAATGTTAACCCTTGATTTTGATATTGTTTGGCAACAGATACTACGAAACGTAAGTTTGCTTTTGTCAATCTTTCTAATGCAACTTGATCTCCAGCTTTAATACGTTGTGCTAATTCTACCTCTTGTTCTGCAGTAATAAGATCTACTTTACCAATTTCTTGTAAATATTTATCTAATGATGCAGTCTCTCTGTTCGTTACCTGTTTAGTAATTTTAAGTTGTCTCATCTAAATTTATGAAGGATTTAATTTTAACTTTACTTTCTATTGATATATACGTCACACTTCAAAAAAATGTTACAAGAAGTTACAACTTTTTTTAGTTTTTATAAAATATTAACAAAAAACAGTCTTTTAATTGCTGTTTATTTTAAAAAAGTAATTATAATATATTACTAAATAAATAAGGATTGAATTAATAATTTTAAAAAATCACAGAAATAAACTTTAAATTAAAGCAATCTAAAAAGAATACTTTTTTCTTTTAAAAATCTAATTTTAAGAAAATTACTTTGCTTGATTCCAATAGAAATCCATTTCTTCCAAAGTCATTTCCGTTAATTCCAGATTATTTTCTTTTGCTTTTTGCTCTAAATATTGAAATCTATAAATGAATTTTTTATTAGTTCTTTCTAAAGCGTTTTCTGGGTTAATGTTTAAAAACCTTGCATAATTAATAATCGAAAACAAAACATCTCCTAGCTCAGATTCCATTTTATCCTGATCATTTTCTTTAATTTCATGCTGTAATTCTTCTAGTTCTTCTTGAACTTTTTCCCAAACTTGCTCTTTATTATCCCAGTCAAAACCTACACCACGAGCTTTTTCTTGAATTCTACTCGCTTTTACCATCGCTGGCAAAGATTTAGGAACTCCTTCTAAAACAGATTTCTTCCCTTTTCCTTCTTTAAGTTTCAGTTTTTCCCAGTTTCGTTTTACTTCTTCTTCATTTTCAACTTTTACATCTCCATAAATATGCGGATGTCTATAAATTAATTTTTCGGAAATAGAATTTGCAACATCAGCAATATCAAAAGCTTTTTTCTCCTCTCCTATTTTTGAATAAAAAGCGATATGTAACAATAAATCTCCTAGCTCTTTTTTTATTTCTTCTAAATCATTTTCAATAATTGCATCTCCCAGTTCGTAAGTTTCTTCAATGGTAAGATGACGTAAAGATTCTAAAGTTTGTTTTTTATCCCAAGGACATTTTTCTCTTAAATCGTCCATAATATCCAACAAACGACCAAATGCTTTTAGTTTTTCTTCTTTCGAATTCATTATTAAAATGATTTATAAAATTTATGATTTGCAATTCTTAAAATACCTTTATCACCAGAACTATCTCCGTAAGCGTAAATATCTTCGTAAGAAGCTAAATCTACTACTTCAGAAATTCTGTTTACTTTTTCTTCACCGTAGCAGTTTTTTGTTCCTAATTTTCCGTTGAAAATTCCTTTAGTATAATCAAATTCCGTAGAAATTAATTTTACTCCATAATATTTAGCAAAAGGTTCTACCCAAATATTTATAGAAGCAGAAACGATAAACACATCATGGTTTTCTTTCTGATGCCATTTTAATTTCTCAACAGCTTCATCACGCATCATTTCTAAACCTTTTTCCTCAAAAAATAGAACTGCTTGCTCTTCCAACCACTCTTTTAACTTTCCTTCGTAGAAATAATCCATTACGATTTCTTTCAACTTTTCATTCGAAATAATTTTAATTAAATATAATTTAATGTAAAAAGAACGAAGCAGTAAACCAACATACATTTGTGTTTTTCCATGTGTAAATTTGATGAATTCAAACATGGTATCTTTTGTAGTTAGCGTTCCATCAAAATCGAAAATGGCTAATGTTTTTTTCATTTTTTGTATTTAAGAATTATCATATCATCTTCATTGTGAATCACTTCGTAATCTTCTGTTTCCTGAAGATCCGAATCTTTCACATCGAAAGCTTTTTTAAATTGATTATCTAATACAATATACTCATAATCTCTATCTTTTGTATTTTCGATAAGCTCTTCAAAATTATACGCTTCCATTCCTTTTACTTTTCTAAAGAAAGAAAACTGATTAATATTGATAATTTTTTCTTGATTTTTTATTTGGTCAAAAATTAAGTTTCCGTTTGATAAAATTTTATTTTCTGAACCAATAATTGATTCTACTTTCTCCCCATAAGCTTCCCAATCTTTTGATTTATAAATATTAGAAACTGTAAGTTGCACCATAAAACCAACAGAACTAACTAAACAAATCAGAACGAAAATAGAACTGAATTTTTGTTTCCAATTTTCTTCTTTTTGTAAAATCTGAAAAGATTCTGTAAACAGTAATAAAAGCATTGGATAGAAAAGTAAAATATACTTTGTAGTTTTTGTATAAGCATATAATCCAAAAAGAATCATTGCTAAAAAAGTATAGATTACCAAAAATGGATTTTGTTTTTTAAGTCTTTTAAAAGTCAAGATTATAAAAAGCGTCAAAGGAACTGTAAAAACTAACCAGAATCCTTCTGAGTAATATCTTTCATGTTCCCCAATAAGTTTTGTCAAAGGAGAATACCAATAGAAATCCGAATGTGCTAAAGATGGGTCATCCGAAAATTGGTGAATAAAATATGGAATATCTGCATAAACCAAAATATCTGCAAAATAAAGCCCGAAAACAGCTGAAGAAATTAATCCATAAATCACTGCACGAATATATTCTCTTTTGAAAAAGAAAAGATAAATCGTTGCTGCTCCAATATATACAACTCCGTTAAGATGTGTAAGAAAAGCTAATCCGGCAAAAATCGCAGAAAAAATAAAAGGTAAATTTTTCTTTGTATTTATATATTTATCTAAGAAAATAAAAGAAATAAAACCTATTGTCATTTGCATGATTTCTGGGCGAAAACTAGAGGCAAATTCTTGAAATTCGTTGGTAAGTAATAAAACACTAAATGGTAATAATAACACGGTATCATTCCACTTAACTTTGTATTTATTTTTAATATAATAATAGAAAATCCCTAAAAAAAGAATAGCATAAAGTAGTCCATTCATATGCAATGTAAAAAGAGACCAACCAAATACTTTTGTAATTCCATATCCGCTATAAACTAAAAATTTATGGAAAACAGATTGGTATTCATCAATACCTAAATTTCCAAATTCTCCAATTAAATTAGAATGTACTTTTCCGTCTTTTAATAACCAATAAACTTGTTCACCAATATAATCATCATCTAGACGAGCATTTTGGTTGAAATTAATAATAAAGAAAAATACAATTCCTATTACTAGGAAAACTTGTAAATATGTCTTTTTTAGGGGAGTTATCATCTTTTAGAAATAAATTATATAACAGAAAAATAAAATCCAAAGAATTAAAGAACTTTGAATTACACCATCTTTGTAAATTACTTTTGTTGGTGATTCTGTATTATTAAAAAGAATTGTTTGTTGTAAATAGCGTAAAATTCCTAGCAATACGAAAATTGCTGAAATGAAAATATAATCTGATTTAAATTGCTCGATAATATCATCAGAAGTAACATACATAATATAAGATACAAAGGTGATACTACTCATCATCGTAATCAGAATATCAATAAATTGTAGAGAATATCCTTTTAGTGCTGTTCTAGATTTTTCACCTGAACTATGAATTTCTCCTCTTCGTTTTGCTAAAGCTAAAATCAGAGAAAGGAAAAAAGTTAATAAAATCAGCCATTTCGAAATCTCGATTCCTGTAGCAAATCCTCCTGCAAAAACTCTTAAAACAAAACCAGTTGCAATAATTAGAATATCAATAATCGCTATATGTTTTAGTTTAAAGCTATAAGCTATGTTTAAAACAATATACCCGATAATGATATATTTTACAGACGGAACAATAACAAATAAAAATAATGCTAAAATAGAAAGTAACACACCCATAATTATTTTAGCTTGTGTTTTAGAGATTGTTCCACTTGCTAATGGTCTAAATCTCTTTTTTGGGTGCAATTTATCTTTCTCTATATCGACATAGTCATTAAGTATGTATATACTACTAGAAGCAATACAGAAACTTAAAAATGCGTAAATAGAGTTCAGATAAATATCTTTCTCAAAAAAAGAGCCTGCAAAAAATGCAGGCATAAATATAAAAAGATTCTTTATCCACTGTTTTACGCGTATCAGCTTAAATATTTCAGTGAAAAATTTCATTCTTTATTAGTTTTCTTCAGAAGCAGCTTCTTCAGTTTCTACTTCTTCTTCGTTTGCGATTGCAGTAAAGTCTAAACCAGCTTTTGCTAATAAGTTATACCATTGAATTACCTTACGAATGTTTGAAACATACACTCTATCTTCATCATATTCTGGTAAAATTTCACGGAATAATCCAACGATTTCTTTTTCATCTGCTTTGTGACTTACAGCAGCTTTTCCGTCAAATTTCTCTGATAAATCTTTGAAAATATCTCTTAAAGGTACTTCCTCTGTATATGAATAAATTGCGATATCATTTAAAGCACTTACATTGTGTGCAGCATTGATAGGAAAACGCTTCTTATCAACAATGTTTCCAACGATAAATCCTCCTTTTGATTGTGCAATAATCTCGTATAATCCAGGCTTACCTGCAATTGAAATAATTTTTTCTAAAGTCATATTATTAATATTTTATTTTCTTTTTAATTTAGGAAAACGCATTCTATATTCTGGTGTAATTTTCCCTTTTGCTATGTTTTCTAATTTCTTTTTGATCAATCTTTTCTTTAAAGAAGTAAGATGATCTGTAAATAAAATTCCATCAATGTGATCATACTCATGTTGGAAAACTCTTGCTGCTAAACCAGTAAGTTTTTCTGTATGCTTCTGGAAATTTTCATCTAAATACTCTACAACAATTGTGTCTTTTCTAAAAACATCCTCACGCACATTTGGAATACTTAAACATCCTTCGCTAAATGCCCATTCATCTCCTTCTTCCTCTACAATCTGTGCATTGATAAATACTTTATTATAATTTGCTAGAAAAGCTCTTTCTTCTTCTTCTAAATCTTCATCATCTGCAAATGGTCTCGCATCTACAAGAAAAAGACGAATCGAAAGTCCTATTTGAGGAGCTGCTAAACCTACACCATGAGCATTTGCCATAGTTTCACGCATGTTATCGATAAGTTTATCCAATTCAGGATAATTTTCATCAATATCAACTCCTACTTTTTTCAATACGGGATCTCCGTATGCTACAATTGGTAAAATCATTTTCTTTTGTTTACTTCAAGGCTGCAAAAATACAAAGTTCGACCGATTTTTCAACCTCTTACTAAAAGTTTTTATAAATCTGGGGAATATCTGATTATAAGTTGTGTAAATAATCTTGTAGAATGATTGTTGCACTAATTTCATCGATAAGTGCTTTATTCCTACGTTGTTTCTTTTTCAAACCACTATCAATCATCGTTTGAAAAGCCATCTTAGAAGTAAATCTTTCGTCTACTCTTTTTAACGGAATTTTAGGAAAAGTTTTCTGAAATTTGTCTGCAAATTCATTTACTAACACAGCACTTTCGCTTGCAGTATTATTCATTTGTTTTGGATCTCCAAGCACCACTGTTTCTACATTTTCTTTTGAAAAATATTTCATTAAAAAAGAAAATAATTCTTTAGTATCTACAGTTGTAAGCCCTGAAGCTATTATCTTCATTTCATCAGTTACCGCAATTCCAGTACGTTTCATTCCGTAATCTATCGCTAGTATTCTTCCCATATTTTCATTTGTTTTGTTGAGCAAAGATACTCAGAAATCGATGACAATTCTATCAAAAACGATTCCATTTTTCAAATATTATGTATTTTTGAAATAAAATGATGAAATCAACGATTTATTCTTTTCTGACACTTTTTCTAATTTTAGCTTGTACAAAAAAAGAAACTCCAAAATTTCAAATAATTGGAGATTTTAATGGTGATAAAATTTCTGAATCACTTTTTGAAAATAAAATAAAGAATGAAACTTACGAAATTAAAAGTTCCAACTCTTTGATACATAACTTCGAGATTCCTACAAGCACAAATAACCTTTTGTTACTGGAAAATATTGGTGATTTAAACCAAAATGGAAAAGATGAAGTTGCAATTATTTATAACCTTCCCGATTTCTCAAATTTAAATAGTGTTCATATTTTAGAATATAAAAATGAAAAGTGGACAAGAACCCTAAAGTTTTCTTTTCTAGAACTCGATTTATATAGTTCTGATTTTAATATCAATAATTATATTTATTTAAACCCTAAGAATAAAGTTTGTATTAAAAAATATATTGGAGGAGAACATTTGGATCTTGAAATTCCATATCCGTAAAATTCTCATTATTTTTGTAAAAAATTCAATCCGATGTTTAAGAAATATTTCAAGTACTTTTTTTTAGTTTCAGTTTTAACTGCAGTCAGTGTTTTAGGAATTTATTATTTCGTTGAAAATCAAACGAAAGACAGAATCTATACTTCCACTACAAAAATTCCAAAAAATAAAGTTGGTGTGGTACTTGGAACAGGAAAATTTACCAGTAGAGGTCATGTAAATCTTTTTTATAAATATCGAATTGAAGCGACTTTAAAACTTTATAAAGCTGGAAAAATCGAATATGTTTTGGTCAGTGGAGACAATAGTCGAAAAGATTATGATGAACCTTCTTTGATGAAAGAAGATTTGGTAAAAGGTGGAATTCCTGAGAATAAAATCTTTTTAGATTATGCTGGTTTTCGAACTTTAGATTCTGTTGTACGAGCAAATAAAGTTTTCGGTCAAGATTCTTTCACGATTATTTCGCAAAAATTTCATAATGAAAGAGCTGTTTTTATTGCTGAGAATAAAAATCTTAATGTTGTTGGGTTTAATGCTAGAGAAGTTTCTTCAAGATATAGTATAAAAACTGTTATCCGAGAATATTTTGCTAGAACAAAAATGGTTTTGGATTTAACTTTTAATGTACAACCTAAATTTCTAGGAGATCCTATTAAAATTTAAACCAAAAAAAACATTTAATTAACTCTAAAACAAATTTTTAGAAATATAAAATATTTGCAACTTATTGATAATAAACGTAATTTAAGTAAGAGTTACACTAATCAAATTACTTATTAAATTATTATCAAGATGACGAAAACCAATCCTTTTATCAAAAGACATCAAGAAGTTGCAGAGAAAGTTTCACAAATCAAGTCTAGCGAAAATGAAGAAGCAAAAAAATTGCTAAAAGAATTGATTTTAAAAGAAAGTCTGGAAGAATTGAATGTGGATATTCAGAATAATTTTCAGATTGAAGAAGAGAAAGTAACAAGAAACAAATCGGATTTTCCTTTAAGCTATGATGTTTTTTATGAGAATGAACATGAGTGTGTAAAATTCAAATATCGTTTTCCTACAGATTCTAAAGATGTAAATTTTTATTTTGAAGTTTTATCTTCAAGTTTTCCAAATCCTATTACTTTTAAAAAAGAAGATGACAAGCATCAACTAGAAATTGATTTAAAGACTTTTATCAAATGGGAATATCGAAATTATGATGATATCAAAAAAGAATTGAATTCAGAAAAAGAAGTTTTCTCAGAAAAAACTTTAAATCCATTAGAATTTGAAATCAAAAAAATGAATTTTAATATTCGAGCTTATAATCAGAGTTTAGAAGCTTTAATTAAATAAAAAACACAAAAGGTTCAGTTATTTGAACCTTTTTTTATTCTTGTTGTAACCATTGGAATTTCCCATTTTTCCAAAATATAAATCCTCCTCCACAAGATTCTGTAGCATGAAGATATAAAGCGTTATAATTTAAATAGACTTTTTTATTATCTGGAACATTTGCAAATTCTATAAAATCATCTTCATAATTTGACCAAAGCGGCTCATTCTCTCCAACTAATTCAAAAATTCCAGCCCAAGAATAATCTCTTACTTCAAAAGTTGAATTCTCTTTATTCACGAAAATAATTTCATTTTTCTTTTTAATATTTAAAATAACTAAACGACTTACATCTTCGTTTTTTTCTTTTAAAATAAAAGCATAATCAGAAATTCCATCTCCAAAAAAATCTCCATGTAAATATTCTGAAGAAAAATCTTCAAATAATCCAGTTTTTAGAATTTCTTCTTTCAACTTATTATCAAATTCTACATTTGAACCTAGAAAACCAGAAAACACATACCCTTTCTCAAATTTATCATCAAAGTTTTTAACTTCCAGCCATTCTCCTGAAATTTCTTTACCTTCATCTGTAATGGTTAGAGTTTCTCCAGTGTTTTTTATTTCTCCAACATTTTTACCAAAATAAAATTTGCCAATTTTGTTAGATTTCAAACTCGGTGCATCTCGTATCACAAGACCGTTAAAAGCTGTAACTATACTTTTATTTTGCGCATAAGAATTTTGTAAAAAGAATAAGAAAAAAGCAGTCAGAATAAGTATGTTTTGTTTCATAAAACCTTATTTAAAACGATAATAAATTAATTTAATTCACAAAAATAAAAAATACCATAATTAATTAACACTAATTCTTTTTTTAAAATATTTATTTAACCAATTTTAAGTTTTAATCAAATTTGGCATCCATTTTGTAATTCGATGAATGATTTAAGAAAAATCTTATATATATTTACAAACGATTTAAACATAACAACAGATGAGAAAGACAATTACACGAATTTCAATATTTTCAATTTTATTAGCATCATTCGCAGCATGTAAGTCAACGCCAAAAGCTGTAAACCAACCAGGAGAAGTAGAAATTATCGTTCACTGTTCTGGACCAGATTACTATTCTACAGACAAATTTATTAGAGGAAACTCTATCGGAGAAAGCTCTGATATGACACTTTCTAAAAAGAAGTCTAGAAACAACACTTTACAAGAATTATCTTCAAAAATTTCTACTACAGTAAAAGCTGTAATTGACAACTACGAAAAGTCAGTAGAAACTGCATCTGGAGAAGATATCGAGAAAAGATATGAGGCTTTAACAAGAGAGGTAATCAACCAAAACATCAGCGGATATAGAACTATCTGTGAGAAAGTTACAAAAACTAAAGAAGGAAAATACAAGACTTATTTAGCGTACGAAATTTCTATCGATAATTTAATCAACCCATTAATTAAGAAATTAAACAAAGATGAGCACATCAAAGTTGATTATGATTACGAGAAGTTTAAAGAAACTTTCGAAGAAGAATTAAAAAAGCAAGAAAACAGATAATCTCTGATTTTTCTATAAATAATACGAAATGAGGCTGCTTTTTGCAACCTCATTTTGTATTAATACGTTTTAGTTTTACACTTTACACCTTTCAATATCGCTTTATTTAAAAATTACCTACTTTAGCAAAAATCAATTTCAAAATGAAAAAAAATTACCTTTTAAAAATTTCTTCATTATTAATTTTTAGCTTATTTATTGTCCTTTCTACAGGTTGTGCTGCAAAAAAATATCGAAAACAAGCCATGCAATTAGAAAAAGCTGGTTTGGTAGAAGATGCTGCAGAATTATATCGAAAATCTTTGACAAAACAACCAGACAATATTGAAGCAAAACTTGGTTTAAGAAAAAATGGTCAAATTGTTTTGGACAGAAAATCAGATGTGTTTTTAAAATCATATAACACTGGAACAAACAAAGAGGCTGTTTATAAATTTCTTGAAGTTCAAAACTATTATAACAAAATTAAAGCTGTAGGAATTACTTTAGATTTTCCGACAGAGCACAATGCTTATTTTGAAGAAAAAAAGAGTCTTTATTTAGGCGAATTATATGATGAAGGTAAAATTTTATTTGACAAAGATAATTTTTCTCATTCTGGACAGAAGTTTAGTGAAATTGTTAAAATTGATTCGAAATTTAGAGATGCTAGGCATCAATTAAACAGAACAAAAGCAGAACCAAAATACAGACAAGGAATTGAATACCTGAACAATAACACACCTAGAAAAGCTTATTACGAGTTTAAAAGTGTTGCTTCAATTATTCAAGATTATAAAGATGTTGTACAGTTAAAAAATGAAGCACTTGAAAATGCTACGATAAATATTGTTGTGATCCCTTTTCAAAACGAAAGAAGAAATTCTACGCTTCAAAATGAACGTTTACAGTCAATTGTTCAAAATGAATTAAACGGAATAAATTCTCCTTTTTATAGAATTATTGATGGAAGTTCTATTGCTTACAATGATGCTAAAAAAATGGAAAAAGCAAAAAAATTAGGTGGTCATGCAATCTTTACTGGTGTAGTTTCAAAGAATTATCACAGAACAGGAAAACTTCGAAGAGAATCAAAAAGAGGATATTTAAGAAAAAAATATAAGCAAGAAAATAAAGACGGAACTACAACTACGGTTACCAAATATGAGAAGATTGAATATTCAGAATATTCGATGACAAATCAAGCTAATTTAGAATTGAGATATCAATTAATAGCGACAAATAATAATGAAATGTGGATTTCTGATGAAATTTCTATCGCAAATCAAGATGCAATTCATTATGCAAAAAGTAATCATAATTACAAGAATATTGTAAAAGGATATTGGGAACATAAATCTAAAAAATCATCTTCTGATAAGGTTTATGATGATTATAGAAATAATAAAGAGTTGAAAAATTTATTCAAAGGTTCTAAAGAAATAAGTTCCTCTGATTATCTACTAAAAACTTTGATGCAAGAAGCTGGAAAACAAATTAAAAATGAAGTTGAAAGATTTAATCCTGAAAACTAAAATGAAACAAACCATCTACAAATCGACAATATTTTTCTTCTTTATTTCTTTAATCATTTCTTGTGGTTCAAGCAAAGAAGTAGAAAACCCTCAGCCAAATTGGTTGGTGCAAAAACCTATTGACAATGAATATTTTTATGGCGTTGGTAAAAGTCATAAATACGGAGATCCAACAAAATATATTTCAAAAGCAAGAGGAGAAGCTTTGAATGATTTAGCACAAGAAGTTTCTGTGAATATTTCTTCTAAAAGTGTTTTGTATAAATTTGAGAATGAAACTGGAATTTCAGAATATTATCAAGATAGAATTAATACGAGTTCTAAAGATTATTTAGAAGGATTTACTCCTGTAGATTCTTATGAAAATCAAAATGCATATTGGGCTTTCTATAAAATTAAAAAAACGACCTATTATAGAATAAAAGAAGAAAGAAAACAAAAAGCTTTCAATGAAGCTTATGCTTTATATAATGAAGGGAAAAGTGCCGAAAAAGCAAATTATGTAGATGCTTTTAAGAAATATATTTTGTCTTTTGAAAGAATCAAAAATTATTTAGGAGAAGACATGATTTACCAAATGAATGGAGAAGACTTTAATATTTCTAAAGAAATTCTTGTGGCAATTCAAAATTGTTTAAATCAAATAAAATTTAATGTTCCCAACAAGAAATTAAACTATAAAAGAGGAGATCAAATTCTTCTTGATGATTCAATCATCACACTTGTAAATCTTAAAAATAATCCTTTAGAAGAATATCCTATTATTTTAAATTCTAAAGCGCTTGAAATTTATAAAACAAAAAGAGAAACTAATACTTCAGGAAGTTTAGATTTTGATTTTAAACTAAATTCTACAAATGATTTAGAGAGATTGAATATTGAGTTTGATTGGAGGTTTTTGGTAAATTCTACTACAAATGATTTATTGATAAGAAAAATTCTTTCTGTTGTAAATGTTCCTAAAACGGAATTAACTTTCCAGATAGAGCAACCAAAATTATTTTTAAATAGTTCTAATGCTACAAATTTAACTCAAAGTATCAATCAGAGTATTTTATCTTATTTCCAAAAGAAGAAAATAAAATCTAGTACAGAATCAAAAGCAAGAAATATTTTCAAACTATCTTATAAAACAAAGAAATATAATTCAAAAGGAAGAATTGTTTTTGAAATATCTTATGTGATAAAAAAACAACGAAAAGTAGTTTTAGAAAATGTTTTCAGTAAAAGTTTTGACAAAAATATGTATGGAAGTTTTGATGCACAAGAACTTTGGAAAAAGACAAAAAGTGAATTTGAAAGAAAGCATTTAAATTCTATTTATAAAAAAATGATTCAAGAATAAAACACTTGATTTTATAAAAGAAAAAATCCAAAAGACTCTGATGAATCTTTTGGATTTTTTTATTTTGAACAAAGTGTAAATTACTTAATAATGAATTTTCTTGTAGTAATTTGTCCTTTATTATTTTCTAATTTTAAAATGTAAGTTTGAGCTGATAAATCAGAAACGTTTACAGTTTGAGATCCTGTAGTTAATTGAGTTTTCTTAACTAATCTTCCTGATAAATCGAAGATAGAACCTGCAACATTTTCTTTTACATTGATAGTAATGTTTTCTTTAGCAACCGTTGGGAAAATCTCAACTGGGATTTGGTTGAATTCAGAAACATTGACATGGTTTTTATCATATTTATAAGTCATTGTTAACTCAAAATCACTATTTGCATCTTCAAATTTGATTGTGTACTCAATTGTAGCATCACCTTCAGTATCAGAATTATTCCAGAAATAGTTTCCAGCACTATGTAACTGACCATTAGCATCAATAATCACATCAGCATCACCTGCTGCAGGATATTGAGCACCATTTTCTACTGAAAAATAACATGTAGTTCCATAACAAAATTGTAAATGAGAACCATCACTTCCAACAATATCAGCAATTGTAACTTTTAAGTTAACTGGAGCATCAGTATTATTATCAACATAAAACACTAATTTTCCTGAGTTTTCAATTGTATTTGTTGTGATTAAATCCCCATCATTGATTGGTGTACCATCTTTATCTGTGATTGAGATTTGAGCAAAACTAAAAAGTGTAAAAAATAAGAATAGATTTAAAAAAAGTAATTGTTTTTTCATTGTAAAAAATTTTTATGTTAAAATTAAGGATTTAAAAAAGAGAATGCTAAAAATAACATTCTCTTTATATTTTATTTATCAAATATAATAAAAATTATTCAATGATAATTGACTTACTGTAAGATCCTTTATCAGAAGAAACATTGATAATGTAGTTTCCTTTCTCTAATGAAGATACTGGAATCTCTAAGTTTTGAGCTCCTTTTAAGTTAGTATAATCTTTAGATAATACTTGTTTTCCTAACATATCAAAGATTTGAACTGAATAGTTTCCTTCTGCTTCGAAAGAAACAGTTAATCTATCAGATGCAGGGTTCGGGAAAATGTTCATTTTAGATCCTGTAGCTACTTCTTCAGTATCTAACCATCTATCTAAATAAAGTTGAGTTCCTCCAACAAATTCTCCTGAATCGTTATCAATAATTACAGGAATAACATGCATTTTAGTAATATCTGATCCTGATGGTACTTCATATGTAAAGTCATAAGAAACAGTGTTTCCATCCATAACATCTGAAGCTCCAATAGATCCTTCTTGTCCATTATATCCTCCTAATAAAGCCCTACCTACGTGGTCGTAAACCATATCAGCAGCTGGAACTGGGTTTGCTAAACTTTCATAACCTCCCATTGCTCCTTGATCACCTCCAGAATAGTAGTTAGCTTGAGCATATCCAGAGTCTGTTCCTGTTACACCATCTTCAGTAATGATTACTCCTAATCTATAGTTATGAGTAGAAACATTAGCTTTAAATGTTGCGTCTACAGAAATAGTTACAACTCCATCTTCTGGATAAGAAGTATCAGCTTCAACAGATGCTACTGCTGGTAAATCTTTTAATAAGTTATAAGCTTGCTCCATTGCATCTTGAGAAACTCCTTCTCCTAAGAATCTTCTATTTACATTCATTGAAGGATATCCTGTAAATCCTGCACTAGAATCATATTCAGTTACAGTCATTGGATCACCATTATGAACAGCAACTCCGATAAACTGCTCTGGATAAGTATCAGCCATATAATCCATAGCTACAGCACCACGAGGACACCATCCACACCATGTTCCAGTTCCTTCTTCAACAATAACTGGTCTATCAATATGCTCACTTAAAGTACTATATTTTCCTGACATTGAATTATTATCCATGTTATCGTCATCTCCTCCATTTACAGAAACAATTTCGAAGTTGATATCATTTTCAACAATTCCAGAAACGTTTAAATTCACAGGGTGAGAAATATTTTGGAATCCAAATGCAGCAATAGGTTCATCTAAAGTAATAGACTCTGTATTATCTCCATTAGCATCACTCCATTTTAACTCCACTGTATTAATAGTTTCTACACCATTATTTACAACTGTAAAGTTAAATGTGTAATCAGTATCTTGAGCGATAAATCTATCAAAAGTAACAGCATATAATTCTGCATCATTAGAAGCATCTAAGTTTTCAACAGAAACATTATCAATTCCTACAACGAAAACATCTGAACTATCATGGTGACGGAAAGTAATATATACTTCACTTTCTCCAGCAAATGAAGATAAATCAACACCTCCAGTGAAGATAGTTCCTCCTGCAGTTAAAGTTTGAACAAAAACAGCATCAGAAGCTAAAATTGCTTCCGTATCATTTGATGTTGTTACATAAACTGAAAATTTCTCAGCAAAATAAGTTTGATCAAAAGCTAAATAGTTAAATTTTAAAGCTAAACCATCAGCTGAAGCAGATGATAAATCAATAGCTGTAGAAGTCATTAAGTTATCAGGACTTAAAACTGTATTATCTTTCCAAGAATAAGAACCTGCTACATTAGATCCTAATGTTGCATTAGCATTCTGTAGTTGAACTCCTTCCCAGTTATTTCCGTCCCCATCTTCATCAGAAAGAGTCCAGTTTCCCATTCCAGATTCAAAATCATCTGACCAAATTTGAGCTTCAGTAGCTTGAGTTAGCATTAATGAAAATGCAAAAAGAGTAGTAATTTTTTTAATCATAATCTTATATATTAAAAGTTAAAACAAAATTAATTTAACATTAATTTCCGCCAAATATAACATATAATTTATTTTATTTAAAATTATTTTAAAATTATATTAATTTATTTTGATTTTTTTTCCATCATTAATATTTAAGAATTACTATAAACATTATTATTTCAGTAATTTTTAAGCTTTTTTCTTTAATATAATATTAACAAACAATTAACATCTAAAAAGTTTTTAAGAAAATCGTAAAAATAATATAGTATATTGCTCTCAAAACAAAAAAACACGAAAAAATTTGAAAACAATTTTAAAAAGAGGTGATAAAAAGCTAATCAACTCTTGGGCTTTTTATGACTGGGCAAATTCGGTGTATTCTCTTGTGATCGGAACCGCAGTTTTCCCTATATACTATGAATCAATTACCAAAAATGAGCAAAATGAAAACCTTGTTAACTTCTTAGGTTTTGAAATACACAATACCGCTTTATATTCTTATGCTTTATCTTTTTCTTTCTTAGTCGTAGCATTTCTTTCTCCAGTTCTTTCCGGAATTGCAGACTACACTGGAAATAAGAAAAAATTCATGCAATTCTTCTGTTACCTAGGTGCTTTATCTGTTTCTTCTCTTTTCTTTTTTGAAGGACAAAGTACGCTTTGGGTTGGAATTTTCGGAACTATTTTAGCAAGCATTGGTTTTTGGGGAAGTATCGTTTTTTACAATGCATATCTTCCCGAAGTTGCTTTTCCAGAACAACAAGATAGGGCTAGTGCCAAAGGTTTTATGTTAGGATATATCGGTTCTGTTCTTTTACTTGTTTTTAACTTATCTATAGTGATGATGCCAGACATGTACGGAATTACAAATGACAAACTTCCAGCTCAAATTTCCTTCCTAAGTGTTGGTATTTGGTGGATTGGTTTCTCACAAGTTACTTTTTCGAAACTTAGAAATAATGTATATCAAAAGAAACCTAAAAACGATTATATTTTCAAAGGTTTTAAAGAATTAGCTAATGTTTGGAAACAATTAAAACATTTAAGAGAATTAAAAATCTTACTGATTTCTTTCTTTTTATACAGTGTTGGTGTTCAAACAATCATTTTATTATCGAGTGTTTTTGGAACAAACTTAGGTTTAGAAACACAAGATTTAATCATCACAATTATTTTAGTACAATTAGTAGGGGTTGTTGGAGCTTTTCTTTTCTCAAGAATTTCAGAAAAAATCGGAAATATCAAAGCTTTAAAAATCACGATTATTATTTGGGCGATTGCTTGTTTTGGTGCTTTTTTATTAGAAAAAGAAGACCCAAATGTTACGCTTAAATTCTATATTTTAGGAGCTTTCTTAGGATTTGTTTTAGGAGCTACACAAACGCTTTCTCGTTCTACATATTCTAAACTTTTACCTGAAGACACGGAAGATCATGCAACTTATTTTAGTTTCTTCGATGTTACTGAAAAAATCGCGATTGTTTTAGGAATGACACTTTCAGGAATTATTGTTGCTGCAACAAATTCTTTAAAACCATTTATCTTACTTCTTGGAGTTTTCTTCATCGCAGGATTTATCGTTTTAAGCTTTATGAAAAAAACAAAATATGTAAAATAATATTTTTAATAAATCTATCTCTATCCAACAAATAGAGATAGATTTATTCTACAATTATCTTATTTACCAAAGTCTTTTCTTGTGTGATTTTGATTTTATATTTCTTATCTAATTCCGAACAAAACACTTCAAAATCATCAAAATACTCCATCTCAAAATTATAAGTAGTTGTATCTTTTATTTTACTAAAAATCGAAATTGCATACCACTCTTCTACTTGCCTGATCAGATCTTGCATTGTCACACATTTCCCCTTCCAATACTTCCCTCCTAGTGTTTCCAAACTTATTTCTCCATCCTTTTTTATGCAGTGTTCTAAATTTTCATTCGTATTTTTTTCCGCATAACACAAAACAACTTCTTCTGTGATAGATTTAATATTTATTCGAAAAATATTTTTGATAGATTCCTGAATTTTCGATAAAATCTCATCGGAATTTACTTGTTCTAAAGACACAATTTTCACATCCACAGTAGAAGAAATTGTTTTTAGTCTAGCGTCAATATTTTTTTCTTCGAGTTTCATATATTCCTTCAAAAAATCAAAAACTTTATAATTAGAAAAAATCTGATATTCTTTTCCTTTTAAAGTTTGAACTTCTAAATTTCGAGAGTTTTCAGAATCTTTTGATTTATTTATTTCGATTAAATCTTGAGAAAAACATGAAATATTAAACAGTAAAAAAGCAACTAAAATTATATTTTTCATAAAAAAAGAAAGAGTTTCATTAATGAATTTACATTTTATTTTCAAAAAACTGATATACAATATATTAAATTTAAAATCATTCTTAAATTCCTAAGATAAAAACTCTTTTAATTTCTTATCATTCTTTTTTCTAAAAATTAAGTATCTTAAATCTCTATTACCAAACCAAAATTAAATTGAAAACAACAACTACAATCGATAATTTAAAAAAACTAATTCCTTCTCTTGATGGCGAATTGCATTTAGATAATTTACACAAAGACATATACGCAACAGATGCTTCTGTCTATCGAAAAATTCCGCTTGCTGTTTTTTATCCTAAAACAAAAAATGATATAAAAAAAATCATTCAATTTGCTGAAGAAAATCAGATAAGTATTACACCAAGAACTGCGGGAACTTCTCTTGCTGGACAAGCAATTGGGCATGGAATTATTGTCGACACTAGTAAACATTTCAATCAAATTTTAGAGTTTGATGAAAAAAATAAAACCATCACTGTAGAACCGGGAATTGTTCGAGATGAATTAAATGTTTTTTTAAAACCTTATGGTTTATTTTTTAGCCCGATTACTTCTACCGCAAATCGCTGTATGATTGGTGGAATGGTCGGAAATAATTCTTCTGGAACTACTTCTATTAAATATGGCGTAACACGCGATAAAGTCAAAAAACTAAAGTGTATTTTGAGTGATAGTTCTGAAGTTGTTTTTAGCGAACATTCTGAGCAAAGTTTTATTCAAAAAGGACATGGTTTTAACTTAGAAAATAAAATTTACAATTTCCTTCATAAAAATCTTTCCAATAAAGAAATTCAAACGGAAATAGATAAAAATTATCCAAAAAAATCTATTCATCGAAGAAACACAGGTTATGCTATCGATATTTTAAAAGATACTTGTGCGTTTACCAATTCTGAAAAACCTTCAAACATCGCTTCTTTGCTTTGTGGAAGTGAAGGAACTCTAGCTTTTACAACTGAAATCACCTTACAATTGGATGATCTCCCTCCAAAAAACAACCGATTGATTGCTGCTCATTTTCACAATTTAAATGATTGTATGAATGCAGTTGTAATTGCGATGAAACATGATTTGTATTTGTGTGAGTTAATGGATAAACGAATTTTAGATTGTACAAAAACAAGTCATGAACATCAAGAAAATCGTTTTTTCTTAGAAGGAGATCCTGAAGCAATTTTGATGTTAGAACTTCGAGATAATTCGGAAAAAAGTTTGGAAGAAAAAGTTTTAGCACTTAAAAAAGACTTAGAAAAAGATAATCTGAGTTATGCATTACCAATTTTAAAAGGGCATGATATTGACAAAGTTATCGAATTGCGTGCTGCTGGTCTAGGACTTTTAGGAAGTATCATCGGAGATAAAAAAGCGGTTGCTTGTATTGAAGATACTGCGGTTACAGTGGAAGATCTTCCAGCTTATATTCGAGATTTCGATGCGATGATGAAAAGTTATAATCAAGAAGCAATTTATTATGCGCATGCTGGAGCTGGAGAAATTCACTTACGACCGATTTTGAATTTAAAAAAGGAAGAAGATGTTGTTTTGTTTCATAAGATTTCGGAAGAAGTTGCAAAATTAGTTTTGAAATACAACGGTTCTTTAAGTGGAGAACATGGAGATGGAATTGTTCGTTCTTCTTTTATTCCAATGGTTTTGGGACAAAAAAATTATACTTTCCTAAAAGAAATAAAATATCTATTTGATCCAAATAATATTTTTAATCCTGGAAAAATCATCGATGCAGATGATATGACCAAAGATTTGAGATATGTTCCTGAAAGAGTTGAACCTGAAATTCATACTTTTTATGATTATTCGGAGGAACAAGGAATTCTTCGTTCTGTAGAAAAATGCAATGGTGTTGGAGCTTGTAGAAAAACGGATGTTATCGGAGGTGTGATGTGTCCGAGTTATCGTGCTACAAAAAATGAAAAAGATACTACGAGAGCAAGAGCAAATATGTTACGTGAAGTTTTGACAAATTCAGATCAAAAAAATCCTTTTGACAATGAAGAATTAAAAGAGATTTTGGATTTATGCTTGGGTTGTAAAGCTTGTAGTTCCGAATGTCCGAGTAATGTAGATGTCGCGACTATGAAAAGTGAGTTTTTATATCAATATTACCAAGATCATGAAATTCCACTTCGAACAAAGATTTTCGCACAAAACAGTAGTTATAATAAATTGGGGCGAAAATTTTCTGGGGTTTCTAATGTTTTATTAAACCAAAAACTCACAAAAAAAATGCTTGGTATTGCTCCAAATCGTAGCATGCCGAAATTTCATAAAACAACTTTTTATTCTTGGTATAAAAAACAGCAAAACAAAGAAAATTCTGGTCAAAAGATCTATGTTTTTTGTGATGAATTTACAAATTCATACGATGTTTCCATTGGAAAAAATATGTTGAAATTATTTTGGAAACTTGGTTATAATCCAATTTTAGTTGGCGAAAATGATAGCGCTAGAAGTTTACTTTCAAAAGGTTTCTTAGAAGATGCTAAAAAGAAAATCGATGAAAACATGGAGGTTTTCTCTGAAATAATCAGTGAAGAAACGCCATTAATTGGAATTGAACCATCGGCAATTTTAGGTTTTAGAGATGAATTCCCAAAATTGGCTACGAATAAAAAATTAGCTCACGAGTTGGCAAAAAACACTTTTACTTTTGAAGAATTTTTTGCCCAAGAAATCAAAAAAGGAAAAATAAAATCTAAAGATTTCACAGATCAAAATGCAGAAATCAAAATTCATGTGCATTGTCATCAAAAAGCATTATCGAATACTTCTTTCACTTTTGACATTTTAAATTTGCCTAAAAACTATAAACCAACTATCTTAAATAGTGGATGTTGTGGAATGGCTGGTTCTTTCGGTTTTGAAGAAGAACATTTTGATATTAGTATGAAAATTGGAGAAAATTCGCTTTTCGGAAAACTTCGAAATTTAGACAAAAACATCATCATTTCTGCTTCTGGAACGAGCTGTAGACATCAAATTAAAGATGGAATTGCAAAAGTTGCAGAACATCCGGCAACGATTTTATTTAATGCTTTAAAAAACTAAATTATGAATATAGAAACTTTAAAAATTTACACAGAAAACATTGAAGAGCAAAAAGAGTTTTATTCAGAAACTTTAGGTTTTAATTTGATTAAAGAAAGTAAAGATTCTTTGTCTTATGAAATTGGAAAATCGGTTTTGATTCTTGAAAAAAGAGAAAATGCAAGTCCTCATCATTATGCGATAAATATTCCGGCACACAAAGAAGAGGAAGCTTTAGCATGGTTAAAGGAGAGAGTTTCTATTATAAAGCATGAGGAACATGAAATTCAAACATTTAAAAATTGGAATGCAAAAGCTATTTATTTTTATGACAAGGATAAAAATATTGTAGAATTCATTGCGAGAAGAAATTTAAAAAATGAAACTCAAAATCCTTTTTCTACAAAACAGCTTTTAGAAATCTCCGAAATTGGTGTTGCCACTTCGGATATTGAAAGAGATTATAATTATCTACATGCAGATATTCCTTTAGAAATTTATTATGGTAGTTTCGAAGAGTTTTGTGCTGCTGGAGACGAACATGGCTTATTTATTTTCAAAAACAAAAATGAAGGAAGTTGGTTTCCTACTCATGATAAAGCGATTTCTTCAGACTTTGAAATTTCATTTATTCAAAACAATAACAATTTCACGTTGCTTTATGAAGATGAAAAATTTAAAATGCAGAAGATTCTTTAAATAGATATCATCTTTTTTGATTTTCTAAAAAATATTCAGATTGTCAAGTTCCCCTTTTGAGAAGAGTTATAGGTGTGCTTTAGAGCAAACGTTATTATCTCATAAATTTTCAAATATAATAATGTTTAATATCGAAGTTTTATAAAATAAAAAAGAGTATCATTATAATACTCTTTTTCTTTTTCAATAATTAAAAAACAATCACGGTAAACTATTCGTTTTTTTCTCAATAAAAAACTAACTCCACTTTTTCTAGCAAATTTTTAGTTTTTAATTATCAAAATACATACAATTATTGTTATCAATTCCTCATTGACACATTGCAATATTAAGACTATTTCCCTGCTTTAACAATACCTGAAAACAGGGATATTTAAAATTAACTATTTTTAGTATAAATACTAATTTTTCGATTTTAACATATTTTCTACAACAGAAAGTAAGATATACACAATTATTACTAATGGAATCGCAACTACCTTAAGGATAATCGCTAACAGTATTGTGATTGCTAAAAATATAAATTTTATAAGATTATCTTTTAGTTTAAAAGTCTTGAATTTTAATGAAAATAATGGAATTTCTGCATTCATCATATAACTACCTAAAATCGTAATTACAATCAAAACGTACTTATTTTGGATTAATTCCACAAAAAACGCACTAGAACTATAGTTTAAAATCAATGGTAAAGAAACCACCATTAATGTATTTGCTGGTGTTGGTAAACCAATAAATGAAGTTGATTGTCTTGTGTCAATATTAAAATTTGCCAAACGGTAACAAGAAGCTAAAACAATCAATAATCCGAAAAATGGTACATAGGACATTTCTGAGAAATTATTAAACCAGACTACATCTTCCTCTCCTATCGCTCTTCTTAGTAATTGAAACATTACAATTCCTGGTACTACTCCACTCGTCACCATATCTGCAAGCGAATCTAATTGTTTTCCTAATTCACCCGAAACATTTAAAATTCTTGCAAAAAAACCATCAAAAAAGTCAAAAAAGATTCCTAAACAAACAAAATATGCTGCATATTCTAACTGACCGATACTTGCAAATAAAACTCCTATTACTCCTGATAATAAATTTAATAACGTGATTAAATTTGGGATATGTTTTTTCAAATTAATTTAATATTTAGTTTGTGTAAAAATATAAAACTAAAAGCAAAATGCTTATCATTTCTGAAATAATAACAAATCTGCTAATCAAAAATAAAATTGTTTAATTAGTATTTTTCAATACCAGTACAATTATTCCATTTTCATGAATTAAATGTTTACTAAAATTTAATTGACCTATTTTTAAAATTGTAAAAATCAAGAATTTTGAAAAAAACAGACGAAAAACTGTTTGAGCGCTAGCGAGTTTTTTGAGTCTTTTTCAAAGTTTGTAGATTTTTGATTTTAAAAATACGAGTCTTGATTTTTTTGGTTCGTTTTTTTATCAAGAAAAAAATGAATAAACTTCATTCTTAAATTTTGATAAAAAACTCATTTTCTCTTTTAAAGAGTCATTCTTTCATGAGTTGGATTGAAATGTCTATCGAAATTATTAGTATTTTTGAATAAATTACAGTTAAATGAAAAATTTCATCAACAAAATTTTTGAAAATCACTCACTTATATATAAAGTTTGTCTTTACATCGTTTCTGTTTCTCTAATTGTTTATTTATTTCCAAAAGGAGGACAATTTAAATACGAGTTTCAGAAAGGAAAGCCTTGGCAATATGATTCTTTCTACGCACCTTTTGATTTTGCAATTCAAAAAAGCGATGAGGAAATCAAAAAAGAGAAAACAGAAATTGAAAATAATTCTCTTTTATACTTCACAAAAGACACTGCGGTTTCTAAACAAGTAAAAACTGAATTTGAAACTACTTTTAATAATTTTTTAGCGCCAAACACTACACTTAATATCAATCAGAAAAATGCTGTACAAAGTGTTGCAGAACATATTTTAAGCAAAATATATTCAAAAGGATTTATTGGTTCGGAAAGTCAGAAATACATCAAAAATCCAGATCAAATTATAGCATTAAGAGTTGGAACTACAGTAGAAAACATTAGTCCTACTACACTTTTCAATAATTCAAACCTGCTTCCTTTTATTCAAAAAGAAACAGAAAACATTAAGAATCAAAATATTAAAAATGAACTAATTTCATTACTTACGCAATATTTAAAACCTAACATTTCTTACGATCAAAACTTCACCAAAAAAGCATTGGACGAAGCTTTACAAAAAATTTCTTACACAAAAGGATTGGTAACGGAAGGCGAAAGAATTATTCAGAAAGGAGATATTGTTGAAGGAAAAAAATTAGCAGTTCTTAATTCTTTAAAAAACGAATTACAATCCCAAGTTTGGAGTAAATCAAATTATAACTGGATTGTACTCGGATATTCGATACTTGTTGCACTTGTATTACTGATGCTTTTATTATTCCTAAGAAAATATCGAGAGGAAATCTATGAAAGTAACAACAAAGTTCTTTTCATTTTCTTCAACATCATTTTGATGGTCTTGTTGGTAACGATGACTGTAAAATACGAAGTAAATTATATCTACGTGATTCCGCTATGTATTTTACCAATTATCCTAAAAGCCTTTTTTGACGCAAGACTTGGTTTATTTACCCACGTTCTGACCGTGCTTTTACTTGGTTTTATTGTTCCAAACAGTTTTGAGTTTATCTTTTTACAGATTATTACGGGAATTGTAACCATTCTGACCGTTTCTGAGCTATACAAGAGAGCGAATCTATTTATTTCTGTAGGACAAATCACTTTGATCTATATGATCTCTTATTTCGCCTTTTCAATTATTCAGGATGGAAATGCGCAACAGCTAGACACAAAATACTTCATCATGTTTGCGATGAACGGTGCGCTGTCGTTTTTGTCTATGTTTTTAATTTTAATCTACGAGAAGACGTTTAAACTGGTTTCTGACGTGTCTTTACTAGAACTTTCGAATACGAACTCGAAATTATTGCGAGAATTGGCTGAAAAAGCTCCAGGAACCTTCCAGCATTCGCTTCAGGTGGCAAACCTAGCAGAAGCTGCTGCAAACGAAATTGGCGCAAATTCGATGCTTACACGTGTTGGAGCACTTTACCATGATATCGGAAAAATGAACAATCCGATGTTTTTTACCGAAAATCAAACTACAGGTTTTAATCCGCATTCGGAATTACCGCCAAAAGAAAGTGCGAATATTATCATCAATCATGTTTTGGACGGAATTGAGATAGCAAAGAAAAACCGTTTGCCAGATCGAATTATCGATTTTATACGAACGCATCATGGAACGACTTTGGTTTATTATTTTTATAAAAAAGAAGAAGAGTTAGATCCGGAAAATGTTTCGGAGGAAGATTTCCAATATCCAGGTCCGATTCCATTTTCTAGAGAAACGGCAATTTTGATGATGTGTGATTCTGTAGAAGCGGCTTCAAAAAGTTTGCAAAGACCAACAGCAAAAAACATCGATGATTTGATTGATAACATTATTTCGAAACAAATGTCACTTGGGCAGTTTAAAAATGCAGATATTACGTTTCAGGAGATAGATACAGTTAAAAAACTCTTAAAGAAGAAGTTAAAAAACATTTACCATCTTCGAGTAGAATATCCAAAATAAAAAATGAAAAAAAATTGATTTTTTTTTGAAAAAAGCTTGCACAGTAACAAATCTTGTCCTACATTTGCAACCGCAAAAACGAAGTAATAACGCTTCGAAACGTTCTTAAAAAGACATACAAACGGAGAGGTGGCAGAGTGGTAATGCAGCAGCCTGCTAAGCTGTCAACCTTATGGTTGCCCGGGTTCGAGTCCCGGTCTCTCCGCTAGATAAAATTAAAATTCGGGGTGTAGCGTAGCCCGGTCATCGCGCCTCGTTTGGGACGAGGAGGTCGCAGGTTCGAATCCTGCCACCCCGACAAATTTTAATTTACATCACTCGGTCGCGTAGCTCAGCTGGATAGAGCATCTGCCTTCTAAGCAGACGGTCAAAGGTTCGAATCCTTTCGCGATCACAAGAAGCCTTACTAAAAATAGTAAGGCTTTTTTGTTTTTAATAGACGAAGAAAATTAACTTTAACTTTTTCTTTTTAACATTGAAATTATGTTAATAGATTTAATTTCAATATTAAAAAGAATTAATGAACAAATATTCAACAGTAATATGGATAACAGTTTTAAAAATGTATTAATTATTATTTCTGCCTGTAGAATAATAAAAATAATACTTAGAAAGTCAATTCTATACAGAAAATTAAATAAATTTCTAATTCAAGAATTAGAGTTTATTTTTAAAAAAAACTCAAAACGTATTATTTGTAAAAGCTATTAAATTTTGATAAATAAGTAAAAAATTAATCATTTTTTTAATTCTTCAATTTATAAATCTTTCATCTAACTTTCTAAGTTATAATCGTAAAAAAAGTTCCTACACACTCACTTTTAGTAAATAAACTAATCTCCTCAAGTTTTTTTATTTAATACTTATTCTAATTCTTCTTTAAGTATATGATTTTCTTCAATCATTCTTTCAATATTTTTTTTACACATCTTAATAAATTTTATTATTGATTACCCCCTAGTAAAGTACTATAAAATTAATTTTTTATTGATTTTATTTTCGTTTTCTTCATTTTACTTTTAAATATTTAAAATTAGTTGAAATACTAATTTATTAGAATTAGTATTAAACATTTTCTTATATCAACCATCATATTTGTTAAATTTTTATATTTAACATTAGGAACTTATAAACGATAAAATGGAAAATTTAAATTTAACAGGAGGAGTTTTAATTATAGGATCTTTGTATTGGGATAAAGAAAATAATAGACCAGAATGGAGAGAAAAATTTTTAATGAAAAATGATATAAAAGTTAAAATACCAATCCGATATGGTAGGAAATCAAGTAACGATGTTTTTACCATGGTATTTTCTAAGAGTATTTCAGATAATAATTTTGGAACAGGTTATGTAAAACAATTAAAAAGAACTAAGATTAATAATTGGAATGATTTAGAATTTGAAGTACTTAAAATGGCAAAAGCTGAAGGTATAAGAAAAACAATAGCTAATCCAATTCCAATATTCAAAAAAGAATGGTGTACAATGTCAATTCTTTTTAATCCAAGAACTATTAACGAAGAAAAAAAGAAATTTATAATAGAAGAATGGATAAAGAGAATTGAAAAAGATTATCCTGAAAATGATAATGCTAATTATAAATTTGGTAATGAAGAATCTGTTTTAAACGAAAACTATACTTTAAATTTTGATTGGTTTCAACCAACAGATGAGAAAGACTTAGATCAATTAAATAATATTGATTTTTTAATCTGTTCTGTAACAAAACAAAAAAATGATACAAACAATTATCCAACTACAAAAGAAATTGTAAAGTCAATTAAAAATGATAATAAAAGATATTATTTTAAAAACAATAGAAAATATAATATTTCTACTTTTGAAGATGATAAAATATTAGAAAATTTAGTAGCTCTTAATTCTTAAAACATTATCTGAGAATAAATATATTTAATATTTATAAGCTCCATCAATCTTAATTAATTGATGGAGTTTATTTACATTATCTTAGAAGTCTGTATACTTCTCTTCCAATCGGTGTTCTTTTAAATGTTCTTTTCTTATTATTTTTCATTACTGATTCTTCATCTTGAATTTGTATATAGCAATTAGTTTCAATAAATAGAAATATGAGAATTCTATCAGTAGGTAATAAACCATTATAAAAATGAAAATGTTCTCTATTAGGAATTTCTGATTTCAATAAACTATAAATTCCTTTTTTTCTTGCCAATTCAATTATTTCATTGGCTTTTAATGTAATGTTTTCCATGAAGCTTAAAATTACAATTCACATAAAGTTAAATAACTATATATAAACACTTTAAAAAATAATATTTTGCTAAAAAATTAAACCCAATTAGCTCTTATCTATAAACCTGTTTCTCAAGAGAGAATAATCTTGTTTTAACTCCTTTAAATTTTAAATTCTAAAAAGATATAAGTGTATCAGAAGATTTTGATAATTCAATATTTATATTTAAATCTATATTTTTTTAATATCTTCAACTATTTTATATTATACTTTCAACAAAGCATTATAAATAGTTTAAAGAAAACCTTATCAATAAAATACTTCAAATCATCTAATAACAAACCCTCCCAAAACCAACAAAAAAAAGGCGATTCCAATAAGAATCGCCTTTTTACACTAATATATTTTTAAGTAATATTAAAAGTCAGCATTTACATCCCAAGCTTCTAATAATTCTTTTACTCTCTTGATAAACATTCCTCCTAATGCTCCGTTCACTACTCTGTGGTCATAAGAGTGCGAGATAAACATTTTGTGACGAATTCCGATGAAATCACCTTCTGGAGTTTCAATAACCGCAGGAACCTTACGAATAGCTCCTAATGCTAAGATAGCAACTTGTGGTTGGTTGATAATTGGTGTTCCGAATACAGAACCGAAACTTCCAACGTTTGTTACCGTATAAGTTCCTCCTTGGATATCATCTGGTTTTAATGCTCCTTTTCTTGCTCTTGTTGCTAGATCGTTAATTGTTTTAGTCATTCCAACTAAGTTTAACTGATCAGCATTTTTGATTACAGGAACGATTAAGTTTCCATCAGGTAAAGCAGCAGCCATTCCTAAATTGATATTTCCTCTCTTGATGATTTTGTCTCCATCTACAGAAATATTAATTAATGGGAATTCTTTGATTGCTTTTGCTACAGCCTCCATGAAGATTGGTGTAAAAGTGATTTTTTCTCCTTCTCTTGCCAAGAATTGGTTTTTCACTTTGTTTCTCCAGTTCACGATGTTTGTAACGTCTACCTCGATGAATGACTGTACGTGTGCAGAAGTTTGCACTGAAGCAGTCATGTGGTGAGAAATCATTTTACCCATACGAGACATTTCAATGATTTCGTCATTTCCATTAACAGATACTGGAGTTGCAACAGCTTTTGGTGCTTCTGCTTTAGGCGCAGGTGCAGCAGCTGGTTTTGCAGCAGCTTTAGGAGCTTCTGCTTTTGGTGCATTTCCTCTGTTCTTAATATATGCTAAAATATCGTTTTTAGTAACTCTTTGGTCTTTTCCTGTTCCAGCAATAGCTTCCAATTCTTCCATTGAAACTCCTTCTTCTGAAGCGATGTTTCTTACTAATGGAGAAAAGAATTTTCCTGAAGCTGATGTCTTCTCGATTGTAGTTTTTGTATCTACAGCTTTTTCGATAGTTTTTTCTACTTCAGCAACTGCAGCTGGAGCTTCTTCCTTCACTTCTGTAGTAGCTTCTCCACCTTCCGTCTCGATGATTGCGATTGTTGCACCTACTGCAACTACATCATCCACGTCAAATAGTCTTTCTACTAATACTCCTTCAACTTCACTAGGCACTTCCGAATCAACTTTATCTGTTGCAATTTCTACAATTGCTTCATCTAATTCAATAGTTTCTCCTACCTCTTTTAACCAAGATGTAATCGTTGCTTCTGCAACACTTTCGCCCATTTTAGGCAATTTAAGTTCAAATCTAGCCATAATTATAAGTTGTTTTCTGCTGCGAATTTAATGAAAAAGATGAGATTTATTAAATAAGAACTTGTTAAAACTAATTTTAAAACAACTTAATTAATGAATAATTCACAATAAAAAAATATTTAAATTGATTTTTACGTAACATTATTTTAATTTTTAATCAATATTTACATTCATAGAATTAATTAAATAAATTTTCAATAAAAAATATTTTCATATTAAAATATTCGCAAGGATATTAACAGTTAAAGAGCTTATTTTATCAATTTTTCAATGAATACTCTTTTTAATATTTTTTGATTAAAAAAAAGAACCTTTTTCGTTGAATTTATTATTCATTATGTATTTTATAACAAATAAACTTTTTGAGTTGTTCTTTTAACAGAAAATATTGGTTTATAACAATTGTTTTTATCTTTTCAGTGTAAAATGTTCTTTTTTACGCATCTCTATTTTATTGAATATTAGACATTATCATGTTTAAAATCTTATGAGGAAATTTTGTTTTATCTAAAACACACCCCTAACCCCTCTCGAGAGGGGAACTTGACAATCTGAATACTTCTCAATCAAACGTGATAATATTTATTATCATGTACGATATTTCAAGATGGAACTATGTTAAATTAAAAAAATCCTATCGCTTAAAAAGCAGATAGGATTTCATATTCAAATATTAATAGTATACTTATATAGTCATTGAAAAAATTCTTGTTTCTGGCTTATTCTCTATTAATCTCAAATCAAAAGCCATACAAATGTTACGGATAAACATTCGCCCTTTTTCTGGAACTTTTAGTCCGTTTTCAGTGATTTCTAACAATCCATCCTCTTCCATCTCCTTTAAAAGGTCTAAACACATCGGAAGCTCGTCGAATTTCATCTTATCGTCTTCCCAAGAAGTTTCCAGATTACACATGATATTTAAAATATGTTTTCTTACAATCAAATCTTTTTCTGTTAAAAGATGTCCTCTATAAACTGGAAATTTTCCTTCGTTTACAATTCTTTGATAATCTTCTACTTTTTTCTCGTTTTGAGCAAAACTATACCAAGAGTCTGCAATAGAAGAAACTCCAAGACCAATCATTAATTGTGTTTTTCCAGCTGTGTATCCCATAAAGTTTCTATGAAGTGTTTTATTCTCCATCGCTTTATACATAGAATCTGACGGCAATGCAAAATGATCCATCCCGATTTCCTCATATCCATTGTCAAAGAAAAGCTGTTTTCCTAACTCATATAAATATCTTTTCTCCGAATCTTTTGGTAAATCATTTTCATCAAAACCTCTCTGCCCTACTCCTTTTACCCATGGCACATGTGCATAACTGTAATAAGCAATTCTGTCTGGCTTTAATTCGATTGTTTTACGAATTGTCTCACGAATACTTTCTTCAGTTTGAAAAGGAAGTCCGAAAATCAAATCATGACTCACAGATTCGTATCCAATTTCTCTTGACCAATTCGTAATTTTCTGAACTTCTTCAAAAGTTTGAATTCTATGAATTGCTTTCTGAACTTTTGGGTCGTAATCTTGAATTCCGAAACTATTTCTCTTAAATCCTAAATCAAATAATCCTTGAAGTTGTTCTTTTGTAGTATGATTTGGATGTCCTTCGTAGCTATAATCAAAAGTTTCTGTTCTTTCTGCTCTTTCGAAAATTCCGTCGATCAACCATTTCAAATTTTCCATAGAGAAAAATGTTGGAGTTCCTCCTCCTAAATGAATCTCACGAATTCTTGGCTTCTCACCAAACAAATCACAGTATAAATTCCATTCTTTTAAAACAGTTTCGATATAAGGTTCTTCTACCTCGTGTCTTTTCGTAATTCTTTTATGACAAGCACAAAATGTACATAAACTCTCACAAAACGGTAAGTGAATGTATAAGGAAATCCCTTCTGTATCATTACTTTCAATAAAAGATTTCTTCACTGTTTGTTTCCAATCTTCTAATGCTATTCCTTCTTTATCCCAAAAAGGCACTGTAGGATAACTAGTATAACGTGGTCCTGGAATATTATACTTTTGTATTAAATTTGAATTCATCATCACTTTTTTCTACTTCGATTTTTGAAAATTTTGTTTCAAATTTTCAGTTTCACTTTTCTAATACAAATTTACGGAAATTGAAACCTGCGATTTAATGATTTAAATCATATTTGAAAAACATATTTTTATTTAGAATGTATTTAAATACGAATCGAAATCAAAGAAAAAAAGCGAGCTTCGGACTGAAAATTATTTCATCAAAACTCGCTTTATACTCTTTTTTCATGTTTCTTAAATCATTTCCATTTTCGGAAATAAAAGTCTTTTTTCTACTTCAAGATATTCTTTAAAATTGTTTACAAAATAGGTCAATTTTAAATATACTTGCTCATATTTTTCGTTCTGTGCTTTGTTTTCTAATAATGTTGTAATTCTCTCTAATAATGAAGAAATCAGTTTTTGTTCTGCTTTTAATAAAACAAAAACTTTGTGCATTTCTACTTCTTTATCTCCAAAAAACTGTTCTTTTCGTACTTTCGGAAATAAGAAATATTCTTCTTTTTGTAGGTGTAGTTTTAAATTTACTTCTAAAGATTTCAATAATTCAAATAACTCTACATTTTCATTGTAAAAATTAGCGTCATTTGCCATGTAACTTGAAAATAAATACAAAATATCAGACATTTGACTATTCAAATATTTATTTCTCAATTTTTCAGTGTAGTTTACAAGAAACTCAAGATCGATTTCCTCTTTTTCATAATCAAATTTTAAATTACTTAATTCTTTTTGAAGACTATTAAAGTCAATTTTTTTTTCTAAACAAGTCTCTTCAATCGTACATTTTGATTTTTGAAAAAAATCAATATTGTGTTTTTTTAAAATCCACGCAGCATTAAAATTATCATTTACAATCTCTGCTAATGTCTTCTCGTTCATAAAGAATTTGGGGTTAAAATTATACAAAATAACCTTACAAAGATATTGCAGAAATCAGTATTTGACTCTATAAAAAATATTAAAAAAGCAGTCTTAACTAAAACTTTAACACCTGAATATCTGAAACTTAAAAAAGCTTAATTTTTCTTTTATTAAAATAGAATTACAAGATTTTTTTGACTTTTTTATTCTTGCGAAAGGGATTGTAATGGAAAGCTTTTCTTTTGAAAAAAATTAGAAATTCTTTGCAGACGGAGGCGACCAACGGAAGCCCACGGATTGCTTAGAAATTCTTTTTTTGAAAAAAAAACTTGCAATGGAAAGCCCGACCTTTTTCTGAGTTTCTGTGAACGAAGAAAAATGGTTTCGCCCAAATTGTTTTATTGAATAAAAAGTTTACACACGATCGCTGGCGCGAGTTTGAAACTCGTGACCACTCAAATGCTAGAAACAATGGGCACACTTTACAAAAGTGCGCCAGGTTTTCAATTAAAAAATAAGGAGAACTTAACAACCTTGCTCTCAAAAAGGGAACTCTTTATTTTCAATAAAAAAAGCTACTTCTTTCGAAATAGCTTTTGAAAATTTTTATTTTGTAAAAATTATAAATTACTAGCATGTACTAATAAGTCTACAATTTTAGTTGCATATCCGTACTCGTTGTCATACCAT
Organism: Aureivirga sp. CE67; assembly: GCF_015767245.1. Taxonomy (GTDB): domain Bacteria; phylum Bacteroidota; class Bacteroidia; order Flavobacteriales; family Flavobacteriaceae; genus Aureivirga. The sequence goes on from NZ_JADOTV010000001.1 coordinate 152,033, forward strand.
GAGATAATCTTGAAGAAATTTGGATTTAACTCTAAACCAGCACCTGCATCAATTACAGAAGTTCTTGGCTCTGATAAGAAATCTTGACTTACAACTTCCTCGTCTGTATATCCTAAAATACCTTTCATTTCGTTATCTGCAGCATCTTTCATCACTTTCATGATTTCGTCATACGTTGTAGGTTTTTCTAAACGTACAGAAAAATCAACCACAGAAACATCTGGAGAAGGAATACGGAAAGCCATTCCTGTTAATTTCCCTTCCAATGCTGGAATTACTTTCGTAACTGCTTTTGTAGCACCAGTTGTTGTAGGAATGATATTATTAAGCGCAGATCGTCCTCTTCTTCTGTTTCCAAGCGGAGCATCTACTGTGTTTTGAGAGGCTGTTGCAGCGTGTACAGTTGTCATGAATCCTTCGATGATTCCAAAATTATCGTGTAATAATTTTGCAACTGGAGCTAAACAGTTTGTTGTACAAGACGCGTTTGAAAAAATTGTTGTGTCTGCTGTCAATTCTTCGTGGTTTACTCCCATTACATACATCGGAGCATCTTTTGAAGGTGCAGAAATAATCACTTTTTTCGCTCCTGCTTGAATGTGTCTGTTTGCTTGGTCTAATTTTGTAAAAATCCCTGTAGATTCAATTACAAAATCAACATCTAAAGCTCCCCAATTAATATCTTCTGGATTTCTCTCTGCTGTGATTCTTATCTTATTTCCGTTCACCACTAAAGCTCCATCTTCTACATCAACAGTTCCGTCAAATCTCCCGTGAACAGAATCATATTTTAATAAATATGCCAAATAATCTACATCTAATAAATCATTAATCGCTACAACTGTAACATTTTCCCTTTTCACAATTGATCTGAAAGCTAATCTACCGATTCTTCCAAATCCATTAATCCCGATTTTAATCATTTGCTTTTCTTTTATATTATTAAGTCATTTTATAATGACATTACTTCGCTAACTTTTAATAGCTCTTTATTAATCTTTGTATTTTCTTTTATCGCTTTTTCAAGATCTGTGGTTTTCACTTCATTATTGATCAATCCAACCATCAGATTTGTTTTACCGTCCAAAGCTACTTCTACGGCTTTCATTCCAAGTCTACTTGCCAGAACTCTGTCAAAACACGTAGGAGAACCTCCTCTTTGCATGTGTCCTAAAACAGAAACTCTCACATCGTATTCTGGAAGATTTTCTTCTACATAATCTGCAAGTTCAAAAACATTTTTTCCTGTTTTATCTCCTTCTGCAACAATTACGATACTTGAAGATTTTCCACTACGTTTACTTCTTTTAAGAGATTCTAGCATTCTGTCTAAGCCTAGATCTTCTTCTGGAATCAAAATTTCTTCTGCTCCAGCTCCAATTCCTGCATTTAGCGCAATGTGTCCGGCGTCTCTTCCCATTACTTCTACGAAAAATAATCGGTTGTGCGAACTTGCCGTATCTCTAATTTTATCTACAGCTTCTACCACTGTATTTAATGCTGTATCATATCCGATCGTGAAATCCGTTCCGAAAATATCATTATCGATAGTTCCAGGAATTCCAATACAAGGGAAACCGAATTCTTTGTTGAAATACATTCCTCCTGTAAAAGTTCCATCTCCACCAATCAAAATTAACGCATCGATTTTTGCTTCTTTCAAAGCTTTATAAGCTTTCTCTCTCCCTTCTTTAGTTTTGAATTCTTCAGATCGAGCCGATTTTAAGATAGTTCCTCCTTTATTTATAATATTATTTACAGTTCTTGGTCCAAGTAAGACATAATCTCCTTCGATTAATCCTTGATACCCTCTATAAATTCCATAACATTCGATTCTATAATGTGAACAAGTACGAACCACCGCACGAAGTGCTGCATTCATACCTGGCGAATCTCCACCAGAAGTTAAAACTCCTATTTTTTTGATACTTCTTCCCATATATTTATTCTACGAATTCTAAAAAATGTAGTTCTAAAATCAGCTAAACTATTCACTGAGACTACCATTTTTTCACTAAAAAAATCCGATTCTTTTAATTACTATAAAAATACGAATCTTCTATTATTTTATTCATGATTTTACTCATAACTTATTCTAAAATAATCGATTTTCACATAATTCATTTTTTAGAACCAAAAAACAAACTACTAACTCTTTTTCGAGTTATTTTTTACTAAAAGATAAGTATTTTATTGTTTTGCATAAAAAATACGCAAATTAAAAAATCTAATTTATTGTTGGCCAAAGTGGAACTTCTTCATCTCTCCATAAAACTCCGAACTGAATCTCTGTCAAAACATCATTTGTAAACCAAAACATCATGTTTCCGTTTGTCAAATCAAATAGTTCTCTTTTTAAAGATTCATCTTCTGAATAATCTTCGTATTCAATTTCTCCAAGTTCTAATTGTGCAATAATTTTGGCTACTTCTTCTTTACTTTTTCCAATTAAAATTCTTTTTTTAAGCTGAAAAAAATCAGAGAAAACTGTAATTGTTTCCAATTTCCAATCTTCCTCTTCATCGAAAGTAAAAGAAACTCCAATATTATCATAATCCCAAGTTTCAGAAGCATCTCCTCCATCCTCAGAATGCATTTCTAAATCAACATTTGATGGTTCACCTAATAATAATTTGATCTCGTTTTTTAGAAAACCAAATTTGATTAAACCTAAACCTTGACCTATCTCTATATTTTTTATTCTTTCCATTTTTCTAAAATTATTATCAAAGATACTCTATATATTTATTATAAATTAAAAATTTAGTCTTCACAAATATTAATTTTTGTTAAAATTTACAATTTCAAATATGGTTTGTATCTAATTCTCTTTTTTAATTTATTAGCTATAAGCTTCTTAAAACTTCTCTTTTTTTGTACTATTTTTTTTCTTAATTTAAAGTATAACTAATTAATAATAAACAAATTAAAATATGAAAAGATCTATAATCGACTACGCAAAGATTACTCCTGAAATCTATAAAATGTTAGAAGAAAAATTCCCTGATGGGTATGGAGACAAAGATGTTATTTACTTCAAAGGAGTAGATAATGCTACAATAGAAGCGCTACAAGTGGAAGGAAATGATATAATTTATTTAGTAAAATTGTCACCAGAACTGGACAAAAAACTAAATACTTCCAACTGAAATCCGAAGAAATAAAAAAGGCTGTCTCTAATTACAAGAAACAGCCTTATTATTTTTTATATACTATTTTTAGTTCAAAAAAGCCTCTACGTTTTTCTGAATTCTAGCTTCAATATTTTCAACATCTGCTTTCACAAAAGTTTCTCCAGTTATTTGCTCATAAAGTTCAATATATCTGTCCGAAATTTCTTTCACTTTCTCTTCAGACATTTCTGGAATTACTTGTCCTTCCAATCCTTGAAAACCATTTTCGATCAACCATTGACGAACAAATTCTTTTGATAATTGTTTTTGCTTCTCTCCTTTTTCTTGTCTTTCCGCATATCCATCTGCATAAAAATAACGAGAAGAATCTGGCGTATGAATTTCATCAATCAATACAATTTCTCCTTTACTATTTTTACCAAACTCATATTTTGTGTCTACTAAAATCAATCCACGTTCCGCAGCAATTTCAGTTCCTCTCTGGAAAAGAGCTCTGGTATATTTTTCTAAAACAACATAATCCTCTTCAGAAACAATTCCTTTTGCAATAATATCTTCTCTCGAAATATCTTCATCGTGCTCTCCTTCTTCCGCCTTCGTTGCAGGCGTAATGATTGGCGCCGGAAATTTATCATTTTCCTTCATCCCTTCTGGCATCGCAACACCACAAAGCAATCTTTTTCCAACCTTATATTCTCTAGCAGCATGCCCAGAAAGATATCCACGAATCACCATTTCTACTTTAAATGGCTCACATAAATCTCCTACAGCAACATTTGGATCTGGAATTGCCTGAATCCAATTCGGAACAATATCACTTGTTGCATCCATCATTTTTGATGCAATCTGATTCAAAATCTGCCCTTTAAATGGAATTTGTTTTGGCATGATCACGTCAAATGCAGACAATCTATCCGTAGCGATCATTAAAAGTTTTTCATCGTCAATTTTATAAACTTCTCTTACTTTCCCTCTATAAACCTCCTGATTTTCCGAGAATTTATAGTTCGTGTTGTTAATTGTGTTATTCATTTTAGTTTGTTGTGTTGTATCGCAAATGTACTATTTTTTCATCAGCAAAACATAAAAAAACAACATCCATATTCACACAAAAAACAACAGAGTTTTAAATGAAAATTCCATTCTTGAGAATAGAATTCTCACATTAGCTAGTACGATTTTATAAATTGTTTTGATATAAATTTAAACAGACTCAAAAAACTCTTAAAAATATTTGGACAAATCCCTTCATTACATTTCGGGTCGGGCTTTTCGTTCCAAGTTTTATTTTTCTGAAAAAGAATTCTAAAACAATCCGTGGGCTTCTTAGGTCGCCTACGTTTGTTAAGAAATTCTAATTTTCAGAAAAACAAAAGCTTTCCACTACAATCCCTTTTGCAAAAAAAAGCCCCTTCAAAAAATGAAGAGGCTTTCTAAATATTCTTTTACTCAAAAAAATTAAGCTAACATCGTAACTGGGTTTTCTAAGTATTGTTTGAATGTTTGTAAGAATGCAGCACCTGTTGCTCCGTCCACAGTTCTGTGATCACAAGCTAAAGTTACTGTCATTACATTTCCAACTACAATTTGTCCATCTTTTACAACTGGCTTTTGCACAATTGCTCCAACAGATAAAATTGCTGAGTTAGGTTGGTTAATAATAGATGTAAACTCACGGATTCCGAACATTCCTAAGTTAGAAACTGTAAATGTACTTCCTTCCATTTCAGCTGGAGTTAATTTCTTAGACTTAGCTCTTACCGCTTTATCTTTTACGTCAGCTCCAATTTGAGTCATTGTCATATTATCAGTAAATTTCAATACAGGAACAACTAATCCGTCAGCAACAGCAACAGCTACACCAATATTGATGTGTTTGTTATAAACTGTAGCAGCGTCAGTCCATTGTGTGTTTACTTGTGGATGTTTTCTTAAAGCCATCGCACTAGCTTTTACAACCATATCGTTGAATGATACTTTTGTATCAGGAATCGCGTTGATCGCTTTTCTTGATGTAATCGCATTATCCATATCGATATCAATCGTTAAGTAATAGTGAGGAGCAGTAAATTTAGATTCACTTAATCTACGTGCGATAGTCTTACGCATTTGTGAATTCTTCACTTCTTCTTGTTGCTCTTCTCCTGTAGGAACGTAAACTGGCGCAGCTGGTGCAGAAGCAGCAACTGGAGCAGCTTTAGGAGCTTCTTGAGCTAGAGCAGCAACTGGTGCTTCCTCCGTATAGTTCTCAACGTCTCTTCTTACGATACGTCCGTGATCTCCTGTTCCGTTTACTTTTGCTAAGTTGATTCCTTTTTCTTTTGCAATCTTCTTAGCTAAAGGTGAAGCTTTAATTCTTCCGTTGCTTTCTACAACAACAGTATCTACCATAACAGTTTCTTCTTTCTTAGAATTATCTGCTTTTGGCATCTCCGCTTCTTTTACATCTGAATTATGTGGAGTAGACTCAAGAGCTTCTCCTTTCTTAAATTTTTCAACGATGCTAGAAATATCAGTTCCATCTTCTCCGATTACAGCTAAAAGACTATCTACCTCAGCAGATTCTCCAGCATTTAATCCAACATATAAAAGAGTTCCTTCATAGAAAGATTCGAATTCCATCGTAGCTTTATCCGTTTCGATTTCTGCTAAGATATCTCCTTCTTCTACTTTATCTCCAACTTCTTTTAACCAGTTTGCTACAGTTCCCTCTGTCATTGTATCACTTAGCCTTGGCATAGTAATAAACTCAACGTTCGCTGGTATTTCAACTGGTGCAGCTTCTTTAGTTTCTTCTGCTTTTGGTTCCTCTTTAGTCTCCGTAGTTTCCTCAGCGGCACCTTCACCGTTGATTAGACTAGAAACATCTTCTCCTTCATCACCAATGATAGCTAATAAAGAATCAACTGGAGCTCCTTCTCCTTCTGGAACACCAACATATAAAAGAGTTCCTTCGTAGAAAGATTCGAATTCCATCGTAGCTTTATCCGTTTCGATTTCTGCTAAGATATCACCCTCTTCTACTTTATCCCCTACTTTTTTCAACCATTGAGCTACAACTCCTTCTGTCATCGTATCACTCAATCGAGGCATTTTGATAATTTCAGCCATAATTTTATCTATGTTTTAAGAATGGATAATCTTCTTGTTCGTATACTACATCATATAGTAATTGCTTGTCTGGGTATGGAGATTCTAAAGCGAATTTCTCACATTCAGCAACTTTTGCTTTTACTCCAGCATTCATTTCTGCAATTTCATCTTCTGTCGCGTATCCATTTTCTCTAATCACAGTTAAAACTTGTAAGATTGGATCAATTTTTTGGTACTCTGCAACTTCTTCTTTCGTTCTATAGTGTTGTGCATCCGACATAGAGTGTCCTCTATAACGGTATGTCTTCATTTCTAAGAATGTAGGTCCTTCTCCTCTTCTTGCTCTGTCAATTGCTTCATGCATAGCTTCAGCAACTTTTACAGGGTTCATTCCATCTACTGGTCCACATGGCATTTCGTAACCTAATCCTAACTTCCAGATATCTGTATGGTTTGCAGTTCTTTCTACAGAAGTTCCCATAGCATATTGATTATTTTCTACGATGAAAACAACTGGTAATTTCCAGTTCATTGCCATGTTGAAAGTCTCATGTAAAGAACCTTGACGAGCAGCTCCATCTCCAAAATATGTTAATGTAACTCCTGGTCTTTTATGAAATTTATCTGCAAATGCAAGTCCTGCTCCTAATGGGATTTGTCCACCAACAATTCCGTGTCCTCCATAAAATCCTTTGTCTCTTGCAAAAATGTGCATTGAACCTCCAAATCCTTGAGATGTTCCTGTAGCTTTACCTAAAAGCTCAGCCATTACCCTTTTTGGATCTACACCCATTCCAATAGGCTGAACGTGGTTACGATAAGCAGTGATCATTTTATCATGCTCTAAATCCATTGCGTGTAAAGCTCCTGCTAATACAGCCTCTTGTCCATTGTATAAATGAAGGAATCCTCTTACTTTTTGTTGAATATATAATGAAGCTAATTTATCCTCAAATTTTCTCCAAAAAAGCATGTCCTTATACCAATTTATATAAGTTTCTTTGGTGATGTTTTTCATAATTAAAAATCTAATTAAAACAAGTGTATTCGCAAAAATACTATTTTCATTTTAAAGCAAAACGAAAATAGTATTTTATTTATTCTTTTATAATATTTTTGACTTTATATCTTCTTTATAAAGATAATAAATTTTTATACATACGCTTCAATTGGCGCACATGAACAAACTAAATTTCTATCTCCAAAAGCATCGTCTACACGACGAACTGATGGCCAGAACTTATTCTCCTCTACAAATGGTAATGGGAATGCAGCCTGTTGTCTTGTATATGGTAAATCCCACTGATCTGCTGTCAACATAGCTTGTGTATGTGGTGCATTTTTCAATGGTGTATTTGAATCTTCTTTTGATGAATTCTCAATTTCTTCACGAATTGAAACTAAAGCATCACAGAATCTATCTAACTCTGCTTTGTTTTCACTCTCTGTTGGCTCAATCATTAACGTTCCAGCAACTGGGAAAGAAACTGTTGGAGCATGGTATCCATAATCCATTAAACGTTTTGCAATATCTGTTACCTCAACTCCATTGTTTTGTTTGAATGGTCTGAAATCTACAATCATCTCATGAGCACAGAATCCGTTTTCTCCTGTATAAAGGATTTCGTATTCTTTCTCTAAACGAGCTTTCATGTAGTTTGCGTTTAAGATAGCATTTACAGTAGAATCTTTTAATCCTGACGCTCCTAACATTTTAATGTATCCGTAAGAAATTAAAAGAACTAAAGCAGATCCCCAAGGCGCAGCAGATACTGCAGTAATTGGAGATTCTCCTCCTGTAGGAATCACTGGGTTTGATGGTAAGAATGGCGCTAAATGTGCAGCAACACAAATAGGTCCAACTCCTGGTCCTCCTCCTCCGTGAGGAATTGCAAATGTTTTATGTAAGTTTAAGTGACAAACATCCGCTCCAATTGTTGCAGGATTTGTTAATCCAACCTGTGCGTTCATGTTTGCTCCATCCATATAAACTTGTCCTCCGTTTTCGTGGATGATTGAAGTGATTTCTTTAATAGTACTTTCAAAAACTCCGTGAGTTGATGGATAAGTTACCATTAATCCAGCTAAATTATCTTTGTGTAATTCTGCTTTCTCTCTTAAATCAGCAACATCGATATTTCCTTCTTCTGTAGATTTCGTAACAACTACTTTCATTCCAGCCATGATAGCTGAAGCTGGGTTAGTTCCGTGTGCAGAAGATGGAATTAAAATAATATTTCTGTGGTGATCTCCTCTTGACTCGTGGTAAGCTTTGATTACTAATAATCCAGCATACTCTCCTTGAGCTCCAGAGTTTGGCTGCACTGAAGTTGCAGCAAATCCAGTAATCACATTTAATGCTTTTTCTAATTCTTCAAAAACAGTGTGATATCCTTGTGCTTGCTCTACTGGTGCAAATGGGTGAATACTGTTCCAGTTACTCCAGCTTAATGGAAGCATTTCAGAAGCAGCATTTAATTTCATTGTACAAGAACCTAAAGAAATCATTGAGTGATTTAATGATAAATCTTTACGCTCTAATCTTTTGATGTAACGCATCATTTCTGATTCTGAATGGTAAGTATTGAATACTTCATTCGTTAAGAAATCAGAAGTTCTTTCTAAAGAAACAGGTAATTCTTCTGTAGCAGTAACTTCATTCATTACTACAGCTTCTTTTCCTGCTAATTGAGCGAAAATATTTAAAATTTCATTTACATCATTTAATGAAGTAGTTTCATTTAATGAAATTGTAACAACATTTTCTGAAGAATAGTTAAAGTTAACCTCTGTAGCTTCTGCTAATTCTTTTAACCTCGCCTTATCTTCAACCTCAACAGCTAAAGTATCAAAGATTACTTCGTTTGTTTGAACAAATCCTAAATCTTTTAATCCTTTATTTAATGTATTTGTTAAGTTTCTTACAGAATTTGCGATGTAAGTTAAACCTTGTGGTCCATGATACACAGCATACATTCCTGCCATTACAGCTAAAAGAACTTGTGCAGTACAAATATTTGAAGTCGCTTTCTCTCTCTTGATATGTTGCTCTCTAGTTTGAAGTGCCATACGTAAAGCTCTTCCTCCATTAGCATCTTGCGTTACTCCAATAATTCTTCCTGGAATATTTCTTTTATATTTTTCTTTTGTTGCAAAATAAGCAGCGTGTGGCCCACCATATCCCATTGGAATTCCGAAACGTTGTGTTGTACCAACAACTACATCAGCTCCCCATTCTCCTGGAGGTGTCAATAATGTTAAGCTTAATAAATCAGCTGCTACAGCAACTCTAGCTTCCACATCATTTGCTTTTTCAACAAAGTTTTTATAATCAACGATTTTTCCGTCTTTTCCTGGATACTGTACTAAAGCTCCGAAAACGTTTTCGTTAAACTCGAAAGTATCAGGGTTACCTATGATTAATTCAATTCCTAGTGGAGTTGCTCTAGTAACTAAAACATCAATTGTTTGTGGTAAAACATCTTCAGCAACAAAAAATTGTAAAGCATTTGCTTTCTTTTGCGCTCTTGATCTTGTAGAATATAACATGATCATTGCCTCACCAGCAGCAGTTCCTTCATCCAATAAAGAAGCATTTGCAAGCTCCATACCTGTTAAGTCAACAAGCATTGTTTGATAGTTCAATAAAGCTTCTAACCTTCCTTGAGCAATCTCTGCTTGGTAAGGAGTATAAGCTGTATACCATCCTGGGTTTTCTAAAATATTTCTTTGAATTACTCCAGGTAAAATAGTTGGGTGGTATCCTAAACCGATGTAAGATTTAAACGTCTTATTTTTTTCAGCTAACTCTTGAATATGGGCCATATACTCATATTCACTCATTGCAGCGTCCAAATCTAACTCGCTATTTAATCTTATATCTTCAGGTACAGTTTTATTTATCAATTCATCCAACGAATCAACTCCTATTGTAGCCAACATGTCTTGCACTTCGTTTTCACGAGGTCCAACATGTCTTAAAACGAAAGAATCTGTTTTCATTCTAAAAAAATTTAGTTGTTTTGAGATTCCAAAAGTACTGAAAAATGTATTATAAATAACAGATTATTATCATTGATTTTTATAGCTCAATTTTCTAAGGCTATACTCTTTAAATTACTGACAAAAAATAAGTATATCTTTCTCACATATTGTTATATAATATTCTTAAAAAAAGGAATCATTCTTGAATTTAACATCCTAATGACGTATCTTCAAATAAGTAAACTTTAAACTGATAAAAATGAAATCATATCTTTACTTTATCATCGCAGCAACTTTTTGGGGATTGAACTTATTTTGTGTAAAAATAATGCTGAAAGAAGTAAATTTTGCTGAAGTTGGTTTGTGGAGATATATCTTTGGAGTTATCACTTTAGCATTTCTTTGTATAAGGTGTTTTCCGAAACTAAAAGATTTAAAAGATAATTTTGTTGGTGCTTCTCTAGTTGGAATTATTGGTTTATTTGGTTTTAATTTTTTCTATTTCTTAAGTTTAATTGATGGTTCTGCTATTACCATCGCATTAATTTTAAGTTTAACTCCTACTTTTTCACTTATTTTTTCCTTTTTATTTTTCAAAACAGAATTAAAAGCAGGACAAATAATTGGAGTAATCTTTTCTTTTATCGGTGTTTTTTATCTTGTAGTAAAAGGTCATATTTTAAATATTGAAGCTATGAAATTTAATATTTCAGATCTATACATCTTATTAGGAAGTTTCATGTTTGCGTTACACAATCTTTGGGTTAAAAAATTCTCACATAATACTTCTCACAAAACGTTTACACTGATAACAGCAATGATTTGTTTGGTTTGTTTTATCATCATTACACCTTTTTATGGAATAAAATCTGTCACAACTCATGGATCTGATTTCTGGCTTTCGGCTCTTGGTCTTGGAGTTTTAGGTACTGCAATTGCTTATTTTTTATGGAATCAGGGAATCAAAATAAAAGGAGCAAATCAGGGAGCAATTTTCATGAATTTCATACCAATTTCTGCTGCTCTTTTAGGAGAATTCTTTTTTCAAGAAAAATTACATGAATATCATTTAATAAGTGGAGTTTTAATTATTTCTGGTTTGATCATCACAAATATGAAACTAAAGAAACCTATTTTGAAGCGTGTCAAGAGTAATTAAAAATATCTTGGCTTCTCATAATTTTTAGTTTCATGAGAGAAATAAAAATCATGAGTAAGAAAAACCACATAATTCATTTTATCTCTATAAATGGTGTTTTTCTCAAACTCCATAGCACAACCAACTTTTGAATTTTTAAATTTAAACCTCATTAAAAAAGTCGTCAACTCTTTATCTACATAAGAATATCCTAATTCAAAAAAATTATCATACAAAAGATTTACAGAATAATTAGTTTCAAATTTTGTATTCATTTTATTTGTAAAAATCATCGGTTTTAGTTTCCATTTTTTTCCTATTTCAAAAACATAACCCAAAAGCCCGTATATCTCAATATCTTTTTTTTGATCAAAAGTTTCATATTCATTCTTTAAAAAATTGAGCGAAGAAACTCCTACAAACAAATTTTCTGTAAAAAACATAAGTCCTGAACCTAAATTAAAGTGATTGACATTTTCTTTAAAATTTGGATCTGGGTCTACATAAGTATATTTTGTAGTATTAATTATTTTTTGATTAAAACCAAAAGCGAAACCAAGAGAAAGATGTGATTTCTTAGTCAATTGAATTAAATAACTCAAATTTCCATTAAACCTACTATAATTTGAATCGTATATATTCTCTACTTCTCTGTTTAAATAATTTAGATTCAATTCCATTTTATCTGAAATCGAAGTTTGCGCAAAAAAATTATAAGTTTTTGCTAAACTTCGATTGTTCAAAAAATTTTCAGAAATACCAATTCCTCCAACTCGCAAAATACCTGGTTCATTTATAGAATAGCCCGGATTTATGGAACTTAGATTATAAATATATTGGACATATTTTGGAGTTTCTTGAGAATAAATAGTAAAAGGTACTAAAAGCAGTAAGTATAATTTCTTCATAGAGTTTTAAATATTTAATTCTTATGATTTTCTCTAAAACTCTCCTTAGCAACTTCATTTTAATCATATTTAAATTTCAAACTCAAAACGCAATTTTTAAACAAATATTACATTTTTAATTTCAATTTATTACGAAATAAAAACGGGAACTAATCAACATAAATCAGCTATACAATACTAAAAACTAGACTTTTAAACAATTAATTAGTAATTTGTTAACATCTTATATTTTTATAATAGGTAAATAATTGTATTTTTACTTTTACTATAAACGAAACTTATTAAATGGGAAAAATTATTGCTATAGCCAATCAAAAAGGTGGAGTTGGAAAAACAACAACTGCAGTTAATTTGGCAGCAGCTTTAGGAGTTTTAGAAAAAAAAGTATTATTAATCGATGCTGACCCCCAAGCAAATGCCTCTTCAGGCCTTGGTATTGCTGTAGATGAAATAGAAAATGGAACTTATGAACTTTTGGAAAATTCTTCAAGAGCATCGAGTTTGGTCATTGAAACGACTTCTCCAAATGTAAAAATCATTCCTGCTCATATTGATTTAGTTGGTATCGAAATAGAATTAATCGACAAACCCCAAAGAGAATTTATGCTTAAAGAATCTTTGAAAGAAGTAAAAGACAATTATGATTATATCTTAATTGACTGCGCTCCTTCTTTAGGCCTGATTACTCTAAATGCTCTAGTTTCTGCAGAATCCGTAATTATCCCGATACAATGTGAATATTTTGCCTTAGAAGGTCTTGGAAAATTATTGAATACAATTAAAAGTGTTCAAAAAATCCATAACAAAAAATTGGATATCGAAGGTTTACTTTTAACCATGTATGATTCAAGATTAAGACTTTCAAATCAAGTAGTTGAAGAGGTAAGAACACATTTTAACTCCATGGTTTTTGATACGATTATCCAAAGAAATATTCGTCTTGGTGAAGCTCCTAGTTTCGGAGAAAGTATTATCTCTTATGATGCCACTAGTAAAGGTGCGATAAATTATTTAAATTTAGCCCATGAAATTTTAAAAAAGAATGAGAACTAATGGCAAAAGCGACTAGAAAACAAGCATTAGGGAGAGGATTATCAGCATTATTAAAAGATCCTGAAGCAGATATTAAATCTGTAAAAGATAGAAATGCTGAGAAAGTTGTAGGAAACATTATTGATATTGACTTAGATGCAATTGATGTAAATCCTTTTCAGCCTAGAACTTATTTTAATGAAGAAGAATTAAAAGAATTAGCTAGTTCGATTAAAGAATTAGGCGTAATTCAACCAATAACTGTACGAAAGTTAGATGGAAATAAATTTCAGTTAGTTTCTGGAGAAAGAAGATATAGAGCTTCTAAAATTGTTGGATTAAGAACTATTCCTGCTTATGTACGTATTGCAAACGATCAGGAAATGTTGGAAATGGCTTTGGTTGAAAATATTCAACGTAAAGATTTAGATCCAATAGAAGTTGCTCTGACTTACCAAAGATTAATTGATGAAATACAATTGACACAAGAAGAAATGAGTAAACGTGTAGGAAAAAAACGTTCTACAGTTACAAATTATCTTCGACTTTTAAAGTTAGATCCTATTATCCAAACAGGAATGAGAGACGGATTTTTGTCTATGGGACATGGTAGAGCTCTTGTAAATGTGGATGATATAGATTTACAATTAAAAATTTATGAAAAAATAATTAAAGACAAATTATCGGTTCGAGAAACTGAAAATCTTGTTAAAAACTTAAAAGAAGGCAATACTTCTGTAAAAAACGCGAAAGAAAGCAAGGAATTACCTAAATTTGTGCGAGATAACGTAGATAATTTTAACAAATATTTTGGAAACAAAATCAATGTTAAACTTACTGGTAAAGATAAAGGTAAGATTATTGTCCCTTTCGAATCCGAAGCGGACTTTAATAGAATTAAAAATTTATTAAAATAGTGAAATTAGGTAGATTATATTTTCTTTTTATGTTTTTCATCGGAACTACTATTAGTTCTTATGCACAAAAAGAAATTGAGGAGGTTGTCGTTGATAAAGAAAATATTGTGAAAACATCTAGCGAATATAAGCCTTTAGCACCTGCTAGAGCTGCTTTTTATTCTGCTATCGTTCCAGGTTTAGGACAAGCTTACAATAAAAAATATTGGAAAGTACCAATTGTATACGCTGCACTTGGAACAACAATTTATTTATATGCAGATAATAGCAAATCTTATAGAAGATATAGAGAAGCATATAAATTAAGAATTGCTGGAAAAAAAGACGAATTTACGGACGCTAATGGAAATGAACTTTTGAGTTTGGCAACATTAGAACAAGGACAAAAAACTTTCAAAAAAAATAGAGATTTAGCTCTTCTGGGAACAATTGGTATTTATCTAATTCAAGTTGTTGAAGCTAGTATAAATGCACATTTATTACAATTTGACACAAGTAGAAATTTGAGTATCAAACCGTCATTACAGTTTGACCAAAATAACTACAGCCCAGTTGTAGGAGCATCATTTAATTTAAAATTTTAAGAATGAAGATTGCATTACTAGGTTATGGTCGCATGGGAAAAGTTATTGAAAGAATAGCTTTAGAAAGAGGTCATGACATTGTTTTAAAAATAGGTAGAGATTCAGAAAATATTGATTTATCCATTGCAGATGTAGCAATTGATTTCAGTATACCATCTGCTGCTTTCGATAATATTTCTATGGCAATTAACGCTGGAGTTCCTGTAATTTCTGGGACAACAGGTTGGCTAGAAAAATATGATGAAATTGTAGAATTATGCGAAGCTAAAAAAGGAGCTTTTATTTATGGTTCAAATTTTAGTTTAGGTGTAAATATCTTTTTTGAGTTAAATGAACATTTAGCAAAAATGATGCGTACACTTAATCAATACCACGTTTCTATGGAGGAAATTCATCACATGAAAAAATTAGATGCTCCAAGTGGTACAGCAATTTCTCTTGCAGAAGGAATTTTAAAACATACAGAAAAATCTACTTGGGAATTAAACAATCAATCTACGGATGATACGATTCCTATTTATGCAAAAAGAATTCCGAATGTACCAGGAACACATGCAATCTCTTATGTTTCAGATGTAGATACAATCGAAATCAAACATACTGCACATTCAAGAGAAGGATTTGCTTTAGGAGCTGTAATTGCTGCAGAGTGGATTTTTGGAAAAGAGGGAATCTTTACAATGAAAGACGTTTTAGGAATATAAAAAATACACGAATAAAAGAAAATAAATATGAGTTTAGTACAAATGTGGTTTCTATTCATGCTACTTGTTCAAGTAGTACATTTTTTAGGAACTTGGAAATTATACAAAAAAGCAGGAAGAAAACCTTGGGAAGCTTTAGTTCCTATTTATAATGCAATTGTTTTAATGAAAATCATCAACAGACCTTGGTGGTGGACATTCTTACTTTTTGTACCTGTAGTAAATTTATTAATGTTCCCAGTTATTTGGGTAGAGACGATCAGAAGTTTTGGTAAAAACTCTACTTTTGATACTATTGCTGTAATTGTAACTCTTGGACTTTATACTTATTATGTAAACTATGCTACAGATGTTGAGTATATTGAAGACAGAAGTTTAAAACCAGGATCAGAAGTTGGAGAATGGATTAGCTCTATTCTTTTTGCAATTATTGCAGCGACAATGGTTCACACTTACTTCATTCAACCTTTTACAATTCCTACTTCTTCTTTAGAAAAAACACTTCTTATTGGAGATTTCTTATTTGTAAGTAAAGTGCACTATGGAGCAAGAACACCAATGACAACAGTTGCCACACCAATGGTTCATGACTCTTTACCACTAGTAAAAGCTAAATCATATTTAACAAAACCTGAATTACCTTATTTCAGACTACCTGGGGTAGAAGAAATTGAAAGAAATGACATTGTTGTATTTAATCATCCAACAGATACTGCTAAGACAATGTGGGGAGATAAATCAGGAGAATTTACTTACAAGCCAATTGACAAAAAGACAAACTATGTTAAACGTTGTGTTGGTCTTCCAGGAGATTCTCTTTCAGTAAAAGATGGATATGTTTATATCAATGGAAAGAAAAACAAGCTTCCTAGTAGAGCTAAAATTCAATTTTTCTATGAAGTTGAATTAAATCCAAATGCAAGTATTCCTTCAGATATTCTTAAAAACGTAAGAGAAGGGCGTAAACTAAGTAACACTAAATTACTTTTAAATCTTCCTTTAGCAGATGCTGTTAGACTTAAAAACAATCCAAGTGTAAAAAGCATTATTAGACAAGTTACTCCTGCTGGACAATTTGATAAAACTGCTTTCCCACACAGTAGAGATTATGATTTTAACTTGAGTAATCTTGGTCCTATTTACATTCCTGAAGAAGGAAAAACTGTAAAATTAGATACAAAAGTTTTACCTTTCTATAGAGAAGTTATTGAACTTTATGAGAATAACAACTTAACTATAGATGGAGAAACAATTTATATTAATGGGCAAGTAGCAGATTCTTACACTTTCAAACAAAACTATTTCTGGATGATGGGAGATAACAGAGATAACTCTCTAGATTCTCGTGCATGGGGATATGTTCCTTTTGATCATATTGTTGGAAAACCTGTTTTCATTTGGATGAGTTGGAATTCTCAAGGACAAGGATTTGATAAAATTCGTTGGGAAAGAATGTTCACAACTGTTCATGGAGAAGGAAAACCAGTTTCTTATTTCTATTATTTCTTAAGTGCTTTATTAGTTTATATCGCTGTTAGAAAATTTCAAAAGAAGAGAAAAGAGAATAAATAATTCTTATTTTATATAAAATACAAAAGGACACTTTTTAAATGAAGTGTCCTTTTTTTTGGTTTTTATTTATTTTTTAATAATTTGGCTAAAACCTTTAAAAACAAAATATAATGAAAAAGATTTTAAAAAATGCTGGTTTAGCCCTATTAGCCGTTTCCGTAATTTCCATTACTTCATGTAGTAAAGAAGAAGATCAAAATACTATTCAACAAGAAGAAAGAATGGATTTTTCTAATATGGATTTACAACTAAATTTCAACTTTGATAAACCAGTACAACACAAAAACTTGATGAATGCTAATCAAATTGTTCAAAAATTAGTTGAATTTGGAGAAGAAATAGAAAATAATTTTGAAGAAAATCCAAATTTATTATCTATTTCTAATCAATTTGAATACAAAAACAACATTCTTTCAGAATATAATGCTAAAATAAAAACTACTTCTGAAAATGTTCATTTTAGAAAAAACATTGAGACTATTGAAATTGCAAAGAAGGACAATGATTGGGGTACTTTTGAAGAGTTTTATAATTTAGTAAAAGACGAAGATGGAAATATGCCATCGGACGCGCATTTCTTGGTTACTTTTAAAAAAGAAAGAAACCAACCAATTATGGTAAAAATGCAATTACCTAGTTTCTAAGATTAAAAATACGTATCAATAAAATCAAAGCCTTAGCATTTACTAAGGCTTTTTATTTCTTCAAAATCTACAATAATTCGTATTTTTGCCTTTCGATTTAAAATAATTTCTTCTTTCAAAACTGAAGAAATATAAAGCTTAAACAAGAATGAAAACGATTATACATCCATCCTATTTTGGTTCTATTGCAGAATATGCTGTATTCGCACAATCTGAAAAGGTGATTTTTGAAAATTTTGACAACTATCAAAAACAGACTTATAGAAACAGATGCTATATCTATGGTGCAAATGGAAAATTAAATCTAAATATTCCTATCAAACACATCAAAACAGACGGAAAGAAATTAACAAAAGATATTCTTATTGATAATTCGTTTCATTGGAGCAAACAACATATTAAATCATTGCAAAGTGCTTATCGTACTTCTCCTTTTTTCGAATTTTATGAGGATGATTTAATCGAAGTTTTAGAAAAAAAGCATGATTTTCTGATAGATTTAAACTTAGAAACAAATGCTTTTATTCAAGATGCATTACAGATTGAAATTCCTACTGAAAAAACGGAGGAATATATGAGAACTTATGAAGATTCGGACATTTTAGATTTCAGACATCTTGTAAATGCAAAAAAACAACCAGAATTTGATTTCAAAACTTATGTTCAAGTTTTTGATGATAAATGTGGTTTTATTCCAAATCTAAGCATCTTGGATTTATTATTTATGGAAGGTCCAAATTCTATTTCTTTTCTTGAAGAAATGAAAATAAAATAAAACATACTCAGAAAGAGATTTTAATATAAAAAATCTCTTTCTTTTTAAAATTGCAACACTCTTCTATTTCTCAATTTCAATTAGTTTTAACTAAACTTTGATTTTTATTTACAAAAAAATTTAAATCCTTTCCTTTTTATACTTACTAATTTTAGAAGTGATTATCCAAAAAACGATACGAATCAACTAAAATTAAGCAGTATGAGAAACTTAAAATATTTATGGATTCTGATTTTTATTTTTTCTTCATGTAGTAATAATGATGACGAAGATTGGGGATCAAACACTACTGCTTTAGGAGCAACAAATAATCTTTTACATGTAAATATTGAAAGTTTCAATTTCGATTATATCTTTTATCGAGTAGACATCGAATGGTCTACAAATGCACCTGATGGAATGGTAAATGAATTTCAAGTAATTTTTGGAGATAAAAACTTTTACTCAGATAGTAATACAGGAAGAATTTATGGTGGAAAAGATGTGGACGGAACTATAAATGATGTCAATTTTGATTTCAACAATTTTAATATTGACCCTTTCTGGGATTTGAATTTAATCATTTTTCCACTTTCTAAAGCAAATACAACAATTCCTTTTCAATTATTCTATAAAGGGAAACCTTTGAAAAGAAGTACTTTCAAGTTTTATGGTGGACAAATTATAGATAATTACGATTGTGCTTTAAAATATGAGTATAATATCTGTGAGTGTTTTAATGGAGTACCGGATTGGTATGATTTAAAAAATTATCAAAAAGACACTTATGTTTTATATCAAGGAAATATTTATCAATCATTATTTTTAATTGTAGATAATAATCAAACGCCAGATGCTTCGCCTGTTTGGAATAAAATTGGGCCCTTTGATGAAACAATAATTCCTATTTATGAGAATAATAATATAATTGACAATTGGATCAAAAATAAAATTTATCAAAAAAATGAATTAGTTGTCTTTGAAAAAGGAGTTTATAAAGTTTTGAATAATAATACTTTTGGAGAAGATACTCCAGATAAAATTTCTAGTTATAGCTACCTCGGAGAATATAAATTTTGTGAATAAAAAAAGAGCCTTAATTAGGCTCTTTTTAATTATTATTAGTAGCTCATTTCTACAATTTTCTCCACATCTGAAGGTTTTAAAGCTTGATGTTCTCCAATTGCTTTCCAACCTCTTTCTTCAAATTTCTTAGAAATATGTTGCGCTGTTCCTTCAAATTCTTCTGTATAATCTGAAAGTTTTGTAGCAATTCCTAAAGATTCAAAGAACTCATTTGTTTTCTCAATAGCGATTAAAGCTTTCTCTTCTTCAGTTCCAAACTTCACCTCGAAAACTCTTTCTGCAAACTGTGCTAATTTTTCTTTCTTTGTTTCGAAGTTATATTTATAGTGACTTGCAGTGATAATTGCTAAAGTTCTCGCATGATCAATTCCGTATAAAGCTGTCAATTCGTGTCCCATTGCATGAATTGCCCAATCTGTAGGAACTCCTTGTTGAATTAATCCGTTTAAAGCCATCGTACAACTCCACATAAAATTCGATGCAGCCTCATAATCTGAAGTATCTTCTATAATTTTTGGAGCAACTTCAATTAATGTTTGTAAAATACTTTCTGCGAAACGATCTTGTAATTTCGCTCCTACAGAATATGTCATATATTGCTCTAAAACATGTGTAAATGCATCCGCAATTCCGTTTGCTAATTGTCTTTTTGGAATTGATTTAATAACTGTCGGATCTAAAACAGAGAATTGTGGAAATAAACCTGGTCCTCCCATTGCTAATTTCTCCTTGATTTCTCTTCTAGAAACTACTGCTCCCGAATTCATTTCTGAACCTGTTGCTGGTAATGTTAGAACAGATCCAAATGGTAATCCTTTTGTAACTGGTTTTCTATCTGTCAATAAATTCCATGGAGTGTCTCCTTCGTAATAAGCTGCTCCAGATAAAAATTTTGTTCCATCAATGATTGAACCTCCACCAACTGCTAAAATAAAATCAATTTTTTCTTCTTTGATTACTTTTAAAGCTTCTAATAAAATTTCATATTCTGGATTTGCAGGAATTCCTCCAAACTCCACTAATTCAAAATCTTTTAAAGCTTCTTTTACTTGCTCGTAGATTCCATTTTTCTTGATACTTCCTCCTCCATAAGTCATTAAAACTTTTGCTCCAGTAGGAATTTCATTTTTAATATTTGCTATCTGATCTTTTCCAAAAAGAATTTTTGTTGGATTTTTATATTGAAAATTGTTCATTTGATTTTTTAATATTTTGTTCTTGATTATTTTTCTTTGATTGCGTCCCAAACGGTTCTGTACATATCATTTAACAGTTTTTCATCCATTTCAAAACCATCTCTTTCACTCATTTTGATTAAAATAGAAATTGGTTGAATTGAATATGCATACAATATGTAAAGCGAAACTTTTTTAATAACTCCTTCTTCTTGACCTCTTTCCCAAAGCTTCAAAAGTGGCTCGATATGTTTCAAACCTGCTTCTCTACTTTCTTTATCAATCATTGGAGAATTATCACATTGAGCTAAAAAATTTCCATGTTTTTTAAAATTCAATTTATACTGCACTATATTTTTCCAAACTAAAGCAAAACCTTCTTTGATATTCATCTCTTCTGAATAATTTTCAAAAGCATAGTAGCTAAAATTCTCTTTAGTTTCTATATATAATTTATTGACTAAATCTTGTTTATTTTCGAAATACACATAGGTTGTTCCTACAGAAACTCCAGCCATTTTTGCAATTTTGGACATAGGAGCATCATGAAAACCTTGATTATTAATAAGCTCTAAAGTCGCATTTAACAAGGCTTCTCTTTTCTTTTCACACTTTTCTCTTCTTGCCATTATTTACTTTTTTGATAAACTTTATAAGCCCAAAATATAAACATAAACTGAACAAAAATTCGAATTATCGCTGCTGTATGAGAACCAATCGCTGGATTTTCTTTAAAATAATCCCAAACATGAATTGGTAAAAACAAGCACATCAAAATTAAAATTCCCAAACTTGCTTTTTCTCTAAATCTTTTTGAGAATAACTCAATTCCTAGAACTAATTCTATAATTCCTGAAATATATACCACTGTTGTTTTTGGTAAAAATTCTGGTACAAAACCAAAATAAAATTCTGGATTTATCAAATGTGTGATTCCTCCTAGAATCAATAAAACAGCTAAAGCGATTTTCAGAAGTTTTTGCATATCGTTTACTTTAAATTCTGAGACAAAATTACAATACTTTTTAAAATGAATGAACGTTCATTTTGTTAAAATAATTATAAACTTAATAAAAAAACCCCCATTGTAATAATGAGGATTTCTTCTAATATATTGAACTTATTTAAACTTTTTGACTCAAAATTCGTTTCAAGCATATTCATTACTGGCTTGTAAAAAATTTTAACCATAGCTAAGGCTATGCTGAAATTTTTTTCCTTCTCCATCAATAAACATCAAATGAAACTCCTAGTGTTGGCAAAAAAATTTAAACAAGTTCATTGATTTCTCTACTGTTCTAATAAAAATTTCTTTAGAAGTTTAAACAAATCTTCAAACTCTGTAAGTGGTAAAGTTTCTGATTTATCAAATACATTATGATAATGCGCAATTCCTCCTAAAGTATAAATAAAGAAACTCGGAACACCTTTTTCATAGAAGAAACAATGATCGCTATTACAAGCACTTCCACGTATTTTTACTTGTTTCAATAAATTATTTTCTTTGTTTAAACTAACTAATTTGTCAAACTCTTTCTTAAACTCTTTTCCATTTACCACCTGAATTCCGTCATCTCCTGTTCCTAAAATATCCAAATTCAGTAAAAACTTAATGTTTTGTAAAGGAAATAAAGGGTTTTCAGTAAAATATTTAGAACCAACCAAACCTATTTCTTCTGAACCAAAAGCGATAAAAACAACTGAATATTTTAGTTTTTCTTTATTGAAATCTTTAGCCAAATTAAGCATCATTGCAATTCCACTTGCATTATCATTTGCTCCAGGAAAATATACAGAATCTCCCATTCTACCTAAATGATCGTAATGACCAACAACACAAATCAGACTATCTTTTACTTGTCCTTCCAAATAACCGATAACATTCTGAGATTGGTATTTTTCAGTATAAACATTATTGAATTTTAAAGTTATTTCATCTGATTTTTTATTTATTTTATCTTTCAAAACTATCAAATGCGGTCTTGCAGCAACTTCTTGAGAAGCAGTATATGTCAATTTATCTTTGATAACTTCCACCACTCCTTTGATTGGAATTTCTTGAGATAACTTCAAAAACATGATCATTTCATAAACAAAACCTTGAACTTCCCTTGACTCATCTGCAATTAAAGTTTTATCAATTACGACAAACTTATCTCTACTTTTTAAAAGTTTTAGTTTGAATTTATCAATATCCATGATCTCTTCTTTGGTAAAGAAAATTAAATCTTCTTTTCCATCAAATTTTGGTGAAGAAGGATCAATTAAAAAATCTTTTCCTGGAACTAATTCTTGATCATCAATTTTAAAAACAATCTTTCCTGAAATAGCATTTGCAGGATGTTCAAACTTTTGGAAGTAAGAATTATTAAAAGCTTTTAATCCATTTTTTTTAAACTCATTTCGAATGTATTCTGCAGCTCTTTTTTCTCCATTATTATAAATTCCACGTCCATCAAAACTTGGAGAACACAAAGTATCTAAAACTTCTCTAGCATATTTTATGTCTTGGGAAAAAGATTGGAAACAAATAAAAAGAAGTAATATTCTGAAGGTTATTTTCATATTTTTAGTCTTAATTTTTAGCAAATAATTTTTTATTTCATTTTTTCAAAGCTAAACAAAAAATAAATACCTATTCTGATTCTACAGGAATTGATTTCAGACGAAAACTATTAAAAATCCATTGAAATAAAATACATAAAACGATTGCGAAAATTGTTCCTAAAAGATTTAACCAAAGAAAAGAAACATGTACAATATGAAGTCTTTCTAAGAAAAAAATGGTGATTATTCCTAATTCTGAAACTAAAAAACCTAAAAAAGCAGCATCTGAACGAACATATTTTACAAAAAAACCGATAAAAAATAATCCTAACATAGAACCACAAAATAGAGATGCAATAATGATTAAAGCTTCGATAAGATTCGCGAAAGGCGTGATAAAAAGTGATATCAAAACACAAATAATTAACCAAGTATATTTCAATAATTTTTGAAGTCGATTGTATTCTTGTGTTTCCGTTTTTATTTCTTTTTTATGATAAAAAATATCATGAAGTGTCGTTTTAGAAAGATTATTAATACTATAAATAATCAAGAAAATAGAAGCGAAAAATAACATCCCGAGAATGATTCCAACCAAACCAACTGGCATATTATCCCGAATAAAACTTATAAAAACATAATCTTTATCTCTCTTGTTCAAATTGATTCCGTATACATTTGCAAATTTCTGCATCAACTGCCTACCTTCCCTTCTCAGTTTTGTCTCTTTTTGTTCTAATTGTCTTAATTCTTCTCTGTTTTTATTAAAAATTTGTTTGTTTTCTTCATTTTTCACCAAAACATGTGCAACTTTCATTTTTTGAGAAAAAACAGTTCCAAGTTCATCTTCTAATTTTTGATATTGTGGGGCGAAAGTAGAATTCTTGATTTGCGCTACATTACTTTGATTAAAATGAAGTGGTGCTTTGTTGAAAATATAAAACACATATAAAAGTGCTGCCATTGACAAAATCAGAAACATCACCGGAATTTTCGTAATTGCTTTGATAATCATTTTCCATCGAATTAACTTTACTGGCGTATCTGATAAATAGGAAGAAACATTTTGCTGGCTTGTAGAATAATTTCCAAGAAAAAGAAGAGAACTTCCGAAAATTGCTGTCCAAATATTGTATTTATCTTTTAAGTCTATTTTAAAATCAACGAGATTTAATTTATCAGAATATCCAGCAACATCTACAATATGTTTTACGGAAGTAATTCCTGTCAATTTAAAAAATAAAATACCGAAAGTTATCAACATCAGTCCGATAATTGAATACATATGGTATTTTTTCATCGTAACAATTGCATTGATATTTATAAAAATAAAAAACAACAAAACGATTATTCCAATGATAATATTTGTCCAGTTTAAACTTACTTTTAGAATCGAAGAAATAATAATTGCGGGTGCTAAAATAATCATCCCAGTAGCCATTCCTCTTTGTACTAAAAAAAGAATAGAAACTAAAATCCGTGTTTTATCATCAAATCTTTTTTGAAGAAAACCATAAGCTGTTTGAATGTTATACTTATAAAAATATCGATTGTAAATTGGTACAACAATCAAACAAACCAAGATAATTGCAAGCGGAATTCCGAAATAATATTGAATAAATCCCATCCCAACATGATAAGCATGACTTGGTATAAATATTAGAGAAGTAATCGTGAATTGTGCTGCTAAAACGGAAATATGAATACTACGAAGTGAGTAATTTTTATTGTGCTTGGTCTTTTTATTTTCCTTTCGGGTAAGCCATACTCCTTGCAAAGTTATTGCAATACTAAGAAGAATCAACAAAGCCCAATCTATCCAATGCATATCTAAATCATTACTACTCAAATAAATATAAACATTATCTTAATAACTTTTTAATAAAAAATAGTATTAACAATCTGAATATCTGATTTTTATACTTATTTTTAGATGGTATTGAAATAAATTTAGAATGTTGTTGATTAAAAAATATTTTTCTTGAAAAGGATAGAAAATTGAAAAAAAGAGTTCTAATTTTTTTATATAAATAGAATGAATTTTTGCTTTTTAATCACATATATTTAAAATATATTTGTAGTCTTATTAAAATCAGTTTTAGATGAAATTTATAGTATCAAGTTCTCAACTTTTAAAACAGCTTCAAATACTTGGAGGTGTGATAAATAGTAACAATACATTACCTATTTTAGATAATTTTTTATTTGAATTAAATGCAAATGAACTAAAAATTTCTGCTTCAGATTTGGAAACAACTATGTGTTCTACAATTGAAGTGGAATCAGATTCTGAAGGTACTGTAGCAATTTCTGCTCGTTTACTGTTAGATACCTTAAAAACTTTTCCTGACCAACCTTTGACTTTCAAAACAGAAGCAAACAACACTGTGGAGATTAGTTCAAACCAAGGAAAATATGAATTAGCATACTTTGATGGTGAAGAATTTCCTAAATCTGTAACTTTAGAATCTCCAAGTAAAACAGTTATTTCTGGTGAAATTTTAGCAACAGCTATTTCTAAAACAATTTTCGCTACTGGAAATGATGATTTACGTCCTGTGATGAGTGGAGTATTTTTCCAATTTAGTCCTGAAAACTTAACTTTCGTTGCAACAGATGCTCACAAATTAGTAAAATATACTAGAACTGATGTTACTGCAAACGAAAAAGCAGAATTCATCATGCCTAAAAAACCTTTAAATTTATTAAAAGGAATTTTAGGAAGCAATGATACAGACGTTACAATTGAATACAATGAAACAAATGCAAAATTCATTTTTGATAATGTTGTTTTAATTTGTCGTTTAATTGATGGAAAATATCCTAACTACAACGCAGTTATTCCTCAAGAAAATCCTAATAAATTAACTGTAGATCGTGCTACATTCTTAAACTCTGTAAAACGTGTGTCTATTTTCTCTAGTAAAACTACACACCAGATTCGTTTAAAAATGGCAGGAACTGAGTTAAACATCTCTGCAGAAGATATCGATTATGCAAACAAAGCAGACGAAAGATTAAACTGTGATTATCAAGGAGATGATATGCAAATTGGATTTAACTCAAGATTCTTAACAGAGATGTTAAGCAATTTAGGTTCTGATCAGATTTTAATAGAAATGTCAATGCCTAATAGAGCTGGTATCTTAACTCCAATTGATGGTGTAGAAGAAGGTGAAATTATCACGATGTTGGTAATGCCAGTTATGCTAAATAACTAAGAAGTTGAAAAACAATATAAAAAGCGGATATTCGAGTTGAATATCCGCTTTTTTATTTCAAATAAATAAAACAAAATAAAGGAATTATTTCTTTAGAATTTTAATGGTTTTCTTTCCTGATATCGTATAAATATTGATAAAATAAATACCTTTCTCAATATTTTTCATCTCCACTTTTGGAGTTTGATTTTTTTCTACTAAAACAACTTTTCCTAGTGAATTTACAAGTTCCATTTTTTCTACTTTAGCATTTGATTTTATAAAAAAGAAATCATTTACTGGATTTGGGTAAACAGAAATTTCATCTTTATTTAAAGTATTTACAGAAAGATTTTCTTCTGTTGTAAAACTTACTTTCGTTGTCCATTCACTTTTATTTTCATCCGAACAAACTGATCTTACATAAACATCGTAAGCAGTATTTCCTGAAAGATTTTCTAACTCATAATCGTCTTCCTCTTCTACTGAAATTGTTGTTCCTTCTGAAAGAATATCAAACCCAGATACTCCGTAAAGAATTTCGAAATTTTCTAAATCTGATTCCCATTTCACTTTTACTGAAGTTGATTCTACATCCTCTACTTCCACTTCTGTTGGAATTTCACAAAGAATTGTTTCTTCTAAAGTTGTAAAAGTTGAAACTGCTGTCCAATCACTTTTATCATCTGCTCCACAAACATTTCTCACATAAACATCATAAGAAGTATTTGAAACTAAATTTTCTAAAACTTTATCTGAACTTGTAGCTGTAACTGTTGTTCCCGAAGTTGTATGATCAAACCCTGAAACACCATAAAGAATCTCAACATTTGTAGTATTTTCCCAAGAAATTTTTGCTGTTGTTTCTGTAATTTCTGAAACAGCAACCGCCGTTGGTAATTCACAAGGTATTGTTTCTGCTAAAGTTGTAAAAGTTGAAATTGCTGTCCAATCACTTTTATCATCTGCTCCACAAACATTTCTCACATAAACATCATAAGAAGTATTTGAAACTAAATTTTCTAAAACTTTATCTGAACTTGTAGCCGTCACTGTTGTTCCTGAAGTTGTATGATCAAATCCTGAAACACCATAAAGAATCTCAACATTTGTAGTATTTTCCCAAGAAATTTTTGCTGTTGTTTCTGTAATTTCTGAAACAGAAACTGTAGTTGGTAATGCACAAGGTGTTGAAGTATTTACTTCTTCAATTAATAAATCATCAATAGAAATGTACCATGGAGAATTATCTGCTTCTACATGAATTCCTAAACGAAAATCTGTGTCATTTGTAATAGTAAATTCTCCCTCAATTTTTGTGTATTCTTCAGCATTTACTTCATTCGTAGAAATAACTTCTGTCCAAGTTGTATAATCTGTAGCTTCTCCTTTTTTGATAGAAACCGTCCAAGCTCCACTTCCGTCTGAGATATACCAAAAAGAAAAACGGTATGTTTTATTTTCCTCAAAATTTAAATAAGGAGTAACAATCCAGTCATCTGCAGTGTAATCTGTATAGATATAATTTTCTCCTGTTCTAGGCTGTCTATTGTAAAATGATTCTTGATTTGATGAAACCCAATCTCCTGTAGATTCTAAGCATTCACCAACTTTATCACTTCCTAGTGAAGGAAGATCTTCAAAACTATTTGAGTAAGGTAAATCCAAATACGTAACTGTTGAACAAGCAGTTCTAACCAAAATTTTATTTGAAAAATCACTTTCTTCAGAATCACTACATACAGACTTTACATAAAAATCATAATCTGTAGATCCTTCTAAATTTGGTGCTGTAAAAAATAAATCTGAAGTTATTTCTTGCATTCCTTCTCCAAGTGTAAATCCTGCAAGTCCATATTCCACGATATAAGAAGAAGCCTCAGAATCATTCCAATTTATTTTAATGGAATTCCCAGTGATTTCTGAAGCTTCTATAGTTGTAGGAAAAAAACATGTTTTGTTTTCAATATTAATTGCATCAATATACCAACCTTCTCTACTTCCTGAAAAGTCTGTAGTTGATTTAAATCTGATTTTTACATCTGCTCCTTTATAATTTTCTAGTGAAAAATATTCTTTTTTCCACATTGTATTATCCACAGACTCATCATTAGTTCCCCATTCTACATAAGAATCTTCATGAAAATATCCGTTGTCTATAAAATTTTGATTTCCTCCTAAATATTCTGTAGAAGTTAAAGTTTGATAATTTTCTCCACCATCTGTAGAGACTTCCACGTAGCATTTATCATAACCTCCTTCTGTTTTTGCAATTTGCCAAAAACTCAAAACTGGCGATTCTACAGCACTTATGTCTATAGAATTTGTCAATTCTAAAATATGTGTAGTATTTCCTGTTTCATAAGGATTTTTAATAGCTTGTGTTCCATTTTTAAAAATTTCCGAATCAATAATCCAGTTATCATTTAATGTGAAAACTGTACTTTCTGAATCAAAATTTTCTTCAACAATCTGAGCATTTATTTCAGAAATAGTTAATAGGGTTAATAAGAAATAAAGTAGTTTTTTGCGCATTTTTAATTTTATTTAGACTAATTATAAATAATATGATGCAAATGTAAATCAAAAACATTCTATTAAACAAACTTATTTAGAATTATTTTAAATAATATTTCCTAATACATAAATAGCTTATTTTAAAATATTTAAACCTTAAAAAATGTAACTTTAAGAAAATACTTTTTACATTATGCATCGAAACAGTTCCAATATTTTGAATTTATTACCGAAACATCTGCAAAAATTTGTTGTAGAAATGCCTTATGAATCTTATACAGAAAAAGATCATGCGAAATGGCGATATGTTTTAAATATGAATTTGAGATTTGCACATGAGTTTGCACATCCTTTCTATCCAAAATGTCTTGCAGAACTAAATCTTTCTCCAGAAAAAATTCCAACAATTGAAGAATTAAGACAAAAAATAAAACACACAGGTTGGAATATTGTTGCTGTAAATGGCTTTATTACTCCAAAAACTTTTATGGAATTTCATGCTGAAAAGTTCTTAGTTGTTGCAACAAATATTCGAAACTTAAAACATATAAACTATACTCCTTATCCAGATTTAATTCATGATATGGTTGGACACATTCCTTGTGTTTTTTATGAAGAATACGCAGATATTATGACTTATTTTGGTAAAATTGGAACAAAAGCAATCTCTTGTAAATTGGATTTCGAAATTCATGAAGCTTTAAATCTACTTTCTATTTTGAAAGAAGAGAGAAATCCTGATGAGAAAAAAATACGAGAAACAGAAAATCTAATTAATAGCAAAAGAAACTCAGAAAAGGAGTTATCTGAAATGGAAAAAGTTAGAATTCTTCATTGGCATACAGTAGAATATGGTTTGATGGGAACTGTTGAAAAACCTATTGTTTATGGAGCTGGTCTTTTATCTTCTATTGTAGAAAGCTATCAAGGTTTAACTAAAAAAGTTAATAAAAAAGCGTTTAATTTAGATGCTTTCTTTTCGGAATTTGATATTACTAGTCATCAAAAGGAACTTCGTGTTGTCAAAGATTTTAAAACTATTAAAGAAATTACAAATCAATTTGTTTCTAAATTAAGTTTAAATATTGGTGGAAGTCATGGTTTAAAAGAATTGATAAAATCTGAAGAAGTTGGAACTTTAGAATTGAATTCTGGAATACAAATTTCAGGAATTTTCGTAGAATCTTTCATTTCAGATGAAAGAGTTGATTTTATTGAAACTGAAAATAAAACTGTTTTTGCTAAAGAAAATAAAGAACTTTTAACTCAAAATAAATTTGCTTCCCCTATTGGAGAAATTTCAGAATTCAAAATTGATAATGAAGAAATATCTTTTTCAAATTTAAGTGAATTTCAACTGATTTTGAATAAAGAAATAGAAATTAAATACAAATCTGGTATTAAAGTTTCAGGGAAAATTGATTCTTATCTTTTTGAAAATAACACACTTTATTTATTGATTTTGAAAAAATGTAATATTGAAATAAAAGGAGAAACTATTTTTCATGAGCAAAATATTTTAGCTTTTGGTAAAAAAATAACTTCTGCATATTCCGGAGTTGCGGATAAAAACTCTTTTGAAGAATTTGAAGATCCAGTCTTTTTTGATTTTACCATTTCTCCGACTAAAAAAGAAAAAATTCTATTTCATTATTATGGAGAAATCAGAAAAATGAGAGCTTGTAAAGTTTTAAATATTGATATTCTAAAAGATACTTTCAATTTCAGCATCGAAAATTTCCCTGAAGATTGGTTGATTATTTTAGAAGTTTACGAACTTATTTTTGATTCGAATTCAACATTTGAAACTATTGTGAAAAATCATTTGATGAAAATGCGAAAAAATGAAGAATTAAAAACTTTGATAGATAAAGGAATTCAACTTATAAAAGAAAAAATCGAGATTAAAAACTAATTTAATCTCGATTTGAAATAAGCGATTTTAAAAAACTTATTCTTTATAAATACTCTCAAAAGTCAAAGGCTGATTATTCTCAAAATCGTATAATGTCAACCTACGAAGTGTGTAATAATCGTTCCAATAATTCTCTAAAGTATTCAGATAACTAACAACTGCTCGATCCTGTTCTTGTTGCGCAATATTCAAATCTGTAATGGTGATTTTTCCAAGAATGTATCTTTTTTTAGTGATATCATATCTTTTTAGCGCAACTTCTTTCGCTTTTTCAGCGATAATTAAAGTGTTTTTTTGATTTTTCCAACGAAGTGTTTGTAAGGAAATTTCTTGTTCAAACTGAATTTCTTGGTTTTCAATTTCTGTTTTCGTCAAATCTAAATCTGCTTGTGCAATTTTCACTTTCGATTTTCTCACACCCCAATCAAAAATTGGAATTCCTAATCGAAGTGAAACATTTTGAGATTGACTAAAATTATTATTATCGTATAAAGTATTAAACTCTGAAGCTTGTGAATTCGTACCAACATTTCCAGAAATACTAAACTCTAAAAGGTTAGAACCTTTTTCTCTTGCCAAATTTCTTTCTGCTTCTAGTCTTCTTCGTCTAAAATCAATTACAGCTTTTCTGTTGTTTTTTGCATATTCCAAAGCTGTCTGTTCGTCCACTTCAAAATGTGTCAAATTCTCTGGAAATTCAAGATCCAATTCTTGATTTTCCAATCCTAAATATCTAGAAAAATTCTGTCTTGCAAGTTTTAATTGTAATTCTGAATTTGTCACATCATTTTCCGCATTCAGCTTACTTAATTCCATTTGTAAAAGTTCGTTTTCGGCAATCGTTCCGATTTTAAATCTTCCTTTTGAAATCTTATAAAGTGTATCTTGGTTAGATAAATTCTTTTGTGCAATTTCTAATTGTTTTTGTGCTTTCAACTGTGCAAAAAATAACCTACTTGTTTCCAAAGAAATATTTTCCATGTTTTCTACAAATTCCTTTTTTGCACTTTCATTCATCAATGGTTCAATCTTTTTAGACCATCTGTATTCATTGAAAAAAAGTGAATTTTGAGAATAACTAATAGAAAACGGAACGGCTGAAAAACTCTTTGTTGTAGAATTATCTTCATTAAAATTATAAATCGCATTTAATCCTGAAGAAACGAAAATGGTACCTCCTGTAAATGGTACATTCTGACGAATTCCAAGATCAAAAGAACCAACTGCTGTATTTTGTTTGATAAAATTAAAGGTTCCATCATTTTGTTGAATTCTCTGAATAGAATTTGTGTATGATGGCGAAGCATCTAATCTTAATTCTGGAAGAAAAGAAGCTTTAAAGTTTTTATATCTCCAAAATTGCGCATAATAGCGGTTTTTGGTAGACTGATAATCCGGAGATTCGGTTTGTGCTTTTTTGATAGCATCTTTTAGCGTTATTTTTTGTTTTTGTGCTAAAAGTGTAAAAGGCAAAAAACAAGCTAGAAATAGTATTTTTTTCATTTTAATTTTCTTATTGTGTTAGGGATCGTAATGAAAAGCCCGGAAGAAAAAAATTTAGAATTCTATTTGATTTTGAGCGATTGGAATGAGCTTAAAATCAAATTAGAAATTCTTATTTTTTAGTGAGGACTTGTAGTGGAGAGCCCGACCTGATGCCTGGTTGAAGGCGGAAGGGAACACCCAAAAAATTATTCATAACGCATTGCTTCAATTGGACTTTTATTTGCTGCTTTTTTGGCTGGTGCAATTCCGAAAATCAGACCAATCAAACTAGAAACAAAAAAGGATAATAAAATAGATTTTACAGATAAAATAGTTTCAATTCCTGTAGAAAATTCCAAAATAACAGAAGCTACAACTCCAAGAACAACTCCAAGAACTCCTCCACCCAAACTAATAATAATAGATTCGGAAAGGAATTGTAAAACAATATCTTCTTTTGTTGCGCCAATAGCACGCATAATTCCAATTTCTTTGGTTCTTTCTAAAACAGAAGCTAGCATAATATTCATAATTCCAATACCACCAATAAGCAGAGAAATTCCTGCGATAATACTAAGAACGATATTGAAAATTTGTTTGGTTTTTTGCTGTTGTTTTAAAAGATGAACTGGAATAAAAATTTCGAAATCTAAAATATCACTGTGTTTTCTTTTTAGCATTCTTGAAATAATATCTGAAGATGCGGAAAGATTTTCTGAATTATCAATTTGAATTGTCAATTTATCTAATTGATGATAATTTCCTCTAAATTTCTCTTTTTTCTCTTCTTCTCCGTAATAGTTTTCTTGAGAATTTTTCTGGCTTACTTTTTTTCTATTTTTATAACGAACTAAGAAAGTTTTGATTGGCACATAAATATCTTTATTCACATCTCGAATACCCAGATTTTCTTGTGCTTTTTCAGAAATCATCTTCTCTTCTGTAATACCTATAACTGTTAGCCAATTGTCTTTTACTTTAATTTGTTTACCAAGAGCTGTTTCTCCTGTAAAAAGTTTTTTCTCTAAAGATTTTCCAATAATACAAACTGGCGAACCTTTTTTAAGATGTTCATTACTGAATTTTACTCCTTTTTCAATTGGCATATTAGTAATAGAAAAATAGGCATTTGTAATTCCGATCAGTTTTACATTTTTCTGTTTTTCTCCTTTAATCACTCTAGTTTCCATGATGATTTCTGGACTCATCATTTTCACTGTTGGAAGAATTTTTTGAATACTTTCTAAATCTTGCATATCCAAACCTTTAGAAACATTCTTTTTCTTTACTTCCTCCCCATCCTCATTTTCTGAAGATTTCTGGTTTTCCTTATCATCTGGAATTGGTTCAATCACAATGTTATTAACACCAATTAATTCCAATTGCGAAAGAATTTCTTTTTCAGCTCCATTTCCTATTGCAAGCATCGTAATTACTGCTCCTACTCCAAAAATAATTCCTAGAGCAGTCAGAAATGTTCGAACTTTATTTGTTTTAATAACACGTAAAGCCTCTGAAATATTAGATTTCAGTTTTTCTATAAATATTTTATCGAATTTCATATAGGTTTTTTAAAATTAGAATTTCCTTAAACAGAAACTATTTTATTCAATTCGATTTATTTTTTTATCCTCTAAACCTGAAGGCTCTGTAAGTAGTATTTCTTCGTCCGCTTTTAGTCCTTTTTGAACTACAACTTCATTATCATTTGATTGTCCAAGAATTACTTGTTGTTTTACTTTAGAGAAACCATCCTTTTTGTAGACATAATTGATACTGTCTTTTGTAAAAATAGCTTCTAAAGGAATGCTTAAAACCTCATCTTCTTTGAAAGTCAAAATCGCATTGGAAGTTGTCATTCCAGGACGAATATTTTCGTTAGTTGTATTTAATTTGATTGTTACAGGAAACAACTTTACATCTGAATCACCTTTAGTTTCTGCAATATTTGCAACATCTGTTACAACTCCTTCAATTTCTAATTCAGGGAAAGCATCAAAACCAATTTTTGCAGTCATTCCTTTCTTGATTTTTCTTACATCTACCTCATTCGCATACGTTTTAGATTCCATTTGAGATAAATCTGGAATAGTTGCAAGTGTTAAATCCCAAACACTAAAAGAAGAACCCGATTTTTTCTTTTTACCATACCAATCTTTCGCATAAATAATCATTCCGGCACTTTCAGAATGTACTACCAAAGATTCTTTTAATTTTAAAAGATCGTCTCTTTTATTTTGAAACTTTGAAACTTCAGTACCTACTTCAATCATTTTAGCTCTCGCTTGTTTTTGTTTGATGATGTAGTTTTCTTTCTTTTCTTTTAAATCTCTTTTAGACTTTTCAAGATTAATTTCCAGTTTTCGAATAGTTGCTGGCGGTTCGTAAATAGATTGTTTTAATTCTAATTCTGTAGTTTGAATAGAGAATTCTAAATCTTTTATAGCAGTTCTTTCTTGTTTTAAATTTAATGTAGTATCTAATTGTTGTTGGGTAAACTTAGACATTGCTCCTTCCAAATTCAAATTCGCATCTGAAATTAATTCGAAAATTTCCGTTGGATCTAAAGTTGCAACATAATCTCCTTCTTTAATTACAGTTCCTTCTGTTACAATATCTTTTAATTTTATTTCCCTAATTCTATGCTTTGTAAGTGCTACAGGTGCTTTGATTTGCTTAGAATTAATCGAACTTAATTCTCCTGAAGAAACAATAATACTCTCAAAGTCTCCTTTTTTAACCTTTGAAATAATCATTGTATTTTCTGAATCTGAAGAAGATAAGAATGAGTAACCTGTAAAACCTAAAATAGCAATCCCTCCTATTATTAAAAGTCTCTTTTTGTTCATAACGTTATACTTTGTCTATAGTAACGCTACCAAAGCTAATAAATTTTATTTTACTTTAACATTATTTCTTTATGAAAAACGGTTTATTTAGAACAATTATTTATTTTTTAAGTTTTTTTTAACATTAAACATGTTATAAATTCAAAGCATTCTATAACAATCTCATATTGTATTTTTTAAGTAAAATTTTAATTATAAAAACAAAAAACCTGTATCCAAAGAATACAGGTTTTCTACTATTTTATTTCAGATTCATTACACTTGAATCACTCCTAAATTGAATGGTTTTTCAATTGGAGAATGATTTGCAGCCTCGATTCCCATACTAATCCATTTTCTAGTATCTAAAGGATTAATTACACCATCTGTCCACAGACGAGCAGCAGCATAATATGGCGTAGTTTGGTTATCGTATTTTGCTTGAATTGTCTTTAAAATTTCTTGTTCTTTCTCTGGAGAAATTTCTTCACCACGAGCTTTCATAGAAGCAGTTTCTATTTGTAATAAAACTTTTGCAGCTTGTGCTCCTCCCATTACAGCTAATCTAGCACTTGGCCAAGCAAAAATTAATCTTGGATCGTAAGCTTTTCCACACATTGCATAATTTCCAGCTCCATAAGAGTTTCCTACAACAACACTAAATTTAGGAACTACAGAATTCGAAACGGCATTTACCATTTTCGCTCCATCTTTGATAATTCCTCCGTGCTCACTTTTACTTCCAACCATAAAACCTGTAACATCATGTAAGAAAACTAAAGGAATTTTCTTTTGGT
Source organism: Aureivirga sp. CE67 (assembly GCF_015767245.1). Classification (GTDB taxonomy): domain Bacteria; phylum Bacteroidota; class Bacteroidia; order Flavobacteriales; family Flavobacteriaceae; genus Aureivirga. The sequence goes on from NZ_JADOTV010000001.1 coordinate 188,047, forward strand.
TACAGTTTGCAATAAAACGAGTTGCTTTATCCGCACTATCCGAATAAATTACTCCTCCAAATTGCATTTCCTTCTTAGCGTTTTTCACTACTTTTCTTTGGTTTGCTACAATTCCTACAGCCCAACCATCGATTCTTGCGTATCCACAAAGAATTGTTTTTCCGTAGTCTTCTTTGTACTGTTCAAACTCAGAATTATCTACCAAACGCTCGATAATCTCAATCATGTTATATTGATCTGCTCTTGATTTTGGTAAAATTCCGAAAATCTCTTCTTGATCTTTTGCTGGTTCTTTTGGCTCTGCACGATTAAATCCTGCTTTGTCATAATCCCCAATTTTATCCATGATATTTTTGATGGTATCTAAAGCATCTTTATCATCTTCTGCTTTATAATCTGTAACTCCAGAAACTTCACAATGTGTTGTTGCTCCTCCTAAAGTTTCATTATCGATACTTTCTCCAATTGCTGCTTTTACTAAATAGCTTCCTGCTAAGAAAATACTTCCAGTTTTGTTTACAATTAAAGCTTCATCACTCATAATTGGTAAATAAGCTCCTCCTGCAACACAACTTCCCATTACAGCAGCAATCTGCGTAATTCCCATAGAACTCATGATTGCATTATTACGGAAAATTCTTCCGAAATGCTCTTTATCTGGGAAAATTTCATCTTGCATTGGTAAATAAACTCCAGCAGAATCTACTAAATAGATAATTGGTAATTTGTTTTCCATCGCAATTTCTTGCGCTCTTAAATTTTTCTTTCCTGTAATTGGAAACCAAGCTCCAGCTTTTACTGTTGCATCATTTGCCACAACGATACATTGCTTTCCTTTTACATATCCCATTTTCACAACAACACCACCAGATGGACATCCTCCATGCTCTTCGTACATTCCGTCTCCAACAAAAGCTCCAATTTCGATACTATCTTTATCGTCATCCAATAAATATTCGATTCTTTCTCTCGCTGTCAACTTTCCTTTTGCATGCAGTTTCGCAATTCTTTTTTCTCCTCCTCCAAGATAAACTTTCTGCAATTTTCTTTTTAAATCTGATAACTCTAGTTTATTAAAGTCTTCGTTTTTATTAAATTGTATATCCATGTTTTTTGGTTTCATTTTTTGTTGTCGCTAATGTACAAAATCATAAGAAAATAATTTTATTATTTTCCTTGGATATATTTTCCTTGGAATATATTTTTTATTTACCTACATTTGTTCCGAACTTAAAAACTAATAAAATGAAAAAATTAAAAATCGCTTTCTGGATTTCTACAGTACTACTTTGTATTGTTCCTTTGTTTTCAGCAAGTATGTATTTCACTAAATATGAAATGATTGCTGGATTTTTCAAAATCTTAGGTTACCCTACATATATTATCTATCCTTTAGCAGTTTTAAAAGTAATAGCAGTTGTTGTTTTATTAATAAATAAAGGAATTCGACTAAAAGAATGGGTTTATGCAGGATTATTTTTTAACTTCACACTCGCATTTTTTGCACATGTAATGATTAGTGATGGAGCGCAAGGAACTGCTTTAATAGGATTAGTCCTTTTAGCAATAACATATATTTTAAATAGAATTATAGACAAAAAGAAATACAACAAATGAAAAAAATCGCAGTATTAGGGGGAAGTAATAGTAAATCTTCCATCAATAAAAAATTAGCTGTATACGCTTCATCTTTTTTAGAAGGAATTGAAATTGATATTTTAGATTTAAATGATTATTCATTACCAATTTATCATTTTGATCATGAAGAAGAAAATGGAATTCCACAGATTGCGAAAGATTTAAGTGCAAAACTAAAAACGTATGATGGTTTTATTGTTTCTCTTGCAGAGCATAATGGAACTTACACAGTATTTTTCAAAAATATCATTGATTGGTTAAGTAGAACAGATTATAATATTTGGAATAAAAAACCAATGTTATTATTAAGTACTTCTCCTGGAGAAAGAGGTGCGGCAAACGTAATGAAATTAGGACAAACTTTCTTCCCGAGAGTTGGAGCTGAAATTTCTGGTTCATTTAGTTTTCCTTCTTTCCACGATCATTTTAAAGATGGAAAAATCATTCACGAAGATCTATTAAAAGCATTAGAAAAAGAAATTCGTAACTTTGAAAATTCTTTATAAAAAATCATCATGGGAGATATTTCAAAAGACATACAATCTACATTTCCTTCAGAAAAAGTGAAAGCTTTAATCAATATTGTTTATACAGCAAATTGGTTAAACTCTAAATCAAATGAACACTTAAAACCATTTCAAATTACTTCTCAACAGTACAATATTTTGAGAATTTTAAAAGGTGCTGGAAAACCAATTACGGTTCAAACTGTAAAAGATAGAATGGTAGTTCGTGCACCAAATGCAACAAGGTTAATGGATAAACTTTTTACAAAAGAGCTTATTACCAGATCTAGATGTGAAAAGGATCGAAGGATTGTATATATTGAAATAACAGAAAAAGGAATCGATTTAGTGGAGAAATGTAAAATGGATGATAATGATTCTCTTTTGGAAAATATCACAGACGAAGAAGCAGAAACTTTAAATGCTATTCTAGATAAATTAAGATAAATTCAGAATATTATTCATAAAAAAAGCTACTCAATTGAGTAGCTTTTTTATTTTTTAGAAGTTTGGCTTTAAACTATATTTCTTATAGAATTCATTAATTGCCTCTAATACTTCTTGTTCTGTATCTACAATTTTGATTAAATCTAAATCTTTTTCGCTAATATTTCCATATTGCTCTAATAAAGTAGATTTTACCCAGTCCATCATTCCTGACCAGAAACTAGAGTCTACCAAAATAATTGGGAAAGCTCCAATTTTCTTTGTTTGAATTAAAGTAATCGCTTCAAAAACCTCATCTAAAGTTCCAAATCCACCAGGCATTACAACAAATCCTTGTGAATATTTTACGAACATTACTTTACGAACAAAGAAATAATCAAATTCTAAATTTTTATCTCTATCAATATATGGATTATCGTGTTGCTCAAAAGGAAGTTCAATATTTAATCCTACTGAAACTCCTTCTCCACGGTGCGCACCTTTGTTTCCTGCTTCCATGATTCCAGGACCTCCACCAGTGATAACTCCATATCCGTTTTTAGAAAGTTCGTATCCGATTTTTTCTGCTAATTCATAATGCTTTGTTCCTTCTTTTGTTCTAGCAGAACCGAAAATACTCACACAAGGACCGATTTTACTCAACTTTTCATATCCATCCACAAATTCAGACATAATCTTAAATAAAGACCATGAGTCATTTGTTTTTATCTCGTTCCAAGTTTTGTGTTCGAACTTTTCTCTAATTTTTCTATCATCATTTGTCATCTTCTCTTGTATTTTAATAGAAAATTACGCTTCCAATTCTAATTTTAAGAATTTGGCTGTATAACTTTCTTGGTTATTAATTATTTCTTCAGGAGTTCCTGTTCCTAAAACAGTTCCTCCGTTTTTCCCACCTTCTTTTCCTATGTCAATAATATAATCTGCCAGTTTTATCACATCTAAATTATGCTCAATAACCAAAACAGTATTTCCTTTATTCACTAATTTATTTAGAACTTCCATCAACACACGAATGTCCTCAAAATGCAATCCAGTAGTAGGTTCATCTAAGATATAAAAAGTATTTCCTGTTGCTCTTTTAGACAATTCTGATGCCAATTTTATTCGTTGGGCTTCTCCTCCAGAAAGTGTAGTTGATTGTTGCCCCAACGTTATATAACCCAAACCAACGTCTTTTATTGTCTTAAGCTTCCTAAAAATTTTCGGAATATGCTCAAAAAAGTCTACAGCTTGGTCAATTGTCATGTCTAAAACATCTGAAATTGACTTTCCTTTATAGCGAACTTCCAACGTTTCATGATTGAATCTTTTTCCTTGACAAGTTTCACATTCTACCTGAACATCTGGTAAAAAATTCATTTCAATCACACGAACTCCACCACCTTGACAAGTCTCACATCTTCCTCCTTTTACATTAAAAGAAAAACGTCCTGGTTTGTATCCGCGAATTAAAGCTTCTGGTGTTTTTGCAAATAAACTTCTGATTTCTGCGAAAACACCAGTATAAGTTGCAGGATTCGAACGAGGTGTTCTTCCAATTGGCGATTGATCAATTGCAATTACTTTATCAATATTTTCTAAACCTTCAATTTTCTCATAAGGCATCGGTTTTTTGACACCATTATAAATATGTTCGTTTAAAATTGGATAAAGTGTTTCATTAATCAAAGTAGATTTTCCACTTCCTGAAACTCCTGTAACCCCAATTAATTTTCCTAAAGGAAATTCAACAGAAACATTTTTCAGATTATTTCCTTTTGCTCCAATTAATTTTAAACTTTTTCCGTTTCCTTCTCTTCTTTCTTTTGGTATTTCAATTTGTCTTTTTCCACTTAAATAATCTGAAGTTAAAGTATCATGTTCTAAAAGTTCTTTAAATGAACCTTCGCTTACGATTTCTCCTCCGTGTGTTCCAGCTCCTGGTCCAATATCTAAAACATAATCTGCTTGTAAAATCATGTCTTTATCATGTTCTACTACAATTACCGAATTTCCAATATCACGAAGTTTAAGAAGCGAATCAATTAATCGTTGATTATCTCTTTGGTGTAAACCAATACTTGGTTCATCTAAAATATAAAGAACTCCAATTAATTGTGAACCAATCTGCGTTGCCAAACGAATTCGTTGTGCTTCTCCTCCAGACAAAGATTTTGAAGTTCTATCTAAAGTTAAATATCCTAAACCAACATCTAATAAAAATTGAACTCTTGTTCTGATTTCTTTTAGAATTTCGTTGGCAATTTGTTTTTGTTTATCGTCTAATTTTTCATCTAAACCTTCTAACCAAAGTTTTAAATCAGAAATATCATATTTCGCGACTTCAGAAATATTTTTTTCATCAATCTTGAAATAAAGTGATTCTTTTCTCAGACGCTGTCCTTTACAAGATTTACATGGAACTTCATCCATAAAATCTTTTGCCCAACGAGTTATTGATCTAGATTCAGAATTTTCATATTGACTTTTAATGAAATTACTAATTCCTTCAAAATCAATTTCGAAGGTTCTTGTAATTCCCATTGCTTTAGAAACTACTTCAAATTTTTCATGACCTCCATTAAGAATAATTTCCATTGCTTCCTCTGGAATTTTACTAATCGGATCTGAAAGTTTGAAATTATATTTTTCACCAATAACTGCCAATTGTTTGAAAATCCAAGATTTCTTTTCTTCTCCAATTGGAGCGATTCCTCCTTTTTTGATAGAAAGCGAAGTGTCTGGAATAATTTTTTTCAAACTAATTTCTCTCGTAATTCCTAAACCTTTACAATTCGGACAAGCTCCTTTTGGAGAATTGAAAGAAAATGTATTTGGTTCTGGAGTTGGATAAGAAATTCCTGTCGAAGGACACATTAAATCACGACTAAAAAATCGAGGCTGGCTTGTATCCATTTCTAAAACCATCAAGATATTTTCACCAGCATACAAAGCAGTTTTAATTGCTTCAATCAGTCTTTTTTCAATAGTTTCAGTAATTCGGAAACGATCAATTACAATTTCGATATCATGTGTTTTATATCGATCCAATCGCATTCCTTTTTCGATTTCACGAATTTCACCATCCACACGAACTTTTAAGAAACCTTGTTTGGCAATTTGCTCAAAAAGCTCACGATAATGTCCTTTTCTAGAACGAACAACTGGAGCTAAAACCATCACTTTTTTATCTTGGAAAATTTCCAAAATCAGTTCTTTGATTTGCTCTTCGCTATAACTCACCATTTTTTCATTTGTATTATACGAATAAGCAATTCCAGCTCTAGCGTATAATAAACGTAGAAAATCATAAATTTCCGTAATCGTTCCAACTGTAGAACGAGGACTTTTGTTCGTTGTTTTTTGTTCGATAGAAATAACAGGAGATAAACCTTCGATTTTATCTACATCTGGTCTTTCCAATCCTCCTAGGAACTGGCGCGCATATGCAGAAAAAGTTTCTACATATCTTCTTTGACCTTCTGCGTAAATGGTATCGAAAGCAAGTGAAGACTTTCCGCTTCCGCTTAAACCTGTAATCACTGTAAGTTTTTCTCTTGGTATCTGCACATTCACATTTTTCAGATTGTGAACTCTTGCACCTAATACCTCTATGTTATCTTGATGTTTTGACATTGGCTTCTGTGAAAACTACAAATTTAAAAAAAAGGATTTCAAAAAAATCATAAAGTTGTAAAATTGATACAATCGGCTTTTATAATTACATCTTAACTAATCTTAATACTATTTTAACATTTTAACCTACAGTTAATTACATAAACATACCTTTGATATAAATTAAAATTATAAAAGAAATTATGAAAAAAACTCTACTCTTAAAAAGTCAACTCTTTTTAATTCTTGTTTTTATCTTTCAAATGACATTCGGACAATGTCCTGATTCAGATTTAACCTTTGAAACACAAGAAGAAATAGATCAATTTTTAGAAGATTACCCTGACTGTACAGAACTAGATGTACATGTTACTATTGGAACTGTAAACCCAAACACTACGAACATTACAAATTTAAATGGTCTACAAAATATCACTAAGATTCATGCTTCTCTTACAATTAGAGCAAATGGTTCTTTAGTAAATTTACAAGGATTGCAAAATTTAACTACAATTGAAGATAACTTTAGAATTGAAGGTAATGATGCGCTTCAAAATTTTAATGGATTAGATAATTTAAACTCTATTGGAGGATATTTTACTGTTTTAAACAATGATGCTTTAGATAATTTTGAGGGAATTTCGAATTTAAGTGCAATTTCTGAAGATTTACTAGTCAAAGGAAATACTAATCTTGAAAATTTTGCTGGAGCTACAAGTCTAATGTCTGTTGGAGGTTATTTAAAAGTTGAGGAAAACTCTTCTTTATTGAATTTTTCTGGACTGGATAATCTAACTAATATTTTAAGCAATTTAGAAATTAACTCTAACAATAATCTTCAAAATCTTCAAGGCTTGGGCAGTTTATTTTCTATTGGAGAAAATTTGATTATCAATGAAAATAATGCGTTACAAAACTTTGCTGGAATTAATAGTTTAGAAACCGTTGGTTTTTTTGTAAATATTCGTTTGAACGAAAATCTTTCTTCTTTAGAAGGTTTAACGAGCTTATATTCCGTTGGACATTATTTTAGAATTGAAGGAAATCATAATTTAACAAATCTATCAGGTCTGGAAACACTTACAACAATTGTAAACTATTTAAGTATTTTAAATAATAATGGACTTTTAAATCTTGAGGGTTTAAATAATTTAAATCTTGTTGAAGGAGATTTATACATTGGAGGAAATGATCTTCTTACAGATTGTTCAGCAATTTGTGAGTTCTTAAATATCGAAGACAGCGTTGGAGGAACAATTACAATTCAAGAAAATCTGACTGGTTGTAATTCTTTAGCAGAAATTGAAACAGACTGTAACTGTCAAAACGAGTTTCCTGAGGATTTTTCTTTATCGAATTTAATTTTCCAATGTAGTGCAACAGAAGAAGAAATAACAGTTCCTATAATTTCTAATTCATGTGATGAAACTATTACTGCTACAACTGAAACAGATTTGAATTTTGAAGAATTTGGTGAGTTTCAAATTTTATGGAATTTTGAAAATTCTGAAGGGGAGATAATGCAATACTCACAAACAATCATTATTCAAGATACTATTGATCCTGTAACTCCTACTCTATTGGAATTGACCGAAAACTGTGAATTAGTTGTTACAGAAGATATGTTTCCAACTACAGAAGATAATTGTGCGGGAATTATTACGGCAACTACAGAAAGTAATTTAGTTTTTGATCAAGTTGGGGAATATGAAATTGAATGGACTTTCACAGACACTGAAGGAAATTCGGTTTCTACAATTCAGATTGTAAATATTGTAGATACTATAAATCCTGAAATCCCTGAATTAGAAGAATTGACTGAAAATTGTGAATTAGTTGTTTCAGAAGAAATGTTTCCTACGACAGAAGATAATTGTGCTGGAATCATAACAGCAACATCAGAAAGTAATTTAGTTTTTGATGAAATTGGAGAATATGAAATTGAATGGATTTTCACAGATGCTGAAGGAAATTCGGTTTCAACAATTCAGATTGTAAATATTGTTGATACTGTAAATCCTGAAATTCCTGAATTAGAAGAATTAACAGAAAACTGTGAATTAGTTGTTACAGAAGAAATGTTTCCTACAACAGAAGATAATTGCGCTGGAATTATTACAGCAACAACGGAAAGTAATTTAGTTTTTGATGAAATTGGAGAATATGAAATTGATTGGATTTTCACAGATACTGAAGGAAATTCGGTTTCAACAATTCAGATTGTAAACATCGTAGATACTGTAAATCCTGAAATTCCTGAATTAGAAGAATTAACAGAAAACTGTGAATTAATTGTTACAGAAGAGATGTTCCCAACAACAGAAGATAATTGTACAGGAATTATTACAGCAACTACGGAAAGTAATTTAATTTTTGATCAAGTTGGGGAATATGAAATTGAATGGATTTTTACGGATAATGGTGGAAATTCGGTTTCTTCTATTCAAATTATAAACATCATTGATGAAGAAAATCCTGAAATTCCAATCTTAGAAACTTTAACATTAGAATGTAACAATTCTGAAGATTTGGTTGCAACAACTTTTGACAATTGTGATGGAGAAATTGAAGGAGTTTTAGAAAATAATAATTTAGCCGAAGGAGAAAATATTGTAACATGGATTTTTGAAGATTCAAGCGGAAACTCTGTTACAGCAAACCAAACAATTATTTTAATTGACGATGCAGCACCAACTCCTCCAGTAATTCCTATAACGTTTGCAGAATGTGAATTTACTGTTACCACAGTTCCTACTGCTTATGATTTATGTTCGGATGTAATTATTGTTACGCATGATCAAGAAAGTTTGACTTATAATTCTCCAGGAGAATATTTTATCGTTTGGACTTTTGAGGATGATAATGGAAATATTTCTGAGACAACACAAGTAATTGTTATTGAAGATACAGAAGCACCAACTTTTGAAAACTGTCCAGAAAATAAGATTATTGATTTAAATATATCTTGTGAATATGAAATTCCAGACTTTACAGATTTTGACTTTGATTTAATGGATAATTGTTCAAATGAAATTTCAATTGTACAAACTCCAGAAGCGGGAACAATTATTACTGAAAATACTGAAATTACAATCTCTTTCACTGATGATGCAGAAAACGAATCTCAATGTAACTTTATTATAGAAATTGTAGATACAACTGCTCCTGAAATTGAATGTCCAGGAACGCAAAATATTTTAGTTGAAGCGGATGAAAGTTATACTTTAGAAGATTTCACTACAGAAATTCCTGTTTTAAATGCTTGTGATAATTATACTATTACACAAAATCCTGAAGCTGAAACAGAATTAGAAATTGGTTATCATGTTGTAACACTAGAAATTGTAGATGATTTTGGAAATACACAATCTTGTCAATTTATTGTAAACGTAACAACGGATTTAGATATTTCGGAAACAGAAATTGAAAATCAAATAAGTATTTATCCAAATCCTGCTACAGATATTTTAAAAATTGAAAGTCTGCAAGAAATTCAAAATGTGTATGTTTTAGATTTAAATGGAAAAATCATTTTAAAACAGAAATATGAAAATCAAAATATTGATGTTTCCAATATTTATAGAGGAATGTATTTTGTAAAAATTGAAACCAAAAATAAATCCATATTACAGAAGATACTTTTAAAATAAATTAAAGAAGGGGAATCAATTGATTCTCTTTTTTTGTATCATTGTTTTAAATAAAAAGCATTAAAACTATGATTAAAAAACTTAAAAGCCTCGAATTTATCCTTACATCTATTTTATTTATAAGTTTTATCATCTTCAATTTTGTTCTAAGAAATCAAGAAAACAACATTTTCACAATCTTTTTACCAATACTCTCTTTTGCTATAATTTCTTATTTTATTTTTATAAAAAACAATGAACAAACTTTTATTCCCCTAGGGATTTCTCTTTTACTTGCTAGTTTTAATTTGATTTATTATACAGGTGATTATTCCTTTTCTTTTTATTCAGGAAATCTTGAAGTAGAAATTTTTCCTTTTGGCTTACTTCTTTTTTTATTTATCAAAAAACACGAAAAATTCATCAACCTTTTCAAAAATCCAAAAGTTACTTCTAACAAAAAATAATAATTCTAGTCAAAATTCTTCGTTCCTCTTCTCATAAAAATGCAAATTTTAAAAGTAGATTCTTTCAAAATCAATATCTTTGCGCCATGATGAGAATTGACATTATAACGGTTTCACCAGAATTGATCCAAAGTCCTTTTGAGCATTCTATTATCAAAAGAGCAAGAGACAATGGTTTTGTAGAAGTTCACTTTCATAATTTAAGAGATTATGCATTGAACAATTATGGAAAGATTGATGATTATCAATTTGGTGGTGGTGCAGGAATGGTTCTGATGATTGAGCCAATTGACGCTATTATTACGAAGTTAAAAGCAGAAAGAGAATATGATGAGATTATTTATATGACTCCAGATGCGCCAACTTTGACACAGCAAACAGCAAATACACTTTCTTTAAAGAAAAATATCATGATTTTGACTGGACACTATAAAGGTGTAGATCAGCGAGTTCGTGATGCATATATTACAAAAGAAATCTCTATTGGAGATTATGTTTTAAGTGGTGGAGAGTTAGCTGCTGCTGTTTTAAGTGATAGTATTATTCGTTTGATTCCTGGAGTTTTAGGAGATGAGACTTCTGCTTTAACGGATTCTTTCCAAGACGGATTACTTTCACCTCCTGTTTATACTAGGCCTTCGGAATATAAAGGTATGAAAGTTCCGGAAGTTTTGCTTTCAGGTAATTTTCCAAAAATTGATGAATGGAGAAGTGATAAAGCCGTAGAAGTTACAAGAAGAGTTCGCCCTGATTTATTAGACGAAGAAGAATAAAAAAGATACTTTTTTCAAAATATTTAAATCCGCTTCCAGTTTTGGTTAGCGGATTTTTTCATTTTATTAACTTTTAATTTCAGCTATAAATATTATTTTAAGTTAATTTTTAATCATAATTAATATTTTTAACTTTTTATAATTCTATACTATCATTTTTTAATTAAAACTACAAATTAAACTTCATTTTGATATTTTTGCAACAATTACAAATTGCAAAACAAAAATTAACATGAAGTTAAAATTATTTTTTTTATTGTTTATAAATTCAATAGTTACTTTCGCTCAAATTACTTTTGAAAAAGGTTATTTTATAAACAATGACAACGAAAAAGTCGAATGTCTAATTAAAAATGTAGATTGGAAAAACACTCCAACAGAATTTTTCTACAAAACTTCTGAAAATGGAGAGGTAAAAAAAGAAACAATCGACAATGTAAAAGAATTTTCAGTTCTAGATAAAACAACTTTTAAAAGATTTCAAACAGATATAGATGTTTCTTTGGATGACCTTAGAAGATTGGATAATACTAGAAATCCAAAATTCGAAAACAGAACTATCTTTTTAAAAGAAATCATTTCTGGAAAAGCAAATCTTTATATTTATGAAGAGCCTGGGTTAAAAAGATTCTTCCTAGAAAAAGAAGATTTACCGATTACACAATTGATTTATAAAAGATTTAGAATCAATAGTGATTACAACAAAATCCGTGAAAACAATTATTTTAAACAACAACTTAAAAAACATTTAATCTGTGCAGATATAAAAGTTTCAAAATTAGAAAGAGCTGTTTATCACTCAGAAAGCTTATCTAAAATTTTCATTGATTACAACTATTGTGGAAAAGAAAAAGAGAAGAAAAAAGAAATCAACAAAGTTGAAAACAAAGCAAAAACTAAATTTCATTTTTCTGTAATTCCATCTTTCAAACTGACAAACCCCAGTTTTGAAGGACCATATTATACATTCAAAAATCAATATATGGATGAGGAGCTTAAAGATTTAAATCCAGTACAAATAGGAGTTGAACTTGAAATGATTTTACCTTTCAACAATGGAAAATGGGGAGCTTTTATTAATCCTAATTTCAGAACTGCAAGCCAAGATTTAGAATTTGAATTAGATAAGGCAGAAATCAAAATGAATATTTTAGAGATTAATGTTGGTTTCAGACACTACATGTATTTATCAAAAAAATCTAAATTATTTATCAACGGAATGCTTTCTCATGATATTTATTTCAATTCTTATATCAATTTTGAAGAACGACCAAAATATAGAGAAAACCTTGATTTAGAAAGCGGAACTGGTATTGCTGCTGGTGTTGGTTTTAAATTCTTAGATAAATTTAGTGGAGAAGTTCGTTATTATTCAAATAAAGATTTCTTGAGAAACCACATACATTGGAAAGGAACAAGTTCTAGCCTTTCAATTTTATTTGGTTACACTATTTTTTAAAAAACATTTCAGAGCTGGTTGAAAATTTAACCAGCTTTTTTTTTGAAATCAACAGTTCTTTTAATTTTCTATATTTGTAAAAAATAAGCTAAATGAGTTTAATCAAAGAATTTAAGGAACAAGCATCTACATCTTTCAAAGTTGTCGCAGTACTTTGGATCATTTTTATTTTGGATATTTTATTTTCCAATTTATTCAATTTTCACTTTTCAAGATTCGGAATAATCCCTAGAAAAATTTCAAGCTTAGGTGGAATATTTTCAGCTCCATTTCTGCACGGTTCTTTGTATCATATTATTAGTAACACAGTTCCTCTTTTTATTCTTTTATCTGTCTTCTTGACTTTTTACAAGAAAAATGCTGCAAAAATTTTACTAATTGCTATCACTCTTGTTGGTTTACTTACTTGGGTTATTGGTAGAAATGCAAGTCATATTGGAGCAAGTGGAGTTATTTATTTTTTAGCAAGTTTTTTATTTTTCAGTGGTTTATTTCAAAAAAAAGCCATTTCAATTATAATTTCCATTTTAGTTTTTCTTTTCTATGGAAGTATGTTTTGGGGAATTTTTCCAAGTTTACCATACATCTCTTGGGAAGGGCATTTATCTGGATTTTTAGTTGGTCTATTTTTAGCTTTTATGTACAAAAAACAATTAGCTGAAAATAACGAAGAACAATATATTTAGTTCATAGACTTTTTAATTTCTTTTTTCAATTTATTAAAAGCTTTTTGAATCTTTTCAGAAGAACAAGCAATATTCATTCGCATATAATTATGATATTCTTCTCCAAACCATTTTCCTGGAGTAAGACCTATTTTTGCTTTTCTAAAAACTAATTCTTCCAAAGATTCTAGATCTAAATTTAATTCTGAAAAGTTTAACCAAATTTGGTAAGTTCCTTCTAATTCAAAAACTTTAATTTGTGGTAATTCTTTATGTAAAAAAGTTTGAATCCAACTAAAATTCTCTTGTACAAATTCTAATAAAAAATTTAACCATTCCTCTCCTTTTGTAAATGCAGCAATTGTTGCATACATTGTTAAAGAATTTTCATGATGTAAAAAATATTTTTCTGTGAAATTTTTAATATTTTCTCGAATTTCTACATCTGGAATATATATAAAACCACTCGAAATTCCTTGTAAACCAAAAGTTTTAGAAGGAGAACCAACTAAAGTAATATGTTTCGAATTTTCGAAAGAAGTGAAACTTGTAAATGGTTTTTCATTAAAAATGATATCTGAATGAATTTCATCACTTATAACAATGACATCATATTTTTCAGCCAAAAAATAAATTTTCTCAACATCTTCTTTATCCCAAACACTTCCTATTGGATTATGAGGATTGCAAAAAAGAAAATACCGAACTTCTCTTTTCGACATTTTCTTTTCTAAATCTTCAAAATCTATTTTATATCGTTGATTTTCTATTTTTAAAGGACTTCTAAGGACTTTTCTATTGTGCGAAGTAATAATTCCTGTAAAAGGAGGATAAACTGGCGTCTGAATGATTATTTCTTCATTTTCTTCTGTGAGCTCTTTTACAAGAATTGAAATTGCAGTCAAAAGGTTATTTACACGAATAAAATTATCAGTCTTCAAATGAATATTTTGTTTTTTCAAATACCAATCCGAAATCGCTTGATTTACTTTTTTCGAAACATCTTCATATCCATAATTTTCTCTATGAACTACTTTTAATAATTCTTCTGTAATTGGTTTTGCAATTTTATAATCCATATCTGCAATCCAAAAAGAATCTATATCAGAAATTCCGAAATGTTGTTTTAAAACTTCTGGATTTTTCTTCACAAAATTGGATTCAAAAGAATCTTCAAAAATTTCAATCTTATTCATTTTTAGTTTTATTTCCCTTTCTTCGCACGAATCATTTGCTCTAACATGTCCCACATTTCTTCTGGAATTTGATCTAAGAAATTAAATTCTCCAGCTCCTTGCAACCATTCTCCGCCATCAATCGTAACCACTTCTCCATTAATATAAGCTGAAAAATCAGAAAGTAAATAAGCTACCAAATTCGTAAGTTCTTGATGTTCTCCAACTCGTTTTAAAGGAATTTTATTTTTCAAATCAAACTTATCTTTCAAATTTCCAGGAAGCAAACGATTCCAAGCTCCTTCTGTTGGAAAAGGTCCTGGAGCAATTGCATTCATTCGAATTCCATATTTTGCCCACTCCACAGCTAAAGATCTTGTCAAAGCCAAAACTCCAGCTTTTGCACAAGCAGACGGAACTACATAAGCAGAACCTGTCCAAGCATATGTTGTAACGATATTTAGAAAAACTCCTTCTTCTTGATTTTTAATCCATTTTTTTCCAAGTGCAAGTGTACAGTTTTTTGTTCCTTTTAAAACAATATCTAAAATCGTATCAAAAGCATTTGCTGAAAGTCTTTCTGTTGGTGAAATAAAATTTCCTGCAGCATTATTGATTAAAGCATCAATTTTCCCACATTTTTCATAAGCAATACCAAGCATTTTTTCTACTTGTTCATAATCTCTAACATCACACGCAATTGGAATAATTACTCCTTTGATTTCTTCTTGAAGTTCTTCTGCAGTAATTTGAAGTTTTTCAAAATTTCTTGAAGTAATAATTATTGTTGCACCTAATTGCGACAAATATTTGGCCATAGATTTTCCTAAACCACTTCCGCCACCAGTAATTACAATTGTTTGATTGAAAAAACTGTTCTCCTTAAACATTCCTTGTTTGTAGTTCATTTCTCGTTTTTCCTCTAAAGTATTAATTTTTTTGCAATTAGCTTAACAAAATATTTTTTAAATTTTTCTTTAATTTGGTTTGTAGACTACAAAACTAATTGTATATTTGCCCACGCTTTTATAAAAGGAATTCGCAAAAGTAATCAATAGATAAATAACAGAAAATACGATACTTTAAAAGATATTTACAATGAAAAGGACTTATCAACCATCGAAAAGAAAAAGAAGAAATAAACACGGTTTTAGAGAAAGAATGGCTTCTGCTACTGGAAGAAAAGTTCTTGCAAGAAGACGTGCAAAAGGTAGAAAAAGAATCTCTGTTTCTTCAGCTCCAAGGCCAAAGAAATAATGATTTATTTTTAAAATATATAAGGTGTTACTTTTTTTTAGTAGCACCTTTTTTTTATACTTTTTTGAGTTCCAAACTATAAAATAACAATACAACAACACAACAAAACTAAATATCATGCCTAGAAACAAAAACATTAAGTCGATTTTGATTATTGGTTCTGGACCAATTATTATTGGACAAGCATGTGAATTCGATTATTCGGGGTCTCAAGCTATTCGCTCATTAAAAGAAGAAGGAATTGAAGTTATTTTGATTAATTCAAACCCTGCTACAATTATGACTGATCCTTCTTTGGCAGATCACATTTACCTTAAACCATTGACAACTAAGTCTATTCGTGAAATCTTAGAGATTCATAATGTAGATGCTGTTTTACCAACAATGGGAGGTCAAACTGCCTTAAACTTATGTATCGAAGCTGATGAAAAAGGGATTTGGGAAGAGCATGATGTGGAACTTATCGGAGTAGACATCGATGCGATTAATATTACGGAAGATCGTGAAAAATTCCGTGAATTAATGTTAGAAATCGGAATTCCAATGGCACCTCAAGCTACAGCAACTTCTTTCTTAAAAGGAAAAGAAATTGCTCAAGAATTTGGTTTCCCATTAGTAATCAGAGCTTCTTATACTCTTGGTGGAGCTGGTGCTTCTATCGTTTATAAAGAAGAAGATTTCGACGAATTATTAAGAAGAGGTCTTGAGATTTCTCCTATCCATGAAGTGATGATCGACAAAGCTTTAATGGGATGGAAAGAATATGAGTTAGAGTTATTACGTGATAAAAATGATAACGTAGTAATTATCTGTACTATTGAAAATATGGACCCAATGGGAATCCATACTGGAGATTCTATCACTGTTGCACCAGCAATGACTTTAAGTGACAGAACTTTCCAAAAAATGCGTGATATGGCAATCCATATGATGCGTTCTATCGGTGATTTTGCTGGAGGATGTAATGTTCAGTTTGCAGTAAGTCCTGATGAAAAAGAAGATATTATCGCTATTGAGATTAATCCTCGTGTATCTCGTTCTTCTGCTTTAGCTTCAAAAGCAACTGGTTATCCAATTGCAAAAATCGCATCTAAATTAGCTTTAGGTTACCATTTAGATGAATTAGATAATCAAATTACAAAAACTACTTCTGCTTTATTTGAACCAACTTTAGATTATGTTATCGTAAAAATTCCTCGTTGGAACTTTGATAAATTCGAAGGATCTGATAGAACTTTAGGATTACAAATGAAATCTGTTGGAGAAGTAATGGGAATCGGACGTTCGTTCCAAGAAGCATTACACAAAGCAACACAATCTTTAGAGATTAAACGTAATGGATTAGGAGCTGACGGAAAAGGAGAAAAAGATTATGAGATTATCTTACATAAATTAAAATATGCAAGTTGGGATAGAGTTTTCGTAATTTATGATGCAATCCAAATGGGAATTCCATTAAGCAGAATTCATGAGATTACGAAAATTGATATGTGGTTCTTAAAACAATACGAAGAATTACATATGTTAGAGAAAGAGATCTCTACTCATAAATTAGAAACTTTACCACAAGATTTGCTTCTTTTAGCAAAACAAAAAGGATTTGCGGATAGACAAATCGCTCACATGTTAGGATGTTGGGAAAGCGAGATCTATAAAAAAAGAGATGAATTCCAAATTAATAGAGTATATAAATTAGTAGATACTTGTGCAGCTGAATTCGAAGCACAAACTCCTTACTACTACTCTACTTTTGAAAATAAAATGATTGTTAATGGCGAAGCTTATTCTGAAAATGAAAGCGTTGTTACTGACAAAAAGAAAATCGTAGTATTAGGTTCTGGACCAAACAGAATTGGACAAGGAATTGAGTTCGATTATTCTTGTGTACACGGAGTTTTAGCTGCAAAAGAAGCTGGATACGAAACTATCATGATTAACTGTAATCCTGAAACAGTTTCTACAGACTTTGATACTGCTGATAAACTTTATTTCGAACCAGTATTTTGGGAACATATTTATGACATCATCCGTCATGAAAAACCAGAAGGTGTAATTGTTCAGCTTGGAGGGCAAACTGCCTTAAAACTTGCTGAAAAATTAGAAAAATACGGAGTAAAAATTATCGGTACTAGCTTCGAAGCTTTAGATTTAGCAGAGGATAGAGGTCGTTTTTCTAGTTTACTAAGTGAAATGGATATTCCTTTCCCTAAATTCGGAACTGCAACAACTGCAGATGAAGCTTTAGCAATCGCTGATTCTTTAGATTTCCCAATCTTAGTTCGTCCTTCTTATGTATTAGGAGGTCAAGGAATGAAGATTGTAATCAACAAGCAAGAATTAGAAGAGCACGTTGTAGATTTATTACGTAAGATTCCAAATAACACATTATTATTAGACCATTATTTAGATGGAGCTATCGAAGCAGAAGCAGATGCAATCTGTGATGGTGAAGATGTGTATATTATCGGAATCATGGAGCACATTGAGCCTTGTGGAGTTCACTCTGGAGATTCAAATGCTACACTTCCTCCATTTAACTTAGGAGAATTCGTAATGCAACAAATTAAAGATCACACAGTGAAAATTGCAAAAGCATTAAAAACTGTAGGATTGATTAATATTCAGTTTGCAATCAAAGATGATAAAGTTTATATCATTGAAGCAAACCCTAGAGCATCTAGAACAGTTCCATTTATCGCAAAAGCTTACCAAGAGCCATATGTAAACTATGCTACGAAAGTAATGCTTGGAGATAAGAAAGTGAAAGACTTTAATTTCAATCCTCAATTAAGCGGATATGCGATTAAACAACCTGTTTTCTCTTTCAACAAATTCCCGAAAGTAGATAAGAGATTAGGACCTGAGATGAAGAGTACTGGAGAGAGTATCTTATTCATCGATAGCTTAAAAGATGATGAGTTCTACGAATTATATTCAAGAAGAAAAATGTATTTAAGTAAATAATAAACGATTTACTTTCCTATAAAATTGAAAACCAAACTATTCTTTGAGTAGTTTGGTTTTTTTATTTCTTATTTATAGTTATCAAATTCTAGAAGCTTATAATTTTCTGATTGAATTGTCTTATAATCGTGTTTAAAATATTCTTCAAAAATCTTTTCTTGTTGCGCATTCATTTCGTCAGTTGTTTCTTTCCAAACCTCATAAGAATTCCATTCTATAAACATTGCTAATCTATTTGGATACTCTACTGGTTGTGCAATTCTTTTTGAGAAAAAAGCTCTATTTTTCATGATAAAAGGCGTCCAAACAATACTATCATAATGTAAAAATTCTTCCAGATGTTCCTCGTTTTGAAATTCATAAACATTAAATTCTATTGCTCTAAAATCTTTTTCTTTTTTGTTTAAAAAACTTCTCTCACTACTTTTTGTAACATTGATAAAAGAGAAAATCACAAAACTCAACAACACAATTCCTAACAAAATTCTTGGTATTTTCATAATTCAATATTTTCATCTCTATTAAAGTTAGTCATTTAAAAACCCAAAACATAACAACGCATGAGTGGAAAACAAAAATTATCTTTTCTTTCTGAATTTAAAAATTGTTCTTTTTTCAAAATAATTCTATCTTGAACGCTATTCTTATAAATTGAATTATGAAAAAAATATATTTATTTCTATTTGCTACTATTTTCTTTTTTAGTTTTCAAAAAAAGGATACTTTACCAAAAGGATTTTCTTATGTAGACTATAAATTACCATCGATTATTACAGATATTCGCTATCATTCTAAAGATAATTTTGTTGGAAAAAAAATTGATGGTTATGAAAAATCTGTTTGTATTTTGACAGATGAAGCCATCGCAGCATTAGATAAAGTTCAGAAAGAATTAATCACTAAAAATTTAGGCTTAAAAATCTATGATGGATACCGTCCACAAAGAGCTGTAAACGAATTTGTACGTTGGGCAAGAGTTTTAGATGATACTCTGATGAAACAAAAATATTATCCAAATGTGCGAAAAAGAAACCTTTTTAGAGATGGATATATCGCTTCAAAATCTGGACATTCTAGAGGGAGTACAGTAGATTTAACTTTAGTAAATTTTGAAACTGGAGAAGAATTGGATATGGGAAGTCCATGGGATTATTTTGGAAAAGAATCTTGGGTGAAAAATCCAAATTTGACACCAGAACAAAAGAAAAACAGACAAACTTTACAGAAAGTAATGAACAAACACGGATTTCGTTCTTATAGCAAAGAATGGTGGCATTTTACACTAAGAGGGGAGCCATATCCGAAAACATATTTTAATTTCCCTGTGAAATAAAATTCAAAAAAAAAATCGTGAACTTCAACAATTCACGATTTTCTTTTTTTTATACCCAAGCTTTTGGATTTCTTAAGATTTCTTCTAACTCTTCTTCTTTAGAACCAGCCTCTGGATGATAATCATATCTCCATTGAACTTTTGGCGGTAAACTCATCAAAATACTTTCGATTCTTCCGTTTGTTTTTAGTCCGAAAAGCGTTCCTCTGTCATGTACTAAATTAAATTCTACATAACGTCCTCTACGGATTTCCTGCCAATCTCTTTGTTCTTGCGTATATTCTAAATCTTTTCTTTTTTCAACAATTGGAGCATAACACTCTAAGAAAGAATTTCCGATTCCTGTTACAAAATCAAATCTATCTTGTAAAGAAAACTCTTCTGTTGCTTTTAAATAATCAAAGAATAATCCTCCAACTCCTCTTGCTTCATTTCTGTGTGTATTCCAGAAATAATCATCACAAGCTTTCTTATATTTTGGATAAAAATCTTCATGATGCTTATCACAAGCTGTTTTACAAACTTGATGAAAGTGTTTCGCATCTTCTTCAAAAACATAATATGGAGTCAAATCTTGTCCTCCTCCAAACCAACAATCTTTTACATCTCCATTTTCATCATACATTTCGAAATAACGCCAATTTGCATGTACAGTCGGAACCATTGGATTTTTTGGGTGAATAACTAAAGAAAGTCCACAAGCAAAAAATTTCGCTTGAGAAACACCAAAATTCTTACGTAAAGCTTCCGGCAATTCTCCATGAACATAAGAAATATTCACTCCTCCTTTTTCGAAAACTTCTCCATTTTCGATAACACGAGTTCTTCCTCCTCCACCTTCAGGACGATCCCAAAGATCTTGTTGAAAAGTAGCAACTCCATCTAAAGATTCAATTTTTGCACAAATTTGATCTTGTAAATTATGTATATATTCAAGAAATTTTTCTTTCAAACCTTTCGTATTTTAATTTTCGGAAACAAAGATACAATTTGATTAGTTAGTAAAAACATATTCTAAGATGTTTGCACCCATTTTCAACGCTTTTGTTCTTGTTTCTTCATCGTCATTATGAATTTCTTTATCCTCCCAACCATCACTTAAATCTGATTCGTAATCATAAAAACAAACCAATCTTCCATCAATAAATAAACCGAAACCTTGTGGCTTTTTCTTATCGTGCTCATGGATTTTTGGAACTCCTTTCGAAAAATCAAATGTTTGGTGATAAATTGGATGATTGTATGGAATTTCCTGAAATTCGGCATCTGGAAATAGTCTTTTCATTTCTCGACGAATATATTTATCCATTCCATAATTATCTGAAATATGTAAAAAACCTCCTGATTTCAGATAATTTCGTAGATTCTCCAAAGCATTTTCAGAAAATATCACGTTTCCATGCCCTGTCATAAATACAATTGGATAATTAAAAATCTCTACATTATCTGCTGCAACAGTCGTTGGTGTTTTTTCTATTTTGGTTGAAATATATTGATTGGAAAATTGAATCAAATTCGGCAATGCTGTCGGATTTGCATACCAATCTCCTCCTCCTTCATATTTTAAAATTGCAACTTCCTGCGCATTTAAAACCATAGAATTAAATAATACAAAAAGAAAAAAGCTAAAGGTTTTTAAATTCATAGTTCTAGATTTTATTTTGTAAAACTAACTAATATTTTATTATTTGTTTAAAATTCTAAAACAAAAAAAATCCTGTTCAACAACTGAACAGGATTTTTTTATAAAAAGAAAAATAAAATTATCTTCTTCTTTCTTTAATTCTTGCTTTTTTACCAGTAAGATCTCTAAAGTAGAAGATACGAGCTCTACGTACTTTACCTCTTTTGTTAACTTCGATTTTCTCGATAGCTGGTAAGTTTACTGGGAAGATACGCTCTACTCCAACAGTTCCTGACATTTTACGGATTGTAAAAGTTTCAGTTAATCCTGTTCCTCTTCTTTGGATTACAACTCCTCTAAAGAACTGAGTACGAGTTTTAGCACCCTCTACAATTTTGTAATACACAGTTACAGTATCTCCTGCTGCAAACTCTGGTAATTCGTTTTTTGTAACAAATTCGTCTTGTACAAACTTTACTAAAGATTCCATTTTATATCTTTTATATATGGTTTAATAAAAATCAACATACACGGTTTTCGTCAGAGGTTAATTTTGAGTTGGCAAATTTATAAAAAAACTATATAAATTCACACACCTACCTGTTAAATATTTTCATTTAATAATTCTTTAATATTTATTCTCATTTTCAAAGCTTTACTATTTTATTTTTTTTGATTCAAAAAGTAGTTTTTTCTAAAATAAATTTAAGTTTTGGTTTAAAAATTCTAAGTCTTCTATAATTTAATGTAAAAATTAGTCTTCTTCCTCGATAGAATCTACAATAATTTGTTGAATTTTCGTACGAATATTTTCTTTTACTAAACCTCTATTTTTAGCATTCGGATAAATTCTATTCGACAAAAACACATAAACCAATTCTGTCTGCGGATCTGCCCAAACATAAGTTCCTGTAAAACCACTATGTCCAAAACTTGACTCTGAAACACAACCACAAGTAACCGAAATAGACGAATCTAACTGTGGTTTATCAAATCCAACTCCTTTTCTCACACCATTTTTTTCAAAATAACGATGATTAAATTTGTGAAATGTTTCTGGCAAAATATATTGTTTTCCTCCATAATAACCTTCCTGAAGATACATCTGCATAATTTTCGCAATATCATTCGCATTTGCAAAAATTCCCGCATGTCCTCCTACTCCACCTTGCATTGCTGCTCCCATATCATGAACATAACCATGCACTAAAGTATTTCTATAATAATCATCAATTTCTGTTGGAACAATTTCTGCTTTTTTCAAACCAGCCTGAATTGGATTATAAGTAGTTCTGTAAGCTCCCAAAGATTTGTAAAATCGTTTTTTAGTCAAATAATCCAAATCTTTTCTATAAGTATCTTCAATGTATTTTTTAAACAAAAAATAAGGCAAATCGCTGTATTTATATCCAACTTTTTTTCGCTGGTCTGCTTCAATTACTCTAGCATAAATAGAGTCTTTATAATCATTTCTCATATAAAGATTTGGAGCAACTTTTACATTATAATTTCCTTTGCTATAAATTCGATAATATTTAGAATCTGGTTTTTTCGTTTTTTTATCTAAAGTGTTTACATAAAAAGGAATCCAAGCTTTCAATCTACCATAGTGCGAAAGAACTTCTTTCACCGTTAAAGTATCTTTGTTAGATTCTTTAAGAAAAGGCATAAAAGTTCCCAATTCACTATCTAGTTCAAACTTCCCTTCTTCTTCCATTTGCATCACAATAGGAAGTGTTGCAAGAATTTTTGTCAAAGAAGCTACATCAAAAACATCTGTATTTTTAATTTTTTGTTTCTTATCCGCAGTCTGATATCCGAAACTTTTTTCATAAATAACACTTCCATTTTTTGCAACTAGAACTTGCATTGCCGGAGCCATTTTTTCTTCTAAAACAATTGCTGCAATCGAATCAATTTTCATCAAATGTTCTGAATTCATCCCAACAGTTTCTGGCAAAGAATACGAAAGTCTTTCTAATTTCTTTGTTTGAATTCCTGTACCAACAGGAAAATCAGATAAAATAGAAACTGGCAATTTCCCTTTTGCTTCTAGAGCTCCAAAAATTATTTGAGCAGAAACGCTTTGTGCCATTTCACTATTTTGATAAGAAACTAAAATACTTTCAATATTTCCAAACATTTTTAAATCCAACAAACTATAAGGACTTGTAAAAACATCTAGAATAACTTTCTTTTTTCTTGAAATTTCTTGTACCCAAACTATTTCAGAATTTTTGAATTTATAACTTTTCCAAGGATGCGCATTTGATTTATGAAAACCTAAAATCACTACATCATAAGGTTTCAATTTATCCAACACAACATCTATTGTTTTTCCATCAATCACATCTACTTTTGCATATTTCTGAAGTGTTTTTACAAAAATTTTATTTTCTGCATCTCCAAGTTTTACATAAGCAATTTTGGTAGTATCTAAATTTTGAATCGGAATTAAATCTTCTTTATTTTGAATCACAGTCATTGCATCTTCAATCAATTCTCTGTGTAAAATTACATTTTCTTTTGTGTGTAAATCTTCGATCAGATTTTCTTCTTTAATTGGCTCAAAATGTTCTAAACCTGCCCAATATTTTGCTTCTAAAATTTTACGAACAGAATAATCTAAACGTTCTTCTGTCAATGTACCTTTTTCGATAGCTTCTTTAAAAGTTTTTATAGCATTTGGAATATCTTGAGGAAACAAAAGAATATCATTTCCTGCCATAAAAGCATCAAAATCCAATCTTCCTTTTTCAGAAAAATCAGCTGCTCCTTTCATATTCAAAGCATCTGTAATGATTAATCCTTGAAATCCCATTTTTGTTTTCAGATAATCTGTAACAACTTCTGGACTTAATGAAGTTGGAATATTTGGATTTAATTGCATGCTTGGAACACTTAAATGTGCGACCATCACACTTGCAACATCATGATTAAATAATTGGTAATATGGATATAATTCTTCCGAATCAATTCTTTCTTTATCAAACAAAACACTTGGTAAAGTTTTGTGCGAATCTGTAGAAGTATCTCCATGTCCTGGGAAATGTTTTGCACAGGCTAAAACGTGTTCACTCTGCATTCCTTCTGTAAAAGCAATTGCTTTTTGTGCAACATTAAATTTATTTTCACCAAAAGAACGATTTCCAATAATTGGATTATTCGGATTAGTATTAATATCAACCACAGGAGCAAAATTCATTGTAATTCCAACACGTTTACAATGTATTCCAACTTGCTCTCCAAATTTACGAATCAGAGAAGTGTCTTGTATGGCTCCAAGAGTCATGTTCCAAGGAAATTTATACGTATTATTCAAACGCATGTTCAATCCCCATTCTCCGTCAAAACCAATTAATAAAGGAACATTTGCAATTTTTTGATATTCATTTGTAAGTTTTACTTGTCGAACTGGTTCTCCTTTCATAAAAATCAGTCCTCCAATTTTATATTTTTTAATGGTTTCTTTCAACTTTTTTTCTTCCTTCACATCTCCAGTAGAATATGCAGGAACCATAAAAAGTTGTCCGATTTTTTCTTCCACAGTAAATTTTTGTAAAACACTATCTACCCACTTTTGTTGCTTTTCAGAATCTTTCGTAATCAAAGGATTATTTTGCTGAGAAAAAGCATTCGCAATAAAAAAGATAAACAACAATAATGACAGTATTTTTTTCATAAGTGATTGGGTATAAATAATTAAAGCTTAATTTGATTTAGTGTGATTGTTTCGAACTAGAAATTTATTTATTTTTTGGAATAAATTATTTAAAATTTTTCATAAAACTGCATTCGACAGCTTTCGAATTTTTAGCCTAATATACTTATTAAATATAGAAAAGACAAGGCATATACACACCTTGTCTTTCACAATTTTTTCAAATAAATTTATTCTACGAAAAAAGAATAAGAACCTAATTAAGATACTTTTGCAGGAATAAATCGCTGATGCCAGCTCTTAGAAGCTTCTACTTCCCATTCTGTTTCAAAAGCTTGTTTTGTCTGCACCATGTTGTTAAACACAATTGTTTCTGCAGTTATTTTTCCTTCTTTCGCATAATTTTGGAAATCTGCTAAAGAAAGAATATTAATATTTTCTCCAACTTTAAAAGTGATATTCATTTTGTTCATCAAATCTACTTGGAAAGCTTGCTCTATTTGTTTGATGGCATTTACAGATGAATCAATCGAACATCCTGAAACATTATTGAAACTTTCATCTACAGCCAATACGATAAATTGGTTGTATTTAATCGTATAACTTCCTTTCAAATCATCTCCATGACGAACCCATTGAGATACAAATTGCTCTAATTTTGCACCAATTTCAGAAACCTCAGCTTCTGTAAACTCTCTATTTGCTTGGTAAATCCAGACTCTTGATACATCTGGCATTTCATTAAAATCTACAAACATATTCTTTCTTCTTTTTAACTTAATTTGTTATTCAAAGCTCTTAATTTGATCGCTGTCAAAATTTTCTTTGTGTAAAGTGGGAAATCTGATTTTTGAATCCAAGAATAATATCCTTGATCTTTTTGTAAAACTTCCTCTACTTTTTGTCCTTTATATTTCCCGAAAGTAAACATTTCGTCTCCATCTTTATCAAAAACGATAAATCCTGCGAAATCTGCTCTTTCACTGTGCGTTGAAAATTTATTTAAAAACTTAACGTCATTTTCTAAATCTTCGTATTTATCAAGTTGTGCTTTTAATATTTCGTACGTTGCTAAAGTATCTGCTTCTGCTGAATGTGCATTTTCTAAAGTTTTATCACAATAGAATTGGTAAGCAGCACTTAAGGTTCTTTGTTCTTTTTTATGATAAATAACCTGAACATCTACAGCAACTCTGTTTTTCATGTCAAAATCCACATCCGAACGCAACATTTCTTCTGCCAAAAGTGGAATATCAAAACGATTTGAATTAAAACCAGCTAAATCACAATCTTTAATCATTGCCTGCACTTGTGGAGCTAATTCTTTAAAAGTTGGCTCATTTGCTACTTTTTCATTTGTAATTCCGTGAATTTCTGTGGACTCTTTCGGAATTTTCATTTCTGGATTTACCAACCAAGTTTTACTTTCTTTATTTCCATTAGGAAAAATTTTTAAAATAGAAATCTCAACAATTCTATCTTTTGCAATATTAATTCCTGTTGTTTCTAAATCAAAAAATATGATTGGTCTATGTAGTTTCAGTTCCATAAGTATTTTCTAGTTTTTCAAACGTAAAAGTACAATAATTAGAATAATTCTTAGTAAAAGTTTAATGGAATCTTTCGAGAGAATTCGTTAATTTTAAATAAGGTGAAATGCCATTTTTTTAACAGCTATTTTCAAAAAAGATAAATTATGAATCGATTTTACCCACTTTTTATTTTGCTTTCTTGTTTATTTTTAATGCAATGTGATACAAAAGAAAAAAAATCAAGCCTTCCGAAAGTACATCATACAAAGCATAAAAAGATTATCGATGCGAAATTGATGATGACTTTTGCTGCAATCGCAGATGAAATGAACGAACACGAGCATGATGAAAAAAACACTATTGAAGGTTATTTGAAAAGAAAAGATCTTGAAACCAAAGGTCAATGGGAAATGGTTTGGGTAGCTCGAAATTATGAAAATAGTATTTCTGCATTTATAGCGAAACTAAAAGAAGATAATTCGAAATATGTAATCGCTTTTTCTGGAACGGATTTGTACAATATTTTCGAAGATTCTAAAATTTTAGAATTGAAAGATGTGGAACCACTTTTTGAAACTATGCCAGACGAAAAAGTATCAAAAGGTTCTAAAAAACTTTATGAAATTTTGTTTAAACTTAGATATCAAAAGAAAACTATTTTTGAAGTCATAGATCATGCTCGAAAAGAAAATCCAGATGCTAATTTTTATTTCTGCGGACATAGTTTAGGTTCTACTTTGGCTGTTTATTATAGTTATTTTGTAAAACTACGTTGCATCAAAAATCACATGAAAATAAAAATGCATCTTTGGGCTTTTGCAAATCCTAGTTTTTATAATCGAGAGTTTGTAAATCAGTTTTTAAAAACCAATTTTGACAAACATTTTTATTCTATTAAAAACGATCAAGTACACATGAATTATTTCTGGAATATGGAAAATCTCTACAAAATTCCGTATCCGATGAGTGATAAACTAAAAGAAAAAATTAAAAAATTCGGAGAAGATTTTGCAAAAAAGCTACCAACAGAAGAAGATAAATATGTTTCTTTTCCTTCTATAAAAATTGAAAATAAAATTCCAGTTCATGAGCGAATTCAAGAGAAGAAATTGAAAACAAAAATTGACTTCATTAAATGGGAGGTTTTTAACCATAATCGAAATCATTATTTGTACAGTTTAGGAGGAAAATGTGTTCCGAAAGATTACAATGCTCCTGAAGGAAATTATTGTCATGTAAAATAATTTTTAGGATATTCTTAAAACAAAAGGATTACAATTGTTTGTAATTTTAATAGAATCACTAACATTTTGTTTATGAAATCTATTAATTACAGCCTCATAATTGGTTTATTCTTTTCACTTCTCAGTTGTGATGATTCAACAACAGAAGATCAAACCATGGATATTTCTAGTACAGAATCGTTGACAAAACCACAAGAAGAAGAACGAGATGAAGATTTAGCAGATTTAGAATCTTTACAAGTACAAACCATTGATACGAAACTGATGATGACATTTGCTGCTATTGGAGATTTTATAAACCAGCATCCTTTTAGCGAAGAAAAAGCTGTAAAAACTTATTTGGAAAGAACCGATATCGAAACTAAAAACCAATGGAGTTTTAAATGGTTTGCAACAAATCGACTTCATGGAATTTCGGCATATTTCACCCAAAATAAAACAGACAAAAAAATCTATACACTTACTTTTGCAGGAACCGATTTGACCAATATTTTTGAAGTTGCTGATATTTTCAAATTAGATGAAACTTTAGCTTTTTCTGAAGATCATCCAGATTTACATATTTCAAAGGGAGCAAAAGAACTTTTTGAAATTGCGATGACTCTTTCAGATCAAGGTTATTCGGTTGAAGATTATATTCAAAATATTTACTTAAATAATCCTGATGCAAAAATTTACATTGCAAGTCATAGTCTTGGAACTACATTTTCTGTTTTGTTTTCTGCAACAGTTTACGAGCAATTTCAAGCAAATAATCAAAATATTGATATGGAAGTTTGGCTTTTTGGACATCCAACTTTTTACTCGCAGAGTTTTGTCAATTATTATTTAAACCTGCCTTTTAAAAAGAATTTCTACTCTCTCGAAAACGATCAAGTTCACACACGATTTTTCTGGAATTTTGAAGAACTTTACAATATTCCTTATCCTATAACGGAGCATTTAAAATCAGAGTTGATTCACCTGGGAGAAGAATTACATTCTGAATCTGTAATTGGTTTAAATCAATATAGTCCGCTTCCAGCAACACTTGTTACAAATGAAGCTCCACTAAATAGTTTTATCAAAGAGTCTACTTTAAAGAACATTCTTGAATATTTAGAATTCGTAGAATATAATCATAATCGAAATCATTATTTACACACTTTCGGAGGAAACTGCGTTCCTGAAAATTATAATGCTCCAAATGGAAATCATTGTAAAAATTAATCAAAACTAGAACATCAAAAACTTAAAATTATGAAAGCAAAATACTACTATCTTTTTATTTTATTTTTTGTCATTTTTCAAAGTTGTAATAATGATGACACAACAGATTTGAACGGACTATACACAGATGATACTAAAGGAAATTTAGGTTCTGGAAATATTGATCAAGATATTCGCCTTATGATGACTTTTGCAGCAGTTGGAGATGTTTTAAATGATCATAAATTTAATGAAAGAAAAGCGCTAGAAGCATATTTGAAAAGAACAGATTTGGAAATAAATAATAATTGGGAATTAAAATGGTTTGGAACCAATTTCATTTATAGTATTTCTGCTTATGTGGTGCAAAGTAAAAATAATCCTGACCAATATGTTGTAGGATTTACGGGTACAAAACTTCTAAACCTTTTTGAAGTAACAACAATTCTCGACTTAGATGAAGTTGTTCCTTTTTTTGAGGATAATCCGAATGCGAAAGTATCAAAAGGTTCTAAGAAAATATTCAAAATTGCAATGAAGCTTAAAGATGGAGATAAGACAATGTATGATTTTATCGAAAATATTGTAGATCAAAATCCAGATGCAAATTTCACTTTTACTGGACATAGTTTAGGTTCTGCTTTTTCGGTTTACACTACAGCTTTTGTTTTTGATCAATTGAAAAAAGAAGGAAAAACAGTAGATATTGATATTTGGGGGTTTGGTCAACCAACTTTTTATAATCAAGCTTTTGTAGATGAATATTTAGATCTTCCTTTTGAAAAAAACTTTTATTCTCTTGAAAATGATATCGCACACACAAAATTATTCTGGAATTTAGATAAACTCTATGACATTCCTTATCCTATTTCTGAAAATTTAAAAGCTTCTTTGATTGATTTGGGAGAAGGATTTTCTAAAAACTTCCCTACAGGTGAAGATGCTTATGTTGCTTTTCCTACAATTTATGTAAAAAATACTTTTCCAATTCATAAAAGTGTAAGTCATACTATTTTGAAAAACTATATTGATTATTTTCAATATGCAGCTTATAATCACGATAGAAATCATTATTTGTATAGTTTTGGGGCGAATTGTGTTCCGAAAGATTATAATGCTTCAAGTGGAAATCATTGTGATGATTAGATTTTTGACTGGATTTTTTTTCTATTTTTAAACAAAAAAATGAACCAACATAAAAACGAAACAGAAGAATTATATCTTAAGAAAATAAATCAAGTTTTTGAATTTATAGATTCCAATTTAGAAGAAAATCTAACGTTAGAAGAAATAGCAAAAGTTTCTAATTTTTCGCCTTATCATTTTCATCGTATTTTTAAATTTATCACTAAAGAAACTTTAAATCAATATATAACTAGAAAAAGAATTGAAAAATCGGCTTCGCTTCTACTTCATCAAAAAGATAAATCAATCACTGCTATTTTTCTTGAATTAGGTTTTGAAAACAACACAACTTTTACCCGAACTTTTAAAAAGTTTTATCAAATAAATCCAACAGAGTTTCGAAAGGGAAATCAACATAAATTTCATAAAATAAAACAACAAATTAGCAAGAATGGTAAAGTTTATCCTTCAACAGAAGAATACATTTGTATCCTAAATAACTTAAAAAAATGGTTCGATATGAATGCAAAAATTGAAGTAAAAAACATCCAAAAAATGCATCTTGCTTATGTTACAATTATTGGTGAAGAAAATATTTCAGTAGCTTATCAAAAATTAATTCATTGGGCAAAAGAAGAAAATCTTTTTTCTGATAAAAGTAAAATGTTGACAATCTATCATGATAGTTTTAAAATTACAAAACCCAAACAAGTTCGAATGAGTGCTTGTATGATTTTGGAAAAAGAAATTGCAGAACAAAAAATGGTAGATCAAACAATTTTAGAAGAACAAAAATGCATTGTTGGAAGTTTTGAAATTCATCCTCAAGAATTTGAAAAAGCTTGGACAAGTCTGTTTATTTGGATGAATGAAAATAATTATAAAAAAGCAGATAAAAATCCTTTTGAAATTTATCATAACAATTTTGAAGAACACCTAGAAAAGAAATGTATTGTAGATTTTCATATTCCGATTCAATAATCTAATTAATCTTTATCACGACTTAATTGTGATAAAGATTTTTTAAACAGCTAAATCTTCTTTTTTGTGTCTTTGCTCTTCATCTTCTCTCCTTTTCAAAAATGCGAAACCAAAAGTCAAAACTCCCACACGACCAATAAACATTAATAAAATCATCATCAATTTTCCAGCTGTTGAAAGTCCACTAGTAATTCCTGTAGAAAGTCCAACCGTTCCAAGAGCAGAAGCCGTTTCAAAAAGTAAATCTTGAAGATTAAATTTTTCTGTATAAGTCAATAAAAATGTAAAGAGGAAAATTAAACTAGTATAAAGTATAAAAATCGAAGTTGCAACATAAAGCCTTTCAAAAGGAATTTTTCGCCAAAAAAGAGTAATTGTTTCTTGACCAAAAAGTCGACTTTTTAAAATAGCAACCATCGCAAAAAGAGTTGTGATTTTTAACCCTCCTGCGGTTCCAGAAGGCGAAGCACCAATGTACATTAACATTGTAATTAAAAGTAATATTGGCATAGAAAGTTGTCCAATCGGAACAGTATTAAATCCTACTGTTGTCATCGCAGACATCGCTTGAAAAAAAGCAATTAACAATCCATCTTTATTTTTAATTTCCATTCCTGATTCACTAAAATATATCATTATCGTTCCAAAAAATAATAATCCTAAAAAACCTAGAAGTATTAATTTAGAAGTATATGTTATTTTTTTTGTTCTTCTTGAAATCAAAAACCAAAGATCTGTAACTACTATAAAACCTAATGAACCTGCAATAGAAAGAAAAGCAATAATTCCATTAAAAATATAATTTCCTTGAAAACCAATAAAACTATCTTTTGTTAAGCTAAAACCTGCTGTACAAAAAGCAGAAATACTATGAAAAATACTATACCAAATCGCTTTTAAAACATCCATCCCTTCTGCTTTGAAACAAAAATAAAGAACTATAGAGCCGATGACTTCCATAGAAACCGTAAAATAAAAAGCACTAATCAGAAAATCTTTAATTTTCATTGATTTAGGAGTTGTAAACTCTGCATTCATGATTTTTGCGTGCCAATTTGTAATTTTCCTAGAAGTCAGAAGTAAAACATATGTTGTCAGAGTCATGTAACCAATTCCTCCAATTTGAATCATAATTAAAATCCAAATCTGCCCAATTAAAGTATAAGATTCTAAAATATTTACTGTTGCTAGACCAGTAGTAGAAACAGCAGAGGAAGCCGTAAAAAGATTGTCAATTACTGAAATATCTGTTTTTTGAAGAAAAGGAATTGAGATTATTAAAAAACCGATAAGTGTATACACAAAAAAACCCCAAACTAAATTGACTTGAGGAGATTTTTTGACACGAATTTTTTTATAGTTTTTTACTAATCTTGAAAATAATGAAGACTTCATATCCTTTTTGTTTTAACTAGTCATCTTTTGATAGAGGTTTGAAGTTCCCCAGTGTTCTTTTATCTTACCATCTTCTACTTTAAAAATATTAAATGAATCATAAGTTATTTCTTCGTTGAAAGCTGGAACACCAAACAAAGCATTTCCATCATGAATTCCTTGTCCTTCAAAACGCAAACAAATTCGCTCATCATCTCCAAAAAGATCTTTTATTTTAATCTGAAAATCTGAAAAAGCATGATGAATTTTTTCAATATAAGATTGCATTTCCACAACGGTGTTTACATCCTCCACTCCAAGACAAGTTCCATGACTTACACAATCGGTAGAAATTATTTGCGTAAGTTTATGACGCCCTTCCGAATTTTCTATACATTCGATAAAGTCTTCTACTAATTTTATACTTTTCTTATTTAACATAACAGAATATTTTTGGCAACTCTTCTAAAGTTAATGAGTTTTTCATATTAAAAGAAGAAAATTAACCTTTCTGAAAGTTTTTTTAATAAAATTTAAAACTTAACAAACTCATATTTAAGTAATAAAAAAAACGAATTAAAAAAAACACCATTTTTCCACAAAAAAGACTTGCAGAATGGAAAAATGTTTCTATATTTGCAACCGCAATCAGGAAATGATTGCACTCGGAGAAATGGCAGAGTGGTCGAATGCGGTGGTCTTGAAAACCATTGACTGTAACAGGTCCGGGGGTTCGAATCCCTCTTTCTCCGCGACCAGGAAGAATGGCAGAGTGGTCGAATGCGGTGGTCTTGAAAACCATTGACTGTAACAGGTCCGGGGGTTCGAATCCCTCTTCTTCCGCTGAAAGCTCGTAATTTTACGAGCTTTTTTTATGTGATATTGTTTACAATATTTCCACATTTTATTAGTTTTCATAATTCAATAAAGGCTTTCTTTCCAGAAAGCCTTTTTCTTTTTAAAAAGAAAAGGGATTGTATAAAAAATTATACAATCCCTTTTTTAATATATTTTAAAATCTATTTCCTTTTTAGCTTAAAGATTTCTCTAAAGAAGCTTTTACGAAAGCTACAAATAAAGGATGTGGATTTAATACTGTACTTTTATATTCTGGGTGATATTGCACTCCAACAAACCATGGATGATCTTCTATTTCTACAATTTCTACTAAATCTGTATCTGGATTTTTTCCTGTAGCAATCATTCCTGCATTTTCGATTTGCTCTAAGTATTCATTGTTGAATTCATAACGATGTCTATGACGTTCATCGATTATTTCTTCTTTATAAACCTCTCTAACCTTAGAACCATCTTTTAAAGCACATTTCCATGCTCCTAAACGCATTGTTCCTCCTTTGTGAGTAATAGTTTTTTGCTCCTCCATAATATTAATTACTGGATGTGGAGTTTTTCTATTCATCTCTGTAGAGTTTGCTTTTTCTAAACCTAAAACATTTCTTGAATATTCAATTACTGCCATCTGCATTCCTAAACAAATTCCTAAAAATGGAATCTTTTGCTCTCTAGCATACTGCACAGCTGCAATCTTACCTTCAATACCTCTTTCACCAAAACCTGGCGCAACTAAAATACCGTCTAATCCTTTAAGTTTTTCAGCAGCATTTTCTTCTGTAAACTCTTCAGAGTGTAACCAATTTACATTTACCTTAGTTTCATTTGTTGCTCCTGCATGAATTAAAGCTTCTGTGATTGATTTATAAGAATCGTGTAACTCAACATATTTCCCAATTAATCCAATTTCAATTTTAGATTTTGGGTTTTTATGTTTTGTTAAGAACTGATTCCATTCTGTAAGTAATGGATTATCTTTTGAAGTTAAATTTAAATTCTTAAGCACTACATTATCCAAACCTTCTTGTAACATTAAATTTGGAACATCATAAATCGTTTCTGCATCTAAAGAAGAGATAATTGCTTCTTCTTCTACATTACAGAATAATGCTAATTTTCCTTTAATGCTTTCAGATAATTTGTGTTCAGAACGACAAACTAAAACATCAGGGCTTACACCACTTTGCATCAACATCTTTACAGAATGCTGTGTAGGTTTTGTTTTTAATTCTCCCGCAGCTGCTAAATAAGGAACTAAAGTAAGGTGGATCACAACAGAGTTGTTTTTCCCTAAATCCCAACGTAATTGACGTACAGCCTCCACGTATGGTAAAGATTCAATATCTCCAATTGTTCCTCCAATTTCAGTAATCACAATATCATACTCCCCAGTATTACCAAGAATTTGTATTCTATTCTTGATCTCATCTGTAATATGAGGAATAACCTGAACTGTTTTTCCAAGGAATTCTCCTTTTCTTTCTTTTTCGATTACTGATTGGTAAATTCTTCCCGTAGTAACATTATTTGCTTGTGAAGTTGGGATGTTTAAATATCTCTCGTAATGTCCCAAATCCAAGTCTGTTTCAGCTCCATCATCCGTTACGAAACACTCTCCGTGCTCATAAGGATTTAAAGTTCCTGGATCAATATTAATGTATGGGTCTAGTTTTTGAATTGTTACAGAATATCCTCTTTCTTGCAACAATTTGGCCAATGATGCGGCAATAATACCTTTTCCAAGAGATGAAGTTACACCTCCTGTAACAAAAACGTATTTAGTATTTTTCATGGTTGTGTTAGGTTTTGCCAAAAGTACAAACTCTATTTAAGTTGACAAACTATTATTCTCAACTATTAAATATTTCTTTCTATAAAAATACATATTTATTTCATAAATATCTGTAAATCAGTTGCTTAAAAAAATATTTTATCGTAATATGCGAAAAATTTAAAAAGCTTATAATCAAGCTGTAAAATAATTGTCAAATATTAAAATTTATGTAAAATGGAAAAAAAAGTCGTATTAAAAGTATTAATTTTTTATGTTTTATTTTTTTCGTCCTGTACAAACGATAAAATAGATGAAAGTCTCATTGACCCTATAAGATTAACAGAGGAAATTGAAATTACAGAAATAAATGAAAAATTAGAACTACACACCTTATCCGTTATCTCCAATTGGATGACAAGACCACAAGACAGAGCCGATACACAAATGTATTTTGATAACATACATCTAGATACAAAAGGGAACTGGCAAATTGTTTGGTATGCAAATCAGACTAAAACAGAAAATAAAGTTGGAGGAATTTTATCTAAACATCGTATAAATAAAAACACATTTAATTTTTCTCCAAGTACTAAAACTTTATCTGAATTTAAGAGTTATGGTAATTTCTTGGGAGTTAATGTTGCTAGTGGTGCTGAAAAATGTGCTTCAGAAATATTAAACCTTAAAGCTAGAAATTATACCACAAATGAATTGGTTGATTTTGTTTCATATTTAGAAAGTTATGTTGAAAAAGATCCTGTTAAAAATCTTCCTATTAAAATTTATGTTTCTGGAGAAAGTGAATCAGGAGGAATTTCGCTTTTAATTTCTACCTATATCTATGAAGCTTTACAAGAAAAGCTTTCTGACGTAAAATTATTACCAAATGACATTCGAGTAAAGTGTTTTACATTCAATGCTCCAAGTTATATTAGTAGTGATTTCGCTTCATATTTTAATTCATTACCAAAAAAAGCAGACAACCAAGATGCTTTTGCAACGATAGATTATCAAGGAATTCATAGTAAAAAAGATCCTATATCATTTCTATTTCCTCAAAATGTTTTTGAAGGAATAAATGCTATTGATTATCCGATGAGTGAAGAATTAAAAGAAGAGTTAAATAGTATTTATTATGAAATTTTTCAAAAATGTGAAGAAAATGGCGTTTCCTATGTTTCCATTTCTGAAAACATTGAAGGAAAACATGATTTCATCGAACTGAATCTTCAAAATAAATTAAGTTTTGATGTTCCTGAAGTCTTAAATTCTTTAAAAGATTTTAAAGCTTATGCTTATTGGCAACATAATTTCAGAAACACAACTCTTAACAACCAAGGAACTTGTATCCCAATAAATCCACAAGTTTTTGAAAATTGTCCAGAAGAAGAAGATATAATTATTCCAATTAAAAACTTATTTGTAGAATCCTACTATAATGTTCTAATCTCAGAATAAAATCAGAATTAGAATTCGCCCCCGCAACTTCTCTTCTACAAAATCATTCCCAATCCGAAAAGAATCGAAAATAAAAAAGTACTCAATGCTAACTTTTTCAATTCAGGATCAAAATCTTCAGGTTTCTCTGTTCGAATAGCTTTTATCAAATGCATCAAAATAGGAACGAAAGCAACAATATAGATAAATTGCTTATAAGACCTAAAATCTATAAAAGAATAAGCTAAAGCACATATTACAGCTCCTAAAATAAGAAAAGTGTGATATTTTACTGCTTTCTTAGAACCTATTTTTACAACAAGCGTATTTTTATTAGATTTTCTATCCGAATTAATATCTCGCATATTGTTCAAATTCAATACTCCTGAACTTAATAATCCCACTGAAATTGCTGGTAAAAATATTTTCCAATCTAAAATTTGAGTAAAAAGAAAATAAGTACCACAAACACTAAGAAGACCAAAGAAAATAAAAACAAAAACATCTCCTAAACCGCTGTAACCGTATGCATTTTTTCCCATTGTATATTTCATTGCAGCAACAATACTTGCAATAATCAATACAATAAAAATTAAAGTAAATAGAAAGTTTTCTCTTCCAAATGCGGTATAAATCAATGCTAAACCTAAAATTGCTGAAATAACAGAAGTTACAATAATTGCATTCAGCATTTGCTTTGGACTAATTGCACCTGATTGTAGAGCTCTCTCAGGCCCGATTCTTTCATCATTATCTGTTCCTTTTACACCATCACCATAGTCATTTGCAAAATTAGAAAGTACTTGGAAACCTATAGTAGTAAATAATGCAAGAATAACTATTCTTGCATTAGTATAACCGTTTGCTGCAGCTATAAAGCTACCCAATATAATTCCTGACACAGACAATGGCAAAGTGCGCAATCTTGCTGCACTTACCCAGTCTTTAAATGTAGCCATTTTAATATTTTTCTTCTTCTCCGCTTAGTGCTAACGCTTCTCTTACATCAATTTCTTTTCCGTAAGATTGCGTAATCACAAAACAGTCTTTAAATCCTAATTTAATTAAATCTTGTTTAAGCATATAAACCTCTTCATAAGTTGGAAAGTTTCCAATAGAATACTTATTAATTCCACTAATATTCTTCTCAGCTAAATTCGTAAAGTTTTCTGAAATTAACTCAATATTAAAATCTTCATATGCTCCTAATTGTACACTATAAACAACTTCTTGATCTTCAAAAGAAGTTCCAGAATCATCAGTAGACTCAGGTTGTTCCATCTGATTTGCTAAAAGATTGTTGTACTTATGACGTAAACCTTGATATGTTTTAAGTGTATCTGCGTTAATTGTATCTAAATTTCTTTCATTAAGGTAATTTTCTAAAGCCTCATTATTATTTGGAGAGAAAGAAAAGAAAACAACAACAGTGGCTAATAAACCTACAATTGCAACTCCTAAAAGGAATGTTCGTTGCTTTTTATACTTTTCAAGATCTGAATCTTTACTTTCAATAGTTTCATTTAGTATTCTAACCTTAGCAGCCTCATCTTTAAGTCTAACTAATTCGTTTTGTTCTAAATATGGCATAATTATAAATTAAGGGTTAAATAAGCTTTCACGGCTAAATCTAACTTTTTTACAAATAGTATGCAAAAAAATCTTAATATTTTATATACTTTTTAATGTCGTTATAAAATTATAATTCTTCGGCGTTTGCGATTAACTCTGCAATATCTAACACCTCAATTTCATTTTCTTGTTCTTTTACCTTCACTCCGTCTGTCATCATTGTATTACAGAACGGACAACCTGTAGCAATAATTTCTGGTTTTACTTCTAAAGCATCTTCTGTTCTTTCAATATTGATGTCTTTATTTCCTTTTTCTGGCTCTTTAAACATTTGAGCTCCACCAGCACCACAACATAATCCATTTATTCTACAACGCTTCATTTCTACTAATTCAACTTCTAATTTTTGAATTAAATCTCTTGGCGCTTCATAAACTTCGTTTGCTCTTCCTAAATAACAAGGGTCATGGAAAGTAATACGTTTTCCTTTGTAACTTCCACCTTCAATTGTCATCTTCCCTTCATCTAAAAGAGTTTTTAAGAATTGTGTATGGTGCATTACTTCGTAATTTCCTCCTAATCCTGGGTATTCATTTTTAATTGTGTTAAAACAGTGAGGACAAGCTGTTACGATTTTCTTCACTTCATATGCATTCATGATTTCGATATTCGTCATGGCTTGCATTTGAAATACAAATTCATTTCCAGCTCTTTTTGCTGGATCTCCAGTACAACTTTCTTCCGTTCCTAAAACCGCAAATTCTACATTTGCTTTATTTAATATTTTTACAAAAGCTTTTGTTATCTTTTTTGCTCTATCATCAAAACTTCCTGCACATCCAACCCAAAATAAAACTTCCGGTTGTTTTCCTTGGGCCATCATTTCGGCCATTGTTGGTACATTCATTGTCTGTGTATTTTTTGGTGTATTTTGTAAAAGGGAAGAATTTTAGAAATTCATTCCCTTTGTAAATTCGAATATTATTTTTAATTAAATCTTGACTTTAAGGAGTATTAATCCTCATCTTTCCAATTCAAACGATCCATTTGATTGTACTGCCAAGGTGCTCCATTATTTTCTACATTTGTCATCATCAAGTTCAACTCTTGCGGTGCAGCAGATTGTTCCATTACTAAATACTGACGCATTTCCATAATAATAGAAAGAGGATCAATATTTACAGGACATTCTTCCACACAAGCATTACAACTTGTACAAGCCCAAAGTTCTTCTGGAGTAATATAATCGTTTAGAAGTTGTTTTCCATCATCTTGGAAACTTCCATTTTTATCAATGTTTTTTCCAATCTCTTCCATTCTATCACGAGTTTTCATCATGATAGCTCTTGGAGATAATTCTTTACCTGTTTGGTTTGCTGGACAAACTGAAGTACAACGTCCACATTCTGTACAAGTATAAGCATTCATTAAAGAAACCCAACTTAAATCTGTAGCATCACTTGCTCCAAATTTCTCTGGTTCACCTTCTTCTTCTGTTGGTTCAGCAGGAGCTGCAAACGGATCTGCACTTGGATCCATCATCATTTCCACCTCTTTCTTTACAGTTTCATTGTTTTTAAATTTCCCTTTTGGCTCTAAATTCGCATAATACGTATTTGGGAAAGCTAATAAAATGTGTAAGTGTTTTGAGAAATATAAATAATTTAAGAAGAATAAAATACCAGCAATGTGTAACCACCAAGTAACTCTCTCAATAATGTGAAGTGTATCAGGATTTGAAGGTAAAATATCTGCAATAAATCTACTGATTGGATTTCCTGCATGCATTTCCTGGAAATGAACATCTGATGCGTTCATTGTAAGAAATAAAACCATTAAAACTGTTTCGATATAAAGAATTAAGTTTCCATCTTCTTTTGGCCAACCTTTCATTTCTTTATTCCAGAAACGTTTTAGTTTTACAACATTTCTTCTAATCCAAAAAATAGTAACCGAAACAATTACTAAAAGTGCTAAAATCTCGAAACTTCCAATTAAAAATGAATAAAATCCTCCTAAAAATGAAAGTATTCTGTGCGTACCAAATAATCCATCAACTACTATTTCTAGTACCTCAATATTGATAATAATAAAACCAACATATACAATGATATGTAAAATTCCTGCTATTGGTCTTCTCACCATTTTTGATTGCCCTAAAGCAATATTAATCATGTTCTTCCAACGAAGATTTGAATTATCAGACCTATCTAGTGGTTTTCCTAATTTTATATTTCGTATTAACTTCTTTACATTTCGTGTAAAGTATCCTATTCCTACCACTAAAAGAATAGCAAAAAGAATATTTGGTATGTATTGCATTTGTTTTTGGTTTGTTAATTGTTTGAGGTAACTATTTTATCTCGTGTTTTGTTGTTTTTGTTTAGTTAAAATTTTAAAATTACTCATTCGGATTTGCTGGTGGCGAATATGGTTTTTCTTTTCTTCCGAAAACCGAAATATTCACATAACGCTTAGGATGTAATTTGATATCCTGAATTAATTGTTCTAATTGTCTTGAAGCATTCTTTAGATTCACATATAAAGTGTCGTTCTTCATTAATTTACCTAAAGTTCCTTCACCATTTTGAACTCCTACCATTAAATCATCTAAATTGGTCATCGCACTGTTAAGTTTATTAAGTGTATTCCCAAGATTTGCATTAGAAATTGTATCCGAAATCTTTTCAAAATTTGCAGTAATTTCTGTGATATTATTTAAGGTTTTATCAATATCTCCTCCTTTTTTAGTAAATCCTTCTAAGTTGTGAGAAATTTTCTTGAAATTATAAACTGTTCCATTTAAATCTTTGATTGCTTCTTTTAGTAAAACTCTTGATTGTGTATTCAGCACATCATTTAATCCTACCATAAGCGAATCTGTACTTGTAAGTACTACAGAAAGTTTTTCTTGAAGTGGCTCTAATTTTTCTGCAACTGTCGTCAAAATATCTGGCTCCACTATTCCTGGAAGATAATCTCCAGACTCTGCAGTTGTTCCGTCAAATTTTGGCATAATTTTAATAATTTGACCACCTGCTAATCCAGCACTTGCAATAACTGCTTCACTCTCTTTTGAGAAAGTAATGTCATTTTCTAATGAAAAAGCAACGATAATCTGTCCTTTTTCTGCAGTATCTGGATCAAAATATATTTTACTTACTTTACCAACCTGTAATCCGTTCATTCTTACAACACTTGCTGTATTCAACCCATGAACATTATCATATTTGGCATAAAAAGTTCTTAAACTTCCATCGAATAAATTATGTCCTTTCAAATAGTTATATCCCCATATAAAAAGGGCTATAACTACTAGAAATGTAATTCCTGTTTTTAATTCTCTAGTTAGTTTCAAAATAGCATTATTTTAGTTAAAGCAATATTACTAATATTTTTCGGATTTCCTTATTTATTTTTTTATTCAAATAATTCATCCAAACTTATCTTATCTCCATTCTTGAAAGCTACAATATAGGCAGTCTTAAAACCTTTATTCTTAGCTAATTTCAATTTCTCATTCACTTGTTTATAGCTATTCGTTTCTCCGTAATAATATCTAAATATTTTTCCAATTTGTACTCTTTGAACTCCTTTTAGTCCTTTAAAATTCCTAGAATAAGTCTTAATTTTATTTCTACTAGAAGCAATTTGAACTTTATAAATCACTCCTTCTATAATATCTGGTCTTTCTTTTTTCGTTTGTTTTACTTCTTTTTTCTCTTCTTTTTTAGGCTTTTTCTCCTCAACTTTCTCTTGCTCTGCAACAGTGTTTAATTCTAAAATTTTCACATAATCTAAAATCGCATTTGCAATAGAGTTCGAAATTTCATTTTGACCTTTTTCTGAAATTAAATAATCACATTCTTTTTTATTGGTCAAAAAACCTGCTTCAATCAAAATACTCGGCATATATGTTTGGTGTAAAACAATCAACCCTAATTGTTTTACTCCTCTATTCTTTCTTTTTAATTTATCGGTAAAATTATTTTGTACCAAACTTGCAATCGTTAAACTTTTATCCAGATTTTCTTCTTGAATTAAAGTTAAACCTAAAAAAGACTCAGGAGAATCTAAATCAAAACCTTCATAGTTTTCTTTATAATTTTCCTCTAATAAAATTACGGAATTTTCTTTTTTCGCAACTTCTAAATTTTTCTGATTCGCATTTACCCCTAAAACATAAGTCTCCGTTCCATGTGCTGCTGAAGTGTGCGCATTCAAATGTATGGAAACAAAAAGATCTGCTTCTGCCTTATTTGCAATGCTTCCTCGCTCCCACAAATCCACAAAAACATCTTTTTGTCTCGTATAAATAACTTTGA
The DNA here is from genome assembly GCF_015767245.1 of Aureivirga sp. CE67. Taxonomy (GTDB): domain Bacteria; phylum Bacteroidota; class Bacteroidia; order Flavobacteriales; family Flavobacteriaceae; genus Aureivirga. Next base: position 230,646 of record NZ_JADOTV010000001.1, read on the forward strand.
TATTTTTTTTCTTTGTTAAAATTTCACCAACTTTTTTTGTTATTTTTAACGCTACATCTTTTTCCTTATACTTTTTAAAAGCTACTTTTCCAGGATCTTTTCCTCCATGACCAGCATCTAAAACAATTTTATATTGTTTTTGCTGAGCGTTCATTTTGGTGTTTAATAGTAGTATATTACAGATAATCAAAACATAAAGCACTGGTTTTAATAGTCTATAATTTTTAATAATTAGTTGTGATTTCATCAATATATTTTAATTATTTTTGGGCTGTTAAAATTTACAGATAGTTTTCATAAATTTATCATTACAAAAATAGTACATAAACCATTGCAAACAAACTTATATAAATCACTTTTGATATTGATATTCATCGGGTTTAGTCCTTTAATGTCAAATGCAACTACATTAGATTCTAATAATTCTTTTGTAAATAATAAGCTTTTTTCAAAAAATACTGTTTTTGCTTTATTTCAACAAGAAGAAGGCCAAGAGCAAAAAAAAGAAGAAAATAATGAAAATTCAGAGCAAGAAACTGTAGAAATCCCTAAAGATTCTACTACTATTTTAACTGATATTGTTGATAGATACGCTGAAGAAAGTATTATTACAAATCGAAGAACAAATATAACAACTTTATATAATAAGGCTAAAATTCAATACCAAGATATCACCATTGAAGCTGGAAAAATTATTATTAATAATAATACAAATGAAATAACAGCAACTGGTATTTTTATTGATAGTTTAGGTTATACACAAGCTCCAATTTTCAAGCAAGGATCAGAGGAATCAGTTCAAGATTCCATTATTTTTAATTTTGACACAAAAGCTGCTCTGATTTTTAACACATCTTCTGATCGTGATGGAATTTTAACTTATAGTGAAAGAACTAAAAAAGTAAATGATTCCACTTATTATGCTAAAAACTTAAGAGCAACCACTTCTAAAAAGAAAAATCCTGATTATTATATTAAAGTGTATAATGCAAAAGTAATTCCTGGAAAAAAAATCATTGCAGGTTTAACTAACCTTGTAATTGCAGATGTTCCTACACCTGTTTTTATACCTTTTGCATATATTCCTTTAACACAAGAAAGAAGTTCCGGAATTATCATTCCTACTTGGGGAGATTCTAACCAACAGGGATATTTTTTCCAAAACGGGGGTTACTATTTTGCAATTAATGATTATTTAGATCTGACATTATTAGGAGATATTTACACCAATGGAAGTTGGGGATTCAGGGCGCAATCCAATTATGTGGTTCGATATAAATTTAGAGGAAACTTCAGTTTTGATTATGAAAACTTAAAAACAAGCTTAAAAGGGTTATCTGATTACACGGAAGCTACTAACTACAACATTCGTTGGAGTCATTCACAAGATCAGAAGTCTAGTCCAAATAGTAGATTTTCTGCATCGGTAAACTTAGGAAGTAGTCAATATTATCGTCAATCCTTAAACGAGTTGAACAATAATAATTTCTTGATGAATACTTTAAGTTCTTCTATTTCTTATTATAGAAAATTCGTAGGTACTCCGTTTAATATGACAGCTTCGCTTACACAAAATCAAAATACAAATACAGAAGCTATTTCTCTTACTCTTCCAGCATTACAGATAAATATGGATCAGATTTTCCCTTTTGAACCAAAATCTGGATCTAAGACAAATGCTTTACACAAACTAGGTGTTACTTATTCTTTTAGAGGTGAAAATAGAATTAATACTACAGATGAATTCTTTTTCAAAAAAGAAATGTGGGATGATGCTAAATTTGGTATTCAACAAGATGTGAATATTAAAACAAACATGAAAGTTTTAAATTATTTCACATTTTCTCCAAGAGCATCTTATAAAGAAGTTTGGTATTTTGATGAAATACAAAAAACATATGATCCTACTTTAAATGAAGTTACTACAGATACAATCAAAGGTTTTACGTCTTTTAGAGAATATTCTGCTGGAGCATCATTATCTACAAAAGTATATGGAACTTTTAGATTTAAAAAAGGAAAAATAAAAGCAATTAGACATACAATTACTCCAACAATTTCGTATACCTATCGTCCTGATTTTTCTTTTTATAATGAAACTGTACAGACAAATAACAATCCTGTGATTTATGATGAATATTCTCCATTTCAAAATGGTATTTTCGGATCACCATCAACAAGTCTATCTAACTCGATTGGTATATCAGTAAATAATAATGTGGAAGCAAAAGTCGCCTCCAAGAATCCTGATGAAGAAGACAAAAAAATTACTTTATTAAACAATTTAAGCATGAGTACTAGTTATAATATTGCAGCAGATTCTCTAAGATGGAGCCCTTTGAGTATGAATGCAGGTACGAACTTTTTTGACAATAAAGTAACTTTAAACATGAATGCAACTTTTGATCCATATGCAATTAATGTTGATGGACGTAGAATTGACAAATTCAATATTGATAATGGAGGAAGCTTATTCAGATTGACAGGTGCAGGTTTAAACACTAGCTTTTCTTTATCTAGCGACATGTTTAATCCAGAAAATAAATCTCCTAAAAATTCTCAAGAAAACTTTAACGATCCAGATGGTCTTTTCGGAGGAAATTTAAATACTTCTAATCAAATTTTTGATGAAGAAGAGGAGGAAGAAGAAGATAATGAGAAAAAGGTAGACCTCTACAATTCTAAAATTCCTTGGAGGTTAAGTATTAATTATTCTTTTAATTATTCAAAACCAGGTCGAGAAGCAAATACAAATAACACTTTACAGTTTAATGGAGATATTGAATTAACACCAAAATGGGGAGTTGGTTTTTCTTCTGGTTATGATTTTGAAAACAAAGGATTTTCATACACACAACTTCGATTCTCTAGAGATTTAGATAGTTGGAAGTTCAACTTTAACTGGGTCCCTTTCGGAACTAATAGAACTTACTACTTCTTCATTGGAGTGAAATCTTCTGTTCTTAGTGATCTTAAATATGATAAGAACCAACCACCAGAAAGAATATTCTAAAAATATATCAATATGTTAAAAAAAATTATCCAAACAGAAAAAGCTCCTGCTCCTATTGGACCATATAGCCAAGCAGTTTTAGCAGGAAATACTTTATATACTTCTGGTCAAATTGCAATCAATCCTAAAACTGGAGAATTGGTAATGGATTCTATCCAAGTGGAGACAAAACAAGTAATGGAAAACATGAAAGCTGTTTTGGAAGAAGCTGGTGTTTCATTTAATCATGTAGTAAAAACAACAATTTTCATCTCTGACATGAATAATTTTCAACAAATAAACGAAGTATATGCTACGTATTTTGATGAAAATAATGCTCCTGCTAGAGAAACTGTAGAAGTAGCTTGTTTACCAAAAAGTGTAAACGTTGAAATTTCAATGATTGCAATCAAAAGCTAATCAGAAAACAAAATATAATTTATCTAAAGCATTTAAGAGTTTTCCTTTTAAATGCTTTTTTATTTTCAAAATCTTCAGATTTTAGCAAACAACATCTTACACAATTAACAGATATTCAGTATATTTAATAGAGAAAGAATGAATTCAAAATTAGATATATGGATCAAATTGACTGGATACTACTTATTATTATCAGTTTATTTATTGTTGGGCAAGGAATCTATCTTACTTGGAAAGAAAGGCAAAAAGATGGTGATGATCCTTATACATTTAGACAGATAAACTTATCCGTGGTAACTTCTCAATTTTCTATCACTTCACTTATATTCATCCCTAGTCACGCATATCATGTTGGAATGGGATTTATACAGTATTATTTTGGCGTTCCAATAGCAATCATTCTGATTACGATTATTTTTATGCCTTTCTACAATCGCTATGCAAGAGAGCATAAAATAAAAACTGCATATGGTTTTTTAGAAAAACGATTTGATAAAAAAACACGGATTATGCTTTCTATGTTTGTTCTGTTACAAAATGGATTAGCAACAGGAATGATCATCATTGCTCCTTCTATTATTATTTCTTCAATTTTACATTTAAATATTTATTGGACAAACTTAATCATTGCTTCCATTGTAATTCTCTTTATCTTATATATTGAAATCAGCGTTCTTTCTACTATAAGGAAATATCAAATGTATTTAATCGTTACTTTGATGATTATTACTTTTATTGTTTTAATTTACAAACTTCCTGAAGGTGTTACTTTTGGTAATGCCATAAACCTTGCTGGTTATTCCGATAAATTAAACCTCATAAATTACGAACTGGAACTCGAACAGAAATATAATATTTGGACCGCTATTTTTGGTAGTTCTATTCTATTTCTTTCTATTTATTCTGTAAATCAAAGAAGTGTTAGAAGTTATCTTTCAGACAAACCAATTCATTTCATTCGTTGGAAATTAGTATTAAAAGCTTTAACGAAAATCCCTGTAATGTTCTTAATACTTTTTTTAGCTGTAATGATTTATGTGTTTCATATTTTTTATAAAACACCACTTCATTTTAATCAAAGTAATGTTAATCAAATTGAAAATTCAGCTTATGCTGAACCCTACAATGATGTTGAAGACAGATTGGAAACAGCTTTTGATCAGAAAAAAGCTATTGCATATTTAATTTTAGATAAAGAAGCAAAAGGAGAAGAAATCTCAGAAAATTTAAAAGCAGATCTAGTAGAGTTAGAAGAAACCGAAGATAAAATCCGAGCAGAAGGAAGAGATTTAATAGCAAAATTTGAAAAATCAAAAGGAATTCATATCAACGAATATGATAAAGATTATGTGTTTATTTCTTTTATCAGAGATTATCTTCCAAAAGGACTTGTAGGTATTGTTCTTGGTTTACTCTTTTTCACCTCTATTTTTATTGTCATTTATAGCCTTGGAAATCTTTCCAAAAACACCCTCTATGATGTATTCTATAAATTTTACACCAAAAAAGTTAGTGGTGAATTACATGAGAAACTAAAAGATTATTTTAAATATTTGTGGTTGATTTTCGGAATTCTGTTTGCAACTTTCATCAATCCAAAAACAAATCTAATCGAAGCTCTAATCATTGTAGCTTCTCTATTTTACGGAGCTGCATTTGGGCTTTTTGCAATCGGTTTCTTAGTGAAATTTATAAAAAAGAAAGCAGCTTTTTGGGCTTTCATTGTTTCTGAAATATGCATCATAGGTTTATTTATTTATGAAAGAATTATTGATGCTATGTTTTCTTATTTATGGTTAAATCTTCTTGGTTTGGTTTTCATGTTTTTCTTTAGCTTTTTATTTCAAATCTTCTTCAATATTTTCAATTTAAACGATCCTGAAATTCATGAAGAAAACGAAGAAACAGAGAAAACTGACGAAAATATTGAAGAAAATCCAGTTGAAAATTAATTTTCATTTTTATACATGACATCTGTTCGAAGGACATATTTTTCACCAGATTCAACAGAAATACCTTCATGCTTTTGTTCGTGAATAAAACACAAAGCCATACCTGTTTTTGGATTAATTATTAAATCATCAAACTTTGTTTCTCCACCTTCAAAATCATCATTTAAATAAATCAAAAAAGTAATTCTACTTTCTTCAAATTCATTTCTTTTAAACCTTCCATCAATATGTCTTTTAAATTTTTGACTTGACTCATATCTATAAAAACGAAACAATTCATTTAAACCAGAAGCTTTAGTGTTTTCCATTTCTTTTGGGCAAAAATTCTCTAATCTTGACCACAGTTTTTCTGCTAATTTTTTATCCTCATGAATCAATCGATAATTATTTCGAATATTTTTCATCATTTTAGCTCCACTTAACAAACTGACTGTAGCTTCTTCATAGCCTTTTTGTTCGCTAAATAGAATTAAATTTTCACATTCTTCTTTATTCAAAAAATCATCTATTTTCCAAATAGTACTTGTAAGATACTCAACTTTCATAAACTATATTTTATTGAAATATTTAACCAAATATAATTCAATTAAACTTCTACACTTCACTCTAAATGAAAAAGAAAAATTCAAAAAATTACTCTTCTAGATTTCTTCGAACAATTTCTTTACCCAATTTTCCAAAATATTCTGTTATAATTTTTTGCCAAAGTACCATCCCATTTTCTGAATTTGAAAAAATAACAATTCCACTTTTAGAGTTATTAAAAATCAAAGCAATCATTTTAATTCCAGGATCTCCTCCTGTGTGCATAAAAGCAATTTCATCATTTGGAAGATCTGTAAACATTTGCATTCCTAAATTCCAATAACCTCCCTTTTTTACTTGAGATTGCGGTTTTAAAAACTCCAAATATAAATCATCTGACAAACCAGCTTTATTCAAAACATGAATCATAAATTTAGAATAATCTTCTACTGTTGTTAATAAATTTGCTGCTGCGCTAGCTTCTTTATGTTTATAAAAATCTATTGGATTTCCGTTTTCATCATGTTCAACAGCGTATAAATTTTCATCTACAAATTCATTCCAATAAAAATGTGTATTCGTCATTTTCAATGGAGCAAATAAAATTTCATTTGTAATTTCTTCAAAAGGTCGGTTAAACTTTTTCTCTACAACTTTTCTTAAATATTCAAATCCTTCTCCAGAATATTGAACTTTTGTTCCTGGTTCAAATTGAAAAACTAACTTATTATTTTCTGTTAAATATCTCCAATTTGGAAAACCTGATTGATGCGATAAAATATGTCTTGTAGTAAGTTTGTCTAAATATTTACTTTCTTTAATATCAGAATCGATGTGGTAATTTGAAACTGGCTCATCCAAATTCCATTTTCCTTCTTCAACTAATTTTAAAACTGTAATTGCCGCAATTGGTTTCGTCAAAGAAGCTACTTTATAAATACTATTCGTAGAAATCGGATTTCCTTTTTTTTTCTTACCATAAGCGCGAATTTGTTGTAATTCTCCATTTTGAATAAATCCGATAGAAACAGAAGGAATTTTATGTTTGTAAAGTAATTTTTCGATTTCTTCTGTATTACTGAAAAGCTCATGAACATAATCTGCATTAAATTTTGATCCATAATCTTTCGCTGGAGGACGATGATCATAACTTAAAATTCGTTTTAATTTCCAATTGTCATTTTCCAAAATCCAAGTATGAATAAAGCTTCCTCTTTCCGTTGCATATAATTCTTTATTTGGCTCTTTAATATAAAAAACATGTTCTCCTTTTTGAATTGCTCCATAGATTTCTCCATTATTTTTAAGTGGAAAAACTTCTAAAGTTTCAGGAACCAGCTTTCGGATTGGTTTAAAATTTGGATTGGAACAAATACTTTCCGAAAAATTATAATAAAAAGTTTCTAAATCTTGAGTTCCGTTTTGATCATGATAAAATTCTAAATCTTTATGTAAAACTTTTTTCAAAGCATCGAAATTACATTTATTAAATCCTTCTTTAAAAACGATGCTATCCCCTTTTTTCAACTCTAAAAACAGCCCAGAATTTTCAGCAATTTGTGAAAAGCTATTTTGAAAAAAAATAAAAGAGATTGCTAGAATAAATAGTTGTTTTAATTTCATCTTAATTTGATTTTTGATTCTGATTACAAAATTATTTAAGATGCTTTTAAAACAAGGTAAAAGTCACGTGACAATGAGATGACAATTACCTGACAAGTCTAGAAAAAGCTGAAGTTTAACTTAAAATATAGTTTTTTATTTTTGTCTAATCCTATGGTGTTTCTGAGTATAATAAATAGATTAAAAAGCACAGCAAAAATTACAATAATCAAAGTAAATTGACGATTTAAATCAAACCATTTTCGTATAAACGGACTTAACAAAACAGCTACAACTGCGATAATTGTATAAAATATCTGTAGTGAAATTATTTGTTTTGTAAGTTTATTTTCCTGCTTTTTTACTTTCATCAAAATAAATGGAAAAAGAATATTTACAGGAGGAAAAGCAACACCTAGTACAGAAGATAAATTAATCCATTTTGCTATTTTTATAGAATGATTATCGTCTTCCAATTCTTTTGTAATAATTACATTTCCTTTTAGCTCTTCTTCCGAAATTTCTAAAGCTTTAGACAAAACTTTTAAAGTATAACCTTTTGGCTCTGCTCCTTTTTCAATTCGTTGAATAGTTCTAACAGAAACACCTGCTTTTTCTGCCAACTCATTTTGAGTTAGATTTAATTTCTCTCGATATTTTAAAAGATTATTCAATTTTATATTTTTTATTAAAGAAGTCATTTAAAATCAAAAATAGAGATAAACAATAAATAATTCCAATAAACTAGGATATTATCATTTTGTCAAATTCTCCATATATTTTATCGCTGCTGACTTTAAATCATCAAAATCAAATCCATCATTAAACCCAATACCTGAATTACCATGGATACTTCCTTTTTGAGAACATAATAAATATTTAATATTTTCTAATTCCATAGCAACAGGCGAAAATTCTGTTTGAACAGTAAATTCTATATCTCCACTTTTATTTACAACATAAAAAATATGTTTATAATAAATACCTCCAGAACTTCTGTTTTCATATCTTTCAAAAACTTGTACTAAATATTCCTTCCAATCAAATTGATAAAAACAAAACTTATCACTCATAAATTCTGGTAATAAATTTTTCTTTTTCGCATCATATAATATCTCTCTAAACGGCTCAGCTTTTTCATATTGCTTTTTAGCATAGTAAACCTGAATCATTTTGGCAACCGCATGATAATCATTTGGAACTAATTCTAAAACTTCTGCAAATGCCTTTTCAGCTTTATCATAATTTTTTGAAAGCAATTCTAGAAGACCAATATTGAACACTGTATTTGCATATTCTTCTGCTTTCGTTTGATCTTTTTCTTTTGCTAAATAGTAATACTTCAGCGCTTCTTCATTCTTGTTTTTCTCAGAATATATTTGTCCTAACATCGAAAAAGGACGCTTATCTACTTTTTCATGTTTCGTTGCCTTTTTATAATATTCTATTGCTTCGTCATATTTTTTCAAATTATAATAGGAATCACCAATAGAAGATTGATAAACAGAAATTGTATTATTTAACTCTTCTGCTTTCTTTAAAAATTCAAGCGATTTTTCATATTGATCTAAATACTGAAACGATTTACCTTTAAAATAAAAAGCATCGGCAGCCATTGGATTCTTCTCAATGGATAAATCCATATATTTAATACAGTTTGTATCATCAGATTTCATATAATAAGCCTTCCCAATATAATAATAAGCCTCTCCAGAATAATCTTCATCTTTCGAAGCATAATTTTTAATTAACTCATCATATTTTTCTTCTAAATAAAGTTCTTCCAACTTTTTATCCATAGAATTTTGTGCAAAAATGGAAACACTGAACATTAATACACATATAGTTATAATTATCTTTTTCATCATTTTTATATTTATATTTCTAAAAATTATTATTAAAGTTTATAAAAGCAATTAATTCTGAATTTCGAATTTTTCTAAAAACTCATTAAACTTGACTAAATTTCGATTATAAGTATTTTCTGTTGCAATAAATCCGATCATAAAGTAAGCAGAATCTGAATAATAAGTTACATATTGACAATGATAAATCATACTTCCAAATAGCAATTGCATTTCATATGCTACACCATTACATTTTTCTGGTTTCTCTATTTTTTTCTTCAACATCATAGTAGCTCCAGAACTCATTTTATCACCAATTTTATAACCTTCAATTTGCGCTTTATTAAATTCTTCAAGAGATTTAAATTCTGATTGATCGAACCATTTCAAAGAGATTATATTCTTTATATTATCAATATCTGGCATTGAAGCCATCCATAAAGATTTATTTTGTGTCTTTGTTATATTTGCCCATTTTGGAATTTCTAATTCAAACTTGTTAATCGTATCCGTAAATGACAAGTTTTTATCATCATTTAGAGCATCTATTTTATACCATAAAGCATTTTCATCAATTGGTCCTCCAAAAATATTAACAGTATTTGCGATTGATTTTAATTTTTCAATTTTAGCTTTTTTATCCTCTGATTTAAAAACAGAAAAGTTAACTCCTATTAAATAATCATTTGAAATAAAATTTAAAAATAAATTAGCTGTCACAGGATCAATAATCTCTACTCCTTCTGGTGATGCAATCTCTGGCATTTCATAGTACCAAAGCAAAAATCTTTTCCCAGAATTGTTTAAAAAAACTTCTTTTTCATTTACAATATCTTTTTCAAAAACTTCTTTTTCTAAATAATCTAGCTCATAATTCATATAATATTCTAAAAGTTCTATTTCTTTCTTAACTCCAGACTGATTTGTGTATTGATCTGAAGTATATCTTTTTTTTAAAAACTGAATATTATCTTCTCCAATTACAACAGAATTAGGAATATTAGAAGGTTTAAGAGAATCTCCTGGAAAATTTATCGTAAAATGTGTACCTGGAGAATTATCAATATAAATAATGTCATTTTTCCCTTTCATATAAGAAATTAAACCTTCGTCTTGAGCAAAAATCGTAGTTATAGAACAAACAACTAAGAATAAAAATAATTTGATTTTCATATTTATTTTTTTGGATTCATATTTTTTTAAGATTCTAAAAATAATATTTAAAATGAAATTAATACACGAAACTTAAAAAATATCAAAAAAAAGACCTCCTATTTCTAGGAAGTCTTGTTATATTTTGGAAAGAATTATATTCTTCTTTTTTTTAAAACAAAGTGTATCCAAGGATAAATGAGAAAGTTCTCAATTCAGAATTCCAAGTATCATCTCCAAGAGCATTTCTGTTTACATGATATCTAAACTCTGCACTATATTTATCTTTAAATTTATATCCTCCTCCAATTGCTAAATTACCAATTGCTTCTATTTCAAAAGTTCTTAAAGTAAAATTTAATGGAAACTCAATATTCGATTTTGAGTAAATATCAAATCCATAAGAACCATTCACGAAAAATTTAGAATTTTCGTTTAAAAACATATAATGTCTTATTCCTAAAGTAGCTTCTACAGAAGTATATTCAACCTTCGCAGTAATATTTTTCTCATAAGAATTTTCTACGTAAAAATTAGTTTCTGCATTAAAAGTTTGGTATGTTGGTTCTATAATAAAAGCCCATTTATTTCTATTAAAAGGAAAAATAAACTCTGCTTCTAATCCTATTGAAAAACCTGATTGATAATCAAAATTAATATCAATTGTTTCATTTCCAGTAGCATTTTTAATCATTAAAGATGAATAATTATAACGTGGTCTTACGTTCAAATTAAAAAAATCTCTTTTCCCTTCTTTACTAAAATCCACAAAATCTATATTCTTACATTCATTATACGTCACAAAAAAGTTAGACAAATCATCTTTTATATACCTCACTTTTGTAATTGTACTTCTACCAATACTTGGACATTTCAAATGATCCCAAAGCTGGTGATGAAATTCTTTATTTTCTTTGATTTTTCCATCTTCTCTATACATTTTAAAAACCAACTGTTTGATGTCAGAATCATTTTTACCAAAGAAATATCTTTTAAATCCACCTTTAGAATATTGATATAAAGTATACTCACCTCTCACCAAAACTCTTAAAAAAAGTTCTTCTTCTTCATATCTTGGTTCTTCAAAATACGTTAAATTATTTATGACACTAGTAGATTTATCCATATCCACAGTACGTCTTACAAATTGATACATACCATCAATTCCAAATTCTTTTACTGATTTTATAGTTTCTTTTTTAATTTCTCCACCTTCTGTCAATTTATATTCGAACTTTTCTGGATTACTTCTCCATTGATGATTCTTGATAAAACAATCGACTTTTTGATTTTCGTTGTTGATAAAATATCCTTTATCATAAGTAATTTGAGAAAAACAGCTAAGACTTATAACTGTCATTAAAAGAAATAAAATTTGCTTTTTCATTGTTATTTTTAATTGTTAATACATTTAAGTAGTCTGTGTACAAAACGTCATAAAACATCTGTACATTGACATAAAAATTAATTTTACACATTAAAATCGTTCTTCTTTTTCAAGATTTACAATTTTAAGGCAAATCTAATTTTTTAACATATACAAAACAACAAAAATATTTTTTTAGTATTTTTTAATTATAAACATAAATTTACATCTTCAATTTCAGCTCTTCACTTTCTTATTCCAAAATTGCCGTCCATTTGATATACCATCCATTTTTTTCAGCAAAAGATGCTGTTAGTGGTTTGTCAAATTTATAAACCCATTTCAAATAAATCCTAAAACCTTTTGGAGTTGCATTATAAATCGCATTAATTCCTCCTGCATCCCAATGATGTTTCTCCCCTTCTAGAGTTGTAAGATAATGTGGTGTATTTTCAAAATTTGCTTCTGAAGTATCAATATCTACAAATATTCCTCCACCTCCAAGTGTATTATTTTTCCAATCAGAAGCTTTAGAAACTCCTTGTTTTATTTTTGTCATAATTTTCTTTTTAGATGTTGTTTACAAATTAAACTTATTTTTAAAACAAAGTATTATTTTTTATTAACACTACAACCTGTAAATCAAAATATTAGAAATAATTACACCCTCAACTAAAGTTTCTTACCTTCAATCAAATTTTGAAAATCTTCCATATAAGCAGAAAGTAATAATGGATCCAAATTTGAATGATCAAAAGCAATCAATAATGGAATCATTTCTTTAGAATCTTGCTTATATCGTTTTCCAAAATAAAAAAATGGTTTTCCATTCTTAATAGAGGAACTATGAATTTGAAAACCTGTAAACTGTAAATGTGGTAAATTTCCAATAAACCAAGCATTTTCCCAATAAACATCCGAAACTGTCGAAAATTTTGCTTGAGAGAATAATTTATCTTGTGTACTACGATAAGTCAAAAAGAAATCTTCAACTTTAGTATGTACAAAAGGTTCCAAACTTAAATCTGAAAAACGAGCATCTCCTCCAACTGCTATTGGCGCATACAAAGGTAATTCCTCAAAAATGTACCATTTTCCTTGTATTTTTCTATATCTAAAAAAAGGATGTTTTTTTCCAGCTTGCACAATATTCCACATCAAATAAGCTGTAAAAGATGCTTCAGAAATTGATTTATAATTTTCTTTATAATTCTTCAAAGCTTCTGTTATATCAATCTGCAAGGTCATTTGAAGATAAGGTTCTTGCACCGATTCTTTATCATGAAAAAAATGTAAAGCCCATTTCTCATAACTCGAAATTTCATTTTCTTCTAAAATTCGACCATTGTATTTTTCAATAAATTCTAATTCCCTATTTGATTTCATTTTATATCTTCTTAATCTTTAATGCGGGCAAATATATTTCACATTTTTATGGTTTTTATTTACATTTGTTAATCCCAATTTCAAAATGTTTTGTATGAAAAATGTTTTTTCAGCTATTGATAAATACTATAAATTATCCGATTCTAGCAAAAAACTTATAATTGACAAACTAGAACCTTTTACATTGAAAAAAGGCGAAATTTTGATTCATGATCTTGAAAAAAATCCATATTTATATTTTATTGAAAAAGGCGCTGTAAAAACGCATTATTTCAATGAAGAAGGAAGCAAAAAAGTTGTTTGGTTTGGATTTGAAGGTAGCATCTGTTTTTCTTTAAGTTCTTATATGAATATTGATACCGATTTCATTAATGACAGTATCGAACTAATAGAAGATTGTGAGTTTTATAGAGTCAAAATTTCTTACATAAAATCTTTATTTAAAAACCATTGTGATTGGGCAAATTGGGGACGTTCTTTTATTGAAAATACATTTGTAATCACCATCAAAGAAATGAATGAAAATAAAGCCCGAAGTACAAAAGAAAACTATCTAAATCTAATTAAGAACACACCTTACATCAATGAAAGAGTGGCTCTAAAAGATATTGCTTCTTATCTAGGAGTTTCTCCTGTTACTTTGAGTCGATTAAGAAGTGAAATTGAAAAGTAATTTCACTTCAATAACCTTTTCACTTTAAAATCTTGAAATTAAAAAAAATAGTCTAATATTTTTATTCCTTAAAATTCATCTTCACTTGTGTTCGAATTGGAGAAAACAAAACAAAATCAAAACCATTTAGCAATATTTCTAAATCTTCTTCGAGCTTTATTTTTTTCTTAGCAACAAGCTCCAAAATTGGTTTCGTTTCAATTAAAATCCATTTATCTTTCTTTGCTAATTCTAAAAGTGGTTTTACATATTTTGCTTCTTTTTCATCTAGATAATCATAAATTTCTCCATTTTCAGTTTCTTCAAATCTCGCAAAACAATTAATAGAAGTTGATTTTGTTCCATTCATAGAAGCTATTTCGTTAAAAGTATTTCCTAAATCATAATTTCCTAACCAATTTTTTCCTTTCATCAAATGCATAGAACCCATTTTTATAACAACTTTTGGATTTTCCTCTTTTTTTGCTGCTTTTTTATAATTTTCACCAAATTTTAGCTTCATATATTGCATTCTAGTTCTATTATTCTCAACATATTTTCGTTGATCATTAAACCTATAAATATTCCAGGAAATCTTTAAATCTTCTATAATTTCTTTTTGTTTTTCAGAATTACATTTAGCAAAAAAAGCTTCTAATTCTTTAGAATTCAATAAGCTTTCATGCATTCCATTTCCCTCATCTTTAAGAATTTCATCCACAAATTGTTTTGCTTTTTTATACTTTTTTCGAACAGCCTTTTTATCATCTGATAATTCATACAATTCGTCAATCAAGAAAAGATGTGCAGTAATAAATTCTTGATCAATTCCCCATATTTCAAAACTTTCATTCAAAGCAGTTTTCAAGAACATTTCATCTTTTTTTCCATCAAAAAAAGGAAAAGGAATATCCTTATATTTGGCATAAAATTCAGAATTAAAATTATAAAGTGAATTTTCTTTTTCTATCAAAGAACACATCTTCTGTGTACTATTTGGTCCAACTTCTAAAGCAAAATAATTAAATCCATTTTTTTTCAATTTAGGAAGTAAAGCATTTGTAAACTCTGATATTTCTGGAGAAAAATGTTGTTCTCCCAACAAGAAAAATTGACTTTCAGAAATTCTATTTTCTAAAATAGAAACATCTTTTCCAACAAAATCATTATTTACAATTTCAAATTCATAAGCAAATTTCGCAACATCCGAAGATTTTAATTCATTTTGAGCAAAAACACCACAAGTAAGTATGAACAATAAAAAGTTTATACAGTTTTTCATAGTTTATATTTTTTAAATTTTCAAAACATTTAATCACGAATAATGCCAAGATGACAAAGCGAAGACGTTTTATATGAATTTCTTTTCATCAATTTTCCTTTTTCATCATAATACTTTTCACAACCAAACCAACCATTAGAAGCTTTATACTCTAAAGTCCCATCTTTTCTATATTGTTTTAGTTTTACAGGTTTTCCTCTTCTATATTTTAGTTCTCCGGATATTTCACCATTATCATGAAAAATAACTTCTTTCCCTGTAAATAATTTTCCTTCAGAATCAACAGATCGTTTCTTCTTTTGATTATAGATATTAGTAGCATGCAAAACTTCAGGAACAACAATCGTATCTAAATCTTTTGAATAAGCAGTTACCTTTATAAAAGTCCAATCATTTCTTTTACCTTTATAAGAAACATAACGCTGCGTAGTATCTATACTTGTTTTTAGGGGAAAATTTTTAATTTCATATTCGAGTTTAAGTTTTTTCCCAGACTTCTCTGCAATAAACACAATATCTTTTTTTATTTGTGAAAAAGTTGAAACTGAAATAATCAGAAAAAGAAAAATAAAATAATTTTTTATCATAGTATTTTTTTGAATATTACTTAATTACGAATTAATCTAATATCAAATATCATACAAAAATCAATAGATCTTATCTTAATTCTTTTTCACTTAAAGGTATACATTTTTCAAGTTCCCTCCCTGAGAGGAATTATAGCTAAATTTCAAATGAAACCAAATTCTATCAAAAGATTTCAAACGTGATAATATTCTTTAAAAACCCTATTTTCCCTCAATATAACTCTCAACTATTTTTTTAGGAGCTTCCCTTTCAGGTCGGGCTTTCCGCTATATCTTTTTTGCTAAAGCAATTTTATGAAGAAAAGCAAAAAAGGATGCCGCTACTATCCCTAAGCCAAAATTTCCCTTCAGCCGAAAATTATGATACAACCTCATCCAACTAAAACACAATCACAACGCATATAAACAAGAATAATTCAAAAAACCACACAATTCCCCCACTCCAGTTAATGATTCCATAACACAGTTTGTTAAAAAATGTTAATATAAACAATCAACTTTAACATATGTCAAATTAAACTATACATTTGCTTGCAAAGCAATTAATTGAAATACTAAATGAGGAACAAACTATTATTTATATGCGTAGCTTTCTTTAGCTTGCATCTCGTAGCACAGGCTCCCAAAAAGGAAACTTCGGGAACCATCCATGCTGCCATAAAAAAACTTAACTTTTTAGGCTCTGCTCTTTATATTGCCGCTCACCCCGATGATGAAAACACACGTTTGATTACCTATTTATCCAACGACATAAAAGCAAACACAGCCTACCTTTCTCTTACAAGAGGAGACGGAGGGCAAAACTTAATAGGGACAGAAATTCGAGAAGAACTTGGAGTAATTCGTACACAAGAATTACTTGCTGCTCGTAGAACTGACGGAGGAAAACAATTTTTCTCTCGTGCCAACGATTTCGGATATTCAAAACACCCAAAAGAAACTTTCAAAATCTGGGACAAAGACGATGTACTTTCTGATGTAGTTTGGGTTATTCGTAAATTTCAACCGGATGTAATCATTAACCGATTTGATTATAGAACTCCTGGTACTACACACGGACATCATACTGGTTCGGCTATTCTTTCTTTCGAAGCTTTTGATTTAGCTGGAGATAAAGATGAATATCCAGAGCAACTTTCTTTTGTGGATACTTGGCAACCAAATCGTTTATTTTTCAATACTTCTTGGTGGTTCTACGGAAGTCAAGAAAAATTTGAAAAAGCAGATAAAACTAATCTTTACGGTTTAGATATCGGAACTTATTATCCTTTGGTAGGGAAATCTAATAACGAAATTGCTTCTGAATCTAGAAGTATGCACAAATCACAAGGATTTGGAAGTATCGGAACTCGTGGTTCTTCTACAGAATATTTAGAATGGTTAAAAGGTGGAAAACCTGTTTCGAAAGACGATATTTTCTCTGGAATCAACACTACTTGGTCTAGATTAGAAAATGGAGCTCCTATTGGAAAATTAATCTCTGAAATCGATGAAGAATTCGACCCTACTGCACCTCAGCAAAGTTTAGCAAAACTTCTGAAAGCAAGAAAAATGATTCAAAACTTAGAAGATTCGCACTGGAAAAATGTAAAACTTTCAGAAATTGAAAATGTAATTTACCATTGTGCTGGTCTTTATTTAGAAGTAATTGCAGACGAGCATTATGCTGCACCTTCTTCTGAAATCAAATTAGATATTGAAGCTATTAACAGGCTTGGAGATCATGTTGTTTTAAACCAAATTCACTTAGAAGGTATAGATCAAAATTTAGTTTTAAACAAAAAACTAGATATGAACCAACGTTTTAGCCAAATAGAAAAAATTGTGCTTCCTAAAAACATAAGCACTACAAATGCTTATTGGTTAAACAATCCTGGAACGATGGGAATGTATCATGTAGATGAGCAACATTTAATCAGTTTGCCAGAAACTCCAAGAGTTTTAAGAGCTCGTTTTGAATTAGAAATCGAAAATCAAAAGTTTACTTTCTTTAAAGATATTGTATATAAAGAAAGAGATCCTGTAAAAGGAGAAGTTTATAAGCCTTTTGATATTACAACTCCTGTATTCGTAGATGTTTTAGAAAATGTTTACATTTTTGCAAACGACGAGCCAAAGAAAGTTGCTGTAAAAGTAAGAGCAGGAAAAGAAAACTTGGAAGGAAAAGTAGAAATTGATTTACCAAAAGGTTGGAAAGTTTCTCCAAAAGATTTTGATTTCAATTTTAAAAATAAAGACGAAGAAAGAGTTTTTACTTTTGAAGTAACTCCTCCAAAAAAACAAAGCGAAGTTACCTTCTCTCCTATTGTTACACTTGGTAAAAAAGAATATTCGGATGTTTTAGCAGAAATCACTTATGACCATATTCCTAACCAAATGGTTGTAATGAAAGAAAAAGCAAAAGTTGTTCGTTTAGACATCAAGAAAAAAGGAGATAATATCGGATATATCATGGGAGCTGGAGATTTAGTTCCAGAAAGTTTAGAACAAATTGGATACAAAATTCACCCAATTGATATTCGTAATGCTACAGAAAAAGAATTAGCAAAATTGGATGCTATTATTATCGGTATCAGAGCTTTTAACACGAAAGAAGATTTAAATATTTATCAATACAAACTTTTTGATTATATTGAGAACGGCGGAACAGTTATCGCCCAGTACAATACAAACAGAGGTTTGAAAGTGGATAATATTGCACCTTATGCCCTTAATATTTCTAGGGATCGTGTAACAGAAGAGAATGCAAAAGTTAAATTTATCAACCCAAAACATGATATCTTAAACTATCCAAACAAGATTACTAAAAAAGACTTTGAAGGATGGGTACAAGAAAGAGGTTTATATTTTGCAAATAAATGGGACAAAGAGTTTGAACCAATTTTAAGTTCTCGTGATGAAGGAGAATCTGCAAAAAAAGGAGGTTTACTGGTTGCTAAATACGGCAAAGGATATTTCATCTACACTGGTTATTCTTGGTTTAGAGAGTTGCCAGCTGGAGTTCCTGGAGCCTACAGAATTTTCGCTAATTTAATTTCGATTGGAAAAAAATAATCAACTATGGGAGAATCTGAGGACAAACCACCATTTTTTAAATCTTGGAAACACGTCTATCTTTTCGTGCTTTTGTTCCAAGTATTTTTAATCATATTATTCACTATCATTACTGAAGCTTACAAATAAATGCATTTATTAGATTGGATTGTACTGGGCGCTATACTGCTGCTCATTGTCGGGTATGGAATCTATAAAACCCGAAATATAAACACGACTGAATCCTACTTAAAAGGGACACAAACCATGCCTTGGTGGGCAATCGGACTTTCTGTAATGGCAACACAAGCCAGCGCAATTACGTTTCTTTCAACACCAGGACAAGCATACGATGACGGAATGCGTTTTGCGCAATTCTATTTCGGATTGCCAATTGCAATGATTCTTCTTTGTGTCTTTGTGATTCCTTTTTATTATAAACTAAACGTTTACACAGCCTATGAATTCTTAGAAAAACGTTTTGATTTAAAAACTAGAACTTTAACAGCAGTTTTCTTTTTGGTTCAAAGAGGGCTTTCTGCTGGATTAACCATTTTTGCTCCTGCAATTATTCTTTCTTCCATTATTGGTTGGGATTTAAATATCACGAATCTTCTGATTGGACTTTTAGTTATTGTCTACACTGTTTCTGGAGGAACAGCTGCGGTAAGTCAGACGCAGAAACAACAAATGTTTGTAATTCTTACAGGTATGTTTATTGCCTTTTTGATTCTTGTTCAAAAACTTCCTGAAAATGTAAATGTTGGAGATGCAGTGGATATTGCTGGTTATATGGGAAAAATGAACATTGTAGATTTCGAATTTGATTTGGATAATAAATACAATATCTGGAGTGCACTTCTTGGAGGTACTTTCCTTTTCTTGGCTTATTTCGGAACAGATCAATCGCAAGTACAACGTTATCTTTCTGGAAAAAACTTGGCAGAAACAAAACTTGGTCTTCTTTTCAACGGAATCTTTAAAGTACCAATGCAGGTTGGAATTCTTTTCATTGGAATCATGGTTTTTACTTTTTTCCAATTTCATAAAGCACCACTTCATTTTAACCGTTCCAATGTAGAGTCTATTAAAAATTCTGAATATGGACCACAATATGCTGAATTACAAAAAGAATATAGCAAGGTTGGAGATGAGAAAAGAGCTGCTATTTATGAAGTTCTTGCAAATGAAAAAGCAAATCAACCTAACGAAAAGGCAATTGAAAACATGAACGTTCTAGAAAATAAAGAACGTGATTTAAGAGAAAACGCAAAAACTATTATCTCAGAATATTCTGAAAAGAATGATTTAAATCTAGAAACAAATGATTCTGATTATGTTTTCATTACTTTCATCATGAACTATCTTCCTACAGGATTGATTGGGTTATTATTGGCAGTAATTTTCTCTGCTGCGATGTCTTCTACTGCTTCGGAATTGAATGCACTTTCTACAACAACAGTAATTGATATTTATAAAAGATCTTTCGTAAAAAATCAAAGTGATAAACACTATCTAAGAATGTCAAAATTCTTTACACTTCTTTGGGGAGCAATGGCGCTATTCTTTGCCACATTTATTTCGCTTTTCGCCAACCTGATTGAAGCTGTAAACGTAATCGGTTCTCTTTTCTACGGAACTGTTCTTGGAGTTTTTGTTGTTGCTTTCTTTGTGAAATTTGTAAGAGGAAATGCCGTTTTCTTAGCAGCAATTGCTGGAGAAATCATTGTTGTTACTCTTTTCATTTTAGACAAAAAAGAAATTATTGATCTAACTTATTTATGGTTAAACCTTATCGGTTGTGCGGCTGTAGTTTTCTTCGGAATTCTTTTCCAAATTATCCGACCAAGCAAAGGAGAACCAGAAAAAGAATTAAGTTTAGAATCTTAATAATAAAATATCTTAGAAATTAAAAACCTCCTTATTGGGAGGTTTTTTTATAAATCGAACTCTATAACAGAATCACTTTTCAAATTTTTCTTGGACTCTCTAAATAACTGCACCTCAGCAAAACTTTGCTTCCTACCTCCTGCACGAATAATTCTATCAATATATTTGATAAAATCTACCGATTCTTCACCAAAATTTTTACCAATAATAATAACTTCATCTACAGGAAAAGTTTCATAATCATACGCTTGTTTTGCAGAAAAACCAATTGTTTTAAAACTATATTCTTTTGCAAGTTCATAAGCTATTTTAGGAACTCCTGTATTTGTAAAACCACTTACAATTTCAACTTCAAAGTATTCTTTTTGTATTTGTTTAAAAATTTCATCAAGAAAAGATTTCGCTTTTTCAACATCAAAATCATTTGTACTATATCCTACAATTCCAATTTTTATTTTTCTCATATCTCAAACCTACAACATCATCAAAATCTGGCTCATCACAATTATAAACATCATCACAATTCCTAAATAGAAAATCTTTACACCATGCTTACGATCATGATCTGAGTAAGAAAATACACGTTTTCCGTTTGGTAAAGTTTTCTTAGAATTCATCAAAGAATAACCGATAATTAAACCAAAAATCCCACCAAGTAATGAAAAGATATAACCAGCAGCAATCCAAGTTTTCTGACTTTTCTCTGGTTTTGCAAGGTCTAGCATTCTTTTATTTCGCAATCCATTCAGTAATTTTAAGTCTACTTTTCTTCCTCGTTCTTTCAGAATTTTTTGCGCCAATAAATAATCCAACTCACTCCACTCATCATATTTCAGCAAAACATCATAAAGTTCTTCATCCGTAAACTGAAATAAATAATAATCCTTATCAATCGAATCCATATAACTTTCCGTATATTCTTTCAGAGCTTCTTTTGCTCTTTTAAAATCGGATTCTTTAATTTTTATAATTGCAGAATATTGTAGTGTACTTCCTGTAAAAGTTACATCTACAGGAGGCGTATCATCCGTAAGAATAGATTTTATATGTTGTTCTTCTAAAATTTTTTGTACCTCTTTTGCCTCCGCTACTGTCTGAAATTTTTTAAAAGCTCTAAATTCTTCTTGCATAGTTTGTGTTCAATTCTTATTTGTACTCAAAGATAGAATTTTAGGGATATTTTCAAAATGAAAAAGCTTCCAAAATGGAAGCTTTTCTCTATCTTTTTAAAGTGAAATGACCTCGATATTCTTTACCATTTCTTCTTTTAATCAAAAACCAATAATCAGTAGAAGGTAATTGTTCTCCATTTTTAGTTCCATCCCAACCTCGATCTTTTCCTAAAAATTTTGAAATCAATTTACCATATCTATCAAAAATAAATATCTCATTATATTTTTCACTATCAGCATTGTTAATCTGCCAATAATCATGAATTCCATCACCATTTGGAGTAAAATATTGTGGATAATAAAGTAAATATGTTTCTTTAGATAAAACACCACAACCATTTTTATCTCTAACATAAACTGTATAAGAATTCACTTGTAAATCTTCAAAAATAGGTTCATCTTGGTAATTTTCACCATCTAAAGAATATTCATAATCTCCTTTTCCTTCCACTTGAACTTCTATTTTATTTTTATCAAATGTCCAATCAGAATTTACAAATTCTATTTTGTTGGCAAATGTTGATTGAATTACATTAAAACTTTTAGTTGTTTCGCAAATTGTACCTAATGCAGTTATTGTTTGCGCTGTAACATCATATATTCCTGGTGTATTAACTGTAATAACATTAGATGTTTCGCCAGTAGACCAAATATAATTATCATATATATCTTCAACATATAACTCTAAAACATCATGGTTACAAATAATTTGATTTTCATCTAATAATAATTCTGGTTTTTCTATTACATTTAAAACTAAATTAGCTATTTCAAAACATTCTGAATATAAAGAATTTTCGACTCTTATAAATAACTGTTGATTTGAGATAGTGTTTTCATAATAATCATTAGTAATAGTATTTATTTTATTTTCAGCATCCACAAGAGATTCATGAATTGTTACTTCGAAAGTATCTGAAAACTGATTTTCTAAAATTTCATTTTTCAAATCTGATAAATTAAAAGAAGCTAATTGGTCATTTGAAGAATCATCACAAACTTCTAAATAGTAATTATCCTCCAGTAAGACAGAATCAAATATTTCTATGTTAAAATCTAAAACAGTATAACAGTTTGAATTACTGTTGTTTTGAGCACGCAAATAGATCGTTTGAGGATTCGAGATATTTTGATAATTAAATGGTAAAGGGTTTACATTTAATAATGCATCGTTCTCTGATATAAAATATAAAATTTCAAAAGAATCATTTTCAAACTGATTTGAAATTGTAGTAAAATCAAATATTTCTACATTATCATTTGTAAAGTCATCACAAATTTTATAATCATCTATTTCTACTGATTCAAAAACCTCATCTACAATCAAATTAAAAGTAATCTCTTCAAAACATTCAGGTTTTAAAACGTTATAAATCTTAGCTGTAATTTCTTCATTTTCTGAATCATAGCTTAAAGGAAATGGACTAGACAGTATCATACCTGAAGAATTTGTATAAATAATCTCAATGTTATCTTGTGCTCCAATAATATTGTTTTCAATGAAAGATGTATCAAAAGTTGCAATCCCATCATGATTATCATCACAAGATCTAATATCCTCTATCTCATTTATAATGATTTTTGGCACGACTATTAATTCTAATTGAGATTCAGAAAAACAACTATCATCGTCTATTTTTTTAGATTTAACATTTATTATTTTCGAACTAGAAACATATATGTTACTTAATTCTTCTGTAATGTCATTTCCATTTTCATCATAAAAATGTATTTCAACATCATTTAAATCATTTGAAAAATAACTAGCCATTTCAGATGTATCAAATTCAGCAATTCCATCTTCATCTGTATCACAAACAATTAATTCAAATGGTTCACTTATATTTGGAGTTTCTACAATATTTAACTCCAAGTGTTTTCCAAAAGCCATACAATCGCTATTTTCATTTTTAACTTTAATGTATATTTCTTGAAAAGTTAAATTTGTTCCATAATTTGAAATATCGAATATTTCATTTTCTTCTTGAAGAGCATCTTCACTATCTTCGTAATAAGAAACATTAATTATTTGACCTGAAAATATATCTTGGATTTCATTTTCTAAAAAAGAAAAATCAAAATAAGTCAAACCTGATTCGGCTTTACAATTACTCAAAGTAAATTGAAAATCGGCTGGAATTTGACTAGAATTTACAATTAAACTAACTGGTAACAATGAATAACATTCTTCTGTTGCAAATATTTTTACCCAAACCTCAGAATTATTGGGAATTAAATTTTCATAAGATTCTAAATTTCCTATTTGATTCTCAGAATTAATAGCATCTACTTCTGAATTATAATAAACTATAGATAAATCTTCGTCTGTTTCTTGCTGAATTGACTCAGACAAATCATTTAAATTAAAAATTGAAATTCCATCTATATCATCATCACATTGTATCAATTCTAATGGCTGAGTAATTTCATCTGTATAAAAACTTACTATACTTAAATTAAAAGTTGTTGTCATATAACACAAAGAATCATAATTTGAAACAATTTTTACTTCTATAGTTTCATTTTCATCTTCATTCTGATAAGTTTCAGGATTGTCTATTGCAGTTGTTAAATCATCTATATTTCCAGACTCATTAAAATAATATAAAGTAAAATCTTCAGCATTAAGGTTTTCTAGAATTTCATCACTTTTAATTGTCAAGTCTAATATAATAATTCCATCATCATCTGTTCCAAAAGATGTATTATCACAAGCTTCAAAATCTGTCACAGAATTTTCTATTAGTTCAATTGGTATAATAGAAAATTCCTTTATTTCATCATAACAATCTATTGCATCTATACTTCTAACTATAGCATAAATTTCTTGAGGTTCTGAATTATTATCTAAAACAAACTCATCTGGATTTTGAATAGATAAATTTACTTCCAAATTTTGAATGCTTTCAAAATAAACAACTTCATAATCTAAATCAGACAAACCATTTAAAAGCAATTGTGTATTAGAAGTTAAATCAATATTATCTGAATCATCACATATATATAAATCTATAGGTGTTCCAGAAATTGGAATGTCAAATATTTCTACTTCAATTGAATTATTTATAGTATATTCATTTAAATCTACTGTAACATTTACAGTATATACACCAGAGCTACCATAAGTATGTATAGGATTTGTTTCATTAGAAGTATTTGAATCCCCAAAATCCCAAGTTACACTATCTTCATTTTCAATCCCTAAAAGAGTGAATTGTGTTGACTCTCCCAAACAAACATTTTCAACACTTATTGTTCCATAAAAAGAAGATTGAATAAATGGCGGTAAACCATATTTTGATAATCTATCTCCAAGATACATATCTTCCTCAGTATAATTACAAGCTGTACCTACTACATTAACATTTCTAATAACATCCAAATAATGACTATTACGAATAGCCACATAAATTTTACCATTTGGACCTAATTGCAATGCTCCATAAACCTTTTCATCATCTATTAAGATTGTCTTTGATGAAATAATATCATTTAAGTTATCAAAATCTAAATTATACTGAACAACTTGCCTATTACCATTATTATAGCCTGTCCTACTTATATAAAGTAATTTACTATTTGTTGAGAACTCTACTCCATAATTATCTTGATCTGTAGATAATATTTGAGGATTTGATAAGATTCCTGTGTCAATATCAAAATCATAAATTTCTAATCCAATTGCATATCTTGCTACTGCAACTTTTTTTCCATTTGGAGAAATCTTAATTCCTCCTGCAGCTTCTACAAAAGGTAAAGATACTCCTCCAACATACTCTCCAACAGCACTTATTACAGGAGTTGTATTAACTCCAGAATTATCAATTTTAAATGATATGAATTGATTACTATTCCATTTATGGCTAATAATCCAATATTCGTTTGTCTCAGGATGTTTTATAGCACTAATTTTTTCTGTTGTTGGATTTTCAAGATAAATATTATCGTCAATTACCTTACCTAAACCTCCATTATAAGTAATATCAACAATAGAATATCTTAACCCATATTCACCTGCAAAAGCATCAACTGTAAAAATGTAGTAGATATTTTCATCTTCAGGTTTAGGAATTATTATTGCAGAATGTGTACTTGAAAAATCACCATATAAACCTTGACCATTTTCCATAACTTCATGATTTTTATTATAAACTACAGAACCATCTGTATAAAATAAAAGATCTCCATTTGAGTCAGAAATTGAAGCACATCCTTCATCTGTGATTAATTCTCCATCTAGTAATGCAGACACATTTCCATTATCGAAATGAATTCCAGCATTACTACCAAAATACCATGTTGTTGTTATTTGCTGAGAAAAACAATTGTAGAAAAACACTATTAAAAATAGTGTCAAAGCAAACTTTTTTGTTATCATTTTTATTTGCAATATTAACAAATAATATCTGGAAATTCAAAACATTTTTTCAACTCAAACCCCCATCCAACTATTAAAAGTCGCAGTAGTCGTTTGACTTGTTTTCAAAACTGCTTTTAAGTTTTTAAGAGTAATCGAAACTGTATTTTTATTATATCGATTTATTCTTTCCACAAAATTTTTATTCACCAACTCTCCCCTATTTATTTTAAAAAACAGTTCAGGATCTAAAATTTCTTGAATCGAAGTAAGCGAATTTTGGTTTAATAAATGTTTTTTTTCTTGCTGATCAAAAGCGAAAACAACACCATGATCTGCCTGAAAATATGCGATCTCTTGTGTTTTTAAAAAGTAAATTCCATTAGAAGTTTTTACAGAGATAAAATCCTTATAAATTGGTTTGTTTTTTTGTTGAAAATAAGAATCTAATTCTTTAAAAATCGATTGTTGGTTTTGTTGTAAATTATCTTTTAAAGTCTGAAATTTATTCCAAGCTTTTTCAAAACGCACAAAAGTATAAGGTTTCAAAAGATATTCGATTCCGTTTGTTTCAAAAGCATTCATCCAAAAATCATTGTATGCAGTAGAAAATATAATCGGAGTTTTTACCGTCAATGAACTATAAACATCAAAAACATTTCCGTCTCTTAGTTCAATATCTGAAAAAATCACATCTACCTCCGGATTCGTTTTCAAAAAATCCAAAGTATCATCCACCGTTTCTAATTCAGTAATTATTTCATACGGAACACCTAGTTTTTCAATATATAATTTCAGTTTTTTTCTCGCAGGAGCTTCATCCTCAATAATCGCAATCTTATACATATTCATTCATTTTTACCATTGGTAATTTCACATAAAAAACTTCTTCAGTTTCTTGTATTTCTATAGCTTTATTGAACAAAAGTAAAAACTGTTCGTTCAAATTTTTTAAAGCTACACCATTCGTTTTCTTTTTTCTTTTTAGAGCTATTTTATTATTTTCTACTTTAATTCCTTTCTTCCAATAAACACGGATTTTCACAGGATTTTTAGAAGTTCCTAAATTATGTAAAATCGCATTTTCAATCAGAATTTGCAAACAAAAAGGCGGCACATGCAAAGTAAGTTCTTTTATAGAATCATCAATCTCTAACTGATAATAATCCTGATATTTTTCTTCCATCAGCTTAAAATAATTCTCTGCAAAAATCAATTCTTCTTGCAGCGAAATCAATTGCTTATCCGAATTTACAAGTGAAAAGCGATACACTTCCGAAAATCGACCTAAGAAAACTGAAGCCTTGTCCGGGTCTTCAATAATTAAAACATCTAACACATTTAAATTATTAAAAAGAAAATGCGGATTTAACTGATTTTGTAATTGCTGAATTTTACTTTTCGCATCACTCATTTTATAAGCATTCATCAACTTTCTATAGTTTTTACTATCCATAAAATACAGATAAGCCAAAGAAAATCCTCCGAAAATAAAGAAATCCACTACTCGATATAAATTCAAAAAAATCACCTGATTCCAAGATTCAAAATTTCGATCAAAAGTGTTGAAAATAAAAGAAATTAAAAGCGCAAACAGATTATAATAAATCATATAACCAATAAATCCAATTCCAAAATACTTTAGATATTTTTTTAGAGAAGGAAATTCGTCTTTCGATTTCTTTTCAATTTTTTTCTTAATAATCGCAATCAATGAAAAAATAATAACTCCTTGCAAAAAAATCCAAAAAGGCGCATCAATATGAAAAGGAATATTCTCCCAAGATCCACGAGAAATTTTCAGAATATTGTTCAGATTTATAATCCATGCGAAAACAAATAAAAAAAGTAAAAAATATCGGTATTTTTTAAAATAACTAAAAACGTTTTTCATCTTTTTGAGTAAAAAAATTAGCAATTGCAACCACAAAATCTGAGTTACAATTGCTAAAATAAGTTATTAATTAGGCCAAGAACCAACTGTGTTTCCTTTTTCGTCGAAAGCTAATAATTTCACTTCATTATTATGATCTACACAAAATTTCGCTCTCGGATTTCCTTTTTCATCAAACAAGAATAATCCATTTTGGTTTCCAGGAAACTGTCCTAAAGCAACTCGTCTCACACTTGAAAAATGTCCTTGTTCCTTCAGTTCTTTATATCTTTTTCTTTTTAATTCAGGATCTTTAATCGCACTTAATTCTGCACTTAATCTTCGCAATTCCTCTTGTGATTCGCTGTCACTTCGGTCATTAAACACCAAAGAATTATATTTTCTTCGATCTCCGTCAACTTCACTATCTGTAGAAAGTAATTGCATCACCTGATCTCCATTATACTGATCATAAGTCAGCGAAAGTCCCGCAGAATGTCCTCTTTCGTTTTTCGCTCCGTCATAAATAAATCCTCCACATTCTATTCCGTCTTCATTGAAAAACAACATTCCTGCTCGCTTTTTTCGATCATGGTTGTTATTTCCATTAATCGTATCTCCGCTAACTGGGAAATTTTCTACATTGGTAATCACCATTTTTACGGTTCCGTCATTTTCTACAATATTGATTCTTTCCACATCGATAGTTCCAAATTTTTGGTTGAAAGGATTCCCGTTTTTAAATGCGAAAGACATAAAAGCAAAAATTCCGATTCCAACTGATACTGCAAATGTTCTTAAAAAAATTAATTCTCTCTTTTGATTTTTCATGATATATATGGTTTTGTTTTTTATTTCTGAAATCAAAAGTAGAACAGAACCTACAATTCAAAAACGCATTTCTGATGAACCAAGGAAAAAATAATATGAATCAAGGAAATTTTCTGTTGAAGTATTTTTTAGAAAAAGTAAAAATTTTGAAGATAAATATTTGGGCGCTCCATACCTTTCTTTTTTTATCAAAAAAGAAAAAATGTCGGGCTTTCGGCAGTCGCTTTTTGGCTGCAAAAATGCAGGCAGCCAAAAGAGCTCCAACAAATGCCTCTATCCCTAGCGCAGTTTCAAGGTAAATTGAAATTTCACGTTTAATGTAGAATAATAAATTCCCCTCTCGAGAGGGGCTAGGGGGTGTGTATTTAAACTACCTTAACATAAGTTTTGATAAATTCAATTTCAACAGTTAATAGAATTTTATTCCACACAATCACTGCTATTTTCACGTTTCCGTATAATCCAAATCTTTTCCAAAACTCTCTTTCAGTTTCCAATTTGAAATTACAGAGATTATTAAACAAATAACAGAAAGAATAATCACGGTATGAATCACACCAAAAGTTGGTTTTAAACTTTGATAAGCTATAAAGAAGAAAATCAGAATTCCACGAACGATATTTGGAGCAGAAACGGTTGCTGTAGCTCTAAGATTTGTTCCAAAATTTTCGGAAGTTGTAATTAAAAACAAAGCCCAGAATCCTGCAATAATTCCACTAATCAGAGATAAAGCATAATACAATGTTGTAGTACTGAAAACATCACTTAAAGTCAAAATCATTAAAATAAATAATCCTGTAGTCAAAAGACGAATTACTTTTTTCCTTGATTTTAAATAAAAACTCAAAGGCCCACTGAACAAATCTCCAATTGCATTTCCTACAAAATACCATAACACACAAACTCCTACTTCTACTGGCTGCTCGAAACCTAAAGCTTTTGTCATTTCATTTGCTAAGAAAATAAACATCCCATAGAAAAACTGAATTGGCACGGCAACTCCTAAACAAAATAAGTATTTATGAAAAATCTCTTTTCGAAAAAAAAGCAATTTTAAACTTCCAAGATGTGTTTCTTCCAGCGTATTTTTTGTTTTTTCAAAAAGATGTGAATCCAAAAATCTTGCACGAGCAAAAAGAAGTAAAAATCCTAAAACACCTCCAATGAAAAGAGCTGTTCTCCAAGTAGTATAATCATAAACTAAAAATGCTAAAGAACCTCCTAGAAGACCAATTCCTGTAATGAGCGAAGTAGCATAACTTCGGTGTTTTTTTTTCACAGTTTCTGCCATCAGCGTAATTCCTGCTCCCAACTCTCCTGCAAGACCAAAACCTGCTAAAAACCGAAGAATCATATACATTTCTATATGATGAACAAAAGCATTTAAAAGCGTGGCTGTTGAATAAATAAAAATAGAAGTGAAAAGAATATTTTTTCTTCCCCATTTATCCCCAAGAACTCCAAAAACAAAACCTCCGAGAATCATTCCTATCAATTGCAGATTGATAATCCATGTTCCTTGTACAGATATTTCTTGTGCATTTAAACCCAAATCTTGTAAACTTTCCACACGAAGAATTCCAAAAATTGCAATATCATAGACATCTACCAAATAACCAAACATAGCAATCAAAACTGGTAAACTAAACAGAGAATGTTCTTGATGTTGTTTCATAATTAAAAAATCATTTTCAAAACATTAGTTTGTTCATTTTTTTCTTGATAAAAAAACGAACCAAAAAAATCAAGACTTAATTTTTAAAATCAAAAAATCTACAAATTTTGAAAAAGACTCAAAAAAACTCGCTGTCACTCAAACAATTTCTCGTCTATTTTTTTCAAAATTCTTGATTTTTACAATTTTAAAAATAGGTCAATTAAATTTCGTTAAACATTTAATTTAAAGCTTAGCATCTAAAAGTTAGATTTCAATTATATGCTTTAAAAAGGTTAAAAATTTGATTCTTTAAGTTAATGAAATATGTTTTTTAATAAAAGATAAAATTTTGAAAATGAACAAACATTATCACGTTTGGTATTTTGTCCAAATATTTAATTTAAAACACACCCCTAGCCCCTCTCAAGAGGGGAATTTGAAAATGAATATTTAATCACAATTACAAGAACCTATAAATTCAAAATTTGGATCATCAGAAGGTAGTACGACCGAATTCATAATTTCTGTTCTTGTTTTATAAACTCCTTTTTCAAAAGTTACCATTCCGTCTGCTGCATAATTGGTTCCTGAAATCCATTGGGAATAATCATCACAATCTTCATCTAACATCGGAAAATTTCCTTCAGAAACTGGTCCCAAATTTTCCCAAAGACTACTATTCGGTGGGGTAAAATAACTTGAAACTTCGATGGAATTTTTATAAATCATCGATTCATACTCTACATACGAATTTTCATAATAAAGTTGTACTTCATTCCAACTAGGAACGCCACTTATACACGGACAAAAACTAGGATCTTGAATTTTATTACAATCATATTGTACCTTAATAACACCATGATCGTATTGAATTTTCTTATTTACATCATCTCCTTTTACTGGCTTATTTTCATAAAATAAATTATAATCCAAAATACCCAAAGAATCTGTAAGTGGGAAAATATAAATCGTAAAAACTCTATTTATACTTCCGATATCATCTAAGTTTAAAGATGCTGAAGTTGTATTTTCATCTGTTGTTACTACATGAAAAATATGTCCTGTTCCAGCAATAGCATCATATTCTCCATTTCCAAAAATAACTTGAAAACCTCCAAAAGATGGATAATCTGAAGTGAAAGACCATTCTACAACTACATTATTTCCATCATATTCATAATAAATATTTTCGAGATCAACTCTGGTAGTAAAAAAAACAGCAGAACCTAACTGACTCATATCAATTCTTGCTTCGTTTTCTTTAATCATTGGCATATTGGAAGTATCATCGTCTGTAGCACAAGAAAAAAACAAAACACAGATAAATAATAAAGGTAAAATTGACTTCATGATTTTATTTTTGAGATTAAAAAAAGCTGAAATATTGAAATTTTAACTCTTGTATAAATTTACAAAAACCTAAAACCGTCTTTTCTGAAAGAATTATTAAAAAGATTTTTATTGAAATCTAAAAAAACTTCTTTTTCAAATTATACTTTAATTTCTCCATGATCGAAATAAATTTTCTTGTTTATTCCATCTCCTTTTACAGGTTTATTTTCATAAAACAAATTATAATCTAAAACTCCCTGAGACTCTCCAACAGGAAAAATATAAATAGTAAAAACTCTATCTATAGTTCCGAAAGTATCTAGATTTAAAACTCCTGTTGTTGTGAATTCATCGGTTGTATCTACATCAAAAACATGTCCTGTTCCCGCATAAACATCATAATTTTCATTACCAAAAACCACTCGAAATCCACCAAAATTAGGATAATTTGAAGTATACGTCCACTCTACAATTAAATCATTTTTCTCATTGTCATAGAAAATTCGCCTTAAATCTACTCTTGTAGTGAAATATTCCACAGAGTTTAACTGACTCATATCAATTCTTGCTTCGTTTTCTTTAATCATTGGCATGTTGGAAGTATCATCGTCTGTAGCACAAGAAAAAAACAAAACACAGATAAATAATAAAGGTAAAATTGACTTCATGATTTTATTTTTGAGATTTAAAAAAAGCTGAAATCTTAAAATTCCAACTCTTATATAAATTTACAAAAACCTAAAACCGTCTTTTCTGAAAGAATTATTAAAAAAATTTTTATTGAAATCTAAAAGTCATACCAAGATTAAAAGAAGTAACATCTATTGTTTCAAAATAATTCTGATAATTCACTCCAATCTGCGGATAAATATGAAAATTATCTTTTTTATAAACCAAATAATCCACTTTCATTTCTAGTTCTTGTCTAAAAGTTGCATCGTTATCTGTTGCTCTTCGATATACACAGCTCCAATTCACTTTTTGCTGAGACATACGCCAATCAAAACCAGTTGAATATTCAAAATACGTTTCTTCAGGACTAAAAAGATAACTAAAACCAATACCAAAAAATGGCTGAAAACCTTTGATTGGAAGTTTAACTTTTAGAATTTGCCAATCAAGAGTTGCTAAATCTCCTGTGTTGTCTTTTAAATAAGAATATCGAAACTCGGATGCGAAAATTCCCCAGTTCCCTTGTATTTTTGGTTGGGTTAAAAAATAATCATTTGGAAAACCATAAGCTAAAGGAGTGTTAATTTCCAAAGAAACATATTCTGGATGTAAATGTTTTTGATCTAAAGTATGTTCTTGACCAGCATCTACCGCTAAAACTGTTACATAACCTATTCCGTAAAGTATTTCTGCAAAAAATTCTGCGATGATACTTTCTCCAACTGTAGTTCCAGAACTTCTAGAACTTTTACTCGAAGAACTCCCTGACTTTTCATTATCTAATTCCGCTTGAATATCAACCTTTTCTTTGATTTCAGATACTTGTCCAATAGCAATATTTGTTGTTAAAAAAATAGACAATAATGTGTATTTTAATATTCTTTTCATAAAAAATTATTTTTCACACATTTTATCAAATACTAAGCCAAGGGTGATAAAATATTTTATGAGTTTTATTTTCAGTTTTTAAAATTTTAATCGAAGAAAATATTTTTTAAAACAAAAAATCAACTTTTGATAATTTTAGAAAATTTCGTACATGTTTTATTCAAATTGACACGCAAATTTTTACTAAAAACTAAAAAAAACTATCATTTTGTCATAACAAAACCTATCATTTCCGACACAATGTCATAAAAACCGTTTTGGTATTTTCTTTGACTAAAAGCTAATCGTGTTTCGAAAACAAAAACACAGAAATCTCGAAGGAGATACATTCAGAATAAAATTTTATTGGTTTTTGTAGATTTTACATACCCATAACTGAATGACATTATAAATTTGAATTAAAAAATTAAAAGAAAATATAAATTATGGCTACAGGAAATATTAATGTAACAGCGGAAAATATTTTCCCTATTATTAAAAAGTTCTTATACTCTGATCACGAAATCTTTTTACGTGAGTTAATTTCAAATGCAACGGATGCAACTTTGAAATTGAAACATCTTTCTAAACTTGGAGAAGTTAAAGGAGAAATCGGAGAGCCTATCTTAGAAGTAAAAGTTGACAAAGACGCAAAGGAAATCCGTATTATCGACCAAGGAATTGGAATGACAGGAGAAGAAGTGGAAAAATACATCAACCAAGTTGCTTTTTCTGGTGCGGAAGAATTTGTTGAAAAATATAAGGATAAAGTAGAAGATTCTGGAATCATCGGTCATTTCGGGCTTGGATTCTATTCTGCTTTCATGGTTGCTGATAGAGTGGAGATTTTCACAAAATCTTTCCAAGAAGGTTCTAAAGCAGTTCGTTGGGAATGTGACGGAAGTCCACAATATACTTTAGAAGAAACGGACAAAGCAGATAGAGGAACAGAAATCGTTTTACACATTGCAGAAGATTCTGAAGAGTTTTTAGATAAGGCTAAAATTGAAGGACTTTTATCTAAATACAACAAGTTTATGCCGATTCCAATTAAGTTTGGAACTCGTGAAGAAACTATCAAATCTGAGGAGCCAGTTGCAGAAGGTGAAGAGCCAAAAGAAGAAAAAGTTGTTGTTGACAATTTCATCAACAATCCAAACCCAGCTTGGACAAAAAAACCTAGCGAATTAGAAGATGAAGATTATAAAAACTTCTATCGTGAGCTTTATCCAATGCAATTTGAGGAGCCTTTATTCCACATTCACTTAAACGTGGATTATCCGTTTAACTTAACAGGAATTCTTTATTTCCCTAAGTTAACGAAGAACATGGATCCTCAAAAAGATAAAATCCAATTATACCAAAACCAAGTTTTCGTAACGGATAATGTAGAAGGAATTGTTCCTGATTTCTTACAAATGTTACGTGGTGTGATTGATTCTCCAGATATTCCATTAAACGTTTCTCGTTCTTACCTACAAGCTGATGGAGCTGTAAAGAAAATTTCTAGTTACATCACTCGTAAAGTTGCGGATAAATTAGCTTCTCTTTTCAAAAATGATAGAAAATCTTTCGAAGAAAAGTGGGATGATATCAAAGTAATTATCGAGTATGGAATGTTATCTGAAGAAAAATTCTTCGAGAAAGCACAAAAATTCGCTTTATATCCAACTGTAGATGGTGAGTATTTCATTTTTGATGAATTAATTGAAAAAATCAAAGACAACCAAACAGATAAAGATGGAAAAACTGTAGTTCTTTATGCTTCTGATAAGAAAGCTCAACACAGTTTCATCGAGGCTGCAAAAGCGAAAAACTATGAAGTTCTTTTATTAGATTCTCCAATTGTTTCTCACTTGATTCAAAAATTAGAATCTACTAAAGAAAATGTATCATTCGTTCGTGTAGATGGAGATCATATTGATAATTTAATCAAGAAAGATGAAAATGTTGTAAGTAAACTTTCTGAAGAAGAACAAGAAACTTTAAAACCAATCATTGAAGCAAATGTTCCTAAAGAAAACTATACTGTACAATTAGAAGCAATGGATTCTAATGCAAATCCATTTATCATTACAATTCCAGAATTTATGCGTCGTATGAAAGAAATGAGCGCTACTGGTGGTGGTGGAATGTTCGGAATGGGGAACATGCCAGAAATGTACAATTTAGTTGTAAATACAAACAATGACATGGTTGCATCTATTTTAAATGAAAAAGATGAGACTGTACAAAAAGAATTAATTAAACAAGGATTTGATTTAGCAAAACTTTCTCAAAACCTTTTACATGGTGAAGAATTAACCAACTTCATCAAAAGAAGCTTTGAAATGATCAAGAAATAAGCTTTTGACAACATATATTTGAATTAAAAACTAAAAAAGCCATCGTAATTGATGGCTTTTTTTATGTCTTAAATGTTTCTTTATATTCCTATAAAAATATCCGTCATCAGGTTTTCTTCTGCAATATCTACCACAAAATCTTCCATCGCTTCTTCAAGCTTACTTTCTACTTTCACTAAAAAAATAGTGTCCTCTGTTCTTACTTCTAGCGCTTCTATCAACTCATTTTTTACATTTGTAAAAGATACAATATCTTTATTTGTGTATCCTTCTGGGTATTTTGTCAATAGCAATTCTAGAATTTCAGAATTTAAATTTTTGTAATCTATAATTCTTTTTTTCATAAAATAAAATATCTAATTTTTAAATTTTCAAGGTTATTTGATTATACTTTTTCTTATACAATTTTAACCAAAAAAGAATTCTAGTGAAAGAAGGAAAGTTTAATATTAAAACAATAAATCGTTAACTTTCAATGAATTAAACCTTAAAACACAAAAGATAAACAACTGATTTTCAGACATAAAAAAACTGATTCGTAAATAATATACAAATCAGCTTTTCTTTATATTTTAATTTTACTCTTAGTTAAACCAAATAGTAAAAAATTTAATTTTCGCATGGTCAGGAATTTGATCTGCTACAACTTCTCCTTTTGCATCTGATGCTTTTAATCCTAAGTCATTTTTATCTAAAGCTATCGTAGCGTTTAATTCATCAATAAATAATGTAACATTAAATATAGTGCTCTCTATTTTATTGATTTGGTAATTTGCTTTGATGTCTTTGAATGAAGAATTTAATGAAAGTCCTTTTTTAGTTTTAAATAATGGACTATTGATTTCTACATATTTAATTTTAGAAAGAGAATCATTCGCTTCTTGAGGTACGATAGTTAATAATTCATTTCCTTCTGGAGAATAAATCAAATATTCATCCTCATCTTTATTTAAAAAGTTAGTGTCTGATCCACTAACCTGATTTGAATTTACTTCTGAAATGGAATCTTTTGCAAAGATTGTTTTAATTTCTCCTGCAGTATTTTTTGATGTAAAATTCCCAACTTGTCCTTTTTCAATAATATAATCAGTGTTTTTATTACATGCAAAAAGAGAGAAACATAAGCTTAAGATTAAAATAAACTTCTTCAAGGTTTTAAAGGTTTTAGTTTTGTAAATTAAATTGACAACGTAATTATTCTATTTTTATTGAATTTATTTCGGAATAATCGTGGGGTTAAAATATTCCGAAATAAATTTTAACAAAAATAGGTTATATATATTTAGTTTAAAAATTAGATACCAATAAATTTCAAATTATTATTTGCTGTTTAATAGGAGCTTCTCCTACTAGATTCTCTTCTATTTTTAGAGTTTTCTTTATAATAATAGTTAGAAGAGTGTTTTTTCTTTTTATTGTATGAATAATAATTTGAACGTTTTTTATGGTAATGTCTGTGAGGTTTATTTACATATCCTCTATAATGATAATAACCATGCGGGTTTATAGTAATAGTCAGATGTCCTACTTGACAAATATGATGATTTTGATATTTAATTCGAATTTGTCCAATTCTTGATACTTTTCCATCTCTTAAATATTTTATAGAAACATTTCCTACCGAAGTAATTCTTCCATAATAATCCTTTCGAATTCTCACAGGTCTATTATCTTGAACCACCTCATATCGAACTCCATTTTTATAATAACATTCTGTCTCTGGAAGTGCGTTAAAATCAAAATCTCCATTTGAAAAAACATAAAATTCAATATTATTTTCTACAAAATAAATTGGTTCTTCAAATATCCTTCTACTCTCTATTCGTTCCGTATTTTCAAATCCCATCATTTGAAAACTACTGAAAACTAACCCAATAATGATAAGTATTCTTGTTTTCATAATTCTTTTAGTTTAAATTAATACTTGTTTTTAACGATATTTTAGAACTATTCAAACAACATGCCGAAAATATGAGGCTAGCTAGATTAAAAAAATATTATATTTCTAAAAAAATAAAAAAAAGGCGTAATATTATTCATATATTTACGTCAGACAGGGTAATAATTAATTAATTTTTAAGATGATAGAAGCTATTGAAAAAAATTTAGATCGTGGTATAAAATTATTAGAATCAATTACAGATGAAGAATATAGCGACAAATCTGTTGCTCCATATTACTCAAGTATCGGAGGACATATGCGACATATTCTAGATGTTTTTGATTGTATTTTTGACGGTCTACCAGAAAAAAAGGTAAATTTAGTAGCGAGAAAACGAAACCCTTTGGCTGAAACTAAAACTGAAGAAGGGATTGCATATTTTGAGAAAACAAAAAGAAGACTTCAAGAATTAGCAAATACAGATTTTGATAAGATAATTACAGTTTCAGACGATTTAGGATTAGGAGTAGTAAGTGCAAATTACACACTTGCAAGTGCTTTAATTCAAGCGCATAGTCACGCAATTCATCATTATGCAAGTATTGGATATATTATTTCACAACTTAGCATTGAATTACCTGATGAAGATTTCGGATTTAATCCATCTACACCGAAAGAAAAACAAATGATAGGAGCTAAGAATTAGTTAGCTCCTTTATTTTTTTTGTATAATTCAACAATTCTTTAATATCTTTTAAGAAAGTCGAAACTTTCGCATAAGGAATTCCATGTTTATTATGATTTGTAGTTGCTATTTTATGAATCATTTTCCAATGATCTTTAATCGTTCTTATAGAATTTAAATAAGTCTGATTTGTAGCATCATAAATATGTGTTGGCTCGGCGATAATTCCGTTGATCTCTAAAATTTTAAAATTCTTTCCTTTTCTTAAATCTTCAAACTTATCATATTTGATATCCAATCTCCCATAATACCAACCTTCAATCTGTTGGTTTAAAGCATCAAAACTTTCCACTAATTTCTCGTCGATCAAATGATTCCCATTGAAAAACTGTGTTCCTTTCGCATGATTTCCAATAACATTCAAAAGAACAGATTCATTATTTTCTGGAACTTCTTTTAAGCCTTCTCCATGAATTTCTCGCATCAAATCTAAATAGAATTGCGCTCTTTCATCTTGAATAATTAGTTCTTCTAATGTATGTTTTCCATTTCCAGAAACAGTCAAATATTTTTTAATCGTGATAGAAGAAATATCTCCTTTTTCTTCTCCAGGAATTCTATAATAAAAAAGTCCACATTCATTTGAATAAGAAACAAATTCTTGAATGATAATCGGAATTTTATATTGCTGTAAGTAAGTTTCTAATATTTCAGGAGAATCAATTTTTTTCACCAGCAAACCTCTAAATCCAATATCTGGTTTTGCAATCAAAGGAAATTCAATCCTAGCATTTTCAATTTCAGTCATCGTTTGTTTAAAACTATGTTTTTTCTTTACTAAAATTGTTTTTGGACGAAATTCTTCCGGAATCAATTGAATCGTTTTATACTTCGATTCGGCTCCATTTCCAGAATGTTTTATCGCTGGATTTGTTGCAGAAAAAAATACCGGATTTCTACTTTTTAAAGCTAAATAAACCGCATAAGGAAGTATCGGTACATAAAACATGTACGATGGCCAATATTCCCACTGAAAAATCTTTTTAAAACTACTTACTTTCTTCATTTTTGTCAAACAATGCACTTAAAATAATTCGAATACCAATCACTCCTAAAACTACAGCAATGATGGCAAGGATTATCCCAACTATTAAAAATAAATAATTATCATTTCTTTTAATAGCTTTAAAGCCAATATTTATGAAAAAAGGAGCTAGTAAAATTAATGGTAATGCACCAGCTTCATATTTTATACCTTTTGCAAGTTTATTTTTGTCTGTGCTCATTTTTTATAATTATTTAAAGCATTTCGAACGCCTTTGTATTTTTCTAAAAGTTCTTTTGCTTCCGATTCTTCGATATTCAATTCTTCCATCAACATTCTCGTTCCTCGATATACCAATTTATCATTCGAAAGCTGCATGTCTACCATTTTATTTCCCTTAATTCTCCCCAACTGTATCATTGCTGAAGTCGAAATCATGTTTAAAACCATTTTTTGTGCAGTTCCTGCTTTCATTCTAGAACTTCCTGTCACAAACTCTGGTCCAACAATCACTTCGATAGGATACGTAGCAACTGTCGAAAGCGGACTGTTTTCATTACAAGTAATACATGCCGTTGTACAACCAAATTTTGTCGCTTCCTGAATTCCTCCTATCACATAAGGAGTCGTTCCTGAAGCAGCAATTCCAACAACAGAATCATTTTCAGTTATTTCGTATTGATTTAAATCTTTCCAAGCTTGTTCTTTATCATCTTCTGCATTTTCCACAGCTTTTCTAATCGCTGTATCTCCTCCTGCGATCAAACCAATCACCAAATTATGAGAAACGCCAAAAGTTGGTGGACATTCCGAAGCATCTAAAATTCCAAGTCTTCCACTTGTACCTGCTCCTATGTAGAATAATCTTCCTCCTTTTTTTAATTTCGAAACCAATTCTGTTACAAATTTTTCAATCTGCGGAATCGTTTTCGAAACTGCATTCGCAACTGTTTGATCTTCTCTATTTATATTCGTCAAAAGTTCTCCCACACTCATTTCTTCCAAATGATTGTATTTCGAGTCTTTTTCTGTTGTTTTTTCAAAATTCATAATTCAAATGTACTTAAAATAATTTGCTCTTTAAAAAACCTAATCCATAACCAAAAAACTGTACAA
Source organism: Aureivirga sp. CE67 (assembly GCF_015767245.1). Lineage (GTDB taxonomy): Bacteria > Bacteroidota > Bacteroidia > Flavobacteriales > Flavobacteriaceae > Aureivirga. The sequence goes on from NZ_JADOTV010000001.1 coordinate 271,166, forward strand.
TTGTAGTAATTACAGCCAAAAATCCAACCAATGCATTTTTATTCATCATCGTTGCAGCAAAGAAATTAAACGCTAAATAAATTCCAATAAACTGAAATGGTACAAAGAATTTAAAAAGGCTACAAATAGCTGCAAAAACAGAAAACAAAACAAATAAAGAAGGAAACCAAAAAGTAAGTTTAGCAGATTCTGGATATTTTTTGTTTAAAATCGGACGAGCTGTTCCAAAATTGAAAGTTTGCTTAAAAAATGCTTTAATAGTCGATCTTCTTTTATGAAAAACATAAGCCGAAGGAATCAATTGTGTTTTAAAACCATTTTCCCAAAGACGAAAAGTCATATCAATATCTTCTCCATATTTCATTTTACTAAAACCTTTCGTTTTTTGAAATGCTTTCTTCGAAATTCCCATATTAAAACTACGCAACTGAAACTTTCCAATTCCATTTTTCTTTCCACGAATTCCACCAGTTGTCAACAAAGAAGTCATCGAATAATTGATTGCTTTTTGCAACATTGTAAAAGATTTATGAGCTGCATCTGGTCCACCAAAAGCATCCGTATATTGTTTTTTCAAGGTTTGAGAAACATGATATAAATACATTTCAGGAATAATACAATCCGAATCTAAAATGATAAAATAATCACCTTTTGCTCGTTGCATTCCATAATTTCTACTTTGTCCAGCTCCTGTATTTTCCTTAAAAAAATATTGAACATTCAACTGATTCTCATATTTCTTTACAACTTCTTCCGACGAATTCTCCGAACCATCTTCCACTACAACTATTTCAAATTTTTGCTGAAAATCCTTTTGTTTTGTCAAACTTTCCAACAATTCATCAATCTCTTCTGGACGATTATATACAGGTATTACTAATGAAAATTTCAATGTTTTTTCTATTTAAAATTTTTGAGGTAAAAATCATTATCATTTTTTGGAGCTTCCCTTTCCTTTTTCAAAAAGTCAAGGTCGGGCTTTTCGTTTCAAGTTTTCTTTTTTCAAATAAGAATATCTAAGAAATCCGTGGGCTTCTAAGGTCGCCTCCGTTTTCTAAGAATTTCTAATTTTCAAAAAAGAAAAGCTTTCCTCTACAATCCCTAAGCTATTAATCATTATCACTATAATATTCCCAGATAATTAAATTCCCCTCTTGAGAGGGGCTAGGGGTGTGTCTTAAATGAAATAAAATATTCTTATAAAATTCCAAATGTGATAACGTATATTAAAACAACTCTTTTAATGATATTTTGACCAAAAATACATAGAAAAAAAAAGCTCTCATAAAATGAGAGCTTTTTAATTTTAAATATTTAAAAAAAACCTAGTTTTTCATAATCTTATAAGTTCCGAAGCTTCCTCCAGAAATTACTTTTACAACATAAGTACCAGTACTTAATTGGCTCATATCGATTGTTTGCTTGTTAGTGTTTGGAGTAACGCTAATTACTTCTTGTCCTAATAAGTTCACAACAGAAATATGATCAATTGCTTGCTTGTACTCTACGTTTAAGATATCATTAGTTGGGTTTGGATATAAACTTAATCCTTCTAATACGTTTTCACCAACACCAATCACATCAGGATTAGTTACAGGCTCGTCCGTTTCGATTAACTCAATATCATCAATAGTTAAGTAGAACGCGATAATATCAGACTCTAAGTGGATTCCGATTGAGTTTTGTCCACTCTCTAATGGAGAGAAAACAGCACTATACTCAACGTACTCAGTGTTATCTAATACTTCGTCCTCATCATCTCCTTGTGTAAATCCAATTGGATGACCTTCATAACTTTCAACATCTCTAGTAGTTCCGAACCATGCAGAGAATTGGAATCCAGCAAATCCTGAAGTACTATATTTGAATTTCAACTTATAGTTCTTGTCTTTATCTAAGTTGAAGTAAGGAGTTTTTAACCAAGCATTAGAATCATAATCGAAAGCTAAGTAGTTTGATCCACTATTTGCATGTCTATTGAAAGTAGCTTCTTGGTCTAATGACATGTAGTATTGACCTTCTGCATCCATACACTCAGGAATGATATTCACACCTACTTCTTCCATATTTTCGAAATCTTCAATCCATGGTAAGTCTGTAATAATTCCACAAGCAGTTTGTACTGTTGAAGGATCACTCCACTCACTTTCGTTGATATTATCTTCACAAACTGATCTTACGTAGAAGTCATACTTAGTGTTTGCATCTAAATCAGTGAAAACATAGAATAAATCTGTTGTTTCAGTCCAAGTAGTTGGTAATCCAGCTCCAAATGGTACGTAAGCAACATCATAGTTTCCAACGTTTGCAGGATCTTCCCAGTTTAATGTTACAGTTACATCTGAAATATCAGTCGTAGTAATATTGATTACAGCTGGACAGTTAGGAGTTTTGATGAATTTAACATCATCAATTGTTAAACTAGTTCCATCTAATCCATCAATACTTGGAATATGCCATGCAAAATATCTTATTCCAGTCATTGAAGATAAATCAATCTCCATTTGCTCAAAATTGATATTTGTATATCCTTCATCATTTGAGTTTAATGGTAATAATACTGAAATATTATTTGTAGCATCATTTCCATCAGCTCCTGGAGTATATAAATCGAAGTTATTTGTTTCAGAAACTAAAATCTGGAAGTTGTCTCCTTGAATTTCAGAACCTGATTTATGCTTGAATCTTAAGATATCATCTCCTGTTAAGTTAACAGCTGGAGAAATTAAGAAATCATCATTGTTTCCATTATTTAAATCTGTTTTGATAGAAGCAGCTTGATCTCCTTCAGAGAATGCTTCCTCAAAATTCATATCCCACTCATCAGAATCTCCATTAGCATTTAATACTGTCCAACAAGTTTCAGAAGCAGTATATGAGTTAAATCCTTCTAAGTATGGAATATCATAGAAATCACCACAAGGTGTCATGAACGTAAATGGTCCAGTCCAGAAACTTTGATCATCATCACTACAGTAGTCTCTTACATATACTTCATATAAAGTAGCAGGAGCTAAAGTATTAGCAGAATAGTTAGTTGCATTATGTTGAGAAACTGTTGGAGTAGCATCTCCTGCAGGATCATCATAGTTTGCAGTTTGGATGATAATATCCCAAGCTGATGCATTTCCTTCAGTCCAAGAGATATCTGCAGATGTAGCAGTGATATTTTGTACATCTAAATCCGAAGGTTGAATACAAGTTGGTGCAATTCTTACTTTAAAATTATCAACATAGAAGTTCACATCATCTGAGAAATTAAAAGTAATTACATTTGATACAAATGCAAACTTCACAACTCCAGAAATTCCTGCTAAATTCTCAAAATGATAATCTCCAGTATTTGAAATAATTGATGTACTATCCCAAGTCTCAAGACTAGTCCAAGTTTCACCTCCATCATTTGAATATAATAAATCTACTGTTTGTTCTGCACCTAGAACACCTTCATCAGTATTGAACCAATTTGTTAATGCATAATCAAATACTACTTCATGATCTTCTGTATCAGGAATTTCGATATTAGGTGAAATCAACCAATTTAAACCTGCTGAATAAACCTCGATTCTAGCTGATTGACCAAAACTATGTGTAGGATCATTAGCGAAATCATCATTTACCCATGAAGAAGATCCAAAGTTTTCAGGTCCATCTGTTAAAGAACCTCCTGATGCTTCTTCCCAACATTCTGGTAAATATTCATCGAACTGCTCCGTATATTCTGGAGTATAATTAGCACACGGAGTAGAGAAGTAATAAGGTCCAGACCAGTAACTAGCATCAGTATCAGAACAAGTAGATTGTACCCAGTATTCATAATCTGTTAAAGCATCTAAATCTGTTAATTCATAAGTTGTTTCTGTTAATCCTTCTGCTGTTAATTCTGTAGAATCCGTAGGTTCTCCAGTTCCAGCAGGTTGAACAACAACATCCCATGTAGTTCCATTTTCACCTTCCCAATCAATAGTAGCAGTAGTTCCAGTAATATTATTAGCAGTTAACTCAGTTGGTTGTAAACAACTTGGAGCTAATTGTACTTTGAAGTTATCTACAAAGAAGTTAGATGTAGATCCCCATACTTCTTCGTTTGCAAAAAATGCAAATTGTACAACTCCATTAATATCTTCTAAATAAGCGAAGTCTTCTTGTCCTAAATTAGAAATAGAAGAGTCATGGTCATACGTATTTAATGTATTCCATGTTGCTCCTAAATCTGTAGTATATAATAATGTGATAGAATATCCATCAGTTAAAGTAGTTTGGTTTGTTCCAAAATCAGTTAAAGCAACATCAAACCTTACTTCATGTAAATCACCAGCTGGAATATCAAAATAAGGAGAGATTAACCACCCTTTTCCTCCATTACCAGACATTTCAATTTTTGCAGCTTGACCATTTTCATTAGTTCCGTCATTTGCAAAATCTCCTTCTTGCCAATCGTCATTTAAGTTAGTATTTTCAGGCCCATCAGTACTGTTTCCTCCATTACCTTCTGTCCAACAATCTGGTAAATAAGTTCCAAAATCTTGAGAATAATCTGGAGTGATATTATCACACGGTGTAGCAAATACAAATGGTCCAACCCATACAGATTCTTGATCATCTGCACAGTTTGATTGGATATAGTATTCGTAAGATGTATTTGAATTTAATCCTGTAGCATTATAAGTTTCTGTAGCATGTGCTTCTACAGTTGGTACAGTAGTATCATCTGGTGTTCCTGCTCCTTCTTCTTGAAGTACAATATCCCAATTTAATCCATCATAACCTTGCCATTCTAAATCAGCAGAAGTTGCTGTAATATTTGAAGCCGTTAAGTTAGCTGGTGTTAAACAGTCTGGTGCTAATTGGAATTTAAAGTTATCAACGAAGAAATCACTATCTTCTGGACTTCCATTTGCTAAAGTTACAAATGCAATTTGAACAGGCCCTGTAATTTCATATAAATATGAACTAAAGTTAGATCCTGTATTTGAAATCGGTGTTGAAGAATCAAAAGTATTTAATAATACCCAATCCGTTGTTCCTTCTAATTTATATAAAACATAAACAAATTGATTTGCTCCTAATTCTGATTCATTTGTACCAGCAAAGTTTGTTAATGCAAAATCATAATTTACTTCATATGTAGATCCATCATCTGGAATTTCAACAAATGGTGCAATTAACCATTGGTATCCTGAAGTACCATAAATATTCTCTCTTGCAGCTTTTCCGTTAGCATTAGCAGTATCATTTCCAAAATCATCTTGTGCCCATGAAAAACTACTATCATTTGCTGGTCCTTCAGTTAAACTTCCTTCACTTCCAGTTTCCCAACAGTTTGGTAAATAATTCTCAAAATCCTGAGTATAAGTAATGTCAAAAACAGCACATTCTGTAGTAATAGTGATTGGTCCTACCCAATAACTTTTATCATCAGCAGCACAAATATCTCTTACATAAATATCATAATCTGTTGCAGGAGCCATTCCTGTTACTGTATGAGGGTTATCAGTTGTTTCTGTTACGTTTGTTGTTGCATCTTCTGCAGGGAAAGGTGACCCAGCAGTTACAAAAATAACATCCCAAGTAGCTGCTCCTCCAGTAGTCCAAGAAATTTCTGCAGTAGTACTAGTTATAACTCCTGAAGCTAAATTAGTAGGAACTGGACATGTTGGTGGAGTTCTTACAGCAAAATTATCTACGAAAACATCATTATCTCCTGAAGCTGTTGAAGCAACATCAGCAAAAAATGCAAATTGTACAACTCCTGTATAAGAAGTTAGCGGGAAAGTTAAGTTTGGATTTTCATTATCAATAGTTGATTCATTATTCCAAGACTCGATTATTTCCCATGATGCTCCATTATCAGTTGAAATCAATAAGTATAAAGTATGACCTTCTCCAAATGTACCCTGTGATGTTGCTGCATATGGTGTAATAGCTAAATCAAAGTTTACTTCATAATCATCAGCAGTTACATCAAAAGAAGGAGTTAATAACCAATTTTGATTATTTGTGCTATACATATTAGTTCTCGCTGCACTTCCATTTGCGTTTGTTCCATTAATAAAATTAGTTTGTCCCCAGTTAGAACTAGTATTAGCTCCAGGTCCATCAGCAACTGATCCTCCACTTCTCTCTTCCCAACAAGATGGTAAATAAGAAGCGAAATTTTGATTATAATAAGGTACAATTGTAGCACAAGTTGTTTCGAATGCTATTGGTCCTGCCCAAATACTTTTTTCATCATCTGAACAAATATCTCTAATATAAACTTCATAAGAAGTTACACCAGCTAAATCCATTGGATTATAAGAAGCTGTAGTTTCAACTACAGTACCTGTAGATTCCTCTGTTGGAGCATCAGATCCTGCAACTTGTACAATAACTTCCCAAGAAGCTGCTCCTCCAGTAACCCATGTAATTTCAGCTGAATTTCCTGTAATATTATCAACATCAATTTCAGTTGGGAATGGACATGCATATGGTGTAGAAACTGCTTTAGGAGTCCAAGGACTCTTATCATCTTCAGCACAAACATCTCTTATATATACAATATATGAAGTATTTTCAGTTAATGAGTTTAATTCAAAGTTTGAATTATTTAAAGCTTCTGTTCCAGTAGCATCGTCTCCAGGAGCTTCTGCTGATGCTTCTAAAATAATTACTTCCCAAGCAGATGCTCCACCAGTTTCCCAACTTACTTCAATAGAAGTAGCTGTAATATTAGAAAATGAAACTCCTGATGGTGCAGGACATGTAGGTGGTGTAAATGAGAATTCTTCAGAAACCTCTAATTCAGTTTCTTCATCTGTAAAAGTAGAAGTTGTATCTAAATCTTCACCATTATCAGGAGATTCTCCTCCATTGTTTGCGATTAAAATAGTTCCTGAAGGATCTGTTAATTCGTAAACTGTTCCGTCCCAACTATCTCCATATTTATCGAATGCATTGATATAAAGTGTTGTTCCTTCTGGAATACAAATTTCAAATGGCTCTCCGTCATTAACTGAATCAGTTGTTCCAGCGTTTGCTCCGTATTCACCTTCATCATCAGTTCCATAAGATTGATCCCATATTACTTCTCCTTCACCATTAGGCTGATCCGTAATACTCATCCATTTTTCTCCAGGATAATTTCCTCCCGAAATCGTTAAAAGAACTGTAGTTTCTCCATCAGGACACTGTGCTTGTGCATTCCAATTAAACACAGTGAGCGTGAGTAGAAAAATCAATAAAGTAATTTTTTTCATAAAAATTATTTGTTTTAGGATTCTTAAATATTTATTCGCTAAAAATATGTATATTTTTTCTGTTAAAATAATTATTTTAATAAATCGTTAAATTTTTATTTATTGACTAATTTATTAAGACAAATTTAATATTTACATTTATTACAACCTTATTTTTTAAAATATACTCAAATAACATATTACCTTATTAGATATTTAGTTAATACAAAAGCTTAAAACATTATCATAATTTCAACAAAAAATCTCTTTTTATAGTTATTTATTTACATTTTTTTAATTTTTAAAATATAATAACAAAATACTGAAAACATATAATCATATATAACAAAAAAGGGTTTCCAAAACTGGAAACCCTTTTATCTATTATTGAAGTACTTATTATTTTTTCTTCTTTTGCTGCGCTTGTTGTTCTTGCGCTTGCTTCATTGCATCTTCAAGACGTTGCTTAAACTTAGATTGTTTCTTAGGTTTTTGCTTATTTTCTTGAATTTGAGCATGAATTTTATCTTCATTAATAATGTAGTTTTTAATCACAAACATAATGATGATTGTTAATAAGTTTGATACAAAATAATACAAACTTAACGAACTAGCATATAAGTTGAAGAATACCAACATCATGATAGGTGAGAAATACATCATCATCTTCATCATTTTTTGCATATCTGGCATTCCTTCTTGCGTAGGTTGTTGCATATTCATTTGCTGACTTTGACTCATTCTCATGTAGAAGAAAATTGCAATTGCAGCTAAAATTGGGAATAAACCTACGTGATCTCCATAAATTGGAATATTGAATGGTAACTGTAAGATTGAATCATAAGATGATAAATCTGGTGCCCATAAGAATCCTTTTTGTCTTAAATCAATATTCGATGGGAAGAAACGGAATAAAGCAAAGAAAATCGGCATTTGTAATAATGCAGGAATACATCCAGCCATCGGGCTTACTCCAGCCTTACCATATAATTTCATGGTTTCTTGCTGACGCTTCATCGCATTTTCTTTTCCAGGAAGTTTATCGTTAATTTCTGTAATTTCTGGACGAAGTACTTTCATTTTAGCACTAGATAAATAAGACTTATATACTAGTGGTGACATAATGATACGTATTACAATCGTCATTAAGATAATTAAGATTCCGTAGTTGATCCCTAACCCTTGTAATACATCGAAAATTGGATAGAAAATATATTGGTTAATTACACCAAAAATTCCCCAACCTAAATCTACGATTTCATAGATATTATAGTTGCTATATTTATCTTTTAATAAATTATAATCGTTTGGTCCGTAGTACCATTTCATATTATAATTTAACTCTCCTCCATTTAACTCTAAAGGAGTAATCATTGCGAAATCTTTCGTAATTGTAGTATCTGTTTCTACATCTTTAAAAACATTTGTACTTTCTAACTCTGCAGTTGTAAAAGCTTTATCCGTAATTAAAATTGTAGAGAAGAAATGTTGTTTAAATCCAACCCACGTTACATTTTCTTCTTTTTCGTTATCGTCTCCACCAACTGATAAATAATCTACTTTGTCTCCATCTTTTTCATAATAAAGAGCAGTATGTTGGTTTTCGTACTTCATACTCTTTTCGTGACGTAAACCTTCTGCTTTCCAAGTTAAATTGATTGGTTGTGAAGTATTGAAAACATTTCCTAAACCTTGAGAACGAATTGAGAAATCTACCATGTAATCATTTGGCTTCATCTCATAACGATATTCTAAGAATTGCGTTTCAGAAACTCTTAATTTCATAGAAAGTACTTGATTCTCTCCACTTTTTGTAAGTGTTGGCTCAAAGTATAAATCTTCTGAATTTAAAGTTCTGTTATCTGAAGTTTGAAAACTTAAGTTAAACTTAGCACTTCCATCTTTAATTAAATATAAAGGTAAAGAATCATAAGTTTTATATGTTAAAAGTTCTGCTTGATTGATAAAACCTCCTTTGTTAGAGATATCAAACTTCACTAAATTATTTTTTAACTCTGTAGTTTTATCTTCAGCTTTTGTTGCACTATATGCAAAATGTCCTAGTTCTCCTTTTGCTTTTTCTATAGCTAAAGAATCAGGCATATCTGTAAAAGATGCCGTTTTCGGACTTGTTATTTCTTTCTTCGAAGCAGCAATAGAATCTTGTGCTTTTGCTTCTTTCGCTTGCGCTGCTAGTTCTTCTTCTGATGGTTGATTCATGTAAAAGAACACCAACATTAATCCAAACAGTAATGTAAATCCTAACAAGGATTTTGCGTCAAATTTTTTTTCCTCCATTTTTTAATATTAAATTTCAAAAATCGAAATCACTATAACTAAGTGAAAATCGGTGCAAAGGTACATAAAATAGAATGATATTGAAGTATTTTACACTCGTTTTTCAAACCGATGATTTTCAGACCTTTTTCTACAAATAAGAAGCTTTTTTTTGAAAAATGTTACACTAAATAAAAAAAGCTACCAAAATTTGATAGCTTTCTTTCTTGATTTATGCTTTTGCTGGAATGTTTTTTAATATTTCTAATAAGAATTTCCAGAATTTTTGTGCTGACTTTACCTCTGCTCTTTCATCAGGGGAATGTGCTCCACGAATGTTTGGACCAAAAGAAATCATATCCATTTCTGGGTAATTTGTTCCTAAAATCCCACACTCTAATCCTGCGTGACAAGCAACAACATTTGGTTTACTATCGAATAATTCCTCATATAATCCTGTCATTACTTTTAAGATAGGAGAATTTACATTTGGCTTCCATCCTGGGTATGAACCAGAAAATTCTACTTCAAATTTAGCTAATTCAAAAACTGCTCTTAAATCATAAGCTAAATCCATTTTTGTAGATTCTACAGAAGAACGAGTTAAACATCCAATTTTAATAGAACCATCTTTTACAATTACTCTTGCAATATTATTTGAAGTTTCTACTAAATCTTCCATATCTGGACTCATTCTGTAAACTCCGTTGTGCGCTCCGTAAATTGCTAAGATTAATAATTTTTTCGCTTCTTTAGTCATTACTTTTTCAGCAGCTTCAACCTCTTCGAAAGTAATTTCTAAGTTTTCTTCTAAAGTAGCAAATTCAACTTTAATCGTATTTGCAATTTCTGTTGCGTTTGCTAGGAAAGTTTCTTTATCACTAACTACAACTTTAGCAAAACTTTCTCTTGGAATAGCATTTCTTAGACTTCCTCCATTGATTTCAGAAACTTGCATCACATCCATTGTCGCATATAAAATACGGTTCATGATTTTATTTGCATTTCCTAATTCTTTGATGATATCCATTCCAGAGTGACCTCCGTTTAAACCACGAACAGCAATATCGAAAGTTGTTCCGTTTGCAGATTCTTCTGTATAAGATTTTGTAGCAGTAATATCAACTCCACCTGCACATCCCATATCGATTTCATCATCTTCCTCAGTATCTAAGTTCAATAAGATTTCACCTGTTAAATAACCAGCTTCTAATCCCATTGCTCCAGTCATTCCTGTCTCTTCATCGATCGTGAAAAGTGCTTCAATAGCAGGGTGTGCAATATCTGTAGATTCTAAAACACTCATAATTGCAGCAACCCCTAAACCATTATCAGCTCCTAAAGTTGTTCCTTCTGCAGTAACCCATCCATTTTCTACATACATTTTGATTCCTTCTGTGTCGAAATCAAAATCTGTATCTGCATTCTTTTGGTGAACCATATCTAAGTGCGATTGCATCACAATTGTCTTACGGTTTTCCATTCCTTCTGTAGCAGGCTTTTTGATAATTACATTTCCAACAGGATCTACAACAGTTTCAAATCCTAATTTATTACCAAAATCCACCATAAATTGAATTACTCTTTCTTCTTTTTTCGAAGGTCTAGGAACAGCATTTAAATCTGCAAAATTGTTCCATAAAGCCTTAGGCTCTAAGTTTCTTATTTCTGCACTCATTTGTGTATTTTTCTTTTGTTAAAATCGATTCAAAGGTACGGATTTTTAGCATATTGAAAGTTGGAAAATAGAAGGTTTTTTTATCTTGGGGTTTCCCCTCTACCCTTCGACTCCGCTCAGGGTACGGGTCGGGCTTTCCGTTTCAAGTTTTCCTTTTTCAAAAAAGAATTTCTAGGCAATACGTGGGCTTCCTCCGGTCGCCTCCGTTCACCAAGAAATTCTAAATTTTGAAAAATAAAAAGCTTTCCACTGCAATCCCTAAACTAAAAAATAACAGATTTGAAAAATATGTTAATTTGATATACTGATAATTTTAATATTTTATTTTCATATACTTGCAAATAAAATGAAAATGAAATTAATTTTTAAAAATATATTATGAAAAAAACCTACTTATTTTTTTTACCCTTATTCTTCAGTACTTTCATATTTGCACAAAATATTGTTTTTGAAGATGAAAATTTCAAAGATGATTTAATTTATGAATATGTTGCTGATCTAACAGGAGACGGTGAATATAATTCTAGTGTGGATACTAATTTTGATGGAGAAATTTCAATAGAAGAAGCTGAAGCTGTAAAAGGAATTCAAATCCTATCTGGGTATTTTGATTCAGTGAATGAATTAACATATTTTACAAATATTAAAATAATAGAATTTGATACTGTAGATGTTAATAGCATGAATTTAACAGGATGTGATGCATTAGAATCACTAATTTTAACAAATATATCTGGTTTAGAAAATTTAAGCTTACCTCAAAGTACATCTTTTAAGAAAATGATTTTAAAAGGGAATTCTATTTCAATTGATACAATAGATTTTTCTTACAATACATCTTTAAAACATTTAGAAATTGATAGTAATAATTTTCCTCTAGAAGAATTAGATATAACTCAAAATGTATTATTAGAATTTTTAAAATTAGAAGGTGATAAAATTGAAACTTCAGTACTAGATTTAACTCAAAATGTAAATTTAAAACACCTTAGCATAAGGGGAGATGAAATAGAAATAACAGAGCTAGATCTAACTCAAAATACACTCCTTGAATATTTACATTTATTGGATTTGAATATAACAGAACTAGATTTAACCCAAAATACATTAATAAATGATTTGTATTTATGGGATTTAGATATAACAGAATTAGATTTAACTCAAAACACTTTGATAGTAGATTTATTTATAGAGAAAATTATGGTATCAGAATTAGATTTAACCCAAAATATATTGTTAGAAAATTTATTTTTAGGTGTATATATTAGTGATTCTTCCCCTAATTCATTTTTTCATTTAACTGAATTAAATCTATCTCAAAATACTCAACTAAAAAAGTTAGACTTATATCGTATAAGAGACCTAGAGTCTTTAGATCTGACTCAAAATACATTATTAACTAATTTAAAATTATATGAAGTTTATAATCTTAACTATTTAGATTTGACTCAAAATACAATGTTGAAAGATTTAAATATTAATGGTGCTGATATATCGGAATTAGACCTAACTCAAAATATACTTTTAGAAAAGCTATGGTTTAATGCATCACTGTTCAACAATACATTATCAGAGCTAGATTTAACTCAGAACACTCAATTAAATGATTTAATTTTAGAAAGGTTAGATATTATTGAATTAGATTTAACCCAAAACATATTATTAAATAGGCTTTCCTTAAAAAGGATAGATATTGAAGAATTAGATGTGTCTCAAAATATTTTATTAGAAAAATTATTTTTAGATCTTACTCAAAATATAACTTCTCTGAATTTAAACCAAAATGTAAATTTAAAGAAGTTAAATACTTTTTATCATAATCAAATAAAAAACTTATACATAAAAAATATAAATTTCACACATGAAAATTTTATAAATTCTGAGTTAGAATATCTATGTGTTGATGAAAATAAAATAGATTATTACCAAGAAAAATTATTAGATAAAAATAATACAACATGTATAGTTGATTCTTTTTGTGCTTATAATCCATTAGAAGAAACTTATAAAGTAAAAGGAGAGGTTAATTTCTCATACACGAGTGATTGTGAAAATGAAGGTGAAGCAATTCCGAACTTTAAATTTGAAATTACTGATGGAGAAAATACAGGGGTATATATTTCTGATCAAGATGGAAATCATTCTATTTATTTAAATGAAGGAACTTACACAATTATCCCAAAAAACGAAAACTCGGAATATTTCATATTTTCACCAGAAAGTATTGAAGTTACTTTTCCAAATGATAACAATTCAGAGACAATTATTCAAGATTTCTGTTTACAACCAAATGGAGAAATTGACGAATTGGAAATTTCAATTATTCCAATAGATATAGCTCGTCCTGGTTTTGATGCAGATTATAAAATTGTTTATAAAAATATTGGGAATACAATTCTTTCAGGAGAAATTAATTTTAATTATGATGATTTAGTTTTAGATTTTGTAAGTACTAATCCAATATATGAATCAAACTTCACTGGAAATTTGACTTGGTCCTTTGAAAATCTATTACCTTTTGAAAAAGGAGAAATTTTTATCACATTAAATTTAAATTCTCCTCAAGAAGATCCAGCATTAAACTCAGGTTCAATTTTACCTTATACAGTAATCGGAAGTTTTGCTTTAGATTCAGATTCACCGCAAACTGTTTCTCATGAAATAGAGCAAGAAGTCGTTAATTCTTATGATCCAAATGATAAAACTTGTTTGGAAGGAAAAGTAATAGACGAAGAATTAATTGGAGATTATATTCATTATAGAATTCGTTTTGAAAATGAAGGTACAGCAAGTGCTGTAAACGTTGTTATAGAGGATGATTTAAACCCGGAAATGTTTGATGTTTCAACTTTGGAATTGATTGATTATAGTCATTCTTGTGAAGTAAGAGTTGAAGGAAATAAAGCTACATTTTTATTCCAAAATATATTTTTACCATTTGATGATGCAAATAATGACGGTTATGTAGTTTTCAAAATTAAAACTTTAGACACTTTAGAGTTAGAAGATATTATTAAAAATACAGCAGAAATTTTCTTTGATTTTAATGATGCAATTGTAACTAATACAGAACAAACGCATGTTGGAATATTAGATATAAATTCATTTGAACAAAATCAAAAAATTGAATTATATCCGAATCCAGGTAAGAATTTAATTAAAGTAGAAAGTGAATTTGAATTAGAAAAACTAGAAATTTTCAATTTGCTTGGAGAATCTATTATTGCTGAAGAATTAGAACAAATAAATGAATATTCTTTAAAAGTAAATGAATTAAAATCTGGAATTTATTTTATTTCGATTTCTACAGCTTACGGAACTAAAATGATAAAATGGATTAAAGAATAAAATCTATAACTTTTTAAAAGTTATAAATCTTCTTGTTTTAAAGAAATAAAAAAGCCTTATAAAAATAATTATAAGGCTTTTTAAGTTTTTTTATTTTTCCAATCTTATGCTTCACCAATAGTTCTTTGAGTAATATTGTAAACTCTTTCAAATTGTTCTTTTAATCCCATATCTGAATTATCGAACTCGATAGCATCTTTTGCTTGTTTTAAAGGAGAATCTGATCTTGTAGTGTCAATATGATCTCTTGTTTGTACGTTTTTCAATACATCTTCATATTTCACATTTTCACCTTTATCTAAAAGTTCTTTATATCTTCTCTTCGCTCTTTTATCTGGAGATGCTGTCATGAATAATTTAAGCTCTGCATCTGGGAAAACCACAGTTCCGATATCTCTTCCGTCCATCACAACTCCTTTATCTTTCCCCATCTCTTGCTGTTGGCTCACTAAAACTTTACGAACATCTGTAATAGCTGCAACTTTACTTACCAACTGAGAAACTTCTAATCCTCTAATTTGCTTTTCAATATTTTCTCCGTTTAAATACATTTCAGAGAAACCAGCTTCTGGATTGAAAACAAATTTAAGTTTGATATTTGCTAATTCTTTAACTAAACCTTCTTCGTTTAACGATTCTGTAGAAACATAATCATTAATCATCGCAAAATAAGTTACTGCACGATACATCGCACCAGTATCTACATATACGTATCCTAACTTTTTAGCCAATTCTTTAGCGATTGTACTTTTTCCTGTTGATGAAAAACCATCGATTGCAATTGTTATTTTTTTACTCTCCATACTCAATATCCTCTAATTTAAGTTAATTAATAAACTGAAAGTACTTGCATTGTCTGCAGGGTGGTACTTTGTAAATGCATAATTAAACTTAATTCTGTTTAATTTTAAACCAAATCCGGCTGAAAATCCTGCAAAAGTTCTTGCATCTACCAGCTTCAATTCTTTTCCTCTTCTTACATTATATCCTACTCGAATATTAAATGCTTTTTTAGGAAAAAGTTCTGCACCAATAATTACGTGACGGAAAGCATTGTCAAAGAAAGTAATATCTTCTTCTGTTCTTTTTCCTTCAATATCCACGGTAGCGTTCGAAGGATTTCTGTAAGCAACTTCCCATTGTTGTAAGTTATCTAATGTAAGATACCATTTTAATGGAACATTTTCAAGTTGATAATCTGCACTCAACGCAATTTCAAAAGGTAAATCTTCTTTGGTATTATCGAATTTAGTAATCTGAGTTCCTAAGTTTTTTAGTACTAAAGTAAATGAATATGGTTTTTCTTTATTCTTATATAAAACACCTAAATCAGTAGCAAGTCCAAACGACGAATAACTGTCAATTACCGAATTAATCATTTTAAGATTTGCACCTACAAAAAAATGCGAATTTGGTATATGATATGCATATCCCAAAGATACAGAAAAATCATTAGCTTTGAAAGTTCCTGTCTCATTTCCTTGCGCATCTGTACCAATTAATTCTCCATAACCAACATATGTCACTCCTGCATGAAAAGTTCCCAATTTATCATTGAACTTATAAGCATAAGAAGCAGAACCAAATGAGATTCCTGCTAAATAATTTACATAGTTCACTCCTACATTATTATGCATATCTTCATTAATAGTAGACGGATTCCATAAAGGCTGATTTACATCATCGGTAAGTGTATATATTTCTCCACCCAATGCTGCTTGTCTTGCCGAAGTAGTCAAATTTAAGAACTGATAAACTTGTTCTCCACCAGTTTGCGCAGTTGCAAATGCAGAGTAAAGACATAGGAGTAATAATATTTTCTTCATATATGAGTTCGTGTGTAAAAGGTATTTTGTTTATTAAACGAAAAATAAGAGAAATAGTATATAAAAATCATTTTTCTTTATAAAAGATTAGGAATAATTCTGTTTATAAAAAAGTAAAGAAACCAAAAAGGTTCTATTTTATTACCCTCTTCTTATTTTTCAACAAATATAATTTTTAAAAAATAATTTGATAGGGTAAGTAAAAATATTTTTTAGAGCCTGTTTTAAATTGTATCAGAATTTATTTTATAGCTTATTAAATTGCTATTTTGAAGACTTTTTTGGAGTACATAGCCTAGCTATGGACAAGAAAAAAGACAAAAAAGAGCTTTTAAGAAGTGTATAAAATTTTTTAATATAAATTAAAATAAGCTCTTGAAGACTAAAAAATAGCTTTATAGTTTTGTAATTTTAAATAGAGTTTAAAATAAATACCTAATACATTTTTATAAAGTGTGCTCATTACCCCTTGTATTTGTGTGGTCACGAGTTATAAACTCGCGCCAGCGAACAGTTTCAAATTACAAACTATAAAAACTCAAGATAAAACGAACCAAAAAAATAAACCAATGGAAAATACATTTTTTAAAAGTCCAGTTGTAACAGTAGATTGGCTAAAAGAAAATATAAATAATGATAAATTAATTTTATTAAACGCAACTATTTCCAACCCAAATGCGAAAAACGTAGAAGAAGATAATTTACAAATCAAAGAAAGTCGTTTTTTTGATTTAGGTAAAAAATTCTCAGACACTTCTTCTGATCTTCCACATACGATGGTCTCTCCAGAAGTTTTTCAAGAAGAAGCTAGAAAAATCGGTATTAATAACGATAGTATTTTAGTTGTTTATGATAAACTAGGAGTATTTTCTTCTCCAAGAGTTTGGTGGATGTTTCATGCTATGAGATTCAAAAACATTGCAGTTTTAGATGGAGGATTTCCAGCCTGGAAAAAAGAAGGTGGAGAAACCGAAGAAATGGAACTGAAAGAATATCCAACTGGAAATTTTGAAGCAAAATATCATTACAGTTCTTTTTGTGATAAAAATTATGTGAAAGATACAATTGACGAATTAATGATTACAACTTGTGATGCTCGTCCAGAAGGTCGTTTTTGCGGAACTACACCTGAACCTAGACCAGGATTGAGAGGTGGACATATTCCAAATTCTGTAAATATTCCTTTTACTTCTATTATTAAAGACGGAAAAATTGTATCGAAAGCAGAATTAGAAAAAGCATTTGATGGAATTTCTAAAACACATGAACTAATTTTCTCATGCGG
Organism: Aureivirga sp. CE67; assembly: GCF_015767245.1. Taxonomy (GTDB): domain Bacteria; phylum Bacteroidota; class Bacteroidia; order Flavobacteriales; family Flavobacteriaceae; genus Aureivirga. The sequence goes on from NZ_JADOTV010000001.1 coordinate 288,797, forward strand.
ATCTGGAGTTACAGCTTGTATTCTTGCACTTGCTGCAACTATTTTAGGTTATGAAGACATTACAGTTTACGACGGTTCTTGGAGTGAATGGGGAATTCCGAGTGAATTGCCAGTCGTAGAAGGAAAATAATGTTTTTTATAATGGATATTTTTTAAGAAATTTGCCGCTTTTTAAAATCGAGAATATGTTCAGTAAAGAGGAATCGAGAAGATTAAAACAAGAATTTTGGACTTCATTTGGAAAATCATTTCCAAGAAAGTGGATTTTATATAATACAAAAATAAAAGATGTTGCTTTCAAATTTTATTTTGACAGAAAATCTGCGATGGTTGCTCTAGATATCGAATGTAGAGATTTAGAATCTAGAATTCGTTATTATGAAAAATTCGAATCTTTCAAGAAAATTTTGGAAGAAGATTATATCAAAGGTTTGATTTTCGAAGATTGTTATGTTTTAGAGAACGGAAAAGAAATTTCTAGAATTTATATTCAGAAAGATCATGTTTGTATTCACAACAAAAAAACATGGCAAGAAACAATGGAATTCTTAAATGAAAACATGGAAAAGTTTGAAGAATTCTATTATATGTTTGAAGACGTTATAAAAGGATAATTTCCTGTTCCCCTCTTGAGAGGCAGGGCTGTCAAGTTCTAGTTTTATTTATCGATTTTTGATGATCGCTGGCGCGAGTTTGTAACTCGTGACCACACAAATGCTAGAAACAATGGGCACACTTTACAAAAGTGCGCCAGGTTTTTAATTAAAAAATTAGGAGAACCTGACAGCCCTGCTCTTGAGAAGGGCTAGGGGGTGTGTAAATATTTTTTTCGCTAAAAATTGCAAGCATTTTCACATAAATACAATATTTTAAAAATCCTCTTAAGCTTTTGGTTTAAGAGGATTTTTTACAAACTATACTTCACTTTAAACATGATAATTCTTGACATAATATATTCTCTTGCATTAGATGATGAAAGTAAAGTCTGAAAATTTTGTTCTCTATATTTTGTATCTAAAATATTTGTTGCATTTATCTCAAAAGCCCAAGCTGAATCTTCTTTTTGGTATTCTAAATTCGCATTCAGTACAGAAAAATTATTAGAATCATCCAAAACAGAATTTGAAACCGAATTAATACTATAATTTGCTTTAAAATTAAAAGATTTCAAGAAAAAATAATCTAAATCAAAACTCCATAAATTAGTAGAAATCGTTGTTTCAAGATTCGATTTTGCAAAAATTCGGTTTGTAAGAAAATTCACATTCAAATTTGGATATTTTTTAAAATTACTTCTCAAACTTGCTCCGTAACCAAAACTTTTATTTTCATTCTTAATTTTTTCTTCATTGATAAAACTATTATAAACATTATACCCTAAGTTTCCATTTATACTTGAATTAAATTTCCACAATTTAAAATTCAAACCAGCCGTACCATTCAGATATTCATAATCATAAGAAGTAAAATTCAGACTAGAAATATAATCGATTCCTTGCATTTCGAAGAAATTTAAAAATGCTTTTTCCTTTCGGATATAATTCATCGAAGCATTCATTAAAAATGCTTTTTGAAAATTATGTTTCGAATATCTCCATTTAAAATTATGAGTTATTTGATTTCTCAAGTCCGTAACTCCTCTAAAAACGGAATTAAAATTCCGCAATTGATTTCTATTTGAAAGTTTGGAAACATCCAAGAAAAAAGAAGAAGTTTTATAATCAAAAATCATTTTTTGATTTCTTGGCAACGTATATTTTATATTCAAATTTGGCAGAAAAACCAAAGGCTGCTTCGTTGTTTTGTTCGAATAATTTTCAACTTCAAAAAAATGTTTATGAATAAAAATAGAAGGTTTGAAAATAAAATTATTTATCAAAAATTTATATTCTAAACCTAAATGTACATCCAGATTATTTAGCTTGGTTTGATTATCAAAATTTGCATCAAAAAAATCATGAATCGAATTATCTTCTAAAATTTGATACGTTTTTGTTTCAAAATTACTTCTTGTATTTTCAATTCCAAAAGTTGTGTATAAATGCTGTTTATTTGTCAAAATCCAATAATGTTTCAACCTAGAATAAATAGAAATTTTATTAGTTTTCAGATCATTTCTCAAATCAGTTCTTTCTTCTTCTATTACCGGAATAAAAGAATTAAAATCATAATTCTCTGAATTCCAAAATTGATCATTTTTAGCATTTTGATAATCTATTTTTGTAATCCATTTTAATTTATGTTTGGATTTAAAATCTTTATAAAACTTAAATTCATTCGCCCATTTCAGGTCTGAGTTTTGAAGATTTGAATTCAAATTTGAGTTTGTTTCACCAAAATTTGTATTTAAATTTTCTTGATTCTCAGCATCAAAATATTTTAATTTAGAATGATAATGAAATTCTGTATATGGATTCGAAATATATTTCAGTTCTGCTTTTCCAATCGCAAACAAATCTGAGTTTTCTAAGCTATTTAATCTTTTCTCTAATAGATTATTCGAAAAATATTTATTTGTATTTTCTTTTCTGCTTAAACTGTTCGATTTTGAAAAAATTCCATAAGTATTCAAATCTGTTTTTTCACTCAATTCTGAAGAAACATTGAAGGAAGCAAATTGATAATTATTTTGATAAAAATCCTGATTTTGTAGGCTTTTCGTAAAAGATTCGTTGAAAATAGAACGTTGTAAATTTTTATCTTCCATAATTCTCAAACGTCCTCCTTCCAGATTAATATAGTCCAATAAAGTAAAAGATTTTGATCCAGAATTATTAAAATCTATAATGGAATTCACCCTAGTTTTCGGGCTATAATAAAATAATTTAGGTTGTATCTCATATTTATTTTCTATTCCAGGCCCTGCTTCTATTGTTCCAAAATAAAAATTCTTTTTATTCTTTTTCAACTTGATATTCATCACTAATTGTTCCGAATCTTCAACATTTTTTAAAAACGTTACTTCATTATAATTATCCAACATCGTAATACCAGCAACAGCATCTGCTGGTATATTATTCACAGCTATTTTGCTATCTCCTGTAAAAAACTTTTTTCCTTCAACTAAAACTTGATTAACTTTTTTTCCTTTTACAGTAACATTCCCTTCCTTATCTACATTGACCAAAGGAAGTTTTTTCAACACGTCTTTCAGCTTTCGTTCCGAGCCATCTGTATAAGAATCTGTATGAAATGAAACGGTATCTTTTTTCTCAATTACAGCTTGCGTATATTCTAGTTTCACCTCGCCTAATTGCTCCGAAAGTTCTTTTAAAACAATGGTTTGAGTTTTATTTTTAATCGTGTTTAATGGAAAAGAATGCTTTTCATAACCTAAGAAAGTAACATTGATTGTATAATCTATTTTAGATTTCAGATGTAATTCAAAATAACCTTTTTCATCTGTAATGGTAAATTTTGGAGAATCTTCTTTACTCTCCGTATAAACTGTAGCAAATTCTAAAGGGTTTTGAAGCGTATCTCTAACAAAACCCTCTAGTTTTATTTGTTGTCCAAAAGAATAAATTCCTATAAAAAGGAAAATAGCTAAAAATATTTTTTGCATCAAATTTACATTTTCTTCAATAATTCAGTGAAGAACTGTTCACTTTCCTTATCAAATTCTTCCCTTGACACTTTCCTTCCTTTTGTAGGTTTATTGATTTTAAATTTTGGTGTTTTTTTATAAAACTTAATCTTTGTAGCAATAAAATAGATGTCTCCACTTTGAGATTCTAAAACCAAACCTGGAAGCTCATCATATCCTGCTGGTCCGAAAGATCCAGGGATTTCTGGTGTAAACCAAACAATCATTTTTACTTTTTCACGCTTCAAACCTTCTTGTGGTTTTTTAGAATCAAACACTGCTGCCATTTTAGTTCCAATAGCTTTGAAAGCTGTATATCCACTAATTACTTTTTTTTCATTTGTAATTTCCCATTCCCAAGATTTCATAGGTTGAGAAATTATAAGTAATTCTCCTCTATTTTTATTTTGATGTAATTTCTCTTTAGTCTTCAAATTTTTATAAATATTTCCTCTACCGCCACCTTTTGTAATTATCCTACGATTACCTTCTTCTACTGCTAAAGATTTATCAAAATAAAAAATAGATTCTTGACCTATAACTTTTAATATATAATCGTATTCATAATAGATTTTTGGAGGATTAGTAGATAGGTCGTTTTCTTTTTTTTCACCCTTTTTATAAATTACTTCAAAAGAAGCATTTTGAGAAAAAGAATTATTTATAAACAAGACTATCAACCCGATAAAAAGAAATGTTTTTTTCATGTATTTTTTTTAGAAACATAAATCTATAAAAAATCATCGACTTTTCAACAGTAAATTTTCCAACTCCTCCAAGCCAGAAAAACCAATAAATAATCCCTCATTTCTTTCATCTATTTTATTATTGGAAAAGTATTGACTCCAACCTTTTTCGTTTTGATAACAGAAGGTTTTCTTTTGATATTTTACACAAAATCCTAACTCAATTAAAGTTCCGGAAGCTCCGCCAAAGGCTAACACTAAATCTGCGGAACTTATGATGATTGAGTTTCGCATTTCGCCTAAACCTGTTCGGATGGTGATGTCTAAAAAATCATTAGCTAATTTTGTATCTTTTTCTGGGAGAATTCCTACAACTTTTGCTTTTCTATTTTCGTTTTCAAAAACACCTTTAGAAACTGCTTCCATCACGCCGCCTTTTCCTCCATTTAGAATATTGACTTCATATTTTGAAAGCATCTTTCCTACTTGGTAAACAAAATCGTAAAGTTCTTTGGAACATAAATCTTGATTTACACCGATTATTGCAATTTGTAGATTTTTCATTTGGTTGTTTTACGGTAAGTTACAATTTATCTGAAAACTGCGCTAGGGATAGAGGCATTTGTTGGAGCTCTTTTGGCTGCCTGCATTTTTGCAGCCAAAAAGCGACTGCCGAAAGCCCGACATTTTTTCTTTTTTGGCAAAAAAAGAAAGGAATGGAGCGCCCTGATTATTTTGAGTATCCTGTTTCTATCAAATTAGTTTTTGGAATTTCTAATTCTTCTAACAATTGATGGCATTGTCTTTTCAGCTCTTCATTAGTGAATTTATTTTGAAAATCCATCGCTTCTATTTCTAGATATTTTTCTTCATTCGGAAGTAAATCCAAATGTATTTTTATGTTTTTTAGAATGTAAATCTTCCTTCTTTTTTCAATTATGGCAAGTTTCTTATGTTTCTCAAACAATTCTTTTATTTGTTCTTTACTCGGATTTTTATCATATCTGTACACGATAGTTTTCTCAGAATCTTGTTCTTTAATCCTTTGATAATGTGCAATTACATTTTCGATATTTCCAAGTCGAAGTTTCAATTTCCCGCTATCTCCCTGAAAATATTGATCTTTTTGAAAATCTTCTCCTTTATATTCTGCTTTTAAATATTTTAATTTCTCTTCGATTTCTGATAAAGAAGAAATTTTAGCTTTTACGGTAAAGTCTTTATAATTTAATTTTTGCATATTCCTAAAATAAAAAAGGCTCTGAAAATATTCAAAGCCTTTTTTTTATGTTTCATTTCTTTATATGATTTTATTCTTCCGAATCATCCAAAAGTTGGTGTTGGTAAGCTCCTATATCGGGATTTGCGGTACGATCCACACCTAAAATATCAAATGGAACTTGCTGCGCTGTTTGCTGATCTGCTTTGTCCACTACTGGAGAATCTTGCCCGATTACCAATTCGTTTTCATAAGGATCTTTAAACATTGGTTTTTCGTTGAAAATATTATCTTGATAATGTTCAAGGTCTGAGAAATTATATTCTGGAATTTCAGCATAATTCCCTCCAACATCGTTGAACTGAATTAAATTGTTCTTGAAATTATATCCAAATAATGTTTCCTCTACTCTATCAACAATCAGTTCAATATTACTACTTCCAGAGATGATACAGTTTGTGAAATTTGCTTCGTATAAATCTTTTGCAATTTTCGTTTCTATTCCATTTTCTACCACTGTATAATAATTATTGACTAAAACTGCTGGAAATTGGCGCAGACCACTTCTCCAATAATTTGCGAAAGTACATTGTTTGAAATTATAAGTTCCTCCGATAGTTGCTGCTAAAGAAGCATTTCCACTATTATTAATCACAAGGTTTTCTCCAAGAATATTCGCTTCTCTTGCTAAAATTCCGTAGTTGGTATTGTTGTAAATCTGTGTGTTTTTAATAGTTAAATTAGGATCCACTCCGTTTCCGTTAGAATCAATCAATAGTCCGATTGTTGCATTTTTAATCACTGTATGATTAATCTGGTTATCCTGACTTCCTTCTCTTAGCCAAATTGCTCCCCATTGTCCTGCAACATCACTCAAAGCTGGCTCAAGACGATCTCCTTCAATCATAATTTGATTTTCTAGAGTTCCGTTCATGTGCACAGAAGCTTGATTAGAAACCATCAGACCCGAGTTGGCGTGGAAATGAATTTTCGCTCCTTCTTCTACTGTAAGATTTCCACCTTCAGGAACTGCTGCATAACCGTAGACAACATAAGGTTTTTCATCATTCCAAGTAGCATTTTGATCTAAATAAAAACCTTGAATACTTATTTCTTCTCCATCCGCATCTGTTCCGATTGGAATTGTTTCAATCATTCCTTCTGCATTTTTAGAAGGATAAAGGAAATGTGCATCTTGTACAAGCGTCACCAATTTCACATCTTGCTGAAAAGCTTGGCTATCAAAAATAAGAGAATCGGTATAAATAGGGTCTGTTACTGCGTTATAATCAATTGTTGTTTCGATAAACACGAAAATACTGTCCTTTGCTAGGATTTCTATATTTTCAAAACTTTTTCCTGGAATTCCGTCTACATTAATTCTATAGTTTGAATTTTCTCCTCTTCCTAAGCGAATTGAAGGAATAAAAATATCTTCCGAACTATTATTGTAAACTTTAAGATTGTATGTACTAGAACCAATATTTGTAAAAACAGTATCTAGGTAAACGGTGTCTTTTGAAAATCCTAGTCTACTATTATTTTGAACTGTCTCAAAATCTTTTCTACAAGAACCCAAAAACAATAAAGATATAATGGCTAAAAAAGCAAAAATTTGTTTCATATGAATATAAGTTTCATAGCTATAAACTATGTAAGGTATTTTTTATTGTAAAAATTACAAAAAGAAATCACATTCCTTGAAGTAGTGTAGAATGAACTCATTTAAACTTTTTAACTCAAAATTCGTTTAAACGAGTTCAATGTGATTTCTGTGTATATCTTAATTATCTTTTCTTTAATTTGATTTCGAAAAGCTTATCCCAACGTTTTCCAGTAACAAACAGACGATCATTTTCTTTATCATAAGCAATTCCGTTTAATACATCGTCTTGCTTGTCTTTGATATTCATTTTCTCTGCTAATTTTGTCATGTTTGCAACAGCTTCAATCGCTCCAGTTTCTTCATTAATAATAAGAATAGAGTTTTGTTGCCAAACGTTTGCATAAATTTTTCCTTTTACATATTCAAGTTCGTTGATTTTTTCAACTTTTCTTGTATTTGTATAAGCTTCAATATATCCTTCTTCTTTTTGGTTTTCTCCATTTAAGAACCAAATCTTCTCTGTTCCGTCTGATTTGATTAATTTCTTTCCGTCATTTGTTAATCCCCAACCTTCACGGCTTTGTCCATACTTAAAAGTACCTTCTTCTTCAAAAGTTTCAAGATTACGAACAAATCCGATTCCTTTTTTCCAAGTTAATTGGAATATTTTGTCATTAAAAATTGTAATTCCTTCTCCAAAATACTGTTTAGGTAAATCGTATTGTTCTAAAACTTTTCCTGTTTTAAGCTCCACTTTTCTTACAGAAGATTCTCCATACTGTCCAGTTCCTTCATATAAGAAACCATCTCTATATTCTAAACCTTGCGTATATGCTTTAGGATCGTGAGGGTATACATTTACAATTTCAAAATCCATTACTAAAAACGGTGTACTACTTAAGAAATAAGCAGTATTTACTAATTTTTTAGTTTTATTTTCATAGAAAACTACTGCCGAAATAGCGTGTTTTCCAAGCTTATATCCATTAATATCTACTAGCGTTGAAGTTCCTTTAGCCATCGGTAATTTTTTACCATCAATACTAAATTGAACAGAGTCAACAGGTTGATTATTCTCTTCATTTATGCTTAAATTTAACGCTTTATTCGTTTGTATTTTTTTCGGTGCAGTAAGTTTAAATTTATATTCCTTTGTACATGAAGCAAATAGCATTGCAGCTACTCCAACAGTAAATAAATATTTAATAGACATAATTTATTGTGTGTTAATCTTTTGATTTTAGTAAATAAAATTCTTTTTATTTGTTTGTCGTTTCAAAAATATGATTAAATTTGCAGTCTGAAAAATAAATATACACTTAAAAACGAGTTCAGATGAAAAAAGGTATACATCCAGAAAACTATAGAATGATTGCATTTAAAGATATGTCAAATGGAGACGTGTTTTTAACTCGTTCTGTTGCTAACACAAAGGAAACTATCGAGATTGATGGAGTTGAATATCCTTTGATGAAATTAGATATCTCGAGAACATCTCACCCATTCTATACTGGTAAAACGAAACTTATTGATACTGCAGGACGTATTGATAAATTCAAATCTAAATATGCTAAGTTTAAAAAATAATTTAAACTTTGATAACTTATTACAGAAAGCCTTCAGTTTTGGAGGCTTTTTTGTTACTTTAATTTAAAAGAGATTAAAATTATCATATTTTCAAAAAAATGCGATAATTTTACATATACATTGGTTTTATGATTTATGTCATAAAACTGACTTCTTATAGGTCGTACCTTTACAACGTGAAAACTAAAAGACTACATAGCATCCTTTCTATCTTTATATCGTTTAGTATTTTATTCTACTCGATACAAAGCGCTATTATCATTAGTTCTTTTTATTTAAACCAAGAATACATTGCAAAAACCCTTTGTATTCAGAAAGACAACCAACAAGGTTGTAACGGAAAATGTCATTTAATGAAAACCTTAAATGATAATTTTCAACAACAGGATTTACAAAATCCGGAGCAAGAAAAAAATGAAAACTTTCCTGTACTTCGAATGCAACTTCCAGAAGTAATGGAAATCACTTTTCACTCTATTATAAAAAATACTACCAAAACATTTTTCTCTAAGAACAATTCTTGGAAAAACTGTTTACTTCTAGTAGATATTCCACCTCCAAAAGTTTCTTTAGCATAATATTTACTTTATCACAATTTTGATATTTCTATGTTTGTTATAAACACTCATATGATACGATATATTCAAAATTCAAACCTTTACAACCTTTATTGTGTTTATACAAACTAAAGTCGGACTTGTGTACGTAAATATTTTAGATCAAAAAGGCAGCATAAAACTGCTTCAACATTAATTTAAAAATAATTATCAGGTCAAAAATTTGTTGACAAAAACATTTATTGACTTCATGGAATTGATCTGCCTTGTTTTAAAAATTACAAACATTTTAAAATCAATTTCTTAATCTAAAATTATAACCTAAAGAAACTAAAATCATGAAAACGTTAAAATATATATTCCCGATCTTATTCAGTATTTTTTTCATCGCTTGTTCAAATGATGATGATGACGCAACTATAATTCCACCAAACACAGATGATTCTGTAGAACATCTAATGTTGGCTACTACTATTACAAACGATACACACGAAATTGAAGTTTATACAGAAGACGGAAAAATTCACCAAGGTTATACAGAATTTACTTTCAGACTAAAAGATATCGCTACAGAAACTTACATTTCTGATGTAGATTTTTCTTGGACTCCAGTAATGCAAATGCCTTCTATGCAACATTCTTGTCCTACTTCTTCAATTACAAAAGTTGCGGATTCTAAAGCACTCTATACTGCTTACGCTATTTTCCAAATGACTGGAGAAAACGGAATGGGTTGGACATTAAACTTTGAGTATACTACAGGAGGAGAAACTTTTGATGCTTCAAAAGAAATCAACGTAAAAGCTGCTACAAAGAAAAATGTTTCTGTTTTCATGGGAAGTAATGGAACTAAATACATTTTAGGTTTAATCCCTGCAAAATCAGAAATCGGAATCAATGATTTGACTTTAAGTTTACACAAAATGACAAGCATGATGCAGTTTGATGTAATCGAAGATCATTCTATTACTTTAGATCCAAGAATGCCTGCAATGGGAAATCATTCTTCAACAAATAATGTAAACCCTGTATTTGATGCTGCTTCAAAATTATACAAAGGAAAAGTTTCTTTAACAATGACTGGTTACTGGACTTTAAACTTCACTGTTTCTGATGCAGATGATACTTTAATCGCAGGAAATGAAATTACAGAAGACACACCTGAAAGTTCTGTAATGTTAGAAATCGAATTTTAATATTTAAATAAACGCTGCCCTTTTTATCATTTTTCCATCTAGAAAATCCCAGTTTTTTAGATGGAAAACTAAAGGGTGACTACTACAAAACTAATCTGAAAAAATTCAGAAATCATGAAAGCAATAGTAAGTATATTTCTTTTGCTAGGTTGTTTCTACACTAGTTTTTCTCAAGAACAAGAATTTTCAAAAGATTCTATTATAGAATTGGACGATGTGATTGTGATTGGAAAACGTAAATTCAACCACCAGAGATATGAAAAACCACTAGCTTCTCTAGATGAATATTTAGAGAAATCTCGCAAAGTTTCGATGATTAAACGTGGAAATTATGCGTGGGAACCAACATTGAACAGCATGACAAGTGATCGTCTTTCGATTACAATTGACGGAATGCAAATCTTCGGAGCTTGTACAGATAAAATGGATCCGATTACTTCTTATGTAGATATTTCAAACTTAAACGAACTTCAAATTCATTCTGGACAAAAAGGAACCGAATTTTCAAATGCAATTGGTGGAGGAATCAATATGCAATTGAAAAAAGGAAAATTTATCGGAACTGGATTTGGTGGAGCAATTGATTTAGGGTATGAAACCAATGGAAATGGAAAAACAACTGGAGCAGAATTAGATTATTTTGGTGATAAATTCTATTTTAAAGCAAATGGAATGTATCGTGATTATGATAATTATGATGCTGGAGGAAATAAAGAAATTCTGTATTCGCAGTACAAAAAATATAATATTGCAATCAACACTGGAGTGCAAACTTCGGAAAATGGTGTTTTAGACGCTACTTTTATTTATGATGAAGCAAACGATGTTGGATATCCTGCACTACCAATGGATGTTTCTTTAGCGAAAGCACTTATTTCTTCTTTGAATTATACACATAAATATGACAGAGAAGAAGGAATTCTTTCTTGGGAAACAAAAGCATATTACAATACAATTACACACATAATGGATGATTCTGCTCGTCCAAATCTTCAAGTTCGTATGGACATGCCTGGTTGGAGTTCAACATATGGAGCTTATTTTAAATTGAAAGGAAAAAAAGGAAAACATAATTGGTTAGTAAATGCAAATACTTTCTACAACAGAGCTGAAGCAGAAATGACAATGTATGTAGACGGACAAATTCCGATGTATATGGTTACTTGGCCAGATTTAAGAACTTTTGATAAAGGAATTTACGGAGAAGATATTTATCAAATCAATAAAAATAGTTCTTTACAATTTACAGGACGAATTGCACATCACACAAATGAAATCAAAGACGAACAAGGTTTTAAAAGTTTAGAGATTTTTTATCCTGGTTTAGAAAAAACTAGAAATCAGATGTTATTCAGTTCTGGAGTGAATTATACTTTAAACAAAAATAATTTCACTTGGAATCTTGGAGCTGCGTATGGAGAAAGAGCTGCAAACACGAGTGAAGGTTATGGTTTTTTCTTGTTTAATAGTTATGATAATTTTGATTATATCGGAAATTCTGATTTGGCAAAAGAAAAATCTGTAGAATTGAATTTCAAAACTGTTTATGAGAAAAATAAATTCTCTTTAGGTTTTGAAGCTTCTGGTTTTCAAATTTATGATTATATAATAGGTGTGGTTGATGAAGATTTGAGTCCGATGACACTTGGAGCGAATGGAGTTAAGCGTTATACTTCTTTGGAATATGCGAATTTATTTAACGCAAGTATTTTCACAAAAATTCCTTTGTATAAAGGTTTAGATTGGGAAGGAAATATTACATATTCTTATGGAGCTGATAATGATGGAAAAGCACTTCCGTTAATTAGTCCAATTTCTATGAAAAGTAAATTTTCTTACCAATACAAAAAACTTGGTTTAGAATTTTTAACAAAAGCCAACACAGATCAAGTTCGATTTAATGAAGCTTATGGAGAATCACAAACAAAAGGTTTCGTAGTTTTTGATTTAAATACTTCGTACAATCTTAAAATAAAAGAACAAAACATCTTCTTGAAAGCAGGAATCGAAAATATTTTTGATAAAGAATATACAACTTTCGCTGATTGGAACTCTATCCCAAGAAAAGGTAGAAGTTTCTTTATGAATATTTCTTATAAGTTTTAAAAGTATTTCTAAATAGTAATACAACAATTTAAAATTAAAACAATTAACCTGTTTTTTATGATTAAAAATGTTTATCGAAATTTAATCGACCTATTTTTAAAATTATAAAAATACAAGTCTTGATTTTTTTGGTTCGTTTTTTTATCAAGAAAAAAATGAATGAAGAAACTATTAAAAACATTTCTTTGCTTAAAAAGTGTGTTGTTTATTCTTTGCCTTAATACAACACACTTTTTAAAAATATATTAATCACAATACTTTTTCTTAAAAATATTAGATAAAAGAATCATTTCACTTCTACTCTATTCTTTTATTTTAAAAACCTTTAAAAATCTTAATTTTAAGAAAAATTATTAAAATTTTATCTTAACCTTTTTTAACGAAAACACTAACAGTTAGGAATATTTTTTGATTAAATAAAACACTGATAATCAACAATAAAATCTCTATCTTTAAATATATAAAGATTAAAAGGTCTTTTATTTTTACTTTTATGATTTATATCATATAATTGGCACTTTATCCATTCTAACTTTGTAGTGTTCTAAAGCCAGAGAAAATTTAGAATTCAGTTATAAATGTAAAACAATGAATTTGTTCATTGAAACTTCAAACCAATAAAAATGAAAAGTGTAATTAAAATCACAACATTTTTGAGCATGCTACTACTAATTATTAGCTGTGGCTCAAAAGAGGAAAAAAAGACACCTGTAGAATCTAAACCTGTAAAAACAGAAAAACCTGTAAAAATTAACACTTCTGAAGAAGGTACGAATCTACACTATAAAGGAGTTGGAGAAATCAAATCAGTTGAACTAGGAGCAATTGATCAGAAAATGGCAGAACAAGGAAAAGAAATCTTCACAGCAAAATGTTCTGCATGTCACAAAATCGGAAAGAAATTTATCGGACCAGATTTACAAAACGTAATGAAAAGACGTTCGCCAGAATGGGTAATGAACATGATTTTGAATCCTGAAAAAATGACGAAAGAAGACCCAGTTGCGAAACAATTATTGATGGACTTCAACGGAGCTCCAATGGCAAATCAGAACTTGACAAAAGAAGAAACAAGAACTGTTGTTGAATACTTTAGAACTTTACAAAAATAGAATATAAAGTAAATATTATGAAGAAAATAAATGGTTTAATCGGTTTAGTTATTGCAGGTCTCGTGATGTTAACGAGTTGTAATAACTCTGAATCTTCTCCTAAAAAAAGTGGAGGAGCTTTGAAATCTTCAGCTGCTGAAAAAGTATATGTTGCTCCGGGTGAGCATGATGAATTTTATGCTTTTATTTCAGGAGGATTTAGTGGACAACTTTCTGTTTATGGTTTACCTTCAGGAAGATTATTAAAAGTAGTTCCTGTTTTCTCACAAGATCCAGAGAAAGCTTGGGGTTATAATGAAGAGACAAAACCAATGTTGAATACTTCGCATGGTTTTATTCCTTGGGATGATGCCCATCACCCAGACATTTCACAAACGAATGGTCAAGTAGATGGTCGTTATGTTTATATCAATGCCAATAATACACCTCGTATTGCAAAGGTAGATTTATCAACTTTTGAAACTACAGAAATTATTGAGGTTCCAAATAGTGCAGGTAATCACAGTTCTTCTTTCGTTACAGAAAACTCTGAATATGTTGTAGCCGGAACTCGTTTCTCTGTTCCTTTCCCACAAAGAGATATGTCTATTAAAGATTACAAAGGTAATTTTAAAGGTGCTTTATCATTCATCAAATTAGATGAAGAAGATGGAGGAATGGATTTAAGTTTCCAAATTATGATGCCAGGATTTAACTATGATTTATCGCACCCAGGACGTGGAAAATCTCATGGTTGGTTCTTCTTTACAACATATAATACGGAGGAAGCAAATACTTTATTAGAGGTGAATGCATCTCAAAATGATAAAGATTTCATCGCTGCAGTAAACTGGAAAAAAGCAGAAGAATATATCAAAGCTGGAAAATTTAAAACTGTTCCTGCAAACTATGCACACAACGTGTATGACGAAAAAACACATACTGCAACTTCTACAATGAAAAAAGAAGTTAGAATTTTAGATCCAGCAGAATGTCCAGGTTTAGTTTATTTCTTACCAACTCCAAAATCTCCTCACGGATGTGATGTAGATCCAAGTGGTGAGTATATCGTAGGTAATGGTAAATTATCAGCAAACTTAACTGTGCACTCTTTCACAAAAATGTTGAAAGCTATTGAAGATAAGAAATTTGATGGAGAAGCTTATGGAATTCCAATCTTAAAATTTGAAGATGTTTTAGCAGGAGTTGTAGAACAACCAGGATTAGGACCATTACATACAGAGTTTGATGGTAAAGGAAATGCTTATACTACATTCTTTATTTCTTCAGAAGTTGTAAAATGGAAATTAGATACTTGGGAAGTTATTGACCGAAAACCAACATATTATTCAGTTGGACACTTAATGATCCCAGGAGGAAATTCAAGCAAACCATTTGGTAAATATGTGATTGCGATGAATAAAATTACAAAAGATAGATATTTACCAACAGGACCAGAGGTTACACAATCTGCACAACTTTATGATATTACGGGAGAAAAAATGGAATTACTTCTTGATTTCCCTACAATTGGAGAACCGCACTATGCAGCAGGTATTCCAGCAGATTTAGTAAAACCAAGATCTAAACAATATTTCCCATTAGAAGAAAACGAGCATGAATATGCCGTGAAATCTGAAGCAGAAACTAAAGTTGTTCGTAAAGGAAATGAAGTTCATATTTATATGACAATGATTCGTAGTCACTTCGCACCAGATAATATTGAAGGTGTAAAAGTTGGAGACAAAGTTTATTTCCACGTAACAAACTTAGAGCAAGATTACGATGTTCCTCACGGAATCAGTGTAATTGGAGCAAACACTTCAGAGTTATTAATTATGCCAGGGCAAACAGAAACATTTGTTTGGGAACCTAAGCAGGTTGGTGTTTGGCCATTCTATTGTACAGACTTCTGTTCTGCACTTCACCAAGAAATGCAGGGATATGTTAGAGTTTCGCCTAAAGATTCTGACATTGACTTAAGCTGGACTCTAGGAGAATAAATTAAAATTCAATCTCAAGAACTCTGGAAACAGGCGGTAAAACGCCGCCTGTTTTCTTTAAAATGATGTTATTATGAAAATCTCAAAACTAATGATGATTCTTGGAGCAATCTCCATTTTAGGATTATTCGTTTTTCCTCTTTGGAGAATTACATTAGAAGCTCCTCAATATCCAATTCCTTTGGCAATGGATATCTACATCAATGATTTTGCGGATGTTCATCCACATGATATTAAAAACATCAATTTGATGAATCATTATGTTGGAATGCAATATATCCCAGAATCTATTCCAGAGTTTACCATTTTCCCAATCGTTATTGCAGCGATGTCTATTTTAGGAATTGCTGTAGGATTTATCGGAAAGCACAAGTTATTCTTAGCTTGGTTTATTTTGATGCTAGTTTTAGCACTTGCAGGAATGTATGATTTCTATTTGTGGGAACACGATTACGGTCACAATTTAGATCCGCATGCAATTATGAAATTTACGAATAAAGATGGTTCCATTATGGGATTTCAACCTCCTCTTTTTGGTTCTAAAGACATTCTAAACTTCAAAGCGCATTCGTATCCACAACTTGGAGCAGCTTTCTTAGCAGTCGGAATGGCATTATCTTTCTTTTCTTTTTTTGTTGGAAAGAAAAACAAATAACGATTAGATGATGTAAAAACTCGTTTAAGGTTTTAAAGCTCAATTCACCCTTGATTTTTAAACATTAAACAGTTTTTATTAAAAAAATAAATCACAATAAACTATAAAAATAACTTTTATTAGAACTAACATTTTAAGTCTTATAAATAAAAGTTTGAAAAACACACCCCTTGCCCCTCTCAAGAGGGGAATTTAAAAAAGGAAAAAATTGAATTGTGATAATTGTAAAAATTTAAAGTGAAAAGTGATGCGAATATTAATCATAAGTTTAGTCATGTTGTTATTTATTTCTTGTGAAGTAAAACAACAACCAATCGAATATGGAAGCGATGCTTGTCATTTTTGTAAAATGACCATTGTAGACAAACAACACGCTTCTGAACTTGTTACAAATAAAGGAAAAGCTTATAAATTTGATGCTATCGAATGTTTGGTTAATTATATCAATGAAGGTCAAATTTCTTCAGAAGATTTCGGACTTTTATTAGTTTCTAATTATCCAGAAAAAGATCATTTGGTAGATGCAAAAACTGCTACTTATTTGATTAGTGAAAAAATCCCGAGCCCAATGGGATATAATCTTTCTGCTTTTGAAAAGAAAGAAGATGCAACTGCAATGCAAAAAGCAAAAGGAGGACAAATTTTTACTTGGAATGAATTAATTGAAAAAATTAAATAACCAAGTTTTCTAGAATTGTTTTATCGCATTTTGAAAACATTTTTTTTATGGAATTGTGATAAAATTATAAAGCATTTTTTAAACGAATTAATACGGATAAAGATGAAAAATAAACGGAATGCTTTTAGGAAACTTACCATACTTTTTATTGGATTATTTTTTCTAAATCAATTTTCAAGTTTTGCTAAAACCATTGAAGTTTGCGAGTCTTGTGAGAATAAAAGTATAAAAGAAGCTGTTGCTATTTCGGAAGCAAATGATACTATTTTGGTAAAAAAAGGAACGTATCATGAATATAATATTGTCGTAGATAAACCGCTGACAATTATCGGAGAAAATTATCCAATAATTGATGGTGATTTAAAAGGAGAAATTATCACTGTAATTTCAGATAACGTTACGATTGACGGGCTTTTTATTATCAATGTAGGAACAAGTTATACGGAAGATTATGCAGCAATTCGAGTTCGAAGAAGTAAGAACTTTTTGATTCAAAATGTTGTTTTAGAAAGACTTTTCTTCGGAATTTATTTAGAAAAATCTAGAGATGGTAGAGTTTATCACAATAAAATAATTGGAGATGCAAAAGAGGAATATAATTCAGGAAATGGAATCCAATTATGGTATTGTAAGAATATAGAAATCGAGCATAATTTTATAGAACATGTTCGTGATGGAATTTACTTAGAATTCTCTGATTTCTGTACCATAAAAAATAATGTAAGTACACTAAATGTTCGTTACGGATTGCATTTTATGTTTTCGAATGATGATAGTTATGAAGACAATACTTTTGAAAAAAATGGAGCTGGAGTTGCGGTAATGTTTTCCAAACGAATCAAAATGTTGAACAATTCTTTTAGGGAAAATTGGGGTTCTGCTTCTTATGGTTTATTGTTGAAAGAAATCAATGATGCAGAAATTTCAGGAAATACTTTTGAAGAAAATACCATTGGAATCAACATTGAAGGATCCAACAGAGTTTTATATGAAAAGAATACTTTCTTGCAAAATGGTTGGGCTATCAAAGTTCGTGGAGCTTGTTATACCAATACTTTTACCAAAAATAATTTCTTATACAATTCTTTCGATGTTGCATATAACAGTAAAGTAAACGACAATGTTTTTGATAAAAATTATTGGAGTAATTATACTGGTTATGATTTGAATAAAGATGGAATTGGAGATGTTCCTTATCGTCCTGTGAAGTTGTTTTCTTATATCGTAAACGAAACTCCAGAAACGATTGTTTTACTAAGAAGTTTATTCATTGATTTGATTGATTTCTCAGAAAAAGTTTCGCCAATATTCACTCCAGATAATTTAGTAGATAAAAACCCTCTAATACGAAAAATGCCATGATAGAAGTTAGAGATTTACACAAGAAATTCGCAAAAAATAGGGTTTTACAAGGTGTAGAACTTTCTATTCCTAAAGGTGGAATTTTCACCGTTCTTGGACCAAATGGTTCTGGAAAAACAACTTTGATTAAATCCATTCTAGGAATGGTAATTCCAGACAAAGGAACTATCGAAGTTTTTGAACAAAATATTAAAAATAATGCTGCCTATAGAAATCAGATTAATTATTTACCACAAATTGCCAATTTCCCGAGTAATTTAAAAGTAAAGGAATTAATCCGAATGATTAAAGATTTAAGAAAAGATAGCGCAGATGAGAAAGAATTAATCGCTCTTTTCAAACTAGAGCCCTTTCTGAATAAAAAACTCGGAAACTTATCTGGAGGAACAAAACAAAAAGTAAATTTAGTTTTGACTTTTATGTTTGATAGTCCATTAATTATTCTGGACGAGCCAACTACAGGATTAGATCCGATTGCGCTTTTACACCTGAAAGAGCTGATTAATAAAGAAAAAGCGAAAGGAAAAACAATTATGATCACAAGTCATATTATGAGTTTTGTAGAAGATGTTTCAGACGAAATTGTTTTCCTTTTAGAAGGTGTTATTTATTTCAAAGGATCAATTCAGGCCTTGAAAGAAAAAACACAACAAGAAGATTTTGAACACGCAATAGCAACCATTTTAACAGATAATCATCATGCTTAAGATATTAAAATATAGTTTTTTTGACCTGATACGAAGCAGATGGAGTTATGTGTATTTCGCATTTTATCTGTTATTAGGTTTTGTTTTATTGTTTTTGAATAACGATTTATCAAAAGCAATCATCACATTAATGAATGTGATCATCATGCTTGTACCACTTATCGGAACTATTTTCGGAGTGATGTATTTTTATAATTCCAAAGAATTCACAGAATTACTTTTAGCACAACCACTAAAACGAACATCCATTTTTGTTGGGCAATATCTTGGGGTTGCAATTTCTTTAGCTTTAAGTTTAGCTTTAGGTTTAGGAATTCCGTTCGCTATTTATGGATTATTTGCCTCCACAGCAATTTGGAATTTTACCTTATTACTCGTTACGGGAGTATTTTTAACCTTCATATTCACAGCTTTGGCTTTCAACATTGCACTTTCTAATGAAAATAAAATCAAAGGATTCGGGTATGCAATTTTGATGTGGTTATTCTTAGCTGTGATATATGATGGGATATTTTTGATTTCTTTAATCATTTTTCAAGACTATCCGCTTGACAAACTATCCTTAGGAATGTCGATGCTAAACCCAATCGATTTGTCTAGGATTCTAATTTTACTAAAATTAGATATATCTGCACTTCTTGGTTATACTGGAGCAATTTTCAAAAAATTCTTCGGTTCCAACTTTGGAGTAATTATTTCTTTTTTAATGTTATTTATCTGGGTTGCATTGCCGATTTTGAGGATAGTTTTCAAAGCGAAGAAAAAAGATTTTTAGTTTATAAAACCTATTTTATAGTTTGATTTATTTTATTTTCTGATAACATTCAGAAAGACTGGTGCGAAAATAGTCTGAAACTTTCGGGTTTCAGACTATTTTTATTTTTAAAACTTCGTTGCTGGAGTCGCATCTTGAATAATTACAATTGCATCATAACCTTCAATAAACTTTTTAAATCTAGGATTTTCTAAAGCAGAGAATTCTGGAGTATTCGTGATTTTACTCAAATCAACGTACGTATATTTTGAATCAAAAACATCATAAAAATATTCCATCTGTTTTATTTTCTGAAGTGTTGTATTAGGCATAACTTTCAAGGGGCTTCCAGTTTCTCCTGTAATACAAATCACTGCTAAATGAAAAGATTTTTTCTTATTTTCTTTTGCATATTCAAACATTTGCTGCCCGATATCTTCGTTTTTATTACAATGATTTGCCCCAAAACGAAATAAAACCTTTTTACGATTAATGTGTTCCTTATAGTTATTTTTCAAATTCAATTTTAAATCTGAAACTCTCATTTCATGACTTTTTGCCCCACCTCTATAGATATTATTACTTCGATCTAATTTTTCAAAAAAAGAATTTTCCATTTTTTCTTTTTTCATATAATCATAATCCTTCACAAAAGTTTCTGAAATCAAATAAGGCATCGCTTGTTCTCCTTTAATCATTTTATCAAAACCTTGCTCCCAATTTTTAATTACAGTAGCATAAAAATCTTGAAGTTTCTCATCACTCGCATTTTCCTTATGATATCTATAAAGTGTAATATCACTCAAAGCTGAAATTTGATCTAAACCTAGAAAATCTACTTTGTTTTTAATTAAATTTTTCAAAAGCTGAAAATCTTCTTTATGCGAATAAAAAGAAATATTATTTCCATTTTCTTTTAACCAAACATTCAATTTATTTTCATCAGAATTTTCTATTTTTTCTTGTAAAACATCCGCCAGCATAGGCGAAACTTCCATCACAAAAGTTTTGTATTTTCCACGTTTTTGAACAGCATCAATAAATTCTGGAACCTCAGCATTAAAATGACTTTCACCAATCATAAAATAATCGGTTTCTTTTATTTTTTTCTCTAAGGTTTTCCAACCTTCTCCTTTGAATTTACCATCTGATTTTTTTTCAATTACAAAGCTATTTTCAAGGAGTAATTTTTTAAAATTTTCATTTTGAGCAAAAGTCAAAATTGGACACACTAAAATTGTAAGAAATAGTAGTCTTAAATAGTTGTTTTTATTCATTTTTTAGGTATTAAGTTTATATATTTAAATATAGTCTTAAAAACAAGTTACTTATAAATACTTTTTTAACACATTTTAAACTTTATTATGACTTACATTTTAAACCAAAACCAATACTTTTTATTTCAATCCTCTTTCATTTAATGATTTTTATATTTAAATTTAAGGTACTTATTTAGTACAACCTCATTTTATTTACACATTGTCTTATCGAAATATTTCGATTTTCTTTTATATAATTTAAATGAGATGAAGATGCATGTTGATTTTGAGAAAATAAATTATCTAAAAAAAGTAATTTCTCTACTCTTATTATTTTTTATAATCACACCAATATTTGCACAACAAAAAAAGAAAAATCCTTTTGAATTCTTTCTAGATTCAGAGCATAAACGTTGGGTAAAGATTGGAATGTATACACAATTCTGGGGAAGATATATTGATCTAAACCCTGGAAGTGCTATTGATGGTATAGAAAAGAAAGATATTTGGGATATTTCTATTCGTCGTTTTCGTCTTGGAGCACAAATGCAAGCTACTGATAAATTGTTTTTTGTTTTAAATTTTGGAACAAATAATATCAATCAAAATCTAAGAAAAGGAGCTAGTTTAAATATTCTTGATTTAAATGTCACTTATGAACTTAATGATTATTTTAATGTAGGTTTAGGAAAATCTAATTGGGATGGTTTATCTCGTTACACTTCTAGTAGTACGAGTTCTTTAATTGTTAGTGATGCGATTTCTGTTACGGTTCCCGTAAATGGTGTTTTAGATGATTCGGACAGAGAATTGAATGTTTTCTTTAAAGGAAAAGTAAAAAAACTAGATTATCGTTTGGCACTTTCTAAAGGTTTTTACACAGATAACGAATTTGAAAATGAACCAAACCCTATTGGAAATATTGCGAATTTCACAGATACTAAATCTAGATTTAAACTTTCCGGTTATTTCAAATATGAATTTTTAGACCAAGAAAGTAATAAAACTGCAACAAGTCCTGGAACGTATTTAGGTTCTAAAAACATTATGAGTCTTGGAGCTGGTTTTAGTCATTTGGGAGATGGACTTTGGTATTATAATAACGATAGACATATCACTTATGTAGACATGCAACTTTTTGCTGTAGATTTCTTTTTAGATTATGTGGTAAATAAAAGAAAAAATGCGGTTTTCACTTCTTATTTGGCTTTTTTCAATTATGATTTTGGTCCAAATTATGTTCGAAGTGTCGCTGTGAATAATCCTGTAAATTCAAGTTTAGGAAATGTTACGCTGAACGGAAGTGGAAATGCCTTCCCAGTGATTGGAACAGGAAATACTGTCTTTACTCAATTTGGTTTTCTAATACCAAATAAAAATTATCCAAACCAAAAACAACAGCTACAACCATATGTAAATTTTCAATTTTCAGACTTTGAATATCTAGCGGATGAAATGATTTATTTTGATTTTGGAATTAATTGGTTAATCAATAAACATAATTCAAAATTTACTCTAAACTTTCAGAATCGACCAATTTTTGTTGAAAGAAATAATGAACGTGTGGAAGATGAAAGAAAATGGAGTGTTTTGCTTCAATATCAATTTAAAATTTAATCTTTATAAATTATTAACCATATTAAAGCGTGTTTTTATTTATTCATCAATACTACAGATATCATTTAATATAAAAAAGATTCTATAGAAATCTTAGTGGGAAATTTCAAAATAGCGCTGTTTGGAATTTATCATTAATTCAACATAAAAACTACTTACTGTTTATCATCAAAAATTAATTAAGAGCACCTTAAAATAGTTTCATAAAAAAAACTATATTTGGTGAAAAAAATAAATGATATCTTGAATAAATTACATTTAAAATTGCTTAAAATATAATTCTCTATTCTAATAAGTAAATTTCTTAATTGAATTAATACTTATCTAAAAATATATCAAAATTGTTTTTTAGCTTATGAAAAGTAGCTTTTCAATATATAATATTGCTTAAAAGGGGAAACAAATTCTTAACGAAATATACTATTAATTCATTATTTTAAAAAATAAATTTTATGAAAAAACTATTAATTTTTTCTTTGCTTATTATTTCAAATTTTGTTCTAGCACAATCCGAGTCTACAACAAATTTAACCGTAAAAGAAAGCATCGAATACAAGGAAAAAATAAATTCTATTGACATCTTAGCAATACATACTTCTGAATCAGGAAAAACTGCAATTGCTAGAAATGGAAAGAAGAATATTTTTTTTGATATTTTTGATAATAATCTTAATAAAACCTTTTCTAAGACTATAAAAAGCAACCGAAAAGAAAAATATGTTGGTGATTTATACTATAATAATCAATTAAAACTTTTCACAGTATATGCACCGAAAAAAGACGAACGTATTTTATATTGTCATACATTAGATTTAAATTCTACTTCTTATACAAAAACTGTTATTTTTGAAACTACTGTGGAAAAAAAACAAAATTTATTTGGTTCCAGAAAAAATCATAATACTTCTTTTTCTTTATCTCCAAATGGTAAATATTTTGCAATTGCAACAGATAACATTCGTAAAAACAAAAACTCTTACACAATTCGTGTTTTTGATGCAAAAACTGAAAAACTAATTTATACAAAAGCTTACCAAGAAGATATTGAACGTTATTTTATTCATAATGATTTATTTATTGATAATGATGCAACTACTTATTCTTTAGGTAAATTATATTTAAACGATCGTGCTAAAGAAAAGTCGAAAGGAGAGGCAAATTACCAATATATCCTAAATAAAATCTCAAAAGAAAAGAATGAAGAATTAGTAATTGATTTAAAAGAAAAATATATCCAATCTTTAAAAATTTTTCAAGTTAAGGAGCAACTTCAATTGTATGGTTTTTATTCAGAATTAAAAGCTAATCGAATAAAAGGAGGTTGTAGTTTTATAATAAACAAATCGAATCTCAGCTTACAATCTTTAAAATCAAAAGATTTACCTAAGAAAGTTTATGAGGATTTATATGGTTATAGAACAGCTAAAAGAAAAAATAAGAAAAAGAAAGAACTTAAAAACTTTTATATTGATTATATATTGAAAGATAGTAAAGATGGTGTTTATTTAATCGCAGAAGAATTTTTTACTACAACTAGATATGTTAATGCGGGTGTAACAGCAGGAGGATATTATGAAACGATATATCATTACGACGATCTTCTAATTTTAAAATTTGATTCTGCTGGAGATTTAGCTTGGGGTAGAAGTGTTTTTAAAAGAGCTGACACACCTTCTTATAATGCTTTTTTAAAAGATGAAAAATTACACATTATTTTAAATTCTGGTAAAAATTTATCCAAAAAGAAAGATGGAAGAACAAAAATATCTAAAGGTTTTTTTGAGTCTTCTGCTTTGTATGATTTTGAATATTCATCAGACGGTAAAGTTTCTTATAATAAAATACAAGATAATAAAGGAAAAAAATATTATACTCCTTATTATGGAACATACCAATCCGAACGTTTTGTAATGATGAATTCTAGAAAAAAGAAAAAAACTTTTATGATCTTAGAATAAGATATTTGAGTCTGTTTAAATTTGAATAAATCGTTTTCTGCTTTTTATTACTTTTGAAACATCTGTTTTTAAAAAGAAATTTAAACAGACTCTTTCAATAATCATTCAACTTTCTTAAAAATTTACAACATTTCTCATTACATATGAGGGCGTTTTTTTATCATTCCTCCTTTTGTATCTTTTACACTATTCATAACAATAAAAGCATTCGGATCAATTTGATTTATTTCTCTTTGAAACTTGGATACTTCCAGCCTAGTAATCACAGTATATAAAATCGAAACTTCTTTATTTTCTTTGCTATAACCACGAACTCCTTTATAAATCGTTACAGCACGTTTCATTTCATGAATAATATGCGTTCGAATTTCTTCACTATGATCTGAAATAATAGTAATTCCAGTATATTCTTCTATTCCTTCTAAAATAAAATCAATTGTTTTAGAAGCTGTCAAATAAGTCAAAATCGCATAAAGTGCAATCTCAATAGAAAGCACATAAGCTCCAAAACCGAAAATCACCACATTAAAAATCAACACAAAATCACTAATTTTCATATTGAATTTTCTACTTAAATAAATTGCCACAATTTCAGTTCCGTCTAGCACAGCTCCTCCTCGTATGGAGAGTCCAATTCCTAAACCGAGAAAAAATCCACCAAATGCTGCAATCAGAACTTTATCTGAAGTAACTACAGGATAATGGATAAAATGAATAACGGTAGCTAATGTAACAATAGCAATTATACTCTTTATAGCAAAAGTTCTTTCGATATGGAAAAATGCCAAAATTATAAAAGGAACATTCAATAAAATAAGATAAAGTGAAACAGAAATCCCTGTAACTTCTTTTAATAAAAGTGAAATTCCGGTTACCCCTCCATCAATAAAAGAATTTGGAAGTAAAAATCCTTCTAATCCAAATCCTGCAGAAAGAATTCCAAGAATTATAAAAGTAGCATCCGTTAAAAAGCATTTTAGTTTGTATCGAACTTTTGACATTTTTTCTTTTGGGTTTTACTTAAAATTACAAAGAATCTATTTCTCTAAATATTAATTACTTATTAAAAAAGTATTCCAGCATTATATTTTGTATCTTATTATTTCCAAATTATTTTCTCATGAAACGAGATCCAAAATTTATTATCGAAGGTCCAATCAATAAAGTTTTATTCAAACTTACTTGGCCTATGGTTTTTGGTATCATGGGAATCTTCATCTTCAATCTTATTGATACTTTTTTCATTGGTAAACTAGGAGTAGATAATCTCGCTGCAATTAGTTTCACTTTTCCAGTAGTTGCTTTTGTTGGAAGTGTTGCTATGGGAATTGGAATTGGAGCTGCAGCAATCGTATCTAAAAAATTCGTTTCCGAACCGAGAGAAGAAGTTCGAATTTTTGCTTTTGAAACCATACTTCTTGCTCTTTTTGCTGTTTTTATTGTGATGATTATTGGTTTAAATACTATAAATCCTGTCTTTAAATTGTTAGGAGCAAAACCAGAAGAATTAATTCTAATTAATGACTTTATGTCTATTTGGTATTTTGGCACTATTTTTTTGGTAATTCCTCTTGTGGGAAATGGAATTATTCGTGCTACAGGAGATACTTTCACACCAGGAATTGTAATGATGGTTTTTGCAATTTTCAATGCCGCTTTAGATCCTTTTCTAATTTTCGGGATAGGTCCTTTTCCAAAATTAGGAATCAAAGGTGCTGCAATTGCAACCGTTTCAAGCCGAGCAATGATTTCTATTTTTTGTCTATATCTTTTAATCAAACGAGATAATCTTCTTCATATTCATTTTCGAAGTTTTTCTAAAATATTAAATACTTGGAAAAAGATTTTCAGTATTGCAGGGCCATCAGCTATTGGTTTAATTATAACTCCTCTTTCTATTGCAATTGTTACTAAAATTATTTCTGTTTTCGGTAAAGAAGCTGTTGCAGCTTTCGGAATTGTTTCTAAAGTGGAATTATTTGGTTTAATCTTAATAACTGCACTTTCTTCTGTCATGACTATTTTTACTGGACAAAATTTCGGTATGCGAAATTGGAAAAGATTGGAAATTGCAACAAGAAACACCGTAATTTTCTCTCTAATTATGGGAGTATTCTTATTGATTTGTTATAAAATTTTTGCTAGAGATATCGGTAAACTTTTTAGTACAGATACGGAAGTTGTAGAAATCACTGTGCAATATTTTGGAATTGTTTCTTTTAGTTATGGTTTTCAAGGAATTTTCCAACTGAGTTCAGCAATTTTTAATGGTTTAAACAAACCTCTCAATTCTCTTTCGATTGTAATCATTCGAATGATTGTTTTATACGTTCCTCTTACCTACATTCTTTCTAGATTAATTGGAATCAAAGGTATTTTCTGGGGAGTTTTTGGAGCAAATATTCTGGTTGGAATTGTAAGTTATATTTGGATTAAAAAATATATTCAAAGACAACATAACCTTAGCTAGTTCCTATTTTCTCCAACATTCCTTTGAAAATAAATCCATGAAAAGGCAAAACACTGTACCAATACAATCTTCCAGAAATTCCTTTTGGACGAAATGTTGCTGTTTGATGTAAAATATTTTGATCACAAACTTTAAACTCTAGCCAAGCTTCTCCTGGAACTTTCATTTCTGCAAAAAGTAATAATCTTCTTTCTTCTTTGTTTGCATAAATTACTCGCCAGAAATCTAAAGTATCTCCCGCATGTAATTCTGTCGGATTTGTTCTTCCTCTACGAAGTCCAATTCCTCCGACCATTTTATCCATAAAACCACGAATTTTCCACAACCAATTTCCGTAGTACCAACCATGCTTCCCTCCTATTTTCCAAATATTTTTTACAACTCTATCTGAATTATCAATTTCCATTTTTCTTTTATCTACAAAACAACCAAAAGTTGGAACTTGCACATAATTAGAAATATTTTCATTGAAAAGTCCGCTAACTAAAGAATCTTTCCAACTAGAAATAATATGCTGTTGCTCAATTCTGTCAAAAGCTAATTGAATTGCCTCTTTATAAGTCAAAGGTTTTATTCCAAAATAATCCAAAAGATTTAATTGATCTGGATTACAAACAACCTCTACTTTCATACTTTCCACCAAATTCACCGCAAGATTATAAGAAGTAGAAGTCACAAAATACAACCAATAAGAAGAAAGTTTTGGTGTCATTACAGGAAGAATTAAAATATATCGTTTTAACCCACGAACTTCTGCGTATTGTTGCAACATATCTTCATAAGTCAAAACTTCATTCATTCCTACATCAAAACTTCCATCATAGACTTTTTCACATAAAATACATTTTTGCAAAACTGTCAACATATCACGAATTGCAATTGGTTGCGATTTCGTTTTCAACCATCTTGGAGTTACCATCACAGGAAGTTTCTCTACCAAATCACGAATAATCTCAAAAGAAGCACTTCCTGAACCTATAATAATTCCAGCTCTTAGTGTTGTGAGATGAAAAGTTCCTTGATTTAAAACTTCTTCTACATGTTTTCTAGAAATCAAATGTTTAGAAAGATGTTTTTCATTAACAATTCCACTTAGATAAATTACCTGTTCACATGAAGTCGTATTGATATAATCTCTAAAATTTTCCGCAGATTGAATTTCTAAAGATTCGAAATCACCAGAAGTCGCACTCATCGAATGAATCAGATAAAAAGCAACATCAATATCTTGTGGTATTTGTTCTAAAGACTTTTTATCTAAAAAATCAACTTCAATTATTGTCACTTTTTCATCATCTACTTCTTCGTAAGGAAAACGATTTTTATCTCGAACCGTACAAATTACTTCATAGCCGTCTTCTTGCAAAAGAGGTAAAAGTCTTTTTCCAATATAGCCTGTAACACCTGTAAGTAAAACTTTTTTCATAGTTCTAGCTTTTTGATTTCTCGTTTAAAGTTAGAATAAATCTTAAGATTTTTTAGCTAAAGAAAAGTGAATTTTAAAAGGAAGGAAAGTTTAAAGCAAAAAAAAAGCGTCCCGAAGAGATATACGGGAAGCTTTCCATTGGCCTTAATAAAACCACGACATTATAAAAAATGCCAAAACAACACAACTAAACCGCTAATTATTTTGCGGCCTACAAAGATACGCTAATTTTACTAAGTTCCAAACATATCTCAAACAAAATTGAATCTCAAGTAGTTATCTTAATTTAAAAATGAACTTTTTCTAACGATTTATTAATTTTCAACTCATTTTGCGTTCAAAAAACACATAACAATAAAGTTTAAGTGTTAATTTTTTAAATATAACATAAAAATAAAGATTGTGATATTTTCACATATTTTGATACTTTTTTAATAAATCACAAAATACTTTCGAATTTTACACTCTTTATTATTTTATTACATCGTATATTTGCCCCTTATAAAGTTAAACGATTTTAAAAAATAGGCAAAAATGCAATTATCAGAACAAGAGATTGTAAGAAGAGAGTCACTTCAAAAACTTAGAGACTTAGGAATTGATCCGTATCCGGCGGCAGAATTTAAAACTACTGCATACATTAAGGATATCAAGGAAAATTTCGAAGGTTTTGAAGGAAAAGAAGTTGTTCTTGCAGGTAGAATGATGAGCCGTAGAATCATGGGGACTGCGTCTTTTGCAGAGTTAAAAGATTCTACAGGTCGTATGCAAATTTATATTAACAGAGATGAAATCGCTCCGTCTGAAGACAAAACACTTTACAATACTGTATTCAAGAAATTAATGGATATGGGAGACATTATTGGAGTAAAGGGTGAAGTATTCAAAACGAAGGTTGGAGAAACTTCTGTTAAGATAAAGGAATTAACTCTTTTGTCTAAATCGTTACGTCCTTTACCAGCTGTAAAAACAGATGCGGAAGGAAAAGTACATGATGCATTTTCTGATCCAGAATTGAGATACAGACAACGTTATGTAGATTTAATTGTAAATGATCACGTAAAAGATACTTTCATCAAAAGAACAAAAATTACAAACGCAATGCGTCAGTTCTTTAATGAACGTGATTATTTAGAGGTAGAAACTCCTATTTTACAACCAATCCCTGGTGGAGCTGCTGCTCGCCCATTCGTAACACATCATAATGCTTTAGATATTCCTTTATATTTAAGAATTGCGAACGAATTATACTTAAAAAGATTAATCGTTGGTGGTTTTGATGCTGTTTATGAGTTTGCGAAAGATTTCCGTAATGAAGGAATGGACAGAACACACAATCCAGAGTTTACTGTAATGGAACTTTATGTTGCTTACAAAGATTATAACTGGATGATGGGAATGACAGAAGAATTATTAGAAAAAGTAGCTGTAGAAGCAACTGGTAATTCTACTGTAAAAGTTGGAGAAAACGAAATTAGCTTTAAAGCACCTTATCCAAGAGTTCCTATTTTAGAAGCAATTAAAATCCATACTGGGTATGATGTTGCAGGAATGAATGAGGAAGAACTTCGTGAGGTTTGTAAAAAAGTAGATATTCCTGTAGATGAAACAATGGGAGTTGGAAAATTAATCGATGAGTTATTCGGAGAGAAATGTGAGCACCACTATATCCAACCAACATTCATTACAGATTATCCAAAAGAAATGAGTCCTCTTACAAAAGAGCACCGTTCGAATGATAGATTAACAGAGCGTTTTGAGTTAATGGTAAACGGAAAAGAATTAGCAAATGCTTATTCTGAGTTAAATGATCCTATTGACCAAAAAGAGCGTTTTGAAGATCAATTAAAACTTTCTGAAAAAGGAGATGATGAAGCGATGTTTATCGATCAAGATTTCGTTCGTTCATTAGAATACGGAATGCCTCCTACTTCTGGTATCGGAATTGGAATTGACCGTTTAGTAATGTTAATGACGAACAACGCATCTATTCAAGAAGTATTATTCTTCCCACAAATGCGTCCAGAGAAAAAACAAATCACAGTAGAATTAAAAGAAAATGAAAAAGTAGTTTTCGATATTCTTCAAAAAGCTGAGGAGAAAGTTTTATTAAACGAGTTGAAAGAACAAGCTGGGTTGAGCAACAAAGGTTGGGACAAAGCAATGAAAGGTCTTTCAAAACAAAACTTAATTAAGGTTTCTGTAGATGGAGATGCTAAATTTGTAGAAGTTACTGCATAATCCATTTTAAATTATAAAATTAAAGAGTAATCATTCATTTGGTTACTCTTTTTTTTGTCATAAAACTAAAATATTTACGTCTAAAGTAAAATGTTTATATTTACACCCTGATTTTTAGTTAACACCCACACGGAATACTCATTATTAAACTAATTATTATTACATGAAAAAAATTACCCTTTTGATTACTCTTATATCTTCATTTGTTTTTGCTCAAGATCCCACGATTACGGGTTTTGTAGAAGAAACAAGTTTGGATAATCTTACAACTTACGTTCGAGAATTATCTGGAGAAGATCCTACAACAATTTATGGTGAAAACGTTACTATAGAACATAGAGTTAGTAATTATAACAACAATTTATCTGCAGATTATATTAAAGAAAAATTAGAAGATACAGGACTGACTGTTACGGTTCAAAACTATTCAAACTCTGGAAGAAATATTTATGCAACACAATTAGGTACTGTAAATCCTGATGATATTTTTATAGTTTCTGCACACTATGATTCTGTGTCTTATTATTGTGCGGATGACAATGCTAGTGGAGTTGCTGGAGTTTTAGAAGCAGCTAGAATTTTAGCAGATCAATGTTTTGAAAATACAATTATTTATGCACTTTGGGATGAAGAAGAAATCGGTTTAAAAGGAAGTGAGCATTTCTCGGATTATTTCTTTTCTCAAAATAAAAATATTGTTGGAGTTTTAAATATTGATATGATGGGATATGATGGAGATAATGATAAAGTTTTCGACATCGATATTAATAATAACGCTGTTTCTGGTCAAATCAAAGATGATCTTATTTCTTTAGTAGACACTTACAATTTAGATATTACTCCTTTAGTTGTAAACCCTGGAACTTACGCAAGCGACCATGCTTCTTTTTGGGCTAATGATTACGCAGCTGTTCTTCTAGGGGAATCTTGGGAAAACGATGATATCACTCCAGGTTACCATTCTTCACAAGATAGAATTTCTTTATTCAATATGCCTTATTTTCATGAAATGGGGAAATTAATCACTGCTTATTTGGCTACAAAAGGTATTTTATGTGAAGAAGATAATTCAGGTGGAGATGGCGATGGAAACGGCGATGGTGATGGTGACGGAGACGGAGACGGAGACGGAAATGGTGATGGTGATGGTGATGGTGATAACGTAAGTGTTGGAGAATTAGAAGATGTTAAAACTATTTTCTATCCAAATCCTACAAGAGATTCTTTTGCTATGGACTTTAAAACTGAAAAAGATAGAGAAATAAGTGTTTTTTCTATTACAGGAAAAGTAGTTTTAAATTTCAAAAGCAATCAAAAGCATCTTGAAATCAACTTAGAAAACCTTGCATCTGGAAATTATATTATTCAGATAAAAACTACAGATGGTAAGAAACTGAAACTTTACAACATTATTAAAAACTAATATTGTAAACAAAACTTCTAAAACAAAAAACTCATTCTAATTAAAGAATGAGTTTTTTTATATCGTTTAAGTTTTTATTTAACTTCTTGCTAAGAAATCAACTACCAATTTAGAAACTACTTTTTCTGCTACTTTCGCAACTTCTTGTACTTCTTCATGAGAAACTGGTTCTACAAGACCTTCTACTCCTAAATCTGTAATTACAGAAAGCCCCATACATTTCATTCCCATATGTTTTGCAGCGATAACTTCAGGAACTGTAGACATTCCTACAGTATCAGCTCCCATTAGCCTTACCATACGGTATTCTGCTGGAGTTTCAAAAGTTGGTCCTTGTAAAGCAAGGTACACTCCTTCTTGTAATTTCACATTATTTTCAATAGCGATATCTCTTACTAATTGTGCCATTTCTAAATCATATGGCTCATGCATATCTACAAAACGAGGTCCAAAACGTTCGTCATTTGCTCCATTCAAAGGATGTTCTGGCATCATGTTGATATGATCTGTAATTAACATTACATCTCCAACTTTAAATCCAGTTTTTACACCTCCAGATGCATTTGAAACAATCAGTTTTTCTATACCTAAATATTTCATCACACGGATTGGGAAAATTGTATCACTCATTTTCCATCCTTCATAATAATGAAATCTTCCACGCATTGCTAGAACTTTCTTTCCTCCTAATTCTCCAAAAATCAATTCTCCATGATGTCCTTCAACTGTAGACACTGGAAAGTTTACGATTTCGTCATAAGGAATACGTTTTTCTATAGAAATAACATCTACTAAGTTTCCTAATCCTGTTCCTAATACAATTCCAAAATCAGGTGTTGTAATTCCTTTCTCTTGTAAAAACTTAACTGTCTCTTGTACTTTCTCCCACATAATCTAAAATGAGTTTGTTAAATATGTCTTCTCGACTAAAAAAAGTTGTTTTGATAGGTATATAAAATACCTTCTCAAGCTTAACAAAGATACGAACATAATCTTTTTCTGTTGTTAAAATAATCTTTTTTTCTGTCGGAATATCATGATATTTCTCATTGATTTTCAATATATCATGATCCGAAAAATGATGATGATCAGGAAACTCTATATGGTGTAGTTTGACTCCTTTTTTTTCTAAAAAAGAAACTAAAGGTTTTGGTTTTGCAATTCCTGTGACTAAAACAATTTCATAATCTAAAATGTCTGAAAGTTGTATTTTTTCCTCTTGAGAAACCAATGTTTCATCATAAGAAATTTTAGAGAAAAACAATTCCTGATTTGGCTCCAGTTTTAGTTTTTGCTCTATTTTTTTCTGCTCTTCAAAAGAAAGATTTTCGGGACACTTTGTAACGATAATAGCTTTTGCACGTTTTGCTCCACTTTTATATTCACGAAGATTTCCAGCAGGAAGCATAAAATCTTGCGAATACAAACTATCATACGAAGTTAATAAAATATAAAATCCAGCGTTCAACTTTCGGTGTTGAAAAGCATCATCTAATAATACAATTTCAGTTTCAGGTTTTTGCTTTTTAATTTCCTCAATTCCATGTACACGATTTGCATCTACTGCAACCGTAATATGTTGAAATTTTCGAAAATATTGATAAGGTTCGTCTCCAATCATTTCAGCATTTACAGTAGCGTCAGCCATGATAAATCCTTCGGTAGTTCTCTTATACCCTCTACTTAAAACTGCTGTGTGATAGGAATCTTTTAGTAAACGAATTAAATATTCTATCTGTGGTGTTTTTCCTGTTCCTCCTACACTAAGATTTCCGACTACAATTGTAGGAAAATCAAAGGAAGTCGATTTCAAAACTCCAACATCAAAAAGTTTATTTCTAACGGAAGTTACCCCTCCGTATAAAATAGAAAATGGAAATAATATTTTTCGTAACTTTTTCATGTGGCGAAAATACGAAAAATTGAGGTAGAATTATTTTCTTTCACAAGGGTTTTATGGAACTAAATTAAACTTTTTCAATCAAAATTCGTTTAATCCATGTTTATCACTGACTTGTAATAAATTTTAACCTTAACTTAGACTATACTTATTTTTTCTTTCATTATCAGATAAATTTGATTCAGTTCATTTTAAACAAAAGAAAATCAATAGAATATTTTTCATTTTTAACTTGAAGACGAAATTTCACATAAAATCTATTGTTAAAAACATTCAAACTTTAAGACTATTTTTAAAAACTTCTACTTTTCTTCCTAAAATTATAATAAAAAAATAGTGTTCTTAAATTGAGAACTACGATAAAAAAGTATCTTTACGAAAAATAAATAAATCCCAAATTGAAATAAGATAATTTTTCTATTTGGATCATATTTCATTTCCAGATAAAATTTTTAAATATGATTTTAATAGCAGAAGGAGGTTCAACTAAAGTAGATTGGATTGCTTTAAATGACGAAAAAGAAGAGATTTTCCGCTTACGCACAGCAGGATTAAACCCAACCGTATTTTCTAGAGAAATAATTGAGAGTAGAATCGTAAATGATTTTCAATTAGTAAAAGATCGAGAACTTGTCAAAAAAGTATTCTTCTACGGTGCTGGTTGTGGTACGGATACTCCAAAATCTGTTTTGAATGAAATATTAAAGGGTGTTTATTATAATGCTGAAATTGTTATTGGAGATGATATGCTAGGAGCAGTTTATGCAGCATCTCAAGGGCAAAAATCGATTGTTTGTATTTTAGGAACAGGATCTAACAGTTGTTATTTTGATGGGGAAAATGTAGAGCAAAATGCAAAGTCTCTAGGATATATTTTGATGGACGAAGCCAGTGGAAATTATTTTGGAAAACAATTAATTTGTGATTATTATTATCATCGAATGCCAAAAGAAATTGCCGAAAAGTTTGAACAAGCTTATAACCTAGATGCTGATTTTATCAAATATAATCTTTACAGCCTTCCAGACCCGAATGCTTATTTAGCTTCTTTTTCTAAGTTTTTATTCGAACATATTGAAAACTCCTACATTAAACAAATAATGTTAGACGGTTTTGAAAACTTCTTTATGTGTAGAATTCTTCCTTATACTCATGCACATTTAGTTCCAATTTATTTCATTGGTTCTATTGCTTATTATTTTCAAGATGTGTTGGAAACTGTTGCTAGCAAATACAATCTTGAAGTAGCAGGAGTTATTCAAAGTCCAATTGATGATTTAATCACTTATCATAAAAACGAATTGTTATAATTCATTTTTAATTAAAGGAATAATTCTTTCTAAAGCCATACCTCTAGAACCTTTTATCAATATTAATTTATTTTCTAATGTTGATAAAAGCTCTCTATTTTTAGTTTTAAAACTATCAAAATCCTCATATTTAAAAATATTTTCTGAAGACAATTTTGTACCCGAAAAATGTTTTCCCAGTAAAAATATTTTTTCAAAATTATACTCAGAAATTTGTTTTAAAATCTCTTCATGCTCTTCTGCTGACGTCTCTCCTACTTCAAACATATCTCCTAGAAAAACAATTTTTGAACTTCCATTTAACATAGAAAAATTCTCCAAAGCAACTTTCATACTAGAAGGATTTGCATTATAAGCATCAAGAATAATTTGATTTCCATTGATTTCAAGAATTTGAGAACGATTGTTTGTAGGAACATATTTTTCAATAGCTGTTTTCATTAAAGAATTTTCAACTTTAAAATAATGTCCAATAGAAATAGCCGCTGCAATATTTGTATAATTATAGATTCCAATCAAATTACTTTGAATTTCTACACCTTCTAGCTCCAATTTCACAAATGGAGTCAGTTCTTTAAAAATCGTCTTTGGAAGATCGTTTTCAGAACCAAATAATATTCTTTCTATTCCTTCTGATTCTTTCATTTGTCTTTCAATAGAACTATTTACAAACAAAAGTCCATTCGTTTCTTTGATATATCTATAAAGTTCTGTTTTCCCTTTAACAACACCTTCTAAACCACCAAACCCTTCAAGATGTGCTTTTCCAAAATTTGTAATATATCCAAAATTTGGTTTTGCTATTCTACACAAGAAATCTATTTCTTTTTGATGATTCGCTCCCATTTCAACAATTCCAAGCTTAATTTCTGGAGTCATTTGAAGAAGTGTAAGAGGAACACCAATATGATTGTTTAAATTTCCTATAGTAGCATGTGTCTTATATTTTTCAGATAAAACAGCATTGATTAATTCTTTAGAAGTAGTTTTTCCATTACTACCTGTTAGACCTATAATCGGGATTTTTAATTGCTCTCGATGATAAGTTGCAAGCATCTGAAGTGTCTCCAAAACATTATCTACTAATATTGTTTTATCAGAAGAAGCGTATTCTTTTTCATCAACAACAGCATAAGAAGCTCCTTTTTCCAAAGCTTCTATTGCAAACTTATTTCCATTGAAATTTTCTCCTTTTAAAGCAAAATAAATACTATTCTCTCGAATTTTTCTAGTATCCGTGTCCACCAGAAAACTCTCTTTATATAATTGGTAAAGCTCTTCTATTCTCATAATAACAAAAATAAAAAAAGCCTTACGTTTTGTAAGGCTTTTTTTGAATGAATTGAAAAATTCTAAATATTATTTCTTGTTAGGTCCTTTAGTTCCTTGGTGATAAGGAGTTTTACTTGTCTTAGACATTGGTCCTAAACGGTCTGTAGCACAACGGAATCCGATATAGTTATCAGCCATATACTCAGGTAAGAATCTTCTTTGTCCTGGATCTAACCAATACTCTCTATCTTTCCAAGATCCTCCTTTAATTACTCTTGATTGATCAGAGATTAAAGTATTTCTCTTTTCTTTATCGTAAACGTGAGATCTTTGTCCTTCTTCGTCAACTTCACTAGGAATGATTGGGTGGTTATACATTCTAGGCATAGCCTTTCCTTCTCCTTTGAAGTCCTCTTCAGTTTTGTCATAGTGCTTAGTAGAAGCTAAGTCTCCATCTTCAACATCTACGTTGTAAGACTTCTCATAGTTATTTCTCATGTAAGCATCATCTTTAGTAACTGGTACATACTTTAAAGCTCCAGGAATATCTTTAGCAACGATTTTTCCGTTATCTAAAGTATCATACTCCATGTTTTCGTAGTCTACCATTACTACTTTACCTTCATCATCAATTTCTTTCTTAGTGAAAATGTTTCCACGGAAGTAGTTGAAGTCACTTGCTTCACCATCAATAATTGGACGGTAAACATCAGCAACCCATTCAGCTACGTTTCCTGACATATCATATAATCCGAATGCATTTGGAGGGTAGAATTTTACTCTTTGTGTAATATCTGCCTCATCCGAACTCCACTCTGCACGTCCAGAATAATCTCCTTTATATTGCTTAAAGTTGGCTAACTGATCTCCGTGTCCTCTTCTATTTTTATTTCTTGTATATTTTCCACCCCAAGCAAATTTCTTTCTTTCCTTAACGATGTTATACTCTCTTGATTCTACTAAAGATTTAGCAGCATATTCCCATTCTGCTTCTGTTGGTAAACGGAATGAAGTAGATAATACTCCATCTGAAACTTTAGCATGTCTTCCTACGAAAGATCCTTTAGCAGGTCTTTTCTTAAGTTTTTTGTTTGATGGTAATCCTTTTTTGTAAATAGTAGAATCTCCGTCAAATAACATCTTTGGGTTTGCTAAATAAGTTTCTGTAACGAAGTGGTTTTTCCCTTGAACTTTCATAGAGTCTCCTCCATATAAATCATCTAATAAACCTTTGTCCATTAAGATTTTTTCGTTCACACGGTCCGTTCTCCATTTACAGTATTGGTTTGCTTGAATCCAACTAACTCCAACTACTGGATAATCCGCATAAGATGGGTGTCTTAAGTAGTTTTCAGTTAATAATTCGTTGAATCCTAATACATGTCTCCATACTAAAGTATCAGGTAATGCAGACTTGTAAATGTGTTTATAATTTTCTTCTGATGGCGGGAATACTATTTCTAACCATTCTAAGTAGAATAAGTATTCTGCATTTGTTACTTCGGCTTCATCCATATAGAATGAACGAACTTGCTGTTGTACTGGAGTTGTGTTCCAGTCAAACATTACGTCATCCTGAACAGAACCCATTGTAAATGTACCTCCTTCGATAAGAACCATCCCTGGAGGAGTTTCTTGTCCTTTGTAATTTTTGTGAGTTGAGAATCCACCATTTTGTTTATCCTTAGTGGTCCACCCAGTCAATGAAGTACTGTTATTACCAGAATTCTCTTTACTTTTACAGCTGAATAGCGATGCTGCCAAAACAACTGCTAGAAGTAATTTCGATCTTCCAACTAAATTTTTCATATTCATTTCAACATTTAAGGTTTTATTATAAGTAGCGCAATTTACACTAAAAAAATTTTTTTCCAAGAATTTATCTTAATAAAATGTAAAAAAAATTAACATTTATATAGTTAATAACGATTCAATAAATTCTTTATTATGTAAATTGTTCCATATTTATTTAACGATTTTATTGCTAATTTCGTATATGCTAATTTTTTAAATAAATAGTATTTTTTTATTATTCAAAATAAATATCAGCCTTCAAAAATGCATAAATACTAGGATTTCAACTTATTTTTTAATTTATTTTTAGCTTGTTAATTTCTTACTAAAAGATTTTTATCCTAATTATATTTCTTTTAAAAACAAAGAAAACATTTTACAGAAATAGCCTAAATAGATTTTTTATAGGTATTTCAATTTATAGGTATAAAAAATTTAATAATAAATATATATTTGCAATGATTTAATTAAATAACATGTTTTCCCTAGCTCTTTAGGTGAAAATATTTCAATATTAATTTAGTTATTAACTAATAATAAGATTGTTTTTTTTTCGTTTGCTTTACTATGATAAACAAAAGATTTTTTTTACTTGTACTGTTTTTTTCAATGCTTCAATTGACTTTTGGTCAAAACTTTGAAAAAAAAGATATTAACTTGGAGTGGCAAGATAATTATCAAGTTACCTATTCTAATAATTTTAGTTTCAGAACCTCAATCGTTAAAGGTTTTTCTGTTGATTCAGATTTTCTTCCTAATTATTTTAAGCAATGGAAAGTTGCAGCAAATCAGGAAGTAGACGAAGCTTCTTTATCAAATATCTCTTACCAAACTATTGACCCAAAAAGTTTAGGTAATGTAGATTTAAATAAAATTCCTGAAAAAGCATCTTACGAATTAGTTTGTAAAAACCGAAGAAACGAAACTTATCTTATTTTCAATTTAACTCCGATTGTTAAACAAAATGGAGTTTATAAAAAAATCACCTCTTTTTCTATTGAATATAAATTGAAAGGTAAAAGACAAAGAAATTATCGAAACTCAAATACTTCTAATTCTGTTTTAGCAAATGGAAATTGGTATAAATTCGCTATTGATACTTCAGGAGTTTTTAAACTTGACAAAGGATTTATCGAAGGTTTAGGAATCAATTTAAGTGGTGTAGATCCTAAAAATATTCGTATTTATGGAAATGGTGGAAACATGCTTCCTAATACTGTTGGGGATTTTAGACATGATGATCTTCAAGAAAATGCCATTTTTGTAAGTGGAGAAAATGATGGAGTTTTTAATAATGAAGACTACGTTTTATTTTATGCACAGGGTCCACATAATTGGAAACATACAGAAATAGCGGAAACAGAAGAAAATGAAGCTTTTATTTCTTCAAACCATAAACAAAATATTTATTCTGATTTTGCTTATTATTTTATCACAGTAGATCAAGGACAAGGAAAAAGAATCACAACTTTACCTGAAATAACTCAGAATGCTTCTACTACTATTTCTTCTTTTTATGATTTTACTTTTTATGAAAAAGAAAATTATAATATTGCAGCATTAGGAACAGTATGGTTAGGAGAACCATTTAATATAGAAGACAATCAAACTTTTAATATTCCTTTTTCAAACATTGTAAATGATGTAAGAGTTCGAGTAGCGATGGTATCTCAAGCTCCTAACAGTACGCAAGCTAGAATCAAAGCAAATGATCAAAGTCTTTTTAGTTTAAGTTTTGGGAGTACTACTTCTAATATTTATGCAAGAGAAAAAGTTAATAGTAAAAATATCAGTACTAGTGGAAATTCTGTTTCTGTTGCAATAGAATATAGAAATGGAGGAAATCCATCTGCCAGAGGATATTTAGATTATATTGA
Source organism: Aureivirga sp. CE67 (assembly GCF_015767245.1). Classification (GTDB taxonomy): domain Bacteria; phylum Bacteroidota; class Bacteroidia; order Flavobacteriales; family Flavobacteriaceae; genus Aureivirga. Next base: position 329,138 of record NZ_JADOTV010000001.1, read on the forward strand.
AATTTCTGGTCTTAAAAATTTACAAAGTATCGGAAAACAATTTTCTTTCCGAAGTTTTGAAGCAAAAAACACGAATGGAGTTGTAAACTTCCAAATACAAAATGGAAATAACATTACTGCAGTTTGGGAAGTTTCAGATAATATAAACCCTCGTTTAGTTCCTATCAATAAATCAGGAAGTACTACAAGTTTTAAAGCTAATGGAAATTCTCTTAAAGAATATGTTGCTTTAGAAAACGATGATTATTACTTACCTACACCGATTGATAACCCACAAGTTGCAAATCAGAACCTACATAGTTTAGAAAATATTGATTATTTAATAATTACTTCTAAAGAACTTGTAGGACAAGCAGAAAGATTAGCAAATCATCATAATACAAATAGTAACTTAAGTACTATTGTGGTTCCTCTTCATCAGATTTATAATGAATTTTCTTCAGGTTCTCCTGATATTACAGGAATTCGTGATTTTGTAAAATTCTTATATGAAAATAATAATGGAACGAATAAACTAAAATATTTATGTCTTTTTGGAGATGCAAGTTATGATTATAAAGATCGTATTCCGAACAACAATAATATCGTACCTTCATTTGAATCTACGGAAAGCTTCAGCTCTAATACTTATATTTCTGATGATTATTATGCAATGTTAGATGATGATGAAGGAACGGTTGATTCAGAAGGAAGATTATCTAAAAATGATCAAATTGATGTAGCTTCAGGTAGATTTTTAGTAACAACAGTAGAAGATGCTAAAAACAGTGTGGACAAAACTTTAAAATATTATAGTGTAGAAGCTTTTGGAAAATGGAGAAATGACATCACTTTAGTTGCTGATGATATTGACGATCCTAATTGGGAAGATCGTTTACAAGGAAGTCAAGAATTAATTGCAAAAAAAATTAGCCTTCAAAAACCACAATTTAATATTAAAAAAATATACGCTGATAGTTATAAACAAGAAATTTCTTCTGGTGGAGAGAGGTACCCTGATGTAAACAAAGCCATAACAGATGCTGTTGAAAAGGGAAATTTATTTATCAATTATTTCGGTCATGGTGGTGAAGACGGATGGGCACATGAGAGAATTCTAGAAATAACGGATTCAAACAATTTAGAAAATCCAACTACATTTCCTTTATTTATTACTATTACTTGTGAGTTCACTAAATTTGATGACCCTGAAAGAAACACTGCTGGAGAATTCACTTTTTGGAATAAAAATGGAGGTGCTACAACTATGATTACTACAACTCGTTCTATCTCTGAACCGGCAGGGAGAATTTTAAATGAACGAATTGTTGATAAACTAACACAAATAGAAGAAAACGATTACACTATTTCTGAAGCTTTAATTGCTTCTAAAAACAGTTATACATACTCAGAAAGATATTATACGTATTTCATTGGGGATCCTGCGATGAAACTGGCAGTTCCTAAAACAGATATTCGTATTACAAAATTAAATGGAAAAAACATTGATGAAGAGTTCGATACTTTAAAAGCTCTTTCACATCCAAAATTCGAAGGAATTGTAACAGATGAAAATGGAAATATTTTGTCTGATTTTAATGGAGAACTTTATGCTACTATTTATGATAAAGCTTTAGCAAAAACAACGTTAGACAATGATCAACATGATATTTTTATGGAATATGAAGCAATTGAAAGTAAAATATTTACTGGAAAAGTTTCTGTTCAAAATGGAAAATTCAATTTAGAATTTATTGTACCAAAAGATATTAAAATTTCTGAAGGAACAGGAAAACTAAGTTTCTATGCTCATAATAATCAAGAAGATAAAACTGGGTATAATTTAGATGTTATTGTTGGAGGTGTGGATGAAAATGCACCTGAAGATAATGAAGGACCTCAAATTAAACTTTTCATGAACGACGAAAGCTTTGTAAGTGGAGGAACAACAAATCAAAGTCCATTATTTTTGGCTTTACTAGAAGATGAAAACGGAATCAATACATCATTTACTGCAGTAGATCATGATATTGTTGCTTTTATTGATGGAGATCAGAATAACCCTATCATCTTGAATGATTTTTATGAAACGGAATTAGACAGTTATAAAGAAGGACGTGTTAGATATCCTTTCAAAGATTTAGACCCAGGACCACATACTTTAACATTAAAAGTTTGGGATACATATAATAATTCGAACGAAGCTTCGTTGAATTTTGTGGTGACACAAGACGTTAACCTTTCTTTAACTAATGTTTTGAATTATCCAAACCCATTTGTAAACTATACAGAGTTTTGGTTCACACATAATAGGCCAAATGAACAATTAGAAACTCAAGTACAAATATTTACAGTTACTGGAAAATTAGTAAAAACTATCAATCAAGTAATTCAAACAGATGGTTTCTTGGCTCGATCTATCACTTGGGATGGTTTAGATGATTTTGGAGATAAAATAGGAAAGGGTGTTTATGTATACAAACTTAAAGTTAAATCACTGGAAGACGGTAGTTCTGCAGAGAAATATGAAAAACTAGTGATACTTCAATAAAAAATTAGATATTTGTTAAGATTAAATCAATTTACTAAATGAAAAAAATATTATTATTCACAGCATTATCTATCCTTGGAGGAAAATTATTTTCACAAGAAATAGATACTAATAAAGAACCAAATCCAATTACAACTGCAGCACCATTTTTATTAATTACTCCTGACGCAAGAGCTGGAGGTATGGGAGATGTTGGTGCTACAACTTCAGCAGATGCACAATCTCAGTTTCATAATCCAGCAAAATATGCTTTCTTAAAAGATCAGTTTGCTGTAGGAGTTAACTATACTCCTTGGTTAAGAGAATTAACAGATGATATTTTCGTAGGAGCTATTGCTTTCGGAAATAGAATTAATGAAAGATCTGCTTGGTCTGCAGGTTTAAGATATTTCAATTTAGGAGAAATCCAATTAACAGATAATATTGGTGCTCCTCAAGGAACATCCAAAATGAACGAATTAGCTCTTAGTGGTGCTTACGCTCTTAAGTTGAGTGAAAAGTATAGTATGGGGGTTGAATTAAAATATGTTCGTTCGGATTTAGGTGTACAATTAACGCAAGGAAACGAAATAAAAGCTGTTAATACATTTACAGTTGGAGTTTCAGGGTACTACCAATCTGATGAGATGCACTTAGGAGATTTCAACGGACGTATTAGAGGAGGATTTAATATTTCAGATATTGGACCAAAAGTTTCTTATGTAGATGGAGGTCAAGAAAGCTTTATGCCAGCTAATTTAAAGTTAGGTGCAGGTTTTGACTTTATCTTAGATAGCTATAACACAATTGGAATTAGTTTAGAAGCTAATAAATTATTAGTACCAACTCCAGATCCAGCTGATCCAACAAAATATGATGATACTGGATTTTTCGAAGGAATCATTAAATCATTTGGAGATGCTCCAGGAGGATTTAGCGAAGAGTTGAAAGAAATCACTTATGGTGTTGCTGCTGAATATTCTTATGATGAGTTATTCTTATTAAGAGCTGGATATTTCCACGAAAATGAATTAAAAGGAGCTAGACAATTTTTTACAACGGGATTAGGATTTAAATTTAAATCTACAAATCTTGATTTATCCTACTTAGTAAACGCAGGAGATGTTGCAAATCCATTAGAAAATACGCTAAGATTCTCTATAGCATTTAATTTCGGTAACTCTTACGAAGATTAAAGAAAAGATTAGTAAATTTGTTCTATAAATTGTATAGACGATGAAACAAATACAAATCACAACTTCGGTTACGGTTTTTGAGAATGTAGATGAGCTACCAAATGATGTAAAAGAGCTGATGAACAAGGCTGTAGAAGCAAGAAAAATTGCTTATGCACCTTATTCGGATTTTGAAGTAGGCGCGGCTTTATTATTGGAAAATGGAGAGGTGATTACAGGAAATAATCAAGAAAATGCAGCTTATCCTTCTGGAATTTGTGCTGAAAGAGTAGCTGTTTGGAAAGCTTCTTCAGAATATCCAGATGAAAAAATCCTGAAAATCGTATTAACAGCGACATCAAGAAAATCTAAAAACACTACTCCTGTTGCACCTTGTGGAGGATGTAGACAAACGCTTTTAGAATACGAACAAAAACAAAACGCACCGATGGAAGTGTATTTTATGGGAGCTGAAGGAGAAATTTATAAGACAAATTCTTTAACAGATTTAGTTCCAATTGCTTTTGGAAAAGCTTTTTTGTAAGATGAAAAAAGACATTCAAAATAGAGAAGATTTATACCTTATAGTAAGTCAATTCTATAAAAAACTATTAAATGATGCAGAAATGCATCATTTTTTTTCTGAGATTGTAGAAAATGATTCTTTAGAAGAGCATTTGCAAGTCTTGGTAGATTTTTGGGATAATATTTTATTCTACTCTAATACCTACAAGAAAAATGCAATGCAACCTCATTTAGAAAAAAATAAACAATTTCCGTTTGAACGTAAACATTTTCAAAAATGGTTGGATTTTTTCAAACAAACAGTTGATGAAAATTTCGAAGGTGAAAATGCACATATCATCAAAAATCGAGCAACTTCTATTGCAACTGTAATGGAAATTAAAGTTTCTCAAATTAGAGATCAAAAAGAAAAAAAATAACAAAAACCTCCTACTCTATCTCAGATTAGGAGGTTTTTTATTTTTAATCGATTTTATCCTATTTAATTTCTTCAGATTTATATTTTTCTTCTCAAATAATCTGTTGATTTTGAAAATAAATTGACAAAAAAAATATTCTTACAAATAAGTAATCTAAATCTTCTTTTTTATATTTCATTGAAAGATTACATATAAAATACTTAAAAAATCCACGATATTTTCATTAGTAATTCTTAAAGAAAGTTAAACATAAGTTAAACACTTTCAGTTATTTGCATTCAAAAATCATTATTACATACCTTTACAACAAGTTAAGATGGTCGGTCATATAATTTATCATAATAGCCATCACATTTTATATTCCTTTACAATATCTAGTGTGATATATTAAGTTTTTATTAAGTCGTAACCTATTTGTTTATATTTTTTTATAAAAAGTATTTTTCATATCCTCAACTATTTATTTTAATTAACACCCCCGACCATCTTTTTTAACTCAACAATTTATGATTCAATTTCTACACTAATTATAAATTCAGCTAATCTTTAAAATTTCATAATCAGCAAAAATCATGCAGTCTTTCTTTTTACATAAAAGATGACCTACCTTTCAAAATAAGTAAACCTCTATTCTTCTAATTATAGAGTATTAATTTAATTACGTAAGTCTTAAAATACAAGCAATTAAAACTAAATAAATATTTTTTTAATCAAAAAGAGGTTGCCCATTACAGACAACCTCTTTTTTTTCTATTAAAAATAACGCTTTATAGCTTTTCAATATTTTCAATTAATACATCCATGAATTTTTGAAGTGGCTTCTTTACCATCATCGCCATCATCGGATTAAAATCTCCTTTGAAGAATAATTGAACATCACTTGAATTTGCATCCACACTTTCAATAGCTCCTATTAAAGAAAAAGAAAGTTTACTGCTTGCTGCTCCTAAAACAATCTTTTCATTTGGAGTTTGTTCATTTAATACTAAACGAATTTCTGGCATCCCTTTCAAACAAAAAAGAAAAGAATCTCCATCTACCTCAAATTTCTCGATATTTTCAGGCATTAATTGCTCAAAGTTTTTTAAATCTGTCAAAAAGTTAAAAATCTCTTCTTGACTTTTTTGAGCCGTAATTTTTTTAGTTTGTAATTCCATAATTGCTTTTTAAAAAATTATTGATTCCAAGTACTTGGACTAAATCTCCATTTTGTTAAAGCTTCTTTTTCTTCAGAATTAATGTAGTGATTATCATTTGCCAATTCTAATAAATGGTCATAATCGCTCAATGTTGTAAGTTCTACATTAGCTTCTTTAAAATTCGTTTTAGCAATATCAAATCCATAAGAAAAAATAGCTACCATACCTTTAACTGTTGCTCCTTCATTACGAAGTGCTTCTACGGCATTTAAACTACTTTTCCCTGTGCTGATTAAATCTTCAATCACAACAACGTTACTTCCTTTTTCTAAAAATCCTTCCACTTGATTCTGACGTCCGTGTTTTTTTGGTTCAGGACGAACATATACGAAAGGAACATTTAAAAATTGAGCAACCAAAACTCCCATTGCAATTGCTCCTGTAGCTACACCAGCAATCACATCTGGTTTACCATAAGTATCCTCAATTATTTTAGCGATGTTTTCTCTAATATAGTTGCGAATTGGGGGAAATGATAAAGTTGTTCTGTTATCACAATAAATTGGAGATTTCCATCCTGAAGCCCAAGTAAAAGGCTCTGACGGTTGTAATTTTATTGCTTTAATTTGCAATAATAGTTCTGCTGTTTTTTTTGCTGTATCTTTGTTCGAAATCATAATGCAAATGTATAAAGTTTTTGTCAATGACTATCCAATTATTTTGACAGATAGTGTAAAAAATTCCGAAAATTCTGACATGATAATCATGAACGAAAATAATGTTCATGAAGTTATTCAAAAAATGTTTAACAACGAAGCAATCGAAGCAACTTTTTATTGCGAAAATCTAGAAAAAGACTGGAAATTATTTCAGAGTTTCTTTAAAATCGAGAAAGCTGCTGGCGGAATTGTTAAAAATGAAAAAGATGAAATTTTATTTATCAAAAGATTCGATAAGTGGGATTTACCAAAAGGAAAAATTGAAAAAGGAGAAACACAAAAAGAAGCTGCAATCCGAGAGGTTGAAGAAGAATGTGGAATAGAAGGTTTAGAAATTTTAAACCAAAACAAAACTACTTACCATATTTTCTCAAGAAAAGAAAAATTAATATTAAAAATTAGCTACTGGTTTGACATGAAATCTTCTTATGATGGGAAACTTACGCCACAATTGGAAGAAGATATCACAGAAGTTATTTTTAAAAATTCTGCACAAAAAGAAACGGCATTGAAAAATACCTATGCAAACATTCGACTTTTATTTGAATAATATTTTTTAATCGTTAATAAACTGATAAATATCTAAATAACAAGTTATTAAAACCCCGCTTTTATTCCTTGGTTTTAATTATAACTATACTTTTGTTATTCACAATAATAGCTGTATTTTTGCAGTCTTTTTGAGTAAAGAATTTTGAATAAAGGTATGACAGAGTTTATTAGAAAAATAACGCCAAACACAAAAGATGATGTTCTTGCAGGAATTACGGTTTCCTTGGCAATGGTTCCGGAAGTTGTTGCTTTCGCTTTTGTGGCACAAATTGATCCAATTGTAGCATTAACCGGTGCATTTATCGTTGGAATTATTACAGCAATCCTTGGAGGTAGACCAGGACTAATTTCTGGAGCTGCTGGGGCAGTTGCCGTAATTTTTGTTGACATGATTGCAAAAGGACATGCAAAAGGTTTAGCTTTTGAAAACCCAATTGACAATATGGGATTCCTGTATCTATTCGGAGCAGTTATCTTGATGGGACTTATACAAATTGCTGCCGGATATTTCAAACTTGGGCGTTTTGTTCGTCTAATACCTCACCCTGTGATGCTTGGTTTCGTAAATGGTTTGGCAATTGTAATTTTCCTTGCGCAATTGAATATGTTTAAACATAAGGTTCCAAATACAGACCCTGATGTTTTAGGTAAATTCCAAGATGTTTGGATGCATGGAACAGAATTGTATACAATGGCTGGATTGGTATTACTTACTATGGCGATTATTTTTGTTTTACCTAAAATTACGAAGAAACTTCCTGCTGCACTTACAGCAATTGTGGTTACAAGTTTGGTTGTAAAATTTGGAAATATAAACGTGTCTACTGTTGGTTCTTATATTATTGAAGGAGGAGGAACAGGATTAAAAGGTTCATTCCCTACTTTCAATACAGAACTTTGGGATAAATTACCTGTTAATTTAGATACTCTATACTTTATTCTTCCTTATGCCTTTTTGGCAGCGTGTGTTGGTCTTATTGAGTCTTTAATGACAATGAACTTAGTAGACGAATTAACAGAAACAAGAGGAGATGGAAATAAAGAATGTATTGCACAAGGTGTTGCAAACGTGACTAGTGGACTTTTCGGAGGAACTGGTGGTTGTGGAATGATTGGGCAAACGATGATTAATATCAACTCAAACGGACGTGGAAGACTGTCAGGAATCATGATGGCACTTACTTTGCTATCATTTATTTTGTTTGCTGATGGAGTAATCGAACAAGTTCCTATTGCTGCCTTAGTTGGAGTAATGTTTATGATGGTAATCGAAACATTTGCTTGGTCTAGTTTACGTATTATTCGTAAAATTCCTATGGCAGATGCTTTTGTTTTAATTGCAGTTTCTGTAATCACGGTTATTTTTGACCTTGCTATTGCGGTATTTGCTGGAGTTATCATTTCTGCATTAGTTTTTGCTTGGGAAAATGCTAAAAGAATTCGTGCTCGTAAGGTTTTCAAGGAAGATGGTACTAAGGTGTATGAAATTTGGGGACCACTTTTCTTTGGATCTGTAACGGCGTTCAACGAAAAATTTGATATTAAAAACGATCCAGAAAAAGTGGAAATTGATTTTATCGAATCAAGAATTAGCGATCATTCTGGAATCGAAGCTATCTATAATTTAGTAGAAAAATATGAAAAAGCGGGAAAAGAAGTAAAATTAAAACACTTGAGCGAAGAATGTAAAGAACTTCTTTGTAAGAGTAATATGAAATTTAATCAGATTATTATGGAGGCAATCGATGATCCACGTTATCATGTAGTAGCGGATCCGGAAGAATTTGCCAAAAAAATATAGAAAAGAAAATGAGATTTTTAAGATTATACTATGAATATTTGAAAAGGACTGGGCTTTTTACTTTTTTAAGAAAAAACTTAAAGAGTCTACTTATTGTTGTTGCTATTGTTGTAGGAATATTCTTCATTATTGAAAAATTTGTTATCACAATGAAAGAAATTTTTCAATTAATTGTAGATAATGTTTCTGATACATTGGTTTATGTGATATTTACAGCGTCTGAGACGGTTCTTGGGCTTATTCCACCTGATCTATTCATTATGTGGAGTAAAACGCAAGGAGAAAGCATTGGAGTCAATCCTTGGTTACTTGTAGGTTTCTTAGCAACACTTTCTTATTTAGGAGGTATTATTGCTTATGCAATAGGAATGAAGATTGAGCATATTCCAAAAATACATTTCTGGGTAACTAAGAAATACAGTGAACTTTTCACAAACCTAAAAAAATGGGGAGGTTTCTTTATTGTAATTGCTGCATTATTACCAATTCCATTTTCTATGGTTACACTAATTTCAGGTATTACAGGTTATTCGTTTAGATGGCTTCTAATCCTAGGATTATTCCGATATGTGAGATTTTTTGTCTATGCAATTTTCTTATTCCAAGCGGTATAAGATTTTGCATCTTTTTATATAAATACACGAAGAAGAAAGCACTCTATTTTTAGAGTGCTTTTTTTATTTTTAAACATAAGCTCCAGAGGAATATGTCAATTCATAACTGTGCGTATAAATTTCGAATACCACACCAAACGGATCTTCTACATAAACCATTTTAAAAGGTTTATCATTTGGATAATATTCTCGGATTGGCATTCTTTGCTTCCCTCCTGCTTCTACAATTCTTTGCGTCAAACTTTCAATATTTGGGTCTTGAACACAAAAATGAAAAAGCCCTGTTCTAAAAGGATTAAAATCTGCTTTCCCTTCTGTTTGCGGGAATTCAAAAAGCTCAATTCCTATTTTGTCTGATGTAGAAAGATGTGCAATTCGGAAACTCTCCCAATCTTCTCCAAAAACATCAATACACATTTTACCGATTGCTGTTTCAGTTTCTTTTTCGACGGTTTCTGGCCCCATTAATAAATACCATCCCATTACTTTTGTGTAGAAAGAAATTGCTTTGTCCAGATCTGGAACTGTAATTCCTATATGTGAAAATGCTCTTGGATAATTCATCTTATCAGTTTTTAAAAAAATTTAAACTTATTTAAGTTACTAAATTTCAAAGACTAATCCGATTTTTAATTTTATTCTCCAGCAAAACTTTTTTTTAAAAAAATAATCATTTTCTATGTTGAAAGTTTTTTTATTCAGATGTACTTTTAGCTTCTTCAGCAGTAATATCTTCTTCAGTAAATCCAATAAAATTTCCTTTAAAATCAACTAAGCCTTTACGTTTCCCAAACTCCACATGAGCTAGTTTCCTTCCAGGATAGATCTTTATTTCGTCAAAAAGAAACTTTATAATAATATTTCCTTCTCCATCAATAGATCCGTATTTTCTTTTTCTGTCTTTTGTTGTTAAAAACACTTTAGTAACACCATTTTTATTAAAATCTTTAATATAACCAAATTGTGGTTCAATTATAAATTCTCCTTTTGTATTAATAATCCCCCATTTATAATCTAACTCTACTTTAGCCAGACCATCTTTATCAAAACTAAATGCCCCATCATATTGAAGAGGAATTACCAACTCTCCTTTTTTATTTATAAACCCCTTTTTTTTATTAATTTCAACAGCAGCGTAAATACCATCTCCAAAACCATAAGCCGAATCAAATTGAAACGGAATTTCTACTTCACCTTTTTTATTCATATATCCAAATTTACCATTTTTTTGAATTGGTACTAAACCACTACTATCAAACGGATAAGGATCACAATAATCTAATTCTAACGGTTGAATAATATTTCCTTTATCATCTATATAACCAAAATAGCCATTTTTAGTAATTCGTGCAATATTTGAATTTCTAAAATCTGTAACTGTTTCATAATATGGCTGAATAAGAACATCTCCTTTCTTATTTATCAAACCTACTCCTTCTTCACTCCAAATAACCGTATATTCATCATCTCCAAATTCTTCTGCATAATCATATTTAAAATCTATAACCACCTCCCCTTTATCATTAATAAAGCCATATCTCCCATTCAATTTAACACATGTTAAATCATTTACACCAAAATTCATAATACTATCGTATATTATATCAAGTAGTATTTCCCCTTTAGCATTAATAATTCCCGATTTTAAATCTCCATAAGAATCTCTTACTTTAACTTTAGTATGTCCTAATTTACAATATGTACTATCAAATTGATCTACAAAATCATATTTAGGTTCTATAACTATTTCTCCATATGTATTGATAAATCCTTCCTTATTATTTACTGTAACAGAAGCTAAATCGGATTTATAAAACTGCCCCATATATGCATAAGTAGGTTCAAGAATAATTTTTCCTTTTTCATTCAACAATCCCCACTTATCATTTTCTTTTACTCTAAATATATCTGGAAAATCATCAAATTTTATTTTTTCATATCTTGGTTCAAGAATAACTTCTCCATCACCATTTAACAATCCCCATTTATCATTTTCTTCACATATAAAAATATTTAATGAATTAATATATTCTACATTTTCATATTTGAGTTCAATAATAATATTACCATTTTCGTCAACAAATCCATATTTATCATTTAAAGCAACTTTAATGCAATCTGGATTTTTATCATACCAAATATTATCATATTCTGGTTCAACAATAACTTTCCCTGAAAAATCCATTAATCCAAAATAATTATCTTTTTGAATCTTTGTATAGTTTCCTGGTTTTAGAATTTCTTTGCTTATATAATCAAATTGTGGCTCAATTATTACATTTCCTTCAGCATCCATATAACCATACTTATAGTTTTCGTCATTAAAAACAAATAAACTTTTAGAATCTTGAGAATAGGAAATTAAACCTTGTAAGATTAAACAAAGTAAGATATAGTTCTTCATAGTTTTTTTTTAAAATTTTAATTCAATAACAGATTGCGATTATTAATCTGCTTTTTTTTAATTTTTTTCAAATATAGAAAATATATCATTTAAGTATTTTAAAAACTCTTTCAAACAAAAAAAACAGCATCTCAAAGCAAGACACTGTTTATTTTATTAATCTTAAAAGATTAAATATTTAATCAATATAAGACATTAATTCTTCTATATTATTTTTTCTAATCAACGTAGCCGCATCATCTCCTATTTCTAAATCATCCGATCCTTCTGTAACTTTAATATCTGTTCTAGCTCCTTTTTCTAAAAGTATTTTTGCTGTATCTATTTTTTTATTCCAAACAGCATATAACAAAGGAGTTCCTTTCGACTCATTTTCTATATCAATGTTTGCTCCAGAAGACAAAAGCATTTCACAAAACTTCGTATCTCCATGATTTGCTGCAATATGTAATGGTGAATTTCCTAGGCTCGTCTGAAAATTATAATCTGCCTTATTTTCTAATAACAACTGAAGCATCTCCTCAGAAATATTGTTACTTGCTGCCAAATACAAAGCTGTTGCTCCATTCGAGTTTACATAATTAATATCTGCTCCATGTTTCAACAAAACATCAATAAAACCAACAGAATCTGTTACCACTGCAATCTGAAAAGCAGTATAATTATAAGCTGTTTCCAAATTCGGATTTGCTCCTCTAGACAGTAACAATTCCAAAATACGTGTATGTTCTTGAAAACTTGTATTTTCCTTTTCTGTAGTAACCCCATCAATAGTTTCTGTAATCGTTACATTATTACTCCAAGAAATAGCATATCTACATAAATAATCCAAAGCAGTCTGTCCATTATTGTCTTTATGATGAATATCAGCTCCATTATCTAAAAGTAATTTTACAACCTCATCAAATCTTCCAATACAAGCTGCCAACAAAGCATTTGTATTTATCGTATTTCCTTTGTCTATTTCTGCACCATGGTCTATCAAAAGCTGAACAGCTTCTAATTTTCCTTCTCTTGCAGCAGTCTCAATCGGCGTATAACCTAAATCTCCTTCATTGTTTAAATTAATATCAGCTCCGTTTGCTATCAAGCATTCCATTACATCTGTATAATTACAAGCGGCCGCTAAAGTAAGAGCCGAACGATCTAAACTGATAAAAGAATTTACGTCAAATTCCTTTGATTCGATAAGTTTTATTATTTCTTCTATATCTCTATAGAGTACTAAATCCACAACTTTATCTTCAATTGTTTCCATATTATTATTTTGATTTTAAGTTTTCATAGTTTGTGTTTTTTAATAGAAATTTTAAATCTATCTAATTCCTTTTAAAAAGAATTTTAAAAAACAATTCATCCAAATATATAAATAACAATCAATTAGTTAAAAGAATAGTCAAGATTTAATTTTAGCGTTGTTTAATCTTTTTTTAAAAGAAAAATTCACATAAATCAAAACATTTACATCTTTATTCATTTTCAACAAGGGGAACTAACAATTATATTATACAAAAGAAGACTATAGGACTAAACTAAAAGATTGTGCAACCATACAAAATGACATTACAAGTAAGAAACTACAAAACACAAAAAAACCATTCCGATAACTCAGAATGGTTTTTCATTTTTTTCAGAGCCTGTTTAAAATTGTATCAGAATTTATTTTAGAACTTATTAAATTGCTATTTTGAAGGCTTTTTTAGAGTGCATAGCATCGCTATGGACGAGAAAAAAGACAAAAAAGAGCTTTTAAGAAGCATCTGAAATTTTTTGATATAAATTTAAACAGGCTCTTATATAGATAAATTAAATTATTCTAGAATAATTCAGGATATTCAGTTGGGTTAGCTTCATTCATGATTGCATAAACAGCTTCAAAAATATCCTCGTGAGATGGCTTACAGAAATAATCTCCATCACTACCATAAGCAGGTCTGTTTGCTTTCGCTGCTAAAGTAGTTGGCTTACTATCTAAGAATCTATAAGCATTTTGGTTCTCTAAAATTTCTTGTAATAAGTATGCTGAAGCTCCTCCAGGAACATCCTCATCAATTACCATTAATCTATTTGTTTTCGCAATACTCTTCACAGTATCGTGATTGATATCAAATGGTAATAAAGATTGTGCATCAATAATTTCAGCCTCAATTCCATATTGCGCTAATTCTTGTGCAGCTTCTTGAACGATTTTTAAAGTAGATCCGTAAGAAACTAAAGTAATATCAGAACCTTCTCTTACAGTTTCTACAACTCCGATTGGTGTTCTTAATTCTCCTAAGTTTGTTGGTAAATCTTCTTTTAAACGGTAACCGTTTAAGTTCTCCACAATTAAAGCTGGCTCATCAGTTTCTAATAAAGTATTATAGAATCCAGCAGCTTTTGTCATGTTTCTTGGAGTTAAAACATACATTCCTCTCAATGATCCTAAGATTGTTGCCATTGGAGAACCTGAATGCCAAATTCCTTCTAAACGGTGTCCACGAGTTCTTACGATAAGTGGTGCTTTTTGCTTTCCAGCCGTTCTATAACGAACTGTAGCTAAATCATCACTCATAATTTGTAAACCATATAATAAATAATCTAAGTATTGAATCTCAGCAATTGGTCTTAAACCTCTCATTGCCATTCCAATTCCTTGACCAATAATTGTAGCCTCACGAATTCCTGCATCTGCCACACGGAACTCTCCATATTTTTCTTGCATTCCTTCTAAACCTTGGTTTACATCTCCAATTTTTCCAGAATCCTCTCCGAAGATTACTACTTCAGGGTGTTTTTCAAAAATTGCATCGAAGTTATCACGCATTACAACACGAGCATCAACAGACTCTCTAGTTTCTCCGTAAGTTGGTAATACCTCCTCTACGTTTAAAACTCCTGTTTCAGTTTCGTTGTATAATTCGCTACTATATTTTGCTTGATTTACAGCTTTATAATTTGCAATCCAGTTGATTAAATTAGTTCTTTCCGCAGTATTTTCAGAACGAACATAACGTAAAGCTTTTCTTGCAGTAGAAAGAATATCTTTTCTTGATGGCTCTACAATTGCATTTAAATCATTTGCTAATTTAGCGATGAAGTTTTTACTTTCACTGCTATCTGCTAAAGCATTAATCACAGCAACTGCTTCTGCTCTTTCTTCTTTTTGAGGATTAGAAAACGCAGCCCAAGCATCTCTTTTTGCTTTAGAAACGATTTTCTTCGCTTCTTTTTCCATCGCAATTAACTCTTCTTCTGATTCTACTAACTTAAGAACATCTTTCTTTCCGTTAGCTTTCTCAAACTCAAGAATCCATTTACGCATTTGTGCAATACAATCGTACTCAGCTTCCCAAGCTAATCTTTCTGTAGATTTATATCTTTCGTGTGATCCTGATGTAGAGTGTCCTTGTGGTTGTGTTAACTCACGAACGTGAATCATTGCAGGAATGTGATTCTCACGTACAAAAGCTGAAGCTTTTTGGTAAGTTTCAACTAAAGTAGCATAATCCCATCCTTTTACAACAAAGATTTCATATCCTTCACCTTTCTCATCTCTTTGGAAACCTTTTAAAATTTCCGAAATATTTTCTTTTGTAGTTTGGTGTTTTGCGTGTACAGAAATTCCATACTCATCATCCCAAACATTGATAATCATAGGTACTTGTAAAACACCAGCAGCATTGATTGTTTCAAAGAATAATCCTTCACTTGTACTAGCATTCCCGATCGTTCCCCATGCAATTTCATCACCATTTTTAGAGAATTTAGTGAATCCTTCTTTTAATCCATCAATATTACGATACATTTTAGAAGCTTGCGCCAATCCTAATAAACGTGGCATTTGTCCTGCTGTAGGAGAAATATCTGAACTAGAATTTTTTTGGCTAGTAAGCTCTTTCCAAGAACCGTCTTCATTTAAACTATGAGTAGCAAAGTGACCTCCCATTTGTCTTCCTGCTGACATTGGATCTGCTTTGATATCTACGTGAGCATATAATCCAGCGAAGAATTGTTGTGGAGTTAATTGTCCGATTGCCATCATAAAAGTTTGATCTCTATAATAACCAGAACGGAAGTCTCCATTTTGGAAAGCTTTCGCCATTGCTAGCTGTGGTACTTCTTTTCCGTCTCCGAAAATTCCGAACTTTGCTTTTCCAGTTAAAACTTCACGACGCCCTAAAAGACTACATTCTCTTGAGATAAGAGCTGTTTTATAGTCGCTTAAAACTTCGGCTTTGAAATCGTTAAATGAAATTTGTTCTTTCTTTATAGTTGAAGATTTTGATGACATAATTTTAATTGCATTAGTGAATAGGGCAAATGTACTATTTTTGAGTCGGAATTAAAAATTGTTTAAAAATTCGAACTATTTTCAGGTTTTTATGAATTATGTTCAACTAAAACTCAATTTTAATAAATTAAATTTAACAAAAACCAAATATCATTAATTATTAATAAAAGCCTCTTCGGAAAAAATTGATAATTTTATTTGGTCGAATTGTTAAAACATAGCGAATTCTTGAAGCATAGCCATGTTGTGCTACTTCCCATCCATTATTTGAATAAAGTGGAAAATAAATCTCTAAGATATTGTGTATGAAATTCAAACGAATTCCATTATCATGTGCAAAAAACACTTTTTCATTTTTATTTTTCAAAAATCCAACATCCTGATAAAACTCTACCCAACGCCATATACCAAGGCTTCCATTCATCGTAGCCATCCACTGATTGGCAAAATTCTGTTCTAGTTTTGATTTAAATCCTCCTTCCGCAGGAATGTATTGTTGACTAAAGAAACCTGTAGATTCAGAACGTCCGAAATAATTGTACTGAAATAAATAATCTGTTGGCCTATCCAAAGCAAAGCTAAAATAATCCGTATGTGTATTATTTTTCAAAAAAGCTCCTGCATATAATCTAAAATCAAAATAATGATTGGTTTCTGACAAAAAACGATAACGAAGATCTAAAGATGTTTTTGCAAAATTATCCGCCAATTGAAAATTGATATTATAACGTAAATCTTCGATAAGTTCCGGTTTAGAAAAAGAATATCCTGCACTAAAAACATTGTATTTATAAGACTCCGGATCATCTTCTAAAACTGGTCCTCGTTCTTTGTCTACAATCACATAGCTTGCATAGAAATTTCTACTCCCAACATCTCTTAAACTTTTTCGTTTTAATTCTATATTTACAAAAGGTGTCAATTTTTTATAAGACAATTCGGGCGCATAATTAAAAGACGAACCTCCTACTCCAAACGAATAACGATAAATATTAGTTTCTTCTGGATAGTATTGATAAATAGCCGATGCAGAACCAACTAATGTATTACTTTTAGTAGCATATAGTGGTGAAAATTTGTACAAGAAATTCTTTTTCAAAATGGCTCCATTACTAAAAGAAGCCCCAAGAGAAATTCCGTCATAATAGTTATATTTAATATTCGGTCTATAGAAAATTTCATTATAATATGGATCTTCCACATCTTTAAAAAGTCTGAATTTAATAGGTCTATTGAATAATTTTGGTTTAATATTTTTCCAATTATCTCTAGAATTCAACTCAGGATATAAAAATTCATAATTCAAGGCAATTTTATCAAAATCTCCCTTTGGAATTCGTACCGTTTTGATAGAATCAACTCCAGTTACCCAAGTTTTATATTTTACTTCTTTATTTTTCACACCATATAAAGCAAGTGGTGCAGTAAATTTTCGTTTATTTTTAATTGTTACTTCAAGAGAATCTCCTACAACTTTTACTTTTTTAATGGTAAAATCTATCTTTTCTTTTGTTTCCAAATAAGTTTTAAAAAACCAATCTAATTTTTTATCCGTTCTATTTAAAACCAATTTTTTAAAATCAGAAGTCTTAGATTTTTTTAAATAATTTTCTTCAAAATATTCTTGAATGCTATTTTTCACAATATCTTTTTCGATATAATTATCCAAATATCTTAAACCTAAACCTGCTTTGTATTTATTAACAATTTTTCGATTAAAATTTGACAAAGAATCTGCTCGCATTTCCAAAGGCTGATCTAGGTTTTTTCGAATTGTGAACTGATATACAAAAGAATATTTATCATTAAAAGAAAGCTTTGAAATATTAAAAGTTCGAACTCCCCAAATTTTAGAAATATTACCAATTGCTTTAATTTCTGGATAAAATTTATTTATATATTCCATCATCAAATAAATCTGAATTCCATCGGCAAGCCAATAATCTTCACGTTTATTAACCAAAACAGTATTCTGAATATATGTTTTACTCAAAATTTTAAAAGACTCAATATCCCATTCAAACGTATTGGAAAATGGTGTCAGAAAAGATGGTAATTGATTAAATCCATACACAGGATTTTTCTGATAAGAAATCTTATTCAACAACATTCGATCATTCGGATATTTTCCTAAATATTCTTCCAAAAAAGAAATAGAACGATTTAGAACAGATGTTTTCAATTGCATGTCTTTCAACTTTGAAGGAAGATTTGTAACCACTGTCACCGAATCCGTATGATATTCTTGATAATCTTGGTTTAAATTAATATTTAATTGAATATCAATTCTATTCTCGCCACTCAAATGATAGGTAGTATGTTCTGGTTTAATCTCTACGGTTCCATTTAAATCTGTATTTAAATTATAAGCATTTGGCACCGTAAAATTGACAATATAATCAGCATAATCCATATACAAATCATCCATATTCAAATTATTCATCAAAATCCAATCATGATTTTCATAGATAGCCGGAACTAAATACCAATAACGAAGATTGAATTTATTTCTTCCCCAACCATAATCTGTAAACTTATCATCTGGTAGTTTTACCTTATAAGTAAAGAAAATAGAAATCTCCTCGTTTGGAAGTAACGGTTTAGGCAATGAAACTTCCAAAATATCTTCATTATCTTTCACTTCTTTCCAATGTAAATCCATAAAATCAGAAGAAATATTATTGATTTTTGTATATCCTAATTCCGACTTTGTAGCAAAATAAAATTTACGTTCATAATCTTCTAAAAGACGATCCGAAAGAGGTGTTTTTTTACTACTAAAACTATTTGGCCAATTGTGAAAAAATATTGTTTGAAGTGTATCTGAAGAATTGTTTTTGTATAAAACTTTTTGCTGAATATTGATTTCTTTCTCTTCTACATCTAACAAAGCATTTATTTCTATTTGATTCTTTTGTGCAAAAGTTCCCGAACAAACTATAAGGAAACAGCTCAAAAGGAATAAAAATCTAATCTTAAAGTACTTCATTAGTTGTATTTTTTTGTAGGTCTTTTCTAAAACTATTAAAGTTTTAATTTATTATCTAAATTTTAATTTTCTATCGTTTTAATTTACAAAAAATATTCCAAAAGCTATTTTACAATTCAATACCTTAAGTTTTTTTTAAGGTTATTTTTTCTATTCGTTTTTCCACAACAAATTAATGATTACTCAAATATCTTCATTTTTGATAGATATTTTTTATTTTAGTCAATATTTTAAATTACTTAAAAATATGATAGAAGAATCTTTGTTGGAGAAATATGGAGCAGAAAAAATTTTAATTGAAAAAGGTGATTTTTTGTTTAAAAAAGATGGTCATGCAAATTTCTTTTATCAAGTTGCTAGCGGAGAAATTAAAATGAATAATTTCAATGATGATGGAAAAGAATTTATTCAAGGAATTTTCAAAAAAGGAAGAAGCTTTGGAGAACCACCACTTTTTAGTGATCGAATTTACCCAGCAAATGCCGAAGCTCTTGTAGATAGTTATGTTTGGAAATTGAGTAAAGATGCTTTTTTTGATTTATTATTTTCCAACCCAAAAGTACATATGGAAGTTACAAGTACTTTAGCAAAAAGGCTTCATTATAAATCAATGGTCCTTTCTGAAATTGCTTCACAAGACCCGGAACATCGTATTCTAAAAGTGATTGATTATTTCAAAATTCACATTGATAAAACACCAAAAGACGAACTTTATAAAGTAAAAATGTCTCGACAACAAATTGCAGATTTAACGGGGCTTCGTGTAGAGACGGTAATTCGAGCAATTAAAACTTTAGAAAAAAAAGGCTTAGTAACTATTGAAAATAGAAAAGTATTTCGATAATTTAAAATCTTCATAAATTCGTATCTTGCACAAAATTTAAAACAAATGACGAAAATACATAAGCTTAGACATTTTTTTGAACAACATGGTTTCGATGTTTCTTCAAGATTTGCAGACAGACTAGGATTAAAGGTTACAAATGTTCGTTTGTTTTTTATTTATATTTCTTTCGTTACACTAGGAGCATCTTTTGCTATTTATATGACATTAGCTTTTCTTTTAAAACTGAAAGATTTGATTTATACCAAAAGAAAATCCGTTTTCGATTTATAATTCACTCCAATTCTTCTTATCTTTAGTAAGATAATACAAATATTAGCCATTAATTCTTTAAAAAAATAACCATTGTTGCTATGCATGCTGTATTTAAAACCAAATTACAGAAAGCAATTTTTTTACTATTCTTAGTAATAATTATAGGTGTTTTAGGTTTCATCTATTGGGCTAATTATTCATTTATCGACGCTTTTTATATGACCATTATTACAGTTTCTACTGTAGGTTTTGGAGAAGTTCACCCGATGGATGCCGATGATAAATTATTTACAGCTTTTCTGATTCTTATTAGTTTAACTGTTTTTGGATATATTATTTCTGTATTGACGGAATACATTGCTAACGGAAAATTTTTAGAAGACATCAAAACAAAAAAAGTGGAAAACCAAATTAAACAACTTGAAAATCATACAATAGTTTGCGGATATGGAAGAAATGGTAGGCAAGCTGTGGAAAAATTAAATCGATTTAAGGAACCTGTTTTAGTAATAGAGAAAGATCCGGAATTGATAAAAAAATTGGAAGAACAAAAAGTTTTACACTTAATTGGTGATGCTACAGAAGATGATATTTTAGAAAAAGCGAAAGTTCAAAATGCTAAAAACCTTATTGCTTCGCTTCCTACAGATGCTTCAAATTTGTATATCGTTCTTTCTGCAAAACAAATAAATCAAAAATTAAATATTGTCAGTAGAGCAAGTTGTGATTCGGCATCGAAAAAAATTAAAATTGCAGGTGCAAATAATGTTATTATGCCAGATCGCTTGGGTGGAGATCACATGGCTTCCCTGATTGTTACTCCAAATGTGGTTCATTTTATTGATAATTTGGCAATTGAAGAAGAATCGCATTCTAATGTAGTTGAAATTCCTGTAAAAAAATTACCTTCTGAATTTATTGGAAAACAATTAAGAATCATTAATGAAAAAACAAAATGTACAGTTATTGGTTATAAAGTAAATGGAAATGATTTTATTGTAAATCCAAATTCTGAAATGCTAATGAAAGAATCAGATTTATTAATTGTTCTTGGACAACATGATCAATTAGAAAATTTATATAATTTGATAAAATAAAAAGCCACTATTTCTAGCGGCTTCTTAAACTATTTAATAATGTTTTTTTCTTAGTTATTTCCAAAAAGTTTCTGTGTCTTTAAACTGATCTAAACCTTTATCTTCTGTTTGATACATATAGCTTTCAGGAAGTAAATCTTTTAAATTTACTGGAGATTCTAAATATTCTTTGTAAACATTCTCTTTAACTTTTAAAGATGCTATTCTTTCCTTTACAAATTGTTTTTGTAGATCGGAATTCAATCCATTTAAAGTTAAATAATAAGTAGCTTCTCCTTCTTTTCCTAAAATCACTCTATAGACTTCATTAATATCTACTGAATTTTTGTTTTCAAAATCTTCAATGAATTTATAAAGATTATAATCGTGGTTTAAGTCTTTTGGACAACATACAGAACCATAGGTTTCTTGATATCGAATAAGTTCAGCATTATTAGCTACTGATTTAGATGATTTACAAGAAACCATAAGTCCTAAAAATAATATTATTGAAAATATTTTGTTCATTTAAAAATTATTTTGAAATCATTACTTTGTCTGCGTAATATTTATCACCAGCAAATACTTTTACAAAATACATTCCATTTTTCAATGAAGAAGTATTTACGATTTCTTCAACTTTTCCGTTCACTCCTAATTCAAATACCATTTTTCCAGTTATGTCAAACATTTGAACTGTGATATTCTCAGAAATGATTTCATTATTCATTTTAATATATAAATGATCTGCTGCTGGATTTGGATATAAATCAAATGCTAACTCAGAAGAAAATTCATTTACAGATACATTATTTTCATTTTTAATGTCTTCAATAACTTGAGGATCAATTTTATCTTCTTCATAGTAAGATAAAACAGTTTCAATATAAGATCTCATTACATCTGTTTGACCTTCAGAGAACATATACATACAAGCGTCATTAGAATAATCCATGAAGTTCATCGTCATATTGATACTACCACATTGATTTACCACTGATGGACATCCATAAGTAGCTGAAGACGCCGATGGTGTATCAGAAATTCCATCATCATTAGAACATCCTCCTTGGTTACCCCAAATGTGTGCTAAATTAAAATGATGCCCTAACTCATGAGTTACTGTACGACCTAAATTAAAAGGAGCTGAAGAAGTAAATTGTCCACAACCTACTGTATTATCTCCAAATGCAAAAGTATTCATTACAATTGCATCTCCTTGTAATGGATTTCCTCCAAGAGGAGAGTAACCTAATAAACCTGCATTAATTGGTTTTACTAAGAAATTTAAATATCCTGCCCAGTTTGTATCACTATCTCCACCATTTCCGAAGTTATAACCAATAGTAACTGCTGGATCTCCTTCTTCTAAATCTGGATCTAAATTTGGATGATTTTCAGTTGCAAGTACAAATCTTACATTAGCTGAACCTGTAGATGAATTTGGATAGTTATCTTCTACATTATCCCAGTTTGAAATGTCAGCATTTGTCCCATTGAAATCGTTATTTAAGATTTCCATTTGTTTTTCTGCTAATTCAACCAAACAATCCCTATTAGATTCTGAACCTGTTGGAAAATGAACAGCAACTGGAATAATTAAAGTTTCTTCATTTCTTCTAGAAGATTTTTGTAAATCTAAGTTTTCAATAAATCTTGCTTGAATTTCATTATGTTGTCTTGCGTACTCCTCATTCTGCATTCTTTCTTCCATATATACATTCGTACCACAACGATCAACTTCTTGTGCAATTGAATTGAAACCTAAAAGAGCTATTAGCCCTGTAAAAAGTAATTTTGTTTTTTTCATGGAGTTTATCTTATAAAAATTGAGAGCACCAATATAGTAATAATAATACATTATTAACATATATATAATGTTTATTATACGAAAAACTAAAATATACTATCATAAGTTTATATTTTTAATCTTAAAACAACTTTTTAATAGTATTTTATTCATAATTAAAACTACAAATTATTAAATAAAATGAAATTTGAAAGTAGAAATATGATTATATATTATACATTTTAAAAACTAATGTATATTATATCACAAATATTAACAAATAGAATAAAATGAGTATTTTTTAAGAATTAATTTTCTCAATATACTCTTTTATCTCAGCATTTTCATAAACTGTTGGGAAGACTATTTCTAAAATTTTGGATTCTTCAGAGTTTAGCTCCAAAGCTTCTTTAAGATAACTTTTAGCAACAATTTTATTTCCTGCTAAAAAATAAACACCACACAAACGAATAGATACTCCTGAATTATCTTTCAGATACTTTTGAGATTTTAATAAAATTTCTAAAGCTTGGTCATACTCTCCAATAAATAAAAGTACATCTGCATAACCTAGCCAGATTTCTTCAGTGTTATCTCTTAAATCAATACATTTTTGAAAAGCAGTAATTGACTCTTCATAGAAGTTTAATCTTAAATTAATCTCCGCATATTTTCTCCAATACTGGGTAGAAACTTCATCTAATTGTAAGACTTTATTTATATAAAAAAGTGCCGTTTGAAAATCTTCTTTATGCGAAGCTAGTAAAGCCAATTTAAACCAACCTTTATCAGAAAGTGGATCTTGTTTTACTGACTTTTTAAAATATTGATACGCTTCTTCTAATTTATCAATCTGAATATAACACTCTCCTATTCTGTAGAAAGTAAATGCATTTGGTTGATCTAATTCAACAGCAATTAAATAATTATTAATTGCTACATCATATTGTTCTAATTTTTCAAGAGTTTTCGCTTTCTCGATATAACCTCCAACGAAAAATTCGTCAATAATCACAGCGTAATCAAATGCTCGTAACGCTTGCTTATATTCTTTTAAAGTAAAATATTGCCTACCTAATTGATGCCAAGCAATCTCAGAATAAGGTTCTTTCTCGATAAAATCTTTCAAAAACTCTACTGCTTCTTTATGCTTTCCTTGCATATCAAAACAATAAATTACATTGTATAAAGAAGGGTAATCTTCTAAGTCTTCATCCAAACATTTGATAAAAAACTCTCTTGCTTGGTCAAATTTATCCAGGTGTAAATATTCGATTCCTAATAAAGAAAAAATATCTGCTGGATCATTAGAATATTCCAATCCAATATGAAGATATTCTATAGCTCTTTCGTGCTTAAATTGGTTAGATAATAAGTTTGCTTTTAAAATGTAGATTTCTTCATTCTTTGGCTCAATAGCATAAATCTCTTTTAAAATAGCATTTGCTTTATCAAATTGCTCTTCAAAAATCAACGTTTCTGCCCAAAGTAAACGTAAAGGAATAGAAGCTGGATGTTGCTCTAAAGCCATCTGAATTGCTTTTTTTGCTAACATCTTTTTACCTGCGTCAAGATAATAGTGAACTATCTCTTCAAACTCTTGAGAGTCGAAAAAATAAATTTCATTAGTCTTTAACATGGATTCAAATTTACTTAAGGCCATGTTATTATTTTCATTAGGCATTTGCTTCATAAAGCTTCACTTATCTTCTTGTAAAGGTAATTTATCTATTTTAGTGTTTTACGCAAATTAAGATTTCTTTTTAACAAAGTAATTAACAAAAATCTTATATTTGCTTTCCAAACAATGTTTGGAACAATTATGAGTCAAAAATTATTACTAAACTCAAAAGAAATACATCTAACTCTTCATCGATTAGCTTGTCAATTAATCGAAAATCACGGTGATTTTTCTAACACTGTTCTTATCGGAATCCAACCTAGAGGGATTTTCCTAGCAGAACGAATTGCAAAAATACTAAAAGAATCTTACCAAATCAAAAATATTCAACTGGGTCAGTTGGATATCACTTTCTACAGAGATGATTTTAGAAGAAGAGACGAACCTTTAAAAGCAAATCAAACCAATATCGACTTTGTAGTAGAAGATAAAAACGTTGTATTTATTGACGATGTTTTATTTTCTGGAAGAAGTATCAATGCTTCTCTTTCTGCGATCCAATCTTTTGGAAGACCGAAAGATGTCGAGTTAATGGTATTAATTGATAGACGTTTTAGTCGTCACTTGCCTATTCAACCTACTTACAGAGGACGTCAAGTAGATGTAATTAATGAAGAAACTGTTGTAGTAAACTGGAACGAAAACAACGAAGAAGACGCAGTTTATATTACCCATAAAAAATAAAAAATGAGCCAACTAAGCACACAACACTTACTAGGAATAAAACATTTAAAAGAAGAGGATATTAATTTGATCTTTGAAACTGCTGATCATTTTAAAGAAGTTATCAACAGGCCAATCAAAAAGGTTCCTTCTCTAAGAGATATTACTATTGCGAATTTATTTTTTGAAAATAGTACGAGAACGAAACTTTCTTTCGAATTGGCTGAAAAACGTCTTTCGGCAGATGTAATCAATTTTTCTGCTTCGCAATCTTCAGTAAAAAAAGGAGAGACACTTATTGACACGGTTAATAATATTCTTTCGATGAAGGTAGATATCGTTGTTATGCGTCATCCAAATGTTGGAGCAGCAGACTTTTTATCAAAACATGTAGATTCAAGAATTGTTAATGCTGGAGACGGTACACATGAACATCCTACACAAGCTTTACTAGATTCTTATTCTATTCGAGAAAAACTAGGAACTGTAAAAGGAAAAAAAGTTGTTATTGTCGGAGATATTCTTCATTCTCGTGTAGCACTTTCTAATATTTATGCCTTAAAACTACAAGGTGCAGAAGTAAAAGTTTGTGGTCCTACTTCTCTAATTCCAAAATACATTAAAGAACTTGGAGTTGGTGTAGAAACAAACTTAAGAAAAGCCTTAGAATGGTGTGATGTTGCAAACATGCTTCGTGTACAAAACGAAAGAATGGATGTAAAATATTTCCCAACAACAAGAGAATATTCACAACTTTTCGGAATTAATAAAGAATTATTAGATTCGTTAAACAAAGATATCGTAATTATGCACCCAGGCCCTATCAATCGTGGTGTTGAAATCACTTCTGATGTTGCCGATTCTAAACAATCAATTATTCTTAATCAGGTAGAAAATGGTGTTGCAGTTCGTATGGCTGTTATCTATCTTTTAGCTGAACAAATCAAAAGAAACTAGTCATGAAGTTAAATAAAACAGAAAAATACACAGAAATAACGTCTGAAACTACTGCTTTTTCAGATTTTTATGCTAATTTTACAAAAGAGTGCCCCAAAACCGAAAATGAAAATACAATTATTAACCTTCTTGCTATTGAAAATATAGAAATCAAGGATATTAATTTATTTTTAGAAATTGCGGAAAAACACCACGAAAATGGCACATCTTTTGTGGTTATTTCCAAAGATTTAAACATTGATGATTTACCGGATGAAATCAACGTTGTTCCAACATTAATCGAAGCTATTGACGTGATTGATATGGAGGAAATGCAAAGAGATTTGTTGAACATGTGATTTTCATCTTAATTTTTTTATAAAAATAGAGATATGAAAAAAACATTACTTTTACTTATATTTTTACTAACGACAGTAACTTTTACTTTCGCACAAAGCGGGCGAAATGAAGTTGCACAAAATATGTCGGTAAACCCACCTGCTTTTTCGAAAGTTGTTGCGTCGCCAAATCCATTGGTTGACAAAACTACGATTACGTTTACAGCTACTAAACGAGAAAAAATGGAGTTTATTGTAAAAAATCTTCTTGGAAGAACTGTTTACAAAGAAGTTCTTTACACAGAAGTAGGAACAAATCGAATCCCTTTTTCAAAAGATGATTTGAAATCAGGAGTTTACCTTTACACTCTTAAAACTTCAGATCAGTCTGTTTCAAAAAGAATTATTATAAAATAATGAGTTTAAAACTTACGATTTTAGGATGCCATTCTGCAACACCAAAAGTAGAATCGCATCCTACTTCTCAAATACTTGAAATAAAAAACCACCTATTTCTTATTGACTGCGGAGAAGGAACACAAGTCCAACTTAGAAAATACGGAGTCAAATTCTCAAAAATCAATCATATTTTCATATCACATCTTCACGGTGATCATTTCTATGGTTTGGTTGGTCTTATCTCTACTTTTAGTCTTTTAAATAGAAGAACGGAACTTCATGTTTATGGTCCGAAAGGAATCAAAGAGCTTATCACCATGCAATTGAAAATGTCTGATTCTTGGACAAATTATCTTTTGATTTTTCACGAATTAGATTCTAAAGAAAGTGTTTTGCTTTTTGAAGATAAAAAAGTGGAAGTTTACACCATTCCTCTAAAACATAGAATTTATGCAAATGGTTTTTTGTTTAAAGAAAAAACAAATGAAGAACGTAAGTTAAACATGACAGAAATCAAGAAGCATAGAGAGATTGAAATCTGTGATTATCACAATTTAAAACGTGGTAGAGATTTCAAAATGGAAAATGGAGATATTATTCCAAATTCAGAACTTACTTTAGATCCTCCAAAAAATCTAAGTTATGCTTTTTGTAGTGATACAATGTATTTTCCACCTGTTATTCCAATCATCGAAAATGTAGATTTATTATATCACGAATCTACTTTCTTGAAGAAAGACGAGGAAGTTGCAGAAAAAACAAAACATTCTACTGCCGAACAAGCTTCTCTTATAGCAAAAGAAGCAAATGTTGGTCAACTTATTCTGGGGCATTATTCTGGTCGTTATAAAAACCTAGAACTTTTTAAAGAAGAGGCACAAGATAATTTCGAAAATGTAATTTTGGCAGAAACAGGAAAAGTTATTGAGTTAAAATAATGCTTCCAAAGCTTTTTCTGTTGTCGGATACTCAAACTCGAATCCTGCATCCATAATTTTTTCGCAAGAAATTCGACTTCCCTTTAAAACCAAATCACTCATTTCGCCCAAAGCTAATTTCAACACAAAACTTGGAACATTTGGAAAGAAATATGGTTTATGAAGTTTCTTTGCTGCTTTTTTATTAAATTCATCTGAAGTGATAAATTCTGGAACAACCGCATTGAAGCTACTATGCAAATTTTGATTGTCTAACAAGAAAAGATACATCTTACATAAATCTTCAATGTGAATCCAAGGAAAATACTGTTTTCCATTTCCTAAAGCAGAACCAACCCCCATTTTAATTGGTTTAATTATTTTTTCTAAAGCTCCTCCTTTTTCACTTAAAACTACACCTGTTCTCACACAAACTATGCGAATTCCAAGTTTTTCAAAAGGATGAATAGCTTTTTCCCAAAGCGTACAACAAGTTCCTAGAAAATCTTTTGATGGCAGATCATTTTCTTTAAAAATATGCTCAGAAGTAATAGAGCCATAATAACCAATTCCAGAAGCAGAAATCATAGTTTTCACTTTATTTGGAAATTTCTTAAACGTATCATACAAAAAATTTGCAGTCTGCACTCTACTATCTATAATTTCCGCTTTTCGTTTTGGTGTCCATTTTTTATCAGCAATTCCACAACCAGCTAAATGAATAATTACAGTAATTTCTTTCAGAATCTCGACATTTTCGATTTCTTGTTTTTCAACATTCCAATAAATCGTTTGATAATCTGATTTAGCATTCTTATTTCTTGTCAAAATATAGATTTCATGTCCATTTTCACTCAAAAGTTTTGCTAATCGATTTCCAATAAGTCCCGTTCCTCCAGTAATTACAATTTTTTCCATTAATTTTTCCAACTATTTTATTGCTTTGATTAAAATATCATAAGGATATGCAATATACTCCGCCCAATATTTCTCTCCAAATTTTTCTTTTCCTTCTTTAGAAATTGTCAATGGAATCCACTTGAAAGACTTAAATCCAACTTCTTTAAAAACCTTCTCATAAATCCTTGGATTCATAAAATAATCTGTAATAAAAATTCTTCCATGATGATCTGGAATAATCTCAATATTCACAGGACTACCATTTATATAATCGTCTTCATCCATTATTATTTCTAATTTGTAGTTTTTATAACGGTTTCGGATATATCCTCTATGGTGAAAATTAAAAGTACAACTCAAGAAAATTCCATCTTCCTTTAAGTTTTCATAAATAACCTCAGCAATTTTTCTTACCTCATCTTCCGTTCTAGCATGATTTAAAAGAAATATAGAAGTAACCATATCAAATTCTTCCAATTTCCCTAAACTTTTCACATTCTTTTCTATAAATGTAACGTTTTCTACTTCTAACATCCTTTTTTTTCGGTTTGCTAGATTAATCATTCTTGGAGACACATCTACACCAATTACTTTTTCAGCTTCGTGTTTTTGAAACAAAAATGCATAATGTCCAGTTCTACAAGCTAAGTCTAATATTTTTTTTCCTTGTATATTTCCCAAATGCATTAAAATAGAAGGTTCTTCAACGTATTTTCTTGTAGGTATTTCGAGCGAAAAATCATACATAATTTCTAACTCTCGTTCCATGGTAGTGTTTTTCATTAGTTAAGATTTAAATTTATTTTAATTTACTGATTTTAAATCTCTTAACCTAAATAATAAAAACAAAAAAACCTACTAAAAATAGTAGGTTTTTCATATACAAAACTTAAACTTCGATTAGAACTATCAAAATCTATTTTTTAAAAACAATATTTATTTTCTTTAATTATTTTTTCTGCAACTTGTCTTTGTAATGCAAAAATATTTGGTTCGTTTACATATTTTGTAAATCGTTTTAAACCTAGAAGTAATAATCTTAAATCATCTCCTTCTGCAAAAGAAATAATCGCTTCTCTTCCACTTCTTTTTGTAGTTTCTACTGTGTGGAATAAATTGATTTTTGCCATTGCAATTTCAGCATCAAAATTCTTATCTGGATTTTGTTTTATCGCTTTTTCTGTTCTTAAAATGGTTGATTCAGCCATATAAATCGTCATCATAATATCCGCAGCTGCCATCAGAACTTGTTGCTGTTCTTCCAATTCCATTCCAAAAGTTTCTACAGCTTTTCCAGCAACCATCAAATAAGCTTTTTTCAATTTTTCTAAAATCTCTTTTTCTTCAGAGAAAAGTTCCGAATAATCTGGAGTATCAAAAGATGGAATCTCTAAAAGTTCATTCGCAACATTCATCGCAGGTCCCATTAAATCAACTTCTCCTTTCATTGCTTTTTTCAACAACATTCCAACTGTCAACATTCTGTTGATTTCATTCGTTCCTTCGTAAATTCTAGAAATTCTAGCATCACGCCAAGCAGATTCCATCGGAGTATCTTCTGAGAATCCCATTCCTCCAAGAATTTGAATTCCTTCATCCGTTATAAATTGAATCGCTTCTGAAGCATATACTTTTAACATCGCACATTCAATTGCATATTCCTCCGCTCCTTTCAATTCTGCTTCTTGATGTGATTTACCTTCAGCAACTAAACTATCAATCTTATCTTGAATATATTTTCCTGTTCTATAAACTCCAGATTCACTAGCATAACATTGTGTTGCCATCTCTGCTAGCTTCTGTTGAATTGCTCCAAAATTTGCAATTGCAGTTTTAAACTGTTTTCTTTCATTTGCATAATTTACAGCATTCGTAATAGTTCTTCTTCCAGCTTCTAAAGTAGCAACTGCTAGTTTAATTCTTCCAATATTTAAAGAATTCAAAGCTATTTTAAACCCTTTATTTCTTTCTGAAAGCATATTTTCTACAGGAACTTTTGTTTCACTAAAGAAAACTTGTCTTGTAGATGATGCTTTAATTCCTAGTTTATGTTCTTCTTCTCCTAAAGTGATTCCATTCGGATTTTCTGAATCATAATCAATAATAAATGCAGAAAGATTTTTATCATCTTCTATTCTTGCAAAAACAATCATCACATGACAAAATCCTGCATTTGAAATCCACATTTTTTGTCCTGTAATAGAATAATACGTTCCATCTTCAGACAAAACAGCTTTTGTTTTTCCTGAATTTGCATCACTTCCTGAGTCAGGTTCTGTCAGACAATAAGAACCAAACCACTCCCCTGTTGCTAATTTTGGAACGTATTTTTGTTTTTGTTCTTCCGTACCATATAAAATGATTGGCATTGTTCCAATTCCTGTGTGAGCTCCAAAAGCCGTACTAAACGAACCTGTTGCTCCAGAAATGAAATCACAAACCAAAAGTGTAGAAATAAAATTCATTCCCAATCCTCCATATTCTTCAGGAACAGAAACTCCTAAAAAACCAAGTTCTCCAGCTTTTTGCATACATTCTTTTGTGAATGTATAATCTTTGTTTTCAAAACGATCTTTATTCGGCCAAAGTTCTCTGTCTACAAACTCAGTTACCGCTTCTTTCATCATTCTTTGTTCTTCAGTAAACTCATTTACTGTAAATATGTCGTCTATTTGAGATTCTTTGATAAGATATTCTCCACCTTTGATAATGCCACTCATGATTCTATATTTTTTAGGTTTTGAAAAGTTTTAGTCTAATAATTCATAAATTCCTGCGGCTCCTTGCCCAGTTCCTACACACATTGTCACCATTCCATACTTATTTTTTCTACGTTTCATTTCGTTGAAAAGTTGTATCGAAAGTTTAGCTCCCGTACATCCAAGTGGATGTCCTAATGCAATTGCTCCTCCGTTTACATTTACAATATCTGGATTCACTCCTAATTCTCTAATAACAGCCAAAGATTGTGAAGCAAAAGCTTCGTTTAACTCAATCAAATCAATATCATTTAGAGACATATTTGCAATTTTCAATGCTTTCGGAATTGCTTTCAATGGTCCAATTCCCATAATACTTGGCGGAACACCAGCAGCAGCATAAGAGACCATTCTTGCAATTGGTTTTAATCCCAATTCATTTACCATTTCTTCACTCATCACTAAAGCGAAAGCAGCACCATCACTCATCTGTGAAGAATTTCCAGCAGTTACACTTCCTCCTTGTGCAAAAACAGGGCGAAGTTTATGTAAAGCTTCTACAGAAGTATCTTTTCTCGGACCTTCATCCACTTCCATAGTATAAGTTCTGGTTTGTCTTTTATCCGAGCTATCCACAAAAATTTGTTCGATAGTAATTGGTGCAATATCATCAACAAATTTTCCTTCTTTCAAAGCATTTAAAGCTTTTTGATGTGAATTGAAAGCAAATAAATCTTGATCTTCACGAGAAACATTGTATTTTTTTGCAACAGCTTCTGCTGTTAATCCCATTCCCCAATAATAATCTTCATGTCCTTCTTTTGCAGCTTTATAATCTGGAACAGGTTTATAACCTCCCATTGGAATATAACTCATACTTTCAGCTCCTCCAGCAATAATACAATCTGCAAATCCTGATTGAATCTTAGAAACAGCCAGACTGATTGTTTCCAAACCTGAAGCACAATATCTATTTACAGTCATTCCTGGAACATCGTCGATATCTAATCCCATCAAAGAAACCAATCTTCCCATGTTTAGACCTTGCTCTGCTTCTGGCATTGCATTTCCAACAATTACATCATCGATTCTTGTTTTATCTAATTCAGGAACTTTACTCAATAAATATTGAATCGTTTCCGCAGCCAATTCGTCAGGTCGTTTGAATCGAAACAAACCTCTAGGAGCTTTTCCAACGGCTGTTCTATATGCTTTTACTATATATGCAGTTTTCATTTTCAGCTTAAATTTTAGTTACGTAATGGCTTTCCTGTTTTCAATGTATGTTGAATTCGCTCTAATGTTTTTCTTTCTGTAAGAAGTGAAAGGAAAGCTTCTCTTTCTAGATTTAATAAGTATTGCTCTGAAACTTTTGATTTTTCAGATAAATCTCCTCCAGACATTACATAAGCAAGTTTATTTGCAATCAATTTATCATGTTCAGATGCAAAATTTCCTTTTTGTAAACTATCTGTTCCAACCAAGAACATTCCTAAAGCTTGTTGTCCAAGAACCTCCACTTTTTCTGGTACTGGTTGTGTATATCCATCTTCTAACATCTGTAAAGCATAACGTTTTGCAGTTGCTAGCTGTCGATCTTTATTTACAACAATAATGTCTTTATTTTTTTGGATATAATTAAAATCTTGTGCTTCATAAGCAGAAGTTGCAACTTTTGCCATCGCTATATTGATAAAACTTTCTCTTAAACGATTTAGTTGCACATCATCTTTTTGGAACAATTCTGAAGTTCTTCGAACCATTTCTTTTGTTCCTCCTCCAGCTGGAATTAATCCAACTCCAAATTCAACTAAACCAATATAAGTTTCTGCAGCTGCAACAACTTTGTCAGCATGTAAAGTCAACTCACATCCTCCTCCAAGTGTCATTCCATGTGGAGCTACAATTGTTGGTATAGAAGAATAACGAAGACGCATCACCGTATTTTGGAAGAAACGAATGCTATAATCCAATTCGTCATATTCTTGCTCAATTGCCATCATAAAAGCCATTGCTAAATTTGCTCCTACAGAAAAATGCTGCGCTTGATTTCCTAAAATCACAGCTTCATATTCTGTTTCTGCTAAATCAATCGCTTTATTAATTCCTTGTAAAACTCCAGCTCCAAGTGTATTCATTTTTGAACGGAATTCTAAGTTTAAAACTCCATCTCCTAAATGTTGGATTTGTGCTTCTTTGTTTTCCCAAATCGTTTTGGTTTCTCTTATATTATTTAAGATTAAGAAACCTTCTTGATTGGCAATTTTCTGGTAAGATTTTGATTTAATATCATAGTATTTCTTTTCTCCATTTTCTACAGAATAAAAAGAAGAAACACCAGAAGCTAACATATCGTTTACCCAATTATTTGGTGTAAATCCTTCTTCTTTCATCCAAGCTAAAGATTTTTCTACACCAACTGCATCCCAAAGTTCAAATGGTCCATTTTCCCAACCAAATCCAGCTTTTACAGCATCATCAATTCGATAAAGTTCATCTGAAATTTCTGGAATTCTATTGGAAACATAAGCAAATAACATCGCTAGAGTTTTTCTAAAAAACTCTCCTGCTTTGTCTTTTCCTTTCACTAAAATTGGAAATCTTTCTAAAACATCATCAATATTTTTCGTAAGCTCTAGGGTAGCAAATTTTGCAGATTTCTTTGGACGATATTCTAAAGTATTTAAGTCTAAAGAAAGAATCTCTTTTTTCCCAGCTTCATTCGTTACTTTCTTATAAAATCCTTGTTTTGTTTTTGAACCTAAAAGATTTTTCTCTACCATTTTATGGATGAATTCTGGCACTTCAAATAAATCTGCCATCTCATCTTCTTTCACATTGTCAGCAATTCCTTTAATTGTATGCACTAAAGTATCTAAACCAACAACATCAACTGTTCGGAAAGTTGCCGATTTCGGACGACCAATTAATGGCCCAGTCAACTTATCAACTTCCTCGATTGTCATATCCAAATCTTTTACAGTTTTCAGAATACTCATGATTCCAAAAACTCCGATTCGGTTTCCAATAAATGCTGGTGTATCTTTTGCTAAAACAGAAGTTTTTCCTAAAAATTTATCTCCATAATGCATCAAGAAATCTACAATTTCTGGTTTACACTTTGGACTTGGAACAACTTCAAATAATCGTAAATATCTTGGGGGATTGAAGAAATGTGTTACTGCAAAATGTTCTTGAAAATCTTCACTTCTTCCTTGACTCATCAAATGAATTGGAATTCCTGAAGTATTTGAAGTAACAATCGTTCCTTTCTTTCTATATTTTTCAATTTGTTCAAAAACAATATTTTTGATTTTCAATTGCTCTGTTACCACCTCAATAATCCAATCTACTTCAGCAATTTTGTGCATATCATCTTCCGTATTTCCAGTTTCGATACGCTCTGCAAAAGATTTATGATAAATTGGAGATGGGTTTGATTTTAAAGCATTTTTTAAGTGCTCGTTTACAATTCTGTCTCGAACAACTTTATCCTCCAAAGACTGACCTTTTTTCTTTTCAATCTCGGTAAGCTCTCTCGGAACTATATCTAACAACAACACTTGTACACCAATATTGGCAAAGTGACAAGCAATTCCTGATCCCATTATTCCTGATCCTATAATTGCAACTTTCTTTATAGATCTTTTTTTCATAAAATGGTTATTATATGGTGATAAGTTTTTTTATAATTATTCATCGAAAATTAATTTATCTACAATCAATCGATTTATTTCTTCGGAAACTTCAAAAAAATGTTTCAGCTTTTCATCTGAAATATGTTCTTTGATTGTATCATTAAATTTTAAAACATACGTTTTGGAAAGCTCTCTTTTCTCAACTCCCAAATCTGTTAACTTGATTAAAACACTTCTTTTGTCTTTCGGATTTTTTTCTCGAAAAATCAATTCTCTTCCTTCCATATCTTTTAATGTTCGAGAAAGACTTGTTGGTTCCATTCCTAATTTTGGTCCCAAATCCGTAGATCGTGTTCCGTTATTTCTATCGATACTTAACAACACAAAAGCAGTTGTCATGGTCGTATCATACTTCGAAGCTTGCTCATTATACATCTTACAAAGCGACTGCCATGTAGTTCTGAGACAATAATCAATAGTTTCTTCTTTTCGCATAGTTCCAAATATAATAAAAAATTACTATGCAAGCATAATAATTTTTACACGTTATTTTAATAGACTGTTAAACCCTATCCTAAAATTTTGTTAATAACTTAAAAATACTAAAATCATTTTTCATATCATATTAATTTTCTATTTTTAGAAAAATACAAAAACCGACGCCTATGTACAATTCGAAAATTACAGGATTAGGATATTATGTTCCTGACAACATAGTAACAAATGACGACTTATCCAAAATGATGGATACAAATGATGAATGGATTCAAGAAAGAACTGGAATAAAAGAAAGAAGATGGATCAAAGAAGGAAGTGAAGATACTACTGCAACAATGGGAGCAAAAGCTGCCAAAATTGCGATTGAAAGAGCAGGATTAACAAAAGACGATATTGATTTTATTGTTTTTGCTACTTTAAGCCCGGATTATTATTTTCCAGGTGGTGGAGTACAAATTCAAGATATGTTAGAGATGCCAACTGTTGGTGCTTTAGATATCCGTAATCAATGTTCTGGTTTTGTTTATGGAATTTCTGTTGCAGATCAATTTATCAAAACTGGAATGTATAAAAATGTTTTAGTTATTGGTTCAGAATTTCATTCGGGAGGATTAGATAAAACTACAAGAGGAAGAAATGTAGCTGTAATTTTTGGTGACGGAGCAGGAGCAGCAGTTTTATCTAGAACAGAAGATAATAATAAAGGTGTACTTTCTACACATTTACATTCGGAAGGAAAATATGCTGAAAAATTAATGGTAAAAGGTCCAAGTATCAGACATTGGGTACCAAAAATTTTAGAAGAAAATAATCCTGAAGATATTTCTTATTATCCATATATGGATGGACAATTTGTTTTCAAACATGCAGTTGTTCGTTTTTCTGAAGTAATTATGGAAGGATTAATGACCAATAATCTGAAACCTACGGATATTGATATGTTGATTCCACATCAAGCTAACTTGAGAATTGCACAATTTATCCAGAAGAAATTCGGATTAGGAAATGATCAAGTTTTCAACAACATTATGAAATATGGAAATACTACTGCAGCATCCGTTGTAATTGCATTAACAGAAGCTTGGGAAACTGGAAAAATTAAAGAAAATGATTTAGTAGTTCTTGCTGCTTTCGGAAGTGGATTCACTTGGGCAAGTGCTGTGATTCGTTGGTAATTTTTACTAGAAAATAATATTAAATAGAAAAGAGGTTGTGTTTTAAAAACGCAACCTCTTTTTCGATTAACCAAAATGCTTATTTAGCATAAAAAAACAAATAATTCAAATAAGTTATAATCTTTATCTATATGTCCATATAATTTCTGTTTAATGTTACTTTTTCTTTTTTTAAAATTTTTTCGGTGTTAAATTATATAGGATAACTTACATTTAATTCTTTTAGTATACTCTTTAGCAAAACTTTAACAAATTTTAGAACATTCCTCCACTACCTCTAGTTTCGTTGTTATCTCTATATTTTCTTTGTCTTGCTTTATTCTTTCCTCCTCCAAATCTGTAAGAGAATCCGATATATGCTGTGTGACTTGGCCATCTGAACTCTCCAGTTTGTGGATATGGACTTAATTTTCCTGGTTCAAAAGCAAATCGCATTGTGTTGAAAATATCATTAAAGTTTGCACTAATAGTACCTTTTCCGTCTAATACTGTATATCTAGCTCCTGTATTTACTCCATACATTGGCTTTGTATTAAATTGTAAACTCTTGTTTGCTCCTCTGTAGAATCCTGTTAATTGGAATCTTAATCTTTTTGAAGCTTTGAATGAGTTACTAAGTC
This sequence comes from Aureivirga sp. CE67, assembly GCF_015767245.1. Lineage (GTDB taxonomy): Bacteria > Bacteroidota > Bacteroidia > Flavobacteriales > Flavobacteriaceae > Aureivirga. Next base: position 366,685 of record NZ_JADOTV010000001.1, read on the forward strand.
TTGATTCGAAAGCTAAGTTGTCTACCTCAGCATTTTGTAATGCTACAACACCTTTTTCTGTGTTTTGGTATAAGTTAACACTTCCGTTTAATGTCCACCATTTTGCTAATCTATAATATCCTGAAAACTCAAAACCGTAAGCATTATTATCTCCAATATTATTATAAGATAAAATCAATTTCGTTGGATCAACAGCATCTTTTACTACAGTTCTAGAAATATTATCTGTAATTAATCTATAGAAAACTCCAGCAGTAATCGATCCTTTCTTTAATCTTCTTGTATAATTTAATTCTACAGAATTTGTAAACTGAGGATCTAACTCAGGGTTACCAACTGAAATGATAATTGGTGTAGAAAATTCTCTAATAGGATTTACTTGTCCTAAAGATGGTCTGTCAACTCTATAGCTATAGCTTAATTGGAATTGATTTTTATCTGATTGATTAAACGTAAAGAAAGCTGATGGATATACTGTAAAATAATCATCTTCATAAATTTTCTCATTATTTAATTCAGCTTCTACATCATATTTCTCAAAACGAGCTCCAACTTGTGCCATTAATTTTTCAGAAAATGCAACATTATAGTTGAAATACGCAGAGTTGATATATCTGTTATATTTAAAGAATTTATCATCTAAAGGCTCTCCTGATTCGCTTAACTGCGTTGTGATGTTATTATCATCCGACTTTTGTGTTCTTGACTCTACTCCTAATTCTAATTTTGAACTCTCAGAAAGTGGTAACGTATAATCTAAGTTTACAATTAAATTTTCTCCTTTTTTATCAATATCATTAATGAAGTTTAAAGTTCCGTTTGTTGGAAAATTTAACTCATCATAAACAGCATATTCCGTATTATCTGATCTACTATAGTTAGCTTCAAAATCTAAATTGTGTCCTTTTTCATTAAAATCAACTGTATAGTTTAAATTATAAATCTGAGAATAATTATCCGAGTTAATATCATTTAACTGGAAAGTATTAAATTCTGGAGCATTTAAATAACGTAATGCAGTATGTCCATCTGTAGTTCCGTCAATAAAATTTTGTGTTGTATAAAAAGATAAAGTGTTTTTCTCATTGATGTAATAATCTAAACCAGCTTTAATCAAATGTGAAGCATTGTCTGAGTTAAAAGTAAAATCTTGATCAATTGGATCTTCTCCTGCTCTGTTCACATATCCTCCGTTCTTAGAAAGTCCTTTGTTCGCTCCATAGTTTAAGAAGAAGTTTACTTTGTTTACTTTATAGTTTAAATCTAATGAACCATTAAAACGATTTCCTTTACCATAAGTATATCCTGCATTCACATTTCCATTGAATCCCATCATTGAGTTTTTATGTAAAACAATGTTGATAATTCCACTCATACCTTCTGGATTGTATTTCGCAGATGGATTTGTAATTAACTCCACACTTTTAATAGAAGTTGAAGGAATTTGTTGTAATAACTGCTCTACACTTAAAGTTGTTGGTTTTCCGTCTAATAATACACGAACATTATCATTTCCTCTCAAGCTCAAAGATCCAGTTTGCTGATCTACAGCTACCGAAGGAATATTATTTAATACATCCGAAGCAGTTGCTCCTACAGAAGTTAAATCTTTCCCTACATTAATAACCTTTCTATCTACTTTCTGAATAGTTTCCGAAGTTTCTGCTACAATCTCTACTTCTTCCAATTGTGCCGTATCTTCTTCTAAACGAATCGTTCCAAAATCGTGTTTATTTTTATTTAAAGAAATATTGTGTGTACTCGTTCTATATCCTATAAATTGAAACTCTACAATAAGATCTCCATAAACAATATTTTTTACTGTAAACTGCCCATTATCATCTGTAATATCTCCTGTCAAGATTTTACCATCTTTTCCTTTCACAATAATATTTACATACGGAAGTGCTTCTGACGTTACTTTATCAATAATTTTCCCTGTAATTGTTCCTTTCTTGGGTGGTTCTCCGTTTGCAAATGTTGCAACGCTTATAAATAAGCAGCTAAAAAATAATATTAAGTTTTTCATTTCTGGTGTTGGTTTGTTATGTTCTAAAAATTCTAATTCTTTTCCTATTTATTACCTATTACCTTGCAATACATAATAATGATTCTAAATAAGCCTCTTAATCCTCTATTCCTTTCGTAAAATGTATGGTAAGATTTTTAAGAAGTGTACGACTAAAAGACGCAAGGTTGATTTGAATGTTACTATTTTTTTTTACTTTAACAATTCTTTAACAAGAGGTATTATGAAACAAAATGTATTAATTCTCGGAGCATCCTCAAATCCAATGAGATACTCCTATAAAGCAATAGAAATGCTTCAAGAAAAAAATTTCACAATTTTTGCAATTGGCGGAAAAGAAGTTGAAGTAAAAGGTGTAAAAATCTACACGGAAGCGCAAGAAGATTGGAAAGATATTGACACCATCACTATGTATCTAAATACAGCACATCAAAAAATGTATTATGATGAAATTTTAAGAATAAATCCAAGAAGAGTAATTTTCAATCCAGGATCTGAAAATCAAGAGTTAGAAAAATTACTTCAAGAAAATAACATACAAGTGGAAAAAGCTTGTACCTTAGTTTTGTTAAGAACAAATATGTTTTAAAAGTGAAAAGTCAGGAATTATTTTCTGGCTTTTTTTCTTCAATCTCCTCACCCATTTCTTCTCCCCACTCCACAATCAAATCCAAAATAGGAATCAATGTTTTTCCAAAATCAGATAAAGAATATTCAACCTTCAAAGGTGGTTTAGTATTATAAACTTTCTTCAAAATCAAACCATCTTCTTCCAATTGTTTCAACTGCAAACTCAAAGTTCTTTCCGTTATTGTTGGCATCATTCGTTTCAGCTCACTATATCGCTTTACCGAATCTTTGATATAAACCAAAATTACCGTTTTCCATTTTCCTCCAATATAATCCATTGTCAATGAAGTACAACACGGATAAATTTTCTCACCTCTTTTATACATTTTTAAACTATCCTTTTTGACCGTTATTGCAAAATTATACAACCTAGCGTAAATTTGCAACTATAATTTTTATAGTATAAAACTAAAAAACATTCATCATGGAATTTTTAAACAATATTCAAAATAGATATACAACTAAAAAATACGATAACACCAAAAAAGTTTCAGAAGAAGACATCAAGAAGCTAAAACATATTCTTCATCTAAGTCCTTCTTCGATTAACAGCCAACCATGGAATTTCATTTTCGTGTCTGATGAAGAAACAAAAAACAAACTAGCCGATGCTTCTTTTTTCAACGCAGAAAGAATCAAAGATGCTAGTCATGTAGTTGTTTTCAATACTATCAACAACAAATCGTTCTTCGAAAAACAAATCAACGAAAATCTTCCAGAAGGAGCTGTTGGATATTACAATGCTTTCTTAAAAGAAAAACCAGAAACAGAAGTTGTAAATTGGCTTTCGCACCAAGTTTATATCGCGCTTGGAGTATTCTTAAGCGCCTGTGCAAATATGGATATCGACTCTACACCAATGGAAGGAATCGAGCCAGAAAAATATGCAGAAATCTTAAAATTAGACGAACATACACCACTTTTCGCTGTAGCAATTGGTTATCGCGATGAAAATGATGCAAACCAACCAACAATCACAGCAAAACAAAGATTATGTTTTGACGATGTGATCAAATCTATTTAATTTAAATTTCTACTCTTTTTGAAGTAGAACTAAAATAATTTTTAATCAAAAATCGAAGATATTCAAAGGTCTTTCATAATGAGTGTAGTATTTTAATTACGTTAAGAAATTCCGAATCCTTGTAGGAATTTTAGTAATTAAAATACGGTTTTTTGACCTTGTTGTCAAAAAAACACCTGTTATGAAAGTGTCCTTTTTTGGTTCGTTTTTTATTCATCCAATTTTTATTTTATTAAATAGGAATTCATGAATCTAAAGATTTGGACAAGCAAAAAATGAACAAGAACGTGAATAGGATTTCAAAACTTTCTGTATTACCAAAAACTTTTAGGAGCTTCCCTTTCAGGTCGGGCTTTCCGCTACAAGTTTTAAATTTTTCAAAAAAGTTTTTCTAACAAATCCGTGGGCTTCTAAGGTCGCCTCCGTTTTGAAAGAAAAACTAAATTTTGAAAAAAATAAAAGCTTTTCACTCCAATCCCTAAGCCATTTCGAAATAAAATATCTTCTTTATCTTTGAATTTTAAACAAAGAAAATGACAGATATAGAAAAAGAAATTACTACAGAAGACCTAAACGAACTTACAAAAGCAAAACAATTATTAGAAAATCCTGGTTTGGCAGCAAAAATCACCAATTTCATAGGAAAACCTATTGAAAGCGGATTGGACAGTTTACCAAAAAAATGGCAAGGAAAATTAAGCAACATTACAGTAGATTCATTAATGAAAGCAGCAAACGGAGCGATTTTTACCATGAAAGATGTTCCAGGTACAAAAGCTTCTAATGTAAAACACAAATTTGCAGTAGCGCTAAGTGGTGGCGTTGGAGGTTTTTTCGGATTACCAGCTTTAGCAGTTGAACTTCCAGTTTCTACAACTATTATGCTTCGTTCTATTGCCGATATTTCACGTGAACATGGAGAATCTATTTCAGATGTAGATACAAAATTCGCCTGTCTAGAAGTTTTTGCTTTCGGAGGAAATAATATTAATGACGACAATGTACAATCTGGATATTTTACAGTTCGTGCGTCTCTTGCAAGATCTGTTACAGAAGCTAGTAAATACATCATCGAAAAAGGACTTACAGAAAAAGGCGCTCCAATTGTTTTAAAATTTATCACAAAAATTGCAGAACGATTTTCTATTCAAATTACAGAAAAACTAGCTGGTCAAGCAATCCCTCTTATTGGAGCAGCAGGTGGAGCAGCAATTAACACAATGTTCCTAGATCATTTTCAAGATATGGCAACAGGACATTTTATTGTTAGAAAACTAGAAAGAAAATACGGTGAAGAATTCATCAAACAAAAATACCTTGAAATATAAAAACCAAAAGAGGTTGTAACTCCTTACAACCTCTTTTAAATATCAAAAGTAAAGTATTTCACTTTAAAATCAACAACAGCTTATAAGTTCCCCTCTTGAGAGAGGGGCTAGGGGTGTGTATTTTTACACCTCTAACTTACAGCAACTTAATTCAAGTCATCCATTTAATATTATTTACAAAAGAATCTTTAATTCTATTCAACTAAAACTCTCTCCACAAAAACTCTTCTATTTTTAGAATCCATCACAGAAATAAAATAAACACCTTCTTTTATATTTTCTGGTAAAAAAAAAGTGATTTCTTTTGAGTTAAAAATTACTTTTTCATTTAATAATTTTCCATTTAGGTCTAAAAGTTTCACAGAAGACAAATCTAAATTTCCAGAATAATCTAATGTTACTTTTTCTCCAACCACAGGATTTGGATACATAGAGAAATTTTTCTTTTCTAATTCTACAACAGATAGGTTTTCCGAAGTATAGATTGCTTTGTCTCCTTTATTGTTTGTGATGTGTAAATACGTAATTCCATTCTCTTCTATTTCCTCATAGATGTATGGATTATATTCTTCATTATTTTCTTTAAAAAAACCTGTATATTCATCTTCAAAAGGATAGATATTCGTATTTCTTAATTGCATTTTCAGTAGATTATAAAAATCTAATATTGTAAATTGATTTTCTGAGAAATTATATTCAACAATAGCATGCATATTCATTAAACCTGTAAATATTCCGATTTCAAAATTGTTCTCAGAATTACTTTCTAAAAAATATATGTTAGCAATACCATTAGATTCACTTTCAGCAGGAGCAATAAATTCTTCTCCATTTATTATTATTTTTTCAGCAATCCATGTGGTTCCTAATATTTCTTCGCCTTGTGCATTTGTTTTTATAAAACTTATAAGACAAATGAATAGTAGTATTTTTTTCATTTTAGATATATTTAAATTTAGTTTTTACATTTCTTTGTAATTACCTTTCTTCAAATCATCATTTTCATTTTTTCAAAGTAATTTATTGAGTCTAAAATAATTAAATTTTTAAAACAGATACATAAAAAAAGCAGCATTAATAAATACTGCTCTATATTTTGTTGTTTAAATATTTCAAACAAACTTCTCGGCTTCTAATTCTTTCTTGTTTTTTCGTTTAAAAGAACGAACAATCAAACGCGTTCCTTTGTCAAATCGAACATAATTATATACCCAATTAAAGAAAACAACTGTTTTATTTCTAAATCCAACCAAAGACATTAAGTGTACAAACATCCAAACAAACCAAGCAAAAATCCCTTGGAATTTCATTCGTTTTAAATCCACCACAGCTTTGTTTCTTCCCACAGTTGCCATCGAACCTTTATCATGATATTTAAAAGCCTTTAATTCTTTCTTTTCAATCGTTGCAATTAAATTTTTAGCCAAAAGTGTTCCTTGCTGAATTGCAGGTTGTGCCATCATCGGATGTCCTCTTGGCAAATCTTCCGTTTGCATACATGCTACATCTCCAATAGCAAAAACATCTTTTTCTCCTACTACTCTATTATAAACATCTACCTTCACCCTATTCGCCCTCTCTATCACACATCCTTCTGCCAATCCGTCTACTGCTGCTCCCATTACTCCAGCAGCCCAAATCAGTGTTGCTGTATTAAACTTAACTTCTGTATTCGTGCTAACCGTCACACCATCATAGTCTGACACAAAAGTTTTAAAATAAATATTCACTCCAAGTTCTTCCAAAAACTTCCGAGCTTTTGCAGAAGAAACTTCACTCATTGCTTCCAAAACTTTTCCAGCTCCTTCCACAAGGTTAATTTCCATTTCTGTAAAATCTAAATCTGGATAATCTTTTGGTAAAATATTATTTTTCATTTCCGCCAATGCTCCAGCAAGTTCCACTCCTGTTGGTCCTGCTCCTACAACAACGAAATTCATCAATTCTTTCCGCCTTTTTTTATTCTTGGAAAGTACTGCTTCTTCGAAATTTTCTAGAACTAAACTTCTCAAATCTAAGGATTGTGTCAAATCTTTCATTGCCATACTGTATTTGGCAACATTTTTATTTCCAAAAAAATTGGTTTGTGACCCAGTAGCAATAATTAAATAATCATATGACAAAGTTCCTATAGAAGTTTCTAATTCTTTCTTCTCAGAATTAATTTTGGAAACATCTGCCATTCGGAAGTAAAAATCTTTAAAACCTTTTATAATTTTCCGTATTGGAAATGCAATCGAATCTGGTTCTAAACTTGCAGTGGAAACTTGGTAAAGAAGTGGTTGAAAAGTGTGGTAATTGTTTTTGTCTAAAAGGACTACTTGAACGTCCTTATTTTTTAAGCCTTTTGCAATTGCAATGCCTGCAAATCCGGCTCCAATAATGACAACTCTTGGTAAATCGGATTCTGGTATGTTCATAATAAATAAACTATTTTTAGAGCTTATTAATTTACGAAATTCCGCTTATTAAATTGTTAGCATTTTACTAAGAGTCTGTTTTAATTTATTTGAAAGTAGATTTTTAGGTTTTTAAAATTCTATTTTGAAGTATTTTTTTGAATGCATAGCATCGCTATGGATGAAAAAAAATGCAAAAAAGAGTTTTTAAAAAGCGTATAAAATTTTTAAAATAAATTATAATGGACTCTTTTAATCATAAAAAAAGCCCTCAAATTTTGAGGGCTTTGAAATTATATCGATAATAAAATTATTTTACTTCTTCGAAGTCAACATCTTGTACATCATCGTCACCTTTAGCTTCACCTCCAGCGTTAGCTCCTGCAGTTTCTTGTCCTGCTGCTCCAGCTCCGTTAGCTCCAGCTTCTTGTTGTGCTTTGTACATTTCTTCAGAAGCAACTTTCCAAGCTTCGTTAATCTTTTCCATTGCAGCATCAATTGCAGCAACATCTTGAGATTGGTGAGCTTTCTTTAACTCTTCTAAAGCTGTTTCGATTGGCTCTTTCTTATCTGCTGATAATTTGTCACCAAATTCTTTTAATTGCTTCTCCGTTTGGAAAATCATTGAATCAGCTCCGTTGATTTTCTCTACCTTTTCTTTTTCTGCTTTATCTGCTTCAGCATTTGCTTCCGCTTCTTTTCTCATTTTCTCGATTTCTTCTTCTGTTAATCCTGAAGAAGCTTCGATTCGAATATCTTGAGATTTTCCAGTTGCTTTATCTGTAGCAGATACTTTGATGATTCCGTTTGCATCAATATCGAAAGTAACTTCAATTTGAGGAACTCCTCTTTGTGCTGGTGGAATACCTTCTAAATGAAATTTACCAATTGTCTTATTATCTTTTGACATTGGACGCTCTCCTTGTAATACATGAATGTCTACAGCTGGTTGGTTATCAGCAGCAGTTGAGAATACTTGAGATTTCTTTGTTGGAATTGTAGTATTCGCATCAATTAATTTAGTCATTACTCCTCCCATAGTTTCAATTCCTAAAGAAAGTGGAGTTACATCTAATAATAATACGTCTTTTACATCTCCAGTTAATACTCCTCCTTGAATAGCAGCTCCAATCGCAACAACCTCATCAGGATTTACTCCTTTAGATGGTTTCTTACCAAAGAACTTCTCTACTTCTTCTTGGATTTTTGGAATACGAGTAGATCCTCCTACTAAGATAATCTCATCGATATCTGATTTAGATAATCCAGCATCGTTTAATGCTTTTGCTACTGGCTCCATAGAACGAACTACTAAATCGTGTGCTAATTGCTCGAATTTAGCTTTCGTTAAAGTTTTCACTAAGTGCTTAGGTCCTGAAGCAGTTGCAGTAATATAAGGTAAGTTAATCTCTGTTTGTGCACTAGAAGATAACTCAATCTTAGCTTTCTCAGCAGCTTCTTTTAAACGTTGTAATGCCATTGGGTCTTGACGTAAATCAAAGTTTTCTTCCGCTTTGAATTCATCCGCTAACCAATCGATAATTACTTGGTCAAAATCATCTCCTCCTAAGTGCGTATCTCCATTCGTAGATAATACTTCAAATACTCCGTCTCCTAATTCTAGGATAGAGATATCAAAAGTTCCTCCTCCTAAATCGTATACTGCAATTTTCTTGTCCTCATTTAATTTATCTAAACCATAAGCTAAAGCTGCAGCTGTTGGCTCATTGATAATTCTTTCTACTTTTAATCCAGCAATCTCTCCAGCTTCTTTTGTAGCTTGACGTTGTGCATCGTTAAAGTATGCAGGTACAGTAATTACCGCTCTTGTAACTTCTTGTCCTAAATAATCTTCAGCAGTTTTCTTCATTTTTTGAAGTGTCATTGCTGAAATTTCTTGAGGTGTATATAAACGACCATCGATATCCACTCTTGGCGTATCGTTGTCTCCTTTTACTACTTTATATGGTACTCTAGTTGCTTCTTTTTGAGATTCAGAGTATTTGTTCCCCATGAATCTTTTTACAGAATAGATAGTTTTTAGTGGATTCGTTACTGCTTGACGCTTTGCAGGATCTCCAACTTTTCTCTCTCCTCCATCGATGAATGCAACAATAGAAGGAGTCGTTCTTTTTCCTTCTGAATTTGGTATCACTACAGGCTCATTTCCTTCCATTACAGAAACACATGAGTTTGTAGTTCCTAAGTCAATTCCTATAATTTTACTCATAATTCTATATTTTTTTAAATGTCTTAATTTCTAATTTTATAACTGTCTCTATTTAGTCAATATGTATGCCATCCGAAAAAATTGTTTTTTTTGGCATAAAAATATTTTCGCACCCTTTTTTTTATGACAATATGACATTTATCAAATTTATAAATTATAGAAAACTGACAAATTCATAATATTTTATGTCAAAATTTAATTTTATTGTCTAAGAACCAATTTAAATTTATATCAAAACAATTTATATGCTTCTTAAAAGCTCTTTTTTGTCTTTTTTCTCATCCATAGCGATGCTATGTACTCTAAAAAACACTTCAAAATAGCATTTTAATAAACTATAAAATAAATTCTGATACAATTTTAAACTGGCTCTAAAAAAAGCCGCATTTATTTTTGCAGCTTTAAATTACTTCATTCAAGAAGAAAATTTTTTAATTATTTCTGAATTAACATTGTTTTAAATATCTATTCTCTAATACTTTTCAAAAAAGACTCTACAGCAGCCCAATATTCTCGATGATCTGGTTGTGTTTGCCATAAAGCTTTTGAACCATGAACTCCTTTTCCTTTTGGTATAAAACCTACTTTATCTTTGGTAGGAATTGCAACATAAATAGATTTCCAATTCTTTTCTTCATTTCTAGCAGAAGTTATAAATACTGGCACTGTAACTTCCGAAGCATAATCTGCAATTGATTTTCCATTATATTTAAAATATTCTCCTGGAGAAAAAGCCAAAATTGCATCCACATTTTTATCCATTGCTCCTAAAATAAATGTCAACGAAGCTGAGTAAGAACTTCCCCAGATGATTAATTGTTTTGGTTTAAACTCTTTTTCTATATAATTTATCGCAGCTTGCGCATCTTGTAAAGCATCTGGATATTCTGTGGCTTTCCCAGCTTTTTCTGCTGCTAAATGTGTTTCATTTTTTACACCATTTATTTCTTTTCCGGAACGCTGATCGATTGCCAAACAATTATAACCTAAAGCATTTAATTTTGGAGCAATTTCTAAATATTCTCCTCTACTATAACCTGCTTGATGAAATAATAAAATAAACGGATTCTCTTTATTTTTTGTCATATAAAGATTTCCTGTAATTTCAATACCGTCTGAAGAAGGGAATTTTATGGTTTGTGAATTTTTCTTTTCAACAGTTTCTTTATTTATTTCTGTTTTTCCTTTTTCTGTGGAAGTATTACAACTAAACATTATAATAGCAGCAAATACTAAAAATAGTTTTTTGATATTAGACATTTTATAAAAGTTTTAATTAGGTTAATTTTTAAATGGATTTATACATTCTCATAAAAACAATGAAAATATATATTTGAATTAAACATTACCTCGTTTATAATTTCATTTAAAATAAACACACCCCTAGCCCCTCTCAAGAGGGGAATTTTATAATTTATAGATCTTTATATTAAATCAAACGTGATAATATTTATTATAAATTTAAATCTTTTAGTCTAATAACTTTGTATTTACTTTCAAGTAATTCTATAAAAAACGAAAAGCTCCATGATGTTGATTCATGAAGCTTTTCGTTTTATTTTCTCAAAAATATTGAATGGTAAGGAGCAATAAGGATTAAGAGCTTGTTTAAATTTATATCAAAACAATTTATATGCTTCTTAAAAGCTCTTTTTTGTATTTTTTCTCATCCATAGCGATGCTATGCACTCCAAAAAATACTTCAAAATAGCATTTTAATAAACCATCAAATAAATTCTGATACAATTTTAAACAAGCTCAAATACTTTTTGAGAAAAACTGTAAAAAATTGAATTGAATTAAATACTTTTATTTGCTACATCTTGTACTCTTTCAGCTGTATCAAATTTTGAAAGTGTCAAGCGAACAATTGAATTTTCGTTTGCTACTAAATGATGAGGAATCGAAGCTGGCAATGTTACCAAATCTCCTTTTACTAGTTTGTATTCCTCGTTTTCTACACCAAAAACAATTTCTCCTTCAAAGATTTCTACAATAATTGGAAAAGCTGTTTTGTGCTCTTTCATCTCTTGTCCTTTTTGGAAAACAATTCGAATTTCTTTTGAAAATTCTGTTTCTAAAACCATTGTTACATTTGGTTTATTTTCTCCGTAAACAAGATTTTCTACTAATGATGTTTTATTCATAATTCTACTTTTTTGCGTTAGGGATAGGAGCATTTGTTTGAGCTCTTTTGGCTGCCTGCATTTTTGCAGCCAAAAAGCGAGTGCGGATAGCCCGCTCGAACGCCCTATTTATTTTTTTATTTTTAGAACTTGTTTAAATTTATTTTGTCCTATTTTCGAAAATATTAAGATACATAAAAGTTGCCATTTTTCTGGCTCTTCTTTTTGCTGTTTCTGCCAATTCTCCTTCAAAAAGTGCATCCATGTTTTGAAACCAAAGTTGTAGCCAAATTCCGAAATGATATTGTTCAAACGGAAATTTCTCATCTAATTCATGATGCGCTACAAATGGATTGTTTTTATATTTTCTGACAAAAAGAAGATTCGTTTCCCAAAAATCTACCAACTTCTCTGTGTGTTTATCCCAATCCTTTATAGTTTCATTGAAAAAATATCCGATTTCTTCATTCGCTCGTACTTTTTCATAAAAACTACTTACTAAAAGCTGAATATCTTCTCTTGTTTCGATGTCTTTCATTTTTCCTTTAATTCTACATTACAAAGTTAGTCCATGTAAAATAGATGGTTTATGACTTGAATCATATCTTATTAAGAATCATTAAAAATAATTTTCAGTTTCTGATTTGAATCATAAAAACATAATAGTGACAGCAAATACTTTTGCCTTCATAAATAAATCATAAAAACCTCACATAATGAAAAAAATATGGATAGCATTTAGCTTAATGATTATACTTTCGTTTTCTGCACTGATTTGGGTAGGTGTGAAAACATATCAGGAACAGCCACCAATTCCTGAAAAAGTTTTAGTTGAAGAAACGAGTGAAACTTTATTTACAAAAGAACAAATACAAAGAGGACAAAATGTTTGGGAATCCATCGGAGGAATGGAAGTTGGTTCGATTTGGGGACATGGAAGTTATGTAGCGCCAGATTGGAATGCAGATTGGATTCATAAAGAAGCTGTTTATTTATTAGACAAATGGGCTAATGAAGATTATAAAAAGAACTATGAAAACTTACATGAAGAGCAAAAAGCAACTCTGAAAGCTCGTCTGGTTTCGCAAGTAAAAACAAATACTTTTGATTCGAAAAATATTACTATTTCAAAAGATCGAAAAGAGGCTATTGAAAGTAATATGGAACATTACACAAAAATCTTTTCAGAAGGACATGAAAAATATGCGATTCCGAGAGATTTATTGACAGATGTTTCAAAACTTCATGATTTAAATGCTTTTATTTTCTGGTCATCTTGGGCAGCTTCTACCAATAGAATTGATGATAATGTAACTTATACATCTAACTGGCCACACGAACCATTGATTGATAATAAAATCACTACTGGAGCGCAGATGTGGTCTGGATTTTCTATTATTCTTCTATTGTTTTTTGTTGGAATGATGGTTTGGTATTATCTGAAAAATATTCATCAAGAGGATGATCAAATTCTTTCTGATCATGATCCTTTATTAAATATTAAAATATTGCCAGCACAAAGATCTATCTTAAAATATTTCTTCGTAATCAGTTTATTAATTGGATTACAAGTTTTATTAGGAATTGTAACTGTGCATTACGGAGTTGAAGGACAACATTTCTTTGGTTTTGAATTATCACAATATTTACCTTATACAATCTCTAGAACTTGGCACACACAATTAGCGATATTCTGGATTGCAGCTGCTTGGTTAGCAACAGGATTATTTATCGCACCGATGATTAGTGGAAAAACTTTCAAATATGAAAAATTCGGAATCAATTTCTTATTTGTTGCTCTTTTAATCATCGTAGTTGGTTCTATGATTGGAGAATGGCTTGGAGTAAAACAATATTTAGATTTAACAGTTAATTTCTTCTTTGGTCACCAAGGTTATGAATACATGGATTTAGGAAGATTCTGGCAAATACTTCTAGGAGTTGGATTAGTTCTATGGATGGTAATTGTTGGAGCACATATTTTAGTTGGAATTAGAAGAAAAGATAGCTCGAAAAACTTATTGATTTTATTCTTAATCGCAGTAGTTGCTATTGGTTCTTTCTTCTTCTCTGGATTAATGTATGGAGAACACTCTACACTTTCGATGATTAATTATTGGAGATGGTGGTTAGTACATCTTTGGGTAGAAGGATTCTTTGAAGTTTTCGCCACAGTTGTAATTGCTTTCTTATTTGTAAAAATGAAATTACTTCGTCCGAAATCTGCTGGAAAAGCAACTGTTTTATCAGCAATCATTTTCTTATCTGGAGGAATTATTGGAACATTACACCATTTATATTTCTCAGGAACAACAATTCATGCAATAGCACTTGGAGCTACATTTAGTGCTTTAGAAGTTGTGCCATTGACATTAATCGGATTTGAAATCTGGGAAAACTGGAATTTATTAAAAGTAAAAGAATGGGTACAAAGATATAAGTGGCCAATTTATTTCTTCCTTTCAGTTTCTTTCTGGAATATGCTTGGAGCTGGAGTATTTGGTTTCATGATTAATCCGCCAATTGCATTGTATTATGTACAAGGATTAAACACAACAGCAGTACATGCACATACAGCTTTATTTGGAGTTTATGGAATGCTTGGAATGGGATTAGTTTTATTCTGTTTACGAATTATTTCTAAAACAAATTGGAATGAAAAACCATTGAAAATTGCTTTCTGGGCTTTAAATATCGGATTAATTGCAATGGTTGCTTTAAGTCTTTTACCTCAAGGAATTATTCAAACAATGGCTTCTATCGAACATGGATATTGGTATGCAAGAAGTAGTGAAGTTTTATATTCTGACAGTATGCAAATTATCAAATGGTTGCGTGTTGTAGGAGATGTTATTTTCTCTGTAGGAATTGTTTATTTCTGTACGTTTATTGTGAAAGAAACCTTGAATTGTTTTAAAAAATAGTCTTTTTTAGTTTAGAACTTTTTTAAGCTTTTCAACTCAAAATTCGTTTTAAGCATATTCACCACTGGATTGTAAAAATTTTCAACCATAGCTAATGCTATGCTATAAAATTTTTCCTTCACCACTGATAAACATCAGATAAAACTCTTTGTTTTGGTCAAAAAACTTAAATAAGTTCCTAGTTATAGTATGAAAAATCCTTCCTGTTAAGAATGGGAAGGATTTTTCTTTTTGTTTCAATTAATGAGTATTTAATATTATAATTACACACCCCTAGCCCCTCTCAAGAGGGGAAATTAAAAACCTCTTTCAAAAATGATAGAATCACTATCACTTGTTTTTTGTCGCCATTCTTTTAATGGAGCATATTCTGGATCTTTATAAAAATTCATAGCAGCTTCTTTATTCGGAAATTCTACAACTACTACTCTACCTTCTGGAACTTTTCCTTCAATAGTTTCTGGATTTTCATCTACTCCAACAGTAATTCCTCCATGCTTTTCAACAATTGGAACTGCTTTCTCAATATATTCACGATTAAAAGTTTCTAAATCGTTTACTCTTACAAATGCTAACATATACGCTTTCATGATTTCTTGTGTTTTAAATTAATAATACCACAAAGTTATCTTAGCACTACATCCTGTGCATTAATAAATATTAAGAGTTTTGGATTTTATTATTTTTAATTATTAGAGTCTTTTAACAAAAAATCATTTTCTTCACAAGGGTACATATTTTTTATATAAAACACACCATCGTATCTCTTAAACCATTTTTTGTTTTCGTTTAGATGCGAAACACCTTTAAGGTAAATTTTGGTTTCATGGAATGGTGCTAATTTTTGAAAATCAATAAAACCATAATTTATATTCTTCGTATTTATTAAATTTTCTAAACTCTTTTTCTTTGGAGAAGGAATCTTATAATTTTTCAAATCACCATCCCCTTGTGAAATACCATCATAAGAAATAAATCCAACTGTATAAACTTGCTCTTTGTATTTCTCATGAATATATTGTCCAGCAACTTTTATGTATTTAAAAGCTTTTTTATTTGGATTATAACCTCCTCTTTCAAAATGACCATTATGTGTCCAAACAATTATTTTTTTATTAGGATATTTTTTTTCTAAAAGCCAACTTAAATTGTCTGCCATCTGTCGATCTCTTTCTCCACTATATTCATTGTTATTAAAAAAATACCAAGCATTTAATAAAAAGGCTCTAAGATTTTTTATTTCCTGCTGCCAGAAAAATTTATTTTCAATACTACTTTCAGCTAAAGAATTCGCAATAGAATCTATGTATGTCAAACAAAAACTTCGTTTTTTCTTTTTTAGTTTAGTATTATATTCTTTTTGAAGTGTAATTAGAATTGAACTAATAAATTCCTTATAATTTTCGTCTTTAGTAAAATTTAAATCGTTTAATAAGGACTTTAAATCATCTATATATTTTTTTGTAAGAACTCTTTTATGTCGCACATCATATCCACTTAAAATTAAAGGATTTTTCGTCTGTCTTTGTTCTTCCAGATATTCAAATAATTCATCTGCATTGCTACAAGTTGTCCAAAAAGTATAAATAGATTTTTTTAATTGTTCAATACTTTTATTTTCATCCCACCCAAGATTAAGATTATAAAAATCACTTTCAAAAACCAAAACATCAAAATTATGTTTACTGTGTAAATATTTAATTAATCTCGTTTTTGCTTCAAAAGCAGCTCCATCTTTATGTCCTTGTTCACCAAGAAATACAATTCGTTTATTTTTTAGAACTTCTCCAATTGGTTCTAAATCTGAAAACTCTTCATCATCTGGAGAAATTGTTCTTACTTCTGAAGTGTATTTTATAATACTATCTTTTAAAGATTGACTACTTATGGTAAAACTTATACAATAGAAGATTGTGAATAATATTATTCTCATAGTTTAATTTCTTTCTATAAATTATTCTCTCTTATTTTCGTACTAGGAAATATTTCTTCTATATAAAAAATCCCATCATAGCAATTTAACCAATTAAATTTATCAGAAGAATGCATTACTCCTTTCATCTTAAAAAATTGATTTGTATTTTCTATAGATCTAAAATTTATAAACGCATTTTTATAACCTAAATTAAAAATCCAATTTTCAAAACTGTTTCTACTAGGTTTCACTATTTTATAACCTGGTATTTCTCTATAAAGGGATCTTTTAGTATACCCTTTATAAGAATTAAAACCTATAGAATAAACTTCATTTTTTGGAAAGGAATTATATATCATTTCACCAAAGGATTTTGGATAAATTCTCTTATTATTTTTCTTGTAGGTATCTCTTACAATATGTGCATTATGTGCCCATACAATGATTTTTTTATTGGGATATTTATTTTTCACCAACCAAATAAAATTATCAGCCATTTGAGCTTCTCTTTCTGGTAAATGCCACCTATTCTTTGCATCAAATAACCATGCATTCAAAGCATGTTCTTTTAAATTTTGTAAAGACTGTAACAAAAATGAATTTTTAGGTTCTGTTTTTTGTAATTCATTGAAAATATAATCAAGTGTATTTATAAAATCTTTTTGATTTTTCTTGTCAATTTTAACTTCATATTCATCTAGAATAATGTTTTTTAAATTTCTTTTAAAAGAAGAATAATTAGGAATTCGTAAAGTATCTATTCTTTCTGAAATAGAATTTGAAATTTCCTTTATAAATGATATTTTATTACGATGATTTACAGTAGTAATTCGGCTATCAAATCCAGTAATTTCAATTTTACTATTTTTAAGATACTCAAATAATGGATCCATTTCTAAACAATTCGACCAAACAGAATATATATTAGATCTAATAGAATCAATTCCAAATCCTTCTCTAGACAACTTATTAATCGTATAAAAATCACTTTCAAAAGCGAGAACATCAAATCCCTTTTTTTCATGTAAATATTTTATGATTCTAGTTTTAGCTTCAAAGGCTGAGGCATCTCCATGGTCTTGTTCTCCGAGCATTACAATTCTGGATTCTCCAATAGCATTTCCAAGAGACTCTAAATCCGAAAACTCTTTATCATTTGGAGAAATTGTTCTTACTTCAGAAGTATTTTTTATAATATTATCTTTTAAAGATTGACTATTTATTGTAAAACTTATACAATAGAAGATTGCGAATAATATTACCCTCATAGTTTTATATTTTTTTTTCACAATAAAAACGTTAAAATATTAAATATATTTTAACAGGAATAAAACTTTACTTTTTCGAAAAACGAATCTTATCGCCTTTTGCTTTACTTAAAGCTTCAGGTGTAATCCCAAGATAAGAAGCAATCATTCTTTGTGGAACTCTTTTTAATAAATTTGGATATGTTTCTATAAAATGTTCATAACGTTCCAAACCAGAATAACTCATCAACATGATAATCCTTCTCTGCAATACTAATATTCGCTTTGCAATCGCTTTTGCATTTGCTTCAAACTGACTGAAATCTTTTTCTCTTACAATCAATTCTGAATCTTCCAAAGCTTCTACATAAAAATCACAAGGTTCATCACTTTCTACAGCATCTGCAATAATCCAACCTTCTGGAGCGAAAACAAAAATGTACTCTTTTCCTTTATGATCAATTGTATAACTTCTCAAAAGTCCTTTTTGCACTACATAAATCTTTGCATTCAAATCTCCTTTTCGTTGTAGAATTTCTCCTTTTTTTACTTTTATAGTTTTCATTTCTTTTGTCTTTTCTATTTCTTGCTTTAATTTCTACAGAAACTTTGTTTAGAATACAAAAATTATAAAAACTTTCTTGAAATCAATCTTTTCTGGTCTTTATAACAAAAGAACACCTCTTTAAAACTTTGACACTTCGGAGCTTTCTTGTATATTTGTTGCTTCAAAAAAACGATGTAAGACACTATGTTTAATAATTTAAGTGATAAATTAGATAAAGCATTTCATGTATTAAAAGGACATGGAAAAATTACCGAAGTAAATGTAGCTGAGACTTTAAAAGAAGTTAGAAGAGCTTTACTAGATGCCGATGTTAACTTTAAAATTGCAAAAGATTTTACAAAAAGAGTAAAAGAAAAAGCAATTGGACAAGATGTATTAACTACATTGAATCCAGGGCAATTAATGGTTAAGATTGTAAAAGACGAATTAACTGAATTAATGGGTGGTGACTCTGTAGGTATTAATCTTTCAGGAAATCCTTCAATAATTTTGATGTCTGGTCTACAAGGTTCTGGTAAGACTACATTCTCTGGTAAGCTTGCTAATTACTTAAAAACAAAAAAAACTAAACAAGTTCTTTTAGTTGGTTGTGATGTTTATCGTCCTGCCGCTGTAAATCAGCTTCGTGTTGTTGGAGAGCAAATTGGTGTTGAGGTTTATGCTGAAGAAGGAAACCAAAACCCAGTTGAGATTTCTCAAAATGCAATCAAGTATGCAAAAGAAAATGGAAAGAATGTCGTGATCATTGATACAGCTGGACGTTTAGCTGTTGACGAAGAGATGATGACAGAGATTTCTAACATCCATAAAGCAATTGAGCCACAAGAAACTTTATTCGTTGTGGATTCTATGACAGGTCAGGATGCTGTAAATACTGCAAAAGCATTCAACGATGTATTGAACTTTGACGGAGTTGTATTAACAAAGTTAGATGGAGATACTCGTGGTGGAGCTGCATTGACAATTAAATCTGTTGTAAACAAACCAATCAAGTTTATCGGTACTGGTGAGAAAATGGAAGCAATTGATGTTTTCTACCCAAGTCGTATGGCTGACCGTATTCTTGGAATGGGAGATGTTGTTTCTCTTGTAGAAAGAGCACAAGAGCAGTTTGATGAGGAGCAAGCAAGAAAGATTCAAAAGAAAATTGCAAAGAACCAATTTGGTTTTGATGATTTCTTATCGCAAATTCAGCAGATCAAGAAAATGGGTAACATGAAAGATTTACTTGGAATGATCCCAGGAGCTGGAAAAGCGTTAAAAGATGTAGATATTGACGATGATGCTTTCAAAGGAATTGAAGCTATTATTTTCTCAATGACTCCAGACGAAAGACAAAATCCTGCTACAATCAATGCAAGTAGAAAGAAAAGAATCGCAAAAGGTTCTGGAACTTCCGTACAAGAAGTAAATCAACTTCTAAAACAATTCAACCAAATGAGCAAAATGATGAAGATGATGCAAGGTGGTGGCGGAAGAAAAATGATGCAAATGATGAAAAACATGAAATAATAAAAGAAAGCAAGCAACACGCTTGCTTTTTTTATTCGAACTAATTTAAACTATTGAATAAAAACAAAAATTAATCTGTTCTATGTTAGTAATGAAGTAAAAATAAAAGGAGTATAGCATAACTATATGACGTTATTTTTTCGAATTAATAATATAGAAGCTTTAATTGACTTTTTAATGAAATGGATTAAATTAGTTCAACACATAATTACTAACATGAGATGATTTAATTTATTTTCAGTGGATTAAATTATTTCCTTAAAATAACAATACAACTCCATGACAATTTTAGACGGAAAACAAACATCTACTAACATTAAAAATGAGCTAAAAGAAGAAGTTCAATTAAGAAAAGAAAAAGGTTTAAAAGCACCACATTTGGCAGCAGTAATTGTTGGAAATGATGGAGCAAGTATGACTTATGTAAGCAGTAAAGTAAAAGCTTGTGATTTTGTTGGATACGATTCTACTCTTATAGAATTACCATCAGAAACAACTGAAGAAGAATTATTGAACCAAATTTCAGATCTAAACAACAATCCTGATATTGATGGTTTTATCGTTCAGCTTCCTTTACCAAAACATATTGATGAGCAAAAAGTATTGTTAGCAGTAGATCCTGATAAAGATGTTGATGGATTCCATCCTACAAATGTTGGTAAAATGACTTTAAATTTATCTACATTCTTACCAGCTACTCCTTATGGAATCTTAGAATTATTAGAGCGTTATGAGGTAGAAACTTCTGGAAAAAACGTAGTTGTAATTGGAAGAAGTCACATTGTTGGAAGTCCAATGAGTATTTTAATGTCTCAAAAAAGACCAGCAGGAAATGCTACAGTAACAATTACACATTCTAGAACTAAAAATTTAACTGAAATTACAAGAGAAGCTGATATCATTGTGGCTGCACTTGGAAAAGCAGAGTTCTTAACTGGAGATATGGTAAAAGATGGTGTAACGATTATTGATGTTGGAATTACTCGAGTAGAAGATGCTTCTAAAAAACGTGGTTATCGTTTAGCTGGAGATGTTGATTTTGCTTCTGTTAGTCCAAAAGCAGAATTCATCACACCTGTTCCTGGAGGAGTTGGACCAATGACAATTGCAATGTTATTAAAGAATACAATGTTAGCTTGTCAGAGAAGAAACGACTAGTTATTAAACAATAAAATATATTGAAAAGCATTCTTATTAAAGAATGCTTTTTTTATTTAAGCCAAAAAGGAATCTATTTTTGTTTTAATAAAACTTAAATAAATGTTAATATTCTTTTTGTAAAATTTATTCAGTATTAAAAAAAATATATTTGTTTCAAATAATTAAAATACAAATTATGTTTAAAAAAATAGCAACTATCTTTTTAATTGCTGCATCAATTTCGACTGCTGATGCTCAAATTACAACACCTCAACCTAGTCCAAAAAGTTCATTAGAACAAATCGTTGGTATTTCTGAAATTACTGTTGATTATTCTAGACCAGCTACAAGAGGAAGAAAAATCTTTGGAGGTTTAGTACCTTACGGAAAATTATGGAGAACTGGAGCTAACAATAATACAAAAGTTACTTTCAATTCTAATGTATCTGTTGAAGGAGAGTCTATCAAAAAAGGTGCTTATGCTTTATATACTATTCCAAATGAGTCTGACTGGGAAATCATTTTCTATGAAGATACTGACAACTGGGGATTACCAAGAAAATGGGATGAGTCTAAAGTAGCTGCTAAATTTAGAGTTCCTACAATGAAAATTGCAAATGCGGAATCTTTCACAATTGATATTACAGATATCAACATGGGAGGAGCAACAATGAATATTTATTGGGCAACTACTAAAGTAAGTTTCAAAGTTACTGTTCCTACTAGTGAATTAGTAACAGAATCTATTAATGAAATAATGAGTGGACCAAGTGCTGCTGATTATGCAAGTGCTGCTAGATTCTATTTTGATTCAGGAAAAGACACTAAAAAAGCTTTAGAATGGATGAACAAAGCCTTAGAATTAGGTGGAGAGAAATTCTGGTTATTAAGACAAAAGTCTTTAATGCAAGCTAAGTTAGGGGATTATAAAGAAGCAATCGTAACTGCAAAAAGATCTTTAAAATTAGCTAAAGAAAACAAAAATGATGATTACGTAAAAATGAATGAAGACTCTATCAAAGAGTGGAGAAAAAAGTAATTTTCGTTTTAATATAAAATAAAAAAGAGGTTTTCAAATTTGAAAACCTCTTTTTGTTTATTTATGCTTCACCTGTTGGTCCAAAATTCATTGGAATATGTGGTTGATCATAATCTTTAATTTCACCATGAGCTTGTTCGAATTTTTTAACATTCTCAGCTAATGCTTTTGTCAGTCTTTTCGCATGTTGCGGAGTTAAAATAACTCTTGACTTAACTTTCGCTTTAGGTACTCCAGGCATCACACTAATAAAGTCTACTATAAACTCAGAAATTGAGTGGTTAATAATAGCTAAGTTAGCATAAGTTCCTTCAGCAACTTTCTCATCTAACTCGATATTAATTTGTTGCCCGTCGTTTTTTGGTTTATTATCTTCCATTTATTAAAGATTTGAGTCCATTTCTTCTTTAGAACCAACTATAATATTATCATAAATTCTCATTCCAGTACCAGCTGGAATTCTCTTACCAACAATAACATTCTCTTTTAATCCTTCTAAGTAATCTACTTTTCCGTTTACTGCTGCTTCGTTCAGTACTTTTGTAGTTTCCTGGAACGATGCTGCTGAGATGAATGATTTTGTTTGTAATGAAGCTCTTGTAATACCTTGTAAGATTTGCTCTGCTGTTGCAGGTTGTGCATCTCTAGTTACTACTAAGTTCTTGTCATTACGTTTTAAAATTGAGTTTTCATCACGTAATTCACGAGAAGTAATAATTTGTCCTGGTTTCAAGCTATCAGAATCACCAGCATCCTCAACAATCTTCATTCCATAGATAGCATCATTTTGCTGTATGAAATCAGACTTGTGAACTAATTGGTTTTCTAAGAATAAAGTATCTCCAGAATCAATAATTCTTACTTTACGCATCATTTGACGTACTACAACCTCAAAATGCTTATCGTTAATTTTTACCCCCTGAAGTCTATATACCTCTTGAATCTCATTTACTAAGAACTCTTGTACTTTTCCAGGTCCTTGAATATTTAAAATATCTGTTGGTGTAATAGCTCCATCTGATAAAGGCATTCCTGCTTTTACGAAATCGTTTTCTTGTACTAAGATCTGGTTAGAAAGTTTTACTAAGTACTTTTTAACTTCTCCTAATTTAGACTCAACGATGATTTCACGGTTACCACGTTTGATTTTTCCAAACGAAACAACTCCATCAATTTGAGAAACTACAGCTGGGTTAGAAGGGTTACGTGCTTCGAATAACTCTGTTACACGTGGAAGACCTCCTGTAATATCTCCTGCTTTTCCTGATTTACGAGGAATCTTAACAAGAGTTTTACCAGTTTTAATTGTTTCTCCATCTTCGATCATTAAGTGAGCTCCTACAGGTAAAGAATAAGATCTTAATACTTCTCCGTCATTTCCTAAGATTAATAACGTTGGAATAATTTTCTTGTTCTTAGATTCTGTAATAACTTTTTCCTGGTGACCTGTCTGTTCGTCAATCTCAACGTTGTAGTTAACTCCAAGTTCGATATTTTCGAATTGTACGCTTCCTCCAAACTCTGAAACGATTACCCCATTAAATGGATCCCATTGACAAACTACATCACCTTTCTTAATCATTTGGTTTTCATTAATAAAGATATGAGAACCGTAAGGGATATTATTTGTACTTAAAACAAGGTTTGTTTCAGGGTCAATAATCTTAATTTCAGACGTTCTTGAAATTACAATATTAACTTTATTTCCTTGATTATCTTCTCCTTCAACAGTATTTAAATCTTCAATTACTGCTTTTCCAGGGAATTTACTAATCAATTTATTATCTTCAGAAATATTTCCGGCTACCCCTCCAACGTGGAACGTTCTTAATGTAAGCTGTGTTCCTGGCTCTCCAATAGATTGTGCAGCGATAACTCCAACTGCCTCTCCAATTTGAACCATTTTTCTTGTTGAAAGTGATTGTCCATAACACTTAGCACAGATACCTAATTTAGCCTCACAAGTTAAAGCAGTTCTTACTTCAACTGTTTCAATTGGTGATTCTTCAATTTTGGCAACGATTAACTCGTCAATTTCTTCACCTGCGTTTGCATATACTTCTTTAGAAATTGGGTCTACAACATCATTTAATGCTACACGCCCAATAATTCTTTCTCCAAGTGTTTCAACGATCTCGTCATTTTTCTTTAATGCTTGAACATTTAATCCTCTTAAAGTTCCACAATCATCTTCGTTAATAATTACATCTTGTGCAACATCAACTAAACGACGTGTTAAGTATCCGGCATCGGCAGTTTTTAAGGCTGTATCGGCAAGACCTTTACGAGCCCCGTGCGTAGAGATAAAGTATTCAAGAATTGAAAGACCTTCTTTAAAGTTAGAAAGAATCGGGTTTTCAATAATCTCTCCACCTCCAGCAGTAGATTTTTTAGGTTTTGCCATCAGACCACGCATACCAGTTAACTGACGAATCTGCTCTTTCGAACCTCTGGCTCCAGAATCAAGCATCATAAATACAGAGTTGAATCCTTGTTGGTCTTCTCTTAGACGCTTCATTGAAAGCTCTGTTAATTTATTGTTCGTAGATCCCCAGATATCAATCACCTGATTATAACGTTCTTTGTTTGTCAACATACCCATGTTATAACTCATGATGATTTCATCAACCTTCGCGTTAGCTTCAGCAATCATTGTTTCCTTTTCTGGTGGAATAATGATATCACCTAAACTGAATGATAATCCTCCTTGGAATGCATACTTATATCCCATATTTTTAATAGAATCTAAGAATTGTCCTGTCGTTGGAATATCTGTTACCTTTAAGATTCTACCAATGATATCTCTTAAAGATTTTTTATTTAATACTTCATTAATGTATCCTGCTTTCTCTGGTACAACTTCATTTACTAAAACTCTACCTACAGTAGTTTTAATAATTCTTTGTACTCTATCACCATTCTCATCAATGTCCCAAGTTTTTACTTTAATTCCTGCATTTAAGTCAACAGCTTTTTCGTTGAAAGCGATGATTAATTCTTCAGGAGAATAGAAAGTTAAACCTTCTCCTTTAATTGGATATTCAGGAGTAGACTTTCTTTCTTTTGTCATATAGTAAAGACCTAATACCATATCCTGAGAAGGTACAGTAATAGGAGCACCATTTGCTGGATTCAGAATGTTATGTGAAGCTAACATTAATAATTGCGCTTCTAAAATTGCTTCTGGTCCTAATGGTAAGTGAACGGCCATCTGATCTCCATCGAAATCGGCATTGAAGGCAGTACACACTAATGGGTGTAATTGAATTGCTTTTCCTTCAATTAATTTCGGTTGGAATGCCTGAATACCTAAACGGTGAAGTGTAGGGGCACGGTTTAGAAGAACTGGATGTCCTTTTAATACGTTTTCTAAAATATCCCAAACTACTGGCTCACGTTTATCGATAATCTTCTTAGCAGATTTAACCGTTTTTACAATTCCTCTCTCGATTAATTTACGAATAATGAAAGGCTTGTAAAGCTCAGCTGCCATATCTTTTGGTAAACCACACTCATATAATTTTAAAGTTGGTCCTACAACAATTACAGAACGAGCAGAATAATCCACACGCTTACCAAGTAAGTTTTGACGGAAACGACCTTGTTTACCTTTTAATGAATCAGATAAAGATTTTAATGGTCTGTTTGATTCTGTCTTAACAGCAGATGATTTTCTTGTGTTGTCGAATAATGAATCAACTGATTCTTGAAGCATACGTTTTTCATTACGTAAGATTACTTCAGGAGCTTTGATTTCCATTAATCGTTTTAAACGATTGTTACGGATAATTACACGACGGTATAAATCATTTAAATCAGAAGTAGCAAATCTACCTCCATCTAATGGTACAAGAGGACGTAATTCTGGTGGGATTACTGGGATAGCCTTCATAATCATCCACTCAGGTAAGTTCTCTCTATTTTTATTTGCGTCTTTAAAAGCTTGAACAACATTCAAACGTTTTAAAGCTTCTGTTTTTCTTTGTTTAGAAGTTTCAGTGTTTGCTTTGTGTCTTAATTCATAAGATAACTGATCTAAATCAATGTTAGCTAATAAACTAATTAAACACTCTGCTCCCATTTTAGCAACGAATTTCTCAGGATCAGAATCTTCTAAATATTGATTCTCGATTGGAAGAGTCTCTAAAATATCTAAATACTCTTCTTCTGTTAAGAAATCCATTTTTTGTAATGGCACTCCTTCTAAGTTTTTAACTCCAGCTGGATTGATTACTACATATCTTTCGTAGTAGATAATCATATCTAGCTTTTTTGAAGGTAAACCTAAAAGGTATCCCATCTTATTAGGTAATGATCTAAAGTACCAAATGTGAGCTACAGGCACAACTAAATTGATGTGTCCTACTCTATCTCTACGTACTTTCTTTTCAGTTACCTCTACACCACATCGATCACAAACGATTCCCTTGTAACGAATTCTTTTATATTTCCCACAAGCACATTCGTAATCTTTGATAGGTCCAAAAATTCGTTCACAAAATAAACCATCTCTTTCTGGTTTGTGTGTACGATAATTTATAGTTTCTGGTTTTAAAACTTCTCCATTTGAGCTAGATAAAATAGACTCTGGTGAAGATAAACCAATTGAGATTTTATTAAACTTTTTTACAGTGTATTTATCGTTCTTTTTTGCCATGGTATATGGTTTCGATTTGAAATGTAAAAATTCTTCATTGAAATTGAGAGTATTATATTAATATAATACTCTCAATTATTTTAATATTATTCCTCTAGTCTAACGTCTAATCCAAGACCTTTAAGCTCATGCATTAATACATTGAACGATTCTGGAAGACCTGGTTCTGGCATTGTTTCACCTTTCACAATTGCTTCATAAGCTTTTGCTCTACCCATTACATCATCCGACTTAATAGTCAAGATTTCTCTAAGTGTAGAAGATGCTCCATAGGCTTCTAGAGCCCATACCTCCATCTCTCCAAAACGCTGACCTCCAAATTGTGCTTTACCTCCAAGTGGTTGTTGCGTAATTAGTGAGTAAGGACCAATAGAACGAGCATGCATTTTATCATCAATCATGTGACCTAGTTTAATCATATAGATTACTCCTACTGTCGCTGGTTGATCGAATCTTTCTCCTGTTCCTCCATCATATAAGTAAGAATGTCCATATTCTGGAATTCCTGCTTCACTAATGTATCCTGAGATTTGATCAATTGACGCACCATCAAAAATTGGTGTAGCATACTTTGTGTTAAGTTTTTGACCTGCCCATCCAAGTACTGTCTCGTAAATCTGTCCAATATTCATACGCGAAGGTACCCCTAATGGATTTAATACGATATCTACTGGTGTTCCATCTTCTAAGAATGGCATATCTTCTTGACGAACGATACGTGCAACAATACCTTTGTTTCCGTGACGTCCCGCCATTTTATCTCCAACTTTTAATTTACGTTTCTTAGCGATGTAAATCTTAGCTAGTTTTACGATTCCTGATGGTAATTCATCTCCAACAGAGATTGTAAATTTCTCTCTTCTTAAAGCTCCTTGTAAATCACTTACTTTAATTTTGTAATTGTGAACAAGTTCAACAACTAAGCTATTCAAATCTTCATCTGTTGTCCAAGCTCCCTTAGTTAAGTGCGTGTAATCTTGTACTGCATTTAACATTTTAAGAGTAAATTTCTTACCTCTTGGGAATACGTCTTCACCTAAATCATTTTGAACTCCTTGAGAAGTTTTCCCACTAATTAAAGAGAATAATTTTTCAATTAATACTTGTCTTAGTTCTTCAAACTTTCCAGTAAATTTCGCTTCTAATCTTGCGATATCTTCTTTATCTCTAGTTCTCTTCGACTTATCTTTAACAGCTCTCTTGAATAATTTCTTATCAATAACAACTCCTCTTAAAGATGGTGAAGCTTTTAATGAAGCATCTTTTACATCACCTGCTTTATCACCAAAGATCGCACGTAAAAGTTTCTCTTCTGGTGTTGGATCAGATTCTCCTTTTGGTGTAATTTTACCAATAAGAATATCTCCAGGCTTCACTTCAGCTCCAATACGAATCATACCATTTTCATCAAGATCTTTAGTAGCATCTTCACTTACATTTGGAATGTCATTTGTAAGTTCTTCCGCTCCTAATTTAGTATCTCTAACATCTAATGAATACTCATCGATATGAATTGAAGTAAAGATATCTTCTCTTACAACTCTTTCAGAAATTACAATCGCATCCTCGAAGTTATATCCTTTCCAAGGCATGAAGGCAACTTTCATATTTCTACCTAAAGCTAACTCTCCATTTTGCGTTGCATAACCTTCACAAAGTACTTGACCTTCTTCAACTCTATCACCTTTTCTTACAATAGGTTTTAAGTTAATTGAAGTACCTTGGTTAGTTTTTCTAAACTTAATTAAGTTATATTTTGTTATATCATTTTCAAAACTTACTAACTTTTCTTCTTCTGTCTTGTCATAGATAATGTGGATTTCATTTGAATCTACATATTCTACAACTCCATTTCCTTCTGCGTTAATAAGTACTCTTGAATCTTTTGCTACTCTGCGTTCTAATCCAGTTCCAACAATTGGTGCTTCAGGACGTAATAATGGTACTGCCTGACGCATCATGTTTGACCCCATTAAGGCACGGTTGGCATCATCATGCTCTAAGAATGGAATTAAAGAAGCTGAAATAGATGCAATCTGGTTTGGAGAAACATCCATATAGTGTACATCAGTTGGTTCAACTACAGGGAAATCTCCATTCTCACGAATAATTACTTTACTTTCAACAAAACTACCATCTTCATTTAAAGCAATATTCGACTGAGCGATTTTCATTCCTTCTTCCTCTTCTGCACTTAAATATTGTGGTGCTTCAGAGAAATCAACAATCCCATCATTAATTTTATGATAAGGTGTCTCAATGAATCCTAAATTATTTACTTTAGCATAAACAGCTAAAGAAGAAATTAATCCAATATTTGGTCCCTCAGGAGTTTCAATTGGACATAATCTTCCGTAATGTGTATAGTGAACGTCTCGCACCTCGAATCCAGCTCTTTCACGAGAAAGACCTCCAGGTCCTAAGGCAGATAAACGACGCTTATGAGTAATCTCTGCTAATGGATTTGTTTGATCCATGAACTGAGATAACTGGTTTGTTCCGAAGAACGAGTTAATTACAGAAGAAAGTGTTTTAGCATTAATTAAATCAATTGGAGTAAACACCTCATTGTCACGAACATTCATTCTTTCACGAATAGTTCTTGCCATACGAGATAATCCTACACCAAACTGAGCTGCTAATTGCTCACCTACCGTACGAACACGTCTATTTGATAAGTGATCAATATCATCAACTTCAGCTTTAGAGTTGATTAATTTAATTAAGTTTTTGATGATTGTAATGATATCTTCCTTAGTTAAAACTTTGATATCAATATCAACATCTAAACCTAATTTTGTATTCATTCTATAACGACCAACTTCCCCTAAATTATAACGTTGCTCAGAGAAGAATAATTTATCAATAATTCCCTTTGCAGTCTCATAATCTGGCGGTTCAGCGTTACGTAATTGTCTATAAATATGTTCAACAGCCTCTTTTTCAGAGTTTGTTGGATCTTTTTGAAGTGTATTGTGAATAATTGCATAATCTCCAGAGTCATTATCCTCTTTATGCAATAAAATTGTTTTTGTTCCAGCATCAACAATTTCGTCAATATGTTCTTTCTCTAAAATTGTATCACGATCGAAAATAATTTCGTTACGCTCAATTGATACAACCTCTCCAGTATCTTCATCTACGAAATCTTCATGCCAAGTTTTAAGCACACGAGCGGCTAATTTACGTCCTAAGACTTTCTTTAATCCACTCTTAGAAACCTTAATCTCTTCTGCAAGATCAAAAATTTCTAAAATATCTTTATCTCTTTCAAAACCAATAGCTCTGAAAAGAGTAGTTACAGGTAACTTTTTCTTACGATCGATGTAAGCATACATCACCTGATTAATATCTGTAGCAAATTCAATCCATGAACCTTTGAATGGAATAATTCTCGCAGAATAAAGTTTTGTTCCATTCGCGTGGAATGATTGACCGAAGAATACCCCCGGTGAACGGTGTAATTGAGAAACTACAACTCTTTCTGCTCCATTAATCACAAACGTACCACTATGTGTCATATAAGGAATAGTTCCTAAATAAACATCTTGTACGATTGTTTCAAAATCTTCGTGTTCAGGATCTGTACAATAAAGCTTAAGTCTAGCTTTAAGAGGTACACTATAGGTTAATCCTCTTTCAATACATTCTTGAATTGTATAACGAGGGGGGTCAACAAAATAGTCAAGAAACTCTAATACGAATTGATTTCGAGTATCTGTAATTGGAAAATTATCAGAGAAGGTTTTAAACAGTCCTTCATTACTTCTCACTTCAGCTTTCGTCTGTAATTGAAAGAAATCTTGGAATGACTTGATCTGAATATCTAAGAAATCTGGATATTCAGTAGTCAAATTAGCTGATGAAAAGTTTATTCTTTCAGTGCTATTTTTCGTTGCCAATGGACAAAGTGTTTTGATTAATATTTTGTTAAAATATAAGAACGAATATATACGCAAAATGGTTTAGGTCTAAAGGTTATTCACCCAAAGACCTAAACCTAAATGTCTTCTAGACTTAAATATTATTTAAGCTCAACTTCAGCTCCTGCTTCTTCTAATGATTTTTTAAGACCTTCAGCCTCATCTTTAGAAATTCCTTCTTTAACTGGAGCAGGTGTAGAATCAACTACTGCCTTAGCTTCTTTTAATCCTAATCCTGTTAATTCTTTAACTAATTTTACTACAGCTAATTTAGAACCTCCTGCTGCTTTTAAGATTACGTCAAATTCAGTTTTCTCTTCTGCTGCTTCAGCTCCTCCAGCTGGTCCAGCTACTGCTACAGCTGCTGCTGCAGGCTCAATTCCGTACTCCTCTTTTAAAATATCAGCTAACTCATTTACTTCTTTTACTGTTAAGTTAACAAGTTGTTCTGCGAAATCTTTTAAATCTGCCATTTTGTTTTGTTTTAAAAAAATTATTATTTAGTGTATTTGTGCTTTCTTTATTCTTTTTCAGATAAAGTCTTAAGAATACCTGAAAGTTTTGAACCTCCTGATTGTAATGCTGAAACAACATTCTTCGCTGGAGATTGTAATAATCCAATGATATCCGCAATAACTTCTTCCTTAGATTTGATGCTTACTAATGCGTCTAATTGATCATCACCAACATAAACTGCTTCTTCTACGTATGCACCTTTTAATAAAGGCTTTTCTGATTTCTTACGGAAATCTTTGATTACTTTTGCTGGAGCATTTCCAGTTTCAGAAATCATTAAAGAAGTACTTCCTTTTAAAGTAGTAGGTAATTCTCCAAAATCTTTTCCTGAATTTTCCATTGCTTTAGAAAGCAATGTATTTTTAACAACTGCCAATTGAACGTCAGCTTTAAAACAAGCTCTACGTAAATTTGAAGTATCTTGAGCATTCAATCCTGAAATATCTGCTAAATAAAAAATATTTCCTTCAGTTAATTGCGCTGTTAAATCTTCTATAATTGCTGATTTTTCTTCTCTAGTCATAATTAATGAGTTTTAACGAACATTAAACTGTTTTAGGATCAATTGCAACACCTGGACTCATAGTACTTGACATAGAGATACTCTTAATGTAAGTTCCTTTAGCTGCAGTTGGTTTTAATTTAATAATCGTTTGAATTAATTCATTTGCATTTTCAGTGATCTTTTGAGCATCAAAAGATGCTTTACCGATCGCAGCGTGAACGATTCCAGTTCTATCAACTTTAAAGTCAATTTTACCAGCCTTCACATCTTTAACTGCTTTTGCAATATCCATAGTTACTGTACCAGTCTTAGGGTTTGGCATTAAACCTCTAGGTCCTAAAATTCTACCTAATGGTCCTAATTTACCCATTACACTTGGCATAGTAATAATTACATCAACATCTGTCCAACCACCTTTGATTTTTTGTAAATATTCATCTAAACCAACGTAGTCAGCTCCTGCTTCTTTCGCATCTGCTTCTTTATCAGGAGTTACTAATGCTAATACTTTTACATCTTTTCCAGTTCCGTGAGGTAATGTTACAACCCCTCTAACCATTTGATTTGCCTTACGAGGATCAACTCCTAATCTTACAGCTAAATCTACAGATGCGTCAAAGTTTACATTTGTAATATCTTTTACTAATGCAGCAGCTTCTTCTAAACTGTATGCTTTTGTTGCATCAACTTTACTTACAGCTTCCTTTTGCTTTTTTGTTAATTTTGCCATCTCTAATAAATGTTATTAAGATTTTTGTGGAGCATCTCCAGTTACTGTTAGACCCATTGAACGAGCAGTTCCAGCAATCATAGACATTGCAGATTCGATAGTGAAAGCATTTAAATCTGCCATCTTATCTTCTGCGATAACTTTAATTTGATCCCATGAAACACTTGCTACTTTGTTACGGTTTGGCTCTCCAGAACCTTTTTTAATTTTTGCTGCTTCTAATAATTGTACTGCAGCTGGTGGAGTTTTAACAACGAAGTCAAATGATTTATCAGTGTAAACTGTAATTACAACTGGTAAAACTTTTCCTTGCTTATCTTGAGTTCTTGCATTAAACTGCTTACAGAACTCCATAATGTTAACTCCGGCAGCACCTAAAGCAGGTCCTACTGGTGGCGAAGGATTAGCTGCTCCTCCACGCACTTGTAATTTTACTACCTTACTTACTTCTTTTGCCATTTCTTAAAACTTTTGTGAGATATTACATATAGGTGGAAGCTGTCGTAATATCATTATTATTTAATGTAACAATTATGAAATTTTCTCTACTTGCATGTAGCTAAGCTCTAATGGTGTCTTTCTTCCGAAAATCTTAACCATTACCTTTAATTTACGCTTTTCTTCGTTAATCTCCTCAATAGTTCCATCAAAACCGTTGAAAGCTCCATCTGTAACCTTCACAATTTCTCCTACCATATAAGGGATCGCTACATTTTCGTTTTTAACAGATAATTCGTCTACTTTACCAAGTAGTCTATTAATTTCTGATTTACGCAAAGGCACAGGGTCTCCTCCTTTAGTTTCACCTAAAAAACCAATAACTCCTGGCACAGATTTGATAATATGAGGTATTTCTCCTGTAAGGTTTGCTTCAATCATTACATATCCTGGGAAATAAATTCTATCTTTATGAATTTTCTTTCCATTACGGACTTGAATGACCTTCTCTGTTGGAACTAAAACCTGGTCTATATAATCAGAAATCTCTAATCTAGAGATTTCATTTTCGATATAATTTTTGACCTTATTTTCTTGACCTCCAATTGCCCTAACAACATACCATTTTTTAACAGATTCAGTCATATCAATTTTAATTAAAATAGTTCGAAATATTTTTCTAAACCGAATTGAAAAACCTTATCAACAATAAAAACAGCAATCGCAAAGATTACTGTGAATATTGCTACTGTTACAGTAGACTTTTGAGCCTCAGACCAAGAGATCCAAGTAACTTCTGTATTAAGTTCTTCAAATGATTCTTTAATATATTTTACAATACTCATATTACATCATTTTTGCACGGGTAGAGAGACTCGAACTCACGACACCTGGTTTTGGAGACCAGTGCTCTACCAACTGAGCTATACCCGTATTTATAAAAGGTGCTTCGCTTTTATTATAAGGAAGCACCCTTATATTTATTTTTATATCTTATGATTATAAGATTTCAGTTACCTGACCTGCTCCTACTGTTCTTCCTCCTTCACGGATTGCGAAACGTAATCCTACGTTCATTGCAATCGGTTGAATTAAGTCAACATTGATAGTTAAGTTATCTCCTGGCATTACCATTTCAACTCCATCAGGTAAAGAAATATTTCCTGTTACATCAGTTGTACGTACGTAGAACTGTGGACGGTAGTTGTTGTGGAATGGAGTGTGACGTCCACCTTCTTCTTTCTTAAGGATATAAACCTCAGCTTTGAATTTATCGTGTGGAGTTACAGAACCTGGCTTACAGATTACCATTCCTCTTTTGATATCTTCTTTGTTAATACCTCTTAATAAGATACCTGCGTTATCTCCAGCCTCACCTCTATCTAAGATTTGACGGAACATTTCGATACCTGTAATAGTAGAAGTTAATTTCTCAGCTCCCATTCCAATGATATCAACAGCATCTCCTGTATTAGCAATTCCTGTCTCGATACGTCCTGTAGCTACAGTTCCACGACCAGTAATAGAGAATACATCCTCGATTGGCATTAAGAAATCTTTGTCAATCTCTCTTAATGGCTCCTCGATCCAAGCATCAACAGCATCCATTAATTGCATGATAGAATCAACCCATTTCTCGTCATTATTTAATCCACCTAATGCAGATCCTGGGATTACTGGAGTGTTATCACCATCATAGTCATAGAAGTCTAATAATTCTCTAACTTCCATTTCTACTAACTCTAATAACTCTTCATCATCAACCATATCCACTTTGTTTAAGAAAACAACCATACGTGGAATTCCAACCTGACGTCCTAATAAGATGTGCTCACGAGTTTGTGGCATTGGTCCATCTGTAGCAGCAACTACTAAGATAGCTCCATCCATTTGAGCAGCTCCAGTTACCATGTTCTTTACGTAATCGGCGTGACCTGGACAGTCAACGTGTGCATAGTGACGGTTAGCTGTTTGATATTCTACGTGAGAAGTGTTAATTGTAATACCTCTTTCTTTCTCTTCTGGAGCGTTATCGATTTGATCGAAATCTTGCTTCTCAGAAAGTCCTTTATTTGCTAATACTGTAGTAATAGCAGCAGTTAATGTAGTTTTACCGTGGTCAACGTGTCCGATAGTACCAATATTCAAGTGTGGTTTCGAACGATCAAAAGTTTCTTTTGCCATGATTACCTAGTTTTTATACTTAGTTATATATTAGTGTTCTTACTATTTTTATAACTCTTTAAATTCGTTAAAAATTTTTTAGATTAAGAAATCTTAGAGCGGGAGACCGGGTTCGAACCGGCGACATTCAGCTTGGAAGGCTGACGCTCTACCAACTGAGCTACTCCCGCTTATAATCTAAAATTATTTTTAACTATTTCAAAGATTTTGAGCCGATAGAGGGACTCGAACCCACGACCTGCTGATTACAAATCAGCTGCTCTAGCCAGCTGAGCTATATCGGCTTTTCGTTAGCTTCAAATATTTCGTTGTTGCTAACGGTTTGCAAATGTAATACGTTTTATGAATCCTGCAAACTTTTTTTCATTTTTTTTTGTTTTTTTTTACACGTGAGTTCCTCTTTGTCTCTCCTTATGCTTTTCTAACTGACGTTTCAACGCATCTACACAAAGCGCAGCTCCTTCCTCAAATGACTTAGATTGCTTTTTTACAATCATCTCATCACCAGGCACATTAACCTTAATTTCCGCTACCTTATTTTCCTTTTCGCTTGTTTGTTGAACCTTTAAAAATACTTCAGCATCTATAATTTTGTCATAAAATTTTTCTAATCCTTCAACTTTCTTTTCAATGAATGCTACTAAGTCTTTATCCGCATTGAAATTAACTGACTGAAATAATATTTTCATAATTCTAACTATTTTTTATGCTCCTTGGGTGAGCATGGTTATATAATTCTTTTAACTTTCCTAGACTAGTTTTTGTATATACTTGTGTCGACGCTAGACTAGCATGCCCCAATAATTCTTTTACAGAGTTCAAATCTGCTCCTTCGTTTAATAAATGTGTTGCAAACGAATGTCGAATAATATGTGGACTTTGTTTTAACTTCGAAGATACACCCCTAAAGTAACTATTTATCGTGCGATACACAAGCATTTCATACATTTTTTCACCTTTTTTTGTAATGAAAAGAAAAGTGTTTTTACTCGGTATTTTATTACGTTCTATTATATAAGCACTTAGCTTTTTCATGGTAGATTCGAATAATGGAATTATTCGCTCCTTATTTCGTTTTCCAAGTACTTTTATTTGTTTTAATGAAAAATCTATAGAATCGATGGTCAAATTAATTAATTCTGATCGTCGAATTCCTGTTACATATAAAAGTTCAATTAAAACATGATTTCGAAAACTCTCAAAATCGTTTTGGTCATAAGGCACAGAAAGTACTTCTTCTACCTCCTTTTTAGAAAAGGGTACTTGTACTTTTTTAGATACTTTTAAAGATTTATGTTTTGCAAGTGGATTTTCTGAAATCTGATTCGTTTTCAGTAAATATTTAAAATAAGCCTTCAGAGAGCTTATCTTTCTATTTGTAGTTCTATTTTCAACTCCAGTATTAACAATACTGACAATACAGAATCTTAATTCTGCATAACTAAGTTTTTTTAATTCTTGATTATATGTATTTGTTGCTATTTCTTGAAAATTTTTCAGATCATTTTCATAAGCAACTACTGTATGCAACGAATATTTTTTTTCGTGCTTTAGATAATCTATGAAAGGTTGAATACTCATAAATAAAAAAATCCGTTAGGAAAACAAAGATAGTATTTACCTTTATTATTCACTAACGGATTTTTTATATAAGTTTGTTAATATTCTAAAAATATCAAACTTTAAAATATTAAGCTTGCTCTTCTGCTGTTCTTAATCTTTGGACGTATTGAGCCTTGATGCTTTCTTTACGATTCGCAACTGATGGCTTCACGAAATGTTTACGAGCACGTAGATTTCTCATCGTTTTCGTACGGTCGAATTTTCTCTTGTAACGTTTTAACGCTCTGTCGATATTTTCTCCTTCTTTTATCGGGATGATTAACATATGTTTGCACCTCCTTTCATATCGTCTCCTTTAAGTTTAATTTTGAGAGTGCAAATATATAATTATTTTTTATTTTCAAGCTTAAATTATTATTTTTTTAAAACCTATTTTTAAACTCTATAAATCAAACTATTAAACATAAAAAAAGTACTTCTAAAAAAACAAGAAGTACTTCTATTTAATATTTTAACCTATGATTATGCGTTCAAAATTGTTCTTGAAATAACTAGTTTTTGAATTTCTGTAGTTCCTTCTCCAATAGTACATAATTTCGCATCACGGTAGAACTTCTCTACTGGGAAATCTTTTGTATATCCATATCCTCCATGAATTTGGATAGCTTCATTTGCAACTTTTACACAAACTTCTGAAGAATACATTTTTGCCATCGCTCCAATCTTTGTCATTCTTCTCCCTTCGTTCTTCATAAATGCCGCTTTATGAATTAATAACTCAGACGCTTCAATTTCTGTAGCCATATCCGCCAATTTGAATCCGATTGCTTGGAATTTTCCGATTGTTTTTCCGAACTGCTCTCTTTCGTTTGCATATTTTACAGCAGCTTCATAAGCTCCTTTTGCAATACCTAAAGAAAGTGCTCCAATTGAAATTCTTCCTCCATCTAACACTTTAAGCGCTTGAACGAATCCTTCTCCTTCATTTCCTAACATATTATCTTTATGAATACGACAGTTATCAAAGATCAATTCTGCTGTTTCAGAAGCTCTCATTCCTAATTTGTTCTCTTTTTTTCCAGAAGAGAATCCTGGTGTTCCTTTTTCAATAACAAAAGCAGACATTCCGTGAGAATCTCC
Organism: Aureivirga sp. CE67; assembly: GCF_015767245.1. Taxonomy (GTDB): domain Bacteria; phylum Bacteroidota; class Bacteroidia; order Flavobacteriales; family Flavobacteriaceae; genus Aureivirga. The sequence goes on from NZ_JADOTV010000001.1 coordinate 404,452, forward strand.
TTTTTCTCCAGTTCTAGCAATTACTACAGCTACATCACCACTAATAGCGTGAGTAATGAAGTTTTTTGCTCCATTTAAAACATAATAATCTCCATCTTTCACAGCAGTAGTGTTCATTCCTCCTGCATCTGATCCTGTATTGTGCTCTGTTAATCCCCAAGCTCCAATCCACTCTGCAGTTGCTAATTTAGGTAGCCATCTTTTCTTTTGTTCTTCATTACCAAACTGTAAGATATGTCCTGTACAAAGTGAGTTATGTGCAGCAACAGATAATCCGATTGAAGAATCAACTTTTGAAATCTCTTCGATGATTCTTACATAATCATGATAATCTAATCCTGAACCTCCATATTCTTCTGGTACAAGTACACCCATGAATCCCATTTTTCCAAGTTCTTTAAATAATTCAACTGGAAAATGTTGAGCCTCGTCCCATTCCATTATATTTGGAGTAATGTGTTGCGCAGCAAAATCTCTTATCGATTGGGCAATCATTTCCTGCGTTTCCGTGTAATCAAAATTCATATATCTCTTTATTTTAATAAGTATTCTTATTTTAGAATTTATAACTCAATGGTAGAATTTTTATTGAGCATCCAAATATAACGCTATTCTATCAAATTTTTCAATAGGAAAACCCTCAATTTTCTTAAATTCTTCTATTGTATTAATTCTCAAAACAGATTCTCGATATTTTACTATCTTTTTTGTTAATTCGTAGTCAACATAGGGAATTTTTAAAATTTCTTTAAACGATGCGCCATTGACATCTATTTTCTGAATGGTAGGTTGTTCTAAAACTTGATAATATTCCAAAATATTCTCAACAACTTCAGGTCGGAGTCCCCAAACCTCGCTTAGTTGGTCATTATAACTATATCCTTGAATTTTGTTTTTATATGTCAAAATTCTTTCCGCCAACTTCTCTCCTATTCCATTGATCTTTTGTAATTCTTCTTTTGTAGCAGTATTAATTCCTTTAACGGTTAAAGAATTATTTTTTAAAGGCAAATTATTAGATTTTGTTTTAGAGTAAAAATCTTTCTTAGTGGTTTTAGATTTTTGTGTCCATTCAGGGAATTTAAAATGTTTTTCAAGTGCTATAAGTAAAGTATCATGAACTTGTGTTATTTCTTGAAATTCTTTAGCAGAATTTACAAACTTCCCTGTTTCTCGAAAATCCTGTAGTCTTTTTATTTCTTCTACAGACATTCCTAGTAAATATCCTTTATAGTCAGAAATAAAGTTTGGATTGAAAGGTTTAATCTGGTTTTTCTTTTCTTCTAATTCTTTTTCAGCAAGCTTTTGTAGAGAATCAATCTCTCTAATCATTTCTTTTTGTTCCTCTGTATATTCTGTTGTTTTTATTTCTTTCGTATATCTAAAAACAAATAAAAGTAATTGAACAAAAATGATTAGTATCAATAAATAAAAAATCCCATTTCGTTGGTTTTTATTATACCAGAAATGGGATTTTTTAAGTTTCATATTTTATCGTTTTACTTCTTTGAAATCGCTTTTTTATATTTAGCTAGTTCATCTCGTACTTTAGGTGATAAAATAATCAGACCAATAATATTCGGGAATACCATCGCAAAAATCATTGCATCTGAGAAATCAATCACTGCTCCTAATGTTGCTGCTGAACCAATTACTACGAATATAAGAAATATTATTTTATATGTAATATCTGAACCTTTACTTTTTCCAAATACGAATTTCCAAGCTTGTAATCCGTAGTAAGACCAAGATAACATCGTTGAAAATGCAAATAATACAACTGCAATAGTTAAGATAATAGAGAAGTGAGGAATTACAGCATCAAAAGCTTCAGATGTAATATCAACTCCACCTAAATGAGCTCCTGTGATATTCATAATTACATTATCATCTGCATCTAAATTACCATAAGTAAATAAATCATATTGTGCATTTGTGATAATTAATACTAAAGCAGTCATTGTACAAATGATTACTGTATCAATAAATGGCTCTAATAAAGCAACAATTCCTTCTGAAGCTGGAAAGTTTGTTTTTACTGCTGAGTGCGCAATTGCTGCAGATCCAACTCCTGCTTCATTTGAAAATGCTGAACGTTTAAACCCAACTATAAGTACTCCAACGAACCCACCAAATGCCGCACTTGGATTAAATGCTCCTTCTATAATTAATCCAAACGCCGTTGGTATTGCAGAAAAGTTCATCCCTAAAATTACTAAAGCAGCTAATACATAAATTCCTGCCATGAAAGGAACAACTTTCTCTGTTACAGCTCCAATTCTTTTGATTCCTCCAATAATCACGATACCTACTAAAACGGCCATGATAATTCCGAAATATAAAGAAGCATTCGGATATTCTTTAGGAGCTAAACCTAATAACTTCGTAAACTGAGATGCAGCTTGGTTAGCTTGGAACATGTTTCCTCCACCAAATGAACCTCCAATACACATTATTGCGAAGAAGAAACCTAATCCTTTTCCTAATTTACCAAATCCTTTTTCTTTTAATCCTTTTGTTAAATAATACATCGGTCCTCCATAAACAGAACCATCTGCATCAACATCACGATATTTTACACCCAAAGTACATTCTACAAACTTAGATGCCATACCTAAAAATCCTGCGATGATCATCCAAAATGTAGCTCCCGGTCCTCCTAATGCAATTGCAATCGCAACCCCACCAATATTTCCTAAACCTACTGTTGCAGAAAGTGCTGCTGTTAAAGCTTGGAAGTGAGAAACTTCTCCTTCTGCTTTTTCTCCTTTTGGAGCTTCTCCTTCTGGAGTTTGCGAATCAACATCATCATAATCTCCTTTAATTAGTTTTATAGCAGTTTTAATTAAAGTAAAGTTTGCTCCTTTAAAATATATTGTAAAGAAAATTGCCCCTAAAACCAAAATGATTAAAACAATAGGAATTCCTTTAATTTTCTCAGAAATATCTAGAGGTATTTGATAAAAAACAATGTCAGATACAGGCTTTGCAATTCCTTTAAACCATTCATTAATTTTATCTGCTGTGGACGGCTCTTTTGTAACCTCCTGCGAAAAAGCAAAAAAAGGTGCAAAAATTGCAAGTATTAGTAGAAATTTTTCCTTCATAATTCTATAAATAATGTGTATTTTAAATTTTTGAAGCACGCAATATCTTAAAAAAATGAAGTAGGGACAAATTTTTTGTTGTTAAAATATTAATGTATGTTAAATAATTAGATAATATACAATTTACATATCATTTAATCATTTCATTTTACATTATTCGCAAAGCAATTTTCTTTTAAAAAAGTTAATAAGTTAAAATTTTCTTAAAACCTAGAAAATAACTCTACTCCAAAACTTTAAAATTGAAACTTTCGGAGTAGAGCAAAAACTAATATTATTTCATATTCTCAATATCAGATATAAAAGTGTCTATTTGTTCTTTTGTTACGTTTGGCATACAAATAATATGTGATTGTCCTTTTTCTGTTGCTAATTGCCATTTTTCGCAAACTGATTCTTGTGGTGATGGGAAAACTACTGTAATCGCATTCGTATTTCTCCAAGCTTTGATACCAATTTCATTTAACCGATCACAAGCATATTCTGCAATTTTCAAACTATGAATCGTACGATCTTCAAAACCTTCTAATCCTAATTTCTTAATCGCATACCAAATAAATAAAGGACTATGTCCATTTCTCGATCCTGTAATCGTAGCATCCGAGCTTCCGATATAAGCGATATTTCTTGCAATTCTATCTCTATTTTCTTTTCGAACAATTACAACTCCACAAGGAATTGGTGAACCAATAAATTTATGTCCACTCACAGAAATACTATCTACTCCATCTACAAAATCAAAATGAGGGCGTGGATAAATAAAAGGTGCAAAACCTCCAGCTAAAGCAGCATCTCCATGAATATAATGTTTCTGAATTGCTAACTCTTCCATCATTCCTTTGATGATTTTTGTATCATCTTTTGCTTCTGTCATTGTAGTTCCAATATTTGCTACCACAATTGCCGGACGATGTCTATTATATTGTAACATATTTCTCAAATCTTCATAATCGATTTCTCCATTTTCTTGAGATTTGATGATAACATAATCAATATTTAATAATGTTACGTTTTTCTGTACACTATAGTGTGTGTCTTCAGAGAAATAAACAATTCCTTTCGGATACAATTCTCTTGCAAGATATAGTCCATAAAGATTTCCTTCCGAACCTCCATTCGTTACATATCCCCAAGAATTTTCTGGTTTTATACGAAATAATTCTGCGAAAAAACGAACTACTTCTCTCTCCATTGCTCTAGAATCTACTTTGTAAGTTGATTTTCCAAAAGGATCTCCAATATTATTCATCGGAAATTGTAGGAAAGGTAATAACTCCGAATAATCGAAATCTTTTGAAACTGGATAACCAATAAAGTTCTCCGTAGTTTCATTTATTTCTTTATATAACTCAGATAACTGATTTTTAACTTCTTTCTGCTCCAACATCTCAGATTAATTTTCTGCAAATTTAACCCAAATAGATTTTTAACTAAAATTATTGTTATTTTTAAGAATATAAACCTATGCAATCGACTTTAAACAGAATTTAATTACTTTTACAATTCTAAATATTCTTAAAAAACAGAAAATAAATCTACATGGACGCTATTGATAAAAAAATATTGATGCTTTTACAAGAAAATGCAAAACTAAATAGTAAAGAAATTGCTAATAAAATCGGGCTTTCTACGACTCCAACCTATGAAAGAATTAAACGTCTAGAAAAGAATGGTTTCATTAAAAAATACATCGCAATCGTAGATAAAAAGCTAATTGGAAAAAAATTGGAAGTTTTTTGTCAAGTTTCTTTACAACAACATTCAAAAAGATTTTTAGAAGTATTTGAAAGAGAAATTCGAAAAATTTCGTACGTAATGGAATGTTATCATATTGCTGGAAATTACGATTATCTTTTAAAATTAATTGTTTCGGATATGGAAGAATACCAACAATTCATTATGATTCATTTGGCTTCCATCGAAAATATTTCTAATGTTCAAAGTTCCTTTGTTCTAACTGAAATAAAAAATGATTTAAAGTTTGAATTAGAGTAGTTTGCATCTTGATTTTCTTCTCAATTTTAATTATACTTGTAAAAAAAATTGAGATGAAAAATTTGCTATTCCTTCTTTTCAGTTATTTTGTTTCTTTTATTTCATTTGGTCAAAATATTACAGGTTTTGTTTATGATGCTAAAACCAAAAATCCGATAGAAAGTGCGACAGCATATTTTGACGGAACTACTATGGGAGACGCTACAGACGAAAACGGTTATTTTGAAATACCAAATGCTTTTTCGGTGGAATCTGTGATGATTATTTCCATTCTTGGTTATGAAACACAATATATTCCTTTCGAAAATATTCAAAAAGAAATGAAAATATATCTAAACGAATCTTCTTTTGATTTGGAAGAAGTGAGTTTGGATGCAGATAATATGTCTAGAGAAGAAAAAATGAAATACTTCAAAAAAGAGTTTTTGGGTAAAAATTTTGAATCTTCTTCGCTTCAAATATTAAATGAAAAAAAAATAATTCTACGTTATTTTTCAGAGGATAATACTATTTCTGCTTCTTGCCCTGAAGCTTTAGTTATCAAAAACGATATTCTTGGCTATAATATCAGCTATAATTTGATTTCTTTCGATATTCAATTAGAAAATGGCTATAAAGGGAAAAAATATATCAAATCTGTTCTGTTTACAGGTACTTCTTACTTTTCTAACATTGAAAATTTAAAGAAAAAACATCTTAAAAAAAGAAAAAAAGCATATTTAGGTTCTAGACTTCATTTCCTTCGAAGTTTGGTTCGTGGTGATTTTGTAGAACATAAATTTAATTTTATCCATAACGGATTTACTTTTAAAAATCCTGAAAACTTTATTCAAAAAAAGCAACAAACAGAAGAAGCAACGATTTTTGAACTTCAAGAGAAAAGAATTGCTATTCTCTATAATAATGACAAACAATCTGTCCTAGAAATTCGCGAAAAAGACAAAACATTCTCTGTAGATTCTTTTGGAAATATTTCACCTCCTAATAAGGTTCTTTTTGGTGGTGAAATGAGTTTTAAGCGAATTGGAGAAATGTTACCTCTCGATTATCAACTAGAAAATTAATTTTTAAAACCAAAATACTATGAAAAAAATCTTATTTCTTACATTTTTTATTATTTGCAAAAGTAATTTTGGCTCAAACATTCTCTGGTTATGTTTTAGATAAAAAAACTAAAAAACCAATTGAAAACGTAACTGTATATTTTACAGGAACTACTCTAGGAGATGCCACCGACGAAAATGGTTATTATGAAATCGATAATAAATTTTCGGTAAAAGCAAATCTGCTTGTTTCTGTTATGGGTTATCAAAAAGTGTTGATTGAGCAAAAAAACATCAAACCTGTAATGAAAATTTATCTTGAAGAAGAAATCGAAACTAATGAAGCCGTAACAATCAATGCTGTAAAAGTCAAAAGAGATCATACATTGAGAATTTTCAAAGAAGAATTTCTTGGTAAACATCATGATTCTCCTTACTTAAAAATCTTAAATGAGCATAAAATCAAATTTAATATCACCAGTGATTCTACTTTGATAGCAAGATGTGATGAACCAATCATCATCGAAAACAAAAGACTTGGTTATAAAATGAAGTATGATTTAATCACTTTTGAAGCTAAACTTTACCTTCGAAGATATCCTTATAATGTGGGATCTGTAAACTTTGCAGGTTTTTGTTTTTTTAATGATTTGAAAAATTTAAAGAAAAAACATTTTAAAAGAAGACGCGAAGCTTATTTAGGTTCTAAACTTCATTTCTTCCGAAGTTTGGTTCGTGGTGATTTTGAAGAACATAAATTTAATTTTACCCATAACGGAATTACTTTTAAAAATCCTGAAAACTTCATTCAAAAAAAGCAACGTACAGAAGAAACAACGGTTTTTGAACTTCAAGAGGAAACAATTGCTGTTCTCTATAATAATGACAAACAATCTATCCTAGAAATTCGTGAAAAAGACAAAACATTCTCTGTAGATTCTTTTGGAAATATTTCTCCTCCTAATAAGGTTCTTTTTGGTGGTGAAATGAGTTTTAAGCGAGTTGGAGAAATGTTGCCTCTCGATTTTCAACTAGAAAATTAATTTTTAAAACCAAAATACTATGAAAAAAATCTTATTTCTTACTTATTTACTATTTGCAAAAGTGATTTTTGCTCAAACATTCTCTGGTTATGTTTTAGATAAAAAAACTAAAAAACCAATTGAAAACGTAACTGTATATTTTACAGGAACTACACTAGGAGATGCCACTGACGAAAATGGTTATTATAAAATCAATAATAAATTTTAGGTAAAAGCAGATCTGCTTGTTTCTGTTTTGGGTTATCAAAAAGTGTTGATTGAGCAAAAAAACATCAAACCTGTGATGAAAATTTATCTTGAAGAAGAAATTGAAACTATTGGAACTGTAACAATCAATGCTGTGAAAGTGAAAAGAGATCATACATTGAGAATTTTCAAAGAAGAGTTTCTTGGTAAACATCATGATTCTCCTTACTTAAAAATCTTAAATGAGCATAAAATCAAATTTAATATCACTAGCGATTCTACTTTGATAGCAAGATGTGATGAACCAATCATCATCGAAAACAAAAGACTTGGTTATAAAATGAAGTATGATTTAATCACTTTTGAAGCTAAACTTTACCTTCGAACATATCCTTATAAAGCGGAATCTGTACATTTTGCTGGTTTTTGTTTTTTTAATGATTTGAAAAATTTAAAGAAAAAACATTTTAAAAGAAGACGCGAAGCTTATTTAGGTTCAAGTAAACATTTCATCAAAAGTCTTTATAATAATACTTTGGAACTAAACAAGTATCATATAATGCTAAACGAAAGTGGAAAAATTGAAAGTCTTTACACTTTAGTCGAACAAAGTAAAAATGAAAAAACTTACAAAATGCTGATTCCACGAGTTTACCTACATTATAATAGAGAGTTTTGTTCTAGTTTTGAGTTAAATGAAGATGGGCAAGATACTTTTACTATTGATAAATTCGGTAATATTTCTCCAGCTGGTAGAATTCTTTTTACTGGCGAACTTGGTGCGAAACGTATGGGAGAAGCTCTTCCTGATGATTATCAATTTCAATAAAAACATAAAAGTTCGGAAATTTCCGAACTTTTTTATTTTCCACGAATCAGAGAATCTCCAATTTGACAATGTAAACATCGCTGATTTTCGCAATAGTAGTTTTTAAGCTGAATCAAAGCTTGAGATTCATAAGAGTTTTCAGAATCTACATTTAAATCTTCGAACTTAGAAATAATTCGATTTTTCTCCGCTTTTATACCTTTTGCCAAACGTAATATTTCATCTTCATCAAATTTCCCTACATGATTTAAATACACAAATCTGAAAGGAATCACAGTATTAATAAGGAGTAAATCAATAAAAGCCTTAGTTAGTTTTTTCGATTGAGATTTCGAACTTTCTGTTTTAAAAGTATAATGTGATTTCCAATAAGCAGAAGTTTCTACCGTAAAAATATTATAATATTCTTCAATTTCTGTAAAATCCATCAATTTTGAAAAAAGGTTTTGCTCTCGATGATAAAGGTTTGCTAACTGCGAAAGTCGAATTGTAGGAAAATTAACTGGACGCAATCTGAAAAATTTCACTTGTCCTTCAAAAATTGGTTGAATTCCATATTTCGTTCTCAGATAAGCATATTCTTTTTGCATCTTTTTATAAGTAACATCTTCAATTGGTTCATTCAACATTCCTGCTTGTCCAAATAATAAAGACTCTAAAGATTCCAACTTTGCACTTTCTTTTCTTAAAATAGAAAAATCAAAAGAGTTTGCTAAGTTCAAAAAAGCATCTGCATTGGCTTTTAAACCAAAATTCTTTGCCAACATTTTAAACAAAACTGCTTCCCAATCAAATTTTGTTTTTTCTAAATATTCTCGAATTACAAATGATTTTTGCTCCAATCGTTCGAAATACAATCTTTCTAACCAATTTGAAAAAGTAAAATTTGAAACTGAAGAAATTTCATTTTCACAAACAATCCATTTATCTCGATGAAACTGAATTTTATTATAATTCTCTAACAACTCCTTCCCTACCAAATCTTTCAATTCTAAAGTTGGAATTTTCGAATTATTTTCTCTAAATATTTCCGAGTCATGATTCCAGACAACATGCAGAATTACATTATCGTAACTAGAATCTGTTTCATGGTTATGCGCATACCAATCCGAAGAATTCAAATGAATCTCAACATTTCCTGCCCAAAGCTGTTCATCAATATGAAGTTTTGCATTAAAAAAATCTGGTCCACTATCGTAGTTTTGTGTCCCAACATATTCTATTTTTATTTTTTCCTTTTCAGTTGTTTCTAAAGAAAGTGCATTAAACAACTTGTATTTCCAGACATAATGTAAAAAATCTTCCTTCATAGAATTGATTTTAGATTTTTGAAGATACAAATTTTTATTTTAAACACTGAAATACAATAACTTAAAACCCGTAGACTTAAATAATTTTACTATTATTTTCAAAAATTATAGTTTCATAAGTAAATTCAATAAAAAACTACTACTCTCCTACTGTTTTTACTATATTTTTGAGCTTCAAAAGAGATAATTATGCACATTATTGAAAGTTTACAATGGCGTTATGCAACTAAAAAATTTGACGCTACTAAAAAACTAACTTCAGAGCAAATCGAAGTATTAAAAAACGCTTTTAGCCTTACAGCTACTTCTTTTGGTTTACAGCCAATCAAATTAGTTGTAATCGAAAATAAAGAAATCAGAGAATCTTTAGTAGAACATAGTTTTAATCAAAGACAAGTTGCGGATGCTTCGCATTTATTAGTGATTTGTATTCAAGATGATTTTACTACAGAAGATATCGAGAAATATTTCTCATTAGTAAAAGATGTTCGCCAAACTCCAGACGAGATTTTAAATCCTTTTAAAGATTATTTAGTTGATACTTTTTCTTCTAAAACAAAAGAGGACATGCATACTTCATTTAAAAACCAAGCTTATATCGCTTTAGGAAATCTTTTAAATGTTTGTGCTGTTGAGAAAATCGATTCTTGTCCGATGGAAGGATTTAACCCAGAAAAATATGATGAAGTTTTAGATTTAAAATCACATAATTTAAAATCTGCACTTATTTTACCAGTAGGTCACAGAGCAGAAGATGACTTCATGAAAGACTTAAAGAAAGTTCGCAAACCACTTGATAAATCAATTATTGAAATTAAATAAGTATTGTATTTTTTATAATTGAATTTTTTGTAAGAAAAGACTGTCTTGAAAAAGGCGGTCTTTTTTATAGAATTAATTCATAAACCTTTATTTTTTTCAAGATTATCCAAATCAAGAATTTAGTATCTTTAATAGACTCTAAATCAAAAGAATTATGGATAGCAAGAATTTTTCTTTGAATAATGGTATAGAAATTCCTTCGGTAGCAACAGGAACTTGGAAACTAGAAGAAAATCAATTAGAAGATATTTTTGAAATAGCATACGATGCTGGTTATCGACATATTGATGCAGCTACAATTTATAAGAATGAAGATGCAGTTGGACAAGCTTTGAAGGCGTTACAACTTCCAAGAAAAGAAATGTTTTTGACTACAAAACTTTGGAATACCAATCAAACTTTTGAGGATACTCTGAAAGCTTTTGAACAATCTTTGCAAAATTTACAAACCGATTATATTGACCTTTACCTCATCCATTGGCCAGGTAGCTACGAAAGAATTCTAGAAGTTTGGCGTGCTATGGAGTATTTATATCACGAAGGAAGAATTCGCGCAATTGGTGTTTCCAATTTTAATGTGCATCATATCGACTTACTTTTAAAACATACTTCTATAAAACCTACCGTAAACCAAGTCGAATGTCATCCATATTATCAAAATGCTTTCTTGAACGAATATTGTCAAAAACATGAAATTTTACTTTCTGCCTATGCTCCACTGATGAGTTGGAATGTAAAAGAATTGATTCAAAACGAAACTTTAATTGATTTAGGAAAAAAATATCAAAAAACTCCAGCTCAAATTGCACTTCGTTGGATGATTCAAAGAGAAATTATTGTCATTCCTCGTTCCAAAAATCCAAAAAGAATTGTAGAAAACATTCGTATTTTCGATTTCGAACTTTCAGAAGAAGATATGTATCGAATTCGTTGCGAAAACCGTGGATTGAGATATTTCACAGAACCAGATAACATGGATTTTGGTTTTCTTGAAGACACAAATGGAGGAAGTAACGGACCAAAAAATTAGATTTTTAATTTTCTTAATTTGGAGCTTCCCATTTTTCTTCGTTTCCAAAAAACTCAGAAAAAGGTCGGGCTTTCCGCTATATCTTTTTTGCCAAAGCAACTTGATGAAGAAAAGCAAAAAAGGATACCGCTACAATCCCTAAGCCGAAGATTCTGCTATTAAGGATAGTTTTGGAGTGATCTATTTTTCTTTTTCACTAGCGCGAGTTTGCAAACGTGATGACACAAATACTAGAAACAATGGGCACACTTTACAAAAGTGCGCCAGAGTATGAAGTCGAAGCCCCGAATAAAAAACTCAAAAAATCTAAATATATCCAAATACAACAATCCGATTTTGACTCCGCTCAATCTCCGAAATAAAATAAGGTGGCTGAGCGAAGCCGAAATCCCGACTTTCTAACAACAAACTTTTAAATAATAAAACAACTCTTTTTATCTTTGAAGAAATTTCAAAAAAACGATTTATGTTTTCACCTTTCGATTTACAATTCAAAATTCAAGGAAAACAATTTGATTCTGTAGAAGAACTTTTACATTTCTCAGAAACCTTACCAAAAGATGTTTCTCAATTTCTACAAAACTGGTTTGATTCTTCAGATACGATTACTGTAAAAACTTCTGGTTCTACAGGAGCTCCGAAACTAATTTCTTTGAAAAAAGAACAAATGATTGAAAGTGCGAAAGCAACAGGACTTTTTTTTGATTTACAAAAAGACACTAAAGCCCTTCTAAATCTTTCCGCAGATTATATTGCTGGAAAAATGATGTTGGTTCGCACTATGGTTTTAGGTTGGCATTTGACAATAGTTTCTCCTGAATCAAATCCCTTGAAAAATTTATCGGAAACTTTTGATTTCGGAGCGATGGTTCCATTACAACTTCATGAAAGTTTGAATGAAATTTCTCAAATTAAAAAAATCATTATTGGCGGTGGAGCAGTATCTCCGGAATTACAGAAAAAAATCCAAAATGTCTCTTCTGAAATTTATGCTACTTACGGAATGACGGAAACCATTACGCATATTGCAGCAAAGAAATTAAACCATATTCAAACAAAAGAAGATTCTTATTATCAAATTTTGCCAAATATTTCCATTTCAAAAGACGAAAGAGATTGTTTGGTAATTGATGCTTCAAAAATATCTGATGAAAAAGTAATTACAAATGACCTTGTAAACATCATTGACGAAAAACATTTCGAATGGTTAGGAAGATTTGATTCTGTAATAAATAGCGGAGGAATAAAGTTGATTCCAGAACAAATTGAAGCAAAACTATCTGAAATAATAGAGTCTCGATTTTTTGTTTCAGGAATTTTAGATGAAAAACTTGGAGAGAAATTAGTTTTAATCATCGAAGGAAAAAAAACAGAAAAATTGGAATCTGAAATTTTAAACAAAATCAAAAGTTCAGATTCTTTAAACAAATTTGAAAAACCAAAAGAAATCTATTTTATAGAAAAATTTGTAGAAACAGAAACAAAAAAAATCCAACGAAAAAGAACGTTGGATTTAGGTAACATTTAGTAATTTGAATTTAAATCAATTTCAATTAATTTAAAACAAAGATTATTCCAAAATTTTGGTTTTATGTTAAAATGATATTTTATTCATTAAACATTATCATGTAAAACTTTATAAGAAAGACTTATTTAATCTAAAACACACCCCTAGCCCCTCTCGAGAGGGGGAATTTGATAATCTTTATATTTAAAACATAATAAAGTCTAACAAGTTTATATATAAAAAAATCTCCTCGATTTGAGGAGATTTTTTTAGTTTTTATGTGAAAGTTTTTACATTTCCATTGAGTGATATACATTTTGTACATCATCATCATCTTCTAATTTTTCTAAAAGCTTTTCAACTTCTGCTTGTTGCTCTTCAGATAACTTTTTAGTTGTTGTAGGAATTCTTTCAAATCCAGAAGAAATAATTTCGATTTCATTTTCCTCTAAATATTTCTGAATTGCTCCAAATTTCTCGAAAGGTGCGTAAATTAATACTCCATCCTCATCAGCAAAAACTTCTTCTACATCAAAATCAATAACTTCTAATTCGAACTCTTCTAAATCCATTTTGATATCTTCAGCTTTCACACGGAAATTACAAGTGTGATCAAACATAAAGATTACCGAACCAGAAGTTCCAAAAGTTCCGTTACATTTATTAAATGCAGCACGAACATTTGCTACTGTTCTGTTGTTGTTATCTGTTGCAGTTTCTACAACGATTGCAATTCCATGAGGAGCATATCCTTCAAAAAGAACTTCCTTATAGTTTGCAGTATCTTTGTCTGTTGCTTTCTTAATTGCACGTTCTACATTATCCTTAGGCATGTTTGCAGCCTTAGCATTTTGCATCACGGCTCTTAAACGAGAATTTGTTTCTGGATTTGGTCCTCCTTCTTTTACCGCCATTACGATATCTTTACCGATTCTTGTAAAAGTCTTAGCCATTGCAGACCAACGTTTCATTTTTCTTGCTTTTCTAAATTCAAATGCTCTTCCCATTTCTAAGTATGTAGTTTATGTAAAACAGTTATTCTTAAAACTGTATAATATTAAATATTTTTAAAGTTGAACAAAAGTAACTTATTCCTTTGGGTTTTACAATTTTTTATTTTGATAAGATAAATTTACTACGACGCAATTTGTCGTTTTGGAGACATAAATTTGAAATACAAAAACATAGTAAGTCTGTAATTGAAAGAATTCTTTTTTAGTAAAGAAAAAAGGATGTTTTTTAAATATTCGTCCATAATATTTTTCATCTATTTTTTCCAAATCAAAACGAATTATTCTTTCACAAAGAAACTTGAGGAACTCCCTATTTATCCTCAAGTTTTCTTTTTTTGATAAATTCTTAATCCTTTTTGAAATTTTATAAAAAAAAGGAACTTTTATTGAAATTCAATTTTCAGTAATTAAACTTCTATCAAAATTTTAAAATATTGCATTTTGAGCTAAAAATGCTTGTTTATCATTTGCTAATTTTAAACTTTCCTACTAATTTAGACCCTTCAAAAAGATAATGAAAATGAATAGTAATTACATGGAGTTTCAAATGGAAAATAGGTATGCAGAACAAATTCTCTACACTTTGTATGGAATTATTGGCTCGGCGACCAAACTCTATGAGGATATTGATTTTAACTTCAAAATTAATACAAATACTAACGAAACTTATCTTTTAAAAGTAAGTAGGGGAAAATTTGATAATGGATATTTAGATTATCAACTTCAATTACTACAATACTTTCAGGCTACCAATAAAAAACTTAATACGCCAATTGCAATTCCGGACAGAAATGGAAGTCCTATCAGTAGTTTTATTGATGATTTTGCAAATGAGCATAAAGTTAGACTTCTTACTTATTTGGAAGGAAATAGTTGGGTGGATGTTCCTGAGAAAAATTCCAATTTATATAGAAAACTAGGAAAACAATGTGCCTTATCGATAAAAGCTCTTTCAGGTTTTGATCATATTAAAGCACATAGAAGATTTGATCTTGACATTTTGGAAGGAAACTGGACTAGAAATCATTTCTCCTTATTTAACAAAGAAGAACAAACAATTCTGGTTCATTTCTTAGAAAAATTCAATGGAGAATTAGAGAATATTCAGAAACTACGAAAAGGAATCATTCATAATAATATGCATGATGGTAATATTCTTGTAGAAAACATTGAAGAGAATCCTACAATTTTTTCTGTTGTAAATTATAAAAATGCAATTTATTCTACTTCTATAAACGAACTTGCAGTTGCCATTGCTTATGTTCTTTATGGAAAAAACGAAATATTGAATATTGCGCTCCCTATAATTGAAGGTTTTCATAAAAAACTTTTAATCCAAGAAGATGAACTAAAATATCTTCCGACATTAATCAGCATGCGTTTGATTATTAATTTGGTGAAAGCTAAAATGAGTTTGGAAGAAAACCCGAATGATAAAGAATTAAAACAATTGATTGAAGCTATTTGGACACCTCTAAAAAGTCTTCATCAATTAAATGAAAACTTTATTGTTTATAGTTTCAGAAAGCAATGTAATTATCCTGCACACCCAAATTATTATAAGTTTAAGAAGTGGGCTATGAAAAATAGTCAAGGTATCGAAAACTTGTTCCCTTCTTTAAACAAAACAGATTATACGTTTATAGATATGAGCGTAGATAGTAATTGGGATGCAAAAAGATATGAAAACAAAAGAGTAGCCAAAGCAGAGCTAACTAAATTCAAGAAAAAATATCCAGAATCAATTATTACGGGAGGTTATTTGGAAGAAAGATGTGTTTATGACACAGAAGCTTATAAAAACGAAAATGATAACTCTTACCGTTCTATTCATCTTGGTGTTGATTTTTGGGTAAAAGAAGATACTCCTGTTCATGCTCTTTATGATGGAAAGGTCGTTATTTTACACAATAATTCGGAAGATAAAGATTATGGACCAACGATTGTTTTAGAACATAAAGCAGATCGAATTTTTACTTTCTATACTTTATATGGACATCTTACTCGAGATTCTTTAAACTTCTTAAAAGTTGGAAAAAGAATTAAAAAAGGAGATGTTGTAGGATATATTGGTCATGATAATGAAAATGGAAATTGGTTGCCACATTTACACTTTCAAATTATTTTAGATTTACTAGGAAATACTACAAACTTCCCTGGTGTTGCTTTTAAAAATGAAAGATCTACTTGGAAAAACATTTGTCCAAACCCGATGCTTTTATTAAAAAATAAAAAGACCAACACACAGATGAATCTAAATTTAGAATTTTAACTTTTTTAACTGTTTGTTTGTGAATGATATTATAATGATTTATGTTTGAAGAAATCATTATAAAATTTTACATATGAAAGCAGTATTTACACTTTTATTTTCATTGGTATTTTTTGTTTCATTCGGACAAACTTTCGAATTAAACCCAAAAACTAAAAAATACGAACAAAAAGGAGAAATCGTTTTTGAAAACACTCCAAAAGAAGATCTATATAAAATTGCTACAGGATGGATCAAACATGGCTACAAAGACTTAAGACATGAAGTAAAGAAAAGAAATTCAGAAGCTGGAGTAATCAAAATCAAAGGAAACTACAGAACAGATTTATTGGTTAAAAAAGGAATGATTGGACACAATTTAACTTTTACAGTTTCTGATAATAAAATTTCTTATATCATCACAGATTTTGAATATTTCTCTACAAAATCAGGTAGAATCAAATTTGAGAGTAAAAAACTTCCTTCTAAAAGAAAATTAATACAAGAAGCAAAAAAGAATATTTCAGCAAAACTAAGTATGTTGAAAAATGAATAAACAAAAAAAGCTCAGTCAAATAGTTGAACTGAGCTTTTTTATTGAACACTAAATATGTTTTTATTTCTTTGGATTTACAATTGTTAATTCTTTCATGATATTTTGAGCATCCGCATATTTATCAATAATAAATAATACATATCTCATATCAACAGAAATGTTTCTACATAAATCTGGAGAGTATTGAATATCACTCATTGTCCCTTCCCAAACTCTATCGAAGTTAATTCCAATTAAGTTTCCGTTGGCATCTACTACCGGAGAACCTGAGTTTCCTTGTGTTGTATGATTTGATGCTAAGAAACAAATTGGCATTTTTCCAGACTCATCAGCATATTCACCGTATCCTTTTGCTTTATAAATATCTAAAAGTTTTTTAGGCAATCCAAATTCATGATCATTTGGAACATATTTACGTATAGCTTCTTTTAAATAAGAAAAAGGCTCATATGAAAATACTGGAATTGGTGCATATCCTTGAACTTGCCCGTAAGCAACACGCAAAGTTCTATTAGCATCTGGAGAGAAACGTTCATTAGGGAATACGATAGGTAATGATTTAATGTACTCTTTCTTTAAAGCAATTAATTTATCATTATTCTTTCTTGTTTCAGCTAAAATAGTAGAAAAGAATACATCAAATGCACTCCTAAAAGCTGCATAAACAGGATCTTTTCTTAAACTAGAAATAATTTCTGTTGAACTTCCACTCATTAATTGTTTGAAATCTTCGTAAGAATGAAGTTTAGACTCTTTAAACATTTTTTCTAAAGTCTCGTCTACATTTACACCTTCAAAATATTTAGGCAAAAATTCTTTTGGAGTATAT
The DNA here is from genome assembly GCF_015767245.1 of Aureivirga sp. CE67. Classification (GTDB taxonomy): domain Bacteria; phylum Bacteroidota; class Bacteroidia; order Flavobacteriales; family Flavobacteriaceae; genus Aureivirga. The sequence goes on from NZ_JADOTV010000001.1 coordinate 421,973, forward strand.
TTTATATAGTTTTTTAAAGATTTTTCAGTAATTAATCTTCCTATTCTTTTATCGTAATTCTTGTAAAAATACTTTGCACCATGTACTAATCCATCTTTAGAGTTTTTAATGTTTTCTTCATTTTCATGTAACATCATTTTTTCAAAATTCACGATTCCGTATAAAAATTCAAATTGTGAATTTGTAAAAAACATACTTTGTAAAAATGCATGTCTACCAATTAAATACTTTTCATTTTCTTTATGAATTTTATTCATATCCGAAATAAGATTCGCATATTGTTTTAATCCTTTCTTTTTAACTTCAGCGATATATTTTGCTTCTATCTTTCTTCTTTTAGCAATTGCTTCTGTATTATCAATACCTTGAGTTTCTCCAACCATCTTTTTCCAATCATTCGTAATACTGTTAAATGAAGAAATATACTTAATCTTTAGGTTAGGATCTTGATGCATTTCATAATCTAAAATCTTAATTGCATCTTCTCTAATATTTACTGCTAAAGGATTTATAATATGAACTTTTTGCTCAATAGCATCTGCTGTCAAATATTCATTAGTAGTAGCTGGGAAACCTAAAACCATTGTGAAATCTCCTTTTGAAACTCCTCCTTTAGAAACTGGTAAAAAATGTTTAGGCTTATAAGGTACATTATCTTTAGAGTATTTAGCTGGTCTATTATTTTTATCTGCATAAACTCTAAATAAAGCAAAATCTCCAGAGTGTCTTGGCCAAGTCCAGTTATCAGTATCAGATCCAAACTCAGCAATTGTAGAAGGAGGTGCTCCTACTAAACGAACATCTTGAAATGTTTCTTTAATAAAAAGAATATACTGATTCCCTTCATAAAAAGGTCTAATCTCAATTGTTTGCCAAGGTTCCATTTGGGTTTCACTTCTTACCTTGTCGATATTCTTTCTAATTGCTTTTTTATATTCTGATTGTGCTAACTGCTTACTCACTCCATCTAAAATTTTTGAAGAAACATCTTCAATTTTTACAATTAGAGTAACTGATAAATTATCATTTTTTAATTCTTCACTTTTATTTTTAGCCCAATAACCATCTTCAATATAATTGTTTTCAATCGTACTATGATCTTGGATTTCTCCTAAACCACAGTGATGATTTGTAAATAGTAATCCTTCATCAGATACAAATTCACCCGTACATCCAAAACCAAACTGCACAACTGCATCTTTAAGACTAGAATTATTTATATCGTAAATATCTGAGAGTTCCATTTTCATTCCCAGAGATTCCATTTCATTTCCATTAATTCCTTCTAGAAGCGAAGGTAACCACATACCACCCCTTTGTGCTGAAACATGGGAGATGATAAATAAACAAGATAATAGGAGTATTTTTTTCATTTTAAGTTTTGTTAAAGCAAGACAAATATAATAGAAAAGGTTAAAAATTTTTAAATAATGTTATATTTTTAGTTAAAAAAAGAAATAATTTTATTTTTTTTTATTTTATGAATTATATATGTACATATTTTAAAAATTATTCATTATTTATTACACTATTTTAAATTTTATATATAATATAAAAATCTTAATAATTTTAAGAAAGATCTATTGATATAAACAATTTTTAAACAAAAAAAGCCTATCTGAATTCAGATAGGCTCTTCCTTATATTTTTTTAAGAAATTTATTGAGGAACATTCACTAAGTCCATTTCTTTAACTAAATGAGTAGCTCCCGCATATTTATCAATAATAAACATTACGTAACGGATATCTACCATGATATTTCTACAAATTTCTGGATCAAAATTCATATCACTCATCGTTCCTTCCCATACCCTATCGAAGTTTAATCCTATTAAATTTCCATTTGCATCAATCGCTGGACTTCCAGAATTCCCTCCTGTTGTATGGTTTGTTCCGATGAAACAAACAGGCATTTTACCATCATATCCATAAACTCCATAATCTTTTTCCTTATATAATTTTTGAAGTTTTTTAGGTACATCAAACTCATAATCTCCAGGAACATATTTTTCCATCACTCCACTTAAATGCGTAACTGGCTGATAGTAAATTGGATCTCTTGGAGAATATCCTTTAACTTGCCCATACGCTACACGAAGTGTACTGTTTGCATCTGGAAAGAATTGTTTATCAGGGAAAGCAGTCATTAACGCCTTCATGTATTGTTTCTGCTTATTAGAGATTTGTTTCTTTAAAGCACGATAATCTGGGTTGATTACTTCAAAGTATTGTTTTGATAAAATTTTACCTAATTGATACCCTGGATCTTGGTTAATTTTTGCAATCACTTCTTTTGAAGTTCCTGATAATAATTCTTTTACAGACTCATGAGAAACTAATGCAGATTGTGCATAAATCTTATCAGATAAAGCTTTGTAATTCACTCCTTCTAATTCAGCATTTAAATACTTTTTAGGAATTTTAGTTACATAAAGTTCTAATAATTTTTCAAAAACAGGTCTATCTACCTTAGCTAAGTAGTTCTTATATTTTCCTTCAAATTGCTTTAAAGTATTTGCTCTAGCTTTTTCAAAAGCTTCTTCTCCATTCTTTGCTGCATTTTCTAATCTGTAGATATTAAATGAAATATTTAATAATTCTACATTCCAATATGCAACTTCAATCCAATAATCTCTTGCAATAGATACATTTTGGATATCTGCATATAAAAGATTAAAATCATGTAATAGATTTTTATAATCAGCTAGTTCAGGATTTTCATTTACTCTTTGTAAAAATTGTTTTTCAAATTGCTTTCTTGCATTAATTGCATCAGACTTCTCGATACCTTGAGATTCTCCAATCCATTTTTTCCAGTAATTTGCAATACTTGCATATTTAGAAGCATACTTTAATTTGATATTTCTATCATTTCTCATGAAATTATCTACAATCTTTAAAGCTTGTTCTCTAATTTCAATTTTTACAGGGTTTAAAACATTTGCTGTTTGATCAATAGCAACTGCTGGTAAATATTCATTTGTTCTTCCTGGGAATCCAAAAATTAATGTAAAATCATTTTCTTGAACTCCTCCTAAAGAAATTGGTAAATGATGTTTTGGTTGGTAAGGAACATTATCTGTAGAATATTCTGCTGGTCTGTTATTTTTATCAGCATAAATTCTAAATAATGCAAAATCTCCTGTATGTCTTGGCCATACCCAGTTATCTGTATCAGATCCGAATTTTCCGATTGATGAAGGTGGTGCTCCAACTAAACGAACATCTTTAAAAGTTTCTTTTACAAAAAGAATATATTGATTTCCTTCAAAAAATGATTTGATTTCGATAGTTTGCCACTCTTCTTTAGAGAAACTATTTCTTAAACTTTCCATGTTTTTAGAAATAATCTCACTTTTTGTTTTAGAATCTGCCATACCTTCTGTTCCTTTCATCACATCAGCAGTAACATCTTCTATTCTTTTAATGAATGATACCTCTAAATCTGGATTTGACAATTCTTCATCTCTTGTCATAGCCCAAAAACCATCTTGTAAATAATCATTCTCTATTGAAGAATGTTGTTGAATTTCTCCAAATCCACAGTGATGATTTGTTAATAAAAGTCCTTCTTTAGAAATAACCTCCGAAGTACACCCTCCTCCAAAATGTGCAATCGCATCTTTTAGACTTGAATTGTTCATATCATAAATATCTGATATGCTCATTTTCATACCTAAAGACTTCATCTCTTTTTCATTAAATCCGTTTAATAAAGACGGAACCCACATTCCTCCTTGTTGCGCGGAAACTTGAATCGCAAATAGTAATAATAATAAGTGTAATTTAATCTTCATCTTCTCGAGTTTTGTGTCTGCAAATATACATTGCTTTTTTTTTAAAAAAACAATTATAAGTCAACTATTTAACATATATAACGGTCGTTTATGCTTGATTCTTACAACTTTTTTCCTATTTTCGCCTAAATTTCGACAAAGACATGGAAAAAACATCAACAGTTACTCCATTAATAACTAATAATGCAGTTGTTTTTGGTATATTAATGTTAGTCTTAGCATTTATATTTTATACATCATCAAAAAAAGAAGGATTTTGGAACAAATTCTACAAAATTTTCCCAGCACTTTTGATGGCATATTTTATACCAGCACTTTTAAGTACAGTAGGTCTTGTTTCCGCAGAACATTCTAAAATTCTTTATTTTGTTGCAAGTAGATATCTTTTACCTGCTTCTCTTGTACTTATGACTTTAAGTATTGATTTAAAAGCAGTTTTCAATTTGGGTCCAAAGGCATTAATTATGTTTTTGACAGGAACTGTCGGAATTATTTTAGGAGGACCTGTTGCTATTTTACTTGTTTCAATGGTAAACCCTGGTTTAGTTGGTGGTGCTGATACTGCAGAAGTTTGGCGTGGTCTTGCTACAATTGCAGGAAGCTGGATTGGAGGAAATGCAAACCAAACAGCTATGTTAGAAGTATATGGATACCCTCAGAATTTATATGGAGCAATGGTTTTAATTGATGTTGTTGTTGCAAACATCTGGATGGCTTTCTTATTAATGGGTATTAATAAATCTGATAAAATTGATAATTGGCTTAAAGCAGATAATACAGCAATTGAGCATTTAAAGAAAAAAGTAATGAACTACTCAAGTTCTTTAACTAGAAATCCTTCACTTACAGACTACATGATTATTTTAGGATTAGCATTTGGAGCTGTAGGTTTTGCACATTTTGGAGCTGATGAAATTACTGTTTTCTTAAAAGATAATTTTACAGCAGTAAATGATAAAACATCTTCATTTTCTACATTCGGAAGTCACTTCTTTTGGTTAGTTTCTATTGCTACTATTTGTGGAATAGCACTTTCATTTACAAAAGCAAGAACTTACGAAGGTGCTGGAGCTAGTAAATTAGGTTCTTTATTTATCTTTATACTAGTTACAACTATTGGAATGAAAATGGATCTGACTACAATATTTGAAAATAAAGGTCTTTTAGTAATTGGATTAATATGGATGTTATTCCACGTTGGTTTACTTTTCTTAGTAGCAAAACTAATCAGAGCACCTTATTTCTTCTTAGCTGTAGGAAGTAAAGCAAATGTTGGAGGGGCTGCTTCTGCACCAGTTGTAGCATCTGCTTTCCACCCGTCTTTAGCATCTGTTGGAGTTCTATTAGCTGTATTTGGTTATGTAATCGGAACTGTTGGAGCTTTATTCTCTGCAGAGTTAATGAGAATTGTTTCTCCATAATTTTAAACTTGAAAAAATAAATTTTACTATAAATAACATGAAAAGAATAATTTTTGCTTTTGCATTTTTAAGCGTACTTATCTATAGCTGTACTGCAAAAAAAGAAGGAAACATGGTCGTAGATGTTGCGATCAATGGATTAAAGAAAGGAACTGTGTATCTTCAAAAAATAGAAAATGATTCTTTAGTAAGTATTGATTCTGTAAAACTTCAAAATAAAGGTGAATTCCAATTGGCATCAAATATTGAGTCGCCACAAGTGTTTTTTATTACTTTAAAAGAAGCTCCAGACGAAAAAATTCAGTTTTTTGGAGATTACGGAACAATCAAAATTACTAGTAAATTAGATCGTTTTGCTACCTCAGCAAAAGTATCTGGTTCAAAAACTCAGGATATTTTATATAAATATGATACAATCATGGATTCTTTTAATAATAAAAGACTTCAGTATATCAAAAATAACTTCGAGGCTGAAAAAGCAAAAGATACTGCAAAAGTAAATAAGCTTTCAAAAGATTATGATAATCTTGTTCTAAGAAAGTATAAGTATACTTTGAACTTCGTATTTAAACACAAAGATTCGGATGTTGCTCCTTATTTAACATTGACAGAGCTTTATGATGCACAAACAGTTTGGTTAGATTCTATTTATAAATCTTTAAAACCAGAAGTGCAACAATCTCTTTATGGTAAGAAATTAGATTCTTATATAGAAAAAATAAAAGCTGAAGAGGCTAAATAATATAAAACATATATTTAAAAGAAAAAGCGAAGTTTTCTGTAAACTTCGCTTTTTTTTATCTCATTTTTAAGCTCCAAAGAAAAGTATAAGAAGCTACCATTTGATTTTCTTCATTATAACCACAAGAGCTTATTTTCACTGTTACCGCCTCTCCTGTTTCTTGCATTTGTTTAATTGCTTCCTCAATTTTTTCTTCATCTTCACAAATAAAAGTAATTCTTCCTTTTGCTTTTTTCAAAAAATCTCCTTGATGAGAGACTACTAAAGTTGATATTGATTTTTTGGTTTCTTGTGTTTTTTTTAAAACCAAAACTCCTGTAGTCAATTCTGCTGCCATAGAAAGTACGGCAAAATAAATGGAATTAAACGGATTTTGATTCAACCATTTGAACTTTACTCCTACTTCACATTTCGTATTTTCAATAGTTTTTATTCGAACTCCAGCCAAATATGCTAAGGGAACTTTAAACATCAAAAATTTATTATACTTTTTTACTAAAGCTGATTCACTCATATAATTCACTGGTTTTAAGCACAATTTAAAGAAAATAAACCTAAAGTACAATTCTTTTTAAATGTTAAAGAATTGTTAATTTATAGTACTATGTTTTGCATAATACTATTTAAAATATATATATTTGTATAACATTAAAAGAAAAAGTCATTATGAACGATAAAAATTTTGCACAAATAATACATTTATCAGCCTTTTCAGGTTTGATAATTCCTTTTGGAAATATCATAGTACCATTGATATTATGGCTTTTCAAAAGAGACCAATCATTTTTCATCAACCAACATGGAAAAGACGTTTTAAATTTTCAGACAAGTATTTCGATATATTATATTATCGCAAGTATTATCTCTGTACCATTTTTTGTTATAACCTTCGGATTAGGGTATTTTCTTTCCCTTATAATGTTAGGTGTGTCTTTATTAATTGTTGCTATTCTGGTGATTAATGCAAGTAAGAAAGCTAACAATGGTTATTATTATAAATATCCATTTTCTCTTTCAATTTTTAAATAATCTTAAACAAAAATGATGAACACATGAAAATTGAAAATACAAAAGCACAAATGCGTAAAGGAGTCTTGGAGTACTGTATTCTTTCTCTGTTAAAAGACAACGACGCATATACATCTGAAATTTTGGCACAACTAAAAGAAGCCAAAATGATTGTAGTAGAAGGGACAATTTACCCACTTTTGACAAGACTAAAAAACGCAGGTTTACTTGCATATAGATGGGAAGAATCAACTTCCGGACCACCAAGAAAATATTATGCTTTGACAGAAACAGGCAATGATTTTTTAACTGAATTACAAAGCACTTGGAATGAATTAACAACAGCTGTAGATAACCTAACCAAAGAAAAAACAAACGAAAATGAATAAAACAGTAAATATAAATTTAGGAGGAGTATTCTTTCATATAGACGAAGATGCTTATGAGATGCTCAAAAACTATCTGGATTCGATACGTTTCTCTTTAAGAAATGATCCAGAAGGATTAGAAGAAATATTAAACGATATTGAAGCCAGAATTTGCGAATTACTTTCAGAAAAAGTAAAAGATAGTCGTCAAGTTGTAAAAACAACAGATATTGAAGAAGTAATCTCAATCATGGGGCAACCTGAAGATTATTCTATGGAAGAGGATACTACTAATTTTTCATCTGATACTACAGAAGAAGAATCAAGAGGAAGTAAGAAAAGGAAATATAAAAAGAAATTTTTCCGTGATGGTGAAGATAAATTCATCGGAGGAGTTTCTGCAGGATTTGCACATTATATTGGTGTAGAACCTATCTGGATTCGTATTATATTAATTGTTTTAACTTTTGTTAGTTTTGGATCAACTGTTTTAGTGTATTTACTATTATGGATTTTATTACCAGAAGCGAAAACTACATCAGAAAAGCTTCAAATGCGTGGAGAGGATATTAACATATCCAATATTCAAAAAACAGTTTCTGAAAATGTAGATAAAATATCAAAAAACGTAGAAGATTTCGGAAAAAAGATTAAAAAAAAAGATTTTTCGGGATATGAAAACAAAATAAGAAATAACTCTCAAAGATTCTTTGGAACGATTGGTAATGTCATGAAAGGTATCTTGATTGGTTTAAGAAAATTTATTGGAATCGTTCTTTTAATTGGTGCGATCTTTATGATTGCAAACTTAGTTATCGCTTTATTTTCAGTAAATACTTTAAATCATTTTGGAATATTCCAAGAAGCATTCGTGTATAATTCACCTTTCTTTTTTGAAAATACGTATCCACTTTGGATAATTTCTACAATGATTTTCATTTTAGCTTTAATCCCTTGTATTTTCTGGTTATTATTAAGTTTAAGAATTATTTCATCTAATTTTAAAGGATTTAATCTTCCTACAGTTTTAAGTCTTGTTGGTCTTTGGTTTATTTCTTTATTATTTGTGATATATTCTGGAATTGAATTCTCTAGGTATTCTAGTACAGATGGTATTACAAAAGACGAAAATGAATTAATATTACAAAAAAAGGATACTATTATAATAAAAGCTATTGGTAATAAAAAAATTGGTCCTTATTCTAAATTTAATAGAAGAAATAAGAATCAAATTTTTATTGATGAAGGTGTTGAAAAAAAATACTCAAATAATCTTTATATTAATGTTGGAAAAAGTAATGATAATGAATCTTTAATTATTGTTAAGAAAAAGTCAGAAGGAGTTAATTTATCTCAAGCACAAGCAAATTCAGAAGAAATAAACTATAATTATAAATTTGACAATAATACATTGTTTTTAGATGGGTATTTTTTGAGTCCCTATAAATATAAATCAATAAGTGAATATGTAAGCTTAAACATTATTATTCCTGAAGGAAGTATCGTTTATTTTGATAAATCTGTTAAAAACCTTCTTTATAAGGTCGATAATCTACAAGATATTTATGATCAAAATATGGTAAATCATTATTTTATCATGACTAAAGAAGGGCTTGAATGTTTGGACTGTCCTGAAGATGACTATCGTAATGATGATTATATCAAAACTAAAAAAGATACTATTTCGATTAAAGTAGATATTGAATAAAAAATTCTGTTTGTTTTTTGGGGTTTATGGCTATAAAACCCGTTGATTGTGAGGTGTTTCTTCTCATGGTACAAATTGTTTAGAAACACCGAGCAATATTTTTTTAAAAAAATTGTCACAAACAAAAAAACAATAAGTCTTTAGAAAAAGAAATAATCTAACCTAAAAATGAAATTATGAAAATTCAAAAATTAATCGGAATACTAGTACTTTTTATCACTATATCAGCTTGTGGTCAAAGAATTAAAGGAAATGGTCAACCAACCAAAGAATCGAGAACTTTAAACCAAAGTTTTTCACAAATAAAAGTGCAACAAGGAATTCAAGTTTACCTTACACAAGATCCGGATGTAAAATTAGAAGTAGAAGCAGATTCTAATGTCATCGAACACTTAAAAACAGAAGTTAAAAATGGAAAATTAAAAATCTATTTTGACGAAGATGTTAAAAAAGTAAGAACTAAAAACGTTTACTTATCTGCACCAGAAATTGTTTCTATCAAAGCTTCATCTGGAGCTGGAGTAAAATCTGAAAACACTATCAAATCAGATAACCTTAGTCTTGATTCTTCTTCAGGTGGAAATATTAATTTAACTGTTCATTCAGAAAATTTAAATTGTGAAACTTCTAGCGGATCAGTTATCAAAGTAAGAGGAGATGCTGAAAATATTGATGTAGATGCTTCTTCAGGTAGTGTGATTCAGTGTAAAGAATTAGAATCTAAAAACTGTAAAGCAGATGTTTCTTCTGGAGCAAATATTTATGTAAATGTTTCAAATTCTTTCAAAGGAAGTGCTTCTTCTGGAGGGTATATCAAATGTAAAGGAGACCCAGAATTCAAAGATAAGCGTACCTCATCAGGGGGAGCAATCAAATTTTAACTAACTATATAAAATGACAAAAAAACTATTATTACTAAGTTTATTTACAGCAATTTCGATTGCAAGTTTTGGTCAAACTGTAAATAAAAATACTTTAAAAGCTATTAAAGAAAATAACACAAAAGTTATTGAAAAAATTCAAAAAGAAAACTACAACAAATGTTTTCAAATTAAAAATAGCAATAGTACTTACACGTATTTAACCATAAGTATTAAACTTGAAAACATCGATGCTGTAAAACATTTAGTTAATAATGGTGCTGACGTAGAAAAAGTTTGTAGAAGTAAAACTCCTTTAATGTATGCTGTAAAATATGGAAACCTAGAAATGGTTAAGTTTTTATTGGCAAATGGAGCAGATAAAAATGCTCAAAACAAAAAAGGATTTACTGCCTTAGACTACGCAAAAAAATATAGGCATTCAAAAATTGAAGAATATTTGAATAACTACACAAATTAATCAACCAAAATTTACTTTTTTTCATTGTATTAAAAAAGCTACTTAGTTATTAAGTAGCTTTTTTATTTTTATTTTCTTGGTAAAAATACCTCAGCAATCATACATCTTGCTCCTCCTCCACCGTAATACTCTATGGTATCAAGTGGTGAAGCTAAAATCTCACAATGTTTTTCAATAGAATTAATCTGATTTTTAGTCAATGAATCTTTAGCTTGTTGACTCATCACCAAGAATTTTTCCCCATTTTCTCCTTCTACCTGAATTACATTTCCTGCTAAATGATGCATTTGTTTTTCTGTAATCGAAATAATTTCTTTCCCTGAATCTTTCAATTGAGAAGTAACTAATTTCTTTTCTTTTTTAGCTTTAATAGATTCCAAACAAACTATTGCAAAAGAATCTGCAACACTCATCATTACGTTTGTATGATAAATTTCGTGTTTCGCTCCATTATAGTTTTGATAAGCATAAAAAATCACAGGTAAGTACCCAAAATCCTCACAAAAATCGATAAATAAATCTTCATCTGTTCTTTGTGAAATACAAGCATACGCTATTTTGTTTACTCTATCTAAGATAAAACTTCCTGTTCCTTCTAAAAAAATATCGTCAAACTCTGCTTCAGAATAGTCAACTACATTTTCGATATGAAAACCTTTTTCTTCCAATAGATCTAGAACATCTTCTCGTTTTTCTTTTCTTCTGTTTTCTGCAAACATTGGATAAATTCCAACATCTCCATTTTGGTGAAAAGAAATCCAGTTATTTGGAAAAATTGCATCTGGACTTTCAGAATTGTCTTCTAAAACAATAACTTCCACTCCATGAGATCTTAAATTTGAAACAAACAAATCAAATTCCTCTTGTGCTTTTGCTAAAATTGTTGCAGGAAGTACATTTCCTTCGTTCTTTTGAAAAAAATTATTTTTCGCAGTCTCCGCATTCCATCCAAAATAAGACGGACGCACCATCATAATCGTGTTTGTTGTTTGCTTCATTTTTTTATCTTAATCTAATGTTTCTTTAATTTTCTCAGAGATATCATGTAGAACATCAAATGCTGCATGAGCCATTCTGTTTTCAGTATCTAAAGTTGGATTCACTTCTACTACCTCAAAACAAGCAACTTTATTTGTTGCTACGAAAGCTGCAATAATATCTTTAATCTCAAACTGATCATATCCTCTAGAAACAGGTGTTCCAGTTCCTTTAGAAATAATATCACAATCCATACTATCCACATCAAAAGAGATATAAATCAAATCACAATCTTGTAATTTTGCAACAGCTTCCTCCAAACAAAGACGGAAACCTCTATAACGCATTTCTTCTACAGTGTAATTTTTGATTCCTAATTTCTCAATGATATAATCTTCTGGCTCTTCAGTATCACGAACTCCGAAATAAACTACATCTTTGGCAGCAACCTTTGGAGCAATTCCTCCAATACTTTTCATTGCATCCCATTGCGCAACTGTGTCCGCATTTGGTTCATTAATTTGTCTGTCCATGTTATCTTCAGCAAGAGCAGCTGCTAAAGGCATTCCATGAACATTTCCTGAAGGAGTTGTATATGGCGAGTGAATATCTGCGTGTGCATCAATCCAAACAACACCAATTCTTTTCTCTGGAAAAGCATTTTTCACCCCACTAATTGTTCCTAAAGCAGAAGAGTGATCTCCAGATAAAACTAATGGAAATTCATTTCCTTCTAATACTGATTTTACAGTATAATTTAATCTTGTACAAACAGAAACAATATTCTTGATTCTCTTTGCTTTTGGAGTATTTACTTCTTTATAAATCGCTTCATTTTCAGTCTCTACATCCACAAATTCAAATTGATTGAAATAATGATTGTTTTCGTTAATTGCAGCAATTTCCATTGCATCAATTCCCATATCAGAACCTCTTGTTCCAGCTCCAATATCAGAACGATTTTTAATTATTTTTATATTCTTCATTGCTAATTCTATAAGTTATTCTAGTAGTCACAAAAGTACGAGATTTTAGATATAAAAAAAACCTCATATAGTAACATATGAGGCTTTTAAGCTTTTTATTCTGAAAGATATTATCTATCTCCCATTGTTGTAAACTCTCTAAGATTTTCTCCAGTATAGATTTGTCTTGGTCTACCGATTGGCTCTCCGTTAAGACGCATTTCTCTCCATTGAGCAATCCATCCTGGTAAACGTCCGATAGCAAACATAACTGTGAACATTTCTGTTGGTATTCCTAAAGCTTTGTAGATAATTCCAGAGTAGAAATCTACGTTTGGATATAATTTACGAGCTTTGAAATACTCATCATTTAATGCTACTTCCTCTAATTTCTTAGCGATATCTAAGATAGGATCTTCGATTCCTAATTCTTGTAATACCTCGTCAGCAGCTTTCTTGATGATTCTTGCACGTGGATCGAAGTTTTTATAAACTCTGTGTCCGAATCCCATTAAACGGAAAGGATCGTTTTTATCCTTAGCTTTCAGTACGAATTTATCAACATCTCCTCCGTCAGCTTGGATTTGCTCTAACATTTCAATAACCGCTTGGTTAGCTCCTCCATGAAGTGGTCCCCATAAAGCAGAAACTCCAGCAGAAATAGAAGCGAATAATCCTGCGTGAGCAGAACCAACGATTCTTACTGTAGATGTAGAACAGTTTTGTTCGTGATCAGCGTGTAAGATTAATAATTTATCTAATGCTTTAGCAACAGTAGGATTGATTTTGTATTCCTCTGTTGGTTTTCTGAACATTAATTGCATTAAATTTTCGATAAATCCTAAAGAGTTGTCAGCGTAGTTTAAAGGATGTCCTTGATTTTTACGGTGTGCCCAAGAAGCTAATACAGGGAATTTACTTAATAATTTAACGATTGCCTTGTACATATCCTCTTCAGATTCAACATTTACTGACTTTGGATTGAAAGCAGTAAGAGCTGAAGTTAATGAAGAAACAATTCCCATAGGGTGTGCCTTTCTTGGGAAACCATCTAAGATGTTTTTCATTTCTTCGTTTACAAGAGAATGCTTCTTTATGTCATTATCAAATTTAGATAACTGAGCAGTTGTAGGTAATTCACCAAAGATTAATAAATACATTACTTCTAAGAAAGAAGACTTTTCAGCCAAATCTTCAATAGAGTATCCTCTGTAACGTAAAATACCTTTTTCACCATCCAAAAATGTAATACCACTAAAACAAGATCCTGTATTCTTATAACCTGGATCGATAGTAATCACATTTCCTTCAGTTGTACCTCTCAAAGCTTTAATATCAATGGCAAGCTCGTTTTCACTTCCTTTTACAACTGGAAATTCATACACCTTACCATCTATTTCTAATTTTGCTATATCTGACATAATTTATCTTAATTTAAACTTTATTCTTTACGATGCACGAAAATACAATATTTAATTGTTTTTTCTATACAATTATTCAAAAAAAAACATTAATTTATTCAGAGTTTAACAAACGAAATCACTTAATGTTATCCGTTATATAGCTTTTAGAACAATTAATTAAAATATAGTTAAAAAAATTATAAACGCATTGATAACATTAAGTGATTTAGTATCAATTATTTTATGTAAAATATTGTTTTACATTTTCACTTTGAAAGCATTATTCTTAGGAAAATACGCTGTTTCAGCTAATTCTTCCTCAATTCTTAGTAATTGATTGTACTTCGCCATTCTATCTGATCTTGAAGCAGAACCAGTTTTGATTTGACCAGTATTTAAAGCTACAGCTAAATCAGCAATTGTACTATCTTCAGTTTCTCCAGAACGATGAGACATTACTGAAGTCATTCCTGCATTGTGTGCCATATTTACAGCTGCAATAGTCTCCGTTAATGTTCCAATTTGGTTTACTTTGATTAAGATAGAATTTGCAGATTTTTGCTCAATTCCTTTTGATAATCTTTCCACATTAGTTACGAATAAATCATCTCCAACAATCTGAACTCTTTCTCCAACTGTTTCATGTAATTTATTCCATCCATTCCAATCATTTTCATCCATTCCATCTTCGATAGAAATAATTGGATATTTCTCTGTTAATTTAGCTAAATATGCAGATTGCTCTTCAGAAGTACGGATTGCTCCAGTTTCTCCTTCGAACTTAGTATAATCATATTTACCATCCACATAGAATTCAGATGCAGCAACATCTAAAGCTAATAAGATATCTTCTTTTGGCTTATATCCTGCATTTTCGATAGCTTTCATTACTGTATCTAAAGCATCTTCTGTACCTTCAAAACTTGGAGCAAATCCTCCTTCGTCTCCTACAGCTGTACTTAAGTTTCTATCGTGTAAGATTTTCTTTAAGTGATGAAAAATTTCACTTCCCATTTTTAATGACTCAGCAAAGTTTGAAGCATTTACTGGCATAATCATAAATTCTTGGAAAGCAATTGGAGCGTCTGAGTGCGAACCTCCATTGATGATGTTCATCATTGGAACTGGTAATGTATTTGCACTAACTCCTCCTACATATCTATACAATGGTAATCCTAATTCTTGTGCTGCTGCTCTTGCTGCTGCTAAAGAAACTCCTAAAATTGCATTTGCTCCTAACTTTGCTTTGTTTGGAGTACCATCCAACTCAATCATTGTTTGGTCAATTGCATTTTGTTCAAAAACAGAAAAACCTAATAGTGCTGGAGCAATAAGTTCATTTACATTATTTACTGCGTTCAACACACCTTTTCCCATATAATCAGATCCTCCATCTCTCAATTCTACTGCTTCATATTCTCCTGTTGAAGCACCAGATGGAACAGCAGCTCTACCTAAAGAACCGTTTTCTGTAATTACATCTACTTCAACTGTTGGATTCCCTCTAGAATCAAAAATTTGACGCGCATGGATGTTAATTATAATACTCATAACTATTAATTTTTATGTTTTGTTATATTTTCGATAAATTGGTCAAATAAATACGTAGAATCATTTGGTCCAGGACTTGCTTCTGGGTGATATTGAACAGAGAAACAATTCTTGTTTTTCATACGCATTCCTGCTAAAGTATCATCATTTAAATGAACATGAGTTACTTCCATTTCTTCACTATCTTCAACTTGCTTTCTATCAGCAACGAATCCGTGATTTTGTGAAGTAATTTCTCCTTTACCAGTAAGTAAATTTTTAACAGGGTGATTTATTCCACGGTGACCATTATGCATTTTGAAAGTTGAAATTCCATTTGCTAATGCAATAATTTGGTGCCCTAAACAAATTCCAAATAAAGGTAAGTCTTTTTCGATAATTTTACTAGCAACTTCCTGTGCACTTTTTAATGGTTCTGGATCTCCAGGTCCATTTGATAAAAAGTATCCATCAGGATTAAATGAAGCTAAATCTTCAAAAGACGCATCGTATGGGAATACTTTAATATAACAATCTCTTGAAGCTAAATTTCTTAAGATATTTGTTTTAATTCCTAAATCTAAAGCAGAAACTTTGTATTTCGCATCTTCATTTCCGAAGAAATAAGGAACTTTTGTAGAAACCTTAGAAGCAAGTTCTAATCCTACCATATTAGGGATATTTGCTAATTCCTTCTTTAATTCCTCAATGTTTGTATTTGTAGAAATAACAGCATTCATCGCTCCTTTATCTCTCACATATCTTACTACAGCTCTAGTATCAACATCAGAAATTGCAACTACATTTTGTTTCTTGAAATAATTTTCAAGAGAATCTGTTGCTTTTTCTCTAGAATATTCAAAACTAAAATTACGACAGATTAATCCTGAAATTTTAACTGAATCAGATTCCACATCTTCCTCTTCTTGTACTCCGTAATTTCCAATATGAGCATTTGTAGTAACCATTAATTGCCCAAAATAAGAAGGGTCTGTAAAAATTTCTTGATATCCAGTAGTACCAGTGTTAAAACAGATTTCACCGAAAGCTGTACCTTCAATTCCGATTGATTTTCCTTCGAATACAGTTCCGTCTTCTAATAATAAAATAGCTTTGTTGTGTTGTGTGTATTTCATATTTTAAAATGGATTTTCAAATGTTCAAATATAAAAAAAAGGATAAGCTTAAAAACGCTTATCCTTTTAAATTTTATTAATGCAAATACATTAATTTTCTTCTTTAGTTTCTTCAACTTCTATTGCTGGAGCTTCAACCTGAGTTTCAGCAGAAGCTTTAGATCTACTTCTACGAGTAGTTTTCTTCTTCTTCTTACCGTTAGGGTTGTAAACTTCGTTATAATCAACAAACTCGATCATTGCCATTGGAGCGTTATCTCCTTGACGATTACCTAATTTGATGATACGTAAGTATCCTCCTGGACGGTCACCAACTTTTACTGAAATTTCTTTGAATAATTCAGTAACAGCATATTTATTTCTTAAGTAACTAAATACAACTCTTCTGTTGTGTGTAGTATCCTCTTTTGATTTTGTAACTAAAGGCTCAACAAACTGACGTAAAGCTTTAGCTTTAGCAACAGTTGTATTGATACGCTTGTGCTCGATTAAAGAACAAGCCATATTTGCTAACATCGCTTTTCTATGCGCTGTCTTTCTTCCTAAGTGGTTGAATTTTTTCCCGTGTCTCATCGTTATTCTTACTTGGGTTCAGAAATTAATCCTTATCTAATTTATACTTACTTAAATCCATACCGAAATGTAACCCCTTATTATGAACTAGTTCATCTAATTCTGTAAGTGATTTCTTACCGAAATTACGGAATTTCATTAAGTCATTTTTATTGAATGAAACTAAGTCACCTAAAGTTTCAACTTCAGCCGCTTTTAAACAATTTAGTGCTCTTACAGATAAATCCATATCCACTAATTTTGTTTTTAATAACTGTCTCATGTGAAGAGATTCTTCATCATAAGTTTCAGTTTGAGCAATTTCATCAGCTTCCAATGTAATTCTCTCATCTGAGAATAACATGAAATGATGAATCAAAATCTTAGCTGCTTCAGTTAAAGCATCTTTTGGAGTAATAGATCCATCAGTAATAATATCAAAAACCAGTTTTTCGTAATCTGTTTTTTGTTCTACACGATAATTTTCAATCGCGTATTTTACATTTTTAATTGGAGTAAAAATAGAGTCCGTGAAAATAGTACCAATTGGTGCTCCGGATTTCTTATTTTCTTCCGATGGAACAAATCCTCTACCTTTTTCAATGGTAATCTCCATATCAATCTTCACAGATTTTTCCATGTTACAGATTACTAAGTCAGGATTTAATACTTGGAAACCAGAAATAAATTTCTGAAAATCACCAGCAGTAAGTTGATCTTGACCTGTTACAGAAATAGTTACAGTTTCTCTATCAGAATCTTCAATTTGCTTCTTAAAACGTACTTGCTTTAGGTTTAGGATGATTTCGGTAACATCTTCAACCACACCTTTGATTGTAGAGAATTCATGCTCTACAGATTCTATACGTACAGAAGTTATTGCAAATCCTTCTAAAGAAGAAAGTAAAACTCTTCTTAATGCGTTACCTACCGTTAATCCGAAACCAGGCTCTAACGGTCTGAATTCAAATCTACCTTCAAAGTCGGTAGAGTTTATCATGATAACTTTATCGGGCTTTTGAAAATTTAAAATTGCCATAGTTGGACTGGTCTTTTTTAAAAATTATTTAGAGTATAACTCTACTATTAATTGTTCTTTGATATTCTCTGGGATTTGAAGTCTTTCAGGTACACTTACAAAAGTACCTTCAACTTTATCAGAGTTCCAAGTAAGCCACTCGTATGATTCACTTCTATTAGCTAAAGAATTTTCAATTGCTTCTAAAGATTTAGATTTCTCTCTAACAGCAATAACATCTCCAGCTTTAAGTCTGTAAGATGGAATGTTTACTAACTCACCATTTACAGTAATATGTCTATGAGATACTAATTGACGTGCAGCTCTACGTGTTGGAGCAATTCCTAAACGGAAAACTACGTTGTCTAAACGAGACTCACATAATTGAAGTAAGATTTCACCAGTAATTCCTTTACTACTAGATGCTTTTTCAAATAATCTACGGAATTGACGCTCTAAAATACCATAAGTATACTTAGCTTTTTGCTTTTCTTGTAACTGAATAGCATACTCAGATTTTTTAGCTCTTCTTTTTGCATTTCCATGTTGTCCTGGAGGGAAATTTCTTTTTTCAAAAGATTTATCATCTCCGAAGATCGCTTCACCAAACTTACGAGCAATCTTAGTCTTTGGTCCTGTATATCTTGCCATTTCTATTATTATTATAAATAGGAATTATGAATTAAGGCATTTCCTTCGATAATTTCGTTCCTATTTTTAAAATTAATTAAATTCTTTTATTAAACTCTTCTTCTCTTTGGAGGTCTACATCCATTGTGTGGTAATGGAGTAACATCAATAATTTCAGTTACTTCAATTCCTGCATTGTGAATAGATCTGATCGCAGATTCTCTACCATTTCCAGGTCCTTTCACATATACTTTAACCTTTCTTAAACCTGCTTCGTGAGCTACAGCAGCACAGTCTTCAGCAGCTGTTTGTGCAGCATAAGGAGTGTTCTTTTTAGAACCTCTGAATCCCATCTTTCCAGCAGTTGACCAAGAAATTACGTCTCCTTTCTTATTCGTTAAAGAAATAATGATATTATTAAAAGAAGCTGTAATGTGTGCCTCACCAATTGCTTCAACAACAACTTTACGTTTTTTCGAATTTGATTTTGCCATAATTCCTAGTTATTATTTAGTTGCTTTCTTTTTGTTAGCCACTGTTTTTCTCTTACCTTTTCTAGTTCTAGAATTGTTTTTAGTTCTTTGTCCTCTTAAAGGTAAACTATTTCTGTGACGGATACCTCTATTACATCCAATATCCATTAAACGCTTAATATTTAACTGAATCTCAGAACGTAATTCTCCTTCTAAAGTATACTCTCCGATTTGCTCTCTAATACGAGAAATCTCATCATCAGACCAATCTTGAACTTTTGTATTTTCGTCTACTTTTGCAACAGCTAAAATTTCTTTAGCTCTACTGCTACCAATTCCAAAAATATAGGTTAAAGAAATAACTCCTCTTTTATTCTTTGGTATATCAATTCCTGCTATTCTTGCCATAACTATCCTTGTCTTTGTTTAAATCTAGGATTCTTTTTATTGATTACATATAATCTGCCTTTTCTACGCACAATCTTGCACTCGGCACTTCTTTTCTTTAATGATGCTCTTACTTTCATCGTTTAATCTTTAGTATCTATAAGTAATTCTTGCTTTTGTAAGGTCATAAGGGCTCATCTCTAATTTTACCTTATCTCCTGGTAATAATTTGATATAATGCATACGCATTTTACCCGAAATATGAGCTGTAACTATGTGTCCATTTTCTAATTCAACACGGAACATTGCATTTGACAATGCTTCCGTGATTGTTCCATCTTGCTGTATTGCTGCTTGTTTAGCCATTATGCTACTGATTTTCTTTTACTTCCTGTCTTCATTAATCCATCATAATGACGGTTCAATAAGTGAGAATTAATTTGTTGAATAGTATCAATTGCAACTCCAACCATAATGATTAAAGACGTTCCTCCATAAAAAATAGCCCAAGATTGTGTAATTCCAAACTTAAATGCTATCGCAGGTAAGATTGCTAATAAAGCTAACATCAAAGATCCTGGTAATGTAATTTTCGATAAAATCGAATCTAACATACTTGCAGTCTCTTCTCCTGGTCTAACACCTGGAATAAATCCATTGTTTCTCTTTAAATCTTCTGCCATTTTGTTTGTAGGAATTGTAATTGCCGTATAGAAATAACTAAATATAATTATTAATAAGGCAAATACCAAATTATATCCTAATCCATTTATATCGCTAAAACTAGTTGCTATTGATTTAATACTAGAATCATCATTAACTTGATTAGCAATAGCTCCTGGAACAAACATAATTGCTTGAGCAAAAATGATTGGCATTACACCTGCTGAATTTAATTTCAATGGAATATATTCTCTAGCACCTGCAACATCTTTCACATCTCCAGCAATAGTCTTACGAGCATATTGCACTCCAATCTTTCTAACTGCAGTTACTAGTAAAATACAAGCTAAAATTACAGCAAACCAAACAACTACTTCAATTAAGATCATTATTGCACCTCCTGTTGATCCTGCAATACGAGAAGTAAACTCCTGTACGAAAGCTCCAGGGAAACGTGCAATAATTCCGATCATAATTAAAAGTGAAATACCGTTTCCAATACCCTTATCTGTAATTTTTTCTCCAAGCCACATTGCGAAAATAGTACCTGAAGTTAAAAGTACCATTGACGAAATCCAAAACATTCCACCACTTAAATACATTGCTGATTCTGGGATTAAGCTACTTAAATTTGTAATATAAGCAGGTCCTTGAACAGCAGTAATCAGAATCGTTAACCAACGTGTAATTTGGTTAATTTTCTTTCTTCCACTCTCTCCATCTTTCTGTAATTTTTGTAAATAAGGAACCGCAATTCCCATTAACTGAACTACAATCGAAGCAGAAATATAGGGCATAATTCCTAATGCCATTATGGATGCTTGTGCGAATGCTCCTCCTGTGAACATATTTAAAATGCTCAACAGTCCTCCTTCTCCTGTTTGATTTTGTAGCGCTGCTTGAGCTGATGCTACATCAATACCGGGTAAGGAAACTTGAGCCGCAAAGCGGTAAATTACCATGAATATTAATGTTAGAACGATCTTAGTTTTAAGCTCTTCTATTTTTGAAATGTCTTTTATGGCTTGAATAAATTTTTTCATTTAAGGTATTTCTTATAAAGTAATTACTTCTCCTCCCGCAGCTTCTACAGCAGCTTTAGCTGTTGCAGTAAACTTGTGAGCTGAGATTTTTAATTTTGCTTTTAACTCTCCTCTACCTAATATCTTAACTAGATCATTCTTACGAGCTAATCTGTTTGCAACGATTACTTCCATATCTAAAGTATCAGTAATTCTTCCTTGCTCAACTAACTCTTGAATTCTATCTAAGTTAATACCAACATACTCCTTACGGTTGATGTTTGTAAATCCAAACTTAGGTACACGTCTTTGAAGTGGCATTTGTCCTCCCTCAAATCCGATTTTACGAGAATATCCTGAACGAGATTTAGCTCCTTTGTGTCCTCTTGTAGCAGTACCACCTTTTCCAGAACCTTCACCTCTACCTACTCTCTTTCCTTTTCTGATTACAGAACCTTCAGCAGGTTTTAAGTTGTTTAAAATCATAACGTTTCAGATTTCTTATTTAACTTCCTCAACAGAAATTAAGTGTTTAACTTTGTTTACCATTCCAAGGATAGTAGGTGTAGCGTCGTGTTCTACTACTTGGTTCATTTTACGTAATCCTAAAGCCTCTAAAGTTCTTTTTTGATCTTGAGGACGGTTGATTTCGCTTCTAACTTTTGTTACTCTGATCTTTGCCATTTTCCTTAGTTATTAACCGTTAAAAACTTTTGATAAAGAAATTCCTCTTTGTTTAGCGATTGCTTCAGCACTACGTAATTGTAATAACGCATCAAAAGTAGCTTTAACTACGTTATGAGCATTTGAAGATCCTTGAGACTTTGATAATACATCATGTACACCAACTGACTCAAGTACCGCACGTACAGCTCCTCCGGCAATTACTCCCGTACCATGAGATGCAGGTTGTAAGTATACTCTAGCTCCTCCAAATTTACCTTTTTGTTCATGTGGTAAAGTATGGTTGATAATAGGAATTCTTACTAAATTTTTCTTTGCATCTTCTATAGCTTTAGCGATTGCAGAAGCAACATCTTTAGATTTACCTAAACCATGTCCTACAACACCGTTTCCATCACCTACAACAACAATAGCAGAAAAACCAAATGTTCTACCTCCTTTTGTTACTTTAGTTACTCTGTTAACACCTACTAAGTGATCTTGTAATTCTAAACCACTTGGCTTAACTCGTTCTACGTTTTTATATTTTTGAAACATAATCTTTGTTAAAATTTTAATCCTGCTTCTCTCGCAGCGTCAGCTAGAGTTTTAACTCTACCATGATACAAATATCCATTTCTATCGAATGCACAAGTTTCAATCCCTGCTTTGATTGCACCTTCAGCAATTGCTTTACCAACTTTGGCAGCCATTTCTGATTTAGTACCTTCAGCAGCTAGTGCTTTATCTCTTGATGAAACAGAAACGATAGTTGTTCCTGTTGTGTCATCAATTAATTGAGCATAAATTTCTTTATTACTTCTGAATACAGATAACCTAGGTTTTTGGCTAGTTCCAGAAACAATCTTTCTAATTCTACGCTTAATTCTTTGTCTTCTTTCAAGCTTTGATAATGCCATAATACTATTAATTATGCAGATTTACCTGCTTTTCTTCTTAATACTTCTCCTACAAATTTAACTCCTTTTCCTTTGTACGGCTCAGGCTTACGGAAAGAACGAATCTTTGCAGCTACTTGTCCTACCAATTGCTTATCGAAAGAAGTTAACTTAACGATTGGATTTTTACCTTTTTCAGATATAGTCTCAACTTTTACTTCAGGAGCTAAGTCGATAACGATGTTATGTGAAAAACCTAAGGCTAAATCTAATTTTTGACCTTGGTTGCTAGCTCTATATCCAACTCCTACTAACTCTAATGAAATTGTGAATCCTTTAGAAACACCTTCCATCATGTTGTTAATTAAAGCTCTATATAAACCGTGCTTAGCTCTATGATCTTTAGATTCAGATGGTCTCTCTAAAACGATTTGACCATCTTCTTCTTTTACTGTGATATCTTTTATTTCTTGAGATAACTCTCCCAATTTTCCTTTTACTGTAACCTCGTTACCGTTGATAGTAACAGTTACACCTTCTGGTATCGCGATTGGGCTTTTTCCTATTCTTGACATCTCTACTAAATTATTTTAATATACGTAACACAATACTTCTCCACCTACGTTTTCTTGACGAGCTTTTTTGTTCGTCATTACTCCTTTAGATGTTGAAACGATTGCAATTCCAAGTCCGTTTAATACTCTAGGCATTTCACTAGCACTTGCATACTTACGTAAACCAGGTTTACTAATACGTTCAATATGTTTGATTACAGGCTCTTTAGTTTCCTTATCATATTTTAAGGCAATCTTGATAGTTCCTTGAACACCTTCGTTCATGAACTTGTAGCTTAAAACATAACCTTGATCAAACAAGATCTTAGTGATTTCCTGCTTCAATTTAGAAGTTGGAATTTCAACTACTCTATGTCCTGCACTTACCGCGTTTCTAACTCTAGTTAGATAATCTGCTATTGGATCTGTGTACATCTTCTTACTATTTAATTAGTTTACCAACTTGCTTTTTTAACTCCTGGTATTAATCCTTGATTTGCCATTTCACGGAAAGTCACACGAGAAATTCCGAATTGACGCATATACCCTTTTGGTCTTCCTGTTAATTTACAACGATTGTGTAAACGTACTGGTGAAGCATTTTTAGGTAACTTTTGTAAACCTTCATAGTCTCCAGCAGCTTTTAACGCTTTTCTTTTCTCAGCGTACTTATCAACAGTTTTTTGTCTTTTAACCTCACGGGCTTTCATTGATTCTTTAGCCATTCCTTAACTCTTTTTAAATGGTAATCCTAATTCGCCTAATAATGATTTTGCTTCCTTGTCCGTTTGAGCAGATGTTACGAAAGTAATATCCATCCCTCCAATTTTGTTTACTTTGTCAATATCAATTTCTGGGAAAATGATTTGCTCAGTAATACCTAAATTGTAGTTTCCACGTCCGTCAAAACCGTTCGCTTTAATACCGTCAAAATCTCTTACACGTGGTAATGAGATAGTGATTAATCTATCTAAGAATTCATACATTCTTTCTCCTCTTAACGTAACTTTTGCTCCAATTGGCATCCCTTTACGTAATTTGAAAGTTGCAACATCCTTCTTAGAAATAGTTGCTACTGCTTTTTGACCTGTAATTTTAGTCAATTCTTCAACAGCGTGATCTATTAATTTTTTATCGGCAACTGCAGCACCAACACCTTTAGAAACAACAATCTTTTCTAATTTTGGTACTTGCATTACATTTTTGTATCCGAATTCTTCTGTAAGAGCAGAAATTATTCTACTCTTATATTCTCCTTTAAGTCTTGGTATATAACTCATGATTATATAGCTTTATCAGATTTTTTTGAAACCCTAACTTTTTTATCACCTTCCATTTTAAACTTAACTTTAGTAGTTTCTCCGTTTTCTACTAACATTAAGTTTGAAATATGTAAAGAAGCTTCTTTCTTTACAATTCCTCCTTGTGGACTTTGAGCGCTAGGTTTAGTATGCTTAGATATCATGTTAACACCTTCAACAATAGCTCTGTTTTTTGCTGGGAAAACTCTTGAAACTTTTCCTTCTTCACCTTTGTGATCTCCAGCAATAACTCTTACTAAATCTCCTGATTTGATCTTTAATTTTGCCATTTTACTCTAAATTTATTAAAGCACTTCAGGTGCTAATGATACAATTTTCATGAATTGTTTCTCACGAAGTTCTCTAGCAACTGGACCAAATACACGTGTTCCTCTCATCTCCTCAGTTGGATTTAATAATACACATGCATTGTCATCAAATCTGATATATGATCCGTCTTTACGTCTAACTTCTTTCTTTGTACGAACTACAACTGCTCTTGAAACTTGTCCTTTCTTTACGTTTCCGTTAGGTGCAGCATCCTTTACAGTAACTACAATTTTATCACCAACAGAAGCGTAACGTTTTTTTGTTCCTCCTAAAACGCGGATAACTAAAACCTCTTTAGCTCCAGTATTATCTGCTACTCTTAATCTTGATTCAGTCTGTAACATAATTATTTAGCTCTTTCAATGATTTCTACTAATCTCCAACGTTTAGATTTACTCATTGGACGTGTCTCCATTATCTTAACAGTGTCTCCAATGTTACAATCATTTGTCTCATCGTGTGCAACATATTTTTTTGTCTTTAACACGAATTTACCGTACATAGGGTGTTTTACTCTTGTTACCTCTGAAACAACGATAGATTTCTCCATTTTGTTACTTGTAACTACACCTATTCTCTCTTTTCTAAGATTTCTTTTTTCCATCTTGTCGAGTACAATTATTGTAATTCTCTTTTAGTTAATTCCGTAGCAATTTTTGCCACAGTTCTTCTAAGGGCTCTGATTTGCATTGGAGCGTCCAATGGTGAAATTGTATGAGCCATCTTCAGATCAGTATAATCCTTTTTCAACGCACTAAGTTTATCTTGTAACTCAGCTGTTGATAATTCTTTTATTTCTGATTGTTTCATTTCTTAAATCAATTAAGCGTTATCAAAATCCCTAGCTACAACAAACTTAGTCTTTACTGGAAGTTTTTGTGCCGCTAAACGTAAAGCCTCTTTTGCGATTTCCATTGGTACTCCACCAACTTCAAACATGATTCTTCCTGGTTTAACTACAGCAACAAAATATTCTGGAGCTCCCTTACCTTTACCCATACGTACTTCTAAAGGCTTTTTAGTAATTGGCTTGTCTGGGAATATTTTAATCCATAATTGTCCCTCTCTCTTCATGTAACGAGTAGCTGCGATACGCGCTGCCTCGATTTGGCGAGCTGTAATCAAATCTTGTTCTAAAGCTTTGATACCGAACATTCCATTTGAAAGTTGATGCCCTCTTTGAGAGTTTCCTTTCATGTTCCCTTTCGCCTTCTGTACTTTACGATATTTTACTCTTTTTGGCTGTAACATCTTAAATACTAAATTTTAAAATTATTTTCTACGACGAGATTTTTGATTTCTACCTGATTTACCTCCTTGTTTCTTAGATAATCCTACTAATGGAGATAATTCTCTTTTACCATAAACCTCACCTTTCATGATCCATACTTTAACTCCGATTCTTCCGTAAGTAGTATGAGATTCAACAAGTGCATAATCAATATCAGCTCTAAAAGTAGAAAGAGGGATTCTACCTTCTTTATAGTGCTCAGAACGTGCCATTTCAGCTCCGTTTAAACGACCTGAAATTTGAACTTTGATCCCTTCTGCGTTCATACGCATTGCAGCAGCAATAGCCATCTTGATTGCTCTTCTGTATGAAATACGATTTTCAATCTGACGAGCAATAGAAGCAGCTACTAAATTTGCATCAAGTTCTGGACGCTTGATTTCAAAGATATTAATTTGTACTTCTTTGTTTGTAATTTTCTTAAGCTCCTCTTTAATCTTGTCTACCTCTTGTCCACCTTTTCCGATAATGATACCAGGTCTAGCAGTAGTGATAGTAACGGTTACAAGTTTAAGTGTACGCTCAATAATAATTCTAGAAACACTTGCTTTATATAATCTTGCGCTAAGATATTTTCTAATTTTCGCGTCTTCAGCAATCTTATCACCGTAGTTGTTTCCTCCGTACCAGTTAGATTCCCATCCTCTGATGATTCCTAAACGATTTCCTATTGGATTAGTCTTTTGTCCCATTTCTACTTATGATTAATTGCTTTCAACATTTTTATTACCTAACACCATAGTCACGTGATTAGAACGTTTTCTAATTCTATGTGCACGACCTTGTGGTGCTGGTCTTAATCTTTTTAACATCGCTGCGCTGTCAACATATATTTCTTTAACGTATAATTCAGCATCCTCAATGCTTAAATCTTCGTTTTTAGCTTGCCAGTTTGCAATTGCAGATAATAATAATTTCTCTAAGTTTACTGAAGATGCTTTAGGATTAAATTTTAAAATCTGTAAAGCTTTCTCTACTTCAACTCCTCTAATTAAATCTGCCACCAAACGCATTTTTCTTGGTGATGTAGGACAGCCATTAAGCTTTGCAAAAGCAGTATGCTTTTTTGCTTCTTTTATCTGTTGTGCTCTTAATTTTTTACGAACTCCCATGATTTCCTACTATTTTTTACCTTTATTTTTCTTATCCGCACCGTGTCCTCTAAATGAACGAGTTGGTGAAAATTCTCCTAATTTATGACCTACCATATTCTCTGTTACATATACAGGAACGAATTGACGTCCGTTATGTACAGCGATAGTTTGCCCAACAAAATCAGGTGTAATCATTGATGCTCTAGACCATGTCTTGATCACAGATTTCTTACCTGACTCAATATTTGCTTGAACTTTCTTATCTAAACTAATAGATACGAATGGTCCTTTCTTTAATGAACGTGCCATATCTTAATTATTTTTTTCTACGTTCTATAATATACTTGTTACTCGCCTTAGTCTTAGATCTTGTCTTGAATCCTTTAGCAGGTACTCCATTTCTAGATCTTGGATGTCCTCCAGAAGAACGTCCTTCACCACCTCCCATTGGGTGATCAACTGGGTTCATACGAACAGGGTTCGTTCTTGGTCTTCTTCCTAACCATCTGCTTCTACCTGCTTTACCAGATACTAATAACTGGTGATCTGAGTTAGAAACAACTCCGATAGTAGCGTAACAAGTTACAAGGATTAATCTAGTCTCTCCTGATGGTAACTTTACTGTAGCATACTTACCATCTCTCGCCATTAATTGAGCAAAAGAACCTGCACTACGAGCCATAATAGCTCCTTGTCCTGGTCTTAACTCGATACAAGAAATTGTAGTTCCTAAAGGTATATTGCTTAAAGGCATAGTATTTCCAATCTCTGGAGCTACTTCTTCACCTGAAACAACAGTTTGACCAACTTTTAAACCACCTTGTGCGATGATATAACGCTTCTCACCATCTACATAGTTTAATAAAGCGATAAAAGCAGTACGATTTGGATCGTACTCAATAGTTTTTACTGTTGCAGGTACACCATGCTTATCTCTTTTGAAATCGATAATACGGTATTTTTTCTTATGACCACCACCTAAGTAGCGCATAGTCATTTTACCTTTGTTGTTTCGACCACCAGATCTTTTTTTCGGAGCTAATAAACTTTTCTCCGGCTTGTCAGTAGTAATGGCGTCGAAACCATTTACTACTCTAAAACGCTGACCTGGCGTTACTGGTTTTAATTTTCTAACTGACATTTGTTATCTTCTCTTAGATATTGTTATAAAAATCAATAGTTTCTCCTTCTGCTAACTGAACAATTGCTTTTTTGTATCCTCCTTTAACAGCCTCAGACATACCTTTTTTAGTATACTTTGTTGTTCTTTGAGTAGGATAGTTCATTGTTCTTACAGCCTCAACTGAAACTCCGTAAGTAGTTTCAACTGCAGCCTTAATTTGAATTTTATTAGCATTCTTGTTTACAACAAAACCATAACGATTATTTAATTCGCTATCGTTTGTTATCTTTTCCGTAATAATAGGTTTAATTAAAATACTCATTGCGTTGACCTATTTGCTTAAATTTGATTCAATTCCTTCCACAGTACTTTCTAAAAGTACAACCTTGTTAGCATTCAAAATTTCGTAAGTACTTAATAATGAGCTATTTACAGATTTTACCTTTTTCAAATTACGTGACGACAAATATACATTATTATTTGATTCACCCAACACAAAAAGAGATTTAATATTATCTAACTCAAATGTTTTCAAAATATTAACAAATTTCTTTGTACTTGGAGTTTCTAAATTAAAATCTTCAACTACTAATAAATTGTTCTCTTTTGCTTGAATACTTAATGCAGATTTACGAGCTAATCTCTTTAAGTTTTTGTTTAATTTGAAAGAGTAGTTTCTTGGTCTTGGTCCAAAAATTCTACCTCCTCCTCTAAACACAGGAGATTTGATAGATCCTGCACGTGCAGTACCTGTTCCTTTTTGCTTCTTAATTTTTCTTGTACTACCAGCGATCTCAGCTCTTTCTTTAGCTTTGTGAGTTCCTTGTCTTCTATTTGCTAAGTGTTGCTTAACATCTAAATAGATTGCATGATCATTCGGCTCGATAGCAAAGATAGAATCAGAAAGTTCTACTTGTCTTCCTGTTTCTTTTCCATTTATATCTAAAACTGCTACTTTCATTATTTTTCAATGATTAGGTAAGAGTTTTTGTGTCCAGGAACTGCTCCTTTAACTACTAATAAATTCTTATCAGCTACTACTTTTAAAACTCTTAAGTTTTGAACTTTAACTTTATCTCCACCCATTCTTCCTGCCATACGCATTCCTTTGAATACTCTTGCAGGATAAGATGCAGCTCCAATAGAACCAGGTGCTCTTAAACGGTTATGCTGACCGTGAGTTGCTTGTCCAACTCCAGCAAATCCGTGACGTTTTACAACCCCTTGGAATCCTTTACCTTTAGAAACTCCTGATACATCAACGAATTCCCCTTCAGCAAAGTGCTCAACAGTGATTGAATCACCTAATTTATATTCTTCTTCAAATCCTTGAAATTCAACAACTCTCTTCTTAGCAGTAGTTCCTGCTTTTTTGAAGTGACCTTCTAAAGCTTTTGTAGTATGCTTTTCAGATTTGTCATCGAAACCAAGTTGTAACGCATTATACCCGTCAACCTCTTCGGTTCTGACTTGGGTAACCACACAAGGACCAGCTTCTATAACTGTACATGGAATATTTTTTCCATTTTCGTCAAAAAGACTAGTCATCCCGATTTTTCTTCCTATTAACCCAGACATTATTTATAAAATTTATTATTATTTATTATTATTTCGCAGAAGAAGTTACCTAGAAACCTAGGTAACTTTTATTCTACTTTTGTTTTTTATCAAACTTTGATTTCCACTTCAACTCCTGAAGGTAATTCCAATTTCATTAAAGCATCAATAGTCTTAGAAGAAGAACTATAGATATCTAATAATCTTTTGTAAGAACTTAATTGGAATTGCTCTCTAGATTTCTTGTTTACGTGTGGAGAACGTAATACAGTGAAAATCTTTTTATTTGTTGGTAAAGGAATTGGCCCGTTAATAACAGCTCCTGTATTCTTTACTGTCTTTACGATTTTCTCAGCAGATTTGTCTACTAAGTTGTGATCGTATGATTTTAATTTTATTCTGATTTTTTGACTCATTGTTTCTAACTTTAGCTATTAACCTTTCGCTTTCTCAATTACTTCCTCTTGGATGTTAGAAGGAGTTTGTGCATAGTGAGAGAATACCATTGATGATGTTGCTCTACCTGATGTTAATGTTCTTAATGTAGTTACATATCCAAACATTTCAGATAATGGAACATCAGCTCTTACAACTTTAGCTCCAGACTTATCATCCATACTATTCACTTGTCCTCTACGACGGTTTAAATCTCCTACTACATCTCCCATGTTCTCTTCTGGAGTAACAACTTCTAAACTCATGATTGGCTCTAAGATCACAGCACCTGCAGCTTTCGCTCCAGACTTATATCCTAACTTAGCAGCTAATTCGAAAGAAAGTTGATCTGAATCCACAGGGTGGAAAGATCCATCCTTAAGAGTAACTTTCATAGAATCCATTACGAATCCAGCTAAAGGTCCATTTTGCATTGCCTCTTTGAATCCTTTTTCTACTGAAGGAATGAATTCTTTAGGAATACGTCCACCTTTAATCTCATCAACAAACTGTAAACCTGGTCCTTTGAAGTCTTCATCAGCTTTACCCATTTCGAATACGATATCTCCAAATTTACCACGTCCTCCAGATTGCTTCTTATAAGTCTCTCTAAGTTCTGTAGTATTCATGAATGCTTCTTTGTACTCTACTTGTGGCTCACCTTGAGTTACTTCAACTTTGAACTCACGTTTTAAACGGTCAACGATGATATCTAAGTGAAGCTCTCCCATTCCTGAAATTACTGTTTGACCTGAAGCCTCATCAGTTTTTACTTGGAATGTTGGATCTTCTTCTGCTAATTTAGCTAAAGCTAAACCTAATTTTTCAACATCAGCTTTAGTTTTTGGCTCAACAGCAATACCAATTACTGGATCAGGGAAATCCATACTTTCTAATACAATAGGAGCTTCTTGAGCACATAATGTATCTCCAGTTTTGATATCCTTAAATCCTACAGCAGCTCCAATATCTCCAGCTTCGATATACTCGATAGCGTTTTGTTTATTTGAGTGCATTTGGTAGATACGAGAAATACGTTCTTTTTTACCAGAACGAGAATTCCAAACGTAAGATCCTGCATCTAATCTTCCAGAATAAGCACGGAAGAAAGCTAAACGTCCTACGAAAGGATCTGTAGCAATCTTAAATGCTAATGCTGAGAAAGGATCATTTACATCTGGTTTACGAGAAGTTTCCTCTTCAGTCTTAGGGTTAGTTCCTACAATATCATCTTTATCTAAAGGAGAAGGTAAATATCTACAAACTGCGTCTAATAAGAATTGAACTCCTTTATTTTTAAATGCAGATCCACAGATCATTGGAATGATAGCCATATCCATTACAGCAGCTCTTAAAGCAGCATGTACTTCATCTTCTGTAATTGAATCTTCATCTTCCATAAACTTCTCTAAAAGATTGTCATCATAAGCAGCAACCTCCTCGATTAATAAAGCCCTGTACTCAGCAGCTTCTTCTTTTAAGTCTTCAGGAATTTCAATAATATCAAAAGTAGATCCTTTAGTTTCATCATGCCATACAATAGCTCTGTTTTTAACTAAATCAATCACTCCTCTAAAATCAGCTTCATCTCCAATTGGTAAAACAATAGGAACAGCATTAGAACCTAACATTTCTTTAACTTGTTTACACACGTTTAAGAAGTTAGCTCCCTGACGGTCCATCTTGTTTACAAATCCCATTCTTGGAACTTTGTAGTTATCAGCTAATCTCCAGTTAGTTTCAGATTGAGGCTCAACACCATCAACTGCACTAAATAAGAAAACTAATCCATCAAGAACTCTCAAAGAACGGTTTACCTCTACTGTAAAGTCAACGTGACCTGGAGTATCAATAATGTTAAAGTGGTATCCTTTAGCATCACTAGTTGGCTTCCCGTTTTCAGTTGGGAACTGCCAAGTACAAGTAGTTGCAGCAGATGTAATTGTAATTCCTCTTTCTTGCTCTTGTTCCATCCAGTCCATTGTAGCAGCACCATCATGTACTTCTCCAATTTTATGAGAAACTCCAGTATAATAAAGGACACGTTCTGTTGTTGTAGTCTTACCAGCATCAATATGCGCAGCAATACCAATATTTCTTGTGTATTTTAAATCTCTTGCCATGGTTAATTTATATTAGAATCTAAAGTGTGAGAAAGCTTTATTAGCGTCCGCCATTTTGTGAACATCAACTCTTTTCTTAACAGCAGCACCTTCTTCTTTAGCAGCAGCTAAAATCTCTGCAGCTAATCTTTGAGCCATTGATTTTTCATTACGCTTTCTAGCGAAAAGAATTAACCATTTAATAGCCATAGATACTTTTCTATCTGGTCTAATTTGCATTGGAATTTGGAATGTAGCTCCTCCAACACGACGACTACGTACTTCTACGTGAGGCATAACGTTAGATAATGCATCTTTCCAAATTTCTAAACTAGATTTTTCTTCATCTTGTTTCTTCGCTTCTACGATATCTAATGCATCGTAAAATACTTTAAAAGCTACAGACTTCTTTCCGTCCCACATTAACATGTTTACGAATCTTGTTACTAACTGATCGTTAAACTTTGGATCTGGTAAAAGAACTCTTTTTTTCGCTCTTCTTTTTCTCATGTTGTTTCTTTAAAAAATTAAAAATTTACTTCTTAGGACGTTTTGTACCATATTTAGATCGACGTTGAGTTCTTCCTTCAACACCAGCAGTATCTAATGCTCCACGAACGATGTGGTATCTTACCCCTGGTAAATCTTTAACTCTTCCTCCCCTAACTAATACTATCGAGTGCTCTTGTAAATTATGTCCTTCTCCTGGGATGTAAGCATTTACCTCATTACCGTTAGTTAAACGAACTCTGGCAACTTTACGCATTGCAGAGTTTGGTTTCTTAGGCGTTGTAGTATAAACACGTGTACATACTCCTCTTCTTTGAGGACATGAATTTAAAGCAGCCGATTTACTCTTCTTAGTTATTGTGGTTCTTCCCTTGCGTACTAATTGTTGAATAGTTGGCATACTAAAATTATATTAATTACGTTTTTATTTTATTAATTCTCTGTTTTTTAGAGTGTGCAAATGTATGAATTTTTTCTCTTTAATCAAACTCGATAGTATTAAATTTTAAATTCTTAACATTTTATTCTTACTTTCGCAAAAATAACAACAAGTACTTAGGTGAAAAATCTTAATATCAAACTTTTATACTTCCTTATTAGTAGCTTTTTTCTTTTCATTTCTACTGATTTTTATGGTCAAACTTACATTTTGAAGGCGTTAAATTCGACAAAAAAGAATTTAAATGAGAGTAATTCTATTACGTATAAAAACCATTTTAAAGAGAAAGATTCTCTTCTAAAAGAAGTCGTGTTAATTCAAGAAAAATTACAATCTCAAGGATACTTTAACGTAAGTTTAATACATCAAGAAATCATCCAGGATACAACTTTAGTTCAATTTAAGCTTGGACAAAAGACTGACACCATAAAAATTCATGTAAAAAAAGAAGATTTAGCTTATTTTGACAAAAAAGATTGGGATATTTCGAAAGACAATACATTTATTGTTGCACCTGAAAAATTAGAGAAATTATTAAATACTATTGTTTCTTCTTTTGAAAATAACGGATTCACTTTTTCTAATGTTTCTCTAAACAATATTTATTTAGATAAAAATATAATGGAAGCTGATTTGGTTATAGAAAAGTCTACATTCAGGAAAATTGATACTGTAATTATTGAAGGTTATAAAAATTTCCCAAGATCTTTTGTAAAACATAAATTGAGGTTAAAAAAAGGAAGTTCTTTTAGTAAAGAGAAATTAACCAACGCTTCTAAAATTTTAAACTCTATTCCATTTGTACAAGAAATTAAATCTCCTCAAATATTATTTACAAAAGACACCACTGCGGTTTATCTTTATTTAAAAAAACAAAATAGAAATGTTTTTGATGGACTTATAGGTTTAAATTCAGATGAAGAAAGTGGAAAAATAAAATTTAATGGACATTTAAGATTAGAGTTATATAATTTATTTAATAATGGAGAGGAAATAAAAATTCGTTGGGAAAGTCAACCTGATGAAAAGACCTTATTAAATATAGGTGCAAAAATTCCATATATTTTTAATTCCCCTATTTCACCTGAAGCCAATTTGGAAATTTACAAACAAGATAGTTCATTTGTTTCTACAAAATTTAATTTCGGATTGACTTATAGCTTAAATGCACAAAATGAACTTGGAGGATATTACAGTTCTGAAAGCTCTTCGAACTTATTGAATTCTACTTTGGCAAATCAAACTTTTGAAGATTTTGATAATCAATTTTATGGTTTACGATATCGAAATATTAATTATAATAATTCGATACTTCAGCCTTTAAAATTTTATTTTGAAATAAGTCCGTCTATTGGAACTCGAAAAGCAAAAGAAAATTTAACCCAACAAAAAATCACTCTTAAATCCTTTTATCTATGGCAATTAAATAGAAGAAATTTTATTTTTCTTCAAAATCAATCAGCACATTTAAATTCCACAGATTATATTTTAAATGAATTATTTAGAATTGGAGGAGCAAGTTCTTTAAGAGGTTTTAATGAAAATAGTATTTTTGCATCTTCCTACAGTATTTTTAATATCGAATACCGTTATTTACTTTCCAATTTATCTTATTTATATAGTATCACAGATTTTGCATATATAAATAATGAATTAGATGAAATTTCTTCTAACGGTTATGGTCTAGGGATTGGGTACGTTTATTTTAAAAATAATAGCAAGATTAACCTTAGTTACGCCATTGGAAGCTTTCAAAATCAAAATTTTAACATTAATAATTCTAAATTTCACATTAAATTCTCCTATTTTTTCTAGTAAACACTAACAATACACAACTATTTGATATTGTTTAACTTAAAATTGTTTTATTTAACATTTTTTTATAATTTCTAGGTAGTAATTAATCAAACAATTTTACCAATGAAATTATTAATACGTAAAAATCTTGTGTGGGTACTTATTTTTGTGCTTTCGCAGGTTTGTTTTGCACAAACCAAAACAATTACTGGTACTGTTAGTGATGAAACTGGACCTATTCCAGGAGTTAACATTATTATTAAAGGAACTTCTACCGGTACAAACACAAATTTTGAAGGAAACTTCGAAATCGAGGCATCTCCAGACGATGTTTTAATATTCACATATGTGGGATATAAAGATATTGAAAGAGTTGTTGGAGATAACACTGAGTTTTTTATAACTCTTGTTGAAGACACAGAAGCTTTAGACGAAGTAGTAGTAACCGCACTAGGTGTTTCTAGGGACAAGAAATCACTAGGGTATGCTACTCAAGAAGTTAAAGGAGATGATGTTAATACTGTAAAAAGTGGAAACTTTGCAAACGCTCTTTCTGGAAAAGTTTCTGGGGTACAAATTAAAACCAATAATAATATTGGTGGATCAACAAATGTCGTAATTCGTGGAGTTTCTTCTTTAACAGGAAACAATCAAGCATTATTTGTGGTTGATGGTGTTCCTATTGACAATTCAAATACAAATGGTGTTAATCAAGAAACTGGTCGAGGTGGTTATGATTTTGGAAATGCGGCTTCAGATATCAACCCTGAAGATATAGCATCTATAAATGTATTAAAAGGTGCAGCTGCTTCTGCCTTATACGGTTCTCGTGCTGCAAATGGTGTTGTTATTATTACAACAAAAAAAGGTAGTAAAAACCAAGGTATAGGAGTAACTATTAATTCAGGTATTTCTACAGGTAGTATTGATAAAACTACATTTCCTAAATATCAAAAGCAATATGGAGCTGGATACGGGCCTTATTATGATGGACCAGGAAATCACTGGTTCGAAGTGGATTTAACTGGCGATGGTATTTTAGATCAAGTAGTCCCTGTAAGTGAAGATGGATCTTATGGTGCTGCTTTTGATCCAAATTTACAAGTTTACCATTGGAACTCTTTAGACCCTGAACTTCCAACTCACTTACAAAAAAGTCCATGGGTATATCCTGAAAATGATCCATTAGAATTTTTTGAAACTCCTGTAACATATACAAATAGTTTTAGCTTAGATGGAGGAAGTGAGACTGGTTCTTTCAGGTTAGCTTATACAAAATTTAACCAAGAAGGAATTCTACCTAATAGTGTCTTAAATAAAGATATCATCAATTTTAATGGTAGTAATAACTTTACAGATAAATTTCAAGCTTCTATAAATGTAAGCTATAACAGAACAAAAGGTCGAGGTAGAAACTCAACAGGTTATAGTGATAATATTATGTCAATGTTTAGACAATGGTGGCAAACTAATGTCGATGTTAAACAACAAAAAGATGCTTATAATCTTACTAAAAGAAATGTCACATGGAACTATGCTTATCCTACCGATTTAAAACCTATTTATTGGGATAACCCATACTGGCAACGATATGAAAACTACGAAACAGATATTAGAGATAGGATTTTCGGAAATATTGCAATGACTTATGAAATAACAGATTGGGTTAATGTTTTTGGAAGAGTTTCTGTAGACTCATATCGAGAAATGCAAGAAGAAAGAATTGCTATTGGATCACAAAGAGTTTCTGAGTATAGCAGATACAATAGGAATTACTCTGAATTCAATTATGATCTGATGTTTAATTTTGATTATAACATCAGTGAAAAACTTCATATAAAAGGAATAATTGGAGGAAATTTAAGAAGGCAAGAAATCAATTCAATTGATGCATCAACAAATGGAGGTTTAATAGTTCCTGGACTATATACTTTAGCAAATTCAGCTAATCAAATTTTAGATCCAATTGAAGCTAAATTAAGAAAAGAAATTGGTGGTGTATATGCTAGTGCTTCACTAGGGTATGATAATTTCATATTCTTAGATGCTACTTTTAGAAGAGATCAATCTTCTACTATAATATATAACGATGGTGCTTTCAACTACCCATCAGTAGCAACAAGTTTTGTTTTTTCAAACTTAACCGAAGCTTCATGGCTTTCATTTGGTAAAGTTCGTTTAAACTATGCTGAAGTTGGAAACGATGCTCCTATTTATTCAACATATGACACTTATGTAAAATCAGATAGGTTTGAAGGAGAAACATTATATTCAGTTTCAGGAGTGAAAAAAAATGAAGATTTAAGGCCTGAAAGATCATTGAGTTGGGAAGCTGGTTTAAATATGGATTTTATTGGAAAACGTGTTGGTTTTGATTTATCTCTTTATAATACGAAAGTAAAAGATCAGATCTTAAATGTAGCACTTTCTCCAACATCAGGATTTGGAAGTAAATTCGTAAATGCTGGAGAAATTCAAAATAAAGGTATTGAATTAAACTTATACGGATCCCCAATTAAAACGGATCATTTCAAATGGAATATCAATATTAACTGGGCTAAAAATGAAAACAAAGTAAATGAGTTATTTGATGATGTAGAAAATCTGCAATTAGGAGACTTTCAAGGAGGTGTTACTATCAACGCTATGATTGGGCAAGCTTATGGTGTAATTCAAGGTACTGATTACGTTTATCATGAAAATGGTCAAAAAATAGTAGATGAAGATACTGGTTATTACTTAAGAACTACTACTTCTGATAATGTAATTGGAAATGTTACACCTGATTGGAATGCAGGGATAACAAACAGTTTAAGCTACAAAGATTTTTCATTAAGTTTTTTAATTGATATTCAACAAGGAGGAGATGTATTCTCATTAGATCAGTATTATGGTCGTGCAACAGGTTTATATGAAGAAACAGCATTTATTAATGACTTAGGAAACCCTGTAAGGAATCCGAATGATGATGGAGGTGGATTTATTAATCCAGGTGTTAATCCTGATGGAACTCCTAATACTACCAGGGCAAGTGCTGATTCTTTTGGATCTTGGGGATATAGAAGACTACCAAATAAAGCATTTGTATACGATGCTTCTTATGTAAAATTAAGAGAGATTTCTTTATCATATAATTTTAAAGACCTTATCAAAGATAAATTTATAAAAGACTTAGTAGTAACACTTACTGGATCTAATCTATGGATTATCAGTAAAAATCTACCACATGCTGATCCTGAAGCAGGCTTAAGTTCTGGAAATTTACAAGGATTCCAAAGTGGACCTCTTCCAACAACTAGAACTTATGGATTTAATGTTAAATTAAGATTCTAAAAAACAAATTATGAAAAAAATATACATATATATAATCATCTCATTTTTTATTCTTGGTTGTACAAAAGACCTTCAAGAATTAAATATAGACCCTAAGAATCCGCAGACGGTTCCTAGTGCTACTTTATTTTCAAATGCAGAAAAGAATTTAGTAGATCATTTAACAACACCAAATGTTAACATTAACGTTCTTCGATTATTTTCTCAATACTGGACACAAACGACCTATATTGATGAATCAAATTATGATATTACTACTAGAACTATTCCTGATAATGTATTTAATAGACTTTATCTTGGTGTTCTTAAAGATTTAGATGAAACCAAAGTTGTAATTAATAAGGAACCTATAGATGTAAATAATCCAAATGCTGAAATCGAACGTAAAAATCAACTAGCAATTATTGAAATTTTAAATGTATATACTTATCAAGTTTTGGTTGATATTTTTGGAAATGTTCCTTATACAGAGGCATTAGACATAGAAAATCCTCTACCAAAATACGATGATGCATTAACAATTTATAAAGATTTATTATCAAGATTAAATACTGCAATTTCAAATTTAGATACTTCGAAAGACAGTTTTGGTCCTGCTGATCTTATATATAATGGAAATACTCAAATGTGGCATAAATTTGCCAATTCTATAAAAATAAGACTTGCAATGAGATTAGCTGATGTTTCTTCTGAAACAAGTGCTATAACAACTGCTTTGAATGAAGCTGTTCCAAATGCTTTTATGTCTAACGCAGATAATGCTATATTTCAATATTCTAAATTACCACCAAATACAAATCCAATTTGGATAAACTTAGTACAATCAGGAAGGCATGATTATGTTCCTGCAAATACAATTGTTGATAAAATGAATACTCTAGAAGACCCACGAAGAATGTTGTATTTTGATGGAAACATCAAAGACGACAATGATAATGTGATTTATAAAGGAGGTATTTATGGGGCAAGTAATAGTTATAACAATTATACTCATGTTGCTTCTCAAGTAGAAGCTCCTGATGCAAGAGGTATTCTGATGACCTTCACTGATGTATCTTTCTTTTTAGCAGAAGCAGCTGAAAGAGGGTTTTATGGATCTTCAAGTGATGCTATAGCACACTATGATCTTGCAATTACAGAATCTATTTTATATTGGGGAGGAACAGTTGAAAATGCAATTGACTATTTAGCAAACCCAGATGTGAATTATAATACTGCTAGTGGTGATTATAAAGAGAAAATAGGTACTCAAAAATGGCTAGCTCTTTACAATAGAGGTTTTGAAGGATGGACAGAATATCGAAGATTAGATTATCCGATGTTAGTTGCTCCTGATGGCGCTCAAGTAGATATTGTACCTACTAGATACACTTACCCTATTAATGAGCAAACATTAAATCCACAAAATTACCAAGCAGCTTCTAGTGCAATAGGTGGAGATTTATTAACAACAAAACTTTTCTGGGATAAAAATTAATTTTACCCTAAATAAAATCAATAAAAAACCCGAGTATTTTACTCGGGTTTTCTTTTAAAATATATTTTATTTTTAATTCAATACATGAACATTTAAATCTTTATCATATTGAAGGATAAAAGTTCCTTGGTTTTCAAAACTAATTGAAGGATTTTTTTTGTAATCAAACATAGTCCCAACTCTTCTTGAAACTCCGTCTTCTACTGCTCCATAAATAGAACCATTACTTAATAATCTAACTAAAGAATCATAAGTTGTATCAAATCCTTGTACCGAAAACCTACTTGGCGTTCTATGGTATTTTTGACGGTAACTCTCATAAAATGCTTTTACATTTTCATCTTCCATATTGATATAATTCTGAGTTGGAAAAGTGAAATTCAACTTTCCTAATAAATTAACATCAATAAAATTGAAATTCTTTTGTTTCACTAAGGACATCAATTGTATATCATAAAAATCTGCATCATCATCACTATCAATATTCATAGGTATAAATTCTTCCTCAACATCATATAATCTTCCAATATTTAACAGCTTAAGGTGATTTAAGACACTTATAATCACTTTATCTTTCGTAGTAACTATAATTAAATTTTCTTTCTTTGGATCTAAGCTATCAAGTAATTCTTTATTCTTAATATAACTTTCTTCTTTCGGAATTACTTTTACAACTGAAGCTGTACTATCTTTACTTTTTAATTGAGATTCTATTAAATCTAATAATTTATTATTTTCCATTTTTCCATCACCTAAAAGGATGATGTTTTGACTTGGATAATAAGAATTAAACATATAGTCTAAAATAGAAACTTGTAATTCTGTTTGGTTTGGAGCTGCTTTTATTAAATTTCTAGCATGAAAAATATGATTATCCTTTTTAGAATACCAAGGAACAACTACAGGAACTGTTCTATTCGTATTAGCTACATAACTAGCATATTTTAAATGTAAAGGTCCAACAAAAATATCTGCTCTAGACAAATCATTTTCTTCATTGATTTTCTTTAATTGATCTATCGATTTTTCTGTATCAAAAACATGTATATTAATTTTTGCACCTTGAGATCTTAAAGAATCTACTGCTTCCATTGCTCCTAAATAAAAATCAGTTGATGCAGAAAGTAATGAAGGTTTGCTAGATGGTGCTTTAAAATACCTTTGAGTTAAAGTATCACTCAATTTAGATATTTTGAACGGTAACATCAAATATGCATTTACTTCTCTAGAAGTATCAATAGAATCCATAAATACTTTTTGCTGCATATATGAAGTTGTTTCTACTTCTTCACTTACTATTATTTCTTGTTCAAGTTTTAAACCTTCAATTAATTCTGGATTTAACTCAATTAATTTTTCTTTTGTAGTATTATATTTCTTAGTAAGACTATAAAAAGTATCACCTTTTACAACAGTATGATACTCTTTCTTAACATTTTTCATTCCCCCTCTTGGCTGAACTGTTACAGTTCTTTCCACCATCATAGGAATTTTAAGTTTTTGATTAAAATCTAATTCATCAGATTTTAAACCATTAGCAATTATTATTGAATCTAAAGAAACATTGTATTTCTTAGATAAAGCATATAAATTATCTCCTAACTTAACTGTATGGATCGAATCTATATGTTTCATAACTTTTTTTGTTATCGGCCTAGTTCTAATATTTGAGACTTTAGTAAAATCTCCATCAGAATTTTCTTTTCTTGACTCAAGTTTTTCTTGTAATATTTCCAGCTGATCTTTCTTATTACTTGTTGAACTTGGTTCAAGAACAACTTCTTCCTTTGTATTATTTTCATCATAACTCTTATTAGGAATTATAATAATCGAATTTACTCTAGGATTTTCATCAACATCTGGATTCAGTCTTAAAAGATCCTTTTCCTTCAAATCATTATCTTTTGCGATACTTTCTATCGTTTCTCCCTTCTTTACACGATATGATAAATATTTCTTACCTGTCTGTGCGTTAACAGAAATTAAAGTGCAAAAAAATACTAAAAGAAGAAGTTGTAATTTTTTCATAATCTATGATTTTTTATTCCCATTCAATTGTTGCAGGTGGTTTCGAGCTTATGTCATAAACAACTCTATTTACACCTCTAACCTTGTTTATTATTTCGTTTGATATTTTTCTTAAAAATTCATAAGGTAAATCTACCCAGTCTGCTGTCATTCCATCTGTAGACTCTACAGCTCTAAGTGCCACTACCTTTTCGTATGTTCTTTCGTCTCCCATAACCCCAACAGATTCTACTGGAAGAAGCATAGCTCCCGCTTGCCAAACGTCGTCATACAAATTCCATTCCTTTAATCCATTTATGAAAATAAAATCTACTTCTTGTAAGATTTTCACCTTCTCATGAGTTACATCTCCAAGGATTCTAATCCCTAATCCTGGTCCTGGGAATGGGTGTCTACCTAATAAATCTTCATGAATCCCTAAAGATTTTCCAACTCTACGAACTTCATCTTTAAATAACATTCTTAGAGGCTCTACAACTTTAAGCTTCATGTAGTCAGGAAGACCACCTACATTGTGGTGTGATTTAATTGTAGCAGAAGGTCCACCAGTTGCAGAAACAGATTCGATTACATCAGGATAAATAGTTCCTTGACCCAACCATTTAGCATTTTCTACTTTGTGTGATTCTTCGTCAAATACTTCAATAAAAACACGACCAATTATTTTTCTTTTTTGTTCTGGTTCAGTTACACCTTCAAGAGCTGAAATAAATTTATCAGATGCATCTACACCTTTTACATTTAATCCCATTCCTTCGTATTGTTTTAATACGCTCTCGAATTCTCCTTTTCTTAGAAGTCCATTATTTACAAAAATTCCTTGTAAATTATCTCCAATTGCTTTGTTTAATAAAACAGCTGCAACTGTAGAATCAACTCCTCCAGAAAGACCTAATATTACTTTCTCATCTCCAATCTTTTCTTTTAAATCAGAAACAGTATCTTCAATAAAAGAACTTGGTGTCCAATCTTGAGAAACTCCTGCGATATTTACTAAGAAATTTTCTAAAAGTTGTTTCCCATCTGTTGAATGATATACTTCTGGATGAAACTGAATTGCGTAAGTGTTTTCACCTTCAATTTTATAAGCAGCATTTTCTACATCTTTTGTCGAAGCAATCATTTTATAATGACCTGGTAATTCTGTGATTGTGTCACTATGACTCATCCAAACTTGACTACCATTGTCTATATTTTGGAATAGTTCACTTCCTTCTTCAATAAAAGTTAAATGAGCTCTTCCATACTCTCTTGTTTTTGAAGGAGCTACTTTCCCTCCAAAGAAGTGAGCTAAATATTGGGCTCCATAACATACAGCTAATAAAGGTAATTTCCCTTTGATATTATCTAAATTAGGGTGAAGAACATCTTCTCCTCTAACAGAGTTTGGACTTCCCGATAAGATAATAGCTTTATATTCTGAAGTGTTATCCAATACAAAATTGTATGGTTTTATTTCGCAAAATATGTTGAGTTCTCTAACTCGACGTGCAATTAATTGCGTGTATTGCGATCCGAAATCTAATATTAGTACTTTGTGTTGCATTCGCAAAAGTAAAATAATTTCAAAAATTAGATGTTCTTTTGTTCATAATTTTTATCTATAATATTTAATTTTAAAAAAAATGAACAGTATACCTTGTTTTTTTATTGAGAATTAGTGTTTTATAAAAAATAAATTTAATTATTATTAACGATAATAGCTTAATTTTTAAATTATAAAAGTTTATTTAAATAATCATATATGTTAATAAGCAAAAATCTATTTATTGATTAAAGTTAATAATTAAATTTTTAAACACCTAAGAATTAAATCAATAAAAAAAGAGATTATTTACAATAAATAACCTCTTTTATAAAATATTATTATACTTTTTATGAATTAAGCATTGCCCAAAGTTTATCTTTCAACTCTGTAATACCATAATTGGTTACAGAAGAAATATAAATATGTTCCAAATCTTTTGGTAATTCAGCAGTCAATTCTTCTTTCAACTCTTCATCCAACATATCCGATTTTGTAATTGCTAATAATCTTTCTTTATCTAACAATTCTGGATTATGCTTTTTCAATTCATTTAATAAGATTTCATATTCTTTTTGAACATCATCCGAATCAGCAGGAATCATGAATAACAAAGTAGAATTTCGCTCAATATGGCGTAAGAAACGATGTCCTAAACCTTTTCCTTCTGCCGCTCCTTCGATAATTCCAGGAATATCTGCCATCACAAAAGATTGATAATTTCTATACTGTACAATTCCTAAGTTTGGTTTTAAAGTCGTAAACTCATAATCTGCAATCTTAGGTCTTGCTGAAGTAATCACAGATAGTAAAGTCG
The DNA here is from genome assembly GCF_015767245.1 of Aureivirga sp. CE67. Taxonomy (GTDB): domain Bacteria; phylum Bacteroidota; class Bacteroidia; order Flavobacteriales; family Flavobacteriaceae; genus Aureivirga. The sequence continues at coordinate 466,391 of NZ_JADOTV010000001.1, forward strand.
ATTTTCCAGCATTTGGAAATCCTACTAAACCAACATCAGCTAAAAGTTTCAACTCGATTAAAAACCATCCCTCTTCTGCAGGAATTCCAGGTTGTGCATAACGAGGTGTCTGGTTTGTAGAAGATTTGAAGTGCCAGTTTCCTTTTCCTCCTTTTCCACCTTCACAGATGATAATTTCTTGCTGATCTTCTGTTAATTCATATAGAACTTGGTTTGTTTCTCCATCACGAATAATTGTACCTAATGGAACATCAATATAAACATCATTTCCATCTTTCCCAGTACTTCTACTCGCACTTCCGTCACCTCCTTGATCTGCTTTAAAATGTTTTTTAAATTTTAAATGATATAAAGTCCACATATCTTTTGTCGCACGAACAATCACGTGTCCTCCACGACCTCCATCTCCTCCGTCTGGACCACCTTTATCTATATATTTTTCTCGGTGTAGGTGCATAGATCCTTTTCCACCTTTTCCAGATTTCGCATGGATTTTTACATAATCTACAAAATTCCCTTCTGTCATATCTCTATATCTTTTATGATAAAAACAATTTTAATTTATTTGGATTATAAACTATCAATAACGTTACTTAAACGACCTGTAATATCTTCAATACTTCCAACACCATCTACTCCATAATACTCATCTTTCGCATCGTAGTAATCTTTTAATACAGCTGTTTTCGTGTTGTATTCTTCGAAACGATTTTTGATTTTAGAAACATCTTGATCATCTGTTCTTCCACTAGTTTTTCCTCTTTCTAAGATTCTATCAACTAATAAATCTTCTGGTACTTCTAAAGCAACCATTCCGTTGATTTGAGAACCTTTTGTTTCTAAAAATTTATCTAGAGCAACAGCTTGTGATTCTGTTCTTGGAAAACCATCAAAAATAAACCCTTGCGCTTCTGCATTTTTGTTTACTTCTGCTTCTAACATGCTAATAGTAACTTCGTCTGGAACTAAGTTTCCGTCATCCATGTAAGTTTTAGCTAATTTCCCTAGTTCAGTTTCATTTTTGATGTTATATCTGAAAACATCTCCAGTTGAAATGTGTACAAGGTTGTATTTATCTTTTAAAATTTCAGCTTGTGTTCCTTTTCCTGCACCTGGAGGTCCAAATAATACGATGTTTGTCATTTTTCTTGGTGTTGTCAATTTATAAATTGAAGCTAAATTTCTTCCCAAACCATCGTAATCCAATCCATAACCAACGATAAAATCATCTGGAATTTCCATTCCAACATAATCTACTGGTAAATCTTTTTGATACACATCTGGTTTCAAGAATAAAGTAGCTGTCTTTAATTCTTTTAAGTTTTTGTCTGCAAAAATTCGGTGTAATTCCTCTAAAGTATTTCCTGTATCAATAATATCTTCAAGAATAATAACTGTTCTTCCAGTTAAATCTTCGTTGATACCTACTAATTGTTTTACTTTTCCAGTACTAGATGTACCGTGATAAGAGGCTAATTTTAGAAATGAAATTTCACAAGGAGCGCTATACTCTCTAATAAAATCGGCTACAAATAAGAAACATCCATTTAAAATTCCAATAAATAAGGGCGTTTCATCTTTATGATCTTCTTCTACTTGTTTTGCTAGAGAAATTACAGCTTCTCTAATCTTCTCCTCTGAGATGTACTGCTCAAAATACTTGTCATGTAGTTTTATCATTTCCTCAAATTTTACAATTCCCTACAAAGTTAAAGAATACCATAAATAATTCCATACGAATTTTGTTATATATAATTCAAAAACAGTATGTAAAGAACCTAATTAGTAATTTAGTTGTGTGTGTTGTTGTTTTTTAAAAAAAATAAAAACCGTTTTGATCGAAATCAAAACGGTTTTGCAAATATAGTTATTTGATTTTATTTTTCTTCGTTCTTTTCTTTTTTAGTTGTATCGAACATTACTGGTGTTGCAACAAATAAAGAAGAATAAGTACCTGTGATAACCCCTACGATAAGAGCAAACATGAATCCTTTAATAGAATCTCCTCCAAATAAGAAGATAGCTAATAATACGATTAATGTTGTGATAGAAGTATTAATTGTTCTTCCTAAAGTACTACTTAATGCTTTGTTTACTGTAGTTGGGAAGTTCCAATTGTTATCTAATTTAGAGAACTCTCTAATTCTATCGAAAATTACCACGGTATCATTGATCGAGTATCCAACTACTGTTAATACAGCTGCAATGAATGATTCATCAACTTCTAAATCGAATGGTAAGAATTTGTATAAGATAGAGAACACAGATAATACGATTAATACATCGTGTACTACTGCTACGATTGCTCCAGCAGAGTATGATACTTTCTTGAATCGGATAAAGATGTATAAGAAAATTACGATGATTGATCCTAAAATAGCCCATTTAGCAGCAGTTTTAATATCATCTGCAATTGATGGCTCTACTTTGATAGAACTCATAATACCATCAGTTTGTCCTTCATATCCACCTTTAAATTGGTCAAAAGTCATTCCTTCTGGTAAGAAAGATTTTAATCCATCATATAATAATTCTTGTACTTTATTATCAACTTCTGGTCCGTTTTCTTCAATCATGAAGTTTGTAGTAATCTTTAACTGATCTGGTGTTCCATAAGTTTTAACCTCTGGAGCTCCATTAAACTCATCTTGTAAAGCTTCAGCAACTTCTGTTGCACTTACAACTTTATCAAACTTCACAGTGTAAGAACGTCCTCCGTCAAAATCAACTCCGTATTTTAATCCTTGAGTAGATAAAGAAACAATTCCAGCAATAATAATAACTGAAGAAATTACATAAGCAATCTTACGTTTCTTTAAGAAATCAATATCGATATTTTTGAACCATCCTTTTGTCATACTAGTAACAAATTCTAATGGCTTGTTCTTCACAACATTTCCATCAACTAATAATCTTGTAATAAAGATTGCAGTGAATAATGAAGTTAAAATACCTACAATTAATGTATAAGCGAATCCTTTTACAGGTCCAGTTCCAAATGAATATAAGATAAATCCAGTTAATAATGTAGTAACGTTCGCATCTAAAATTGAAGATAAAGCTCCATTAAATCCGTCTTTTACAGCATCATTAAATGTTTTACCTCCATTTAATTCTTCTTTAATTCGTTCGAAAATCAGTACGTTCGCATCCACCGACATACCAATTGTCAAAATAATACCCGCAATTCCAGGTAATGTTAATACAGCTCCAAATGCTGTTAATACACCAAAGATAAATAAGATGTTTACTGCTAATGCGATATCAGCATAAACTCCTGCTTTTCCGTAGTATACAATCATCCAAACTAATACTAAAGCTAATGCTAATAAGAATGAGTTTACAGAAGCATCAATTGCTTTTTGACCTAAAGATGGTCCAACAACTTCTGATTGGATAATATGAGCAGCAGCAGGTAATTTACCAGCTTTTAATACGTTTGCTAAATCTTGTGCTTCCGTAATTGTAAAGTTTCCTGTAATAGCAGTACTACCTCCTGTAATTGCATCGTTAATTCTTGGTGCAGTGTAAACATAATTATCAAGAACAACTGCTACGAAATTTCCAACATTTTGTCCTGTTAATTTTGCCCACTCTTTTGTACCTCTAGAGTTCATTGTCATACTTACTTGAGGATTTGCTCCAAATTGGTCAAATTGTTGGTAAGCATCATCAATTACATCTCCTTCAAGTGGTGCTTTATCTTCTCTATTTGACTTGATAGCATATAAAGTAATATTGTCTGAGTCTTTATTAGGTTTTGCATCCCATAAAAACTTCACATATCTCATGTTTGCAGGTAATAAAGCTCTTACTTGTCTCTCTTTAAAGAACTTGTTTACTTTTGCAGTATCCGAAATTTTTGCATAACCAACTACAGAAGAAACTTGGTTTGCTCCTTGTGGAATGTTTGGTAATAAATATGTGAATAAGTTCTTTTGATTATTAACATCTAATGAATCTGAAACTTGTCCTAATAAGTTATCGATATCATCCGTTTTTGTTGAATCTTTAGCAACTTCTGTTTCTTCAGTTGAGTTTCCTTCTTCTTTTGCTTTGATTAACTCAGCAACTTTTGTGTTTGCAGCAAAAAAGAATTGAGACATTTCAGCATTTGTATATACTTCCCAGAATTGTAATTCTGCTGTACTTTGTAATAATACTTTAACACGTTCAATATCTTTCGCTCCTGGTAATTCGATTTGAATTCTTCCTGACTTACCAATTCTTTGAATATCTGGTTGTGTAACTCCAAATTTATCAATTCTTGATCTTAATACTTGGAAAGCAGTACTAATAGATGCAGAAACTTCTCCTTCGATGATAGGCTCTACTTCAGTATTTGACATTTTGAAGTTAATTCTATCTCTCAATTGTTTGTTTCCAAAAATAGAAGGATCGCTTAATTTTACAGAACCTTTACTAGTTTCTTCGAAAGCTTTGAAGAATAAGTTTAAATAAGTGTCATCACTTGATTTTTGAGCCTCATCTGCTTTTGCTAAAGCTTGTAAGAAAGCTTCATTTTTTGAATCATTTGATAATCCTACTAAGATATCTTTTACAGAAACTTGTAAAATAGCGTTGATTCCTCCTTTTAAATCTAATCCTAAGTTGATTGATTTATCCTTAATATCGTTATAAGTAAAAGAAGTAAATCCTAAATCAATTGCAGGTTGGCTTGCAACAGAATCTAAATAAATTCTTTCAAAATTATCTATACTCCTAGCATTTCCATCTACAGCGTGCTCTTTTGCATAAGCTTTCGCTTGATCTTCTATCTTATTCGTAAAAAATGTAAAAGATAACTGGTATAAACTTACTATTCCGAAGAGAATAGCAAATACCTTAATAAGTCCTTTGTTTTGCATCCTTTTATTTTAATTTAAATCTACTTAAATGTTCTAAACGTGCAAATATATAATTTCAAATAGGAAAAGCCAATTTTTTTTAGTTTTTATCTTACAGCTTTAATTATCTGCAAATTATTGAGTTTTATGGTCGATTATTTAATTAATTCCAAATATTTTTAGCAATGTTTAAAAAAACGGTATTATTTTATGATTTTATTCTGAAATGAATATTCTAGTTAGGATAAATTCAAAATGTAACAGTTTTAAGAATTATTAACATAAATCTCAAATACTGATTTTCAAGGATTTTCTAAATTATTTTCTTCATTTTTTTGCATCAAAATCTTCTTTTTCAACTCAAAAAAAGTATAAAACTTCCATTTTTTCTCTTTTTCTTTCTCAAAAATGATTCTTTTCAAAATTTAATTTCTTTAAAAAAACGTATTACAATCCATACTTTTCAACCCAAAACTAAATATCTTCCTCCTTCAAACTACATTAATAAATTTGAGTATTTTTGTAAAAAATTAAAATCATGGATTTAAAGTTAATACCAAATATAAAACACGCTGAATCAGATAATTTCTTTTTACTAGCAGGACCTTGTGCTATTGAAGGAGAAGAAATGGCAATGCGAATTGCAGAACATATTTTAAAAGTTACGGACAAATTAGAGATTCCAACAATTTTCAAAGGAAGTTTCAAAAAAGCAAATCGTTCTAGAATTGACAGTTTTACTGGAATTGGAGATGAGAAAGCTTTAGAGATTTTAAAGAAAGTTGGAGAAAAATTTGGAGTACCAACAGTAACAGATATTCACGAAGCTAGCGATGCTGCTTTTGCTGCACAATATGTGGATGTTCTTCAGATTCCTGCATTTTTAGTTCGTCAAACAGATCTTGTGGTTGCTGCGGCAAAAACAGGAAAAGTGGTGAATTTGAAAAAAGGACAATTTATGAGTCCTGATGCGATGAAACATGCAGTTCAGAAAGTTTTAGATTCTGGAAATACGCAAGTGACCATCACAGACAGAGGAACAATGTTTGGTTATCAAGATATGATTGTAGATTTCAGAGGAATTCCTGAAATGCAAAAATATGCTCCAACTATTTTAGATATCACACATTCATTGCAACAGCCAAATCAGGCTAGTGGAGTAACTGGAGGAAAGCCAGAATTAATCGAAACAATTGCTAGAGCTGGTATTGCTGCTGGAGTTGACGGATTATTCTTAGAAACTCATTTTGATCCTGCAAATGCAAAATCAGATGGAGCAAATATGTTAGACCTTCAACATTTTGAAAAATTAATGACAAACTTAACAGCGATTCGTAAAGTTGTAAAGAGTTTATAAAATATTCTTTCTAACCCTTCTAAAAAGAAGGGTTTTTTTATTTTTTCAATAAAGAAATTTGTCCAAGATGGTAATAAGCATGCTCAATCATTCCTTCAATATTTCTTTGATAATCTCCATATTCTTTTTTAAAAAATGGTTTTGAAAGTTTTTCTTCTTCAAGATTTTCAACAAATACAGCAAATTTTTCTGCATTTTTAATCAAATCATTTTTTAATAAGTTCCAATCTTCTTCAGAATTTACAGGAATCATATCAAAACTATTTTTATCTGAAATCTCTAGTTTTCCTGTTTCAAAAAAGTAATTAATTCCAGAGATGTAATAATTCACATGGAAAGTTAAAATCGCAATTGAATTTAAATTTTCAACTTTCTTAATTGCTTGTTTCCAATCAATATCTTTTAAAGTTTCTTGATAATTTGTATTGGCAATCCATTTTCCATTTAGTAAAACTTCTCTAAACCTATCAGCTAATTTTTTAGAATTTGTCATGAATATTTTTTAAAATTGTTTGCTCAAAAATAAATAATATGAAAATAAAACTACTCTTATTCAGCTTAATACTTCAAAGCTGTTTCCTTTTCGCTCAAACAAAGAAAAAATATCCAAAAGTAGAAAAGCGATTTTCTCATGTAATGAAAACGTATAATCTTGAGAATGAAAAACCAATAATACATTTTTCTTTTTATGATTTAGATACTTTTTCCATAGAACTTTATGAATTAAATTCTGAAGAACTACCTTTTTTCAGAGATTTAAAAAGATACAACTATCGACAAAATGGTTATTATAAAAATGGTATGGGAGAATCGAAAAGTGAACAAAAGGAATTGGAGTTTATTCAAAAAATGGAACCTGTAGAAGTTTATCAACTAAATACTACTCAAAAAAAAGAATTAGAATTTGAGTTGCCTAAGTTGAAAAAAGGAAATTATCTTTTAGTTTTTTATGAAGGAACAAAAAGAGAAAATATCGGTTTAGAATTAATTACTGTTGATGATTACGAAATAGTAAAAGGTAGATATCATAATAATTATTTTATTCAATTCATACAAAATCAAAAATTATTAAAAAACACTTCTGTCGAATTTTCAGATAAGAATAATTTAGTTTCTCATAAAAATAAAACAAATGAATTTGGTCAAATATTCTATAAGGATTTATTAAAAGAAAAAGTTGTAATCAACAAATTAGATACAATAAATACTAAGTTTAATGAAGGATCTGATAGATATAGTAATGTAGGAGAAGAACATTCTGAAACAATGAGTGTATTCTTTTTTGAAAAAGAAGTATTTCAACCAAAAGATACTTTACGCTTTAAGGCAATCCTTTTTGAAAAATTTAAAAGAAATATTACTCCTATTCAAAATAAAGAATTGGAAGTAAAAATTAGTGGTTCTTGTAGTTCAGCTTTTAACGGTAAAAGATCTCAAAAATTGACCACAAATGAAAAAGGAATTATAGAAGGGTATTTTATCATTCCTGAAACAGAAGGAGAATTTTATGTTTACATAAAGAGCGAAGGAATTCGGAATCAAATGCCAAATCTTGTAGTGAGAGATAAAGAGTCTGAAAAAAAATATAAAATTGAACAAGAAAATCGTAAAAAAGAACTAGAAAAAGATATTGAAGTTTTAAGAATTGATGTTGAAAAAAGAATTGACAGGCAAGATGAATTAAAATTAAGTTTTAGAAATGAAGTTATAGAAACTAAAATTTCTTTAGATGGGACTTTAAAAATCTTTGAATTAGATAGATCTGAGCGAATTGATACACTTTTAGAATATGACTATTTTATGGGTGAAGAATCTCCTGTTTTTAAAAGATATTTTCCCAATGAGTATTTTAATAATTATGATGATTACTCTAAATGGGAGTCTGGAAATTTGGTTTTTGAAAAAAAATTAAACACAGAAAAAGAAAAAAGTATTTCTATAAAAAAACATAAAAACTGGAAACTTGGGAAATATAAAATTGTGTTTGAAAATGAAAAAGGCGAAAAAGTATATGAGTATTTTGAAATAGACGATTTCGATTCTGATAAGTTAATTAATGAAAAATTATTTACAATAAGAGCCGAGAATAAAATTTATCATAAAAAAGAAAAGGTCCGTGTTAGATTTGGTTCTTCTTTTAAAAATGTAAAAGTTTTGCTTACAGAAGTTCAAAATGGAAAAGTGATAAAACAAGAATTAATTCCTTTAAATCAAAACACAAAATATTTAGACTTTAAAGATTTAGAAAAAAGTGAAAATGTACATATTCACTACCAAGTTTTTAAAGAAAGTGAATACCTTTCTGGAAGTTTAAAAATCAATCTTTTTAAAGACGACTACTATTATTTTGGTAAAAATGGAGAAAATAAAATTGTATTTAAAAAAAGTATTTTTGATTTTCTTCAGCAAATAGACGATTTTTCAAATTATCCAATTTTTACTAAATATTATATAATCAACGATGATGAAATTTATAGAACAGATTTTATAGAATCTTTAAGTGAAAAGATTACGGAAATGTATGGTAGAGGAAAGGTTTATAAAATCATAAAACATTAATTTTTTCGTTTTTGTAACAAATCATAAGAATAGAAGTCTGATTTAAAAATGAAATTAATTATTACGATGAAAAATATTAAAAGAAAATTATGGGTTTCTTTGGCTGCTCTAGTACTTACGGGAAGTGTCTTTGCGCAAGTATCTAAAAAAGACCAAAAAATTCTGAACAAAATAGTAACAGTACCTTATGTAACAGAACGAGTTTCTACTTTAGCTTCTGATGAAATGGAAGGAAGAAAAATTGGAACAGAAGGAGTTGAAAAAGCTGCGAATTATATTGAGAAAAACTTCAAAAAAATTGGTTTAAAACCTTTTGAAAACAAATCTTATCGTCAGAAATTTGTTACCAATGATATTCCAATGGAAAATGTTATTGGAATTTTAGAAGGAAAATCTAAGAAAGACGAATATGTGATTTATTCTGCGCATTATGATCATATTGGTTATTCTGGAGGAACAGAAAAAGAACACATCGCAAATGGTGCTGATGATAATGCTTCTGGAGTAACGGCTTTATTTGCTTTGGCAAAATATTTTAAGAAAGTTGGAAATGAAAGAACAATTATTTTCATCGCTTTTTCTGGGGAAGAATCTGGACTTTTAGGTTCAAAACATTATGCTACTACAATTGATCCAGCGAAAATCGTAGCTGGAATTAATATTGAAATGATTGGAAAAGTTTTTAACGAAGGAGAAAAAAATGCTTTCTTAACAGGTTTTGATCGTTCAAGTTTAGGAACTTTAATTCAAGAAAATTTAGAAGGAACGGATTATAAATTAATTCCAGATCCTTATACAAAATTCAAATTATTTTATCGTTCGGACAATGCTCCTTTAGCAAAATTAGGTGTGCCTGCACATACTTTTTCTTCGGATGCAATTGACAAAGACAAACATTACCACCAAGTAACAGATGAAGTAGAAACTTTAAACATGGAAAATTTGGTAGATATGATAAAACTTATTGCTCTTGGAACACAAGATATCGTGAACGGAAAAGACACACCTTCTAGAGTAAAATAAAAATTTAATTTTGGGTCGATAAACTCCTTTCTTTCCTTTTTGGGAGAAAGGAGTTTTTTTATTGGTTATTTTGTAATAAAAATGTTTACCGGAACTTTATCGACCTATTTTTAAAATTGTAAAAATCAAGAATTTTGAAAAAAAATAGACGAAAAACTGTCTGAGCAAAGCGAGTTTTTTTCGTCTTTTTCAAAATTCTTGATTTTTGATTTTAAAAATAAAGTCTTGATTTTTTTGATTCGTTTTTTTATCAAGAAAAAAATGAATATAAAATGTGAATAGGATGTGGAAATTTTGTTAGAAATAGACAATCTTAACTTTAGCATAGAATTATGCTAAATTAATATTTCCTTTCTAAGAAATTGAAACAGATTTATTTTAAAATATAACAAATGTTATAGTTATTTCTCTTTTTGCTGTTTACCTTTGCAATATGAAAGTAGATTATATTATTGTTGGTTTAGGTTTGGCAGGACTAGCTTTTGCTGAGCAATTAAGAGAGCATGGTAAAACATTTGTTGTTTTTGAAGATAATTCTCAAACGTCTTCTAATGTTGCAGGAGGAATGTATAATCCTGTTATTTTAAAAAGGTTTACACCAGTTTGGAATGCTGTTTCGCAATTGGATATTGCAATGCCTTTTTATAAAAAACTGGAAGAAAAATTTAATTCTCAATACGATTATCCTGTTGCAATACAGAGAAGTTTTAAATCTATTGAAGAACAAAATAATTGGTTTGCCACTTGTGATCATCCAGCACTTTCAGAATTTATGATTCCTAAAGTTTTTCCTAATGATAATGAAGCTGTAAATGCTCCGTTCGGTTTTGGAAAATTGCAACATACAGGAAGAGTTTACACAAAGAAACTATTAAACGATTATAAATCTTACCTGAAAGAATCAGACAGTATTCGAGAAGAGTCTTTTGATTATGAGAAATTAGTTTTCACTGATGAAAAGGTAAAATATAATGACATCATAGCTTCCAAAGTTGTTTTTTGTGAAGGATTTGGTTTAAAACAAAATCCGTTTTTCAATTACCTTCCAATGCAAGAAGCCAAAGGAGAATTAATAACTATCAAAGCTCTAGATTTAAATATTGATTATTTATTAAAATCAGCTGTTTTTGTACTGCCACTTGGAGATGATTTATATAAAGTTGGAGCAACTTTCAACTGGAAAGACAAAACCTTAGAACCAAGCGAAGAAGGAAGAAAAGAATTGGTAGAAAAATTAGAAACTGTAATTAATGTTCCTTTTGAGATTATAGATCAAACAGCAGGAATTCGTCCTACAGTAAAAGATAGAAGACCTTTGGTAGGAATGCATCCACAATACAAAGCTCTCGCTGTTTTAAATGGTTTAGGAACTCGTGGTGTAATGATTGCTCCAACAGCAGCAAAAATGCTTTTTGAACTTTTAGAAGAAAATAAAGAAATCGATCAAGAATATTCTATTGAAAGATTTGAAAAATAAAAAAAGGGAACTGATTTAGTTCCCTTTTCTATTTTTATCACTAGTTTTTGATAAATTTCTTTCTCATTATTTTCCCATCAATTTCTGCTTCTATAAAATACATTCCATTTGTTAAATCTGAAATAATTATAGAAGAAGTGTTTTCTTTAATTTCTTTTACAACATTTCCTCTTATCGAAATTATTTTTAAGCTTTCAATCTCTTGGTTTACGTTTGATTTAATATTCAGAATATTATTTGATGGATTTGGGAATATTGAGAATAAATTTTCTTTACTAAAAGAATCAATATCTAATTTCACTCCTCCTTCTTGATAACCATATTCTGTTAAACCATCTTTAATTCCATCTATAAAACTAAAAGCTTCTGTTTGATCTGTTTCTTCATTATATGCTACGATACCTTCTCCAGGATTTTCAGGATCAGGAACAAAAAGAAAAAAAGTTGGAATCCCAGTAATTTGATAAGTATTATAAAGTAAACTTATTGTAGTTTGATTATCTCCTATACTTTTTGCACAAGTAGGATATGACAAACCTAATTCCTCATCCCAATTTGAAACTGTCTCGCAATCAGCTGGTGATTGATCATTTTTTTGCGTTAAAATTCCAAGAAAAATAACATCTTCTTGATTCTCTCCATATAATTCATATAAATCTTGAAAATATGGTGCTTTAATTTTACACGGATAACACCATTCAGCTCCAATTTCAACTACTACAGATTTACCTTCAGCTAATAATTCATGTAAATTATACGTTTGTTCATGGCAATCCTCAAGAGTCCAATTTGGAACGTTACTTTGTGAAAATGAAAAAAAAGCTATCGATAAACAAAAGATAAATAGTATTTTTTTAATCATAATGTAAATTTTTAAGGTTAATTTTCACAAATTAATAAATTTATATTTCATTTAAAATACTTTTATATAATTTAAAATAAATCTAATTATGAATAATATAAATATTTAACATTTAATCTTTTAAAAACCTAAATTTAGCTAACCCATTCTTATGTTTAATTTCAATAAAATAAACTCCTGAAGATAATTCTCCAATGTTTATTGATTTAACCTCATTTTTAATAGATTTGAGAACTTCTCCTCTAACAGAAAAAATAGAAATTGATTCAATTTCAACAGAAGCACCTGATTCTATAAAGATTTTTTCATTAGCTGGATTTGGGAATATTAAAAATTCATCTTCCAATGAAAAACTTTCTGTATTCAGATTTCCTTCTTCTTTTTCATATCCATTATTTAATAAAGCTGTTTTGATTCCATTATAATATCCCATACTGCTAGTATTATCATCATAAATCACAATTCCTTTTGTTGGATCATTTGGGTCTGGCATAAAAGCAATAAAATATGGAATTCCGTAAACTTCATAAATATCAGCAATTTCCATCATGATATTTGCATTGTTTCCAATTCCTGCAGGAAGTGTTGGATATGTTAGATTGAATTGCTCATCCCATTCGTGAACTGTTTCACAACTTGCAAGATTATAGCTATTATCTTCAAACATTAATCCAAAAAATAAAACATCAAATTGATTTTGTCCAAAATACTCATATAAATCCTGAATTCCTTGTGTCGCAGATTGACATGGTCCACACCATTGCGAACCTAAATCTAAAACAATTGCTTTTCCTTCTGAAAATAACTCACTGAAAGTATATTCGTTTCCATCACAATCTTCCATAGTAAAGTTTGGTGGAGCTTGACTAAAAATTAAAAATGAATTTAAAAATAGCGTAAGTAAAAGTAATTTTTTCTTCATAAAAAAAAGTTTTGATAAAGTGTTATTTAATTTAATAAGTTGTGGCTAAATTAAATTTTACACTTCTACAAAACCAATTAATTATCAATACTTTACAAAAACAATAGAAATGTTAAAATAGTATAGGTTTTTACTTTTTAGGACCTCTTCTAGTTGGATTATATTTCACGAAAATATTAATCCAAATCAATCTTGATAATCTTAAATTTAATGGCATAGACACCACCAATGCTACAACTATTGCATAAAAACACTGAAGTAAAGTAAGATCAACCATAAATTTTCCGATTACGAAAGCTGCTACTCCAATGGCTACAGTTAATCCATAATTAACATACATCGCTCCGTAGAAAAAAGATGGTTCAATCATGTATTTCAGACCACAGTTACTACAAGTATCATTTGTCTTTAAAATCTTCTTCGGATTCAAAGTCAAATTATACGCAAAGAAATCACCTTCTTGACATCGTGGACATTTATTTTTGAAAATACTATAAAAAATAGATCCTTTTTTCATCTTTTTCTGCTTGGTTTAGTTATGGTTTTTGTAGTAAAATAGAAAGAATTATTCTATTTGTTTCATTTCATTACTGAAAATAAAATAATAGTTTTGCAAAGTTAAGCTTTTATTTACAGAGCTGCTTTTAACATTCTCAGAAAAATCTGTGAAAACAAACAAAAATCAGTTCTAAATCAAATTACAAATTCATGGTTAATATACATAACGTAACAGTTACTTTTGGAGGAGAAGATTTATTTTCAGGAATCACTTTTAAACTTAGTGCAGGAAATAGAGTTGGACTTGTTGGAAAAAATGGAGCAGGAAAATCTACTTTATTAAAAGTTTTGGCAAAAGATATTGAACACGATGGTGGAACAATGGCTTTTGATAAAGATGTGAAAATCGGTTTTCTTCGTCAGGATATTGATTTTGTAAAAGGAAGAACGATTTTAGAAGAAGCGTACCAAGCTTTTACAGAAATCAAAGAACTAGAAAAACAGTTAGATGCTATTAATAATGAATTAGTTTCAAGAACAGATTATGAAAGTGAAGCTTACAATGATATCATTGTAAAATTAAACGAAACTACTGCGAGATACGAACTTCTTGGTGGATATAATTATAAAGGAGAAACGGAAAAAATTCTTCAAGGTTTAGGTTTTAAAAGAGAAGATTTCGACAAACTTACAGATACATTTTCTGGAGGTTGGAGAATGCGAATCGAGTTGGCGAAATTACTTTTACAAAAAAACGATATTCTTCTTCTGGATGAGCCAACCAACCACTTAGATATCGAATCGATTATTTGGTTAGAAGGATTTTTGAAAAATTTCCCTGGAGTTGTAGTTTTAGTTTCGCACGATAAAATGTTCTTGGATAATGTTACGAATCGTACAATTGAAATTTCTCTTGGAAGTATTTATGATTACAAAAAACCGTATTCTCAATATTTAGTTTTAAGAAAAGAAATTAGAGATCAGCAGTTAAAAGAGCAAAAAAATCAGGAGAAAGAAATAAAGCAAACAGAACAATTAATCGAGAAATTTAGGGCAAAAGCAAACAAAGCTTCAATGGCGCAATCTCTTATCAAAAAATTAGATAGAGTAGATCGAATTGAAGTAGATGTGGAAGATAATGCTGTGATGAATGTACAGTTTCCACTTTCTAAGCAACCTGGAAAAATTGTCGTTACTGCGGAAAATGTTTCTAAAAATTATGGAGAAAAAAATATTCTTCATGATGTAAACTTGATGATTGAAAGAGGAAGTAAAATTGCTTTTGTTGGACAAAATGGTCAAGGAAAATCTACTTTAGCAAAAATTATTATCGAAGAATTGGAGCATGAAGGAAACATGAAACTTGGACATAATGTGGAAATCGGATATTTTGCGCAAAATCAAGCAGATTATCTAGATGGAGAAAAGACATTATTACAAACCATGGAAGATGCTGCGAATGATAATAACAGAATCAAGGTTCGTGATATGCTTGGTTCTTTCTTATTTAGTGGTGATGATGTAGAGAAAAAAGTAAAAGTGCTTTCTGGAGGAGAAAGAAATCGTTTGGCTTTGTGTAAAATGTTATTAGAACCTTTCAATGTTTTAGTAATGGATGAGCCGACGAACCACTTGGACATTGCTTCTAAAAATGTATTGAAAAAAGCTTTATTAAACTTCGAAGGAACGTTAATTTTAGTTTCACACGATCGTGATTTCTTACAAGGTTTAACTACAAAAGTTTTCGGATTTAAAGACAAAGTAATCAAAGAATATCTTGGTGATATTGATTATTATTTAGAAGAACATAAAATGGAAAATCTTCGTGAAGCGGAAATGAGAACAAAAGTTTCTTCAGAAAAAGATTTAACCAAAAAAGAAGCTTATCAGGCACAAAAAGCTTCGAGTAAAGAAATTAAACAAATCAAAAATAAAATTTCTAAAGCAGAAAAAGAGATTGCAAAACTAGAAACAGAAATTGAAGCGGATGATGCAAACTTAGCCGCAAATTTTGAAGAAGTTTCTGCAAATCCTGATTTCTTCAAAGAATATGAAGCAAAGAAGAAAAAGCTAGAAGATTTGATGGAAGAATGGGAATTATTAGAAGAAAAACTAGCAGAAATAGAAGGATAAACGGATAAAATAGTTGTATGATTTTTTCAGAAGATAAAGAGAGTCGAATTCAGCATATTGAGCTTTCTGAAATAAAAGATAGTGGCGTTTCGTTATATATAAAACGAGAAGATGAATTGCATACGTTTGTTTCTGGAAATAAATTTCGAAAACTGAAATACAACATTTTTGAAGCACAGAAGCAAAACAAAAAAGTTCTTTTGACTTTTGGTGGAGCTTATTCCAATCATATTGCTGCGACAGCTTCTGCTGGAAATCTTTGTGGATTTAAAACTATTGGAATTATTCGTGGAGAAGAATTAGCGAATGATTTGGAAAAAATTTTAGCTACCAATCCAACATTGAAATTTGCTGTAGAAAATGGAATGCAGTTAGAATTTGTTACCAGATCAGCTTATCGAGAAAAAAATACGGATGAATTTATTCAAAAATTAAAAGAGAAATTCGGAGATTTTTATTTAGTTCCAGAAGGAGGTACAAATAATTTGGCTGTAAAAGGCTGTGAAGAAATTTTGACAGAAAAGGATGCTGAGTTTGATTATATCTGTTGTGCAATAGGAACAGGAGGAACTATTTCTGGAATTATTAATTCAACTAAAGAACATCAAAAAGTTTTAGGTTTCCCTGCTCTAAAAGGCGCGTTTTTACAAAACGACATCAAAAAACTTATTAACAATAAAAAAGAAAATTGGCAACTAATTCATAACTATAATTTTGGAGGTTATGGAAAAATTAACAAAGAGTTGATTATTTTTATAAATAATTTTATCTTTCAGACCAATATTCCATTAGACCCAGTTTATACTGGAAAAATGGTTTTTGGTGTTGTAGATTTAATCAAACAGAACTATTTTAAAGAAGGTTCCAAAATTCTTTTAATACATTCTGGAGGGCTTCAAGGAATTGAAGGAATGAATAAGTTATTAACAAAAAAGAACTTACCTCTGATTAATTTTAACCCAAAATAATATTCATTTAAAAGAAACATTACATAGAATAAAAAATTACACAAAACTCAACTTAACCAAACGAAGCTTATGAATTTTAAACAACTATTCTTATCTGCTTTTGCATGCATTTTATTGATCTCTTGTGGCAGTTCCAAAAAAGCTGCTTCCAACTCAACAAATGTTACTAGCAGACCTGAAAAAAGATATACAAACTTGGAATTGACCACTATGTATATTGAAACGTACAGGAAGATTGCAATCGACGAAATGAAAAAGTATGGAGTTCCTGCGAGTATTACCTTAGCACAAGGTATTTTAGAGTCAGGAAGAGGGCAAAGTAAATTAGCTTCAAAATCTAACAATCACTTCGGTGTGAAATGTCATAAAGACTGGAAAGGACCAAAAGTATATCATGATGATGATAGAAAAGGAGAATGTTTTAGGAAATATAAACATCCTAAATATTCTTTCCGTGATCATTCTTTATTTTTAGTAGAAAGAGATCGTTATTCGTTCTTATTCGAATATAAAGTAACGGATTACAAAAGATGGGCAAAAGGTCTTAAAAAAGCTGGTTATGCTACAGATCCAAAATATCCTGCTAAGCTAATTTCTATCATTGAAAAGTATGAATTACATAAATATGATAAAAATGTAAAAGCTACGCATGTAAAGGACAAGAAATTAACTAGCTCTGGAAAAACTCATGTTGTTAAAAAAGGAGATACTTTATATAAAATCTCTCAAAAATATGGAGGTATTAAAGTTGAAGCGATTAAGAAATTAAACAACTTAAAATCGAACAACTTACATATTGGACAAAAATTGAAAATTCCAGCAAAATAAAACATTAAAAAACTCTCCTAATTGGAGAGTTTTTTATTTCTAAATATTAGAAAAATTCAATAATATCTGCTATAAAAAAGTACATATATACAAAGCTTAACACTAGCTTTAATAATGTAGAAAATATAAAACCTACAAAACTCCCCCAAGCAGCTCTTAAAGCTCTTTTATGATCACTCGAATTCTTGATCAACTCTCCTACAAAAGCTCCGATAAAAGGTCCGATTATAACTCCTAGAAAGTTAAAGAAAATCATTCCTACAAATAATCCGATAATACTTCCCCAGACGCCATATTTGGTTCCGCCATATTTTTTTGTACCCAAAGCCGGAATAACATAATCTAAAACCGTAACTACAATTGCTATCAAAGCAGTAATGATTATAAATTTATTTTGGAAAGGAATAAATTCTGTAAAATTCACTAGTAAAAGTCCTACCCAACTCATAATTGGTCCTGGAATTCCTGGAACTATTGCTCCTACGATTCCTAAAACAATAAATATTGAACCAATAACAATCAAAACGATATCCATAATTTTCTTTTACATTTAATTTTTTGATAATTGAAGCACAATATACTTAAATGTTTTTTTAAATTTATAACGTAAGTATTTTCTTTTAAATGAAGGAATAAATGTAATTTTGAAGAAATTTGTATTATGATGAACAAGGAAGGTTATTTTATTCTGTTTTTACTTCTTTTTATCTCCTGTAAGCCTGAGAAAAAAGATTTGAAACAACAAGAGAATGTACAGGAAGAAATTAATATCGATTCGATTATAAAAAATCAGAACATCGACGCTTTTCCTTTGTTTACAGATTGTGAGAACAAGGAAATGTCTTTAGAAGAACAAAAAATGTGTTTTATCAATTATATTTCGCAAAAGATTTATAATTCTTTAAACAGTCAAAATTTTGAATCTGAAAATGCGGTAAATGATACTATTTTTATCAAAATGAAAGTAGATACTTTGGGTAGTTCTCATTTGGTAGATCTGGTTTTAAAAGAACAATTAAAAGAAGAATTTCCAAAAATTGATAGTATCCTGATAGAAACTATTGAACTAATTCCTCCAGCAAAACCAGCAACGGCAAGAGGAACTCCAACTAATTTAGAATTTGAAATTCCGATAATAATTAAAAACTAATAAAAAAATCCGAGCTCTAATGAACTCGGATTTTTTATATAATATATTTTTAAAACTTCTTAAGAAAGTCCAGAGATAACTCCATTGTTATCAATATCCATTCCTTCTGAAGCTGGTACACCTGGTAATCCTGGCATACGCATCATTTTTCCTAAGATTGGAATTACGAAACGAGCTCCTGCTGCAATTTCGATTTCACGAACTGTAACTCTAAATCCTGTTGGTCTTCCAATTAATTTATCGTTATCAGAGAAAGATTTTTGAGTTTTCGCCATACATACAGCAAAATCATTAAATCCTAATCTATCAATTCTCTTTAAGTTTAAGATTGCTTTTGGTTCAAAATCTACACCTTCTGCTCCGTAAATTTCACGAGCAATTGTTTCGATTTTTTCTTTGATTGGACTATTCCAGTCATATAAAGGTTTGAATTCAGAAGCTTTATTTTCCACAACATTTACTACTGCTTCCGCTAATTTCTTCGTTCCTTCTCCTCCTTTTGCCCATCCTTCAGACACTACTGCTTGTACTCCTAAAGAAGCACATTTCTCGATGATGAAGTTTACTTCTTCCTCAGAATCAGAAATGAATGAATTTAATGCAACAACTGGCTCAATGTTAAACTTACGAATGTTCTCGATATGTTTCTCTAAGTTTTTGAATCCTTCTGTTACTCTTTCTACTGATGGTGTGTTGTACTCTTCTTTCTTCGCTCCTCCGTGGTGACGTAGCGCACGAATTGTAGCAACTAATACTACTGCTTTTGGATTTAATCCAGCAGCTTGACATTTGATATCTAAGAATTTCTCTGCTCCTAAATCTGCTCCAAATCCTGCTTCTGTAACAACATAATCAGAAAGAGAAAGTCCCATTTTCGTAGCAATAATAGTGTTTGTTCCTTGTGCAATATTTGCGAAAGGTCCACCGTGGATAATTGCTGGGTTCTTTTCTAAAGTTTGCACTAAGTTTGGCTTAATAGCATCTTTTAATAAGATTGCCATTGCATTTTCAGCTTTTAAATCACGAGCGAAAACCGGTTTTTTATCGAATGTAAATCCAACAAAAATATCTCCTAAACGTTGTTTTAAATCTTCAAAACTAGTAGCCATACAAAGAATTGCCATAACCTCAGAAGCTGGAGTAATATTGAATCCGTCTTCTCTTGGAATTCCATTTGCAGTTCCACCTAAACCGATAGTGATTTGACGTAAAGCACGATCATTCATATCGATTACACGTTTCCAAAGAATTGTTCTTGGATCAATGTTTAAATTGTTTACTTTACTTTGAATATTGTTATCAATTAAAGCAGCTAATAAGTTATTTGCTTTTTCAACAGCATTGAAATCTCCAGTAAAGTGTAAGTTGATATCCTCCATTGGAACAACTTGAGAATGTCCACCTCCGGCAGCACCACCTTTAATACCAAAAACAGGACCTAAAGAAGGCTCACGAAGTACAACTGTAGCTTGCTTTCCAACTTTGTTTAATCCTTCTGTTAATCCAATAGAAACTGTAGTTTTCCCCTCTCCTGCTGGAGTTGGAGTTAAAGCTGTTACTAAGATTAAGTTGTTGTTTTTGATTTTATCTTCATCAATTAAATCTAAAGGAAGTTTCGCTTTGTACTTTCCGTACATTTCGATATTATCTTCTTCAATATTCAATTTTTCGGCTATATTCTTAATGTGCGTCAACTCTGTTTGTTGAGCAATCTCAATATCTGTTAAAAATTCCATTTTCTATAAAATTTAGTATCGCAATTTAATAAATTGAAATTTAGCAAAAAAGACATTTGTCATGGATTCTAGTATTTTTTGTTTTTTAAACGCAAATTGTTTAATAATTTAAAATATTAAGTAGAATGCAAATTATTTAACAAATAAAATAGATAAATAGCAGAATTTATCACATTTTAAAAAAACACGCTTTTATTTACATCCAGAATAT
Source organism: Aureivirga sp. CE67 (assembly GCF_015767245.1). GTDB lineage: Bacteria > Bacteroidota > Bacteroidia > Flavobacteriales > Flavobacteriaceae > Aureivirga. Next base: position 486,962 of record NZ_JADOTV010000001.1, read on the forward strand.
CCTTAAAAATTGGTTCTTAACTAAGATTTTTACTCTAAATTTGGATAAATCTTAAAACAAAAAACATCGAAGCTCTAAAAAAAATATTAAACCAAATTCTACCTATTGAAAATGAAGATTGGGAAGCTATAAAACCCCACCTTTACACTAAAGAATTTTCGGATAATGAAATGCTTCTTTCCCCACCAAATGTTTGCTCTTTTATCGCATTTATCAAAAGTGGTTCGGTTCGTTCTTTTTTTATGGATGATCAATTGGAAGAAACCAATCTTTTACTTCGATCTGAAAACGAATTCATCACAGATTACGAAAGTTTTATCGGACAAACCTCAGCAAATCTTCACATTCAGGGAATAGACAAAGGAGAAATTATTTTTTTAGATTATCATGGTTTACAAAAGCTTTATGAAACTTCTTTTTATTGGAATAAATTCGGAAGAATTATCAGTGAGCAAATATTTTTAAATAGTAAAAGAAGAACTGAACAAATGCTATTTATGACGCCAAAAGAACGTTATTTACTTTTAATGGAAACACAGCCTGATTTTTTTCAGAAATATGCTTTAAAACATATCGCAAGCTATTTAGGAATTAAACCTCAATCTTTGAGTAGAATCAGAAAACAGCTTTCTTCACATTAATTAACCAAAGTTAATTAACACATCCAGTATTTTGAATGAAATTTGTCTAAAATAAATTCACAACTATGACAAATAAAACATTTCAAAAAATCGCAGGAATCACGATGATTCTTACAGGTTCTGGACATCTAATCACTCATTTTATTTTCGAACTTTCAGAAAACCCTTTTCCAGAATTAAGAGCTTTAATGGAAGGTTCTATTTCAGAATTAGGCTCAAATATTTCCGTACTGGATTTCCACAACGGTTTTAGTCTGACAATGGGAATTTTACTTCTTGCTTTCGGAATTCATATTCTTAGATCTAAAACCAAAAATGATCTTCTGATACAATCTATTCTCGGAGGAATTATTCTGACCATCGCACTACTCTATTTCCCGGAATTTGTGATTGCTCTTCTTAGTATTTCTTTCATTTCTCTTCTTATTTCTATTTTCAAAACCAAAGAAATTCAACATACCTAAAAACAAAAAACGCTATTCTAATATGGAATAGCGTTTTATTTTATCTTGGAGCTTCCCTTTCAGGTCGGGCTTTCCGCTATATCTTTTTTGCTAATTCAACCTAATGAAGAAAGGCAAAAAAGGATGCCGCTACTATCCCTAAGCCATTAATTACTTTATCTCCACTCTCACCCCTTTCGTATGACTAGAAAACTCCGGAGCATACATACTCTGAATGGTTGTAATACCACTAGAAAATTGACCAGCATTGTTTGCTCTCACATTATATTCTAAAACATAGTTCCCTTTTCTAATTAATGAGAAAAAGAAATTCGTACTAGCGTCTTTCGTACTTTGATAATAACCAAGACCTCCTTGCCATTTATATTCCGAAATCACATCTACTGGTTCAAATCCTGAAGCTCGCATATCTTTCATATGTACAAAATCTATATCTCTATCAGTTTTTAAAATGATTCGTATCGTTACTAAATCTCCAACTTTTATCGGAGTATCTTTTGTAATTTTCACAAATTTATTTCCTTCAGAAGTATTTTTATTTAGAAATAATTCTTTTTGAACCGAAAGCCCTGTTTCAGCAGTTTCTATCTTATCTAAATCTTCAAAATATTGCCAATACAATCCTCCCCAAGCAATTCCTTCATCTTTCTTTTTAATCGTTACCTCAGCCATTTCTGGTTTAATTTCATTTTTAAACCAAGATTTTTTAATATATCCAATTTTAGCTTCTAACTCTTCAATATTTCCTTTTGTAGGTTTTATTTTTTCTTGTCCAACTTTTAACACCATAGATCTTTCACTTTTGATCCAATCATAATTGGTCAACATCAATGCGTAGATTGCTCTCGTTGTCGCTTTTGTTGTCTCCCAATTATTGGTTTGTTTTCTCTTTAATAACCATTGTTTTATACCATTTACAAATTTTGAATCTTTATCAATTTCATAAAAAGCTTCTAGCAACAAACATTGTGTTTCTATTGACGATTGATACCAATACCAGCTAGATCCATTTGATTTCCAATAAATTCCTAATTCTTCATTCGAAATACTTCTTTCCTTTAATGATTTTAGAATTGTTTTTGCAGTTTGTTCCTCTCCTATTCTATTAAAATATAAAGCCAATTTTGCTTGCGATCCTAAATTCAATTTCATCCAACTCTTTTTAAACAAAGAAGAAAAATAATGTAATTCCTTTTTATTATTTTCATCTATCGCTGTATTAAAACTCTTCAAATACAAATAAGAAATCACAAAATCTTTATCATAATAAATATCCTTTTTATCTTCATTTTTCTGAATCTTATTATAAAGTTCTCTAATTTCTAAATCCACAAACGATTTACTGTCATATAAAAAACTTATTTCTTCATCTGCTAGTTCTACTCCTATTTTCTTCAATTGCTCTAAACCAATCGCAATATGTAATGTAATTTTAGGGCTAATCATTTCTTTAGAAAACCATCCGAATCCTCCATGATGGTTTTGTAACTTTTTCAACCTTTCAATATATCCTAATCTTGCAGTTTTTAAAGAAGTTGAATCTAGTAACTTCCCTATATCTTGCTTCCATTCTTTCTCAGTTCTAGCTTTATTTAACCAAGGAGATTCTTCTAATAAAATAGATTTTAAATTTTTATTTTTATCTAAATTTGATTTCAACCCTTCTATATTTTCCCATTGTTTAAAAATCGATTTTATCTCAGGATTTTCTTCAAATAAATGGGTTGCTAAAAGATTTGCATACAATTTTGAAAAAGTTTGCTCACTACAATTATATTGATAATTCATCAAATATGGTAGCGTCTGAATTGCTTCCCAAATAGGATTTGAATTCACATCCACCATTAACTGATAATTTGTTCTAGTATCAGAATTTGTTTCTTTTAATTTTTCAAGAGTAAAAGTTTTCGTGTCTTTTCCATTTACCCAAATTGGTAAGGGTTCTGTCACTAATTTTCTATTAGAAAGAACAAGTAATTCATTTTGTTCACCATCCGAAAACTCTGGTGTATTTGCTATAATTCTATATCTAATAATTTCTACTCCTTCTGGAATATTAAATTTCCAACTCTTGAAAGTATTTCCATTTTTTTCTAAATAAAAATCTTTTTCAAGTTCTGTATTTCCTGCTAATTTATCTATAGATTCTCCTGTAATTCCATTAAACAATTCTAATTTGACTTTCCCTTTCAACTTTTTATCATGTAAACTAGAAATTTTTGTTCTAAATTCTACCGTATCTTTTTCTCTAAAAAACCTTGGTGGATTTGGAAAAACCATCAAATTCTTTTGCGTAACAACATCCAAGTAATTTAAACCATATTTCATTTCTTCTGTATGCGCAAACATTTGCAAACACCATTTTGTCAAACCTTCTGGCGCATCAAATTCTATAGAAACTATTCCGTTTTGATCTGTTTTCAGTTCAGGATAAAAGAATGCTGTTTCTTGAAAGTTTTTTCTAATTTTTAATTCTGGAGAATTTCTATTCTGTATTGTATCAATCGTCTTCTTTTTCACATAGCCTAAACTCAGCTCCTCAAGCACATTTCCAGATTTCAATTCTACATTTAAAACGGTGTACAAATCAGAAACCACTACCTCTTCATCATTATACCCTACATAGCTAAATACTAAAATATCCCCCGGAATTGCTTCAATTGAATAATTTCCATCAAAATCGGTTTCCGTACCAATATTTGTCCCTTTTATTATAACAGATGCGATAGGTAAAGCTCCATCTCTATCCGAAACAGTACCTGTTACTGTTATGAAATTATCTTTACTTTTTTCTTTTTTTCTTTTTTGCAAAAGTTCTAGATTCCTTTTTGAATCTTTTTTAGCAAGCTCAATTCTTTCTTTTTGAATATAATTCAATAAATTATTGCGTATACTGTAACAAGGAGTATATAAACTTGATTCATTAAAATGATAAGAAAAATCTTCTTCATAATCTCTTCTCGCATATTTAATTAATTCATCCGTCCAGTAATTATCTAAATAATCATCCAAATAATCTAAAGATTGATCGTACATAGAAGCCATCACTTCTACTTTTGGAAATTTATTTTTAGAGTTTACTATTTGAAAAGACCATTTTTGTTTTTCCCCTGGTTTTATTTTATCTCTAAAAGTTATGGTTTTGAATTTTAATTTTTCATTTTTCTGTGTTTTCACTAAAACCTTAACTGTCTTGTGTTGATAACAACCTTTGTAAACCCAATAATAATCGATAAAAACACTTCTAGTCTTTCCTATAATTTCTGTCGGAATTCGAACAGTTTTTGATTCATTTGAAAGGTGAATTACTCTAATATCTTCAGGAGTATCTATCTGGTTTACATGAAAATTCAAATAAAAATTTTCTAAACCAGAACTCAATTTTAAAATAATATCTTCTCCTTCTTCAACTTCTTTCTCTATAATATTAAAATCAAAAAAGTTATTGTTTATTTTCTCATCAGAACCTAAGTTTAAAACTTTTATCTCTTTTGTCATTTTAGCAACATATCCTTTATAATTTTCAGATTCAAATTCTAAAATATACTCACCATTTTTCCAATCTAAAAGAGCACCTAACTCTACAAAACTTGATATTTCTGTATCAAATGAAATTTCTTTTATAAAAGCTCCTTTTTGAGATTCTTCATCCATAAATCCATAATTCAAATACGGAAATAAAGCTCTATGTTCCTCCTCTGAAAGAACAGGAGCATCTGCAAAATAATTCTTCTTAAAATAATTACTAGTTTCATAATCATTTGTCCAATAACCAGAAATTAAATTATTTTCTTTCGTTTTTTTCTTATAAACTCTTATTTTTCCTTGTCCTTTAATTTCATTCCTATCTGCATTAAATAAACCAACTTCTATTCTAGAATTATTTTTTTCTTTAATAAAAACATCCGAAGTTTTAATTTTAAAATCAAATGGTATTTCTGAGATTTTTTTACGGAAATTAGCCTCTACAGTTTCTCCATTTAAATCTGACACTTCCACTTTTAGTTTATAGTAAATCTTCTCTATTTTTAATTTATTTTCAGAAAAGAACTTAATTTCAAATTCACCAAAAGCATTTGTTCGAACACTGTCCATAGTTCTTTTATCATGGGTTCCCATTTCCGAATAACCACTTTCTTCTAAAACATAAGACACTTTTGTATTACTCAAAGCATTTCCTGCAAAATTGGAAACTTTTCCTTTAATCGTAATTGTGTCATTAAATCGAGAAATATCTTTATTAGACAAAAAATCTATTATTGTCTTTTTCCTTTTATATTCCTCCACATGAAAGTCATAAGGTTCTGTTTCTATATCATCTAAAAACTCATCCCAAAACTCTTCATCTTCTTCCACATCATAATCATCTTCTATTTCAATTTCAAACCTTCCTGTAGCAATATTTTGAGGAAGTAAAAATTCTCCATTTATGGATCCAAAATCATTTGATTTCAATTTTAACTCAGCAATTTTTCTTCTATTCTTATCTAATAAATACGCAACAAAATGTCTATTTTTAATTACTTTTTTGGAAACTGTATTCTCAGCAGATTCTATATAATAAGCAATTCCTTTAAAATATATTTTCTGATTTGGTCTGTATATTCTTCTATCTGTAAAAACGTGAATAAACCCTATTCTTTCTATTTCTGCTTCTTTTTCTGCTTCAGATTTCTCCACATAATTATTCAACGAAAAATTCTCAATAGTTAAAGTCTCTTCTCCATTTGCAATTTCTATAGAACTCAAAATTCTCAAATAGTCTTTTTTTAAACCTGTTTTGTTTACATAAACAAAAGCACCTTTTTCATTAGTTTTTAAAATAGTGTCTTTTATTATTCTGACACTTTTAATAGAATCTCTATTTATTTTTTTATCATACGTGTAAACTCTATTGTTATAAAATTTCACTTCACAATCTTCTATTGGTTTACCTGTTTTTCGATCTGATATTTGAAACGTGTAAACTTCTGACGGATCTCTATAGACATTTAAAAACAAATCTGTAACCGTAAAATAATTTGAAATAGAATTTTTAAAATCTCTTGTATCACTTACAGAAATACAATATTTCCCATAATCTAATGTTGGAATTAAAAACTCTGTTGTATGCTTTTCTAAGTCATTTTTAAGAATTTTGCATTCTTTTTGAACAATTAAATTCAACTCGCTTTCTTCTAATTTTTCAATAGGTTTTTTAAAATCTTTCAGCTTATAAATCTTATAAAATACGGTATCTATACTATTATAAGTAACAAACAATTTGGAAGGCGAATTGGAAGGTATAAACTCTTTAGTTTTAATTTCTAAAAATGGTTTTGAAAACTCAGAAATTGCTTCTGACAACTTCTCCATTTTACTCGCTGTAGGATATTTTTCAATATAATCTTTACATAAATTTGAAATATATAATTTAGTCCACTTTGGTTTTTCTTCAAAAGGATCAATATCCTCTCTTGTTAAAGCTATTTCTGCTATTTCTAATAAAATCAACCCAGAACTTTCTATGTTTTTATTTTGCTTATATAAATGCATCAAAACATCTAATAATTCATCTTCATTTCTCCAATAATCATTCGAATATTTTAATCTTTCTAAATTCCAAAAAACAAGAGCAAAATCATTATTGTTTGTTTGATGATGACTCAGAATATCTTGATATAATTGAAAAACTGGGTTCTTATATTCTGATTTTAAAAACTCTTCTAAACTTATAGTTTCTCTATTGCTTCTATCATTATTTCGTTTCGAATTTTCGATATATGTAAAGAAATAAAAATCATATAAACTAAGTTTAGTCAAATCATCATTCAAATTCCCATCATAGATTATTTTAAAATCTTGAAGTGAAAATTTTAATAGCAAATCTTTATTACTTTTTATTTCAGATAACAATTTATCTATTTCTTTTTCAAAACGATTATAATTCCATTTTGAAAAATCTTCAGAATTTTCAGTAACCTCATCAGGAGCTTTACTTAAATAAAATTTATTTGCCTTTATATAATCACTATAAACAGTTGCTAATTCAAGCTGAAACATCAATTTATACAAATCTCTATTATCATCTATTTCTTGTCTTAAATAATCAATAATAGCTCTTGTACCATCTTCTGAAGTTTGCTGTATCAGATTAATTCTATCCAATTTAGCTTTCAAATAATTTAGCGTATCTTTTTTCCTTTTCGATTTCCGAATAATTTTATCCGAAATTTTCAGAGCAGACTTTGGCATTTCTTGTTCCTTGAAACTTTCATATTCTTGCCATAGTTTACTATAATCATATTTTTGAGCAACACAAAAAGAAATGTTGAAAACCAACATTGTAAATAGGAGTAATTTTATTTTCATATATTATTTTTTAACAATTTGGCTCTAAAGTAAAAAACTCTATCCAATTAAGAATAGAGTTTTTAAGGTTTTTAGGATCGTGATTTTTACTTTATCTCCACACGAGTTCCTTTCGTATGACTAGAAAATTCCGGAGCATACATATTTTGAATTGTCGTTATTCCATTAGAGAAATTTCCAGCATTATTCGCTCTTAAATCATATTCGAAAATATAAGTTCCTTCTTCAACCCTCGAAAAAAAGAAATTTGTACTTGCATCTCTTGTACTTTCAAAATACCCCAAACCATCTTGCCACTTATATTGCGAAATCGTATTTACAGGCTCAAACCCAGAAGCTCGCATATCTTTCATATGGATGAAATCCATATCTCTATCTGCTTTCAGAATAATTCTCACCGTAACCAAATCTCCTACTTTCACAGGATTTTCTTTCGTTATTTCCTGTAAGACATCTCCTCTATTTGTTGTCTTTTTGATGTATAATTTTTTCTCAATAGAAAGTCCTGTTTTAGCATTTTCTATTTTATCCAAATCTTCAAAATATTGCCAATACATCGCTCCCCAAGCAATTCCTCTTCCATTCTTCTTTACAGTTATTGTTCCTAGTTCTGAATTTATTTCTTCTTTCTTCCAAACCATTTTTAAAGTTCCAACAGGATCCATCAAGTCTTGATTTTCTTTTTGATTAAAATCCAACTGTTTCTTGCCAATTTTCACTTTTAGATTTTTACCATTTTCTTGCCATTTTGTTCCTGAAGATACCAAAGCATAAATAGCAGAAGTTGTTTCCTTCGTTGTTCCCCAACGATTTGTCTGTTTATTCTTTAACAACCATTGTTTTAATCCTTCCAAAAATTTCTTATCAGAATCCATTTCTGCAAAAGCTTCAATCATTAAAGCTTGATTCTCTACAGGATTATCATACCAAAAGCTGTAATAATTAATTCTATCACTCTTCCAATAAATTCCTAATTCTTCATCAGAAAAACTTTTTTCTTTCAATGATTTCTTTATAGCAGAGGCTATTTTCTTTTCATTATTTCGATGAAAATAAAGTGCAATTTTTACCATCGAAGCATAACTTCTATTTTTCCAATATTCCTTAGCTTGACTTTCAAAATAAGCAATAGCTTCACTTGTTTTTAAACCTCTTTCAACATCAAAACTTTTTAAATATAAATAAGAAATGATAAAATCAGATAAATGATTAAGACCTTCATTAAAATCATTATCTACTTTTAATATTTTATAATATTTTTTTTCAATGATTTTATCTAAATACAAACTTCCTTTTTCTACAATTTCTAATTGTTCGTCAGACAATTTTACTCCTAATTTTTGCAGATGTTTAAAACCTGTTACAATATGTAAAGTAATGCGATCATTCACATATGTACCTCCAGAAAACCAAGGAAAACCTCCTTCAGCAAATTGCATTTGTTTTAATTTATCTGTAAACTTTTGCTCTTGATTTTTTAGCTCAGTTAATTCAAATAATTGTGCAATTCTTTTTCTTTGTTCCTCTTCTGATTTTGCAGCTTGTAACCACGGAGTTTCTTCAATCAAAATCGATTTTAATTCTTGATTTTTTTCCAATTCAGAAGTCAAACCTCCTGAATTAATCCAATCTTTTAATACTTTTTGAATTTCTGGATTCTGATCTAAAAGTGTTCTTGCTAAAATATTGGAATATAATTTTGAAAACGTCTGCTCTGAACAATCATAAGGATATTCCATCAAGTATGGTAAAGATTGAATTGCTTCCCAAATTGAATTGGAATTTAACTCTAAAATCAATTGATGATTTTTCATAGAAGAAGATTCTGCATTCTTTAATTTCTCAAAAGTAAAAGATTTCTTTTCCTTAGAATTTACCCAAATCGGTAACGTTTCTGTCATCAATTTTCTATTAGTCAATACAGGAATTTCATTTTGTTCTCCATCTGAATATTTTGGAGTTTCTGCGATGATTCTATATCGGATTTTCTGTAAACCATCAGGAATATAAAATTTCCAACTTTTAGAAACACTTCCCTTTTCACTTAAAACAAAACTTTTTTCAAAATCATAATTTCCTAAAGTACCATCAATCGGTTTTCCTGTAATTCCATCAAAGAGTTCTAATCTTACATTTCCTTCTAATTTTTCATCAACTAAACTCGAAATTTTCGCTTGAAACTGAATCGTATCTTGTTCTCTCACAAACCTTGGAGCATTCGGAAAAACCATTAAATTCTTCTGCGTTACAACCTCCAGTTGTTTAATCGCATAATTCAAATCTTTGGTATGTGCTAATAATTGCAATTTCCATCTTGTCAGTGCTTCTGGACTTTCAAATTCAAAAGAAACTTTTCCGTTTTTATCGGTTTTTAAATTTGGATAGAAAAAAGCTGTTTCTTGTAAGTTTTTACGAATTTGAACTGGAAGTTTTTCAACTTTTAAAGTATCTGAAGCAGAGCTTTTTGAATAACCTATACTGATTTCTTCCAATGCATTTTCTATATTTCCTTCCATCGTAACACTAATATTACTATAAAAACCTGAAACACGATACTCCATAGTTTCATAGCCCATAAAACTAAAGACAACTGTATCTCCTGCTTCTACTTCTATTTCAAACTCTCCATCTATATTTGTTGTTGTTCCTCTTTTTGTTCCAGAAATTATTACATCTGCATATGCCAAAGGTTCCATATTCATATCTTTATCATGCATCAAACCTTTCAGTATAAACTTTTTCCCTTGTTGTTCTTTTGGTATTTGATTACTTTCTATAATAGTGAAGAATTTATCCCTTTGAAGTTCTTTTAATTCAAAATCTTGAAAAGATAAATAATAATTTGAATTATATAAACGGTATGAAGATCCAAGATACCAATGATTTGTCAGTTCCTTCCAACGATGTTCACCTAAAACATCTAAAGAAAGATCATACATCGAAGCTAAAACTTCTGATTTTACAGGTTTATTATTTTGATTTAAAACCTCAAAGGTCCATTTTTCTTTCGCTCCAGGTTTTAATTTATCTCTAAATGTTTTTGTTTTTATTTCAAGTACATCTTCCTTCTCTTCTGCAATTTTTATAAAAAAGTTACCCGATTTTATTTCACCACTATACACCCAATAATATTCAATCCAAACTTCCTCATTTACATGATAATCATTTGTAGGAATTCTAAATTCTTTGATTTCTTTATTAATAGGAATTACATTATAACTCAATTCTTTCCATTGTGACTTTACAAAAACATGAACTTGTAAATCTGGTTGATTTGAATTTAATTTTAAAACGATATCTTCTCCTTTTTGATATTCTTTTTTTGTAGTCCATACCAATCCAAAAAAATCTTTTACAGGTTCTTTGCTGGTATCACTTAGTAATGCAAACTCCCTAGTTACTGTAAAAACTCTATTTTTGATCGAATCTGTTTCAAGTTCTATAATATATTTTCCTAGTTCTAAATTGGACAAATCTCCCAGCTTTAACTCTCTAGATTTTTCAGTATCAAAATCTAAATCCAACACCAAAGCTCCTTTTTTCTGTTTCTTAGAATAAGCGAAATTTGGAAATAATGTATCATGTTCTTCTTTACTCAGATAAAATACTTCTTCATAATACTTTTTTTCATCTCGATTAAAACGTTTTCCCCACTGAATATCTAATTTCCCCAATCCTGAAGAAATATCTTTATAAATCTTCACTTTTCCTTTTACAGGAGAATGTTTACGATTTGAATTAGTTATATTAAGCACTATACTATTATCCAAATTTTCTCTTTTCATTTTCTTTGGATAATACATATAAATTGTCAAATCATCATCAACATAAAGTCTTTCCTCAATAGAATGTGTTTCCCCTTTTTCATCAGTGGCAGTAATTTCTATTTCAAAACTTCTATCTAAATCATCTGGAACAAACCAAAATTCAAAATTCCCATCTTGGTCCGTTTGTACTATCCCATTATCTACACCATCTTTATAATCAATCTTATATTGCACATCTATATTTTGCAACTTATCTCCAGAAAAATTATCTAAATATCCTTTAACTTTAACAGAGTCTTTGTAAGAAAATAATTCTGTTATAGGCAAAAGTTCTATTTTAAATTTCGGTCTTTTATATTCTTCTACTTGAATCTGAAGTTCTTCCTCAAAACCAAAATCATCTTCGTAATATTTATCTATATATCTATCATCATAATTTCCATCTGTATCTAAATAAATAGTGTATTCTCCCAACAAAACATCTTTTGGAATTTTAAAAGTTCCATTTAAAGAACCAAAATCATTTGTTTTCAAATGTTTTTTATCTACTTCTTCTCCATTTGCATCTTTCAGAAAAACTGTAAAATGTTTATTAGAAATTGGTTTTTTGGTTATTTTCCCTTTATTTCTATTGACAAAAAAAGCCAAAGCTTTAAAATGAACTTCCTGATTTGGTCTATAAATTTTTCTATCTGCAAAAATCTCAAAAACTACTCCTTTTTCCTTTTTCTTATATTCTGTTTCATGATAAACCGGATATTCACCACCTAAAATAGAATGCAGCTGATAAACTTTATCATCTTTTGTAAATTCAATAATCACAGGAACTCCACTATAATATTCCGAGTCGATTTTACCAATATCAATAAACCCTTTTTCATCCAAATTGATTTTGGTATCAATTTTGGCAATTCTTGATTTAATTTCAAAATTTTTAGAAAAGCTATCCCTAATTTTTTGGTTATTATAAACTCGAACAGAAATATCATTTAACACCTTTCCCGTTTTCGCATTGATTATTTGATTGTTAAAAATTAAAGAATAATTTGACACATCCAATTCAACTGTTTTAGAATTTGAAAATTTATCATTTACACTATATTCTATAAAATAATCTCCTTTTTCTAACGCAGGAATTGGTAGTTCTATAAAACTTTTCTGAATTTGACTCTTTTGCTTTAAATCATATTTTTTTTCATGAATAAGTGTCGCCTTTTTCAAGTCTAATTCTCCTAAATTAGATCTATATATTTTCAGATAAAGAGAATCTACATTTTTATATTTCACTAAAATTTTGGAAGCAGAATCCTCAAGTATATTTTTATTTGTACTTATATCTAGAAAAGGAGTTCTAAAGGAATTATAAAATTTATCATAAGCTTTTACCACCTCAGCATCCGGAAAATTCTTCTTAAAACCCTCCATCAAAAACTCAATCCTTTTCATGTATTTTAGTTCTTTTTCAAGATCATCATGAAAAGAAATCATCCGAATCTGATGTATAGCTTCCTCCATGATCAACCCAGCTTCTTTAAGCTCTTTATTTTCCTCAAAAAAAACCAACAAAACATCCAATAATTCCTCTGATTCTATTTCCTCTCCAGTAAAAGCCAAACGCTCCAAATTCCAATAAAAATTTTTCATCTTATTCTCTTGACTAAACTTAAGACCTTCCTGATAAAGTTCTAGAACCTTATTTCTTTGCTTCGTTTTCAAAAAAGCTTCCTGCTCATGAATTTTAGATAAATATTTCAAGGAATAAATTTCCTCCAAAGCATAGATATATTCAAAAAGAAAAACTTCATACAAAGTAAAATCTACCTCATCGTCCCAATCAGCAAAATATCCTAAATATTCATATTTTTCAACTGAAGAAGCTGCTAACATTTCTTTATTAGAATACAATTCTTCACACAATTTCCCAATCTCTTTATCAAACGTATTCTTATCCCAAGTATCAATATCCTCACTCTCGTTTTCTTCCATAAGCGTTCGTGTTTCTCGATAAAAATTCTCAGGATAATTATCTATATATATCCTCGCCAACTCAAGTTGGTAAGCAAGTTTTACAACACCAGAATTCTTAGCAATTTCTTTTTTCAAAAAAGCAACAACATCCATATCACCATTTTCAGAAATTTCTGCTAGAATTTCAATTTTCTCCAAATTTGCTTCAAAAAGGCCTCCAGCATCTTTTCTCTTTTCCGCTTTCTGCACAATTTTATCCAAAACCTTTAACGCAGATTTCGGTAATTCTTCATCTTGATATTTCTCAACTTTATCCCAAAGTCTTTCATAACTATATTTTTGCGAAAACCCGACAAAAACATTGAATACAAGAAGTAAAAGAAGTAAGTATTTTTTCATATTATTTGTTTTTTAGCAATCAAGCCAAAAATAAAAAACTCTACCCGATAATGAGTAGAGTTTTATATAAACTATAGATTAAATATTTTTCTTGGAGCTTCTTTAAATTAGGATACTACAAAAGAAATAATATAATTTCATATCGCTATTTACTATTTACTAAATTGCGTAGCTAACAAAAGAATTAATACTTATGAAAAAATTTAAATTATTGCTATGTATATTTTTGAGTATAATTTCATTTAATGGAATCTCTCAGAATCAAGAAGACTATAAAATATTGCTAACAGAACCATATAAAGGAAAAGAAAAAATCAACAAATCTTCAGGAGTTCAAAATTTAGGATCCGGTAAAAGTTTTATCTTGTTTTATACAAAAAAAGGATACGAATTTTCAATTTATGAAGGTTCAAAATATATTTTAAGCAAAAATTTAAAAGCTACTAAAAATGAAGTTTTACTAGGAGAAGCCTTTTTAAATAGAAAATATCATTTGTTTACAATTCAACAAAAAGGGAAAAAGAATAATATTATCATGTCTCATTCATTCAATGTAGACACAAACGAACTTATAAGTGAGAAAATTGCGGATATTGGTGAAAGAAATAAAGATTTAAATTCATTTAATCTCTCTGCCAACAATAAATATTTAGCTTTTATTTCTACGAAAAAAAATTCAAATCGTGATTTAGAATATCGATTAGAAGTATTAAACATTGAAAAAAAAGAATTACAAAGTAGTTCTTTACTTTATTCTAAAGGAAAAAAAAATAAAGGATGGACAACTCTATATACACCTAAAATTAATAATCAAGGAGAAGCATATGCATTAGTAAAAAAAACATTTACGAAAAAAGAACGAAAAAAGTTTAATTTAAAAGATGGGTTAACAATCTATAGAGTGATTGATTCTAAACTACAAAAATTAAACATTCCTTTTGAAGAAAAATATAACGAAAGTGAATTTGATATAATTGATGGAAAAAATGAAATTACTTTAGTAAGTTTCACTTCTCATGAAACGCAAACAGCAAATATTGCAGGGTATTTTTCTTTTATTATTTCAAAAAATGATTTCACATTAAAAGATCAGGTATTTATAGAAATTCCAGATAAAGTACTACAAGAATTTTATGGAGAAGAAAATCTTACTGCTAAACAACAAAAATCAAAATCAAAAGAATTAACCGATTATAAATTTCGTGAATCTTTTAAAGACAGTCAAGGGAACAAATATATAATTGCCGAAAAAGAAATTAAAAAATCAATGAATGGTGGTTTTTATACCTATTGGAGTGATTTAATTGTTTTAAAAGTAAATACTGATAATTCAATAGAATGGGGAGATTTAATCCCTAAACTAGATGCTAAACCTATTCATAAAGCTTTCATTAAAAATGATTTATTACACATTGTAATTCAAATAGATGGAGAAATTAAAGCAACAAATGATGATATTGTGTTTGGGATGGGATTTATGAAAACTGAATTTGTATATATCTTAACATATCAAAAAGATGGAAAAATTAAATATCAAAAAGTAGCTACTAATAAAAAAAGAGGTAAATACAACCCTTATAAAGGAATTTTTAATGATGATAAATTCTCTATAAAAAATACAACTTCAAAGAAATTCCAATTATTAATAATTGAATAAAAAAATATTCAAAGTCTACTTTTAACTTTCAAATGTGATCCAAAGAAAACTTAATAACAACTAGATTTATAAAAACAAAAAAATCCGAGCTACAAACTCGGATTTTTTTATAGTAATTTAAATTTATTCTTACTTTATCTCCACTCTCACACCTTCCGAATTACTAGAAAATTCTGGAGCATACATACTTTGAATCGTTGTAATTCCATTAGAGAAATCTCCAGCATTATTTGCTCTTACATTATATTCAAAAACATACGTTCCTTTTCGCACTTTTGAGAAGAAAAAGTTCGTACTTGCATCTTTTGTACTTTGGTAATAACCAAGACCACCTTGCCATTTATATTCCGAAATCACATCTACAGGTTCAAAACCTGAAGCTCGCATGTCTTTCATATGTACAAAATCCATATCTCTGTCTGCTTTCAGAATAATCCTCACTGTAACTAAATCTCCTACTTTCACAGGATTTTCTTTTGTGATTTTCTTCAAAATATCTCCTTCTGTAGTAACTTTCTTTATAAATAATTCTTTCTGAATCGAAAGTCCAGTTTCCGAAGTCGTAATTTTATCCAAATCTTCAAAATATTGCCAATACAAAGCTCCCCAAGCAATTCCTTCACCTTTTTTCTCTAAAGTCACTTCTGCCATTTCTGGTTGAATTTCCGTTTTCGACCAAGTTTCTTTAAAATATCCTGTTCCTGCTTCTGGTTTTTGAGCTTCCAACTTAGAAATATCTAAAGTTTGATTTCCAATTTTCACTCCAACATTTTCTTCATTTTCTGTCCATTTCGTTCCTGTAGAAACCAAAGCATAAATAGCTTCTGTAGTCGCTTTTGTCGTTACCCAACGATTTGTTTGCTTATTTTTCAATAACCATTGTTTTAAACCATCTACAAACTTTGTATCCGAATCAATCTCAGCAAAAGTTTCAATCAATAAAGCTTGCGTTTCTATCGGAGCTTGATACCAATACCAACTCGAAACATTTTTCTTCCAATAGGTTCCTAATTCTTCATTATTAGTACTTCTTTCCTTTAAAGATTTCAAGATATTTTTAGCATTTTTAGTATTTCCATATCTAGAGAAAAACAGTGCTATTTTACCTTGTGCACCAAGATTTGTTTTCAACCAATATTTTTCAGCTTGTTTTGTATAATACACTAAAGCTTCTTGATTATCTTGGTTTTTACTTGGTTTAAAACTGCATAAATACAAATAAGAAATCACTTCATTGGTCAAATGATTTTGCGCCAAATACTTTTTCGGATTTTTATGTTTTTCAGCATTCTTTAGAAGCTTTTCATAGTCTTCTATCAAGTTTTTATCTAGATAGGTTTTTGCTTTTTCAAAAATCTTAGATTCTTTTTCATCTAAGATAACTCCCATTTTTTGAAGATGTGCAAAACCTGTAGCAATATGTAATGTAATTCGATCATTCACTCGATCATTTCCGCTAAACCAAGGGAATCCTCCATTTTCTAATTGCATTTGTTCCAATTTCAGAATCGTATTTTGCTGCGCATTTTTCAGTTGATTTAACTCAAATAATAATGCTATTCGCTTTTTCTGTTCCGTTTCCGATTGTGCTTCTCTCAGCCAAGGTGTTTCTTCAATCAATAATGATTTTAATTCTTGGTTTTTCTCCAAATTAGAAAGCAAAGCTTCTGTATTATTCCATTGTTCAAAAACTCTTTGAATTTTCGGATGCTGATTCAAAATCTGGCTTGCTAAAGCATTCGCATAAAATCTTGAAAAAGTTTGCTCACTACACTCATATGGATATTCCATTAAATAAGGTAAAGATTGAATCGCATACCAAATCGGATTGGAAGTTACTTCTAAAGTCAGTTTATAATTTGTTCTTGTTTCTGAATTTGTATTTTTTAGTTTGTCTAAAGTAAATGTTTTCGTTTCGTTTGAATTTACCCACATCGGTAAAGTTTCTGTCACCAACATTCTATTCGATAAAACAGGAAGTGTATTTTGTTCTCCATCCGAAAAAGTAGAAGTTTCTGCCACTACTCTATACTGAATCGCTTGGATTCCTTCTGGAATTTTAATATTCCAATTCACAGCAATATTTCCGTTAGCTGCTACCGAAAAATCTTTCTCAAAATCCGAATTATCTAATAAATGATTAATTGGTTTTTCTGTAATTCCATCAAAGAATTCTAAACGTGCTTTTCCTTCTAATTTTTCATCGCTTAAACTTGCAATTTTCGTTGTAAAAGTCATCGCATCTCCTTCTCTAAAAAATCTTGGAGCATTCGGAATTACCATCAATTCTTTTTGAGTAACTGTGGTTAATTCTTCAATTTTATAAACCACATCTTTTGTATGTGCTAATAATTGTAGTTTCCATTTTGTCAAAGCTTCAGGACTTGTAAACTCAAATTGTACATTCCCATCTTTGTCTGTTCGTAACTGAGGATAAAAGAAAGCGGTTTCTTGAAGGTTTTTACGAATTTGGATTGGTTGTTTTTTGGGGTTTGAGCTCTTATTTTTTTCAATTCCTACAAGTTTTTCAACTGCTGCTTCTGCTTTTGAAACTCCTTTTCTACCTAAATTATCAGATCTAATTTGTTCATCTTCTCCTATAGCTCCTAATAAAACTTCAGCTTCAAGCTCAGAATCACTTTCAGTACTCCACGTAGCTTCTCCACTATAATCTCCTTTGTATTGTTTATAATTCGCTAACAGAGCATGTCTTTCATTTTTCAAAGAACTATATACAACTCCATCAAAATTAGATGTATTAAATCGATCAAAACTTTGAGAAACACTAAATTTATACTTATTTTTTATCATGAAACTTTTAGACTCACTTCCAAAAGAAAAATAATTATCTGATTTAAAATCACTGTAAGCATATTTTTGTCTAGGAAAAGAATGAAAATACCAATCATGACTTTTTAATTGATCCAAAGAAGCATCATACATACTAGCCAAAAATTCTGAAGCAACTACATTGTTCTCATCATTTAAAATGGTAAAAGACCAAGTTTCTTTTTTTCCTGGCTCCAATTTATCTCTAAACGTTTTTGCAATAATTTGTAATTCCTTTCTTTTCGGATTATCTATAATAATTCTTTCTGAACCATTTCCTGAAGAATTAAAATTGACCCAAGAATAATGTACAAAGAAATCTGTTTTTTGATTTTCAGGAATTTCAATAGTAATTTCTTTTATCCTATTCGAAAGTTTTACAATTTCTTCCTTTATAATTTTCTGATCATTTTCAACTCTTATTGTCACAAACATTTCTGGAGAAGCAGAACCAATTTTCAATTTTACTTTCTCTCCTTTCTTATAAGATTTCTTATTTGTTTGAATCGTAAACAATTCATTATTTAAAACTTTTTTCGATTTCGGATTATTCAACTCGAAATAAGATTCTTCTTTTATTTTAAGATCATTTTTATCTGCAACTTCAACTTCTATCAGATATTTACCAAGTTTCCAATTCTTAAAACTTGGTAAACTAATTTCTTCCGATTCTTTTGTATCAAATTCTTTTTCAAAAACAACTTTTCCTTTTTTCCAATCTTTAAAATCAGATTGATTTCCATAAAAATCATGTGGAAAAAGTTGATTAAATTCTTCTTCAGAATACATTGGGAAATCTGGTGCACTCCAAGTTCGATTTCTAGCTAATTTTGGAGATTCTAAAGCATAAATTTTCATTTTACCAGATGCAGTAGCTTTTTCTCCATTTAAGTTGGTAACATTTAATTTAATCTTCGCATCTTTAGTTTTAATAAAATAAATAGGTTTGTTTTCAATAGCAACTTCATAAGATTGATATCCCACTTTTACATTTGTATTTGCAGTATGCGTTTCTCCATTAATATCTGTCACCGAAACTTCCACAGAATAATTAAAAACAGGTAAAAAATCTTTTGCATAATTTTCATCGGGAACTGCTTTAAACGGAATTGTGTAATTCCCCTCTACATCCGTTATAACTTCTCCAATTGCAATTTGCTGTGCAGGAGAATAACCAAATCCATTCGTTCGATAGTACCAATAAGGCAAATTCACAGTTCTATTTACACTATAAGTCACTTTCGCCTCCGAAATCGCACTTCCCGAAAAAGCTTTTGCATTTCCTTTTACAAAAACACTATCATTAACCTGATAAGTCTTTTTAATTGGTAAAATTTCTGTTTCAAATTTTGGTCTTTTATATTCCTCTACACTGAAAGAAGCTCTATTATATTCTAGATTAAGAGAATTTTCTTTTTCACTTTTAATAATTTGTATTGAATATTGTCCTGTCAATCCACCAGTAGGTAATTGAAAGACTCCAGCAAAAGAACCAAATTCATTTGTTTTAAAATCTAATTTCTGAACTTCTTCATAATTAGCATTTTTTAAAATCGCCTGAAATTGTTTTCCTTCTAAAACATTTGTTTCATTTCCTTTTTCTGTGAAAGCAATCGTTTTAAAATAAACTGTTTGCCCAGGTCGATAAATACTTCTATCCGTAAAAGTAAAAGCATGCACTTTTAATGGTTCTTCTTTATTATTTGAAGTATTCTTATGTGATCGATATTGATTTAAATTTCCAAAAAAAGCTTCGTCTTTATCTGAGTAAACTCGAAATTTTAAATTGTAATAATTATTGCTAGAAGTATTCATAAATGAAAACTCCCCATTTTTATCTGTAATAAAACCTTTGTCTAATGGCTTTTCTTTATTTTCACTTGTCAAATGAACTTTCGCGTTCGAAATCGGTTTTCCAGTATTTCGATCTACAACTTGATAAATATAAGTTCCTTCATTTTCATTTTGAATTAAAGACAGATTTGTTACCTGAAAAATATTATAACTAAAATCTTTAAAATTTTCAGAAGAACTAAAGGCTAAAACATATCTTCCATTTCCTAGAGGAGGAATTAAAGCTTCTGTAGTATGAATCTGAAAATCTTCAATATCTTTTAAAGAATAATGTAATTTTTCTAAAGGTGTTTTCTTTTTTAAATACGTTTTTATAGTATCTTTCCTATTATAATTATATCTATATTTCTCTATAAATTTTAAATCTTCTTCATCAACTTTTATAATTCTAAAATAAATATCTTTTGTGTTTTTATACGAAATTAAAACCTTAGAATTTTGCTCTATTGGTAAAAATCTTTCTTGCTGAATATTTATATAATCATTTTTTATACTTTTCAATAAAACCTTACAATCCTTCGTATACTTTCCTTTTCTATTTTTTGCAACTACTGTTTCACAAATTGCAACAGCCTCCTTCAGCTTCCACTGATATTTTGGATTTGAAATTGAATATTGATTTCCTTGTCCTCTATAAAAAGATGCTAATTCATAAGAAATTAAAGCAAAAGCATTTGTGTTTTTATTTTTGTTTAAAAATGTTTTTAAAGCTTCTTCATAATCCTGCTCTTTATCTGCATAATTTGTGTGATTTCTTACATATTTCATACGCTCGATGTTTACCATCGCTAGAGGTAAATCATTTTTATTTCCTTTATGAAAAGACAATAAATCTTGGTATAATTTTAAAGATTTCACTTCTTGAGAAAGAGTATCTTTTGAAGTAATTTTCAATTTTACGAAAGTATCTATATTTGAAAAATATTTTTTATCATTTATCAGAAAAGCATCCTTTGGTTTTGTGATAGTACTTTCACTATGATTAAAAAAAGTTAAAGCATTATGCGCTAAAAAATCATATAAAGTAGGACGATATATCTTCGATCCTTTTATATTTACAAGCATTGCTTCATAATCTTTCAACTTGATTTTTTTCAAAGCATCAGGCTTTTCTAAACTTTCAGAATATAAATTTTCTACAACTTCCAAAAACTTATAAGCATCCCAAGTTTTAAAATCCTCATCTTTTATAGATTCATTTCTTGTTCTGTTATAATGCCTATATCTATTTCTTTGAAAATAATCCCAATATGTTTTTGCTAAAATATTCTCTAAAATAGCATTTACAGGAAATTCTTGATCTTTAATTTGTTCTTTTAAAAAGTCTATTGATTTAGTTTCAGAATTTTCTTCAAAAGCAGTTCTAAAGTGATTCTTTGCCAGAATTACTTTAACAATTTGCGGTTTGTTATTCTCTTTTTGAACCACTGTAAAAAGAGAATCAAGAGTTTTCATAGCCGACTTGGGTAAACCTTTCTTTTCTAATTCGGTAATTTTTTTCCAAGTTTTTTTATACTCTTTTTGTTGTGCAAAAATGGTACTAACACTAAACAATAGGAGGAATAGTAATTTATTAAGCTTCATAAAATCTAATTTGGTTTTTCAATAAAATATTAAATTCCAAAAACCATGCAATTTTTGAAAATTTCAAAAGTGAATTTACAAATTAAATCCTATAAAACTGATTTAAATACAATTAAGAGATTTAAAACAAAAAAAGCTATTCTCAGAACGAGAATAGCTTTTTTAAGTTTGGTTAGTTATAGTTATTTGAGAAAATTCTATTTAATAAGTATAAACTCTGATCTACGGTTTTTAGCATGTTGCTCATCCGTACATTTATTACAGTCTTCTACTGGTTTTGACTCTCCGTATCCAACAGAAACTAATCTATCTTCCGCAATTCCTTGCTCTACGAAATAATCTTTAACAGCATTTGCTCTTCTTGCAGATAAGCTCATGTTGTATTTATCAGAACCTCTATTATCTGTATGAGAACCAACTTCTACTCTGAACGTTTTATGTTCTTTCATAAAGTTGATGATTCTGTCTAATTCTGTTTTTGATTCTTCTACTAAGATAGCTTTATCAAACTCGAAATAGATTGGATTTGTATCTAACTTTGGATCTTCAACTACTTGGATTAATTTAAGAACAATATTCTGCTCTACATTTCCTTTCTTTCCAGTTGCAAATTCAACTTCAGCTGGATCATAAGTTACTTTAGAACCTTCTAATTTATACTCAGAAGTCGGTTGAATTTCAAATGCGAAAGCTCCATCAGCTCCAACTGTTGTTTTAGCGATTTCTCTTCCTGCATTGTCATACATTACAACATCAGCTCCAGGTAATAATTCTCCTGTTTTGCTGTCTTGTGCAACTCCTTCTACGAAATAAATTTGCTTACGATCTACACGATAGATATCATCAGATCCTTTTCCACCTGCTCTGTTTGAAGATAAGAAACCTTTTTCTGTAGCTTCATCATAGATAAATCCGAAATCATCTTTGTTGGAGTTGATTACGTTTCCTAAGTTTTCAGCTTTAGAATAAGAATTTCCGTTGATTTCACTTTTGAAAACATCTAATCCTCCAAGAGTAATGTGACCATTAGAAGCGAAGTATAAATTATCTTCATCACTTACGAATGGAAATTGCTCTCTACTTTCAGTATTTACATTTGGCCCTAAGTTTTTAGGCTCTCCAAAAGATCCATCTTTATTGATGTCTACAACAAAAATATCCCAATTTCCTTGCGTTCCAGGCATGTCTGAAGCGAAGTATAATTTTGTGTTATTTTTGTTTAAAGCTGGATGTGCAGCAGAATATCCTTCTTTATTGAAAGAAACTTCAATTGCTTTAGACCATTCTCCTCCAACTTTTGAAGACTTAAAGATTTTCATGTGAGAAATCTTATCTCCTTTTCTGTTTTTAGGCTTTACGTTTCTTGAGAAATAGATTGTGTTTCCGTCTCCACTGAAAGTAACTCCTCCTTCGTGAGCTGCTGAATTAATTTCTTTCGAGAAAGCAACTGCTCCTGAAGCATCTCCTTCTTCGTCAACTTCTGCAACAAATAAGTCTAAATAATTCTCATTATTCCACTTATATTTTTTTCCAGAAACTCCTCCATCTCTTGAAGATGAGAAAACAATTTGGTTTGCATTAAAAGCTGCTCCCCATTCAGAATCTTTTGTACTTACAGAACTATTTGTTACAATATAAGGACGTCTTTCTGATTTTTCTTTCTTTTCAAAATACGCTAAAGTACTAGGAACTGTTTGTGTTTTTCCTGTTTTAGCATTGTATTTTTGAAGAATTTTATCCGCCTTTGCATAGTCTTTATTTCCTTTTAAAGCCATTGCATAACGGTGTAAATGCTCCGCATCTACTTGCTCTGGATATAACTCTAAAGCTTGCGCATAATATTTTGCAGCATTATTAGTTTTTCCATTATAGTAGTAACAGTCTCCTAATTTTTCTAATAAATCTAAAGACTTGTTTTCTTTTACTTCTTTTTCGTAAATCTCAGCTGCTCTTACATACTGCGCTTTACCAAAATATTTGTCCGCACGCTTTTGTGCTCCACTTTGTGCATTAGCATACTGAGATGCTGCTGCCAAAATACATATAGATAGTATAACTTTTTTCATGATAATCGTTGTTTTGAATTAGAAGAATCTTGGTGATTTATCGTATCCTCTTGTAGAAGTATCGATATTAAATAACAAGAAAATTTCATGTGTTGAACCTGCGTAGTCTTTGAAATCTGAATTTGTGTAATCATACGCATATCCTAATCTTACGATATCTGTGATTTTAAAGTTTACAAGTCCACTGAAAGCATCTTCAAAACGGTATCCAGCTCCAAATTCAACAAAATTGTTGTATAAGAAGTTAGCTGTTAAATCAAATGATAAAGGCTCTCCTGCCATGTATTTTGCCATGAAAGCTGGTTTGAATTTCCATTTTGAAGCAAGATCAAATACATATCCCCCTGTTAAGAATGTATTTGCTTCTCTAGCCCAAAGATTATCTTTGTCTGTTGTATCTAAATGTGGTTGTGGAATAAATGTTGGAATAGATAAACCTACATAGAATTTATCTGAGTTAAAATAAACCCCAGCTCCTAAATTGAAATATGTTTTATTTAAATCTTCTGCGAAATCTGGATCTGGATCAATTGTGATTAATTTTGAAATAGTAGCATCATATAATGAAACCCCTGCTTTTAATCCAAAAGATAAATGTAAATCGTTTGCAAAGTTTAATTTATATGCAAAATCTGCTGTAATTACATTTTCTTTTACAATATCTCCAACGTTATCATTCATGAATGATAAACCAACTTCTACATTATCATTTACTGGCATATGAACGAATCCTGTGAATGTTTTAGGTCCACCATCCACATCAGTCCATTGTGTACGATATAATGCTCCGAAATTTAATATGTTTTCTGTTCCAGTTGTGTAGGCTGGATTCACGATACTCATGTTATACATATATTGTGTAAACTGAGGATCTTGCTGTGCAAATGACTTTGCTGCAAAGAATGCAGCAAAGACAAATAATAGTAACTTTTGTTTCATGTGTTATCTTTTCTCTCTATTGTTTGTTAGAATTATCTATTTAAGTATAATCTTCCTTGGTATGGTTCAGTTTCTCCATCATTGAAGTTTACTACAATAAAGTATACTCCTGCAGGTGCTCTTGTATCATCTCCATTTAACTGTCCATTCCAATCCGCTTTACTTGCATCTTGAGTGTATACTACATTCCCCCAACGATTAAAGAATTCTATTTTAAAGTTTGGATATCTTGTTCTGATATTAACAATTTCAAATGTATCATTTACACCATTTCCATTTGGAGAAAATCCTTCTGGAATAATAAATTCACAGTTTTCATCTTCGATTGGGTTAACAATTGCATTAAAAGATAATGGCTCAGTTCTACATCCGTTTTCTTTATTTACTAAAACAAAAGAAATTGTTTCTAAATTAGGATTTGTGTTTGTATAAGGATTTGGAAGTGGACTTGATAATTCATTTCCAGCCTCATCAAAATACAATACATCTACATCTTGTCCTCCTACAATTGTTTCATGAATTCCTGTAGTATCAAACTCTGTAATTCCATCAGTATTATCATCACATTCTACAATATCATTTGGTACATTGATATCAAATTGTACTTGATAAATTTCTAACTTGAAAGTTCTTGTTGAAATACATCCATCATCTGTAGAAACAGTAGCAGTAATTGTTTCTTCATCAGCAATTGTATTTGTTAATGTTTGTGGTAAAGTTTCATAAGTATTTCCACTTTCATCTGTATAAGAAAATTGGAAGTTTCCAGATAATCCATCTACTAAAGAAGCTTCAACTCCTGTAGTATCAAAATCTCCAAATCCGTTTCCATTATCACAAGCATATAAAGTATCTACAGTATTTAATTCTAACTGATCTACAATTAAAGTAACTGTTGTTTCACTCTCACACTCAGTAATATTACTTACAGCTTTAACTGTAATTACTTCTTCGTTTGCAATTACATTTTCATATAAAACAGAAAGGTCTGTAATTTCATCTCCATTTCCATCATAATATGTAAACACTAATTCATCTGTAGGGTGTTGATCAATAATTGATTGCTCAATTCCTGATAAATCAAATTGTTGAATTCCATCATCATTAGTATCACATAATTGGATATCATTCATTGCAGCTAATTCTAAATCTGAAAACTCAACAGTGAATTCTTTTGTAGCTGTTTTTAATGTTCCATCAGATTGTAAATAAGTAATCGTAACAGTATAAGTTGTAGTTTCTGTAGGAGATAATACAATTTCAGCTCCTGATTCAATTACATTCCCATCTGAATCTGTCCAAGTAATAGTCTCAACTTCTTCATCGATAGAAATAACTCCACTTGGTGTAAATCTCCAACCTTCATTATAAGCTTCCCATTGACTAGTGTTTCTATCTGGAGCTACAATTGCTTGTGTTCCATCTCCATTTTGAATACCTACTACTGCATTACCTTGATTCCATTGGTCACACATTGGTTTTGACTTCAAATAAACATCAATAATGTTTGTTGCTTCATATAAAACAATTTGCTGTGTAGTTTCATAGTCTGAACAGGCTCCGCTAAAATGCTTAATCTTATAATAATTTGCAACTAAGGCTCTAAAAGGTGCCTCTCCAACTACATAATAATTAAAACTATTTTGTCCTAAGTTATCAATAGTAATATCAATATCATGATAAGCTCCAAAAATAGTATTTGTTGGTAAAGCTGTTGAAGGTAATTCTTGAGTAAAACTCCAGTTATTATATGCATCAAATAAACTAGAGTCAAATGTTACTTGTCCATTTGTACCAACTGCAGCTTCATCAAAAATTTGTCCAAAATAGTCGAACGTAAAACCTAAAGCAATTCCTTCCGTCCATATATCATCAACTAAATCTTCTAATTCAGTTCCTCCAGTAAAAGGGTAAGGTGGTGCAAAAGGAATTGAAGTTACTTCATAATTTTCTGTTGTACCTACATCAAAGAAATCTAATGTTAAAGTAGTAGATGGTGCATTACAACCAACTATTAAATTTCCTTCAATATCAATCCCGTCCAATGGACTTTGAATTGATTGCGAATATCCCTTAAATCCGATAAGAGATAGTGATAGCAAAAAAAATGCCGTGTAATTTTTTATCATAGGATTATCTTTTTATAAAAATTAGTTTGCTAATATAAAAAATATGTCTTTATTAATATTAAAAAGGTTAAAAAATCATTATTTTTTTATTTTTATTTATAAAAAAATCGCTTTTCTCACATATAGGTGTTTTTTTTTAAAAATATAATAATTTAAATGAGAAATAAAATTTAATTATTACCATTTTAACCTTATTTTTAATTGTTTATCAATTATTTTTCATTAATAATATTCAATATGTTAGAATAGTAAATCATCACTAAAAAAACACTAAAACAACATTTATTATCTAGCCTAAATTGTATATGAATCTTTTTAATCTGAAACTTAAATTTGAATAATATTTTTATACTAGAAATTTGATTTAACCACGAATAAGTCGAATATTTGTAATACATTTTTACATTAGAAATCATTTTATATGAATATACATTTTATAGCAATTGGAGGAAGTGCGATGCATAATCTAGCTATTTCTTTAAAGAAAAAAGGACATACTATTTCTGGAAGTGACGACACTATTTTTGAACCATCTAAAAGTCGTCTACAAAAACAAGATTTATTACCTGAACAATTTGGGTGGTTTCCTGAAAAAATAACATCAAATCTAGACGCAATCATTTTAGGAATGCATGCAAAAGAAAATAATCCAGAATTATTAAAAGCACAAGAACTAGGTATCAAAGTATATTCATATCCTGAGTTTATATATGAACAATCTAAAGATAAAACACGTGTTGTAATTGGAGGTTCACATGGTAAAACAACGATCACGGCTATGATTCTTCATGTTTTGAATTATCATGGAATGGAAGTTGACTATATGGTAGGTGCACAATTGGATGGTTTTGACACAATGGTAAACCTAACAAATGATAATGAATTTATTATTCTTGAAGGTGATGAGTACTTATCTTCTCCTATTGATAGAAGACCTAAATTTCATCTTTACAAACCAAATATTGCTCTAATAAGTGGTATTTCTTGGGATCATATAAATGTATTTCCAACAAAAGAAAATTATAATGAACAATTTAAAACCTTTGTGGACTCCATTACAAATGGTGGTATTTTAGTTTATAATGAAGATGATACTGAATTATCTGAAATCGTTGAAAGTTCTGAAAATCCTATCAAAAAATACCCATATCAAACACCTGAATATTCTATAGAAGATGGTATCACATATCTTGATACATTTGACGGAATGGTACCTCTTGAAGTATTTGGAAAACATAATTTACAAAACATTGCAGGTGCAAAATGGATTTGCCAATGTATTGGAATTGGAGAAGAAGAATTTTACGAAGCTATCTCTTCTTTCAAAGGCGCAAATAAAAGATTAGAAAAAATTTATTCAGATAAAAACACAACAATTTTCAAGGATTTTGCGCATTCTCCTTCTAAAGTTGAAGCAACTACAAATGCTGTAAAAGAGCAATACACTTCAAGAAAAGTGATTGCTTGTTTTGAATTACATACTTATAGTAGTCTTAGTTCTGAGTTTTTAAATAACTATAAAAACAGTTTAGATAAAGCTGATGAAGCTATTGTATTCTTTGATCTTGAAGCTTTAAAAATCAAAGAAAAAAATATTCTAGATACTGAAGAAATTAAAAATGCATTTAACCATCCTAATCTAAAAGTATTTTCAAATACTAACGATTTAAAGGATCATATTGACTCTTTAAAACTAGAAAACTCAATTTTATTAATGATGAGTTCTGGAAACTACGGAGGATTAAATCTTCTTGAAATTATAAAATAAAAAAAGGGATTTTATAATCCCTTTTTTCTAATATTCTATAACGAAGCAATCTGGAAATTGATCTTTTATTTTCACTTTTGCTTCGTTCGCTTTTTCCTTCGATTTGAAGTTACCTAAAGTAAGCTTATAAAACTTTTTATCATCTTTTTTATCAACTTTTACATGTACTTCATAAGAAAACATTTCTTTCAGTTTGGTTGAAACTTCCATAAGGTTTACCATTTCAAGGTAATTTCCAATTTGAACTCCAAACCCTTTTACATTCACTTTCTTAGAATCTAGAACATAATATTGGAGATGATTAAAATTTACTTCTTCATTTTTCTTTTCTTTTACAAGTTTTGAATCACTTACAACTTCTTTTACTAATTCTTCTTTCTTTTTAATTGTATCTTTTGCTACTTCAAATACTTCTTCTTCAGTAATTTCTGAATTTTCAATTTCTTCGATTAAAACTTCTGCTAAGCCTTTTTTTACAAAACCTAATTCCTGCGCAGCAACTTTACTTAAATCAATTATCCTTCCAGTTGATTTTCTTGGACCTCTATCATTAATTCGAACAATAACTGATTTATCATTTTCTGGATTTGTCACTTTAACGAAAGTTCCAAACGGCAAAGTTAAATGTGCAGCTGTAAATTTAGAATTTGAAAATATCTCTCCACTAGCAGTGGTTGCTCCATTTAGTTTATCACCATAATACGAAGCTTCTCCTTTTGCTTTATATCCATTTTGAGCAAAAGTATTAATACATAAAATATACAGTATTATCTGTAATGCATTTTTCATATAATTATCAATTAAATTGTTTGATTTCAATTTTTAGTAAGTGAGGGGGAAGAGTGAAAATAAATGCTAATAAAATATTAGCATTTATATTTTTTATAGTCTTTGTCTTACAGCTTCATATAGAAAAGCTCCACAAGCTACAGAAACATTTAAGGAACTTATTTCTCCATATAAAGGTAATTTTGCTTTAGCATCCACAATCTTTAGCACTGAAGGATTTACTCCTCTATCTTCAGAACCCATTATAATCGCTGTTCCTTTATTTAAATCAACTTCATATAAAGTGTTCTCTGTTTTTTCAGTTGCAGCTACAGATTGAATCTCATAAGATTGCATTAAAAATAAAGCATCTTTTATATGATCAACTTTACAAATTGGTAATTTAAAAGCTGCTCCTGCTGAAGTTTTAATAGCATCTGCATTTAATGAAGCACTCCCTGCTTTTGGTACAATAATAGCATCTACCCCAGTACATTCTGCCGTTCTGATAATTGAACCATAATTTCTTACATCTGTAATATGATCTAAAATTAAGAATAATGGTTTTTCTTTTTTAGAACATATTTCATCAATCAATACTTCCGCTTCATGATATTTGATTGGAGATATCTGTGCTACTACACCTTGATGGTTTTGATTTTTAGACAATCTATCTAATTTCTCTACAGGCACAAAACTAGTTGCAATATTATGCTCTTTAATAAGTCCATTTAACTCATTATATAAACTTCCTGTAAGTCCTTTCTGCATAAATGCCTTCTCAACTGTTTTCCCTGCTTGAATAGCCTCAATTACAGCTCTTAAACCAAATATTTTACTCAATGATTTTTCCATTTTGCAAAGGTATACTAAATTATAAAAATGGAGTCTATTTTTTAAACAAAAAAACCACCTCTTTCGAGATGGTTTTTTATATTTCATTCAAAGATAAAATAATTATCTTGTGTAAACTGTTGTTCCTTCAATTGCTCCTGGAGGTGGGTAACCAAAATCACCACTCCATATAAGAGTAATTGTATCATTTTCTGGGTCATAAGTTCCTTCGTACGTAATCGTATCAGGACCTCCACCTTCTCCACCTGAGTAACCAGATAAGAAGCTACCACTAAATGCTCCACATGCATCACTATTTAAATCTTCTTCTATTAGTTGTTCAGAACCAAAAATTAAAGTATATCCTCCACCACTAACGTCTGAAAATTTAAAAGTACCATCTCCATTCGAAGTAATTGTTGCTACTCCTGTTAACGGACCATTCCATTCAGGAGAACCAAATCCATGAGATCCAGTTGTAGAGTAATTCCATTGCCCACTTAAATTAGCGGCTTCTAAATCAATAGGTTCACAAGTTAATTGTTGAAAATTTAGAGTATATGTTAATCCTACAAAACTATTCTCAATAGGAAATAAATTTGGATGATCTGAATCTAAATCTAAAACTATTTTGAAATTCTCAGCAATTGCTACTGCTGGATCATAATTAAGAGTAACATCAACAAATCCTCCTATTTCATTTGCAGGGACTACAAAAGATGCTTCATTTATACTATAGCTAGACGCTGGTGCTGTTGTTGCATCCTCATCAACAGTAATTTTAAACTTTCTATCTGCATTATAAAAATGAGATGCTGCAACTGGAATTTTAACTGTTGCTTCACCTTGACTTTCAATTACAATATGATTACCTGAATCTGAATTGAAGTATAAAGATGCTAATCTTTCTTGTGATAAATCTACATCAGTATCATCATCACTACACGATGTAAAAATCATCGCAAAAGCAAATAATATGCTTAAATATTTTAATGTTAATTTTTTCATGATTTTTTTATTTTAGAATCCTAAATTAATTGTTACAACATCATATATTTCATTCTCACTAGCTTCATTTACAAAATATAATACGTAATGAGCAGTAACTGTTTTTCCACAGGTATCAAATGAAGATGCTGGGTATTCACTAGAATCATAAGCGTGAGCTTCCATAATTCTTAATTCTTTGTTGTCATATGTTGCAAAGTAAGAATCATTTCCTTGACCAGCTATAGAAATTGTTGGATTATTAAAATCTGAGTTATCTAATGTAAAGAAAGCAAACCCTTGATTTTCTGGATATTCATATGTACCTCCTGCAGTTGCAGCTAAAATTACATTATATAAATTAGTTAATTTATAAGTAACTATTTGAGTTCCTTCTCCTGAAGACACAATAGATTGAACTTCAGATCCGAAAACATCACCATTGTAAATATCAATAGAAGCTTCTGATCTAGCTCCTGGTGTTTTAGGTGTTTCTGGTGTTCCTCCAAACTCTTCTGCAAATAAAGCACATTCATCAGTATCGATAAACAATTCAAAAGAGCTATTATTTTTAGCTTCTCCTGGATATCCAAATGTGATATTATTATTAGAATTTGTTAATGTAAATACTAATGACTTATTATCATCTGTAACTGCATTATCTTTTACCATTACTTTTAAAGTATCAGTTAACTGACGAGTAGCGGGATCAAAACTAAATGCTGATTTACCATCAACAATCTCATAATCAGCTGAAGTGATATTATTTTCTGTAATAGAAAAATCTACAGTTGTATTAGATGAATTATTTGAATTCGCATAAAATGCAACGATTTCAATTATTTCAGAACTTGTTTCAATTGTTTGTGCATTATTTGTTTCGAAAGCTGCAAAAGCACTTCCTGGAAACTCAAGCACATCAGCAGTAACCTCTCTATCATCACAAGAAATTAATGATAGCCCTACTGCTGCTGTTAATATTGATGATTTTATAAATTGTTTCATTTTTTCCTAGTTTAAAATTAGTAACCTGGATTTTGTTCAAGATTAGGGTTTGCTTGTATTGCTCCTAAACTTATTGGTAATTGGAATCTGTGATCTCCAGCAGGTAATTCTCTTACTAATGCAGGTGTTCCTGTTCCATCAGCTTTATCCCCTTTATTTGAACGAATTATACTTTCTCCCCAACGTTTAATATCAAAGAACCTATGCCCTTCAAATGCTAAATCTAATCTTCTTTGTAATTTAATTTCATTTAATAATAAATCACCAGAACCAGAGAATTCAGCTAATCCTCTCGCTACTCTTAATTCGTTTAGTGAGTTTAAAGCTTCTGTTTCATTCCCTATAAAGAAATATGCTTCAGCTTTGTTTAATACAACCTCTCCATAACGGATTGCTTTTGCATCAACCTCTCCATTTGAGTTATTATCTTTTCCATACCACTTACGTACATTATTATAAGGTGAACCTGCCCAATCTCCTTCGATTAAGTATGAAGCTTTACGAATATCACTATCTAAAAACTCTAAGAAGAAATCATAATCAAAAACATACTCACTTCTAATTCCAGCTGAACTAGATTGAGAATAACTTGTTCCAATTGCAATATTGTCTTCAGCAGTAATTACGAATTTTAATAATACTTCTGTTTCTGAAGTATCATTCCAAATTCCTTGAAAAGCAGTTCCTGTAGCAAGAACATCATTTACTTCATTAGCTGCATCAATAGCATTTTGATATTGTCCAGCATATAAATAAACTCTAGACAATAATGCATTAACAGATTTTGTATTAAATCTACCAACTCCATTATTGGCTGCAATCATTGTCAAAGCATCTTTTAAATCTTGAATTACTAAAGCATATGATTCTGCAACATTAATTCTTGCAGGAGTTTGTAATGCATCTACTTCTGTTACATAAGCAATTCCAATACTTTGATTTGCATCAGCACTTTGAGTAGGAATTTTAGCATAATATCTTAAAATATCAAAGTGAGACATTGCTCTTAAAGCTAATGCTTCTCCTTTAAAATTATTCTTATCATCCTCTAATCCATTGAAATTCTCCAGAGCTTCTAACATTGTATTTGCTCTATTAATTGCAGAATAACAAGTATAGTATGGTCCAGGAGTATTATTTGAATTATATAACCAGCTATATGGCGTACGTTCTGATTGTCTACCGTTTTGGTTAATAATTAAGTTGTCAGATGTTACATCAGGAATAATATACATTGTTCCTCCATAATATCCTTCATATCTCATATTAGAATAGATACCTCTAATTCCTTGATCGTATTCATCTTTTGTTACATAAGTGTTATCATCCGTAACAACACTATCGAATGGCTTAATCTCCAAATCTTTTTCACATGAAGTAAAAGAGATAGCAGATACAAGTATTCCTATTGATAAGATTATTTTTTTCATTTTTTTACTTTTAAATTAATTAGAAACTGATATCAATTCCAAACATGTAAGATCTTGTAGTTGGGTACGATCCATTATCATAAGCTCCAGGCACTCTTGTTTCTCCAACTCTATAACTTTCTTCAGTTTGAATTCCAATTTCTGGATCTCCTTCATAGTTTGGAGCATAAGTCCATAAATTTTGTCCTTGAACATAAACGTTTACTTTACTTAAGTAAGCTTTCTCAACTAATTTTTGAGGAATATTATATGATAATTTTAAAGTTCTTAAACGGATATAAGATCCATCTTGTAAGAATCTATCAGTTAATTGATTTGAATTTAGTCTTGAGAACTGTGTTGGAGAAGGTAATACTCCAGTATCTCCTGGTTGTCTCCAGTAATTAAATGCAGAAAGTTGTTGGTTATCAGCAACATTATTACCATCAGACTCTAAACTCCATTTTCTTCCATTTAAAATATAGTTACCATACTTAAAGTAGAAACTTGCAGATAGTTCAAGACCTTTCCAACTAGCTCTTGTAAATACAGTTCCTGTAAAGTCAGCATTAACAGTTTTTCCATCCAATGCTACTGCATCTTCACCGCTAAATTGATCTGTTACATTTCCATCAACATCATAGTATAATGCATGTCCATTTGCTGGGTTAACTCCTGCATATCTTACTAAATAATGAGTATAAATTTCTTGACCTTCTTCAAGGATTAGACCAGTTTCGTAGTAAGGTTCTCCATCTACTAATTCATTTACTTTAGTATCAGCGAATGCGATGTTACCTCCAACAGTCCAGTTAATTCCATTATACCCTCTTAAGATATCTCCTGCTAATTCTAACTCGATACCTTGTGTTTGGATTTCTCCAACGTTTTCCACTCTTGAGTATCTCCCTCCTTCTGCTGGAAGTGGTACAGTTAATAATAAATCAGAAGTTACAGACTTATAGTAATCTACAACCCCACGTAAACGATTGTTAAATAATCCATATTCTATTGCGATATCAGTAATAGCTTTTTGCTCCCACTTTAAATCAGGGTTAGCAACTTGACCTGGTGCAGAAGACGGTTCGTTTGCATAAGAAATATATCCTGTTAAACCTAAAGAAGCATATCTTCCGATTTGGTCATTTCCTAATGTACCATATGAAGCTCTTAATTTTAAAGCATTAATAACTTTATTATCTTTTAAGAAGTCTTCAGTATGTAAATTCCAAGCTGCACTTCCTGAGAAGAAAGTACCGAATCTATTTCCTTCACCAAATACTGAAGATCCATCACGTCTTACAGTTGCAGAAGCAATATATTTTCCATCATAATCATAATCAACGTTACCTGCTAATGAGAAAGTTCTTTTTTGAGATCTTGTACCTCCAGCTCTATCTGGCTCAGCACCAGCATCTAAAACATTGATATCATCTTTTGAAAATCCTACAGCTCTTACATTCCAGTTTCTGAAATCATTACTAATATACTCAGTTAAAGCTAAAACACTTAAGTTGTGTTTTTCATTAAATGTAGTATTGTAACGGATGATATTTTGGAAGTTATATGTAAAAGAATATGATCCTGATTCAGCTTTATTACCTGGTTTTCCTTCTTCACTTACATATTGAGATAAAATACTTGAAGGGAACATTGAAGACTCACTCTTACGAATATTGTAGTTTGTTCCTAATTTCGGAGTGTATGTTAAGTTTTCTAAAATTTTAGCTTCAGCAGAAACAGATCCGAATAATCTGATGTACTCATCTTGCTCAGGGTTTTTTCTAATTGCTTCTATAATATTATATCCAGCGTGCGTTAAGTTATATCTTGGTTCACCTTTCTCATCTAATAAATAG
Source organism: Aureivirga sp. CE67 (assembly GCF_015767245.1). Classification (GTDB taxonomy): domain Bacteria; phylum Bacteroidota; class Bacteroidia; order Flavobacteriales; family Flavobacteriaceae; genus Aureivirga. Next base: position 522,240 of record NZ_JADOTV010000001.1, read on the forward strand.
TCTCCATTTTCATCTTCTAAAAATACAGTCTCATATGGATTATATGTTCTTGCAGCAACGAAAGGACTCTGTACATTATTTCTATCTCTAAATCCTACTGATTTAGTGTAAGATACTGATGACTTAACATCAAAAGTTAACCAATCTTTAGCATCAAAGTTTAAGTTCACACGAGCTGTAGTTTTATCGAATCCATCTACACCTCTAATAACTCCTGTATCACTATCATTTTGTAATGAAACAAAATAGCTAGTTTTTTCAGTACCACCATTTACATTAAATCCTAAAGACTTAACAGTACCATCTCTTAAAATTGTATTTCTCCAATCATGATCGTTAGCTACTAAATCATTCCACTCAGCTGTTGTAGTAATTCCAGCTCCAACACCAACTCCTAATTCTCTTTCGTATCTTAATTTTTGATCTGCATTCATTAATTCTATTCCACCATCTAATCTTTCAGTCATACCATACTGTGCTGTTACAGAAAACCTAGCTTCTTGCTCTCTTTTACCACCTTTTGTAGTAATAATTACAACCCCGTTAGATGCACGTGCCCCATAAATAGCAGCAGCTCCAGCATCTTTTAATACAGACATTGTCTCAATATCAGAGTTGTTAATTAAGTTAAGTGCATTCTCATCAATTGGCACACCATCCACAATATATAATGGCTCTTGTCCTGAAGAAATTGATCCAACCCCTCTAATTCTTACGAATGCAGTTTGTCCAGGCTGACCGTTAGCAGCAGTTACGTTTACCCCTGATGCTTTACCTTGAAGTGCATTTGCAATATTAGTAGTTTGAGCTACTTCTTGAATATCTTGAGCAGAAACTGTAGAAACTCCAGCTGCAGTTGCTCCTCTTTTTTTCTTAACGTATCCTAAATCTAGTTCATCTAATACGTTTCCGTTCTCTAATGTTACATTGATTGTTGAAGATTCTCCAACTTTAACACTTTTATCGTTATATCCAACGTAACTAAAGATTAAAGTTTGACCTTTTTCAACTTTGATAGAGTAATTTCCATCAAAATCAGTTTCAGTACCAGTACTTGTGCCTTCAATCACAACTGAAGCACTAGGTAATGCTCCATCACCATCTGAAACAGTACCAGTAACAGTCATCTGTTGGGCAAAAACAACATGCCCCACTAACACTAGTAAAAGTGTTATAATTCCATTAAACTTTGTTTTCATTATATAATTATTTGAATTAATTAGTGCCAAAAATCTTAAATAATACTTAAAATTCCAACTTTTTAGTTAAAAAAAAGTAAATATATTTTAAATTAAAGTTAATATATAGAGATTTTGATAGTAGATTTTTCAATTTTAATCAAAAAAACTCAACCCACCATAAATATAATTCAATTATATTTACTTTATTCCTTAATTTTTTAAATGATATCTAAATATGATTCATAAATAATTTTTATTTACAATTTATTAACACAATCAGGATATATACTTTAATTAGAATAGTTCTAAATATTAAGAGACTCGCTAAAAGATTAGGTTTTAAAAGCCTTTAACAACTTCTTATTTTTCTAAAAAGTTATCATAACTTTGTTGTATGGAAAAACCGTTAGCAGAAAGACTTCGACCTAAATCATTGGCTGATTTTTTTAGTCAAAATCACCTTGTAGGAGAAAAAGCTCCTTTAAAAATTCAGATAGAGAATGGAATTATACCTTCCATGATTTTTTGGGGTCCTCCAGGTGTTGGAAAGACAACTTTGGCTACAATTATTTCGAATACGACAGATCGTCCATTTTTTTCTCTAAGCGCTATAAATTCTGGGGTAAAAGAAGTACGAGAAGTAATTGAAAATGCAAAAAGAGAAAAAGGACTTTTTACTACTAAAAACCCTATTTTATTTATTGACGAAATTCATCGATTTAGTAAATCGCAGCAAGATTCTCTTTTGGGAGCTGTAGAACGAGGATGGATTACTTTGATTGGTGCTACCACAGAAAATCCGAGTTTTGAAGTAATTCCCGCTTTACTTTCCAGGTGTCAAGTGTATGTTTTGAATCCTTTTGAGAAAAAAGATTTAGTCTCTCTTCTTGAAAAAGCAATCTCTGAAGATATTATTCTCTCTAAAAAGAAAATTAATCTGATAGAAACAGAAGCTCTATTAGAAATTTCTGGAGGAGATGCTAGAAAACTTTTAAACACTTTTGAATTAGTAATTCTTTCTGAAAACAAGGAAGAAGTAGAGATTACTAATAAAATGGTTTTAGAAAAAGTTCAAAAAAATAATGTTCGCTATGATAAAACTGGTGAACAACATTATGATATTATTTCTGCTTTCATCAAATCTATTCGTGGAAGTGATCCGAATGGAGCGGTTTATTGGTTAGCTAGAATGATTGAAGGTGGTGAAGATCCAAAATTTATTGCTCGTCGAATGATAATAGCCGCATCTGAGGATATTGGAAATGCAAATCCAACTGCTTTGATTATGGCAAATAATACTTTTCAGGCAGTAAATGTGGTTGGAATGCCAGAGTCTAGAATTATTTTAAGTCAGTGCGCTACTTATCTTGCTTCTTCTGCGAAAAGTAATTCATCTTATGCTGCAATTAATTCTGCACAACAAATTGTAAAGAAAACTGGTGATTTGGCTGTTCCACTACATTTGAGAAATGCACCGACAAAATTAATGAAGGATTTAAATTATGGGCAAGATTATAAATATGCGCATGATTATGAAGGGAATTTTGTAGCACAAGAATTTTTACCAAAAGAATTATCGAATACGAAAATTTATGAACCAAGTAGAAATCCTAGAGAAGATGGATTGAGAAATTACTTGAAAAGTAAATGGAAATCGAAATATAATTACTAATCTCTATGGCTTAGGGATTGGAATGGAAAGCTTTTGCTTTAAATAAAATTAGAAAATATTGGCAAACGGAGGCGACCTAAGAAGCCCACGTATTGCTTAGATTTTCTTTTTATTTGGAGCAAAACTTGAAATGGAAAGCCCGACTTTTTTCCTTTTCTGAAAAAGGAAAAAAAGGAAGCTCTTAATATTAAATATTATCATGATTAAAATCTTGTAAGAATATTTTATGTAATTTAAAACACACCCCTAGCCCCCCTCAAGAGGGGAACTTAATAATCTCTATATTTTATACAAAATCAAATGTGATAGTATCTATTATTTATCTTTATTTTTTCCGTCAATTATGAAATTCATTCCGAACTGTAATCCAAGTTGGTTGGATTTATAAATGTTTGCAACTTCTAGCACATTATCAAAAATTCCATACATCTGGAAAAGTCCGAACTTAGCGGAAAGTCCAATTCCGACATTTGTATATGAATAAGAATCTACGGTATAAGTGATTTTCGAATATAAATTTCGGAAAAGTCTTCGCGAATAAAAAGCAGTCAATGCCAATCTTGGTTTCTTCGGTCTGAAGACTGTATAAATCTGTCCACCAACTTCTTCTCGATATTCGATGTCATCAATCGTGTTGTAGCAACCACATTTTTCCATAATATGAAAACGATAAGATGCAGAAGCATTTAACTTCAATGGCCTCATGGTTGTATAGCTTGAATAAATGGTATCTCGCGGAATACTTTCATCAAAATCATCTTCTAGCTGTTGCCAATAATCTAGTGGTTCGTCTGGATTGAATTGAAAATCGATTCCTTGAGTTGAAAAATCACCATCGGCGATATATGATTTATTATGCACTGAATTATTTACAAATCCAAGATCTTGGAAACTTCCAGTAACTCGCCACTGATCTGTAACATCATAAGTAAAACCTCCATCAAGACCTAAACCAAGACCTCCACCAAAAAATGTGTTTCGGACATAATCACCTGCTGTCGGATCTGCATCATTATCATTATAAATAATTCCTGATGTTTGTAATTTGATATAAACATCTTCAAAATTGTGCGAATAATAATTATCTGTTCCTTGAGAAGTATAATAAGTTCCTCGACTATTTGTCAATTTTATATTTGCTGCACTTGAGTATAATTTCAATCTTCCTCCTAGCGTCAATTTTTCATTCACTTTTTTGGCTGCACCAAAATGTAAAACTCCAAGTAATTCTCCTTTAACGGTTATATCTCCTAGATTGTATCTTTTGTCTAAAATAGAAGTTCCTTCAAAGAAAAAATGTACTGCATCTTCTGGATAATGCATAAATACATCTAGCTCTTGATAAATTCCGGCACTTAGGTATATTTTTGACTTCGGAAGGTGAAAACCAACATTAATAATATCCATTTGTTGATTTATCTCGAAATAGTCATTTTTATCCAAATCATAGGCAATTTCTCTCAATTTCTCAACAAAATCAGTATTATTTTTAGAAAAAACGTCATATATTGATACATTTTTTAAACCTACATTTGTATAAATTCCGGACAAGGCCGGAAAACCAATATGGTATTTATATTCTGGAATTATGGATGGATTTAAAAGCTGTGATTGTGGAATTGCTCTAAAATCATATAACACACTTTTTTGCTGTGCAATCAGTTTAGAAACACTAAACAATATAATTGCTAAAACTAAAATATCCTTTCTCATTTTAGTGAATATTTAGGTGAAAAATTCCTGAAGATTCGAAGTGTAAAAACATGTCTTCTGTAAAATCATCACTATCTTTCTGAGAAGTAAGCTCGATCACAATTTCTCTAGAATCTTTTAAAGCATCAATTCCTTCATCTTCTATTGTGTGAATAAACATTTCTTCCTTGCCAGAAGGAGCAAGTAAAGGACCTACTTGATAAATTCTTTCTCCTGCATCATTTTTGAAGAAAATATTTACCAAAGTATTATAATTAAATCTGTTATTAATTGTGAATTGTAAATCTAATTTGACTAAATGCTTTTGTACGAATTCTTGTTCAAAAACATCAAATCGAGTACTGTCTTTTGCAGATACAACTTCCAAATCTTGGTACTCTGTAAAATCGATTCCTTTTAATGTAAAATGAACAATTGATAATTTATTTTGGGTTAAAAACTCTGCATCATCTGCTTGATCAAAATCAAGACTATCCGTACATGAAAAAAGCAAAATGGAAATCATTCCAAATACAAACAACCATTTTTTCATATTCTAATGTTTTTAATTAATCTTAACTACTATTTAAAACAATAAAAATTAATTTTTATTATATAATTATGTTATTTTAATCGAAATAATTTATTTTTAAAATCAATATTTTAATTATTAATTTTAATTTGAAATATCGTTAAAATTAGGGTACAAAAATCCTACTGACACGATTCTCTTGATCGTCCAGCAAGTTTAAAATTCTATATAAATATTACGTAAATTACTTATTTACAAAACATTAAATAAGAACAACTTTGAATTAAAGTATTGAAAATAAATCTTTTAATTCATGAATTTGAGTAATTCCTTTTTCAGTTGTGTCTCTATTAAAGTTACAAAAAATTGTTTGCATTCCGACATTTTTTGCTCCTAAAATATCCGTCTGTAAATTATCTCCAATCATCATCGAATTTTCAACTTCTGCTCCCGCTTTTTCCAAAGCAAATTTGAAGATTTCAGGATTTGGTTTATTCACACCAACACATTCGGAAGTTACAATCACATCAAAGTAAGATTCAAGTTTAGAATTCTTGATTTTTTTATTCTGAACTACCTTAAATCCATTCGTAATGATGTGTAAAGTATATTTTTCTTTTAAGTAGTTTAAAACCTCATGTGTGTTTTCAAATAACTGATCAAACTCAGCTAATTTCTCCAAATATTCTTCTCCTAAAAAAAGAATTTTATCATCTTGTATTTCATAATTCAAAGCATCAAAAGTATCTTTTAATCTACCATATTTCAAAGCTTCTTTTGTTACTTCATGTTTAGCATATTTCTGCCAATATTCATGATTTATCGGTCTGTAGAATTTCAAAAATTCTTCTACATCAATACTCGTATTTTCTTTTAAAATAGCTTCCAAAGCAAGATCTGAATTTGTTTCAAAATCCCACAAAGTATGGTCTAAATCAAAAAAAATGTGTTTTATATTATTCATCTATCGTGTTTTAATCTCTATTGAAAAAAGTATTTTATTTAATCTTAGAAAGCATTCCTGATTTAAATAAAGTATAATGCGTTTCTTCGGCACCAAAACTATTAAAAAAATCAGCGATACTAGGAATATTAGATCCTCCAAAATCAAAAAACAACTCTTTTCCTATATGTTTTCTAACGACAGAATCTAACAAAAAAGTATTTGCTCCATTCTTACGATTATTGAAATCTGTAGCTGTAATCAGTGTTGTGACTTTATTTTTATGCAGTAAAAAGAAGCCAATTGCCACGATATTAAACGATTCATCTTCTACAGTGTACAATTCTCCTAAATTATTTTCAAGACAAAATTTTATTATTTTTTTAAGATTTTCATAGTCTGCATCTTGAATATTAGAAACTCTTCCTCCAATATTTTCTCGAAACATCTTTATCAAATCTTCCATATTTCCTTTCTGAGAGAAGTTTAAATGTGAATTTACAGCTCTTTTCATGTCTTTTCTTCTTCCCTTATTATAACGTTTAGAAATAACCTCATAAGACTCTCTCAAGTCGATTAAAGAAATATTCCCAAGACTTCCTTCCAGGACATTATCTGAATTCAAACGAAACTCCGAAAAAAGATATTTTTTAGAAACATATTCCAGAAGCTCTTTCTCTACTTCTTTATTCTTTTTCAAATAAAAAATTCCTAGTTCTAAAACCCAAAAAGGATGGTACACATATTTGATTCCATATTTCTTACGAATTGGCAATGGCATCACAACTTCATAATCTCCATACACCAAAACTTCCCAATTTTCTGCAACAATATCTAAATACCAACTAAAAGCATACAATCTTGAATTTTCTGCTTTTTCAATGCAATTATTATATTTTTCTAAATTAAGATCTTTCTTATTGAATCTTTTTATCATTCTTTAATGTCATTTCTTTTACAAATCCTTCGTATATATTTTCCCAGTCTTTCCAACGTTCATTTTTACTAAAAATTTCATTGTGAAAAAGTGTAATCAAAGTTCCGTTTACTTTCTGTACTTCATTTTTTATCGCTACCATTTTCCTAAAAGCTTCTTTAGGTTTAAGTTTTAAATAATCTCTCAAAGTCGCATCCATCACAGCAAAAGGATAAACTTTTAGTGGCGTTTGAATTTCATAATCCAAATCATAAAAATAAAATGGTGTACATGTACTAGCTCTAAAACCTACATGACTCGGATATCCCATCGTATAATCTTCTAAAACTTCCAAATCTATTAAGTTCTGATAAGTTTCAGGTAAATCTAATCTTAAAAAATGTTGACGAGATTGATATATCGGTCGATTTAGAATTTTTTCTAATCGTGTTTTCTCTTTTTTCAATTTTTCACTATTTCGCATCGTAAAATAAGAAGGATGCAAACCTACATCTGCATAATCCGAAACAGATTTTATCAACGAACGAAATTTTGTATTGGTAGCCGAAATATTTTTATCATAAGTCGTATAATCTCCAATTTGGAAGAAAAACAAGGTCTTGATCTCATATCTATTTTGAATCTGAATTATTCGATCAAAAGCATCAAAAGGATCTTTTAATAAACCAAAAATTGACAAATAACGCTGAATCATTTTTCCAATTCTCAAACTCAAAATATCTCTCGAAGTCCCCCCTAAAGTTCGGATGATTCCTTTGTGCTTATAATCAAAAGCAATATCAATATCAAAAGTAGAAATATATTCAAACTCTCTTTCTATCACTTCAAAATCCGGATAACGTTCTTTTAAAACTTTCAAAAATTTATAAGCCCAAATATCGATCACAGGAAATTCTAAAAAACCACTTTTATATGCTAAACTCTCACTTGCCGGAAATCGTTCATACTGATCTTCTTTATGCGGAAAATATTCTTCATAGCGACTCAATAAATAAAAACCAGCTGCAAAAATATCAAATGGAATAGAAGAATTCATACTCGGAAAAAAGCATGGAACTTCTTCCCAAGAATTCATCGAAATCTCTACATCCTGAATCCCTTGTTGAAAAAGTAAATCATGACTTCTAATAAAAAACTCCTTTCCCAAAGCTTGTTTCGCATACGTTAATTTTGGCCCACTAAAAGACACAAACTCCGAAATATCACTTGTAAAAGAAATTTCAATCTGTAAGATTCTAACAAATATATGTTTGAAAATATACGTTAGTCTCGGCGTAATTTTATGTGAATAAATTAAAATCAATGTTATTTATTTTTAAAATTAAACATTATCACGACTCGTTTAATATTTACAGATTTTTAAATACCCCTCTTGAGAGGGGCTAGGGGTGTGTTTTAAATAAAAGATTCTCATAAGATAAATGTAAAATTATCTATTAACCTCAAGTACATCCTCACATTCTATCCATTTTTTGGAGCTTTCCCTACCGGGTCGGGCTTTCCGTTATATCTTTTGCTGCAAATCTGCAAGCAGCAAAAGGATGCCACTTCAATCCCTAAGCCATAAAAACATACCAACTAAGACAAAGGTAACCTAAAAAAACAAAAAAGACCATCTCGTTTTCAGAGATAGCCTTTTTCGAATCCTATTAAACATCTATTTCTTACATCATTCCTGGCATTCCACCACCCATTGGTGGCATAGCTGGTGCATCATCAGATTTAATATCAACTAAAGTACAAGCAGTAGTTAAAATCATTCCTGCAACAGACGCAGCATTTTCTAAAGCAACACGAGTTACTTTTGTTGGATCGATAATTCCAGCAGATAACATTTGAACGTACTCTTCATTCTTAGCATTATATCCAAAATCTCCTTCACCATCGATTACTTTTGCAACTACTACAGAACCTTCTCCTCCTGCATTTTGCACGATTTGACGTAATGGCTCCTCAATTGCTCTATCAATAATACTGATTCCTGTTTCTTCATCAGCATTTTCTCCGTTTGCATTTCCTAAAACAGCTTTAGAACGTACTAAAGCAACTCCTCCTCCAGGAACAATTCCTTCTTCAACAGCAGCTCTAGTTGCGTGTAATGCATCATCCACACGGTCTTTCTTTTCTTTCATCTCTACTTCAGATGCAGCTCCAACATAAAGAACAGCAACACCTCCAGCTAATTTAGCTAAACGCTCTTGAAGTTTTTCTTTATCATAATCAGAAGTTGAAGTTTCAATTTGTGCTTTAATTTGGTTCACACGGTTTTTGATTGAATCCTCAGCTCCAGCTCCGTTTACGATTGTAGTATTATCTTTATCAATAGTAACTTTCTCAGCAGTTCCTAACATTTCGATAGTTGCATTTTCTAAAGTAAATCCTCTTTCTTCAGAAATTACAGTTCCTCCTGTTAAGATAGCGATGTCTTCTAACATTGCTTTTCTTCTATCTCCAAATCCTGGAGCTTTTACTGCAGCAATTTTAAGAGCTCCTCTTAATTTGTTCATTACTAATGTAGCTAAAGCCTCACCTTCTACATCTTCTGCGATGATTAATAATGGCTTTCCACTCTTAGCAACTGGCTCTAAAATTGGTAATAAATCTTTTAAAGATCCAATTTTCTTCTCAAATAATAAGATATATGGATTCTCTAAATCAACAATCATTTTCTCAGAATCAGTTACGAAATAAGGAGATAAATATCCTCTATCAAACTGCATTCCTTCAACGATGTCTACATAAGTTTCTCTACCTTTTGCTTCTTCTACAGTAATTACACCTTCTTTCCCTACTTTATCAAAAGCTTGAGCAATTAAATCTCCAACAGTACTATCGTTGTTTGCAGAAATAGAAGCTACTTGTTTGATTTTATCAGAATTATCACCTACTTCCTGAGAAGTTGATTTTAATTCAGCAACAATGGCAGTTACAGCTTTATCAATTCCTCTTTTTAAATCTAGAGGATTTGCTCCAGCAGCAACATTTTTCAATCCTTCTTTTACGATTGCTTGCGCAAGAACAGTTGCAGTAGTTGTACCATCTCCTGCAATATCATTTGTTTTAGAAGCTACCTCTTTTACCATTTGAGCTCCCATGTTCTCGATCTTGTCTTCTAATTCGATTTCTTTAGCTACAGAAACTCCATCTTTAGTAATAGTTGGTCCACCAAACGGCTTCTCGATTACTACATTTCTTCCTTTTGGTCCTAAAGTTACTTTTACTGCGTTTGCTAAAGCATCCACACCACGTTTTAAACCATCACGTGCTTCAATATCAAATTTTATATCTTTTGCCATCTTTGTTTAATTTTTTATAGAATTGCGAAAATGTCACTCTCTCTCATAATCAAATAATCAGTACCTTCTAATTTTAATTCAGTACCAGCATATTTACCATATAAAACTGTATCACCAACTTTTACTGTTAATGGTTCGTCTTTCGTTCCTGTCCCTACAGCTACTACTGTACCTTTTTGTGGTTTTTCTTTTGCTGAATCTGGAATGATAATCCCTGAAGCAGTTGTTGTTTCTGCTGCTAAAGGCTCAATAAGAACTCTGTCTGCTAATGGTTTTATATTAACTTCTTTCATTTGATTTATTAGTTTTTAATTTCACCGATGTCTAATTTACGAAAATTATGCCATTGGATTTTTCATGACAAATAGTTAAAAAAAAATGCCAACGATGACACGTTGGCATTTTTTAAATATGAAATATATTTTTTCTATTAAATAATTTTACAAAAAATAAAATTATTTAGCAGTATCTTGTGCTGTAGTAGTTTCAGCTGGTGTAGCTGTCTTACTATCCGTTGGAATTTCTGTTTCTTGAATTTCTCTTTGCTCAATTGTATTTTGAAGTGAAGACTCAGTTGCCGCACTTCCTTGTTTTGGAGCTGCAAAGTTTGATAATAAAATTAAAGCCAATAAAGCGATAGCTAAAGTCCAAGTACCTTTGTCAAGGAAATCATTTGTATTTTGAACTCCACCTAATTGCGAACCTCCTGCTCCGAAAGATGATGATAAACCTCCTCCTTTAGGATTTTGAACCATAATAATTAAGATTAGCAAAAATGCTACAATCATAATTAAAACTAAAAATATACTGTACATTGTTGTTATTTATTTTTTTGTAAAACTTTTATTGCCTTAATTTGATTTGCAAATAAAACACTTTTTTTTGGATATTTCAAACTTAATATGCGATAAGCTTTAATTGCACTATCATATTTCTTCTGTTCTAGGTAAACTTTTGCTAAAGTTTCAGTCATAATATGATCGTTAATTTTGGTACTTTCTACCGCAATATTTTCATTCTTGCCAGATGTATTCGGTGTTTTCATTTTCGGATTAGAAGCAATAAACTTGTCAATTAATTCTAATTTTCCTGTTATATTTTTTGGTATTTCACCAATTTTTGATCTACTAACTTTTTTTACACTTCCTACTTGTAACCACTCAGAAAAAGATAAATAATCGTTTTTCTCAAAATCTAAAGGCTTTCCTAAGTCTAGGATTTCTTCAACTTCTTCTTTTTCGTTTTCTACTGGTTCTATTTTAGGAATCTCTGTAGAAGTATTTTCTATATTCTGTTGATTTCTAAAATCATCTGAAGAAATATAGTCAAACAAAATACTTCTATCAGCTGTGTATGCTGCAGCTATTTTAAGCTGTTTATTGTATTCATAACTCTCTTGATTTTTTAAACCCTTTAAATACAAAGCTCTTGAAACTTGAAAATAAGGGAACTTCTCTAAAATCTCTTTCAAGTTTTCAGTTTCCTTACTTCCAATTTTAGAATTTTCACCTAAAATTTTTAAAAAATCATTCGAACTAATCATAAAATTACCATTTAGCTACTGTAGCGTTAAAAATATCTTGTGTTATTCTCTCAAAAATCTCTAGATAAGCATCATCTAAAGTTCCTCCAATCAATTGCTCACTCGCTGGATAATCATAGAAATAAGAGAATGATTTTTCAAAATCCTGACTATCATCCAAAGTATCATAGAATCGAATATTAACTGTTATAGTTAATCTATTTTGTGCTGCTGTCTGATCAGCTGTTGCACTCATAGGAGTAATTCTATAACCAGTGATTTCTCCATCAATTATTAATTCTCCTCCAGATTTTTCTAAAGTTAAATTCGTCTGCGTTGTGAATAAATCTCGGATAGATTCTGTAAATCTCTGACTCAAAGTTGGCTCTACTAAAGACGCATTATTTGGGAAGAAATTAATCTGAATTGATTTTGCATTCGTTTGTGCCCCTGTAAAAGAATAAACTCCACAGCTAATGACCACAGAACTCAAAAACATCAAGACAACTATTTTTTTCAATAACTTCATTTACAATCGTGTATTAATTCAAATTTATAAATTGTTTTAGAAAATCTATAAATTATATTGTTTTATTTTTCTATATAAAGTTCGTTCAGAAATACCTAATTCTTTGGCTGCCAATTTTCGTTTCCCGTTATTTCTTTCCAAAGATTTCTTGATCATTTCCACTTCTTTGTCTTGTAATGAAAGAGATTCATCCGCATCTTCAGCATCAATATCTACAGGCTCCGAATAGGTTGGTGTATGCGAAATTTGTAACACTTCTACTTTCGGATCTTGATTTTCTGTTGGTTCAACAGTATTCTGATCTTTATAAATCTTCTCAATCATATGTTGATTTCGCTCATGAACATGTTCATCATATCCATGTTGTAATAAATCATGTGTCAATTTCTTTAAATCATTGATATCATTTCGCATATCAAATAAAATCTTATACATAATTTCTCGTTCGTTGGCAAAATCACTTCCTCCACTCGAAGAACTTCCTTCTACAACTGTTGGAAGATTTGAACCAAAATTTGGTAAATACAAACTCAAAAGCTCTGGAGTAATAACTCGTTCTTCCTCTACTACAGAAATTTGTTCTGCAATATTTCGAAGCTGACGAATATTTCCAGGGAAATTGTAATTCTTTAAAAGTTCAATTGCACTATCTGTCAAACGAATGGTTGGCATTCTGTATTTCTGTGCAAAATCTGCCGAAAACTTTCTAAACAACAAATGAATATCTCCTTTTCGTTCTCGCAAAGGCGGAAGTTGAATTTCTACCGTGCTCAAACGATAATACAAATCTTCTCTAAATCTATTCTTCTGAATAGCTTCCATCATTTTCAGATTTGTTGCAGCAACAATTCTTACATTCGTTTTTTGAACCACAGAAGAACCTACTTTGATAAATTCTCCATTTTCCAAAACACGAAGTAAACGAACTTGTGTTGTTAAAGGTAATTCTCCAACTTCATCCAAAAAAATTGTTCCTCCATCTGCTACTTCAAAATATCCTTTTCTTGTAGCTGTTGCTCCTGTAAAAGCTCCTTTTTCATGTCCAAAAAGTTCACTATCAATAGTTCCTTCTGGAATTGCCCCACAGTTTACTGCAATATATTTTGCATGTTTTCTATGAGAAAGCGAGTGGATAATTTTCGGAATACTTTCCTTTCCAACTCCACTTTCTCCTGTTACCAAGACAGATATATCAGTTGGAGCAACGCGAATGGCTTTCTCCAAGGCAAGATTCAAATGATGATCGTTCCCTATAATACCAAAGCGTTGCTTTATTGCTTGTAATGACTCCATATCTTCTTTTTCAGCATTTATAATTTATTTTACTGCTTTACCAATAAGCGTAGCTGAAGTACAATCTTCGATTTCTACCATCACGAAATCTCCAACTTGCTCATCCGTTTTAGGGAAAACTACAGCATAATTTTGCGTATTTCTTCCCATCCAGTGTTGATCTGATTTTTTAGAATTCCCTTCGATAAGAACTTCTACTTTTTGACCGATAAATGCTTGTGTTTTTTCTAAACTTAAAGCTCTTTGTAAATTAATTACTTCACTAAGTCTTCTTTTCTTAACATCATTAGGAACATCATCTTCTAATTTTTTCTCCGCTAAAGTTCCTGGTCTTTCTGAATAAGCAAACATGAATCCGTAATCATATTTTACATATTCCATTAAAGACAATGTATCTTGATGATCTTCTTCTGTTTCTCCACAGAAACCAACAATCATATCTTGTGAAATAGCACATCCAGGAATAATCTCACGAACGTTATCTATCAATTCCATGTATTCTTTTCTTGTGTGCTGACGATTCATTATTTTCAACATATTATCACTTCCTGACTGGATTGGAAGGTGAATATATTTACAAATATTCTCATGTTTTGCCATTGCGTGTAACACATCAATCGACATATCTTGAGGATTTGATGTTGAAAAACGGAAACGCATTTTTGGGAAACGAGTTGCAGCCATATCCAATAATTGGGCAAAATCAACAGCTGTAGCTTTTGCAATTTCTGAAGCTTTTTTGAAATCTTTTTTCAATCCCCCTCCATACCAAAGGTAACTATCTACGTTTTGTCCAAGTAGCGTAATTTCTTTATAATTTTTATCTGCTAATTGTTGAATTTCTTCCAAAATACTTTGCGGATCCCTACTTCTTTCTCTTCCTCTTGTAAAAGGAACTACACAGAAAGTACACATATTATCACATCCACGAGTAATAGAAACGAAAGCAGAAACTCCATTTGTATTTAAACGAACTGGAGAAACATCTCCATAAGTTTCATCTTTTGATAAAATTACGTTTACAGCATCTCTTCCTTCATTTACTTCCGCTAATAAATTCGGAATATCACGGTAAGCATCTGGTCCTACTACTAAATCAACAATCTTCTCTTCTTCTAAGAATTTTGCTTTTAAACGCTCTGCCATACAACCAAGAACTCCAACTTTCATCGTTGGATTGATTTTCTTCACTGCATTAAACTTTTCTAAACGCTTACGAACCGTTAATTCAGCTTTTTCACGAATCGAACAAGTGTTTACTAATACTAAATCTGCATCTTCCATATGCTCTGTAGTATTATATCCTTGCTCTGATAATATAGATGCAACAATTTCACTATCGTTGAAATTCATTTGACATCCATAGTTTTCTATATATAATTTCTTATTATTTTCTTCCTTGTGCTCTGTTATTAAAGCATTTCCTTGCTTTTTAGCATCGATAACTTTTTCAGTACTCATTCTATATCAAATTGTGTGGCAAAGATATAACTAATATTTTATTTATGACATTATGACAGTAAGATTAAAAAAATCACTTTTTCTGAAAGAGTTTTCCTATTTTTTTCGAAATTCTAAAAGTAAAATATTGATTTTTATAAACTTAATCTATTTTCAACCTAAAAAAATAAAAACCAAACAGCTAAAAATCATTCTAAATAGCTGGTTTTAAATCTGTTTTTTATGATTTTTTTAATGATTATTATTTTTAGTCTGAATATTTATTTAGTGTTAAACCTTAGATTTTTCTTACAAAAAACTACGTTTATTAAAATTTTAAAATTAATTTTTCTTATAAGTGTGTGTTTCAAAATTTTCATTTTATAGAAAAAAACTATCTTTATGCTCCTTTTCAAAAATTGTATTCTCTGAAAAAATTAACATTTAACGGTATTAGGTGATAAAAGAAATATGATTTATGTCACGGAAACTGAGTAAAATTTATTTTTTAATATATTCAATTAATTCACGGTATATTTTTAAAAAAATTTAACACTATTTTTTTATAAAAAATTGATTTACAAATAATTAAAAAAGAAAGAAGATTATTTTTAATTTTGAAATATATTAGTCTAAAACCTTGATTAATATTAAGTTAATTTTCTCTTATTATTGAGATATAATCAAAAATAGATTAGTAAAATTAAAATTTCTATATACTTTTGTACCCCGATAACTCAAGACGACCGATTAAATGATTGTATGGAAAGAGTTATTTTAAAACAAATTTTAAGATTTTATGGCAAAGAATTTAGTAATAGTAGAGTCACCAGCAAAAGCAAAAACAATAGAAAAATTTTTAGGTAAAGATTTTCAAGTAGAGTCTAGTTTTGGACATATTGCAGATTTACCTTCAAATGAATTGGGAATTGATACTGATGGTGATTTTAGTCCAAAATATATTGTTTCCTCTGATAAGAAAGCAGTTGTAAAGAAACTAAAAGATTTGTCGAAAAAAGCCGAAACTGTTTGGTTAGCAAGTGATGAGGATCGTGAAGGAGAAGCAATTGCTTGGCACTTACAAGAGCAATTAAAACTAAAGGAAGATAAAACGAAAAGAATTGTTTTTCATGAGATTACAAAGAAAGCAATTCTGAAAGCTGTAGAAACTCCAAGACAAATAAACTATGATTTGGTAAATGCGCAACAAGCAAGACGTGTTTTAGATAGAATCGTAGGATATGAGCTTTCACCAGTATTGTGGAGAAAAGTAAAAGGAGGACTTTCTGCTGGGCGTGTTCAGTCTGTTGCTGTTCGTCTGATTGTAGAAAGAGAAAGAGATATTTTAGCTTTCACACCAAAAGCTTCTTATAAAATTGAAGCAGAGTTTTCAAACAAAGCTGGAAAGAAATTCAAAGCAAAAATTGCAAGTAATTTCAACTCAAAAGAAGAAGCATCAGCCTTTTTAAATTCTTGTATTGATGGTACTTTTAAAGTTTCTGACATTCAAACAAAACCTGCTAAAAAATCTCCAACAGCACCTTTTACAACATCTACACTACAACAGGAAGCTTCTAGAAAATTAGGTTTCCCAGTTGCAAAAACAATGATGATTGCACAAAGACTGTATGAGGCCGGATTAATTACTTATATGAGAACAGATAGTTTGAATTTATCAAACGATGCGATAGCAACTGCTCAGGAAGTAATTTCAAACACTTATGGAGAGAATTTTAGTAATCCTAGAAACTTCAAAACAAAATCTAAAGGAGCACAAGAAGCGCACGAAGCGATTCGTCCTACAGATTTGACAAAACAAACAATTTCTGTTGATTTTGATCAAGATAGATTATATAGTTTAATTTGGAAAAGAACGATTGCTTCACAGATGAGTGACGCGCAATTAGAGCGTACAAATGTGAAGATTTCGAATGATAAAAATGATTATATTTTTGCTGCAAACGGAGAGGTAATCACTTTTGAAGGTTTCTTGAAAGTTTATTTAGAAGGAACTGATAACGAAGATGATGAGCAATCAGGAATGTTACCAAAACTAGAAGTAAACGAAACGCTTTTAAACAATCATATTTCTGCAACAGAAAGATATTCTAAAGCTCCTTATCGTTTCTCTGAAGCTGCATTAGTAAAGAAATTAGAAGAACTTGGAATTGGTAGACCATCTACTTATGCACCAACGATTTCTACAGTGCAAAGAAGAGGATATATCGAGAAAGGAACGATGGAAGGAAATGAAAGAAATTACACACAATTAGTCTTAACTAATAATGAAATTTCTTCAAAACAATTGACTGAAAAAGTAGGTTCTGAAAAAGGAAAATTAATTCCAACAGATATCGGAAATATCGTAAATGATTTCTTAGTAGCACATTTCTCAAACATTTTAGATTTCGGATTTACAGCAAAAGTAGAAGCTGATTTTGATGAAATTGCTGTTGGAAATGAAAACTGGATTGAAATGATTAAAGGTTTCTACACAGAATTTCACCCAACAGTTCAAAATGTTGCTGAAAATGCAGAAAGAGAAAGCGGAGAAAGAATTTTAGGTACAGATCCGAAAACAGGAAAACAAGTTAGTGTTCGTCTTGGAAGATTTGGTGCGATGGCACAGATTGGAGATAAAGATGATGAAAATAAACAGTTTGCTAGTTTACAAAAAGATCAAAATCTTGGGACAATTACTCTAGAAGAAGCTTTAGATTTATTCCTTTTACCTAAAGATTTAGGAATGTTTGAAGATACTGAAGTGGTGGTTTCAAACGGAAGATTTGGTCCTTATGTGAAATACGGAACTATGTATGTTTCTTTACCAAAAGATGAAAATCCGTTAGATGTAGATTTAGAAAGAGCAATTGAGTTGATTAAAGCAAAGCAAAAAGCAGATGCGCCAATTGCTGAATATGAAAATCTACCAGTACAAAAAGGTGTTGGACGTTTTGGTCCTTTCATCAAATGGAATGGAATTTTCATCAATGTGAATAAAAAATATGATTTCGATAATTTAACTTATGACAACATCGTTGAGTTGATTGAAGATAAAAAGAGAAAAGAAATCGAAAAAGTAATTCACAACTGGGAAGAAGAAGGAATTCGAGTAGAAAAAGCACGTTGGGGACGTTTCAATATCATTCAAGGAAAAGTGAAAATTGAGATGCCAAAAACAACAGATGCACCAGCTTTAACTTTAGAAGAAGTGAAAAAAATCATCGAAGAAAAAGCTCCTAAAAAGAAAACAACTCGTAAAAAAGCAACTACGAAGAAAAAAACTACAACAAAGAAAACAACAAAAAAATAAATGAAAAATCCCTCTAAATTTTAGAGGGATTTTTTTGTATAAAAGCATAGAGATTGTCAAGTTCCCCTCTTGAGAGGGGCTAGGGGTGTGTTTTAGGTGAAACTAAATTCCCTCATAAGATTTTAAACGTTATAATGTCTATTAAAATAATTAATATATATTTTTTTCAGATTAAAAGTGTTTACCGAAATTTAACTGACCTATTTTTAAAATTTTAAAAGTACAAATCTTGATTTTTTTGGTTCGTTTTTTTATCAAGAAAAAAATGAATAAAATCTCTGGGGCTTCCCATTTTTCTTCGTTTCTAAAAACTCAGAAAAAGGTCGGGCTTTTCGCTATATCTTTTTTGCTAAAGCAACTGAATGAAGAAAAGCAAAAAAGGATGCCGCTCCAATCCCTAAGCCAAAAAGAAAGCAGCCCAAAAAAGGCTGCTTCCAAATAATTATTATTGAGAAATATAAATCTTATTCAATAACCATCTTTTTAACCTCTGTACCAGCTCCTTTTTTAATATTAATGATATATACTCCTGAAGCAGTATTTCTTGTGTTAAAAGTTAATTTATTATCTTCAACTGTCATTGGAATTTCAATACTTCTTCCTAAACTATCAAAGATTGTAATCTCAGCTTCTTGTACTTTTTCTCCTGTAATGAAGAATTCATCAGATGCTGGGTTTGGATACACTTCTAAATCAGAAATAGCATTTACTTCCTCGTAAGATAATGGGAATGCTACTGTAAAGTTATATATAAAACCACTTCCAAAATCACCATTTCCATAAAATTCTTTAATTGTAGAACCATTTTGTAAAATTTTAACCTCACCAATACCAGCTTGCTGATAATTAGCCCACCATCTAATTCCATCATCTGCTGTATCGTTAAATTCAAAAGTATAACAACCTAAACCTAATTCAAGATCGTCTTCATAAATTGTATTATTATTTAAATTATTTCTCTCTAATACAACATTTCCATCAGAATCTAAAATTCGATAATTATTCTCGTATGCTCTATTATTTGATTTAAAATATACTGTAAAATTAGAAGGCATTACTTCTGGCAATTCAAATTTAGATGTGTATTTATTATTAAACTCATATTCGTCTGAACCTCCATTTGGAGCACTAATCTCTGCAAAGAAAGTATTTGTAGTAGAAACTGCTGAAGCCCATAACTCATCAGAAGTTGGTAAAACAACTACAGCTGTTTCGTTAAATTCTAAACTTCCAGTCCACTCATAAGTAGATTTTTCTCCATCATTATTCACCCAGTACTCAATAGTAGCTGATGTTAATGTAGTAGCTCCTGTATTTTTGATTACCACTTTAGGGTCATTACAAACAGAATTAAATCTTGCAAATTCTACTCTGTTAGAAGGCTCACGAACTTCTACTAATTCAGCATCTAAAGTATGGTTTATTTCTCCATAAGAAACTAATTGATTTGCTACAATATAACTAGTTTGTCCCGACGCAGAAACAACTCCATAATCGATAGTTGCAGTTTGACCTGAAGTTACAAATTCCGTAATATCCATTTCTTCTACATCTGTTGCCATTCCTGGACACCATCCAGCTCTATCGTAAACCCATGTTCCTCCTTGTGGATAAATTGGGTTGTCCGCACATTCTTTCCAAACCTGCCAAGTAAACTCATTAGAACCTCCATTGATATTCATATAGTGATTTCTTGGTACAAACTCACCTTGTTGTCCATGCCCTGTAATAGCAGAACGAATTTTAAAGTACTCAGCATCTGCATTCATCATCATTTCTTTTGGAGCGAAATATCTGTCTGCAGCGATATCATCATATCCTCTACTTTGTGCTCTCCAGATTTGCTCAATATCAACTACATCTCTTGGAGGTGTTCCAACAATAAATAAGAATTTAATATCCATGTCTTCTTGCCATCTTCCAGCACCTTCTACAGTGATTCTTCTTGTATCTTTAAATACTGGTGCAAAATCTGTAACATCAAAAGACCAAGTTTTTCCTTCACCTAAGTCTAATCCTATACCATAAGGCGTAACAAATGACATAATTTCAAATCTAGAATCCCATCTTCTGTAATATTCTAAATCTTCAATAGTTATAGTTCCTTTTGGAGTCACATCTTCAGTAGAAATAACCTCTCCTGTTTCTCCATCAATAGTTTCTTCTGGAACTGCTTCCCAGTAATTTACAGAACTCACTTCATTTACTTCATCAGACTCTTGTGCTTCAGCATCAGGTATAATTTCATAATTCTTTACAACATTTGGTTCATTTTGAACAGAAACTAACTCTATAGTTTCACTAATAGTTTGCTCATATTCACCTTGTACAAAATCAATATTTGGACGCGTTGATTTAGCAGAAATATTTTTAACAATTTCATCTCCTTTAAATACAGGGAAAGTAACATAATTCATTACTGTACCTACCACGTTATTAGCTGAATCATCTGATGCTGTAGTTAAATTCGCATCATCAAAGCTAAAACTAAATAATAAGTTACTGTACTTAGAGTGTGAAGAAGTAACTTTTGAATACATATGCTCTTTCATTTCATCTAATGATAAAGCAGTATTCCACATTGCAACTTCATCTAATCTTCCATCAAAATTCTTATCATTATTCCAGTTACTTTTACCAATGTAATTGTTTGTTCTTTCAATACTTTCTGGAACTATTAATTCTCCTGAAGCAACTTCTTCTCCATTTAAGTATAATTTACCATTTCCTGAAGCATCCACAGAACCTGAAATATACATCCATGTCTTTTCTACTAAAACATTCTCAGCTTTAATAGTTTTACTTTCACTTCCATTTCTTGTACTAAAAACTAAATGCTGTGTAGTACCTTCATTAGCAATTAAAATATTATCTGACCCTGGTCCATTTCCAAAATCAATAACTCTTGACCAATTTCCGAAAGTATCATAATAAACCCATGCAGAAAAAGACATACCATCTGAAAAATCATGCGTAGCATCTGGTAAATCTAAATATTGATTTGTTCCTCCTAATTCCATATAGTGATCTGTAATATCACTTGTAAGAACTGTATTAGCTGAAGCAGCTCCTCCTTCAATTGTAATTTCTGAAGTTTCAGAATCAGAAGTAAAGTTTAATTCTACTAAAATATTAGAAGTCCCATCCCAGTTAAATGGATTTGTAAACTGTAAATGATTGTCTCCAACTTCAGTAGTATAATTATTAAAATAAACTTGCGTAAAACCGTCTAAATTTAAATTCTCCACATCAATTGTATTATCAGACATCTCTTTAAAACGAATTCTTAAAAACTTCGCTTCACTTGTTCCTGTTAATACATTTAATTTTAAACCTGTAATATCTCCTGCTGCGATCCCTGCAGATGTTAATTCAGAAGCAGTAATTAAAAATTGACTTTTTCCAGATTTATTTTGAACAGAAACAACATCATTTAAAGAAGAAGTTCCTGTACCAACAGCACCAACTGTTTCACTAATCGTATTTGTGATAACAGCTTCCCCTAAAGTATACTGATAGTGCGTATAGGTTGGAATATCAGTGTATTCATAAGAATCTCCACTAAATCCTTGTATTTTATAATTAGGATGTGTTGTTAATAGTTCATCTTTCTTAGTTGGGTCATGTAAATAAGTATTTGCAGAATAATCCCATTCTCCACATCCTTTATTCTTATCATCAAAGTCTGAAACTAAACCATCTTTACAACGCATTGAGTAAAGCATAATTATCTTAGAAAAAGTCACATCATCAGGTAAAACTGAGAAATCTAAATCCTTATCACGGATTTGTCCACCCCATGGATTTGTACTATGTGTTTCAGAGTAATCAAACGCTTGAACCACTAAAGTATCTCCAGGTGTTTGTGCCGTCATACTATTAAGCATGGCAACAGAAAAAATTGAAAATAATAGTTTCTTCATATTAAAAAATTTAAATTGATGTAAATATAGGAATTGCTTTAATTTTTTAACACACATATAAGATTTATGTTAAAATAATATCAATAAAAGTTAATATTAACACCATAAACTGATAACTAAAACTATTATTTAATAAAAAAGGGATGCTTTTCAGCATCCCTTTAATAACTTATTTACTATTTTTTAGTGAGCATGTCCTTCGTGAGAATCATGTCCGTGCCCATCATGAGAAGCTTCTTTCTTCTCTCCGTCTTTAGTATCCATTTTTGCTAAATCCATTTTACAAGTAGGACATTTTCCTTCTTTTTCGTAAGTTTTACCTTTTTCACAATCCATTGGACATTGGTAAACAGCTGCCGCCATTTCCTTCTTAGCTTCTGGAGCTTTAGTCTCTTTTACTTCTTTTTTTACTTCTTCAGTCTTTGGAGTTTTTGCTTCATTTTCTTTTTTTGCATCACCACAAGATGTAGCTACTAACGTTGTAGCTAAAAATACTACTGCTAAAATTGATTTTTTCATTTTTGTTATTTATATAGGGTTAATTAAGTTCGTTTTCTAAAGTTCCGCAAGAAAGCATTGCATCTCCAAAATATGGATTCAATACTTCTGATTTATCATTAATCCAATTTCCTCCTTCATTACTATTTGCCATTGGACAATGAAAAACATTTAATTTTCTATCTAAAGAAACTTTTTCAACAAGAGCAACCATAGAATTTGTCAAATTATTAAATACTTTTCTATGACCTTCTAAGCTTGTTTGATTCGCAAATATATGAAACTGATGATTTACATTTTTTAATAAATCTTTAATCTTTTCGTTTTTATTTTGCTTTAAAATTCTATCAGATTCTTCTTTCGTTTTTTTGACTAAAATATTTACTTCTTTTTCATTTCCTTTCACCAAATTATCTACAATTTTCAGATAATCATCTACTAATAAGTTTAAACTTTCTTTTTCAGATTGTTCTAAATCTTGTTTTGCAGATAGTTTCATCATGCTTTTCTTTCCTTGTAATTGTGCTGCAGCATCTACTGTAAAGGTTCCTGAAACCACTACTTGATCATCCGGATTTAAACCTTGATGCACTTTATATGAATTTTCTGAATAAGGTGCAACAATCACTTCTTTCAACTCAAAATGTGGTTGTGCATCTTTTGTCTTCACATAAACAATAGATCTTTTCCCTGTCCATAAAACAGCTGTTTTTGGAATAATGATTTCTTCTTCAGGAATAGTTTCTTTTGAAGGAAGTAAATTTGCGTTTACCAGCATTTCTGGCTTCCAAAATCCTTTCTTATTATTTAATTCTAAACGAACTTTGACTGTTTTCTTAAGTTTATCTACTGTTGGATGAATAAAAGTAATTTCTCCTTCAAAATTTTCATTCGGATAAGCTTTGGTGTTTATTTTCATTTTATCCCCAACTTTAAACTTAGAAATATCTGATTCATACACGTCCATCACTGCCCAAACTTTTTCTAAATTTGCTACTTTAAAAATTGCTTTTCCATCCATAATATGATCTCCATCTTTCACCATTTGTTCTGTTACAATTCCAGAAACATGTGCGTAAATTGGAATATAATCCATTATTTTTTTGGAAGATTCAATCTGTTGAATTTGCTTATCCGTAAGTTTCCAAAGCTTTAATTTATTATAAACTGCTTTATATAAATCTGGTTGCTTTTCTTTATTTTCAGCAACTTTCAAAAACTCTTTTTGTGCGACTAATAATTCTGGCGAATAAACCTCAGCAATTTTATCATGTTTATTCACTTTTTGACCAAGGTAATTGATGTATAATTTCTCAATTCTTCCCGAATAATGTGCAGGTTGCGTTTCTTCCAAATCTTCTGCAATCTGAATTTTTCCAAAAACAGTTTTCGAAGCATCTTCAGAATTCATTTCAGATTCTCCAACCTTCAATGTTTCAATGTTCGCTAAAACCATTGCATTTTTAGTCATTGAAAACGTATTCGAATTTCCTGTTTCTGAAACTTCAGAAGCTTTAATCAAATCCATTCCACAAATCGGACAATCTCCTGGTTGTTTTTGTCTAATTTGGGGATGCATTGAACAAGTCCATTCGATACTTCCATCAGCAGCCAATTCTTCTTCAGTATGCTCATGTGTATCTTGAAAAACAATTTTCCCTACAAAAATACCTATAAGAAGAATTGCTATAATTCCTATAATTTGTTTTAAATATTTCATTTTTATTTCGTGTTTCTATATTTCAAGAGTGTGTAATCCTTAAAAACACACCCCTAACCCCTCTCAAGAGGGGAATTTTATATTATATTTAAATCTTCGCTCTTTTTAATCGTAATGCATTACTTATTACAGAAAGAGAACTCAAACTCATTGCTGCTGCTGCAATCATCGGAGAAAGTAATATTCCGAAGAATGGGAATAAAATTCCGGCTGCTACAGGAATTCCAAGTGTGTTGTATAAAAATGCAAAGAATAAATTTTGATGAATATTTTTCAATACTGTTTCACTTAAAACTTTTGCTTTTACAATTCCTTGTAAATCTCCTTTCACCAAAGTGATTTCTGCACTTTCAATTGCTACATCTGTTCCTGTTCCCATCGCAATTCCAACAAAAGCTTGTGCTAAAGCTGGCGCATCATTGATTCCATCTCCAGACATTGCGACTTTCTTTCCTTCTGCTTCTAATCGTTTTACTTCTTCTAATTTATCTTCTGGTAAACAACCAGCTTTATAATGCTCTAACCCTAATTGATCTGCTACCGCTTTAGCTGTATTTTCATTATCTCCAGTAAGCATAATCACATCTACACCTTTTTCAATAAGCGTATGAATTGCTTCTTTACTAGATTTTTTAATCGCATCTACAAAAACAATATATCCTTCTACTTGATCTCCAACAACGATATATGAAATTGTCTTACCAAGTTTTTGTTTTTCTTTTACTTCGTCTTCTATTTTTTCAGAAAGAGAAACATTGAACTGCTTTAATAATTTATCATTTCCAACTAAAATTTTTAAATTATCTACCTCAGCAATTGCTCCTTTTCCTGGAATTACTTCAAAGTTTGTTATTTCTTTAAAAGAAACATCCTGAGCTTTTCCATATTTCACAACAGCTGAAGCCAATGGATGCTCTGAAGCTTTGTTTAAAGATGCTGACCATTCTGTAAGTTCTGTTTCTGAATGACTTCCTACAGAGACAATATCTTCAACTGAAGGTTTTCCTTCTGTAATTGTTCCTGTTTTGTCTACAACTACAGTATCCACTTTCTTCATTTTCTCTAAAGCTTCTGCGTTTTTAATCAAAACTCCTTCTCTAGCTCCTCGTCCAACTCCAACCATTACAGACATTGGAGTTGCCAATCCTAAAGCACAAGGACAAGCGATAATTAAAACTGCAATTGCATTTACAAAAGCATACACAAAAGCTGGTTCTGGACCTGCGAAATACCAAATAATAAAAGTGATAATTGCAACTACAATTACAATTGGAACAAATATCTTCGCAACTCTATCTACCAATTTTTGAATCGGTGCTTTTGATCGACTTGCATTATTTACCATTTCAATAATCTGAGAAAGCATTGTTTCACTTCCTACTTTTGTTGCTTTCATCAAGAATGAAGTAGTCCCATTAATTGTTCCTGCAACCACTTTATCTTCAACATTTTTATCTACAGGAACTGGCTCTCCAGAAATCATCGATTCATCTACTACAGCATGTCCTTCAATTATTTCTCCATCTACAGGAATTTTCTCTCCTGGTTTCACTCTTAAAGTTGCTCTATGTGGAATTTCAGAAATAGGAATTACTTTCTCTTTTCCATCTTCTACAATAGTAGCGTCGGAAGGAACTAATTGTAATAAAGCTTTAATGGCTCCATTCGTTTGACTATGTGCTCTTGCTTCTAAAACTTGTCCAATTAAAACAAGTGTAAGAATTACAGTTACTGCTTCAAAATAGGTATAAACTGTTCCACTTGCTGTTTTGAATTCTGCTGGAAAAACTTCTGGAAAAATTAATCCGAAAATACTGAACAAATAAGCAACTCCAGCTCCAATTCCAATCAGTGTAAACATATTTAAATTCCATGTTTTGATAGAAATCCATGCTCTTTGGAAAAACATAAATGCTCCATAAAAAACTACAGGAATTGATAAAACAAACATCACCCAGTTCCAACCTGCTTGCGATAAAATATTTAACAAGAAATTATTTGGAACCAAATCAATTATCATTGCAATCAAAAACACAGGAACTGTAAATAAAAGTGATACTTTCAGCTTTTTTACCAATGTTTGATAGGTTTTATCATCTTCATTTTCTTCCATTTGCATTGGAACTAAATCCATTCCACAAATTGGGCAACTTCCCGGTTCATCTTTCACAACTTCTGGATGCATTGGACAAGTATATTGACTTGCAGTAGCTGTTACTTTTGTCAAATCTTTCTCTAAATGCATTCCACAAACTGGACAACTTCCCGGTTCATCATACATTTTATCTCCTTCACATCGCATCGGACAAAAATACGCTCCTTGTCCTGAATTTGAATTTGTTGTTTGCTTATGAGAATGTTCATGATGTTGATGTTCTCCACCACAACAACTCATTTTAGGAGTTTCTTCTTTATTTTGAAAATCCGAAGCTTTTTCGTTTCCAGACATTTCTTCATCAGAAGAAGTTTCTTGAATTAAATACATTCCACACACTGGACAATTTCCAGGAACATCATATTTTTTATCTCCCTCACAAAGCATCGAACAGAAATAAATTTGAGTTTCCTTTTTATCTCCTGCAGATTCTTCTTTTTTCAAAGTCATTCCACAAGAAGGACAATTTCCTGCTGTTTCATAATGTGCATCATTATTACAATGCATTGGGCAATAATATAATTTCTCTTTTTCTATATGTTTATCTTCTATTTTTTCAGAAGAATGTGTATCACAACATTTCTTTTCTTCTTTTTTATTTACAGTTTCTTCTTTCAATAAATCCATTCCACATGTAGGACAATTTCCTGCTGTTTCATAATGGGCATCATTATTACAATGCATCGGACAGTAATAAAGTTTTACTGGTTCTTCTACTTTTGGTTCTTCATAAGAATCATCTTCTTTAAAAAGTACTCTTGCACAAGTAGGGCAGTTTCCTGCGTTCTTATAATGTAAATTATTATTACAATGATTTGGACAATAATATAGCTTTCGAGAATCTTCTTCTTTGATCTCTACTTTTTGCTTATTATCTTCTACTAAAAACATTCCACAAACTGGGCATTCTCCTTCTTTGTCATAGGTTTTATCACCTTCGCAATACATTGGACAATGGTATTTTGCGTTGTTATTTTTTATTTGATCTTTGTTATTATCCATCTCTTTTTGTGTTTGAAATTAATCTCTCAACAGAAAAGATTATTTCTCTGTCAAGAACTGTAAAATCACTTCATTTTTAAAAAACTCATATTCTTTTTCTGTGTATTTCAATTCATATTTTAAATTTTCTTCCTCTAAAGAAAGAATATCCAAATAGTCAACATCTCCCGTACTTAAAGAAGTCAAACTCACTTCTATGATTTCTTTCATTTTCGAAATCTTTTTCAGCTCTGTTTGCATATCCAAATACGCATTCTGATAAGCAGTTTCTGCTTTTCTATAGGCAATTTCCAATGCTTTTAACTGTTCTTTTTTCTTCAAGTCTAAAGCATCTTGAGTCACCTGATATTGTTGTTTTTTTGCTTTGTAATTTTTGGAAAGAATTGGTATCGTTAAAGAAACTTTTGGCATAAATACATCTTTACCATTATCTGTAATTTGCATTCCTTTAATTTCATCAACAAAAATATAATCCATTCCAATCTGAATTTTTGGTTTATTTTCCTTCGTAGTCAAAAATTCGTTCTTACTTGCTGTTTGTTTTTGTTGCTCGATATTTAAAATAATTGGATTATTTTCTTCCAATAATTTACCATTAAAGATACGGTTTTTAAATTCTATTTTCGTAGGAATCACAATTGTATCTTGCTGATTTCGTTGTAATAATTTGTTAAAAATTCGCTTTTCTAAAACTAATAATTGTTCTTTTTTAGCCAACATGTTTAAAAAATCTTCTTTTTTAATCTGAATTTTATAAACATCTGTCAGCTTCATATTATTTGTTTCCACAGCTTTCAAACTCAATTCTTCATAAAGAGAAATATTCTGAATATATTCTTTATAAGTTTCAATTTCACTTTGAATTTTATACAAATTATAATAAGAAAGTTGCACCTGAGAAATCAATTCTTTCTTTGAAAGATTCTGTAAAATCTTCTTCTCTTCTTTTTGAGAATTCACGATTTCTTCTCTTGCTTTAAAAGTTCCAAACCAAGGAAATTCTTGTCCAACTCCCACTTTTGCTCGTTGACTTCCTACTCTTGTTTCTGGCTCCGAAACGAAATAACCAAAATCAATTTTAGTGTCTTTTAAACTTCTTACTTGCTCTTTTTTATTCTCAAAATTTTCAATCTCCAAACTTTCCGATTGCAATCCATAATTATTATCTACAGCAATCTGAATATATTCGTCCAAAGTTTGCGCTTTTCCTAAAAAAGAAAACAACAAGAACAAACAAAACAAGAGCGGATATTTTACCTTTTTTGAATTCATATTTTTACGATTTTCACCATTCCCCTCTTGAGAGGGGTTAGGGGTGTGTTATTAAATCCTTCTATTTTTTATTTATAAATTTCAATCTTCTTTCTTGATACAAACTAAAAAGTACAGGCACTACAAATAGAGAAATTAAAGCAATCAACATTCCTCCAAAAGCTGGAATTGCCATCGGAATCATGATATCACTTCCTCTTCCTGAAGCTGTCAAAATTGGAAGTAAAGCCAATAAAGTTGTTGCTGTTGTCATCAAGCAAGGACGAATTCTTTTTTGTCCTGCTTCAATTACAGATTCTCGAATTTCTTGTTTATTTTTTGGATTATTTCTCTTGAAAGTTTGCGAAAGATACGTCGCCATTACAACACCATCATCCGTTGCAATTCCGAATAAGGCAATAAATCCAATCCATACAGCAACAGACATATTTATGGTTTTAATATGAAATAAATCACGAAGATTAATTCCGAATAAATCAAAATTCATGAACCAATCTTGACCATACAACCAAAGCAACATAAATCCACCTGAAAGCGCCACGGCAATTCCGCTAAAAACCATCAGAGAAACAGGAATTGATTGGAATTGGAAATAAAGAATAATGAAAATAATTACTAAAACTAAAGGAACAATAATTTGTAACGTTGCTTCCGCACGCAATTGATTTTCATAAGTTCCTGTAAAATCAAAACTGATTCCTTTAGGAACTTTCAATTCTCCTGTTTGGATTAAATTTTCAATCTCATTTTGCGCATTTTCTACCACAGAAACTTCTGCAAAATCATCTTGTTTATCAAAAAGTACATAACCAACTAAAAATGTATCTTCACTTTTGATTGCCTGACTTCCTTTTTCATATTTTATTTTCACAAAATTCTTTAAAGGAATCTGACCGTTTGTTGGAGTTTTCACATAAATATCTTCCAAAGCTTCTGGAGAATTACGTAATTCTCTTGGATAACGAATACGAACATTAAATCGCTCTCGTCCTTCCACAGTTTGCGAACTGATTTTTCCTCCAACTGCAATTTCTATTACATCTTGAACATCTTCAATATGCAATCCGTAACGTGCAATTTCTTGTCGATCAATTTCTAAAAGCAAATAAGGTTTTCCAACCAATCTTTCTGCGAAAACAGTTTCAGGTTTTACTCCTTTTACACCTTGAAGAACTTTCTCTAATTCTAAACCAAAATTCTCAATTTCTTGTAAATTCGTTCCTTTTACTTTTATTCCCATCGGTGAACGCATTCCTGTTTGAAGCATAATCAAACGCGTTTGAATCGGTTGTAATTTCGGTGCAGAAGTTACACCAGGAAGTTTTGTTGCATTAACGATTTCATGCCAAATATCATCGGGTGATTTTATATGAGAACGCCATTGACGGAAAAACTTTCCATCTTCATCTGGAATCAATTCTGAAACTTCAATTGCTTGATTATCTTGAGTTGTTTTTCCATTTTTCAATTCAAATTCTCCATTATCATTTACTTTAAATCGTAACTGATTTCTTTCTTTGTCTTGAATATATTCCGATTTATAATTGATAATATTTTCATACATAGAAAGCGGTGCCGGATCTAAAGCAGACTCAATTCGTCCAGCTTTTCCAACTACAGTTTCAATTTCAGGAATAGAAGCTACTCCCATATCTAATTGCTGTAAAACTCTTTTATTTTCAGCAGTTCCTGCGTGTGGCAATGATGTTGGCATTAATAAAAATGAACCTTCATTTAAAGCTGGCATAAATTCTTTTCCAAGAGATTTCCAAGCTCCTAAACCAAGAACAAAAAGAATAATTGGAATTGTTAAAAAAGCTAATTTAAATTGTAATGCTTTCTGTAAAATTTGTGTATAATATTTTCTAAAAAGAAGAAATCCACCTAAAATTCCGAAAACAATAATTCCTACAAATAAGATATTTTTTAATGGAATAACTTGTAATCCTAAAGGACTCCAATAAAGTGCTAGAGAACATGTAACCAATAACGATATTAATCCAATCAATCCGTATTGCCATTGTTTCTTTGAGATTTTTTCTTTTTTGTATAAATAAGAACCTATTCCTAAAAGAATAATAAAGATTCCTTGCCAAAATCCGAAAACCAATAAAGCAATTCCTCCTAAAACTAAAATAGAAGTAAAGAACCATTTTAATCCTTTATTTACTTTTTGATTTTTAAATAAAACTGCAGCAAAAGGTGGTAAAATAAATAGTGTAACTAAAATTGCAGCAACTAATGCAAAGGTTTTTGTATAAGCTAAAGGTCTAAATAATTTCCCTTCGGCTGCTTCCATTGTAAATACTGGAATAAAACTCACAATTGTTGTGATTACTGCAGTCAGAATTGCTCCTGAAACTTCTTTTGT
Organism: Aureivirga sp. CE67; assembly: GCF_015767245.1. GTDB lineage: Bacteria > Bacteroidota > Bacteroidia > Flavobacteriales > Flavobacteriaceae > Aureivirga. Next base: position 553,531 of record NZ_JADOTV010000001.1, read on the forward strand.
TGCGTTATAAACAATTTTATTTATAGAAAGTTTATTTCGATATTTCTCTAAATGTTGAATAATATTTTCGGAGAGAATTACTCCTAAATCCACAATAGTTCCAATTGCAATTGCAATACCCGAAAGTGCTACAATATTTGCATCAATATGAAATAATTTCATTCCGATAAAAACCATCAGAACAGAAATTGGTAATAAACTTGAAATTAATAAAGAAGCTCGTAAATTCATTACCATCACAACAATTACTAGAATTGTAATTAAAATCTCAAGAATTAAAGCTTCATTTAAAGTTTCTAAAGTTTCCTGAATTAATTCCGTTCGATCATAAAAAGGAACGATGGTTAATTGCGAAGTTCTTCCATCTGCTAAAACTTTGGAAGGTAAACCTTTCCCGATAGATTCAATTTTCTGTTTTACATTTTGAATTACTTCCATCGGATTTGCACCATAACGTGCAACTACAGCTCCACCAACAACTTCTGCTCCTTCTTTATCTAAAATTCCTCGTCGTTCTGCTGGCCCAAGTTGCACTTTTGCAATATCTTTAATTCGAATTGGCGTATTTTCATTTGCAACAACTACTTCATTTTCGATATCTGAAATAGATTCTACATAACCCAAGCCACGAACAATATATTCTACATTATTAATCTCTAAAGTTTGCGCTCCAACATCTTTATTACTTTTCTTTACAGCATTTGCAACTTCCGCTAGTGAAATATTATATTGTTGCAAAGCATTCGGATTCACATCCACTTGATATTCCTGAACAAATCCTCCAATAGAAGCAACTTCAGAAACGCCTTTTGCAGCGCTCAATCCATATTTCACATAGTAATCTTGAATCGTACGAAGCTCCTGTAAATCCCAACCTCCTGTCACATTTCCATCAGTATCTCTTCCTTCCAAAGTATACCAAAATATTTGTCCAAGACCTGTTGCATCCGGGCCTAAAGTTGGTTGTACATTAGGTGGTAAAAGATTTGCTGGAAGTGCATTTAGTTTTTCCAGAATTCGACTTCGACTCCAATAAAACTCTACATCTTCTTCAAAAATGATATAGATTGTTGAGAAACCAAACATTGAGGAACTACGAATTGTTTTCACACCAGGAATTCCTAGCAATGAAGTAGTCAAAGGATAGGTAATTTGATCCTCAATATCTTGTGGCGAACGCCCTGCCCATTTGGTATAAACAATTTGTTGGTTTTCTCCAATATCAGGTATGGCATCCACAGCTACTGGGTTTCGTTGCATATTCCCAACTTTCCAGTTGAAAGGAGCTGTATAAACTCCCCAACCGATAATAATTACGGCTATTAAAAAAGAGACTAATTTATGTTTAATTAGAAACTGTATAATCTTATGTAACATTTGCTAATTCTTTAAAAGATAATTTTTCCTTTAAAATGGTGTGAGAATTAACACACCCCTAACCCCTCTCAAGAGGGGAACTTTTAAAATTAATTTACATTCTCAATATTTGAAAAAGAAATTAATGGATAACAATGAATACATCGCATAGGAATACGACTATTCATTTCACACACAAAATCAGTGTGTAAGCAATAAAATGTTACGAAATTCTACAGTAAAAAAGTTTGGAAAAGAACAGGTCTGTCCTTTGTGAGTGGCGGGGACTCTTGTTTTTTGTTTGGAATAATCTCGATTCTCTTTTCCTCAAAATTAAATACGAAAGTATAAAGGAAAGGAGCTACGAAATCTAGTTTTGGAAGTTTTATATTCTCATGATTACATTGTGTGTCTGTATTTGTTGCTTTCAATTTTGATATCTCATCTTCGCAACATGACTTTTTAGAAACCTCGTGACAAACTGAGTTTTCACTTTTTTCCAGAGATTCCATTTCACACTTATCTGCATTCGCAAAGAAAGAAACAGAAGCTAATTCTCCACCACAGAAATGCTTTTCAACAGTAAACGATACTGTAGAAAGTAGCACAACAAATGCTAAAAAACTAGATGCTATTTTAATGATTGCAGATTTCATGAGTTCTTCATGTTATTTTGCAAAGTTAACGAATTTTTAAATTCGTTTTGTTAATGAGGTGTGAAAATGTTTTTTGATTAATCATTTTTAATTTAAAATATAAATAACATTTTATGTTAAAAATATATATTTTAACTATATTCACAGTGTTAAAATTAATATATAGAAAAAGAAAAGAACCGAACCTTATCATTTTAGCCAAAATGAATTTTATTTAAAGAGTTTTAATAAGCTCTTTTACTCCTTTTAAATATCAAGACTATTTTAATAAACCAAAATTAATTTTTGGATAAGGGATTTTATGTCTTGAAAGTAAAAAATGGTTAAAAATTTAATTCAATTTTTCATTAATATGAATAAAAAAACTTAACAACTATGAAACAAAAATTACTTTTTTTATGCTTCTTATTTTCATTTTTAAATCAATATGCTCAAGAATGGCAATGGCTTAAAAGAGGAGGTGGACAACTAGAACCAGATAATAATATTGGGTATTACAGTAAGGAAGGTGTTCTTTATATGGATACAGATAAAAATGGAAATTTATATATACTTTCTCCTCTAACTCAATTTAATATTGATTTGGATGGTATTGCCTTAGAGTCAGAAAACAATATTGCAAATGGTAAATCTGCTCTAGATTTTGTTATAGCAAGCTACGATTGTGATGGAAATTATAGATGGAGTAATGTTATTGGAGGTCCTAGTGGTGAGTATGACTTTTCGATGCAAATTGATAATGAAGGAAATTCTTATTTGACAGGTATTATTTCTTCTAGCCCATTTAAACTTACAGATGAAGTTTATGGAAATACTGGAGCAAATGAAAGATTTATGATTAAATATGATTCTGAGGGAGAAGTCTTATGGTATAAATCAATTCAAGAAAATGAGGATGAATATATAAATTATGCTTCTCATATCATTCCTAAACAAATTATTATAGATAAAGAAAATGAAAAACTTTTTGTTGTACAAAAAATCCTAAAAGGAACTTATGGAAACGGGCAATTAACTGTAGAAGAAGCTGAAGACGGAAAACCTAGATTTTATCTTTTTGAATATAATCTTGATGGTGAATTTCAAAATGCCGTAAAACTAGATTTACGAATGTGGGGATATGCTGAGGGATACAGAATTTCTAAATTTGCTAGAGACCCAAATACGGGAAACATTTATTTAGCAGGGTTTGCAGCTGGGTATTATTACGATTTTTCTGACATTACAGAATCAGAAGTAGTCTTTGGAGAAGATT
>NZ_JADOTV010000001.1:556895-891813 GCF_015767245.1 Aureivirga sp. CE67
CAGATAAAAAAAACAATTTTTATATTGGAGGTAGAACGCATTATGTAATATATTTCGAAGAGGAACCTATAGAATCAAAAGGAGAATACGACTTTATTTTTATGAAATATGGACACGCTAACTGCGAATGTGATGTACCAATTGCTACTTTTAGTTCTAGTCAAAATGAAGAATTAACCCATTTTTTCACTTATGAAGGTTTAGAAGATTATGATACAATCTCTTGGGATTTTGGTGATGGAAATTCTTCTTCTGAAAACAACCCTACACATATTTTTGAAACCTCAGGTACTTATGAAGTTTGTGTAACAGCTTCTAATGATTGTGGAGAAGATACTTTTTGCACAACAGTACAAGCTACTTTGGAAACAGAAGAATACTTTAAAAACCAAACTACAATTTTTCCTAATCCTGCTAAAGACCTTATAAATATTCAAACAAATCTTAGCTTAGAATCTTATTCGATTTATAATTATTTAGGACAAAAAATAATAGCTAAAGATTACACTGAAAATAAAATTGACATACAAAATCTTCCTTCTGGAAATTATTTCCTTGAAATTGTAGATCAAAAAAATAGAAGTCAAAAAATATTTTTTAGAAAAGAATAGAAAAGCTTTATTTCCTATCTTTCGAAAAAAATATATGAAAGAAATTACTATAAAATCTATTCTAAAAGAAGTTTTACAAAAAGAATATCGAAATAAAATTACTTTTTTAACAGGAGCAGGAATCTCTGCTGCAAGTGGAATTCCAACTTATCGAGGTTCTGATGGAATTTGGGTGAAAGGAACAAAATTTCATAAACCTGAAGAGTTTGGAACTTTCGAATATTTTTTAAAAAACCCAGAGGACGTTTGGCAATTTACTATGTTTCGCAAAAAGATGTTTTTGGAAGCAAAACCAAATGTGAATCATGAATTATTAGTTTCTATTGAAAAACAACTTGGAGATCAGTTTCATTTGATAACTCAAAATATTGATAATTTACATCGAAGAGCAGGAAGTGAACGAATTTTTGAAATTCATGGAAATAATCGTGAGATGAAATGTTCGAATGGTTGTAAAGAAATTATTCCGATTCCTGATTCTATTTCTCCGAAAGAAATAGATGAAGATTTACTTAAAGAAGAAATAGAACAATTAAAATGTAAAACTTGTGGAAGCTGGATGCGACCAAATTTACTTTGGTTCGATGAATATTATGATGAAAAAACACATAAAAAACATAGCGCTTTAAAAGTTGCTAAAAACACTGGAGTTTTATTCATTTTAGGTACTTCTGGAGCTACAAATCTACCAATGGAAATTGCACGAACTGTGTTGAAATATGGAAACTATGTGGTAGATGTAAATTTAGAGAATAATCATTTTACAGAGCTTCTTGAAAACAAAAAGAACAAATTGATCATTAGAGGAAAAAGTGAAGATATTTTACCTGAGATTTTGGAAACTATCAATGAATGTAAGTAAGTGTTAAATTATTTTATAAAAAAGGAATCAAAACACTACAATTCATTGATTTTCAAATTCATTATCCATATTTTCGTATAAAAGAAAATTAAAATTATTTCACTTAAAAAAATCAAAAATTCATGAGGATTCTAACATTACTTTTTGCAGTATTTTTTGCAGCCCTGTTTTCAACTTTTAGTCAAAATGAAAAAACTATTTTAGACGAAAAAGGAAATAATTTAGAAGAATTAATTCCTGAAAATTGGAAATTATTAGAATCCACCAAGGGAGATTTGAATAAAGATAATATTGAAGATTTTGTTTTTATTGTTCAAAATACAGAAGCTTCAAATTTCATAAAAAACACTTCTGGTCTTGGTGAAAAAGAAATTGATTTAAACCCAAGAGTTATTGGAATTTATTTTGGAACAAAAAATGGAGAATTTATCAAAGAATTAGAATCAGATCATTTTATTTCTCTTAAAGATAACCCAACAATGGACGAACCTTTAGATGGGTTGGAAATAAGTAAAAAAGGAGTTTTAAATATAGATTTTAGATTTTGGTACTCTGCTGGAACTTGGAAAGTAAAATTATATACTTATAAATTTAGATTCCAAAATAATGAATTTAAAATGATTGGATACGATTCTTCTATCGTACGAAGAAATTTGGGTGATTTTACAAATTATAGCGTAAATTTCTTAACGAATAAAATGAAGATCACAGAAGGAAATTATACAGAAGAAGCGGATTCTGAAACTATCCAATGGAAAAAGATAAAAAATGAAGAGCTTGTCAGTTTAAGTTCTTTTAAAAAACCTTTAGATTGGACTATAAAAAGTCTTTAAACATAAAAAAGCTACTTCGCATTGAAGTAGCTTTTTTTTTGAGATAAACTATAAATTATTTTTTCAATAATTTCAATTTTTGATATTTGTTATCCTTTGTTTTTATTTCAATAAAATAAATTGCAGATTTTAAACTCTTTATAGTTATTTTCTCCTCCGCATTATTATTTCCTTTTAAAACAATTTTTCCTAATTCGTCATATACCATATAAGAATAACCTGTTTCTACTCCTTTAATTTCAACAAAATCTTTAGAAGGGTTTGGATAAATCTTAGCTGAAAGTGTAAACAACTCTACAACATCAAGCGTTTCATCATCTAAATAATTTGGAATTTCATCATTGTCATCATCATCATCTGTTGGATCTCCATTTTCATTTGTATCTTCATCTACAGTTAATACCCCGTCATTATCATCATCTGTATCTAAATAATTTGGAATTCCATCACCATCTGTATCGTCATCAGTTAAAATACCATTCCCATTTAAATCTTCTGTAGAAGATACAACTCCATCATTATCATCATCCGAATTATCACAATCAATAGCATTTACAACTAAGGTTAAAATATTTCCATCAATATTTACAAATAATTCTTGTGTAGAATTCTCAATATTTAACGGAAAGCTTAAAGGATTTACATTCGACTCCGCATCTGCTAATGTAGTATGAATTGAGTAAGTAGTATTCTCAAGTTGGTAATCTTCAGTTAAAATTTGAAAATCTTCTTCACTTATTGCTAAGTCTTCACTTGTACAAAGATAAGTATTGTAAGTTCCCTGATCATAAATAAATCTCCAAGATTCTTCAATCAATTCTTCTTGAAAGATGTTTCTATTTTCTGGAGTAAATGCAACCGAAGCATCGCTATTTTGAATACCTATAAGACCATTTCCATTATTCCACCCTGTACATAATCCTTTATTTTTAATATGAACATCAATGAAATTAGTATTTTCATGAAGTATTACTAAAAAAGATGATTCTTGGTCAGAGCAAGTGTTTCCAAAATGTATTATTTTTTTATACTCAACAATGAATTTTCTTTGAGGAGCCACCCCTTCTATAGAAAGTTTAATAGAATTTTCTCCAAAGTTATCTATAAAAACATCCATATCGTGGTATAGTGCAAAAATTACGTCAGTTGCTTGTTGTTCACTTGGTAATTCAGCATTAAAAGACCAACCAAAATAACCACCAAAATTAGCTGGATTAAATGCCAAAACTCCATCTGTACCAATACCAACCTGGTTTTTAATTGCGCCAAAAAATTCAAAATCAAAAGGGATATCATATGCCGATGATACTACTCCATCAATAGTAAAATTTGTATCTGTAGCATTATCACCTAATGCATCGCTGTAATCAAAAGGAATGGAAACTACTCTATACTGCGCACTCATTTTTATAAAAACAAGCAAAAAAAGAGAAAGTAATGTCTTTTTCATATTATTTAAGTTAAATTATTAACACAAATATATTATATATTTTGTTTAAATAAAGAGTTAAACAAAAATATTTGTTAATAATTTCACAAAAACAATTCTTTTATTTTAAAATTTAACCTAAAGAAGCAAACAAATTCTCATGATGTAAAAAAGCAATTTTAAACTCTTTTTCTGTGATTAAAATAAAATCTCCACTATTAAAAAATAGTTCTTCAAAATTTCTTGGATAAATTTCATGTACAAACTCATAAAATGAATTTGCTTTGACTTTAAATACTTTTTTTAAGGAATAACATTTATCAATCAGAATATAAATGGACTCTTCTTCATTTAAATTTTGATTTCCAATTAATAATTTTGCCAATTCTTCATCTCTTGTTTCTTCATTTAAAAATGGAAATTCTTGATCTTCATAAAACATTCTTACTAATTGGTCAATACTTGGTCCAAAAGGATAACCAGAAACTTCTAAAAAATCATCTTCTGCATAATTCTCATTAATAATTTTCCAAAGTTCCTCAAAAGAAACTAATTCGTATTTCTCCATCTAATATTAAATCTTTTTTATAAAATTCTCATGAAAATATTCTTTGAACGCTCTCCCCAAAGGAATCGCTATATTATTTTCAATAAAAATCTGGTTTCCTGAAACTTTCTGTATGCTTTGCGTATTTATTATATACGACTTATGCACCTGACAAAACTGTTTTTTATTTAATTTTTCTAACCAAAATTTCAACGGATAAGAAGTCAAATGCTTTTTTGTATTTGTAAAAATCTCCGTGTAATCTGCTTCCGATTTTATGTATTGAATTTCTTCAAAAAGAACTTTTATAAAATCATGTCCAGACTTGATGAAAATAAAATCGTTTTCTTCAGAATTCTCCTCTGCTTTTTCTGTTTTCAAAATATTTTCTGCTTTCGAAACTGCTTTTACAAATCGTTGAAAAGAAAAAGGCTTCAGTAAATAATCAACCACATTGTATTCATAGCCTTTTAAAGCATATTCAGAAAAAGCTGTTGTAAGAATAATTTGTGTGTCTTTTTTCAAAATCTCTAAAAACTCCATTCCAGAAATTTTTGGTAAATGCACATCTAAAAAAATTAAATCTACATCATTTTCATTCAAAAAATTCATTGCAGAAATTGCATCCGAAAAAGTTCCTTTCAAATCCAAACTTCCTAAATCAGCAATATATTTTTGCAAAATTCGCTGTGCAGGCGGCTGATCTTCTACTATGATACATTTCAAAATCATTTCTTAAGCATTTAATTTCGTTAAATCCAATTCTAAATTTACTTTGTAAAAATCCGCAGCAGAATCAATTTCTAAATGATGCTGATTTGGATACAATAATAGCAAACGTTTTTGTACGTTTTCTAATCCAATTCCTCCAGAAATCGCATCTGTATTGGAAGTAGACAAACAACTATTTTTACAAGAAAAAAGAAGCTTTCCTTCTGTATTTACTTCCAATGAAATTTCGATAGAAATATTTTCAGATTGACTTGCAGTACTATGCTTAAAAGCATTTTCAATGAAAACATTTAGAATTAATGGTGCAATCTTATAATCTGAATTTTGAATATCAATGTCAAAAGTGATTTCCCCTCTATTTTCTATCTGTAATTTACTCAACTCCGTAAAGTTTTTCAAATGATCAATTTCTTTAGTCAAAGACACAAAATCTTCTCTACAATCGTACAACATATAACGCAAAACGGAGGAAAGCTCTAAAATTATCGTTGGTGTTTTTGGCGAATTTTCAATCGCATAAGCATATAAATTATTCAAATTATTGAACAAAAAATGCGGGTTTATCTGCGATTTTAAATATTGTAATTCACTCTCTTTTACTAGTGATTGAAGTTCTTCTAATTGTTTTTGTTTTTCAATAGAATCGTAAGCGAATTTTGCTCCAACGAAAATTAAAATAATTGGTGCTATTTCTAATAAACTATAAAAAATTCCATGAAAATATTTCCCTCTAGTATCTGGAAAAAATATTTGTTCCAAAACACCTTCTTCTATAAAAATAGCAAAAGTTATAAGCAGTAAAACTCCTATTGTAAATTTTAAATATCTCTTGTTATAAAAGTATTTTGGAAGTAAAAAATAATTGATAAAAAATGCTATAATCGCATAATTTAAAAAGAAAATGAATTGGTAAAAATCAATTTTCGGATTGTGTTTATCAAATGAATAAAACAAAAACAGCAAAATGAAAATTATTGTTTGATAAATAATTTCTTTTACCGTTTTTGATTTATTTATAAAACGTTGTGATTTCATATTACAAAAATACGCTTTATCAAGGGATTAGAAATAAAAATCCGTTGAACAACAATTTTAAACATGAAAACAACAATTTTGAGATTATAAACTGTTTTGACTAGTTCGAAAATTCTTTTTTTAGTCTTTTAGTCAAAATATTTTTGAGAAGAAAATATGCTGCAATAGCATAAATAATTCCTGTAATGATTCCTCCAACAATCAAGGAAAGATAAACTTCTGATCCTGCTTTGAAAATAGTAGAAACAAAATGAATATCTAATTTATCTGGAAAAGCAAAGCCAGATTCGATTCCTAAAACTTTTTGTCCTAACCAATAATTGAAAGAAAAAATAAACAATCCTGTTACTAAATTTGTATTGAAAACAGCAACACACGCAGCTTTTTTATTAAGCTTAAATAAAGAAGCAAAAGCTAACGAAACTAAAACTTGAAAACCTGGAATTGGCATCATTCCGATAAAAGAGCCCATTGCAAAACCTTTTGCTATTTTTTCTGGATTATCTTCAAGTTTAAAAATACTTTTAAAGAGTTTTATAGGGTTTTTCATTCGGATTTCATCAATTTTTGAAGATTTAAAAAAGAATCTATTAGCTTATTCTGTATAATTGGATCTTTGATAAATCTAGGTATTTTAGAATCCGAAATGGAAACTACAGAAAACTCAACACTCAATTGTCCAGACATTGCAGGCATTACTCTCCATTCTGATAAATAGAATTTTTCTCTTCGAAAATCTTTCACATCTGGAATGTATTTAGGTTTTGCGAAAGCAGTAATTACAAAGCCATTTCCTTTCTTTTTTGCAACATGTTCAATAACTAAGTCTTGCTGCGTAAATAAATGTGGAATTTTATACATATAATGCGAAATCCAAGTAGAATCCATGTCTTGAAGTATTTTCATGTCTTTTACATTTTCATTCCATTGTTCTATTTTCTTCGGACTTTTTAATACTTCATACATTTTGTTTAAAGAACCAAAAACCGAAAATTCTGCTTTCATTTCTCTAACTTCTAGAGTATCGCTAAACTTTAATTTTCGATATTTTAATACAATTCCTTTTCTTTTTTTCGCTATTTTCCATTCACTTTTGCTTGCTAGTTCTGTAAACTGCTCCAAATCTGTAAATGAATCTAACTCTCTTTTTTGTGCATTCACAGTTGTAAAGCAAATACACAATATGATCATGAATAAATTTTTCATAAGTAATATTTTTAAGATTTAGTCTTTTCAAAAAATTCTACAGCATCCTGAATTGCATTTTCAATTGGTTGGTATTCTAAATTCAGTGCTTCTTTTGATTTTTGGTTAGAATAAAAATTCTCGATACAAAGTGATTTCATATTTGTAGAATTTATCCCTGTTTTCAGCTTAAAAAAGCGTAAAACATTCCCAAAATAGCCAACTCCTAATAAGATTCCTTTTGGTACTCGAATCATTATTGGATTTTGTTTTGTTGTTTTATTTAGTTTTTGAAAAAATTGTTTGTAGGTAAGATTTTCATTTGCTAAAAGATATTTTTCACCAGAAACTCCAGATTTTAAACTCTGAATAATTCCATTAGCAACATCTTTTACATGTACAAAATTCTTCCCGCCAGAAGGATAAAACAATATTTTCTTTTTCCAACCCATCAAAATAATCTGCCCAGAACTAGGTTTTGTATCATATCTTCCAAGCATAAAAGTTGGATTTACAATAATTGTTTCTATTTTATCTTTATTTTCCAACAAACGATTTTCTGCTTCCTTTTTACTTTTTGCATAAAATGAATTTGTAAAAGGAAATTTCATCTTTTGTTTTTCAGTTCCATCAATTCCTTTTGTTCCAAAGCCTAAAGTATTTGCAGTACTGACAAACACAAACTTTTTCACTTTGGATTTAATCGCTGCATGAAACAGTTGAATTGTTGCATTTGTATTTACTTCCCAATATTGACTATAAGAAGACAAATTCATATCTGTAACAGCAGCAATATGAATCACAGCATCCACATCTTTCAAAACTTCTGTAAAGTCATCAAATAAAGTTCCTTCAATCAATTCTAAATTCGGATGCAGTTTTCCTTGGTATTTGTTTTTATTTCGCAGAAAACCTTTTACCAAATAACCTTTATCCAATAATTCATGAACCAAATTTGTTCCTAACAATCCATTTATTCCTGTTACAAATATCTTACGCATCACTTACTTCTCTTTTTAAAATCCTAGTCATTATCGGAACTTTTATTCTACTTGGAAGCAAAATTGTCAAAAACCACATTAAAGGATTCACTACTATTAATCGTTCTTTTTTCAATAATTGTTTGATGGAATATTTCGCTACTTTTTGTGGTTCTAATAAAGTTATCTTTCCAAAAAAACCTTGCTTTTCTGTTCTTAAAGTCACATCTGGATTTGTTTTCATTGCTCCTGGATTCACAACACTTACAGAAACAGAAGTATTCTTCAACTCCGAAGCCAATCCAAGTGAAAATGAATGAATAAAAGATTTGGAAGCAGGATAAACAGTTTTATATCCAATTGGCGTATGTGCTGCCATACTCGAAACATTCAAAATATATGCATCTGATTGTTTCTTCAGATTTGGTAACAATTGATGCGTCAAAATAGAAGTTGCTTTGACATTTACTTGAATTATTTTATTGATATAATCCATATCTACTTTCTCAAAATTCCTTGTTCCTCCAATTCCAGCATTATTAATCAAAATATTTATTTCATAATTATGATTAATATGATTTGTGAGCTCTTTCAAATTATCATCACAAGACAAATCTGTTTCAAAACACACAGTTTCCACATTATACTTTCGCGAAATTTCTTTAGATAATTTGTTTAAATTTTGGTTTGGTAAACTAATTAGTATGAGATTATTTTTACGCTTTGCAAGTTCAATACAAAACTCTTTTCCTAAGCCTTGACTTGCTCCTGTAACTACCGCAAATTTCTCATTCGTTGGAGTCTTCATCATATTCGATTTAAAATTCAAGTACAAAATTATCGTCAAACTCAGGGAAAAATATCCCGTATTATAAAGTTACACATAATTTATTTCACACTGAAAATCAAAAGAATACAACCTAAAAAAGTTTAAAATTATAATCCTGAACGCTCTTTTTTAAATTCAGAAGGAGTTTTTCCTGTAATTTTTTTGAAAGTAGTATTAAAAGAAGATTTAGAACTAAATCCAGATTCGAAAGCAATTCCTAACATGGATAATTTTTCAGAATCTTTTCCTTGTAATAGAATTTTTGCTTTTTCCACTCGATATTTATTAATGAATTGAGAGAAGTTTTGATTGAAACCATTATTGATAACATAAGACAATTGGTGTGAAGTTATTTCCAATTGATCTGAAAGAATGATTAAATTAATTTCACTGTCTAAATATGGTTCTTTTTCTAGCATTAAAGAATTTAGTTTCGATTTCAATTCTATTAATTTTTCATCAGAAAGTAATTGTTTTTTAGAATTATTCGAAATCGGATTTTCCTGAATATTTTCAATTTCTTCTTTTTGCTTTTTGTCTTTTGGAAAAATTTCTTTTTGCTTTAAAATATTATATGCTGTTGCAAAAATTGTAACCAATACAATTAAATTCATCCATAAATTTAAAGGGAAACCATAAAATAAAATACTGAAAACCGTCATAGAAAAAATCAAAACCATAGAAATAATTATAATTCTCTCTAACCAAACTAAATTGATTTCTAATGTATTTGAAGAAAATAAAAGAATCTGTTTTTGATGTTTTCTAATTTTAAAAAATGAAACAATTATATATAGTAATCCATGAATCAAAACTATTCCAAGAAGTATCGATTTATTTGGAAAACCTGTGATTTGTTTATAAATCAACAATGTGTAATAAATAAATGGTAGAATAAGAAAAATTAGACTTTTCTTGGTGAATTTATAGTTTGGATTCGTAAAATTTAAAACACCCAAATAAAAACAAAGCGGAATCAAGAACTGAGGAATTTTTAAAACAAAATCTAATGTTTCATTTAATTGTTCTTTCTCAAAAATCAAATAAACTTGATCAATCCAATAAGAAGCCCAGAATAACATAAAAAATCCAAACCAAAAATTTGCTTTTTTATTTATTTTTAATGGATTACTTAACAACAAAAATGAAAGTAAAACCAAAGAACCGAAAATTGTTATATCTAGAAAGTCTGTTATCATTAGAATTGTTTGAAAATTCCTTTTTTACAAAGATACTAAAACCTAAATTTAAGAATTCACAGGTTCTTGATTCAATAAATCTCGATGAATCTCTCCTGGATAAATTACACGAATTGGAATCTGAATCTTATATTTTTTACAAAGCTCTAAAATGTTTTTATCAATATCTTCTTTATAATATCTCGAAGAAAAATGATTTAGAACCAATTGTTCCACTTCTATTTCGGAAACCATTTTTAAAACTTCATCTAGTTTACTGTGTTTGTTCGATTTATTTATTTTTGAATCATCTGAATTTTCTAGAAAAGTTGCTTCATGAATCAAGATTTTCGAGCCATTCCATTTTTCATAATCATCAACAGGTGTATCTCCAGAATAAGTCAGAATATTTGTTTTTACAGTTTCCAGCATATTTTCTTTTCCTTTTTCTTTGAAAAGATTTTGAAGCGTTTTTTTATCTAATTCTAAATATTCTAGTTTCAGTTTCTGTTTGGTCTCAAATAGTTTATAACTCAAACTTTTGAAAACTCCTTCAGGAGCATTGATATGTTCGTTTCGGATTGCTTGGATAAAAAAGTCTTTTCGAACTGGAATTTCGGATAAATGCTGAATTGGATTCCATTCTACAAATTTATTTTGCACATCAAATTTGGTTTGAAAATCTCGCATTGCTGGAAAAGAACCACAATCTTTTGGATAATATATTTTCGGAAAACCTTCTCTTGCATTCAAAGCGTTTAATTGAAATAATCCCATCAGGTGATCTCTGTCTGGATGCGTTACGAATATTTCTTTGATTTTTCTGGATTTTTGTAATAATCCAGAACTGACTCCATCTCCTGCGTCTAATAAAATCCCTAGTTCTTCGATAAAAATCCATGTGGAAAATAATGCGGTAGAATATGCTGTAATCGTTAAGTTCATCTTTTTTCTTTCAAAGTTAATTTTTTGATTTGTATAAGCAGTATTTTTCTGTGTTTTCTTGTTTTGCGTTAGGGATTGGAGCAATTGTCTGAGCTCTTTTTTGGCTATTTAGACAAAAAAAGCGAGTGCGGAAAGCCCGACCGGAGGGAACGCCCAAATTGTAATTATTATTTCTAGTATTTCTGTAGTCACGATTTCCTAGATCACACACCTAGCCCCTCTCGAGAAAGGAACGAAATAATCTATATGTTTTATAAAAAGTAATTGTAAGTTCTATTTTTTCATGTAAAAAGATGTTCATCCTTTTTTTTTGGTCGTTTATCGATTCTTTTTTTCTGTTTTTATAAAATGAAAGACTTTTGAATGGAAATTAAAATAAAACAGATAGGATGAACCGAATTATAACACAATTGTTTTTTTTCCTTTTCGTAGTTTTTGGATTACAACAAAATTTTGCGCAAAAAGGAAATGTTCAAATTATTGGAAAAGTAGTGGAAGAAGCTAACCAGCAGCCAATTGCTTTTGCAACAGTTATTTTGAAAAACAAAAACACGAATGAAAACATTTCTGGAACTACGACTTCGGATGATGGTAGTTTTGAGATGACAAGTAAAACTCCTGATTTTTATATCGAGGTAAGTTTTATGGGATTTGCTACAAAAACTATTAAAAACTTTACGACAAAAAATGGTCAAGCTGATTTTGGACTTATTGTTTTAAAGGCAGATGTAGAAACTTTGGAAGACGTGACGATTATTGCTGAAAAATCGCAAACAGAATTCAAATTAGACAAAAAAGTTTTTAATGTTGGAAAAGATTTAATAAGTTCTGGTGCAAGTGCGATGGAAGTATTGAATAATGTTCCGTCTGTAAATGTTAGTATTGAAGGTGCAATTAGTTTGAGAGGAAGTGAAGGAGTTCAGATTTTGATTAATGGAAAACCTTCTGTTTTGACAAATGGAGATAGTAATGGACTTGGAACAATCACTGCTGACATGATTCAGAGTGTAGAGGTAATTACAAATCCGTCTGCGAAATATAATGCGGAAGGAACTTCTGGAATTATCAATTTGATCTTGAAAAAAGATGAGAAAAAAGGTATTAATGGTTCTGTTACTTTAAATACTGGTTCTCCGAACAATCATAGTGTTGGTTTGAGTTTAAATAAAAGAACAGAGAAATTTAATATTTTCAGTCAATTTGGAGTTGGTAGAAGAACTTTCCCTTTTGAGTCTGAAAGAACAAATACGTATCCTGCAACTGCAACTTCTACGGAAAGAGAATTGACTACAATTGGAGACGGGAATAAAAATGAAAAATTCTACAATGTAGTTTTAGGAACAGATTATCATATTAATGAGAATAATGTAATTACACTTTCGGGAAATTTCGCTTTTGAGGATGAAAGTGAAGATTCTGATTTAGCTTATTACAATTATTTGGCTGGAACTTTAAACGAAACTACTTATAGAAACGAGAATACAACTGCTACAAATCCAAAATGGCAGTACGATTTACAATACAAAAAAGACTTTGAAGATCATAAAGACCATTCTTTATTATTAAGTGCTACAGGTTCTTTCTTTGGAAAAGATAAAAAATCATTATTTGAAGATATCAATTCTACAAATAGCTCTGATTTACAAAAAACAGCTACTGACTTTAAAGAAGCAGAATATTCTTTCAAATTAGATTATACACATCCTTTTTGGGAAAAATATAAATTTGAAACAGGTTTTCAGTACGATATGAATGATGTATCAAACGATTATTCTGTAGCAAACTTGATTAATGATGAATATATTATTGATCCAAACTTCACGAATATTTTCGATTATGATCAGAAAGTTTTAGGTGTTTACGGAACTACTTCCTATGAGGGAGAAAAATGGGGAATCATGCTTGGACTTCGTTTAGAAGATACAAACGTAAATACTTTATTAAAAAATACGAACGAGAAAAACGATCAGAAGTACACAAACCTTTTCCCTAGTTTACATTCTTCTTATAAGTTTACAGACGATTTTTCTATGCAAGTTGGATATTCTAGAAGAATCCGTAGACCAAATCTTTGGAACTTAAATCCTTTTACATCTTTTAGAGATAAATTTAATATCTCTGCAGGAAATCCAAACTTACAACCAGAATTTACAGATTCATATGAGTTTACTGCAATTTATAAATTCAACAAAGGAAATGTAAACTTAGGAGTGTATCATTTATATACAACGGATGTAATGGAGCGAATTACTTCTACAGATGGTTTGGTTTACATTACACAACCAGAAAATATTGGAACAAATGCTGCGACTGGTTTAGAGTTAAATATGAAGTATAATCCTTTCCGTTGGTTTACATTAACTGGTAACTTTAATTATAACTATTTCGATAGAAAAGGAGATTATGAAGAAACTTCTTTCGATTTTACAGGAGATCGTTTTACATCAAGAATGACAGGGAAATTTAAACTTCCTGCAAAATTTGATTTAGAAGTTAGTGGAAATTATAGTTCAAAATATAAAACATTACAAGGAGAGAATAATGACAATCTGTTTGCAAACCTTGGTGTTCGTAAGAAAATATTAAAAGGAAAAATGGTTTTAAACCTAAGTGTTCGTGATGTTTTTGCTTCAAGAGTTTTTGAAAGCTTTAGAAACATCGATGGAAACACAGTTTCTTCTACATATAAGAGAGGACGTTTTGTAACATTCGGTGTAAGTTTCGGATTTGGTAAAGGAGAAGCAATGGAATTCTCTGGACATAAACGATTCTAAAACACTAATTAACAGTTAAATGTACGGTTCGAAATTTTAGAATAAATCGAAAAATACTTTTATAATAAAATATAATATTACTATATTAGTAATCGGTAGGAGCCTTCCTACCCTCTTTTTCATAGCAATTTTTCCCCACTTTTTAAGTGGGGTTTTTTATTTCTTTATTTTTTATTCATTTTGCTTTTTAAAACGTGTTATTTTTACATTTATTTGATTCAATTCTAGTTTTTTATTCAAAATCCATAATTCAATATTTATTTACCTAGGAAAATTTTAATTTTTTTCAATATTTCATACTAAGTATTTATACGTAGTTTTTTTCTATTAAATTTTTATTCGTATATTTGAACCTGTGGTAGGAGCCCTCCTACCCTCTTTTTCATAGCAATTTTTCCCCACTATTAGTGGGGTTTTCTTTTTTTAGGACCTACCTAACTTTTATTTCAATTTTTATTTTATTCTAAAATAATTCAAGTTACTTCTGTAAGAAACTTATATTATCACTAATTATGAAATATTTTATCATAAATACAATGTATTTCAATGTGTCTGAAGTACCTAATTCATGGTATTTTTCATTACAAGATGTTAAATAGCATTGTTATTTAAAAAACTCAACGTATATTTGTAGCTGTGGTAGGAGCCCTCCTACCCTCTTTTTCATAGCAATTTTTCCCCACTTTTTAAGTGGGGTTTTTATTTTATAGATATTCCTATTTTTCTTTTAATATTATTTTTAAAATTTTACACTGTTTTTTTCTTAAATAATTCTTCTGAAACCAAATGAGTCTATTCTCGTAGTTGGAATTTATTTTTCTTCCTTAAATGATCCTTTTCATTTTTCTCAGTTAATCTGTACTTCCTTTTAGAGCCTGTTTAAAATTATATCAGAATTTATTTTATAGCTTATTGAATTGCTATTTTGCCGACTTTTTGGGAGTGCATAGCATCGCTATGGACGAGAAAAAAGACAAAAAAGAGCTTTTAAGAAGCATATAAATTTTTTTGATAGAAATTTAAACAGGCTCTTAATTTTATTCACCTAATATCAAATTGTTAAAGTTGAGTTTACCATGTTAAAATTTATTGTTTTAAAAAAATATCATTTTATATTTGACCCGTGGTAGGAGCCCTCCTACCCTCTTTTTCATAGCAATTTTTTCCCCACTTTTTAAGTGGGGTTTTTATTTTATAAATATTCCATTTTATCTTTTTTAAAACTGTTTTTTGCTTTTTTAATATGCAGTAATAGAATAATCTAATTCAAATTGTTAAAATCGAGCTCAAATAAACTATATAAAAAGTTAAATTTCAAAAACTTACACTCAAAACAGTTATCTAAAACATTTCTTTCTAGATATTTATTTTATTGACATCATGAAGAATTTTAAAATCTAAAAACCATAGCTCTTATTGTTAAAAAACCGTTTTAACTATTATAAGTTATGATTTCCCCATAATTTTGCAGAAAAATTTATAAAACATGAATTTAGATATTTCTTATGTAGAAATGGTAGGTTACTTAGCCTCTGTTCTATTAATCATTGCATTTACTTTAAAAAACATTCGTTCACTTAGAATTGTTAATACGTTAGGTTGTTTTACTTTCATGATCTACGGTGTAATGCTAGACATTGCATGGCCAATTGTTATTACAAATGCTTTTATTTTTATTACCAATTTATACTATTTATTTCTAAAAAAAAGAGTAGATTCGTAGCCCTATTGGTGAATCTAAATAAATAATTTTTGAAAAAAGTTGTCATATCAGTAATAAATGATTTAGCTACAGACCAGCGTGTCGAAAAAGTATCTAATACTCTTTTTCAAAATAATTATGAAGTTCTATTGATAGGTAGAAAATTACCAAATAGTCTACCTATCAATAGAAACTATAAAACTCACCGCATGAAGCTTATTTTTAACTCAGGTAAGCTTTTCTATTTAGAATACAATTTTCGTTTATTTTTCTTTCTTCTTTTTACCAAAAAAGACATTTTACTTTCTAATGATTTGGATACACTTCTTGGAAATTATTATGCTGGAAAATTAACTAATACACCTTTAGTTTATGACAGTCATGAATTATTTACAGAAGTTCCAGAATTAATTCATCGACCGAAAACCCAAGCTATTTGGGAGCGTTTAGAAAATAAACTTTTACCTAAAATAAAACATTGCTATACTGTTTGTGATTCTATCGCTACTTTTTACAATAAAAAATACTCAACAAATTTTAAAGTAATAAAGAATGTTCCTGTTTTAAATCCAAACTTTGAGGAATATTCAGAAAAAGACATCCCCTTTTCGTCCAAAAAAGTCTTGATTTATCAAGGAGCTGTAAATGTTGGAAGAGGAATAGAATTAATGATTGATTCGATGAAATTTTTACCAGAAGATTATCAATTATTAATTGTAGGTGATGGAGATATTTTTGATGCTATAAAAGAAAGAGTTTCTGAAAAAAAATTAGAAAATAAAATTCTTATTCTAGGCAGGATTTCTCCTAAAAAGCTTAAATCCATAACAAAAAAAGCACATCTGGGATTTAGCTTAGAAGAAGAATTAGGATTGAGCTATAAATTTGCACTACCAAACAAACTTTTTGATTATATTCACGCTGAAATTCCGGCACTAGTATCAAATCTACCTGAAATGTCTAATATTGTTACAAAATATCAAATTGGTAAAGTTGTAAAAAACCGTGATCCAAAGGCAATAGCAGAGCAAATAATGAGTTTTGAAACTAAATCTTATTCGAAGCAATTAAAAAATGCAAAACAAGATTTAAACTGGAACCATGAATCAACCAAATTATTAACTATTTTTAATGAAATCTAAAAAATTACAACTCAATATCATATCTTTTGATGTGCCATATCCTGCAAATTATGGGGGTGTTATTGATGTTTTTTATAAACTAAAAGCACTTTCCGAAATTGGAGTTGAGATTTTTTTACATACATTCGAGTATGGTAGAGGACAGCAAGAAGAATTAGAAAAATACTGTAAAAAAGTATTTTATTATTCTCGAAATAATTCTCTATCAAAACTTATCTCAAGAAAACCTTTTTTAACCCAATCTAGATACAGTGAAGAGCTTATCAAAAATATTCAAACCAATAATGCTCCAATTCTATTTGAAGGTTTACATACAACTGCACCTCTTTTAGAAAATTTTTCTGATCGTATAACAATGATTCGAGCTCATAATATTGAACATAATTATTACAATGGTCTTTTTAAAAGTGAAACCAATAAATTTAAAAAATTATTTTTCCTATTAGAATATTATAGATTAAAAAACTACGAAGAAATTTTAGCTAAAACAGATTATGTTTTAAGTATTTCACCTTTTGAACATAATTATTTTATTCAAAAATTCAATTCTGTAAAATATATTCCTGTTTTTCATAAACATGAAAATATACAGTTTCAAGGAATTCATGAAGAAAAATTTGCATTATACCACGGTGATCTTAGAGTAGCAGATAATAAAAGAGCAGCTCAATTTGCTATTGATGTTTTTTCAAAACTGGATTATCCTCTAAAAATAATAAGCAGTCATCATAATAAAAAACTAATCGAACAAGCAGATAAATATAAAAACATCTCTTTCATCAAAATAAAATCACAAAAAGAATTAGATGATTATATTCAGCATGCACACATCAATATTTTACCAACTTTTCAGAAAACTGGAATTAAATTAAAACTAATTAATGTTTTATTCTCTGGTAAATTTGCGATAGTAAATAATGAAATGATTAGCGATACTGGATTAGAATCCATGTGCGAGTTGGCCAATACGAAAAAGGAGTTTAGAGAAAAAGTTCTAAAAATGGCACAAAAAGAATTCACCAAAGATGAGTTCGACAAAAGGCAAGAAGGTTTAAAAATCTTCAACACCAAACAAAATGCCTTACAGATAAAAGAATTAATAGAATCAAAACAAGAAACAGAAGTTCTTCAAGACTAAAAGAACTTCTGTTTTTATATTTATATCACTTCTGCAACCACAAAAGTACTTCCTCCAATATAAATCACATCTTTTTCTTTCGCATTCGAAATAGCTGCTTCTTTCGCTTCTGTTACCGAATTGAAAGCTGTTCCTTCAATACCAGCATTTGCTGCTTTTTCAACCAATATTTCCACATCCAATCCTCTTGGAATATCTGGCCTACAGAAATAATAATTTGCATCTTTCGGGAACAAAGCCAAAACTTCCTCCACAGATTTATCATTTACAAAACCAAGCACAATGTGTAAATTTTCATATGGCTCTTCAGAAAGCTGTTTCAAAGTATAAAACAACCCTTCTTTATTATGTGCAGTATCGCAAATAATTTTCGGAGAACTTTCCTGAAGAATCTGCCATCTTCCTTTTAACCCTGTGTTTTGAACCACATGTTGCAATCCACATTTTAATTGTTCCTCAGAAATAGAGATCACTTCTTTGTCTCGCAAGACTTGAATTGCACGAACTGCAGTTTTCATATTTTTTTGCTGATAAGAACCCAATAAATCTGTCGTATACCCCCCCTGAACTTCTCTTTCAGCCAAATGTAAATCCGCAGAAACTTCCTTTGCTTTTTCTTCAAATACAGAAAAAACTTCTTCCTGATATTCTCCAATCACCACTGGAGTATTTTCTTTAATAATTCCAGCTTTTTCACCAGCAATCAAAGGCAAAGTATCTCCCAAAAATTGCACATGATCTTTTCCAATATTCGTAATTACAGAAATTTCAGGTTCAATAACATTCGTAGAATCCAATCTTCCTCCAAGACCAACTTCAATCACAGCAAAATCCACTTCCTTTTCTTTAAAATAACTAAAAGCAAGTCCAACTGTCATCTCAAAAAAAGACAAACTATTCGCCTCTAAAAATGGTTTGTTTTGCGAAATAAAATCCACCACAAAATCTCTCTCAATTTCCTCTCCGTTGATTTTAATTCGCTCCGTATAATTCTTCAAATGAGGTGAAGTATACAGCCCAACTTTATATCCAGCTTCCTGCAACACTGAAGTAATCATATGACTTGTCGAACCTTTTCCGTTCGTACCACCCACATGAATCATCCTGATTTGCCTTTCCGGATGCCCCAAATGCTCCGTTAAATTTAAAATATTTGATAAATCCGCTTTAAAAGCTGTTTTTCCCTTTCGCTGATACATTGGCAACTGAGAAAACATCCAGTTTATCGTTTCTTGATATGTCATAAAAGGATGAAAATTTTTAGTATAAAATTATTTTGAATTGGAGCTTCCCATTTTTCTTCGTTTCCAAAAAACTCAGAAAAAGGTCGGGCTTTCCGCTATATCTTTTGCTCCGTACCTCCGCAAAAGGATGCCGCTGCAATCCCTAAGCCATAGCACAAAGATATTCCAAAAACCAAAACAAAAAACCTCAAAAAACTACAATTTAGACAGAAGATTCTAATTTCGTTTTTGAGAAAAATAAAATGAAGTATCTATAAACAGAAAAACATGTTAGGAAATTATCCTAACATGTTAGTATTTTTATAAAAATTAAAATCTTATAATGCAGCTACGTGTTTAGCTAACTTAGATTTTAAGTTTCCTGCTTTATTCTTGTGAATAATGTTTCTCTTTGCTAATTTATCTAACATAGAAACAACTGATGGAAATAATTCCTCTGCAACAGCTTTATCTTCAGTTGCACGTAACTTTCTTACAGCATTTCTAGTAGTTTTGTGGTAATATCTGTTTCTTAGATATTTAGTCTCGTTACTTCTTACTCTTTTAAGCGCTGACTTATGATTTGCCATTTTAGTTATATATTTTTACAAGTTGTAGTCCGTAGGGGAATCGAACCCCTGTTACCAGGATGAAAACCTGGCGTCCTAACCCCTAGACGAACGGACCATTAAAAAGTTATTAAAAAAAAGTAGTCCGTAGGGGAATCGAACCCCTGTTACCAGGATGAAAACCTGGCGTCCTAACCCCTAGACGAACGGACCATAAAAAGTTATTAAAAAATCGTAGTCCGTAGGGGAATCGAACCCCTGTTACCAGGATGAAAACCTGGCGTCCTAACCCCTAGACGAACGGACCATAAATGTTTATTAAAAAATCGTAGTCCGTAGGGGAATCGAACCCCTGTTACCAGGATGAAAACCTGGCGTCCTAACCCCTAGACGAACGGACCATAAAAGTTATTAAAAAATTAGTAGTCCGTAGGGGAATCGAACCCCTGTTACCAGGATGAAAACCTGGCGTCCTAACCCCTAGACGAACGGACCATTATTTTTGTTATCTAACAAGCTTCATTTCTAAAGCGGTGCAAAGATAATATTTTTTTTTAATTTCAAAATATCTTTTAAAACTTTTTTAAAAATTTCTCAAAGAACAAATTGTTAAAAAACAACCGCATTTCTTTCGATTTGCGGTTGCAAAAGTAAATCTTTTTTTTATTTCTACAAGAATTTTTAAAACTTTTTTTAGTTTTTTTTCGATGTTAATATGCTTTTGCAAACAAGACTCTCTTCGTTGAAGGTTTTCCTGAGAACACACAAACTCCTTCTTCTTCTTTGGCATCCAAAGGAATACATCTAATTGTTGCTTTTGTAAGCTCCTGAATTTTGTCTTCTGTCTCAATTGTTCCATCCCAATGTGCTGAAACAAATCCTCCTTTATTTTCAATTACATCTTTAAACTCTTCAAAAGAATTTACTTCTGTAATGTGCTCATTTCTGTAGTTATGCGCTTTTGAGAAAAGACTTTCTTGAATTTCTTCTAAAAGTTTTTCGATATGCTCTACAACTCCCTCTTGTGGTAAACTTTGTTTTTCTAAAGTATCTCTTCTTGCAAGCTCCAAAGTACCATTTTCCATATCTCTTGGTCCCATTGCAATTCTCACAGGCACACCTTTTAATTCCCATTCAGCAAATTTCCATCCTGGTTTGTGTGTTGTTCTGTGATCAAACTTCACTGAAATTCCTTTAGCTTTTAATCCAGAGATAATTTCATTTGCCTTTTCAGAAATCATGTCTAATTGCTCTTCTGTCTTATGAATAGGAACAATTACAACTTGAATTGGAGCTAATTTTGGAGGAAGTACTAATCCATTATCATCCGAGTGCGTCATGATTAACCCTCCGATTAAACGTGTAGAAACTCCCCAAGATGTTGCCCAAACAAGCTCTTGCTTTCCTTCTCTTGAAGTAAACTTCACATCAAAAGCTTTTGCAAAATTTTGCCCTAAGAAATGAGAAGTTCCAGCCTGAAGTGCTTTTCCATCTTGCATTAATGCTTCGATAGTATAAGTTTCATCAGCTCCTGCAAATCTTTCACTTTCTGATTTTACTCCTTTAATAACTGGCATTGCCATAAAGTTTTCAGCGAAATCTGCATAAACTCTCTGCATTTGCTCTGATTCTGCAATTGCTTCTTGTTTTGTAGCATGAGCTGTGTGTCCTTCTTGCCATAAGAACTCTGCTGTACGTAAGAATAATCTTGTACGCATCTCCCAACGAACAACATTTGCCCATTGATTTACTAAGATTGGTAAATCTCTATAAGATTGAATCCAACCTTTGTATGTATTCCAAATAATTGCTTCCGAAGTAGGACGTACTACTAATTCTTCTTCCAACTTTGCTTCTGGATCTACTCTTAACTTTCCTTTGTTATCAGGATCGTTTTGTAATCTATAGTGTGTTACTACTGCACACTCTTTAGCAAATCCTTCTGCATTTTTCTCTTCTGCTTCGAATAAACTTTTGGGTACGAAAAGCGGAAAATATGCATTCTCATGTCCTGTTTCTTTGAACATTCTATCTAATTCTGCTTGCATTTTTTCCCAGATAGCAAAACCATATGGTTTGATCACCATACAACCTCTTACTCCTGAGTTTTCTGCTAAGTCTGCTTTTACTACTAAGTCGTTGTACCACTTAGAATAATCGTCTTCTCTTTTAATTAGTTTCTTACTCATTCCCTACTTTATTTGGCATAGATATTGTGGCTTTTTAACACAATATCAATAATATTTTGGACAAAATTAGTTAATTTTGATTTCTTCAACAATAAAAACTTATAAGGATTATGAAAGCTTCAGATTTTATAAAAAAACGTAGGCTCCATTTTGGAGTTTTAACTACCCTCGCCATTTTCGTATCTTCATGTGGAAGTTATAATAATGCAGACTATGCAGACAATGATGGAATTTATGCTTCACCTAAAAAAAGGTACACGGCTGACACTGGTGATTACTCACAAAACGATAGTCAAGACAACTATACTTATTTAGATGACACACCAGACACAGAACAAAATACTAACGCTAAAACAGAAGGAAATAATTCACAAAACTACTTTTCACACAAATTAAAAGAGGTTCAACAACAAAACGAGTATACTAATCAAATTTTTACTGACATTGATGCTTATAATAGCCCTGACAGTGAAACAGAAGATGAAGAAACACCAAATTCCGTTTATGAATATCAACCTAATGATGTTGGATCGAATGCTCCTTGGGGATATACAAACGATGTGAGTGTAAATATTTACACTTCTCCTTCTTATGATTATTTATACTGGAATAACTTTGGAACTTTCGGTATAGGTTTCGGTTTTTATCCTAATTGGTATTACTCTCCTTACTATTATGGAGGTTTTTATCCATACAGTTATTGGGGAAGACCTTACAGACCATATTATTCTCCTTACTATCATCACCACAATCATTATTATAATTCACCATATTACAGTAGTACTTACGGTAAGCGTCCTGGATATTATTCTAACAAAAGACCTTACTCAAGAAATCCTAACTATTATTCAAAATATGATAGTAGAAGATCTTCTTCTGTAAATTATAATAAGAGATCAAACACAAGATCTTATTCTTCGGATAAAAAATATAATTCTAGTAGAAGAAGTAATCAATCTACAAGATCTTCTTCTAAATATAAAAATCCAAGATCTAACGATAAATATTACAACAAGAACAGAAATAACTATAAATACAATAACAACAGAAGCTCTTCATCAAAAAGAAGTAATAATTACCAATATAAATCACAAAGTAGTAGTCGAAGCTATAACAGAAATAACAGTGCAACGCACAGAGGAGGTTCTTCTAGAGGTGGTTCTTCAAGTAGAGGGGGTTCTAGAAGATAATTTTAGAATCTAATTTCAAAAAAGAACTAATTTATTAAACTAAACTTTAAACGAATGAAAAAAATATTAGCCTTAACATTATTATTAGCGGCAAGTTTTCATGCTAAAGCACAGATTTCTAGTTATACTGATCTTGGAACAAAATTTACTTCTGAAGATTTAAATGGTACTTCTAGATTTGTGAGTATGGGAGGAGCTTTTGGTGCATTAGGAGGAGATCTTTCTGCAATTTCAGTAAATCCAGCTGGTGCGGCAGTTTTTATGGATTCTCAATTTACGGGAACTCTAGGGTATAGATCTACAGAGTTTAAATCAAACTACTATGGAACACCAACAAATTCAAATGACGATTATTTTAATATTCAACAAATAGGTGTTGTTTTTGTGAATGAATATAATTCTTCAACTTGGTCTAAAGTAGCTTTTGGTTTCAATTATACGCTTTCTACAGATTATGACAATGACTGGAGAGCTGAAGGAAATAGTAATTTCCCTACTTTTACAAAAAGTCCTGATGGAGAATCTGAGCCTTATTTATACACAACTGGACAACGATTTTTAAATGTTTATGAAGGACAAAAGAATAGATACGAATTTTTTATCGCTGCAGATGTAAATGACCAATTCCAGATTGGTGGATCTATTATTTCTTTTTCAAATGATTTGAATCAAAACGTAATTTTAAAAGAATATAATGACGATAATCAAGGAAACGAATTAGATGCTACTCTGGACGAATATTTAGAAGTTAGATCTAATGGTATTGCTCTTAATTTTGGTTTGATTTATAAGCCAATTCAAAGTGTACGTTTAGGTTTATCATACCAAACACCTACATGGTATAGTGTTTCAGAAGCTTATGTAAAGTCTGAAAGAAGATTTTTTAGTATTGATGAAACAACTTATGTAGATAATTTTGATCCAAATTTCTTTGATTATGATTTAAGAACACCTTCTAAAACAACAGCGAGTTTTGCTTATATTTTCGGTAAAAAAGGATTGATTAGTGTAGATTATACTTACCAAAACTATAGTAATATTGAATACGATAATCCTTACAATGATTTCAATAACGAAAATCGATTTTTTAGTCAAAATTTAAATGGAGTTTCTCAATTAAGAATTGGTACAGAGTGGAGATTAAAAAATTTAAGTTTAAGAGGAGGATATAATTATGAACAAAGTCCTTATAAAAATTCTAAAAGCTCTGAAAACATCAATCGAATTGCATTTGGTTTAGGGTATAATTTTGGAAGAGTAAAAATTGATTTATCTTACCAAAATGTGCAGTATGATACTTACTACGATTTTTATCCACAATACGAGCAAGTTGATTTAACGAAACTAAAAGTAAATACAAGCTCTATTCTTGGTTCCGTTTCGATTGAATTATAAAATATGAACGCAATTTTTCAACATATAAGTTTTTTATTATAAAAAAAGAGGCCCTAAAAAGCCTCTTTTATTTTTTCTTATAATTCGATTCCTGAATTTTGTATCAAACTTATTTTTGTTTTCACCAATTTAAATAACAAATCATTATTTTTCAATTGTGCTTCAATCCATTTTTGCTCTCGATAATTAATGGTAAAAAGTGCGCTTTCCCCCAAAAAGAATTTTCGTTCTTCAGCTTTCACTAGTTTTCCATAATTCTTTGTATTCACAATCGCCAATTCTTTTTGTTTCACGATGGAATTATACTCTATCTGATAAGCTTTTATTTTATTCTGAATTTCTAATGTTTGCTGTTTCGTTTGATATTCTAAATCTCGAATCTTATTTTTTGTCAAACGTAAATCTCCTCTTTCTTTTCTTAAAAATATTGGTAAGCTAAATTTCACTTTAAACTTATAATTATCAATATCCAAAGATTGTACAGAATTCAGATTTGGACTTAAAAAATTATACTCTAAATTAATTTTTGGCAACAAAGCATTTTTCTTCAATTTCACATCTAACTTTGAAATATCTAACTTTGATTGCAACATTTTAATTTTCGGATGATTTTCCACTAATTGATCATTTGTAAAAACAGATTGTGCCAATTCTGTAAGTCTATTTTCATTTACTTCAGTTGGTGTTACTTTATTCTGAATTTCAACTGGAACATCTTTTAACCATAAATAATTACTTACATTCAACTTGGCTTTTTCTCGCATCATTTGTGCATTTTCCAAACCAAGTCTTCTGCTATCCAAAATTATTTTAGCTTCTAAAGTATCAATTGCAGCCTTTTCTCCTTGAATAAAACTTTTCTTCGTTGCTTCAAATCTAGTTCTAGCATTCGTCAAAGAATTTTCAAAAACTTGAACATCTAATTCCGATTTGTACCAATAGAAATATGCTAAACTTGCATCATAAATTAAATCTAATATCAATTTACGTTTTTCTTCTTTGGCTAAATTTCCATATTCTTTTGCTTTTTTAACTCCAATATCTCTTTTATTAAAGATAAAATCTTGTGCAATTGGCAATGAAATTCCAACATTATACAAACCATTATCTGGCACAGTTAAACTCGGGTCTAAATACTTTCCGTCGTTATCTTCATAAGTTGCTTTAATATCCACACCATACCAAAGTGGAATTTTAAAAGTAGACGAAAATTCTTTATAATATTTCGTGTCTTTAAATTCTTTTTGAGAAAAGTTCGATTCAATTTTAGGATCAAACAAACCTCTAGATTTTAAAAGTTTTGCCTCTGCATCCAATATTTTCAAATCTGCTTGCTTAGCAATCGGATGGTGCTTTTTCACCAAAGAAATAAAAACATCATAAGAAAGAGTATCTGCTTTTTGCTCTTGAGAAAAAGACCATTGAAAAACAAAACAGAAAAGTAAAAACATTAATTTTCTCATTTCTTCTCTTTTTTAGATGATTTACCTTTACTCGCTTTTGGTGTATAATAATCTGCTGGGAATCCGTTCAACTGACGCCATAATTCATACCAAATCGGCACATCATTAAGAAGTGAAACAGTATTTGCTCCTGTTCCAATCTTAATATTCTTTGGCCATTCTTTTTCTGTTTCATCAGGAATTACCAACACTCTGAATTTCCCATTTTCACTCATAAAAGACTCAATCGTTACTACCTTTCCAGCGAAAGTTCCATAAGAAGTATTTGGCCAACCACTAAAAAATAAAACTGGCCAACCTTCGAATTGAATTCGAACATCTCCTCCTTCGTGAATCAAAGGCAAATCAATTGGAGAAACAAACGTTTCTACAGCAATATCATAATTCACTGGCAAAATACTCACTAACTGCTCTCCTTCTTTGAAAGCTTCACCAATTCCGACACGAATTGCTCTATTCACAATTCCATCTTGAGGCGCTGTAATATAATGTTGACTTCTACGAATCTCATAATTATTCGCTTGATTCTCCAGCTTAGAAACTTGTGCTTTTGTATCCTGAATTACAGATTCTACACTATGAATTTCTCCTCTCAACTTTGACAATTTATCCAAATACGTCGCATTGATCTTGAAAACTTCCAACTCCGCATTTCGGATATCATTTTGCGTGATGTTTAATTTATTTTGCTGCGCAATATATTTCGCTTTCGAATCTTGCCATTTGATTTTCTTCTCTTCTACATCTTTTACAGCTTTCAGACCTTCTTCCTGCAATGTTTTCGCACGATCATATTGAATTTTCGCAATCTGAACATTGTTTTCTAAAGCAACCAAATAAATACTATCATTCTCATATTTCAAATCCAACTGAATCTGTTTATTCTTTGCTTGAGAAATTTTATTTTTTTGCTCTTGTTGCAGCGCTATTATTTGTTGCTCCAAAGCTTTTTGTTTCTCTTTATACGAAACTGTAGAAGCTTTTTTAGCATCTCTTTGTTCTCTTGTTCTTTCTAATAAATTCGGATCTTGATACTCATTTTTAATTTCTGAGATATAAAGTATCGTATCTCCTTTCTTCACGAAATCTCCTTCTTTCACATACCATTTCTCGATTCTTCCAGGAATTGGAGATTGAATCGTTTGTGGTCTTTGATCAGGAGAAAGTGCCGTTACAAATCCTTTTCCTTTCACATTCTGCGTCCATGGCAAAAACATGATGATGATGATTAGTAAAAAGAAAGCCAATAAAAACTTATTGAAAATATTGTAATCTTTTTTCCTTTTTAATCTTTGAAAAGAAGAGTATTTATTTAAATCTACTTCTTTACTTATACTTTTATTTTTAGATATATTTAGCATGATTTTTTCTCTTTAAAACATTATCAAAACAGCCATTAACTCACTTATTTTTCTAAATAATTTTCTTTATTAAAATTGATTACAGAAAAATCTTTCGAAGTAAAATCATGGTTTGTGGCTATAATTAAAATCCATTCCTCATTGTGTTGTAAAAAAGAAATAATCTCTTCCGATTCTTTTTTAGACATTTGAGAAAAAACATGTTCTAACATTAAAACTTTTGGTTTTCTAAAAATCTCTCTAGCTAATAATATTTTCTTAACTACAGTATCTGGCAAATTCGATCCATAAGGTTGAATGATGGTGTCAATTCCATTTTTTAAAGTCTGAATAAACTTTTTCAATTGTAATTTTTCCAACAATAACAACACATCTTCTCTTGAAACATCTGATTTCCCAAGAGCTATATTTTCTAAAATAGATCCTTTAAAAGGTTCTTCTTTAGCTAAAACAATTCCTACATTTTGTAAATATTCATCATGATCTACATGTGAAAATCTATTTTCATTCACTATCAATGATTCTTGATTTTTGGTAGAAATACCACTTAAAATATCAAATAATTGTGTTTCTTTCTTTCCAAAATTATCATGAACGATATATGTTTTTCCTTGCTCAAAAATCATCTTTTTATTTTCAAAAGCTTTGATTCCTTTTAGCTCAATCTTATTTTCTTTTGCTTTAAATGGCAATAATTTACCATCCATTTTTTCTTCCAAATCTTTATCTACCACATAAGCGATTTTTTCTAAAGAAGTCAAAACATCATAGAAAGACTCTAATCCTGTCACTAATTTTTCAACAGAATTAATAATCATCAGAATGATAATTTCCGAGGCAACAAATTGTCCAATATTCAACTTTTGATTTAAAACTAAAATCCCTCCAATTAATAATAATCCAATAGTGATAAACACTTTAAAAGCAATCATTTTTTTGAATTGAAAAAGCAACATTCTAAAATGTCCTTCTCTAGATTGCAAATATTTATCTGTAAGTTTATTATTTTGGTTTAAAATAAAATCCTCACAAGGTTTATTCTTAAAAGTCTTTACTCCAAGTGCAACCTGCTGAATCCAGTAAGCATTTTTATATTTTGTATTCGATTCTTCAATACTAGATTTCAACCCTTTTTCTACAGAATATTTAAACAAAAAGTATAAAATGATAACGAAAAGTAATCCGTAAAAAATAAAGAATGCATTATAAAATGAAAGTAAAAGTAAACCAAAAACGATCTGTAATAAAGCAGCCGGAAAATCAATCAATATCTTCGATAATCCTTTCTGAATACCAACTACATCAAAAAAGTAATTTGCATATTCTGTCGCATGCTTATTTTTAAAAGCATCTAGTTTAATTTTTGGTAATCTGTATGAAAATTCAAAAGAAGTTCTGGTAAATATTTTTTGTTGAATATTTTCCAAAATTCGAATTTGCATTACCTGAAGTCCACCTTGAAAAGCTACTCCCAAAGTCACCACAAATACAAGCACCACCCAAGAAGAAGATACTTGCCCTGTTTGAAGTAAATTAATAATTGCCTGAATTCCTAAAGGAATGGTCAACGACACGATTCCAATAAAAACAGCATAATAACATATTTGTTTTATATCTCGTTTATCCAACGAAAGCATTTTCACCAAACGCCTCCATGAAGTTCTGATTTGTTTTTCCATTATTCCGCCTCTATTTACAAAGAGCTTTGTTAATTGAATTATTCACATTAAAATTATGATAGGACTCTATGTACTCCGTTCGAAACAAATTCAAGCAGTGTACATAAATTTACGATTATTTTAAAGGATTATAATTCCGGAGGAGGTATAAATATTTCTAAAAAAAGATGTTTAAACCTTGATTTTAAACTTTTTTCAATTTTTCTTGAGTAAGAATTCGTAAAAATATTAACAGCTTCCACTTCATAAAAAAGATCATATTTATAGATTTCTTTCAGTTCTTCTTCCATATCTTCCGAAGTTTCTAAAAGCTCTGTATGCTCTTTATTCTCTTCAATTATTACATGAATAGGCTGCATAAAAAACACATAGAAAAACATTGGCAGAACCAATATTTTCAAAAATAAATCGATGATTTTCTTCTTACTATGCATTTTTATTCTTAATTGTTTTGAGTGCAAATATAATAGTATTACTATTAATTATGAGTGTTTAACTAAAAATTAACATTTTCTTAGAGTAAATGGCAGAATATTTATAGCTATGAATTAAAATAATGTATATTTGTTTTTCTCTTGGCTTTCAAATTCTGTAAGTCATTTCCCCCTTATATTTACTTGTGTTCACACAAAATTTTGTAATTTATATAGTAAAATTTACAGCATAAAACTTATGAAAAATTTAGTCCAAAAAAGTATTCTAATAATTCTGTTACTTTTAACATTTTCTGTTCAAAGTCAAACAAAAAATTTAATTGTCACAGCAAGAAAGGGAGATGGAATTTATTCTTTATTAAGAAAACATGGACTAAATCCTTCAAAATATTACAATGCTTTTATCAAACTAAATAAAAAAAGTATCGGGAAGAAAAATCAACTTTTTGCAGGAAGAAAATATAAACTTCCTATTGATAAATCTTCTAAAAAAACAACAACAAAAAATACCAAAAAGCCAAAGAAAACCAATAAGAAAAAAACAATAATGACTTATGAAATCTTTGGTAAAAAACACAAAGATGTAGAACTTGTCGATAATAAATTAGAAGGAGCTGTGTATTATTTGGTTTCTGGTCATGGTGGCCCAGACCCTGGAGCTATTGATAAAATCAACGGAAAACTTATCAGTGAAGACGAATACGCTTATGATGTGACGCTTCGTTTAGCACGTCAATTAATCCAGCATGGAGCAACAGTTTATTTGATTGTAAAAGACAAAAATGACGGAATTCGTGATAAAACTCTTCTAAGCCTTGACAAAGATGAAGTGGTACACCCAAATCTAAAAATTCCACTTCACCACGGAAAAAGATTGAAACAAAGAGCAAATGCAGTCAATAAACTTTATAAAAAGAACAAACCAAAATACCAAAGATTAATCGTTCTTCACGTAGATAGTAGAAGTAAAAATCAGAATATTGATGTATTTTTCTATCATTACAAAGGAAGTAAAACCGGAAAATCTCTTGCTACCACACTTCGAAATACTTTCAAGAAAAACTACAAAAAACACCAACCAAAAAGAAGTTACGAAGGAACTGTTAGCACACGAAATCTATACATGGTCAACAATACATATCCTTCGATGGTGTATATCGAACTTGGAAATATTAGAAATGCAAGAGATCGAAAACGAATCATCAATCCAGAAAATCGTGAAGCGATGGCGAAATGGATTAAAGAAGGAATTTTAATAGATTTTGATAAATTCAATTAAAATATAATCAAGCAAATTTTTGTAATTTTTCTGGGAGCTTCCCATTTTTCTTCGTTTCTAAAAACTCAGAAAAAGGTCGGGCTTTCCACTATATCTTTTTTGCTAAAGCAGCTGAATGAAGAAAAGCAAAAAAGGATGCCGCTGCAATCCCTAAGCCAAAAAAATCGTTTCAAACGAATCAAGAAGAAAATGACCGCGGAAGGATTCGAACCCTCAACCCTCGGAGCCGAAATCCGATATTCTATCCAGTTGAACTACACGGCCAAAAAAAGCTCTTAAAAAAGAGCTTTAATGTTTTATTTAGACAACTTTGCTTTTACAACAGTTGAAATAGACTTTCCATCTGCTTTTCCAGCTAATTTAGAAGAAGCAATTCCCATTACTTTCCCCATATCAGCCATTGAAGAAGCTCCAGTCTCAGCAATAATTCCTTCGATAAATTGCTCTAATTCTTCAGCGCTTAATTGCTCTGGTAAGAATTTAGAGATTACTTCTGCTTGAGCAATTTCAGGTTCAGCTAAATCTTCACGTCCTTCTTTCGTATAAAGAGCAGCACTATCTTTACGTTGCTTCACTAATTTTTGTAACAACTTGATTTCTTCGTCTTCTGATAATCCTTCAGCAGCTCCTGATTTTGTTTGTGCTAATAATAACTCTGATTTGATAGCTCTTAAAGCTTCTAAAGCAATAGTGTCTTTCGATTTCATTGCTTCTTTCATGCTCGTCATGATTTGTTTCTGTAAGCTCATAATTTTAATTTTATGGTACGAATATAAAAAAAAGGAACTCGAAATTCTTAAATTTTACCTCAAGAATTTCGAGCTCTATAATAATCTAAACTCTGGGGAAATTTTTCCTAATCTACATTATCATGTAAAAAAGAATTATTTGATCTAAATTTTAAATCATCTTTATCATCTGTTTCTAAAGATGTTCTAGATTGATTAGTTTGAGACGATGATGTATTTTGATTCAACTCTACTCCCATTCTCTTATAAGCAGGCTCTTTCTCGATATCATCAATATTTTGATTTACCTTGTTTACAAACTTATAATTGAATTCTTTCATTTTCTCTCTTCTTTCTCTAGCTTTTTTCTGTAATTCAGAAATTGTTAGATCTAAAGGAGAAATTTCTCTACTATCATCTCTTTGATCAGGTTCCGATTCTGTTCTGATATTAAAATTCAAATCATCTTCCGTAACAAATAAATCATTTTTGTTTTGTAAATTTTTCGAATCTTTTACAGTTTCATTATCATCATCTAAACTATAATATATTTTTTCTTCAGCAACTGTTGTATTCTGAATAGGTTTTGGTTCTTCAACCTCAACTTCTTTCATCGTATTTACAACAGGTTCTTCTTCTATTTTAATCTCTGAATTTTGCATTTCAAAACTAAAAGAAGTTTGTTGCTTATCCATGTTTGTTTGTTCTTGAATTTCTTTTTTCTCTATTTCTTTTTGAATATCGAAAGAAGTATCTTCAATTTCGTGTACTCTGATTTCCTCAAAAGACACATCTAAATCATGAATAGAATTTACTGAAGATTCTGAAGTAGGATTTGTAGGTTCATTTACTACAACCTCTTCTTTTTCTTCCTTTTTATCATCTATTTTTAAGTGAATTTCAGGTAACTCAATAGTTTTAGGCTTTTCTTCAGCTACAACATCTACTGTTGTTTCTTGATCAGAATCTAAACTATGAATAATCTTTTTAGTCTCCTTGTTAGAGATTCCATCTTGTTGATCAAGATTAAAACCTGTAGCAATTACAGTAACAGAAATTGCTTCTCCTAGGGCTTCATCATCACCAACTCCCATAATAATATTTACGTTAGTTTGTGCTTCCGACTGAATGAAGTCATTGATTTCTCCAATTTCATCAATTGTAATTTCATTAGCTCCAGAAACAATCAATAATAATACATTTTTCGCTCCTGTAATCTTGTTATCATTCAATAATGGTGAATCTAAAGCTTTACTAATAGCCTCAGAAGCTCTACCAGATCCTGAAGATGTTGCAGATCCCATAATTGCAGTACCACTATTAGATAATACAGTTTTCGCATCTTTTAAATCGATATTCTGTGTATAGTGATGTGTAATTACTTCCGCAATTCCTCTTGCAGCTGTAGATAATACCTCATCTGCTTTAGAGAACCCTGCTTTAAACCCTAAGTTTCCGTAAACTTCTCTTAGTTTATTATTATTTATAACAACTAATGAATCCACAAAACTTCTTAAAGTTTCTATACCTACTTTTGCTTGTTCATTTCTCATTTTCCCTTCAAAAGAAAATGGAATTGTAACAATACCAATAGTTAGAAGATCTAATTCTTTTGCCATTTTAGCAATAATAGGCGCAGCTCCTGTTCCGGTTCCACCACCCATTCCAACGGTAATAAATACCATTTTTGCTTTTGTACTTAGCATTGATTTTATCTCTTCAATACTCTCCATCGCAGATTGCTCTCCAACTTCTGGATTTGCTCCTGCTCCTAACCCTTCAGTTAAAGAAACTCCTAACTGAATTTTGTGAGGTACTGGACTATTTTGTAAGGCTTGTGCATCTGTATTACAAACTACAAAGTCTACACCTTTGATTCCTTGCAAATACATGTGATTTACGGCATTACTTCCTCCACCACCTACTCCGATTACTTTTATCACGTTCGATTGATTTTTTGGTAAATCAAATGATATATTATTAAATTCTGTACTCCCCATAATACTAAAATTTATTCTGCGTTATCTAAAAATTCTCGAAACTTGTCTGCCCATTTTTCAAGAATTGATTTTTTATTATCTCGTTGAACTTTTGGTTCTGGTATTGTTTCTTCAACTGGTACCTCTACTGGTTCTGGCTCTGGAATTTCTGGTTCTTCTACTTCTGGTTCTTCAACAACTGTTTGTGGTTTTTTACTTTTTAAACTCAAACCTTTCATTAATAAACCAACAGCAGTAGCATAAGTTGGACTTGAGAATCCTTCATTAGAGTTTCCAGCTAAATGCTCATTAGGATAACCAATTCTAGTATCCATACCTGTAATATATTCTACCAATTGTTTCACATGCTTCAATTGTGAACCTCCACCTGTTAAAACAATACCTGCTATTAACTTTTTCTTAGGCTCTTCATGCCCATAGTTTTTTATCTCTAAATATACTTGCTCAATTATCTCTACAACTCTTGCATGAATAATTTTAGACAAGTTTTTTAGTGTAATCTCTCTTGGCTCTCTTCCCCTTAAACCTGGAATAGAAACAATCTCATTGTCTTTATTTTCTCCTGGCCAAGCTGAACCAAATCTTATCTTTAATAATTCCGCTTGTTTCTCTATGATAGAACAACCTTCCTTAATATCTTCTGTAATTACATTTCCTCCAAAAGGAATTACTGCTGTATGACGAATAATTCCATCTTTAAAAATGGCTAAATCTGTAGTTCCTCCACCTATATCGATAAGAGCAACTCCAGCTTCTTTTTCTTCTTGACTTAAAACAGCATCAGCAGAAGCTAGAGGCTCAAGAGTAACTCCTGAAAGCTCTAAACCTGCATTTTTGATACATCTACCAATATTTCTAATAGATGAAACTTGTCCGATTACAACATGAAAATTAGCTTCTAAACGTCCACCAAACATACCTCTAGGTTCTTTGATTTCTGCTTGACCATCTACTTTATATTCTTGAGGAAGTACGTGAATGATTTCTTCCCCTGGTAACATTACAAGTTTATATACTTGATTAATTAACAAATCAATATCTTCATCATCAATAACTTTATCTGATTTCTGTCTTGTAATATAATCACTGTGCTGTAAACTTCTAATATGTTGTCCTGCAATACCAACAATAGCTTCATGAATCTGTATACCAGAAGAGGCAACAGCTTCATCAATTGCTTTTTGTATGGATTCAATAGTTTGTGTAATATTATTTACCACACCTCTATGTACACCACGACTTGGAGCTTTACCAAGACCCAGCAATTCAATTTTTCCGTATTCGTTTTTACGGCCAATTATCGCTACAATCTTCGTCGTACCAATATCTAATCCAACCGAAACGTCATTGTACTCCATATTTTAATTCTTTACACAGACAACTTGATTG
This sequence comes from Aureivirga sp. CE67, assembly GCF_015767245.1. GTDB lineage: Bacteria > Bacteroidota > Bacteroidia > Flavobacteriales > Flavobacteriaceae > Aureivirga. The sequence continues at coordinate 591,717 of NZ_JADOTV010000001.1, forward strand.
CTGTACTTTAAATTCAACAACTTATATTTATTCTCTTTATTCTGAGCGATAAGATCTTTATATAATGCTTTTAAATTATTAATCTTACTCTCTAGATTTTCTATTGTTCCCAATAAAACTTTTTGGTTTGCAATTCTTAGTTTTAAATAATATTCGTTTTTATTTGTTCTAGTAACTGCAATTACCTGCTTTTCTAAAAAAGCATCTTTCTTTATAAAATTCAATAATCTATGTACTTCTTCTAAATTATTTTCTCTTATATCTCCAGAAAACAAAGGTACTCTTGCAGAGTAATTTTTAGAAAGTGGCATTTTTTCTCCTAATTGATCTATATAAAACACCTCTTTTTTTGTTTGAACTCTACCTATCGGTTCTCTTTGTTTTATTTTCGAGTGTAATTTTCCATCAACGGAAACATAAATATCAGCACTTTCAATCATCGGATGATTATTTACTTTTTCTTCCAATGACTTAACGTCAATTTTACTTTTCAATTGATTTTTAATATCAACTCGTTTTTCCTTTAAAATTTCAATCACATTTTCTGAAGTTAAGAAAAAGTTTTCACCTTTTTCAAATTCAACAGAAACATCTGTAATCGTTCTTCTAGCATTTCTTATAGTTGCAAAACCATAAAGAAACGTTATAAAAACGATCAACATTAATGTTTTAATATGACTAACCTTCATTTTCAAATTTACTTTGAACTTCCTTTATCACTTCTCCAATATCTCCAGCTCCTAGCATCAATACAACTTCAGCATCGGATTCTTTGATATCTGTATATACGTTTTCTTTAGTTCCTAATTTCTTAGAATCTAAAGTAACTTTATCTAAAAGCCAGCTAGAGTTTACACCTTCAATAGGTAACTCTCTTGCTGGGTAAATATCTAACAATATTAATTCGTCAAATTTAGACAAACTTTCTGCAAAATCATCAGCAAAATCAAGAGTTCTAGAAAATAAGTGTGGCTGAAAAACACCTAACACCTTCTTTCCAGGATACATCTCTCTAGCTGTGTCAATTACAGCATTTATTTCTGTTGGATGATGTGCGTAATCATCTATCAGAACAAAATTCTCCGTATTAATTTTATATGAAAACCTTCGTTGAATTCCTTTAAATCTCTTTAAAGATGCTGCAATTTTTTCAATTGATACTCCATATTCACTCGCCATTGCAATAGCAGCCAATGCATTTTTCACATTATGCATTCCTGGCAAAGGTAACTCAATATCGTAAAATGTAGTATTTGGGGATACAAGGTCAAAAGTATAAACTCCATTACGAATTTGCAAATTTATAGCCCTATATTTTGCATTTTCTGAAAATCCGTATTTTATTCCCTCAATTAGTAAACTTTCTTCCACAAATAATGCTCTTTTAACATTATTTGAAAAATCCACAAATGTACTTTCTAATTCCTCTTTATTTCCATAAATATCCAAATGATCTGCATCCATAGAAGTAATACAGGCTACATCTGGAAAAAGCTTCATAAATGAGCGATCAAATTCATCAGCTTCTACTACAGAAATCTCATCTCCACCTAGAATTAAATTCGAATTATAATTCTCCGAAATCCCTCCTAAAAATGCCGTTGCATTAATTCCGTTATCATGTAAAATATGCCCTAACATTGTTGATGTAGTCGTCTTCCCATGTGTTCCAGCAACAGCTAAACAAAGTGAATCTCTCGTAATTTCTCCAAGAACTTCTGCTCTTTTTAAAATATGGAATCCATTTTCTTTAAAATAATTAAACTGTTTATGATCTTTTGGAATCGCTGGCGTATACACTACTAAAGTAGTTGCAGGTTCCAAAAATTCTGCAGGAATCACATCCAATCTATCTTCAAAATTGATTGTTATTCCTGTTTGTTGTAAAGCATTTGTAATAGGCGTCGAAGTTCTGTCATATCCTGCCACAAGCTTATTGTTATTCTTAAAATAACGTGCAAGCGAACTCATACCGATTCCTCCGATACCAATAAAATAAATTGTATGTATTCTAGTTAAATTCAATTTAATAATAATTCTATTTCGTTTACTATATCTTTCGTCGCATTTGGTAAAGCAAGTTTTTTAATATTTTCAGCTAAAACTTTTTGATAAGAATTATCTGAAATTAAACTTTGAAACACCAACTGAAAAGAATCTAACTCAGATTCTTTAATCATTATTGCGCCATTATGATCAACAATTGCTTGTGCATTTTTCGTTTGATGATCTTCTGCTACATTCGGTGATGGAATAAATATCGTTGGTTTTCCAACTAAACATAATTCTGAAATAGAACTTGCACCAGCTCGACTGATTATAAAATCCGAAGCTGCATATACCAAATTCATTTCATTTAGAAAAGCATGAACTTGAACTCCATCTAATTCATCATACTTTTTATATTGCTCGTAATACAGTTTTCCTGTTTGCCAGATTACTTGAATATCTCTTTCTACAAGCCAACCAATATTTTCAGCAATTAGTTTATTTACATTTCTTGCTCCTAAGCTTCCTCCTAGAATTAATAATGTTTTCTTTTCTTTATCTAAATTAAAACGTTCTAAAGCCTTATTTCTGTATTCTGACACATTTAGTAAGTCATTCCTTACAGGGTTTCCTGTTTTTATTATTTTATTTTTTGGAAAAAACCTATCTAAATTGTCATATGCAACACATATTTTATCTACTTTTTTAGATAAAAGCTTATTTGTAATCCCTGGAAATGAGTTTTGTTCTTGAATTAAAGTAGGAATTCCCTTTCCGCTTGCAACTTGTAAAGTTGGCCCACTAGCAAACCCTCCTGTTCCAATAACTACATCTGGTTTAAATTTTCTAATAATTCCTTTAGCTTTCATAATACTTGAAACTAACTTAAAAGGAAACATTAAATTTTTTAAAGACAAACTTCTTTGTATTCCAGAAATCCATAATCCTTTAATCTCGTAACCTGCTTGTGGAACTTTTTCCATTTCCATTCGGTCACTTGCTCCAACAAATAAAAAATTTGCATCCGGATAACGTTCTTTAATTTCATTCGCTATCGCAATTGCTGGATAAATATGTCCACCTGTTCCACCTCCACTCAGTAATATGTTAACCGATTTTTTCATTCAATATTTGTAAAGGATTATCGTATAAATTTTTATTATCTTTTTCTTCTATTTCTTCAAAATCTTCTGAAGTTTCTTCATCTCTAGCTGCACTTACACTAAGAACAATTCCAAGTGCAATACAAGTCATCCAAATCGAAGTTCCTCCACTACTAATCAATGGTAGTGTCTGTCCTGTAACTGGTACAAGATTTACAGCAACTCCCATATTTACCATAGCTTGAAAAACTATGGGGAGACCGACTCCAACTACAACTAGAGTTGCAAAAATGGTCGATGCTTTTTGTGCTACAATTATAATTCTAACTAACAATAGGAAATATAATGTAACAATAACAAAAGCTCCTATAAGTCCTGCTTCTTCTACAATAATTGGAAAAATAAAATCTGAAGTAGATTGTGGCATAAAATTTTTCAAAACACTTTTTCCAAAACCTCTTCCTGTTACTCCTCCACTTACAATTGCTTCTTTTGCTTTTTCTACTTGATAATTACTTTCTGTTTCTCCTGAAAAAAAGTTCTCAACACGTTTAATCCATGTATCCACACGGTTTGGTGCAATTTCTGGAAATGCTTTAAAAGTTAAAACAAAAACCATTAAAACAACGATTCCTGAGCCTAAAATACCTAGTAAATATTTCCAAGGATAACCTCCTATAAAACAAACTAAAAGTACCATTACAAACAAAATAGCTGTTGTTGAAAAGTTTGCTGGCAATATTAATGCTAAAACTACAGCAACTGGCACCCAAAGCTTCCAAATACTTTCTTTAAAATCAATATCTTCATTCTTTCTTTGGGCTAAATATCTTGCTACATAAATCATTAAAACTACACTTGCCAATGTAGAAGGCTGAAAAGTAAAATTCACTATTGGTATCCGCACCCATCTACTTGCATTTGCTCCACCTATTGTTGTTCCTTGCAGCAAAGTATAGACTAACAATGGAATTACAATATAAAGCATCAAAATAGATCCTCCACTGAAATATCGATATGGAATTTTATGTACAAAATAGATTATTCCGAAACCAAAAAACAATAAAAAGGCATGTTTAAGCAAATGTCCCGTCGTCGTTCCATTTCCTACAACATAAACTAAATTAGTACTTGCACTATAAATTGGCATAAACGAAAAAATCGCTAATGTCGCAACTACAGCCCAAATAACTCTATCTCCTTTTAAGTGTTTTAATAATTCCTTCATAAAACTTACAATTCTCTAACTGCATTTTTAAATTGTGTTCCTCGATCTTCGTAGCTTGAAAACAAATCAAAACTTGCACAAGCTGGAGATAATAAAACAGCGTCTCCTTTTTCTGCAATTCGATATGCTTTTCGAACAGCTTCCTCTGCACTTAACGATTCTTCTATCGTTTCTATTACATTTCCAAAAGTGTCAATGATCTTTTGATTATCAACTCCAAGACATATAATAGCTTTTACTTTTTCTCTGACTAATGGCATTAACTCCATATAATCATTTCCTTTATCAACTCCTCCAACAATCCAAACTGTTGGTTTATTCATACTTTCTAAAGCATAATATGTTGCATTTACATTTGTTGCTTTAGAATCATTTATATATTGTACTCCACAAATTTTTAAAACAGATTCCAAACGATGTTCTGCTCCTTCAAAATCTTCTAAACTTTCGCGAATTATTTCATTTTCTACTTTAAATAGCTGCGCTGTCATTCCGGCTGCCATTGCATTCTTCATGTTATGCTTACCTTGTATTGCTAATGCTGCTATTCCCATAGTAAAAGTTTCTGTATTTATGTTTAATACTAAATTATCGCCGTCTAGATATGCTCCTTTATCTAATTTTCTTGAAACTGAAAAAGGTAACAACTGAGCTTTTACTTCATTATTTTCCAACCAATTTTGAATCACAGGATCATCTGCATCATAAATCAGATAATCTTCTTCTGTCTGATTCATTGTAATTCGAAACTTTGAAGCAACATAGTTTTCCATTTTATAATCATATCGATCTAAATGATCTGGAGTAATATTGGTAATAATCGCAACTTTTGGTCGAAATTTCTCAATACCATCCAACTGAAAACTACTTAATTCTAAAACATAACTTTCAAAAGAATCTTTTAAAACACTAGCTGCAAAACTATCTCCGATATTTCCTGCAATACCAATATTTAAATTTCCTTTTTTAAGTATATGATGCGTAAGCAAAGTTGTTGTTGTTTTTCCATTTGAACCTGTAATACCTACAATTTTTGCATCTGTATATTTTACAGCAAATTCAATCTCAGAAATCACTGGAATTCCTTTTTCTTTTAATTCTTGAATCAAAGAAATTTTATCAGGAATCCCTGGACTTTTCATTACTTCATCAGCTTGAAAAATCTTTTCTAAAGAATGTTTTTTTTCTTCAAATGGAATCTCATTATCTAAAAGAACTTTTTTATATTTTTCCTTTATTTCACTTTTGTCTGAAACAAAAACTTCAAATCCTTTACTTTTTGCAAGTAATGCTGTTCCAACACCACTTTCTCCTGCACCTAAAACGACTAATTTCATCTTATCTCAACTTCAATGTAACAATTGTAATCACTGCCAACATAATTCCGATAATCCAGAATCTGTTTACAATTTTACTTTCATGATAACCAAGTTTTTGATAATGGTGATGCAGTGGCGCCATTTTAAATATTCTTCGCCCTTCTCCGTATTTCTTCTTCGTATATTTAAAAAAGCTTACTTGCATTACAACAGATAAATTTTCAATTAAGAAAATTCCTGCTAACACTGGAATCAATAATTCTTTTCTTACTGCAATTGCTAAAACTGCTATTATTCCTCCAATAGTCAAACTTCCTGTATCTCCCATAAAAACTTGTGCTGGATAAGTATTATACCATAAGAATCCAACCAAACCACCAGTCATTGCACTGATAAATACAGTCATTTCTCCAGAGTTTGGAATATACATTACATTCAGATAATCAGAGAAAACAATATTTCCTGAAACCCATGCAAAGATTCCTAAAGTAGCTACAATTATGGCGGAAGAACCTGCTGCTAATCCATCAATCCCATCGGTCAGATTTGCTCCATTGGAAACTGCTGTGATAATAAAAATCACTAAAGGAATAAAAATTAACCAAGAATATTGACGTAAATTATCGCTAATAGAACCTAAAATTGAACTATAATCCAACTCATTATTTTTTAAGAATGGTATTGTAGTTTTCATCGATTTATGTGCCTCTCCAAAAACTTTTGTAGCATCGTGTGTTTGATCTGTTTGTTCAATTTGAGCTACTTCTTCTTTTGGTAATTTTTCTTTAATAGTAACATGTGGATTGAAATATAACATTCCTCCTACTATTAAACCTAAACCAACTTGACCAAGAACTTTAAAACGTCCTTTTAATCCTTCTTTATCTTTTTTAAAGACTTTTATATAATCATCAATAAATCCAATTGCTCCCATCCAAACTGTGGTAATAATCAAAATAATGATGTAAATATTATCTAGTTTATTAAATAATAAAACAGGAATTAATGTTGCTAGAATAATAATTATTCCTCCCATTGTTGGAGTTCCAGCTTTTTCTACTTGTCCTGTTAATCCTAAATCTCTTACAGATTCTCCAATTTGTTGTTTTCGTAAAAAGTTAATAATTCTCTTTCCGAAAATTGTCGAAATCAAAATTGAGAAAACAAATGCCATCGCAGAACGGAATGTCAAATATTGAAACACTCCTGCTCCCGTCAGTTGATAATGTTTGTCTAAATATTCAAATAAATAATAAAGCATTCTTTCTTCTCTAAATTTTAACTTGTTCTAAAAATATTTTTTCTACAACTTGATAATCATCAAAATTGTTTCTTATTCCGTTTATCTCTTGATATGTTTCATGTCCTTTTCCTGCTACTAAAACGATATCCGATTTATCAGCCAATTTAATCGCCATTCGAATTGCTTGTTCCCTATCTGGAATCGAAACTACTTTTGGTTTATTTTCTGGTAAAACTCCCGCAATAATTTGATTTAAAATCTGAATTTCATCTTCAGTTCTTGGATTATCAGAAGTAAAAACTACCTGATCACTCAAATTAGAAGCAATTTGTCCCATTTTTGGACGTTTTTCAGCATCACGATCTCCTCCACAACCAACAACGGTAATCACATTTGCTCTTTCATCTTTGATATCATGAATTGTTTCCAATACATTTTTCAGAGCATCAGGTGTGTGTGCATAATCGATAATTGCAATCGTTCCATTTGGTGAAATCTGGTATTGAAAACGACCAGAAACTGTTTCTAATTCACTCAAAAGTTCCATTGCTCTTAATTGCTCTAAACCTAAAAGTTGTGCAACTCCATAAATCGCTAATAAATTATATGCATTAAAAGATCCAATTAATCTTGTCCAAACTGGCATATTATTAATTTCAATACAAATTCCAGAAATTTGATTTTCTAGAACTTTTCCTTTGAAATCTGCCATTGTTTTTAAAGCATATGTATATTTATTCGCTTTTGTATTTTGAAGCATGATTGAACCATTTCTGTCATCAATATTTACCAAAGCAAAAGCTTCTTTAGATAAATTATCAAACAACATTTTCTTCACATCACGATATTCTTTAAAAGTCTCGTGATAATCTAAATGATCATGTGTTAGATTGGTAAAAACAGCTCCATCAAAATTTAAAGCTTCTGTTCTATTTTGATGAATTCCATGAGAACTCACTTCCATAAAACAATGTGTCACACCAGCATCCACCATTTTTCTCATCAAAAAATTAATTGATAAAGAATCTGGAGTTGTGTGTGTTGCATTTATATCTTCGTCGTGTATTTTATTTACAACTGTTGATAAAAGTCCAGTCTTGAAACCAGCTTTTTCAAATAAATTATACAACAATGTAGCAATTGTTGTTTTTCCATTTGTACCAGTAATTCCAACCAACTTCAGCTCTTTCGAAGGATTTCCATAAAAATTGGAAGCCATTCTTGCTAAAGCTTTTGTCGAACTTTGTACAATTATATAGGTAATAGTATCTTTTGTTTCCTTTGGTTTTTCTTCACAAACAATCACAGAAGCTCCCAATTCTATTGCTTTTTCTATATATCGATGTCCATCAACAATAGTTCCTCTAACTGCAACAAAAATGTCATTTTCTGTAACTTTTCTAGAATCAAAAGTTATATTATTAATAGGTGTATCCATATTTCCTAGAATTTCTTCTATGGATACATTTAATAATATGTCTTTTAATAATTTCATACTTCCTTTGTTAGATCAATTCTTTATTCCTTTAATTCTACAATAAATCCAAATAAATTGTATTACCCTTTTTTATTTTTTCTCCATTTTTAATAGACTGTTTCTTTACGACTCCAGTCCCTTTATACTTCACATTTAAACCTAAATTTTCTAAGATTGAAATTGCATCCATCCCTGGCATTCCAACTACATTAGGTACAATTGTTATATACTTTTCAGAAACTTCAAAATACTTCTCAAACTTATTGTCTAGTTTTTCAGAGTTTACCGTTCCTGACTCCATTTCAATTTCTGAAGGAGTATCCGTATAAATCTTTTGCGCAATTTTCTTAAAAACAGGCGCAGCTACTGTAGCACCATAATATCCTTTTGATTTTAAAGGCTCATGAATTACTACAATACAAGAATATTTAGGCTCATCTGCAGGAAAATAACCTACAAACGATGAAATATATTTTTGGTTTGAATAATATCCTCCTCCAATCTTTTTTCCATTTGCATCTCTTTCAATTGGAATCCACTTTTTAGCAGTTCCAGTTTTCCCAGCCATAGAAAAATTTGAAGTATAAATATTTTTTGCTGTTCCACGTTTCACAACGTTTTCCATCATGACTTTTACTTTATCAATTGTTTCCTGTGAACAAATTTCATCTTCCAATACAGTTCTATCAAAAGTTTCTACCACGGCATTTTGATCACGTAATTCTTTGATGAATTGGGGTTTTACCATTTCACCATTATTCGCAATTGCATTATAAAAGGTTAATGTTTGAAGTGGAGTAAGTGAAACTCCATATCCCCAAGCCATCCATTGTAATGAAATTCTTGACCAATCTTTATCAGATGGTTTTCTGATTTTTGGTTTTCCTTCTCCTTTTATTTCAAGTCCAATCTGTTTATCCAATCGCATTTTAGTTAATCCATCTACAAATTTCTTTGGATTATTTTTATAATGTTCTTGAATAACTTTTACAATTCCAATATTCGATGAAACTTCAAAGGTTTTGGCAACCGAAATTTTACCAAAACCTCCTGCATGCGAATCAATCACATTGCTATTATATACTTTATAAACTCCATTCCCAGTGTTTACCACTTGTCCTGTATCAATTACTTGATCCTCCAAAGCAACTACCAAACTCATCAACTTAAATGTTGATCCTGGTTCATGAGATTCATAAACTGCATAATTTCTTTTCTCGTAATAGTTCCCTTTAGATGTTCTTGCAAGATTCGAAATTGCTTTAATTTCCCCTGTTTTGGTTTCCATTACAACAACTGAGCCATGTTCTGCCTCAAATTTATGCATCTGCTCCATAAGCGCAGTACTTGCAATGTCTTGAATATTCACATCGATAGTTGTAACTACATCTTGTCCATCTTTTGGTTCTACTTCATTGTCATCATTGATAGGCTTATATAAATCTTTTGCGATTTTCTGCTTCATTCTCCATCCAGAAGTACCTTTTAAATACTTACTAAACGCACCCTCAATTCCAACTCTCCCTCTATAATCATCATATCCAATTGTTCGCTCTGCAACTTTTCCTAGTGGATGTTCTCTTACAGTACTTTGTTCTGCAATAAATCCACCACGATGAAGTCCTCTTCTAAAAATTGGAAAACTTTTCATTTTCAAATAATCATTATATCCCAAACCTCTTGCGATAAATAGATATCTATTTTTATTTTTTCGAGCTCTTTTTATTTTATTTTTAAAATGTTTTGGAGTATTTCCTAACATTTTGGCCAACTCGATAGAAAGAGAATCTATATTTTTTTTAAATAAATCATCCGAAATATTTGGTGAAGCAGCGTCCATTCGAATTTCATATTTAGTAACAGATGTTGCTAACAAACTTCCGTCTTCGGCATAAACATTCCCTCTATTTGCATGAATTGTATCTCGTTTTACTTCATTTGCAGATAGACTTCGATATTTATCTCCTTCACTAAATTGAATATTGAAAATTTTAAAAATAATAGACACAAAGAATACTAACATCAATGTAAATATGATGTAAAGTCGTTTCAATATGTACTTTTTCTCAACCAATACTAATCTTCTTTAGTTATTACTTTTATTTTTTTTGGTGGATGTCCTAAAGGATGCAAACCTTTTTCTGATACTTTTTCTCTGATGGTAGATTCGAGTTTTAGTTTTACAACTTTCGAACGGTTATCTACATACTCTGCTCTCAACTTTAACAACTCTTTATTGAGGTTATTAATTGTCATTATCTTTTGATCTGCCTTATGAGAACTTCCAATCATTATTAAAAACAATAGAACTACAAAAACAATAATTTGCCAATTTCTGATAGAATCTTTACTTACAAGAAACTTTACCTTTAAGAAATCATAAATTTTTTGTTTTAATAATTGCATCATAATTAAATACGTTTTGCGATTCTTAATTTGGCGCTTCGAGCTCTGTTGTTTTGTTTTATTTCTTCATTTGTTGGAATAATCATTTTTCCAACTTTTTTGAAAGGAACACTTACATTTCCGAAAAAATCTTTTTCTGGTTCCCCATCAAACATTCCATTTCTAATAAATCTTTTCACCAAACGATCTTCTAAAGAATGGTAAGAAATCACACTTAATCTTCCATTTTTTTCTAATAAATCAGTAGTTTGTAATAAAAATTCTTTTAAAACTTCCAACTCTTGATTTACTTCGATACGAATCGCTTGATAAATTTGAGCTAAAATTTTATGCGCTTTTGATTCAGGTAAAAATTGTTTCAAAGCTTCTTTTAACTGAAAACTCGTCTTGATTGGCGAATCTTCACGAACTTCTACAATTCTACTTGCAATTGCTCTAGAATTTCTTAACTCTCCATATTGAAATAAAATATTTGCTATTTCACTTTCTTCGTAGTTATTTACAATCTCATATGCCGAAAGACCATCACTTTGGTTCATTCGCATATCTAGCTCTCCATCAAACCTCGTAGAGAAACCTCTTTCTGCAGCATCAAACTGATGTGATGAAACTCCTAAATCTCCTAAAATTCCATCCACTTTTTGTACACCATAAAATCGTAAATAACGACTTATGAATCTAAAGTTTTGAGGAATTAAAGTAAATCTTGGATCGTCAATAATATTTCTCTGTGCATCTTCATCCTGATCAAAAGCGAATAATTTCCCATTTTCTCCAAGTCTACTCAAAATTTCTCTTGAGTGTCCTCCTCCTCCAAATGTAACATCTACATACGTTCCATCTGGTTTGATATCCAATCCATCTACACTTTCTTTCAACAACACAGGGTTATGATATTCCATCTTCAATATTATTTAAGTTTCCCATGACTTCTTCTGCTAATAAAGCAAAGTCATCTACAGTATTTTCAATTGTTTTTTCATACGCATCCTTAGACCAAATCTCAATGATATTAATCGCCGATGCTTGCACTATTTCTTTCGTGATTCCAGAATATTGTTGTAAATCTTTCGGAATAAGCAACCTACCAGAACTATCCAATTCAATCATTTTCACTCCTGCTGTAAAGCTTCGAATAAAGTCATTATTCTTCTTCACAAAACGATTTAGCTTATTAATTTTAGACATCATCAGGTTCCATTCTGCCATTGGATAAAGCTCCAAACATGGCTGAAACACAGATCTTTTCAGAACAAAACCTTCATGCAAAACAGTCTCCAACTGCTTCTTCAATGGAGAGGATAGCATTACTCTTCCTTTTGCATCCATTTTAGCCTCATATGTCCCAATTAGATTCAACATCCACAATAGTACTATTAATCATCAAAAGTAACAATAATTTACCACTTTTTCCCACATTAAAACACTTTGTTGATAACTTTTATGAGTTTTTTCTAATATTTAGTTAAAAACTTGAAAAACAATTTTTTAAAACTTAATTTCAAGGGATTCTATATATAGTGTCAAAAAAATATGATTTTATTATAAAAAAACTATATTTGTGCTTGCTTTAAACCCGAATATTGATGAGTTATAAACTTATAAAAGAAGATAAATTCAATTATATAGAAGTTGGTGAGGGACAACCTATTGTTGTTCTACATGGTTTGATGGGAACATTAAGTAATTTTAGTGGAATTTTAGATTATTTTCCTACAAAAGGATATAAAATTTTAGTACCAGAATTACCAATATATGATTTACCTCTTATTAAGACAAATGTTAAAAATTTAGCAAAATATCTTAATGAATTTATCAAGCATAAACAATTAGAAAATGTAATACTTCTAGGAAATTCTCTTGGAGGACATGTTGCATTATACTATGCGAAGCTTTATCAAGAAAACGTTAAAGCTCTAGTACTTACAGGAAGTTCTGGATTGTATGAAAACTCTATGGGAGATACTTATCCAAGAAGAGGTGATTATGATTTTATCAAGGAAAAAGTACAAGACGTATTCTTTAAACCAGAAACTGCTACAAAAGAAATCGTTGATGAAGTTTTTAGTACTGTAAACGATAGAAATAAAGTAATCAAAACCTTAGCAATTGCTAAAAGTGCGATACGTCATAATATGGCTAAAGATTTACCAAATATCAATGTTCCAACTTGTTTAATTTGGGGTAAAAATGATACGGTAACTCCACCAGAAGTAGCCGATGAATTCCATGATCTTTTATCTAATTCAGATTTATACTGGGTAGATAATTGTGGACATGCAGCAATGATGGAAGTTCCTGAAGAATTTAATGAAATCTTAATAAAGTGGTTTTCTGAGAAAAACCTATAATTTTTATGAAAATAACTAAAAGCGAATTTGTAATTAGCAACACAGATGTAAGCAAATGCCCGAAGGACGCTATCCCAGAATATGCTTTTATTGGAAGATCAAACGTAGGAAAATCCTCTTTGATCAATATGCTTACTGGAAGATCTAGTCTTGCTAAAACTTCTAGTACTCCAGGGAAAACACAATTAATCAATCATTTTAAAATAAATGATCAATGGTTTTTAGTGGATTTACCAGGATATGGATATGCACAAGTTTCTAAGACAAAAAGACAAACTTTTCAAAAATTTATCAAAGATTATTTTGTTCAAAGAGAACAATTAGTTTGTTCATTTGTATTAGTAGATTCTCGTCATTCTCCACAAAAAATTGATGTAGAATTCATGCAATGGCTAGGAGAAAATGGAATTCCTTTTGGAATCATTTTCACAAAAGCTGATAAATTAAAATCTTCTCAATTGAATAAAAATATTCAAGCTTATAAAAAAGAGTTATTAAAAACTTGGGAAGAACTACCAATTAGCTTTGTCACTTCTTCAGCACACAAAAAAGGTGGTGAAGATTTATTAAATTTTATCGACTCTGTAAATGAGGATGTCAAAGATAATTTTAAATAAAAAATGGCATCTACAAAAGATACTTTAAAGGTTATTTATGAAGATAACCACATCATTGTCGTAAACAAACAGGTTGGAGATATTGTACAAGGTGATAAAACTGGCGACACTCCACTTAGCGACATTGTAAAAGAATATATAAAAGATAAGTACAACAAGCCTGGAAATGTTTTTCTAGGTGTTGTACATCGATTAGACAGGCCAACTACAGGAATTGTCGTTTTTGCAAGAACTTCGAAAGCTTTGGAGCGAATGAATAAAATGTTTAGAGAACATAAGGTTCAAAAAACATATTGGGCAGTCGTAAAGAATGAACCTCCAAAACAAAAAGACACTTTAACACATTATTTAAAGAAAAATCCAAAAAATAATAAAGCTTCTCATTTTGTAAAACATGTAGAAGGCAGCAAAAAAGCTATTCTACATTATGAAGTTTTAAAGAAATTGGAAAACTATTATTTACTTCAAATTTTATTGGAAACTGGAAGACATCATCAGATCAGATGTCAACTTTCTGCAATTCATTGTCCAATCAAAGGAGATTTAAAATACGGATCAAAAAGAAGTAATAAAAATGCAGGAATTCATCTTCATTCTAGATTTATAGAATTTACGCATCCTGTATCTAAAGAAAAAATTTCTCTTACAGCAGATTTACCAAAAGATCCTATTTGGAATGCTTGTAACTAAAATAAAAAACTCTCAGCAAAATACTGAGAGTTTTTCTTTTTATATATTCTTTATTTATTTTAAGCTAAAAACATTTTTACCAGTTGAAAAGATCCAATTACAAATAAAATTGCTCCAATTCCTTTGTTTAAATATTTGGAGATATTTTGCACTTTATTTTGAATCAAAACACTCAGTTTTCCATATAAAAATAAAGCTAAAAACTTCCCTACATACACTCCCATAAAAAACAGAATTAACTCATCTAAAGGACGCATAATATTTATTGGAAGCCATTGTTTACTTTCTACAAAAGTAAAAGCAAAAAGCCAAAAAACAAGTACTGGTGGGTTTATTAATGCAAGTAAAAACCCTTTCATCACATTAGAAAAAGAAGATTGTTTTGATTTCTTCTCTTTCTGTTCTTTTTTCAAGAAAAACAAAGTAGCTCCTACAATTACTAAAACCACTGCAATAATCACATTGATTATCTTATTTTGACTAATAAAATCATTTACAAGCATGCTACAGTGTAGCGCAAAATAAGAAAGAATTATCTCGGCGAAAGCTGCTGCAATTACAATTTTCATTGCAGAAATCAAGTTGTACCTAATTGTAGTGTGTACAACAGATAAATTTACAGTACCCAAAGGCAAAGCTCCTAGAAAAGCTAGAGAAACACCAAAGAATAAGTATAATAAATTCATCATGATATTGTAGTTATAATTTCAATTAATTCTAATATTTAGTTGTAAGAATTTTCATTCATTACAAAAATATTACTGTTTTATGATTATTTAACCCAAAAATATCTAAAAACTATCACATCAAATCTTAAGCCAATTTTCAATATTTTAACAAAAATGGATTTTACTTTCATTTATCTAATTTATTTACTCATAGCAAAATACAGTATTTAATATTAATTAGATGTTATTAAATTATCTCTATTTTTTATAAAATTTTAATAGTATCTTTTAATAATATTAAATCATCATAATAAGAAAAGAGTTTTATAGAAAATCTTATCTTTGACGACCGAAATTTTTAAGATGAAGCCAGTAGAGTTAATAAAACAGCCTATTTTAGAGGAAATGGAACTCTTTGAAGAAAAGTTCAAAGAAGCAATGCAGACGAAAGTTCCTTTACTTAATAGAATTACTCATTATATAATTCGACGAAAAGGAAAACAAATGCGACCAATGTTTGTATTTCTTGTTGCAAAAATGGTTTCTAATGGTGATTTCAAAGAAAGAACATATCGTGGAGCTTCTGTTATCGAGCTAATTCATACAGCAACTCTTGTTCATGATGATGTTGTGGATGATAGTAACAGAAGACGTGGATTTTTCTCTATCAATGCACTTTGGAAAAATAAAATCGCCGTTTTAGTTGGAGACTTTCTACTTTCTAAAGGTTTATTACTCTCTATAGATAATGACGATTTTGATGTTTTAAAACTAATTTCTATTGCAGTTCGAGAGATGAGTGAAGGAGAACTTCTTCAAATCGAAAAAGCGAGAAGATTAGATATTACAGAAGATGTTTATTTTGAAATTATTCGTCAAAAAACTGCAACTTTAATCGCTGCTTGCTGTGGAATTGGTGCTGCTTCTGTAAATGCTTCGAAAGAAGAAATCGAAAAAATGAGACTTTTTGGAGAATATGTAGGTATTGCTTTCCAAATTAAAGATGATTTATTCGATTATGGTGAAGAAAAAATCGGGAAGCCTACAGGAATTGATATCAAGGAGCAAAAAATGACACTTCCTCTGATTCATACTTTAAACACTTGCTCGGAACAAGACAGAAAATGGCTAATCAAATCTGTAAAAAAACACAATCATAATAAAAAACGAGTAAAAGAAGTAATTCAGTTCGTGAAAGATAATGGTGGAATGGAATACACTATTGAAAAGATGAACGAATACCACAAAAAGGCAATGGATATTTTAGAAACCTATCCGGAGTCAGAATATAAAACTTCTTTGAAGACAATGGTAAATTATGTTATCGAAAGAAAAAAATAGCTTAAGAATTAACTTAAGCTATTTTTTTTAGACTTTTATAAAACTACAAAATCTGAAGTTCTATCTACTTTATCCATCATTTCTAGAATATCACTTGGCGGAACGGATAGTTTTCTTTTTGCTAAATCCAACCAAGCTCCTGTTACAATTACTTCTGCAGCAACCACTCCATTTGGCTTGATGATTTGATGTTGAAACTTAAATCGATCACCATTTTCAGACATTCCAGCCAAACAAACAGTTACTGTAATATCTTCTCCTAAATTAATTTCTCTTAAAAAATTTGTTTCTTCTTTGAATAAAATTGGACCAAGATTCATTTTGTTTAACTTCAAAATATCAAATCCATTTTCCATCAAAAATCGAACTCTTGCTTCTGCTGCATAATCATTATAAGCAGAATGTCTCATATGTCTGTTTGGGTCAAAATCTGCCCATTTACTTTTAAAAGTATATTCTAATTTCATTATTCTTTATTTAACATCTAATATATCTCTCAGCGAATTTCCAATCATCATAAAAGCCATTACTAAAGACATAATTGCTAATCCGGGAACTATCGCCAAATAGGGTTTCCCTAAAATAATATAATTATAATTATCCTTAATCATTCCTCCCCAAGAAGGTGTTGGTGGTTGCGCCCCAATTCCAAGAAAACTTAACCCACTTTCTACCAAAATTGCTGCTGCAAAATTAGCTGCCGATATCACAATAATTGGCCCAACTATATTTGGTAAAATATGTTTCAAAATAATTCGAAAATCAGAATACCCTAAAACTTTTGCTGCTTGCACATATTGCATTTCTTTCACACTCATTACCTGTCCACGAACTACACGTGCTACTTCTACCCACATTGTCAATCCTACAGCAATAAAAACTTGCCAATATCCTTTTCCTAAAGCTAAAGTTATGGCTATTACTAAAAGTAAGGTTGGAATTGACCAAGTAACGTTTATAATCCACATAAAAAAAGCATCGACTTTCTTCCCGTAATATCCAGAAAGCGCTCCAATAGGAATTCCAATCACCAAGGAAATAAAAACTGCTATAAACCCAATAAAAAAGGAAATACGAGCTCCAATAATCATTCTACTCAGTAAATCTCTTCCATATTTATCTGTTCCTAAAAGAAACGTTTTTTTAGAAATATATTTTTCTACATCTCCATTCCACTCAGAAATTGGGTAAGCTTTTTCTTTTAAAACCTCTGGATTCTCAGCGTACTCTTTTACAAATACGCTATCATTTTTTATTCTATAAGAAGAAATAGCAAGTTCTGTTGCAGTTGTTTTTTTTCCATAAAGAAGTGTTTCAAAAAATCCTGTTTCTTCTTTTTTCAATTCGGGGAATTTTAATATTTCCACAGAAAAACCAGGTCTTTTAGAATGAATTTCCAGATGCATCGAATTGGCATTTGAAGAATCATCTGGAGCTATGAAATAAGCAAAAATAGCAACCAAAAATAGGATTGCAATCCAACCTAAACTAAAAGCTCCAAGTAAATGACTTTTCATTACTTGGAGCTTTGTACTTTTATTTTTTTTCACCAAAATAACAAAATCTAATTTTGCACTAATTTAGGTGATTTTACTTTAAGTTTTTCTAATACTTTTAATGCTTCATCAACATAGATATCTTTTGCAAGATTTTTATGCCAATTCTTACGCTTATCTCCTAAAATTGTATCTACAGCAATTAAAGGTAATTCGTAAGTTGGAGATTTGAATTGTAATTCTGTTTTGAAATCTTTAATCCCATCAAACTCCTTACTCTCAGCATCTCTCTTATCTACATCTTTCACATAATCATCATAGTTTAAATACACAGTATTATCATTCTGAATATCTTTTAACCATCTTGCATTTTTATTAATTAAATCAAAGTATGAATTCTTATTAATTTCTTTTTGACTTTGCTTAATTACTTCGTCATAATTCGTATATCCTTTCCAAGTATTGTAAGAAGCTGCCTCAATCATATCCCATGGAAGTGGGTTTTCTTGATCTCTTTCTCCAATATCCATGAATTGATACCTATCCGGAATTACGATATCAGAACTAACCCCTCTTAATTGTGTAGAACCTCCGTTAATTCTATAGAATTTTTGAATCGTAACTTTCAAATCTCCTAATGGTTTTGGATAGTTGTAAGCTTGGTTTAAAGAATATAAAGTTTGTACTGTTCCTTTTCCGAAAGTTTGCTTACTTCCGATAATTACCGCTCTTTTATAATCTTGCATCGCAGCTGCTAAAATCTCAGAAGCTGATGCTGATAATTCATTTACTAAAATTACTAAAGGTCCATCCCAAACAATTCCTTCTGATTGATCAAACTTTACATTTGGTGACTTATCTCTATATTTTACTTGAACCACAGGTCCTTTATCAATAAATAATCCAGCGATATCAATTGCAGTAGAAAGAGATCCTCCTCCATTATTTCTTAAATCAATAACTAATCCTTTAACTCCCTGAGCTTTTAAACTTTCCACTTCGTGTTTCATATCTGTAGCGGCAGTTCTTTTGTCATCTTCTTTAAAATCAATGTAGA
Organism: Aureivirga sp. CE67; assembly: GCF_015767245.1. Lineage (GTDB taxonomy): Bacteria > Bacteroidota > Bacteroidia > Flavobacteriales > Flavobacteriaceae > Aureivirga. Next base: position 610,702 of record NZ_JADOTV010000001.1, read on the forward strand.
ATTTTGGTAAATTAATTACACCATACATATTTCCATTCATTTCTACTGTCGAAGATTTTGCAAAAGTTTCTTCTAATTCGACTTCATCACGAATAATTGGAATTATCTCAACACTTCCATCTATCTTTTTTACAGTTAAACGTACTTCGGTTCCTTTTTTTCCTTTGATATATTCAATTGCATTACTCAATCGCATTCCTACAATATCTACAGGCTCCTCTTCTCCTTGTCCTACTTTAAGAATAATATCTCCTGCTTCTAATTTTCCATCTTTCCATGCTGGTCCTCCAGAAATTAACTCTACAACCTTCGTATAATCTTTTTCTCTACTAAGTCTTGCACCAATACCTTCAAAAGTTCCTGAAATACCTACGTCAAAATCTTCTTTACTTTTTGGAGTTAAGTAGTTTGTATGCGGGTCAAAAACCATTGTCATCGCATTTAAATAAATAGAAAAAGATTGATTATGATCTAATTCATCTAAAAACTCAAAATACCTTTCCATATTATTTTTCACACTCTCACGAGCTTCTTTCTCTAAATCTTTTCTAGATTTTTTCTCAAACTCCTCACCGTCTTTTTCTTTATTTTTCTGAAGTTCTTCGCTATCGTATAATGAAGATAAAACACTTGCTTTTAATTGCTTTCTCCATCTTTCTTTTACACCTTCTGTTCCTTCTCTATAAGGACGGTTTTCATAATCAATATCAAAAGTCTCTTTTTCTTTAAAATCAAAAGGTTTTGCAAGAATATCTACATAATATGTTTTTGCTTCCGCTATTCTTTTCTTATATCTGTTATCTACAAGTTTGAAGAAAGTCAAATCTTCTTGTTTGATCTGATTATCTAATAAAGTTTTATACATAGAAAACTCATCAATATCTTCTTGTGTAAAATATCTTTTAGACGGATCTAAAGAATTTAAGAAATTATCATAAAAAGTTTCTGAAAATTCGTTATCAATTCTATGTGGCTCGTAATGTAAATTTTTTAATACATATCGGATGATACTTATTTTTAATCGATCTTCTTCATTTTGATCATAGACTTTTTTTATCTGGAAACCAAATAAAACACCTGCCAATAAAATTATTGGTATAATTATTTTATAATTTCGCCTCATAAATTTGATGATTTTACGCATTTATTTAGTATTTAAAACTAAAAATATAAAAATAGCTTCAATACTAGTATGAATTACTAAAAAATATGTTAAAATGTATTTTCCCAAAGGTACTGAAAAAATATATTTTCTTTTTTATAAAATATTTTATTTTCTCATGAAACCCCTTTGTTTTCTTAGCTTTTGTCGAAATATTTCTCTAAAAATTTCAACTTGAATACATTATTGAAGCAATACTTTTGCCAATATAACATTTTTACTCAATTATCTTACCAAAGTAAATAATACTTATCATTTTAAGCAGTAAATATTTTATTAATTATTTCATAAATATTGATTTTAAACTTATCCCAAGATCAATTATTGATTTTAAACCTCAAGCCTATATTTTTTGACATATATTATTTTTTCAATAAAATTTCTTCAATTATTATGTAAATATTTCATTCTTTATTATTTTTTAAAACAAAAATTTACTTTACTTCATTTATTTAATTAGCTTTGTTCTAAATAGAAAAACTTTTTAAATGAAAGAAAAGCCATTAATTTTAGTAACTAATGACGATGGAATCACGGCTCCAGGTATCAGAAACCTTATCAAGGTTATGAACGAAATTGGAGAAGTTGTAGTTGTTGCACCTGATAGCCCACAAAGTGGAATGGGACATGCAATTACACTAGATTCTACATTACATTGTCAGAAAGTTATTATAGACGACGGACCACAGACAGAATATAAAACTTCTGGGACACCGGCGGATTGTGTAAAAATGGCAAAAAGCGAACTTCTGAAAAGAAAACCAGATTTATGTGTTTCTGGAATCAATCATGGTTCCAATTCATCTGTAAACATTATTTACTCTGGTACAATGAGTGCAGCTATCGAGGCTGGTATTGAAGGAATTCCTGCTATTGGCTTTTCATACTTGGATCATTCTTGGAATGCCGATTTTTCGAAATTAAATGATTCTATAAAAAATATTGTTATAAACGTTTTAAACAACAAATTACCAGAAGGAGTAGTCTTAAATGTTAACTTTCCAAAATTGGATACGGACTTTAAAGGAATTAAAATCTGTAGACAAGCAAGGGCAAATTGGGAAGAAAAAATGGACAAAAGAACCAATCCACAGGGAAAAGAATATTATTGGCTTACTGGTAAATTTGTAAATATGGACAAAGGAGAAGACACAGACGAATGGGCATTGGCAAATGGTTATATTTCCGTTGTTCCTGTACAATTTGACTTAACAGCACATCACTTTATACAACAATTAAATACTTGGAACTTTTAAAATGAATATGAAAAAAGAAATGGCCATAGGGTTTTTCTCAGGAATCATCGCTACAGCTGTAGGGTTATATTTATATCTACAACTTGCTTTTGATAGCGATTTTGATACTTCTTTAAAAAGAATAATGGAAGAAGGTTTATTTGGGAAAGTAATTAGTTTAGCAGCAATCGCAAATCTTGCTGTATTTTTTATTTTTATTAAAAAAAACAAAGACTACAGAGCAAGAGGAGTATTACTTGCAACAATCGTTATTGCTGCGGTAACCATGATTATTAAATTTTTATAATAAATGAAATATTATATAATTGCAGGAGAAGCTTCAGGTGATTTACACGGATCCAACTTGATGAAAAGTATCTTGAAAAAAGATCCAGAGGCTGAGTTCCGATTTTGGGGAGGAGATTTAATGCAAAGTGTAGGTGGAACTTTGGTAAAACATTACCGAGATCTTGCTTTTATGGGGTTTATAGAAGTTTTGATGAACATCAAGACGATTCTTAAAAATATCAAATTTTGTAAAGCTGATATTTTAGAATACAAACCGGATACTATTATCTTTATTGATTATCCAGGGTTTAATATGCGGATTGCAGAATTTGCCAAAAATCACGGAATCAAAACAGATTATTATATTTCGCCACAAATTTGGGCTTGGAAAGAAGGACGAATCAAAAAAATCAAACGAGATGTTGATGAAATGTATGTGATTCTTCCTTTTGAAAAAGATTTTTATGAGAAAAAACATCAGTTCCCAGTTCATTTTGTAGGACATCCTCTTATCGATGCTATTGCGGATAGAACGCAAGTAGACGATAAAACTTTTAGAACTGAAAATAATTTAGATCTAGAAAAACCAATCATTGCACTACTTCCTGGAAGTAGAAAACAAGAAATTACAAACATGTTGGAGGTAATGCTTTCTGTAACAGAAAATTTCCCTGAATATGAATTTGTAATTGCTGGTGCTCCTAGCCAAGATTTTAGTTTTTACGAACAATTTATCACAAAAGACAATATTAAGTTTATCAGCAACAAAACCTACGATTTACTTTCACTTTCGTATGCTGCTTTGGTAACTTCTGGAACCGCAACTTTAGAAACTGCTTTGTTTAAAGTTCCTGAAATTGTTTGTTATAAAACGAGTAATATTTCTTATCAAATTGCAAAAAGACTTATTAATCTTAAGTTTATTTCTTTGGTAAATTTAATTATGGACAAAGAAATCGTTGTAGAATTAATTCAAGGTGAGTTCAATAAAAAACGTTTGACTTCAGAATTGGAAAAAATCTTAACGATGAAAAAACGAGAAGAACTTTTTGAAAACTATTATGATTTGGAAGAAAAATTAGGAGGAAAAGGAGCCTCTGACAATACTGCTGAATTAATTATAAACGATATTAAAAAAGCATAAAAATAATTTTCTATGAATGAGATTTCTGTTTCACAAATTTCCGAACTAAAATATCTAGACCTTCTAGCAAAACAAGTTGTAGAAGGATTTATTACAGGAATGCATAAAAGTCCATTTCACGGATTTTCTGTAGAATTTGCCGAGCATAAACTTTATAATAAAGGAGAAAGCACAAGGCATATTGATTGGAAATTATTTGCAAAAACAGGAAAGCTTTACACTAAAAGATACGAGGAAGAAACAAATCTGAGATGTCATATTATTGTTGACAATTCGGCTTCGATGCATTATCCTGATATCAAAAATCCGAACATCAAGAATTTGAATAAAATCAGTTTTTCTGCAATTGCAGCTGCTGCGCTTACAGAAATATTGAAAAGACAAAGAGATGCTGTAGGATTGAGTGTTTATAGCGATAAATACGATTATTATGCTCCAGAAAAAGGAAGTGAGCGTCATAGACGAATGTTATTGACCGAACTTTCTAATATGATTTCTAAAAAATCGACTGCAAAAACGGATACGTATAAATTTTTACACCAAATTGCAGAAAACATCCATAGAAGATCTCTGATTTTTCTTTTTACGGACATGTTTCAGGTGGATAAAGACAAAGAAGAATTATTTGAAGCACTTCGTCATTTGAAATATAATAAGCACGAATTAGTACTTTTTCATACGTACGACGGAAATTTAGAATATAATTTTGATTTTGATAACAAACCGAAGAAATTCGTGGATGTAGAAACAGGAGAATCTATCAATTTATTCGCTGAAAACGTAAAAGAATCCTATAAAGAATTGATAGATAATTACTTCCAAGACTTAAAAATGACTTGTATGAAGTACAAAATCGATTACATTCCGGTAGATATTCACCAAGGTTTTGAACAAATTCTAATCTCATATTTGATTAGTAGAAAAAAAATGTTGTGATTTTTTTCAAAAAGCCTTGCAGATATAAAAAAAGCTTGTATATTTGCACCGCAATCAAGCAAACGGTCTGGTAGTTCAGCTGGTTAGAATACCTGCCTGTCACGCAGGGGGTCGCGGGTTCGAGTCCCGTCCAGACCGCGAAAAGCTCCTCAATTTTTGAGGAGCTTTTTTTTGGTTTAAAGATTCCCTTTACTTCAAATAATCAAAACTTATCATTCCCCCTACTCTCATTAAAATTTTCCCCAGCCAAAATACTTTTTCAAAGCAATTAAAGTTTCAGATGAAAATTTGAACAGATATTCATTATTTTTTAGAATAAAAAAATCGTACTTTCAAATTAGTTTCTAATTTTGCAGTCTGAAATCTAGCGAATCGTATATGGAAAGAATTTGGTTGAAGAAAGAACTTTCAGAGGTTTCTGAGTTTAAAGAGAAAATGTTGTTTTGGGCACAAAAGTTTGCCCATATTTGCTGGTTGGATAGTAATTCACATCAGGCGAAATATGGTTCTGTAGATGCTGTTTTGGCTGTAGATGCTGAAAGAGTATTAGATTGCAATTATCAAAATGCTTTTCAAAAACTGACTGATTTTAGAAATGAAGTAAACGACTATATCTACGGATATTTAGCTTATGATCTAAAAAATGATGTCGAAAAACTTACTTCCTCTAATTTAGATGGATTACATTTTTCCGATTTAGTTTTTTTTCAACCTAAAAAAATATTTTCACTACAAGGAAATACGCTTTCTATTGGATATTTAAATCCACAAGAAATTGAAAAAGATTTGGAAGAAATCTCAAACATTTCTTTACCAAAGAATCAAAAGATTTCAGAGAAACAAATCGAAGTACAACAAAGAATTTCGGAAAGTGAATACAAAGAAAAACTAGAACAAGTTTTATATCATATTCATCGTGGTGATATTTATGAAGCTAATTTCTGTATGGAGTTTTTCGCTGAAAATGTAGATTTAAATCCATTTGCTGCTTATCAAAAATTAAATTCGATCTCTACACCTCCTTTTGCTACTTTTTTCAAAACAAAAAATAATTATCTAGCCTCTGCATCGCCTGAGAGATTTGTAAAGAAAAAAGGGGGGCAAATAGTTTCGCAGCCAATAAAAGGAACTTCAAAACGTGGAAAAAACAAAGAAGAAGATTCGAAATTAATTTATGAATTAGAAACCAATATCAAAGAGCGAGCTGAAAACATCATGATTGTAGATTTGGTTCGAAATGATTTGTCTAGAAAAGCAAAAAAAGGAACTGTAGAAGTAACGGAACTTTGTAAAATATACACATTTGAGCAAGTACATCAGATGATTTCTACAATCGTTTGTGAAGTGGAAGAAAAAGAGGATGTAGTTGGAATTATTCGTGATTTATTCCCAATGGGAAGTATGACTGGAGCTCCAAAAATTTCGGCAATGCAAATCATGGAACGACTGGAAGAATCTAAGCGTGGATTGTATTCTGGAGCTGTTGGATATTTTACACCTGATGGAGATTTTGATTTCAATGTGATTATTCGAAGTATTTTGTACAATGCAGAAAATAAATATGCATCCTTTTCTGTTGGTGGTGCAATTACAGCAAAATCGATTATCGAAAAAGAATACGAAGAGTGTTTTGTAAAGGCAAATGCCATGAAAAAAACGTTGGAAGAAGGTTAAATTTCTTCCAAACTATTTTCTTTAATATCTTTTAAAATCAACTGTAATTCCTGTTTTCCATTCCAAGTATTCAAATCCACTTGAAAAGCTGCGGAAAACTCTGAATTCTCAGCAATATCTAATTTTTCTCCTAAATTAAAACCTACTGCTTGTAGTTCTAGATTTTTCTGAAAATCGGCTATTTGTAATTTTAAATGATTTGCATCTGCTCCTATTTTTCTAGCAATATTCGCTTTCAAATGCGAACATTTAAAAACAGGTTTCATATTCGCAGGTCCAAAAGGTGCAAATTGCCTTAAAACAGCATAAAATCGTGGTGTAATCTCCTCAAATTCGATTTCTGCATCAATACTTATTTCTTCAGTTTTTAATTCTTCTGGAAGCGTTTCAGAAACTACTTGTTCAAATTTATTTTTAAAACTCTCATAGTTTTCTTCCAAAATAGTCAAACCAGCAGCGTATTTATGTCCTCCAAATTGCTCGATAAACTCTGAACATTGATCAATTGCTTCATACACATCAAAACCTCTTACAGAACGAGCAGAAGCAGTTAGTTTCCCATTACTTTTTGTAAAAACAATCGTAGGACGATAATAAGACTCAATCAATCTTGAAGCAACAATTCCAATAACCCCTTTATGCCAGTTTTCGTCATAAACTACTGTGGTCATCTTTGAGGTTTCTTCATTTTTGACAATTTGTAAAAGTGCTTCTTGCGTGATTTGTTTATCTAAATCTTTTCTTTGTTTGTTGAAATAATTGATTTCTTTTGCAAAAATTCTAGCATCGTCTTCATTTGTTTCTGTCAGAAGCTTCACAGCATTTAATCCATGTTTGATTCTTCCTGCTGCATTAATTTTAGGAGCAATTCCAAAAACAACATCTGTAATCGTCATTTTTTTATTTGAAACATCTTTTAAAGCTTTAATTCCAATTCTTGGCTGCTCATTTATTATTTTTAAACCAAAATGCGCTAAAGTTCTATTTTCTCCAGTCATCGGAACAATATCAGCTCCAATACTCACAGCAACCAAATCCAAATAAGGATATACTTCATCAAAACTTTGTTTATAACTTTCATTCAAAGCTTGAATTAATTTAAAACCAACACCACATCCCGAAAGCTCATCATAAGGATAATGACAGTCTTTTTGCTTTGGATTTAAAATAGCATCTGCATCTGGCACAATTTCTCCAGGCCTATGATGATCACAAATAATAACAGAAACGCCATTTTCTTTTGCATATTTGACTTTATCCATTGCTTTAATTCCACAGTCAAGAGTGATCATTAAAGAAAAATCATTGTCTATCGCAAAATCAATTCCTTGAAAAGAAACTCCATAACCTTCCGTATATCGATCTGGAATATAACTAGCAACATTTGGTGTCAAAGTTTTTAAATAAGTAGACATTAAAGAAACCGCCGTAGTTCCATCCACATCATAATCTCCATAAACCAAAATATTTCCATTTTTAGAAATCACTTCTTGAATAAGATTTACAGCTTTCTCCATATCTTTCATTAAAAAAGGACTGTGTAAATCTTCTAAAGATGGTCTAAAAAACTGTTTTGCTTGCTCAAAAGTTTCAATTCCTCTTTGCACCAATATTTTAGCTAAAGTATTACTTACATTAATTTCTTTCGAAAGTTGTTCAATTTTTTCAGGATTTGGTTCTTCTTTAATAGTCCAACGCATATTTTTTAGTTTTTGCAGAAATCCGAAGATACTTAATATTTTACATAAAAAAAACTCTAGAATTGTCTAGAGTTTTTTAAATAATTTATGTTGTAATGAATGATTATAAAATCAACATTGCATCACCGTAAGAATAGAAATTATATCCTTCTTCTACAGCTTCTTTATAAGCTCTCATTAATAAATCATAACCAGCAAAAGCAGCAGTCATCATCATTAAAGTAGATTGTGGTGTATGGAAGTTTGTAATCATACAGTTTGCGATACTAAACTCATAAGGAGGGAAAATAAATTTATTTGTCCATCCAGTATAAGGATTCAAATGTCTATCTGCAGAAACTGAACTTTCGATAGCTCTCATTACTGTTGTTCCAACAGCACAAACTTTTCTTTTACTATCAATAGCACTATTTACAACATCCGCTGTATCTTGTAAAATTTCGATTTGCTCAGAATCCATTTTATGTTTAGATAAATCTTCAACTTCTACTGGGTTGAAAGTTCCTAAACCAACATGAAGTGTTAATTCTGCAAAGTCAATTCCTTTAATTTCCAAACGCTTCATTAAGTGCTTAGAAAAGTGCATTCCAGCAGTTGGTGCTGCTACAGCTCCTTCATGCTTTGCATAAATTGTTTGATATCTTTCTTCATCTTCTGGCTCAACATCTCTTTTGATATATTTTGGAAGAGGAGTTTGTCCTAACTCCTTTAATTTAGCTCTAAACTCTTCGTATGAACCATCATATAAGAAACGTAATGTTCTTCCTCTTGAAGTAGTATTGTCGATTACTTCTGCAACTAAACTTTCATCTTCTCCGAAGAATAATTTATTACCAATTCGGATCTTACGAGCAGGGTCTACTAATACATCCCAAAGTCTTCCTTCTGCATTAAGCTCTCTTAATAAGAAAACTTCAATACGAGCTCCAGTTTTTTCTTTCAAACCATATAGCCTTGCAGGAAATACTTTAGTATTATTCAAAATCATTAAATCTCCCTCATCAAAATAGTTGATCAAATCCTTGAATGTTTTATGTTCAATTGTTTGTTCTTTTCTATTTAAAACCATTAAACGAGCTTCGTCCCTGTGTTCTGCAGGGTGCTCAGCTAATAATTCTACAGGTAGATCGAATTTATAATCTGATAATTTCATAAAATGAATGTTTTTTCAAAATGTGAGCAAATATACAACTTCAAAATAGGCGTTGTCAAGTGTTTAGGCTTAAAAATTATTATAAATTTTTTATTTTGTTAATTTACTAAAATCTTTCCAGAAATCCGTATATGATTTCGTTACAACTTCTTGATTTTCAACAAACAAACTATTTTTTAGACAAAGAGGTGCAAAAGCCATTGCCATTCTATGATCATTATACGTTACTACAGAAACATCAGAAAGCATTGTTTTTGAGTTTTTTAGCTCTAAACTTTCGTCTGTAATCATTACTTCTGCTCCAAATTTCTCCAATTCTGTTTTCAAAGCAACCAAACGGTCTGTTTCTTTGATTTTTAACGTATGTAAACCTGTCATTTTAGTCGCAATACCTAAACCAAAACAAGTTACAGCAATTGTCTGTGCAATGTCCGGCGCATTACTCAAATCTAATTCTAAAATCTCTGGAAGTTCAAAATTTTCAACTTTTTCTAAATGCAAAGTATTTTTCTCAAAACAACTTTTCACACCTAATTTCTCATAAATATCTACAAGAACACTATCACCCTGTAAACTTTCAGGTTTATAGGTTTGTAGCGAAACTTTTCCTTTTGCGCTTAAAGCAATCAAACTAAAATAATAAGAAGCAGAGCTCCAATCAGATTCTACCGCAAAATCTTCTATTTGATTTTCTTTCAAAGGAAAAACCTGAATACTATCTTCTTTCCATTCTAGAGAAACACCTAAACTCTCCAAAAGAGAAGTTGTCATTTTGATGTATGGAATCGAAGTTAATTTACTTGTAAAATTAATTTTTAAACCATTTTCCAACGAAGGTGCAATCAATAAAAGCGCAGAAATATACTGACTCGAAACATTTCCTTGAATCGAAACTTCTTTTTGCTCAATTTTCCTTCCTTTAATTCGAATTGGCGGATATCCTTCTTCTTTTTCATAAGAAATCTCCACACCAAGACTTCGCAACGCATCTACCAAAATTCCAATTGGTCTCTCTTGCATTCGCTTCGAACCCGTCAGAACTTTTACAGAATTTTCTCTAGAAGCAAAAAAAGCAGTCAAAAATCGCATTGCAGTTCCCGCATGCCCAATATTAATCACTTCTTCTGACTTTAAAGCCTTTTGTAAAAGTTTCGTATCATCCGAATTCGATAAGTTTTCTATCTTAATTTCAGGAAAAAGTTGTTGTAAAATCAACAAACGATTCGATTCACTTTTAGAACCACTAATCGTAATTTCTCCATCAATTTCTCCATTATATTTTGGTAAAAATACAGCCACTTTCTAAATGTTTTTTCTTTTAAATAATTTTCTTCTTCATTTGGAGCTTCCCTTTTCTTCGTTTAAAAAAACTCAGAAAAGGTCGGGCTTTCCGCTATATCTTTTGCTCCGTACCTCCGCAAAAGGATGCCGCTGCAATCCCTAAGCCACATTATTTCGTTCATCAATAATTTCTCCATACAAATGAACTTATAATACAAAAACAATAAGCACACTTTACAAAAGTGCGCTAGAGTTAATTAAATAATATGACTCACTTTAATAATATACAGGTGAATTTCTTAATTTCTAATAAAAAGTAACACACCCCTTAATCCCCTCTCAAGAGGGAAAGTGAAATTTATTTATTTCCTTTTGCTTTAAAAAACTTATAATAACCAGTCATAAAAGCTCCATAAAACAAAGAAAATATAGCTTGATTTCTTGCAAAATATTTCCATTTTCCATCTGCGAAATATTCATTGATCATTCCGTCAAAACCTCCTTTAAAAACCATTGCAGAAAGTAACCTGATGATAGTAACAACTACCAAGAAAATCAATGTAAATCGAATGAATAAAGAAACAGCAGAAGCATTTTTATATGGATCGTTCATCTTCTTATTTTAGTTTTTCGTTATTATGATGTCTATCGTGATCTCTTTTTGTTTTAAGATCTAATTTTTTATCAAATGAGTCCTGTAAATCAATTCCTGTTTGATTTGCCAAACAAAGTAAAACGAATAAAACATCCGCAAGCTCTTCACCTAAATCTTTGTTTTTATCACTTTCTTTCTCGCTTTGTTCACCGTATCTTCTTGCAATAATTCTAGCAACTTCACCAACTTCTTCTGTTAGTTGCGCCATATTTGTCAATTCGTTAAAATAACGAACTCCATGTTCTTTAATCCAATTATCAACAGCTAATTGTGCGTTTTTAATGTCCATTTGATTATTTTTTGTTCAAATTATGATTTGATTGTTTTCCTTTTTTTAAATACTCTTGAAATTCTTCTCTCGAAATTTCAACAGCTCCCAAACTAGCAAGATGATTGTTATATACCTGACAGTCGATAAGTTCATATCCTTTATTTTGATAATATTTAGCCATTTCAATAAATGCAACTTTCGAAGCATTACTCATTTTACTAAACATACTTTCGCCACAAAAAATAAAACCTAAATCTAAACCATATAAACCTCCAACTAATTTTTCATCTTTCCAGACTTCAAAAGAAATTGCGATTCCAAGCTCGTGAAGTTTGATAAAAGCATTTTCTAGCTCGTCTGTAATCCAGGTTCCAAGTCCATCACCTCTGTCAATTGTTTTACAATTTCGGATAACATCCTGAAAACATTGGTTCATTGTAACTTTAAATCCTTCTTTTCTAAGAACAGAACGCATACTTTTCGAGATTTTCACTTCTTCAGGAAAAAGCACCATACGCTCATCTGGACTATACCAAATAATTGGTTCATCTTCTGAATACCATGGAAAAATACCGTTATTATATGCTAAAAGAAGTCTATCAATAGACAAATCACCTCCGATGGCAAGAATACCATAAGGATCTGTTCTATCCACAGGTGGAAACTCTAATTTTTCGTTTAAAATTACCATGTAATATTTCGCTCTTTTCTACAAAAATAATGAGAAAAACGTCAATTTATTCTTCTCAAAATCTTAAAATGCAAAAAGAAGTTACCTACGGATAGATAACTTCTTTTCTCAAAATATTTTAATAAAACCTTATATTGTTTTAATATTAAAATGGTAAGTCATCTGGTTCATTTGATCCGAAATCAGATGGAGCTGGTTCAAAACCTGCAGTAGAACCTGAATCTGGAGCATCTTGTACTAAATTCTCGATCTTCCATCCTTGAATAGAATTGAAATATTTAGCTTCACCTTGTGGATTAATCCATTCTCTACCTTTTAAGTTGATGTAAATTTTCACATCTTGTCCTACTTGAAAATTATTTAAAACATCACATTTGTCTTGAATAAATTCAATCATTAACATTTGTGGGTACTGCTCATCAGTAGTTAAAACTAATTCTCTCTTTCTAAATCCGTTTGCACCAAATGTTTGTGTTTCGTTGATGATTTTAATTTTCCCTGTTACTTCCATTATATTTTTACTTATTTAATTAACAGAACCTTCCAAGCTTTTTCAATTTCTTCATTTGCTAAAAAGTTCTGTGCAAATTTATGTCTTTTATTTAAATTAATACCAACATATTCAGGATATTCGTTTGCAAAATTTTCTAAGTCCGCTTCAGACGGTAAAGTTTCAACATTTCCAAGCATTCCTAAATCGTTTCCTGTCAATACTTCACTTGTACGAATTTCTTCTGGTAAAGCATCTACTCCTATTCCATGTGTTGTCAATGGTTTTGGAATTTCGAAGAATCCTTCTTTTGCTCTCGAATAGTAACTTCCTCCCATTCTTGCAACCAAATCAATCTTTACTTGGTCAATTGCTCCATTTTCATCCAAAACATCTTCGTTTACATGAAGTTTTACAACCTCACAAACGATTAAGTTTCCTGCTCCACCTTCATTTCCTAGCTCAATTACCTCGTTTACTTTACATTCAAATTGTACTGGAGATTCTTTTACTCTAAATGGCTTTACAATATCAGAAGGCTCCATTGTCAATCCTGATTTTAAAAACTCATTAATTCCATCAGGATATTCTGTAGAAGAAAGTGACATTTGGTGAACGATATCATAATTTACAACATTAATTACAACCTCACCAGTTGCTTTTGCATTTTCTAAAGTATGTTTTGTAGTGTTATTTCTCACTCTTCTTGCAGGAGAAAAAATCATGATTGGTGGATTTGCACTAAATACATTGAAGAAACTAAAAGGAGAAAGGTTTGGATTCCCTTCTTCGTCAATCGTACTTGCAAATGCAATAGGTCTTGGGGCAACAGCTCCTAATAAATAGCTATGAAGCTTTGCAGTTGGTATATCTTTTGGATTTATACTTAGCATAATTTTTCAATTTTAGGAAAACAAAAATAGGTAATTTTTATGGCACCAAATAAAACTGCATAAAAAAAGCACAGAAGAAAATCTTCTGCGCTTTAAACTAGTATATAATAAATTACAAAGCTATTCTTATCCTAGTGTTATTTTGTGAATAATAATTCTCTGTACTTAGTTAATGGCCATAATTCATCATCAACAATTAGCTCCAATTTATCACAGTGGTAACGGATTGTATCGAAGAAAGGTAAAACCTGGTCGCAATATGCAGCAGATTTCTCTTCAATATTTTCAATTTTATTAGCAACTTTTCTCATATCGATCATTTCACTAATCTGAGAGTTGATTGCTTCGATGTGCTTAGAGATCTTTTTGATTAGAATAATTTGCTCTTGTGCTAATTCTTTAAACTCATCTCCAAAGATTTTCTTTAATCCAGCTACGTTTTCAATCAAAATATTTTGATATTTAACCGCAGTTGGAACTACATGATTTCTTGCGATATCTCCTAAAACTCTAGATTCAATTTGAATTTTGTGTGTGTAGTTTTCTAACTCAATTTCATAACGAGCTTCTACCTCCACTTTATTCATAACAGCAATATCTTCAAAAAGCTTGATTGCTTTATCAGAAACTTTTGATTTAAGAGCAACCGGAGTTGTTTTGTTGTTACTTAATCCTCGTTTCTCAGCTTCTTTTTCCCATTCGTCTCCATATCCATTTCCTTCGAATAAGATATCTTTTGAAGATTTGATGTACTCTCTCAATACATTGAAAATAGCATCATCTTTCTTCATTTCTTTTTCTTCGATTAACTTATCAACAGCAACCTTGAAATCTTTTAATTGCTTAGCAACAATAGAATTTAAGATTGTCATCGGATCTGCACAGTTCGATTGAGAACCTGGAGCTCTAAACTCGAATTTATTTCCTGTAAATGCGAAAGAAGAAGTTCTGTTTCTATCACAGTTATCTAACAAGATAGAAGGAATTTTCCCTACCACATTTAATTTTAAATCTGTTTTTTCTTCAGGAGTTAATTTCCCTTTACTTACACCTTCTAATCCAGCTAAAACATTTGTTAATTGCTCTCCGATAAATACAGAGATAATTGCTGGTGGAGCTTCGTTTGCACCTAATCTATGATCATTTGATGCAGAAGCAACTGTTGATCTTAATAAATCTTCATAGGTATGTACAGCTTTAATTGTATTAATGAAGAAAGTTAAGAATTGAAGGTTACTCATTGGAGTTTTTCCTGGACTTAATAAGTTTACACCTGTATCTGTAGAAAGAGACCAGTTGTTGTGTTTTCCAGAACCATTTACTCCTTTATATGGTTTTTCGTGTAATAAAACTTTAAAGTTATGTCTGTTTGCAACTGCTTGCATTACATCCATCAATAAAGAGTTGTGATCCACAGCTAAGTTTGCTTCATCAAAAATTGGAGCTAACTCAAATTGCGTTGGCGCTACCTCATTATGACGAGTTTTTGCTGGAATTCCTAAACGCATACATTCTTGCTCTAAATCAGACATGAATGCCATTGCTCTTCTAGGAATTGTTCCAAAGTAATGATCATCTAACTGTTGTCCTTTTGCAGCAGAGTGTCCTAATAATGTTCTACCAGTAAGTACGATATCTGGACGACTTTGAGCTAAAGCAGTATCTAATAAGAAGTATTCTTGCTCCCATCCTAATGATGAGTTTACTTTCTTTACATTCTTATCAAAATACTTACAAACAGCAGTTGCATGTTCATCTACAGATTTTAAAGCTCTTAATAATGGCGTTTTATAATCCAAAGCTTCACCTGTATATGAAACGAATACTGAAGGGATACTTAAAGTAGTACCGTGGATGAAAGCAGGAGAACTTGGATCCCAAGCTGTATAACCTCTTGCTTCGAAAGTGTTTCTAATTCCTCCATTTGGGAAACTAGAAGCATCTGGTTCTTGTTGAACTAATTCGCTACCTCCAAATTTTTCAATAGCCAATCCTCCTCCGATTGTTTCAAAAAATGCGTCGTGTTTTTCTGCGGTTCCTCCAGTAAGAGGTTGAAACCAATGTGTGTAGTGTGTTGCCCCCATTGAGATTGCCCATTCTTTCATTGCAGCTGCAACTTGATTAGCTAAAGAACGATCAATTTTCTCTCCAAGTTGAATGGCATTCATTACACCTTTGAAAGCTTCCTTTGTCAAATATTGACGCATTTTAGTTTCATCGAATACATCTTCTCCGAATAACTGAGAGCGTCTTTTTTCTTCTTTAATAGGGACTGGCTTACGATCCAAAGTCTCTTTTAATGCTTGAAATCTGATTTTTGACATTTTATAAAAATTAGTTGTGTTGTTTTGTTGTATGCAAATTTATAAAAAAAATAAAATAACCCTATTTTTTTTAGGGTTATTTATATTTTATTTATTCTTTTCCAATTTTAACCCCTACAAAAAATAGAGTGTAAAATATATTTTATAATTTTGTATGAAATTTACGCAATATAGTCTGAGTAAATTTTAACAAATAAACAATTAAAGATAATCAACATTTAAAACACTGATTTTTATTTTATTATAAAATTTTTCTTAAAAATCGAATTAAAGAGAAAGAATATAAAATTGAATTATTTGGACTAAAATTATAATTCTTGACTATTTTTGCTTCGTTTTAAAGTTTAAATAGAAATAAAACAAAGCTTTAAACCAAAACAACAACACACAACACAACTAAACATAAAATGAAAAAATCGTATTTCTCTACTGATTTTAAACTAGGAGTTCTAGGAGGAGGACAACTAGGAAGAATGCTTTTGTCTGAAACGCAAAAGTATGATGTATTTACAAGTATTTTGGATGCAAGTGCTGACGCTCCATGTGCAAAATTTTGCAATGAATTTGTACAAGGAAGTTTAATGGATTTTGACACTGTTTACAATTTTGGAAAAACGGTAGATGTCTTAACTATCGAAATTGAGCATGTAAATATTGAAGCTTTAGAACAATTGGAAAAAGAAGGAAAAACTATTTATCCTCAACCAAATGTTTTAAAAACAATTCAAAATAAAGGAAATCAAAAAGATTTTTATACAAAAAACAATATTCCAACTGCTCCTTATAAAAGGTATGAAACTGTTGAAGAATTGAAAAATGATTCTCATGAATTTCCTTTTGTTTGGAAATCTACACAGTTTGGTTATGATGGAACTGGAGTAAAAGTAGTTCGCACAGCTGCAGATTTAGAAAATTTACCAGAAACACAATGTATCGCGGAGCAAATGATTCCTTTTAAGCATGAATTAGCGGTTATTGTCGCTAGAAATGCTGATGGAGAAGTAAAAACATATCCTGTAGTAGAAATGGAATTTCACCCAGAAGCAAACCAAGTGGAATATGTAATTTGTCCGGCAAGAATTTCAGATGAAGTTGCAGAGAAAGCTCGTGAAATCGCATTAAATGTTGCAGAAGCTTTTGATCATGTTGGGCTTTTAGCTGTAGAAATGTTCCAAACGGAAGATGATTCTATTTTGGTAAATGAAGTTGCACCAAGAACACATAACAGTGGACATTATAGTATTGAAGCTTCTTTCACTAATCAATTTGAACAACATCTTCGTGCAGTTTTAAATTTACCACTAGGAAATACAGACAGTAAAGTTGGTGGAGTAATGGTAAACCTTGTTGGTGAAGAAGGTTACACAGGAAATGTTCATTATGAAAATATTGAAGAAATCATGCAATTAGATGGTGTAACACCACATATTTATGGAAAGAAAATGACAAAACCTTTCCGTAAAATGGGACACGTTACAATTGTAAATAAAGACATCAATAAAGCGAGAGAGATTGCACAAGAAGTAAAGAAGAAAATTCGTGTGATTGCTGAATAATTGAAAAAATAATAAAAGAACAACACAACAAAAATATGGCACAAGTAGGAATTATTATGGGAAGTAATTCAGATCTTCCTGTAATGCAACAAGCAATTGATTTTTTAAAAAGTATCGAAATTGAAGTAGAAGTAGATATCGTTTCTGCACACAGAACTCCAGAAAAATTAGTGGATTATAGTAATAATGCACACAAAAGAGGAATTCAAGTAATCATTGCAGGAGCTGGAGGAGCAGCGCATTTACCAGGAATGGTAGCTTCTATGAGTCCGCTTCCAGTTATTGGAGTTCCTGTAAAATCAAGAAATTCAATCGATGGTTGGGATTCTGTATTATCTATTTTACAAATGCCAGGAGGAGTTCCTGTTGCAACAGTTGCTTTAGATGGAGCTTTGAATGCAGGAATTTTAGCTGCACAAATTATTGGTGCTAGCGATGCTAAAGTTTTAGATAAAATTATTGCTTACAAAGAAGGATTAAAACAAAAGGTTTATAAAGCTTCTGAAGAAGTTAAAAATATTTAATTAAAATATTTACAAAAAAAAGCGTCATATTTACTTGTTAAATATGACGCTTTTTTATATCTCTTTTAGAAAATGTTACTCTTCAATAGTTAATTTTTGGAATTCTCCTGTAAATGTTTTTTGGAAACATCTATTTTCAGAAAAACTAAAATAAACATCAAAACATATTGAATATTGGTTTTCACCTAGTTTCTCAATAGAAGCAACACCATTTCCAATATCTTCAACTGTTTCACAGTCTCCTGTTTCATAGTCACAATTAACTTCAAAATCAGATAATAAAACACTTAAATATGGTTGTTTTAAATCATTAAGATTAATTGTAGGATAATCTCCTGGTTGTAGACCTGATAATCCAGCAGAATAAACTTCTAGTTTTAAGTAATATGTATCGTTTTTAAATGTAGGGTTTTGAAAATCATTAAATTTATCAAATTCACCATCTGTTAAGTAAACTTTAGTACTTGACAAATCATCTACTCCATCATTATCTACATCTGAAGGGTAAGAATCTACAGTGTAAACATTATTAATTTCTAAGTGATTATACTCGCTATAATCACAATCTAATTTTTGATTAAAAACATCAAGCATATAAATATCATTACAACCTATACTTTTTGTATTATCAACATTATTATTGTTATTTTCTTCAATAACTTGTTCTGTTGGACTATCATCTTTTTCACAGCTAAAAATTGATAAGGTTAAAACAGACGCTAAAAGTACTTTTAAATAATTTTTCATAATTTTTATATTTTTCCACAAAAGTATAATGCATTTAGTAATTATTATATCTTTAATATTAAATTATTGAATATTATGTTAAATAATAAGCAATTAAAATCTAAAAACAATAATAACTATGTACATAAAAACAAAAACATCAATCATAAAAACCTGATTTTCATTTTTTTAAACCAAAATAAATAGTAAATTTAGGAAGAAATAAAACGTTTGTGGAGACCAGTGTAAAACTGAAAAAATAAAACCTCATTGTAGTTGACTACTTTGAGGTTTTTTCCTTAAAAAGGACATTGTAATAGAAAAAAAAGAATTAAAGAAATATCAAATAAAACTTTGTATTGCCGTATAAGCGTTTTCTTGATATTGTTCGTTTTTTAAATCTTGAAATATAACACTCTGCTCCATTATCGGTCCTGTAAGAACGTTTTCTTTACTTGCATAAAAATTTCCACTTTTCAAGCTTGGGTTACTGATACTATCTACAAAACGTTTTGCTCCTTTTGGCAAACTATGCGATAATCCCATCAAAGGCATAAAAATTGGCATTCCGATATATTTGAACATTATTTTCTGTAAAAAAGGTAAATTATCAAAACCTTCAGTTCCTCTAGTTCCTCCTGGGCTAATACTTAAAAATTTGATATGTGGATATTTTCTAGCCATTGCTGACATCCAAAGTGTTCCTCCATATTTGATTACACCATAAACTTGAAGTGCATCAAAATCATTTCCAAAATACTCCCCATTAAAAACTCCTATAAAATCTTCAACAGATGAGTTTTTCAACTCTGGACGTTTCATCCCTGTTTTCTTGATTCCTCTTGCTGCTTCCGAACTTGCAAAAAGAACCGTTTCTTTTAATTTATTCGATTTCAATAATTCATTTACCAAAACCACATGTCCTAAAAGATTAATTGCAGTAATCGTTGTTACACCATCTTTTGTCAAAGCTCTAGGTGTTTTTCCTCCAACTCCACCAGCATTCAAAATAATTGTATCAATTGGTTCCTTCAAATGATTTACAGCTTTCTTCACAGAATCTGTATCCGAAACATCTAGAATAATAATCTCGAAAATTTTCCTTCCTGTTATTTCTTCCAAATCTTTTTTTGCTGCTTCTGCTTTTGCTCTGTTTCTACAAGCTAAATATATTTTTTGTGTTTCGTTTTTTAATGCTAATTGTCTTGCTGTATCTTTTCCAATTCCTGTATTGGCTCCTGTTATCATTACGATCTTGTTCATCACTTTTCTTTTTAAAAATTAGAATAAAACACGGTTTTGAGTAGAAAATAATTTTTGAAAAACCCCTCTCAATTAAAAGAGGGATTTGGGGATAATAATACATGTACAGATTTCAAAAATTCAACCGTGATGTTTTTAAAATATTAATTACGTTTTTAAAGATTTAATCCAAAAAAAGTCTAACCTTTATACTTCTTTTTTATCTCTTTAAAATTTTCTTTGTTCACGATTTCACCCGTAAGTACATGATGTTCTACAGCCAAAAGATAATCCGCGATATCTTTTTTGAACTGACCTTTTGCAATCCACCCTAAAAATGCTGGTTTTGTTCTTAAAATCATGGTCATTTTTAGTTTCGATTGTTTTTCAGAAATTTTCTCCACTTTATAAATTCCATAAGTATAATCTGTATTTAATGGAATTCCATCTGTGTGGTAAATTTTCACTTTGAAAGTGTGGTTTACAGCATCAAATTCGATCTGTTTTTCTTCCAAATACTTTGTTCCTTCCTCATTGAAATTACATCTTCTAGAAGCATTAACTCCTCCTGTAATATGCCCTTGATTGTATTCTGAACTAACAATTTTCGGATGTGAATTTGCAATTGCTCCAAAATCTTCACCAACAACTCTCCAAACATCTTCTACTGGAGCATTAATGATTCTTTCTACAGAAAATTCAATTACTTTTTTATCCTTTTTTTGTGCGAAAATTTGTGTGGAGAATGCAATAAGAATTAAGGATAATCCTATTTTAAAAATCGATTTCATCATATTTTGTTTTAAATTTTACTACTCTTGTTTATTACGATTTTTTAGAAATAGAATTAATCCAATAATTCCTAATACAAACTCTAGTCCCGTAGCTTTTTGCAAACTGTCCACTGGCATTCCGTCTACGATGATACTTATTAATCTTCCTAAGCCTAATGTTAGAAAAAGCAAAGAAGATGTTAAGTTAGAAGTGAAAGTCAATTTTTTATTAAATGCTCCAGAAATTGTCAAAATCCCTACAGAAAGAACTAACATCCCGAAAGCTCTCACATCATTTAATAAATTTACATTTCCATTGATTTCAATTGCAGCAGTTGTTTTCATTTCTGTTGGAATAATCAACGTTGAACCTCCTATAAATGCGAGAATTAATCCCGAAATAACAAGGAAGATTTTTAATACTTTTGAATTCTTCATGATTTTATCTTTTCAATTACATGACAAAGTTCCTGAAAAGACGTTGGCTGAATTTCTTGTTTCAGCTCAAAAACTGATCATTTTAGCTCAAACGGTATTCTGAAGGTGTTTTTTTGAAAATTTTAGTGAAGTTTCGGTTAAAAGTAGCCAAAGAATCAAATCCAACATCAAAGGCGACATCAGAAATTCTCAACTCTTTATTATGTAAAAGCTCGGCAGCTTTTTCTACTTTTTTCTTTAAAATATATTGTTTTGGACTGTCATTAAATACTTCTTTAAATTTTCTTTTAAAAGAAGAAACACTTAAATGACAAAGCGTAGCTAATTCATCTAGCGACAAATTTGCGTATAGATTATTTTGAATTGTAGTTTTAAAAGCAACTTCATTTGGCTTAAAAAGTGCAGCCAAAAAATCAAGTTGCGAAGGAATTTCTTGAGATTTTGTAATCAATAAGATAAATTCTTTCAATTTAGTTTTAATCATACTTTCATCGGCAAGTTCTGGATTATCCAAAAGAAGATCAATACTAGCTCGATAATTTTCCAGAAGTTTATCAATCTGAATTTGCTTTAAATTATAATCCAAAGAATAATTGGAAGAATTTATATCGAATTCAAAAAGATCTTTAATCAAAGAAGGATAAAGAAAAATTCCAACAGATTCAATCTCATTATCACATTGATTTTTCTTTCCATTTATTGGTTCAAAAAAGTAGTTCATACATTTTGCCAATAATCCTTGATTTTTGTTTAAAGTGATTAAATTTTCTTGAGAACGAATATTCACTTCTCCTTTATTTACAAACATAAAACATGCTTCATCTTCCACATAATGTTTCAATGTTCTGTTGAAATAAGGCATCGAAAGTTTGATAAAAACAACTCGATCTTTATAAGTAATTATTTGTTCTTTAAATTCCATTTAATCTTATAAAATCCTATTATTTCCCCTCTTGAGAGGGGCTAGGGGTGTGTAAATTATTTTATAAAATGAAAACCCAAAGAATAGAAATTCTCTGGATTTTCTTTATTTTTTAAATCGTAGCATTCACAATTGCAGTAAAATCATCTGCTTTTAAAGCTGCTCCACCAATCAATCCTCCATCTACATCTGGCTTAGAGAAAATTTCTTTTGCATTTCCTGGTTTTACACTTCCTCCGTATAAAATAGAAATTGTTTCCGCTAATTCAGAAGAATAATTTTCAGCAATAAATTTACGAACATACGCATGAATTTCTTGTGCTTGCTCAGGACTTGCAGTTTCTCCTGTTCCAATTGCCCAAACTGGCTCGTAAGCTAAAACGATATTTTTCCAGTTTTCAGCATCCAATTCGAAAAGTGCTTTTTCAATCTGAGAAGCAACAACTTCAAAGTGTTTCCCATCTTTTCTTTCTTCTAATTGTTCTCCAAAACAAAAAATAACTTCTTGATTATTTGCAATCGCTTTTTCTACTTTTTTCTTTAAAATTTCGTCTGTTTCTCCGAAATAAGTTCTTCTTTCAGAATGTCCAATAATAACAGAATTCACATCGATTTCTTGTAACATTTTTCCTGAAATCTCTCCAGTGAAAGCTCCATTATCTTCAAAGTGCATATTTTGTGCAGCAACTTCAATGATTGTATCTTCCACAGCTTCTGTAGCAGCGTATAAGTTCACAAAAGTTGGAGCAACGATTACTCTTGTATTTGGTAAAGAATCTGCGTTGATTTTCGTTTTTAATTCTTTGATTAAGGAAACAGATTCAGAAAGTGTCAAATTCATTTTCCAGTTTCCTGCAACAATATTTTTTCTCATCTCTATTGAGTGTTTATTTTTATATGAAATTTAGTTTAATCGAACTTTTGGATCTAGCCAAGTATAAATGATATCCACAAAAATATTAATTATAATAAACATAGTAGCTATCACCAGAACACTTCCCATTATTACTGGTAAATCGGAAGTATTTAATGCATTTACAACTTCTTTCCCTAAACCATTCCAGTTGAAAATATATTCTACAAAAACAGCTCCTGCAAGAAGCGAAGCAAACCATCCTGAAATTGCTGTAACCACAGGATTCATCGCATTTTTTAATGCATGATTTTTTATTATTTTAAAAGAAGAAAGTCCTTTTGCTTTTGCTGTACGAATATAATCTTGGTTTAAAACATCTAAAAGTGAATTTCGCATCAACTGTGAAACCACGGCAAGTGGACGAATTCCTAGAACAATAGCCGGTAGAATCAAGTTTTTCCATTGAATAAAAACTCCATTTCCAAAATCATCTACTTCATACAAACTTCCTGACATATTTAGATTTGTGTATTTATGCAATACGAATCCGAAAAGCCAAGCAAAAAGAATTGCAGAAAAGAAAGAAGGAATTGACATTCCGAAAGTACTGATAATGGCTATTGTTTTATCAAAAACAGAATCTTTATACAAAGCAGAAATTACTCCGAGAATTACTCCGATAAATAAAGCTATAGAAATAGCAGCAACGGCTAGAATTGCTGTATTTGGCAAAGTTTCGGCGATAATAGAATCAACGCTTTTTCCTGTTTTCTGAAAAGAATCTCGTAGATATGGTGCTTTTAAAACCACATCAAAATCGGAAACATGTAATAGTTTTGTATAAGAATAATCATGTGCTTCTAGATTTGTAAAGGATTCTTTGTTGTCACTATGAAAAGAAATTGGAGATAAATCATTTAAATAATAAAGATATTGCGTAGACTTAGGTAAGTCAAATCCATATTTTTTTCGAAGAATTTCTAATTGCTCACTATCTTCTCTTTCGCTCAACATCATCCTAGCAGGATCTCCAGGAAGAATATAAAACAATAAGAAAATAACCGTCACAACTCCCCAAAGAGTGAAAATTCCGTAAATAACTTTATTAAATATAAATCTCAACAATGTTTCTCCGTTTTTAGATATACAAATATCAGATTATTTTTGAATTAAAGATATTTTGAAAGGCATTTTTCCAGCACATAAGAAAACATTAATTTTGCACAAACCACACAACATGACAAAACAAGAATTAATCGCAGAGATAAAAAAGAAGAAATCTTTTCTTTGTATCGGACTGGATGTAGATTTAAATAAAGTTCCTAAACATTTATTAGAAACAGAAGATCCAATTTTCGAATTCAACAAACAAATCATCGACGCTACACATCATTTGGCTGTAGCTTATAAACCAAACACCGCATTTTACGAAGCATACGGAATCAAAGGTTGGAAATCTTTAGAGAAAACTATCCAATATTTGAACAAAAATTATCCGGAAGTTTTCACTATAGCGGATGCAAAACGTGGAGATATCGGAAATACTTCAACGATGTATGCAAAAGCATTTTTTGAAGATTTAGAATTCGATTCTGTTACTGTTGCTCCTTACATGGGAAGCGATTCTGTAGAGCCTTTCTTAGCTTTTGAAAATAAATTCACGATTCTTCTTGCTTTGACTTCAAACAAAGGAGGTTTGGATTTTCAAGGTTTAAAAACACCAGAAAATACTTTTATTTATCAAGAAGTTTTAAAAACTGCTACAACTTGGAAAAACTCGGAGCAATTAATGTTTGTAGTTGGAGCTACAAAAGCGAGTTATTTCGAAGATATTCGTAAGATTGTTCCAAATCATTTCTTATTAGTTCCTGGAGTTGGAACGCAAGGTGGAAATCTTCAAGATGTTTGTAAATATGGATTAACGGACGAAATCGGTCTTTTAATCAATTCTTCTCGTGGAATTATTTATGCGGATAACACAGAAAATTTCGCTGAAGGAGCAAAACAAAAAGCAGCTGAGCTTCAAAAAGAAATGGAAGAAATTTTGGAGGCAAAGTTTTAGGGAAATTAATATTAAAGAGTAAATATTGTCTTGTTTGAAATCGAATCAAATTATTTGTTTTGATTTGAAACACACCCCTAGCCCCTCTCGAGAGGGGAATTTGGTAATTTTCTTCTTTGAAAATATTAAAATTAAAGCGGTAAAATTCATTATATATACTAATGGATTTATCGCTTTTTTTGTGTTTATATGGAATGTTTTTTTGCGTTAGGGATTGGAGTGGTTAGCTTTTGTTTTTCAAAAATTAGAAGTTCTTGGGAAACGGAGGCGACCAACGGAAGCCCACGGATGACCTAGAAATTCTTTTTTTGAAGAACAAAACTAAAAACGGAAAGCCCAACCTGAAGCTGGAGCGTAGAGGAAGCGAAAGGGAACGCCCATAGAATAAGCATAGTGAGTTTATATTTGCTAAACTTTGTTAATAACTATTCTTTAAAAAACAGCTCTTTAAAATTGTTTTGCTATTTTTGTCAATCAATAATTTAAATTAAAATTGATGAAAGCATATATTTTCCCTGGTCAAGGGGCTCAGTTTTCGGGAATGGGTCTTGACTTATATGAAAATTCAACAATAGCACAGGAATTATTCGAAAAAGCGAATGATATCTTAGGGTTTTCTATTACGGATACCATGTTCGAAGGAAGTGCAGAAGATTTAAAACAAACTAAAGTTACGCAACCTGCAATTTTCTTGCATTCTGTAATTTTAGCAAAAACTTTAGGAGAAGATTTTAAACCAGAAATGGTAGCTGGACACTCTTTAGGAGAATTTTCGGCGTTGGTAGCAAGTAATGCTTTATCTTTTGAAGACGGGTTACGTTTGGTTTCTAAGAGAGCGATGGCGATGCAAAAGGCTTGTGAAATGCAACCTTCTACAATGGCTGCTGTTCTTGGATTAGAAGATGCAGTTGTGGAGGAAGTTTGTGCTTCTATCGATGGTGTAGTAGTTGCTGCTAACTATAACTGTCCTGGACAATTAGTAATTTCTGGAGAAATCGAAGCAATCAACAAGGCTTGTGATGCATTGAAAGAAAAAGGAGCTAAAAGAGCTTTAGTTCTTCCTGTAGGTGGAGCTTTCCATTCACCAATGATGGAGCCTGCTCGTGAGGAATTAGCTGCTGCAATTGAAGAAACAAACTTTGCAACTCCGTCTTGTCCAATTTACCAAAACGTGGTTGCTAGTGCTGTAACAGATCCTGCGGAGATTAAGGAAAACTTAATTAAGCAATTAACTGCTCCTGTAAGATGGACGCAATCTGTACAACAAATGGTAGCTGATGGTGGTTCTGAGTTTATCGAGGTTGGTCCTGGTAAAGTTTTACAAGGATTAATGCGTAAAATCGATAGATCTGTAACTGCAAGTGGAGCTACTTTCCAAGTTTCAGAATAATTTTCGAGAAGAAATAAAAAAGAAAAGCGACTTAGATATCTAGGTCGCTTTTTTATGTTTTTAATTTGTGATTCGCAACATATCGGTTGCTTGGTTATAAGTTGCTCGGTATTCTCTTGCGAAAGATGTAATACCTTCTGAAAGTGGCGAACCATTTAAAATATTAAACTCACTATCATCACATGGACAAAGTAATCTTGTACTTCCTTTTACAGTCATTGCATTACAAGAATTCACATCCAAATGTGGGCAAGCTCTTTCGAAAGCTTTAAAAGTTTTTCCGTTTACATTATAAATAATTATTCCTTGAATTCCTCCTTGCGCATAAGCTATTCCTCCTGGAGTTCTTAGAGAAATAAATTCTGGATTTCTTAGGTTTAAATTCAGGTTTACGTTATAATTTGGTAAGTTATCATTCGTTTCATTTTCTTCGCAAGACATGAATAACAAACTAAATATAAATACAATAAATACGTTTTTCATTTTTTATAAATCTATTAAATTCTAAATAAAATTTTGTGTAAAACAAATACACTTTCTTAGAACGCTGCAATTTACAAATTATTTGTATATTTGGTTTTTTGGTCCTATTCTGAACGATTCAGATGGGATTTTCTATTTTAATAAAAAGACGAGTTATGAGTAAAGTTTCATATTATACAGAAGAAGGATTTAAGAAATTAAAAGAGGAATTAGAGCATTTAGAAAATGTTGAGAGACCAAGAGTTTCTCAAGAAATCGCAGATGCAAGAGATAAAGGAGATTTGAGTGAGAATGCAGAATATCATGCTGCAAAGGAAGAGCAATCTCTTTTAGAGTTTAAAATCGCTCAATTAAAGCAAGTAGTATCAAGTGCAAGAATCATTGATGAATCACAATTAGATACTTCAAAAATTTTAATTCATTCTAGTGTTAAGATTAAAAACACTACAAATGGAATGGAATTCAATTATACATTAGTTGCGGATTCTGAAACAGATGTTCGTGCTGGAAAAATTTCTGTAAACTCTCCTATTGGAAAAGGTCTTTTAGGAAAGAAAGTTGGAGAAATCGCTGAAATCAAAGTTCCTAGCGGAATGATGAATTTCGAAATTATGGAGATTTCAAGAGCATAAAATTAAATCCTTTCGAGAATGCAAAATATCAAGTCCTTTATGGAGCTAATTTAAATTTATATCAAAAACTTTTATACACTTCTTTAAATCTATTTTTTGTCTTTTTATTTCGTTCGTAGCCCAGCTATGAACTCAAAAAAAGCCTTCAAAATATTATTTCAATAAGCTATAAAACAATTCCGATACAAATTTAAATTAGCTCTTAACTAAAGGACTTTTTTTATTTTTACAAAAAACCTAAAAAATGAGTTCAATTTTTACTAAAATAATCAACGGAGAAATTCCTTGTCATAAAGTTGCAGAAAACGATCAGTTTATTGCATTTTTAGATATTAACCCAAATGCTAAAGGACATACATTAGTGGTTCCTAAAAAAGAAATCAATAAGATTTTTGATATGGACGAAGCGCATTATTTAGATTTAATGGCTTTCAGTAGAAAAATCGCTTTAGCAATGAGAGAAGTAATTTCTTGTGAAAGAATCGGAATGACAGTAATTGGATTGGAAGTTCCTCATGTACATGTTCATTTAATTCCTTTACACAAAATGGAGGATGCACAGTTCATGAAAAAAGAAAAATTATCTGATGAAGAATTTAAAGAAACAGCTGCTTTAATCGCTGAAAAATTTAATTCATTATAGAGAACATATTTCAAACAAAAAGGAGCTTTTAAAGCTCCTTTTTTAATATGATACTAAATGTAGTTCCCTTTCCTACTTCTGATTTCTTTATGGATATTTTTCCTTTATGATAATCGTTTATAATTCTTTTCGCTAGGGAAAGTCCAAGACCCCAACCACGTTTTTTTGTTGTAAATCCTGGAGAAAAAACTTTCTTTCTTAATGCTTTTGGAATTCCTTTTCCGGTATCTGTAATTAATATTTCTATAAATTTTGAATTTTCTGTCATATCAATATTTAGTGCACCTTTTCCTTGCATTGCATCAATTGCATTTTTCACTAAATTCTCGATAACCCAACCAAAAAGTTGTTCGTTTAATTTTATCTGAGTTTCTGAACGACAATTTAAATTCAACGTAAACTTCACTTGTTTAGAAACTCTCGATTGTAAATATTCAATTGATTTTTGGGTAATTTCTTTTATTGGACGATTTTCTAAAACAGGTACAGAACCAATCTTAGAAAAACGCTCTGCAATTGTATTTAAACGATTTACATCTTTTTCTAATTCAGGAACTATAGTTTCGTCAATATCTTCAAATTTTAATAATTCAATCCAAGCAACCAAAGAAGAAAGTGGTGTTCCAATCTGATGTGCGGTTTCCTTTGCCATTCCTGTCCAAAGTTTGTTTTGTTCCGCAATTTTAGATGATTTGAAGAAAAGATATATAACTGTCGAAAACAGGAATAAAATAAAAATTAAAGCTATAGGGTAGAATGTCAGTTTATTTAATAGATCTGAATTTCTGTAATAAATAATTTGTTCTTTATTTTCAACAAAACTTATATGAATTGGCTCATTTTCATTCTGCATTTTACGAAGTTGAGAATTCAAATATTCTTTTGAACTTTCATCCAATTCCGTATAATACTTATTTTCAGTAATTTTCAAATTTCTCCAGATATCGATTTGGCCATCTATATCTGTTACAATCATAGGAATATTGATATTCTTTTTGATAATAAATTCATATAAACTTACATCTGCATCTAAATCTTCTATAGTATTTATTTTTTCAAATGCTCCTGCTAGAATTTCCATCTTACTTCTTTCTTCTTGTTTAAATTTTTGAAAAAAGTCATAAGTGTTCCA
The DNA here is from genome assembly GCF_015767245.1 of Aureivirga sp. CE67. Classification (GTDB taxonomy): domain Bacteria; phylum Bacteroidota; class Bacteroidia; order Flavobacteriales; family Flavobacteriaceae; genus Aureivirga. Next base: position 639,978 of record NZ_JADOTV010000001.1, read on the forward strand.
TAAAATTAAAGCAACAACAATTAATGATATAAAAGCAACTATTTTTCTTGGAGTAAATATTTCTTTAAACCTATCCATAAACCTTAATTAATAATCTCTCGAAAGATATAACTAAAAAATAAAGATTCTATTATTCTAAATAATTATTAAAACAAAAAAGAGGCTATCTGTCGATAGCCTCTCGGTTGTCAAAAATTAATATATAATTGGAAAATTAAATATTATCTGTATCCTGAGTTACTGTAGCAGTGTTTCCTGTTCCATTTTGGTTTACAGTACTCATGTTACCAGCAGCAGTACCATCTTGTAATTGATTTACATCAGCTGAATTATTATCTCCTATCTGGAAAACACCACTTTCATTTGCATTTCCAAATTGCTCAACATTAGAATAATTATTACCTCCTGTTTGATCAATATCACTCATATTATCAATTCCTTCTTGTAAATTCATAGCAGTATTATCGTTTCCTAATTGATCGATATAAGATTCATTAGTATCACCTAACTGAGTTTGTGCTGCTACATTTCTATCTCCTGTTTGGTCAACATGAGCATGATTTGAATCTCCTGTTTGAGTTTGAGAGAATGTATTGAAATTTCCTGTTTGGAAACCTTCTGCATAATTTGAATCTCCTGTTTGAATTTGTGTTGCTGTATTTGAATCTCCTACTTGAGCTGCTATTGCAAAATTTGAATCTCCTGTTTGTTCTTGAATAGAAGAGTTTAAATCTCCATCTTGATAAGTGTAAGTTAAATTTGAATTACCAACTTGATTCTGTGTTGTATTATTAGAATTTCCAAATTGATAATTATATCCATAATTGTTATCTCCATTTTGTTTTTGATCAGCAGAATTATCATCACCACTTTGAAGAGTATAAGTCCAGTTTCCGTTTCCATCCTGCTTTTGATCCGCCCAGTTTCCATTTCCTATTTGATCAATATCTGCTGTATTCCCAGCTGACTGATTAGGTCCTGAATTTTGACGTTGTCTTGCCCAGTTTTCATCTCCTGTTTGATCAATAGTTGCTACATTATTATCATAATACTGAGTTTGAATAGATTGGTTATCAAGTCCTGTTTGGTTTGAAGAAGCCATATTATCTTCAGCATTTCCTGCTCCTTGTAAGATATAAGCGTCATTTCCTGAACCTACTTGATTCACAGTCGCATTATTACGATCTCCTAAAGATTCAATAGAAGATTTGTTTGAATCTCCTGTTTGGGTTACAGTAGCAACATTTGCGTCACCTCCTATTGCTAATATATCTCCATCTTGATTTACATCTGAATCATTGTTTTCACCTGTTTGAGTAATTGTTGCACTGTTTGCATTCCCTCTTGATGAAACATCACTTGTATTCTGAGCACATACAAATCCTGTTGCACCGAATAAAACTGCTAAACTTAAAACTGTTTTTTTCATAATTAATGTTATACTAATCAAATAGTATTTTTTTGTTTTTATTTAAATTGGTTATTTTCTTAATGGGTAGTAATTTCTTCTTTTTCATATTTTAAAGAGGTTATCAGGTGATAACCTCTTTAGTTGTCAAAAATTAATATATAATTGGAAAATTAAATATTATCAGTATCTTGAGTTACCACAGCAGTATTTCCAGTTCCATTTTGGTTAACAGTACTCATGTTTCCAGCAGCTGTTCCATCTTGTAACTGGTATACATCAGCAGAGTTATTATCTCCTGTTTGGAATACCTCACTCATGTTATAATTTCCAAATTGCTCAGCTTCTGTATAGTTATCATTTCCTGTTTGATCAATATCACTTTCATTGCTCATTCCTTCTTGAACATTTATAGCTTCATTTCCATTTCCTAATTGATCAACATAAGACATATTTAAATCTCCAACCTGAGTTTGAGTTGCAATATTATCATCTCCTGTTTGAGAAGAATATGTCATATTATCATTACCTGTTTGAGTTTGAACAGTAACGTTACTAGCTCCAGTTTGATATGTTCCTGCATTGTTTAAATCTCCAATTTGTGATTGAGAATTCACATTTAAAGATCCTACTTGATAAACATCTGCGTAGTTTTCATTTCCAGCTTGAGTTTGTGTAGAAACGTTTGTTACTCCATCTTGAATAGCATAAGTTTCATTAAAATCACCTACCTGAGTTTGAGTTGAAACATTTGTTGTTCCATTTTGCTCTGAATAGTTATCATTTTCGTTTCCAACTTGAGTTTGAGTTGACACATTGAATGATCCTATTTGATGAGCATCATTGTCGTTATCATCTCCATTTTGAGTCTGAGTAATAGCATTAGAATTACCATCTTGATCAGCATGAGCATAATTAGAATCTCCTAATTGAATTTGAGAAGCTACATTTGTATTTCCTACTTGATCAATACCAGCCTCATTAAAATCTCCTGTTTGATTTAATGTTCCTGTATTAGCATCTCCTACTTGATAAGAATAAGCATCGTTTGAATTTCCTGTTTGTACTTGTGTTGAAGTATTTAATGAACCCATTTGATCAACACCTCCAAAGTTAGAGTCTCCTTCTTGAATTTGATCAGAAGTATTTCCATCTCCTAATTGATAAGAATATACATCATTTGAATTTCCAACTTGCTTTTGATCTGCCCAGTTTTCATTTCCTACTTGATCAATTTCAGCATAATTTCCTACTGATTGATTTGGACCAGAGTTTTGACGTTGTCTTGCCCAGTTTTCATCTCCTGTTTGATCAGTATAAGCTTCATTATTGTCAAAAGTTTGTTTTTGAAAAGATGTATTATCAGCTCCAATTTGGTTTGAAATGGCAAAATTATCTTCTGCATAACCTGAACCTTGTCTGATTTTTGCATCATTTGAAGTTCCTGTTTGATTTACTAAGGCATCATTAGTATTTCCAAAAGATTTGATTGATGATTTATTAGCACTTCCAATTTGACTAACTTCTGCATTATTAGAATCTCCACCAATAGCTAACATATCTCCATCTTGATCCACATCTGAATCATTGTCTTCTCCTAACTGAGAAACAGTAGCATTATTCGCATTTCCTCTTGAATTAACATCACTTGTATTTTGAGCATACATAAAACCTGAAGCCCCTAATAAAATAGCTAAACTTAAAACGTTTTTTTTCATAATTAATGATTGTTACTAGTTATATATTAAATTTTTATTGTTGTTCATTAAATAGTATCTTGATCAACATCTGCAGTATTTTCAGTACCTTCTTGATAAATTATACTTTCGTTTCCTAAAGCATTTCCGGCTTGATGTTGATAAATAATCGAGTTATTAGAATCCCCTAATTGATTGATCAAAGACTTATTATTATTCCCTAATTGTTCTCCTTGATTCGTATTCAAATTTCCTTCTTGATTTACAGTAGAATAATTCAATTCACCCTCTTGCCTATGATTTGAAAAATTTGAGTTTCCGAATTGCGTTTGATAAGACAAATTTTGATCACCAATCTGTTGTAGATTATTAAAATTATGATCTCCTTCTTGGTATTGATCTTGGTAGTTGTAATCTCCCATTTGCGAAGAATTACTTTCGTTATTATTTCCTATTTGAATAATCGAAGAAATATTACTCAATCCATTTTGAATAGAAATACTTTGGTTTAAATCTCCTATTTGCTCTTGATCTGAGAAATTTTGAGCATTTTCTTGGGTATTTATAGCAGAATTAAAATCTCCTATTTGCTCTTGTTCAGATTCGTTATAATCACCAATCTGGTTTATATCTTGAAAATTATGATCTCCTATCTGTTCTTGATTAGCATCATTATTATCTCCTGATTGATAAATTGAAGCAGAATTAGAATTACCTATTTGTTCTTGATCTGAATCATTATAAATACCAACTTGTACTGCATGTGAAAAATTTGCATCACCAAGTTGATTAGTGGTAATTTGATTATTTTCTCCTAATTGATCAGAAACAATATCATTATCATTTCCTTCACTATTTGAAGAATTTATATTTTGAGAATATGTAAAAATTGGTATTAATAAAAATATTAATGCACAAATCAATCTATTCATGATATTAATTCATAAACATGACCTATGTAATAAATTTATTGTGGGGAAGCTTATAAAAAAACTTTATAAATTTAAATCAAGTCAATTGCGTTAAACAATTGTTGCGGGGAGCTACTTATTTTGATTTTGATGTGACAAATCTACATTTTTTTTTTTAATATCAAACATTAAAAAAATGTTATCTCATTGAATATCAGCTATTTCACCAATTACATTAATTAATATCACTGAAAACAGTTAAGCAATTTAATTTCAAACCTTTATAAAATAGAAAAAGGTCACTTCTATAAAGAAGCAACCTTTTTCCAGACTCACTAACTAAGAATTTAATTCTAACTTTCTTTGAATCTAACCTTAGCTCGATTTAATAAATAGAACATAACAGGTACGATAACTAAAGTCAAGAAAGTAGCGAATGTCAGACCATAAATAATTGTCCAAGACATAGGCTTCCAGAAAATTGAATTATCTCCTCCAAAATAAATCTTAGGATCAAACTCAGTGAATAAGCTAAAGAAATCGATATTAAATCCAACAGCTAAAGGAATCAATCCAAGAACTGTAGTGATGGCAGTCAATAATACAGGTCTTAAACGTGATTTACCTCCTGCAACGATAACTTCAAAATAGTCGTCAACGCTTAATAAATCGTCATCTCCTAAGTTTAACTCTTCTTTCTTTCTATCAATTAAAAGTTGTGTATAATCAATCAGTACGATGGCATTGTTTACAACAATTCCGGCAAGTGAAATAATACCAAGCATTGTCATAATTACTACGAAACTCATTCCTGAAAGAACTAATCCAAATAACACACCTATAAAACTCAAGATTACTGCAGTAATAATAATAACTGGTTTTGAGATCGAATTAAACTGTGCTACAATAATCAGCATGATAAGTGCAATGGCAATAAGTAACGCTTTTGAAAGGAAACTCATATTTTTCTGCATCTCTTCTTGTTCCCCTGTAAATTTATAGGTTACATTATTTGGAAGTTTGTAGTTCTTGATTGACTTATCAATTTTACCAACAACTTCAGTTGCATTAAACCCACCTAATACATTCGAGTAAACCGTAATTAAACGTTTTGTATTCTTACGCTTAATTGAACTAAAAGTAGCTGTTTTTCTTTTCGAAATTACTGAAGAAATTGGTACACTGATAAGTTTTCCTTGATTATTTCTAAAAGTGATCGATTGGTTAAATAATTTATCCTCGTTATAACGACTATCATTATCAAAACGAACATAAATATCATGATCATCTTTACCATCTTTATATGTTGAAGCATCAATACCATAAATTGCCTGACGAAGTGCCATACCAATTTGCGCTGTACTTACGCCTAATCTTCCTGCTTTTTCTCTGTCTACATAAACTTCCAATTCTGGTTTATTTACGTTTACATCCAGTTTTAACTCTTCAATTCCAGGAATATTTTGTTGATTAATGAAATCACGCATTCCAGATGCTACTTCCATTAATTCATTATAATCTTCTCCACTAATCTCTAAGTTAATTGCATAACCTGGAGGTGGTCCATCTTGATTTTTATCTACAATTACAGAAACTCCAGGATAACCTTTTACAGCTTCACGAATATCTTCCATAACTTCTTTACTGTCCATTCCTCTACGGTATTTAAACTCGCGGAACATAACAGTAACTTTTCCTTTTTGAGGCATTTCATTAGAAGCTCCTCCATCAGTTTGTGGATTTCCTGCTCCTTGACCAACTTGAGAAATGATAGATTCTGCCATATAATTATATGGTTTTCCATCTTTCTCAACATCATATTCACTAAGTACATCAATTACTTTTCCTTCAATACTTTCTGTAACTTCTCTTGTTTTTTCAATATCTGTTCCTTCAGGGTATTCGATATAAACAATTACCTGATTAGGATCATTTGCTGGGAAGAATTCAGTTTTAATATTTGAAATTCCAAATACTATAAAAGATAAAATTAACAATCCAAAAGTACCAAAGAAGAATTTATAAGAGTTACTTCCTCTTAAAGCAAATTTCAAGAAAGACTCGTATTTATTTTCTAAAGCTGGTAAAAGTTTAAACTGGAACGTTTCTGATGCTGGTAGTAAGAAATATTTATGAATCCAAAGTAAAATAGCTAAAAGGATAAATAAGTTTCCAAATCCAAAGAATGTTTTAGCTGAACCATTACTTACTAAAATTAATAGTAAAGCCATTGCAATCATTCCCATTCCTTTCTTTAATAAAGCTGTTTTAGAACGGTTTTTCCAACCAATAAAACTTGAAACTAATCCTACAACTAATAATAAAGAACCAATTCCCATCAATAATATATTGAATTCTGAATCTCCATCTTTATAAGTTAAAGCTTCTGCAAATAACCCTGAAACTGTCAATAAGATTCCAAAGATCCCTAAACCTCCACTGATTCTAATCAATGATGCTTTTGTCATTTCTTTTTCCTCTGTTTTCATGAATACAGAAGTCAACATTGCATTAATAATTAAGGCAACGAAAAGAGAAGAAGCTAATACTGTACCTAATGTTAATGGGAAATAAATCATGAATTTACCCATTACACCTGGCCATAAACCTAAAGGTAAGAATGCTGCAAGTGTTGTTGCTGTAGAAGCAATAATTGGCCAAGCAATTTCTCCAACTCCTTGTTTTGCTGCTTCCATACGAGGAACTCCTTGATCCATCAAACGATATACGTTTTCAACTACCACAATTCCATTATCTACAAGCATTCCAAGCCCCATTACAGATGCGAAAAGAACCATTGTATTTAATGTAATATTCATATCCATTGAACCTCCAATCATTGGAAGAATCATAAATGACATTAGCATAGAAAGTGGAATCGCAATTCCTACGAACATTGCATTACGGAACCCTAAGAAGAACATCAGAACTCCAACAACTAAAAGAATACCAAAAATGATACTATTTTCTAATTCTGCTACCTGTGCTTCAATCTTTGTAGACTGATCATTCGTAATAGAAATATTTAAATGTTCTGGGAAAGTTTCTGCTTTTGCTTTTTTAACAATATCACGAATCTGCTCCGCAGCAACAATCATATTTTTACCACTTTTCTTCTTCACATCCAGCATCACTACTGGTTGTTCATACTCACGTGCATACGTTGTTTTATCTTTTTCTCGATAAATTACTTTTGCAATATCTTTAACGAAAACTAATCCGTTTTCTCTTTTAACTACAAAATTTTCAATTTCTTCAGGTGATTTAATTTCTCCAATTACACGAATATTTCTTTTAAGATCATTCGTTACAATATTACCTCCAGAAATTGTTACGTTTTCATTTTTAATAGCCTGAATAACTTGCCCTAAAGAAACATTTGCTGCTGCCATTTTATCAATATTAACAGCTACCTCAACTTCTTTATCTTGAACTCCAAGAATATCTACCTCTTTAATTTCTGGTAAATCCTCGATTTCATCTTCTAAAAACTCTGCGTAATCTTTTAATTGTTGTTTTGTAAAATCTCCAGTTAAGTTGATATTCAACATTGGCGTTGCTTCCGAAATATTCAAGTCAAACACATTTGGTTCTACTTTCGCTCCAGAATCCAAAGTAGGCCAATCATCCTTACCCTTAACAATATCAACTTTATCTTGAACTTTTAATTTTGCTTCTTCTGGTGTAATATCTTGATCAAATTCTACCATGACCATTGAATAATCTTGTAAAGAATTTGAAGTAATTTTATCCACACCACTGATATTTTTAATCTCGTCTTCAAGTTCTTTTGTAATTAACTTCTCAACGTCTTCTGCCGCATTTCCTGGATAAATAGAACTAACGTATATTTTAGATTCTACAATCTCAGGGAAAGCCTCACGAGGAAGATTCATATAAGACATCAAACCACCGATTAAAAGTATTGCCATAATTACAAATACTGTCATTCGGTTGTTGATTGACCAAGATGAAATTCCGAAATATTTTTTTATGTTATTTTCCATTGAAATAAATTCGATTATTATTATTTAACCTTTACCGTTAACCCTTCACGCATCGATTTTGCTCCTTCTTCTACAACAGCTTCATTATTTGCAACACCTTCGATCACTTCAATAAAGTCATTATAATTTTCTCCTGTCTTAATCTTACGTTTTTCTAAATTTGCTTCATTCTTAGCATTCTTATCCTTTAATACAAAAATGTATTTTTCTCCATTTGCATTTTCTTGGATAATATTATCAGGAATAATAATTGCATTCTCATTTGTATAATCATTGATTTTTAAACTTGCAATTAAGTTTGGTTTAATCATATGATCATTATTTGGTAATGCTACCTCAACAGTAAAAGTTCTATTATTTGGATTGATATAGTTCCCTACTAATCTAATCTTTGCAGGAACCTCTTTTCCTAGAGAAGGGAAAGAAACAATAACTTCAGTTCCTTTTTTAATTTTACTTAAGTAAGTTTCAGGCACCTCAGCTTTTGCATACATATTATCCAAATTAATAATACGAATTAACTGACTTTGCCCTGGAGCTACAACATTTCCTTGCTCTGTAATTACATCATCTACAATCCCAGAAATTGGAGCTTTAATAGTATTTTTTGCTAACTGAATTTTAATTTGCTCAATCGCTTTTTGTTGTGCTTCGTAGTTACTTTTTGCTTGTAAATATTGAATTTCAGAACCAATTTTTTGATTCCATAATTTCTCTTGTCTTTCAAAAGTAGTTTTTGCTAAAGCAGTTTGCACTTCTAACTGTGCTAATTGTTGGCTTAAACCTCCATCATCTACAATAGCAAGCGTTTGTCCTTTTACTACTTTTTGTCCTTCAGAAACTAAAACTTGTCTTAAAATTCCAGAAGTTTCAGGGTAAATTACAATATTCTCCTTTGTCTGAACATCTCCTTGAATGTCAACATAGTGTTTAAATTCTTGAGACTTTATTTGATATGAAGTTACAATCGGGTGTTGTTTTACAGTATCTAATTTAGCTACTGCCTCTTCTAATTTTGCAATATCTGTATAAAGAGCATCATACTTTTTCATGATTGCATCTTTCTTAGCATTGATTTCTTTTAAATCTTTGCTTTTTATTACTTCATCAACAGTCTTCTCACCATCTTTAGATCCACAAGAAGCTAATAAAGCCGTTAATAAAACTACGCTATATATTTTTTTCATTTTTTCCTAAATTAAATTTTTATTGAACAGTAACATTTAAAGCTTTTTCCAATGCTGCTTTTTTAGAAATAACTTCTAGCATTGCTTGCAGTAAATTTTGTTGTTGTGTGTATAACTGATTTTGAGCTTGTAATAAATCAAAACTAGTAGAAATCCCTTCGAAGAATTTTGTTTGTTGCTTCGTCTCAATTCTTTCTGCTAATTTTAAATTTTGCTTAGAAGTATTAAATTGATCAATACTAAACTGGTATTCTGTTCTTGCCTGATCTACTCCTAATTTTAATTGTTGTCTTACATTCTCCAATTTAATATCAGCAGTATTTAAAGCAATCTTAGCTTGTTTCGTTTTAGCATCTCTACCAAAACTACTGAAGATTGGTACATTTAATCTTAAACCAAGTGCTGAAGCATCAAACCATTTTTGCTCTTTTTCATGAAAATTAAACTCATTTGAGTTACCAGAATATCCAAAATTTAAAAATCCTGTAAGTGATGGTAACGCTCTACTCTTTTCTAATTTCAATAAAAGTTCTTTTGATTTACGATCTGTTGAAGCAATTTTATAATCAATTAAATCTTCTAAATTATAATCTGTAGTCATCAAACTGAAATCAATATTCTCAACAACTAATACGTCAATGTTTTCAGTTAAAGAAAGAGGAGTATTTACATCTTGTCCTAAAGTGATGTTTAACATTTGATATGCAATATCACGTAAACGATTCGCTCTGTTCAATTGATTTTCTACCGTAGAAAGTGTAATTTGTAACTGCTCTACGTCTTCCTCTTCGTTCAATCCATTTTTGAAAATTTCCTTAGCCTGAAAAAGATTCTTTTCTAAAGCTTCTTTGTTATTTTCTAAAATAGTAATACTTCTTTCAGCAATTAAAACATTTCCATAAGCATTAATTGTAGCCTCACGAATCCCTAACTTCGTTTTTTGCTTCGCTTGCTCTGAAATTTGTAAATACGTCTTTGCTGATTGTAAACCTACAATATAAGAACCATCAAAAATCAACTGATTTAAAGTTGCAGTAGCTCCCATTGTATATTTAGTTCCAAAAGTTACTTCCTCAAACTGTCCAGGAGTACCACCAAAAGCTTCTGCCGGAATCAACGATACTTGTTGTTTAAGGTTGTTTGTAAAGTTTCCGCTAATATCAATTTGCGGTAAACCTGTTGCCGTAGTTTCCCACTTCTTTTTCTTTGCTGCTTTAATATCATTTTCTGCAACACGAATATCAAAGTTATTTCTCAATGCTAAATCAACAGCATCATTTAATGATAAACTTTGAGATCCTTGTGCGAAAACTGACATTTGCATGAAAGCAAATAGAATAAAAATGTATTTTACGTTTTTGCGCATTTTATAGTTAGTGTTTATTTAATTGTTCTACTAATATTTTCAATCCTTTTTCTGTTGCAATAGCTCTCGTATGATATTCTAATGCTTCAGATTCTAAATGTGCTAAATCATATTTTTCATGATCATGATATTCTGCTTCATGAATACCAAAAACAATAGAAAAATAAAATCTAGATATTACATCAATATCAATTTCTTTTCTGTAAAGTCCTTGTTCAATTCCTCTCTGAATATTACTCTGCACACAATCCGAAAACATACACCACTCTCTCTCAATTAACTTTGCATAAGTCTTCGGGTAATATTTTTTCAACTGATACATTGGAGAAGTTTTCGAATTTTTAAACAATTCTTTAAACATCTTCTTAATCTCAAAATTTTCCTTTATCGGATCAAAACCTTGAGAAGTCATCGTTGTAATAATATTATTTATTTGAACGTGCACATACTCAGTCGATGCATCTACAAGCTCTTCTTTGTTTCCAAAATACTTGTAAATCGTCTTTTTAGAAATCCCCAATTCTTTGGAAATATCATCCATGGTTACACTCTTAAACCCGTAGTTTAAGAACATAAATCCTGCTTTATTTAATATTTCATCCTTCACAATTATTTAAATTGATTTAAAATAACGGGGCAAAAGTACAACAGGAAACTTTAAATACCAAAAAAGTTTCCAAAGTTTTTTTAGAATAATTTATATGTCTAAAAATGTATCTATATTTGTGTACTATTTTAAACAGAAGATACTTTGAATATAGAACGATATAAATCGATTTTTCTAACGCATTTGGAAGGAAAATCTATAGAAAAAGAACCAGTAAATCTTTATGCTCCAATTAACTATATCTTAAATTTAGGAGGAAAAAGACTTCGACCGATTTTAGCACTTTTAAGTACAGATGCCTTTGGTGATGACCCTAAAAAAGCACTTGATGTAGCTCTTGCAATCGAAGTTTTTCACAATTTTACTTTGATTCACGATGATATCATGGACGATGCTCCTCTACGTAGAGGAAAAGAAACTGTTCATGAAAAATGGGATATCAATACTGGAATTCTTTCTGGAGATGCAATGCTTATTTTAGCTTACCAAATTTTAGAAAGTTACGAACCTAAAATCTATAAAGAGCTAATGCGTGTTTTCAACCAAACGGCTCTAGAAGTTTGTGAAGGTCAGCAAATGGATATGGATTTTGAAACAAGAACAGATGTAACGCTTTCAGAATACATGAAAATGATTACACTTAAAACTTCTGTTCTAGTTGCTGCTGCCCTACAAATGGGTGGAATCATTGCTGGTGCATCTGAAGATGATAAACAACGTATTTATGATTTTGGTTTAAATCTAGGTTTAGCTTTCCAATTACAAGATGATTATTTAGATGCTTTCGGAAACCCTGAAACTTTCGGGAAACAAGTTGGTGGAGATATCATCGAAAACAAAAAGACTTATCTTGTTTTAAAAGCATTGGAAAATGCTACTTCTGAACAAAGCGAAAATTTATTAAATTTATATACAGAAGAAAACCAAGATCAGGAAACTAAAATCGAAGCAGTAAAAAATCTGTTTGAAGAAACTGGTGCTGTAAAAATGATTCAAGATGAAATCGAAAACTATACGCAAAAAGCTTTCGAATATCTAGAGCAAATGCAGATTGACACAGAGAAAAAGCAAATTTTGATCGACTTTGGAAATTTCTTGATGAAAAGAAATGTATAATTTGAACAAAGAAGAAAAAAATACTTTACAATCTATACACCATCTACAAGCTGAAAATTTGTATGAAATTTTGGTAAAACAAATCATCAAAGATTTTCAGCTTGTAAATGTTTCTATTTCTATAGAAAACGAAACTTCCCCAGAAGATTTAGTAAAAGAACTCTACCAAACGATTCATCATTTACTAATTCATGACTACACAAATTATTTGAACCTACTCTACCGAATTGATGTTTCGGAAAAAGAACTAAAAAATAGTAGTTCTAGCGATAGTATTGATTCTTTTTGTAAACATATATGCTTATTAATCTTAAAAAAAGAAATACAAAAGATTTATTTTAGGAAAAAATACAAATAATACATATTGTTTATCAAATAGTTAGTAAAAATGATAAAAAAAATCAATAAAATAGTTGGTTGAATTAAAAAAATGTCATAATATTGCAACCGCAATACGCAGGGACCCATAGCTCAGCTGGTTAGAGCACCTGACTCATAATCAGGGGGTCGAAGGTTCGAGCCCTTCTGGGTCCACAAACTGAAATTGTCTAAAGCCTCTTAGCTTCCAAATAAGAGGCTTTTTTTTATTCTGAATTTTTCCCTTTTCGTTAATAAATCTTACACAAAATAATTATTTATACAAAAATCGTTTTCCTGAATCCGTTAGAGATTATACTTTGTAGAAAATTATTTGTTAACTTTTAAATGATTGTTAGTCTTTTTTTCTACTTAATTGTAATCTATAATCATTTACATATTCTTTATTAAATTTATCTATAAATAATTTATTCTCTGCAGTACGCAATTCTTTATATTCTTTATAAAAACAAAAACTACATAAACTTTTCAAAATTTCATTAACTATAAGCATATTAAGAAGATTTGTATGCTCGAAAAAAAATCTAACTGAACAAATATTATCATTATTATCATATATTTTTTGTTCTATAACATGTTGTTCTGTATATCTTATTCTTAATTTATTTTCAACCTTTGCCATTTTTGGTAATACTTCTCTTAATAAAGTTATAATTTCGTCCTTCTTTAAAATACCACCTTCCAACTCTTTATGATATTCTTCAATAGCTTTCTTGACCTGGTAGAATGTTTCTATTATCTTATTTACATCATCTGATATACCATTAATATTTAAATATCTAGGAGAATTATCAGGGAATAAAGAATGATACAACTCAGTTTTATCAAAAAAAGAAATTCCAAATTTCTCTTCAAGTTTTTCTAATCTTTTTTTGAACTCTTCAAGATGTCTGTAATAGTTATTAAAAGTATTTTGAGATTGTGCTAATTCAATGTTTTTTTGAGCTGTTTCAATACTTTTATGCATTTGTTTTGCTCTAAAATTAGATACAGCAAAAGCACCCAATGGAAATGCTAAGGCTGCTGTGTAAAGTGGGAATTGAAACCATTCCATAAAATTTTTAAACCCATCTTTTGTAAGACTTAAATACATGGTTTCTTCATAAATTAAAATGACTGAAATAATAGAAAAAAATAATGGTAAACCTATAAACCATCTTACAGTTCTATCCTTGAATACATTTTCTTTATCTTTCATATATTATTTCCTTGATCAATCACTATGTTAATATTTCTCTCTAAAATTAGTTTTAAAAAAACATTGGCAAATTTAAAATTTAGACTTTGTGTGTTTAAATTCACAAAATTCTTAGAACCATGAAAAAGATTATTTCTGTATGCTTTTACAATAACAGCTACACAATAAGCTTTTTCATTTACATTTAAACTTTCTGAGTTTAAAAAATAATTTTTTAATAATTCTTGTGAGTTTGGATGTAAGTTTAGTTTGCTAAATCTCAATTCTCTAAGCTCACATCCAAAAACATAACGCTCTTTAAAGTAATTAAAACACTCATCAATATCATTATCGATTAAAGAAGTACCTAAAATCACTTCTTTTAATTTGCTATAATGATAATCTCTATTGAATAATCTATCTTCGTATATATTCCATAATAAAGTAAAATCCTTTATTGGTAATATGTCTTCAGTGTTTAATTCTGTATTAAAACTACTGTTTATCCAATTTTCTATGGATTGGTTTTGGCTTATTATGTTTTCATCCATAATTCATTCAATTTTTTAATTTTATTACTGTAAATTAACTAAAAATATTCATCTCTTTTTCAAGCATTTTACTTTTTTTATAAGTTTAATTTCAAACTTCATTTACTACAATTTTTTCAAAAAAATTATTGCACAAAACTTGAGAATATCATATTTTAAGGTTTCTTTAACATTTAACATTTTTTTTAATAAATACTAAAAACTTGCTTTTTAAGAATAAAATATTCAAAAAACTACCGTGTATTAGTTATTTTTTCATGAATTTTTGATATTTTTCTCACTTTAATATAATTACTTACATTTAATCTCTTTATATTTACTTTTTAACCCACATTAAATATGATTACTAACCAAGCCCTCGAAGAACACCTGCTTACTATCATTATTGGTAGTATTGTTTTCATCTTATTATTATCTACTTTGGTTGTAGTCTTTTTCTTTTTATCTAGAAAAAAAATCTTAAAAGAGCAGTTAGATAAGGAGAAAATAAAAGTAGAACACAAAACCAAGATTCTACACCAAACTATTCTTACTCAGGAAAAAGAACGTAAACGTATTGCAAAAGATTTACACGATGAAGTTAGTTCCACGTTAAATGCTGTGAAGCTAAATTTACAATCGTATAATATGCAAAATCCTGAAGTAACGAATACACAAATTCTTACTGCAATAAGTACAATTGACAAAACAATTGATTGTTCAAGAAAGTTAGCTCATGGTTTATTACCTCCAGTTTTAGAGAAATTTGGTCTAAAAACTGCGCTAGAACAGATGCAAGAGGAGTTTAATAATAGTAATCAAGTGGAAATTATTCAAATTCTTGATTATGAAAACAAGCAATTGAATTCTAATTTTGAATTAAATATTTATAGAATGTTTCAAGAGATGGTAAACAATTCTATTCGACACGGAGAGGCTGGAAATATTTTAATCAAAATTTCATCCAACACAAAAGAATCTATTGATATTATGTACAAAGATGATGGAATAGGTTTTGACTCTAAAGAAACAGAAAAAGCAAAAGGCCTTGGGATGAGTAATATTATGAGTAGAGCAGAATTAATCAATGCTGATTTTTCATACAAAACTGCACCCGGAGAAGGTTTTCAAGCATATATTAAAACATAAAAAAAGAGGCTAAAAAAAGCCTCTTTTTTATTTCCTAATTTGTAGAACTTATAATTTTTGAATAAATAATGTTTTTCTTAATTCAGTAATCTTGGGGAAAAGAATTAATCATCTACAAATTAAAAAGCTATCACTCTTGAATTAAAATTCGGGAGCAAAAGTATCCTTATTATAGTTTTATTTCTATGATATTTATCAAAGACGAAGATAATTATTTTTCTCTAATTGTTAGTCTTTCATGTATTTGCTTAAAATACGAAAAAGATTTGATCATCCTAGAACCAAACCAAGAAAACATTTCTCCATCCACAAAAACAGTTTTCCCATGATGCGTAAATCTCCCTAATTCAAAGGCGTGTTCGTCTTTAAAAGGAAATGGTTCTGAAGAAAGCATTACAACTTCCGGATCTCCTTCTAATCGAATTTTCTTTATTTCAACTTCCGGATATCTTCCTTTTGTTTCATAAATATTTTTAAATTTATTCAACTTCATGATTTCGTTGATAAAAGTGTCTTCTCCTGCAACCATCCAAGGTTTTGCCCAAATAAAATAAGCTGCTTTTCGCTCAGGCTGTGTCTTCATGAATTCTTTAAAATCATTCAAATGGAAATTGATTTTGGAAACAATTTTCGTCGCCTCAAATCTTCTATCCAGAAGTTCACCAAGATCCGTAATCAAATTCAGAGAATCCTCAATAGTTTTTACATCCGAAAAATAAACTGGAGCTATTTTCTCCAATTCTTCCAGCATATCTTGCGCATTTTCTTCTTTATTACACAAAATAAAATCTGGATTTAAATCTCGAATTTTATCATAATGTACTTTCTTAGTCCCTCCTACTATTTTTTTTGTAGACTTAAAATGAAACGGATGTACACAAAATTTTGTAATCCCTACTATTTCATCTTCCAATCCCATATCATATAATAATTCTGTCTGAGATGGTACTAATGTTACGATGCGTTTTGGTGTATTTTCTAAAGTTATTTCTCTTCCAATCTGATCTTTTAAAGATTTCATTTCGTTGGTTTAGTTTTTTGTCAATGATAAAGTTTTACATTTTTCTACCTGCAAAACGTTTCAAAGGTAAACATATTTTAGTGTTTTAAAATCTTATTTCTTTTCCGTTTTTTGTTTAAAAACTATTTTGATTCCAAAATATATTCTTTCCCAATCATTGTATCATTCGGGAAATAATAAATAGTATCAGATCCTACTTTTATTATTTCATATTCTTCATATATACCTTTTGGTTTCATCTGAATATGATTGTTATTCTCTGAACAGTTTACAAATAATAAAACTAAAATTAATAGATAAAAATATTTTTTCATTTTCATGATTAGTTAGATATGAAATATAAGAAAAGAATATTTTGAATTAAATACTTTAAAAAACTTTCTCAAACTTCTCAACAATTTCCTCCAAACACAAATTCCCGATACTTCCTTCATGTGTATGATTTATTTCTTTTGTTGGTTTAAAATTTCCTTCCAAAATTTCTTTTCCTAAAATCTGATATGCATCTCTGAAAGAAATTCCATTCAAAACCATTTTATTGACTTCTTCTACACTATATAAATAATCGTACATTTCATTTTCCAAAATCGAATCTTTCACCTGAATATTTTGCAACATAAATTCAGTTACTTCCAAAACTTCTTTGATTTCATCGATACTAAACATCAAATTTTCTTTCAAAAGTTGAAAATCTCTATGATAGCCACTTGTCAAATTATTCGTAATCATCATAATTTCTGATGGAATATTTTGCAGCTTATTACATTTTGCTCTTATTAATTCAAAAACATCTGGATTTTGCTTGTGTGGCATAATACTCGATCCAGTTGTCAATTCTTTTGGAAAAGAAATAAAATTAAAATTCTGACTCATATACAAACAAACATCCGAAGCGAATTTAGAAAGTGTTCCTGCAAGTGAAGCAATCGAAAAACCTATTGATTTTTCCAATTTCCCTCTACTCATTTGCGCTGCAACAACATTATATTTCATCGTTTCAAATTCCAATAATTCGGTAGTCATTTTTCTATCAATAGGAAAAGAAGAACCATAACCAGCAGCCGAACCAAGCGGATTTTGATCTGAAATTTGATAAACTGTATTTAGAAAAAGTAGATCATCTACCAAACTTTCTGCATAACTCGAAAACCACAAACCAAAAGAAGATGGCATCGCAATTTGCATATGCGTATATCCTGGAAGTAATTGTTTTTTATGCTTTTCTGCTAAAGAAATCAAAGTATAAAACAGCTTTTTTGTAAGCGATTTAATCTCCGAAATTTCTTCTTTCACATATAAATGTAAATCCACCAAAACCTGATCATTTCTAGATCTTGCCGTATGAATTTTCTTTCCTGCTTCTCCAATTAATTTCACCAGTTCAAATTCAATTTTAGAATGCACATCTTCAAATTGCTCTTCTATTTCAAAGTTTCCATTTTCAATTTGTGTTTGAATAATTTTTAAACCATCTAAAATTTTTGTCAATTCTTCTTTTGATAAAATCCCTATTTTACACAGCATTTTCGCATGTGCGATATTTCCTAAAACATCAAATTTTGCTAGTTTTTCATCTAAAATTCTATCATTTCCAACTGTAAATTTTTCTACAATATTTTCAGTTGCATATCCTTTCGCCCAAAGTTTCATCTTCTTAAATTAAAATCTTACTTAATAATTCGATATAAATATCGATTCCCTCTTCAATCTCTTTTACATAAATAAATTCATCCGCACTGTGTGATCGTGTCGAATTTCCTGGTCCTAATTTCAAAGAAGGGCATTTCAAAAATGTCTGATCTGAAATGGTTGGAGATCCATAAGTTTCTCTACCAATTTCAATTCCTGCTCGCACAATCGGATGATTTTCGGAAATAGAAGAAGAATTCAACTTAAACGATCTGGCAGTAATTTCGCTTTTGGTATTTTCATCAATTATTTTAAAAACTTCTTCATTTGTATAACAGTCATTCACACGAACATCTACTACAAATTCACAAATTGCTGGAACCATATTATGCTGATTTCCTGCTTGAATTTGCGTCACATTCATTTTTACTTTTCCTAAAGTTTTTGACACTTTCAGAAACTCATAATTTTGAAACCAAAGAATATCTTCCAATGACTTATAGATAGGGTTTTCTGTGTTTTCATGTGCTGCATGTCCTGGAATTCCATCCATTTTCGCATCTAAAACCAACAAACCTTTTTCTGCAATTGCCAAATGCATTTGCGTCGGCTCTCCTACAATCGCAAAATCAATTTCTGGAAGCAAAGGCAACAAACTTTTAATTCCATCATCTCCAGAAATTTCCTCTTCGGCAGTGATTGCGATGATTAAATTATAGTTAAGATTTTCTTTTTTATAAAAATGAACAAAAAGCGTCAACAAAGAAACCACACAACCTCCAGCATCATTACTTCCTAAACCAAATAACTTTCCATTTTCAATTTTTGATTCAAACGGATTTCTTGTATAAGCTTTGTTTGGTTTCACTGTATCATGATGTGAGTTCAGTAAAATCGTAGGTTTATTTACATCAAAATGGTAATTTTTCGCCCAAATATTATTTTTCAGACGATTTGTTTTTACACCAAAACCTTGCAACCAATTTTCAATTAAATTTCCTGTTTTAGCTTCTTCTTTAGAAAAAGAAGGCGTTTCAATCATTTGTTTCAGCAAAGCAACTGCTTCTAAATATTTTATATCTGAATACATCATTTTTAAAGAATTATGGAAGTGAATTCATTACTATTAAATTTAACTAAATCAATATTGCCAACACAGACTTTTTGCACATTTTGCTCTAAAGCCTGAAAACAGTTTTCCAATTTTGGCAACATTCCATTGTGAATAATTTGTTTGTTTTTTAAGTCTTGAAATGTTTTTTTGTCTAAAGTTTTAAAGAAAGAATTCTCATCTTCCACATTTTTTAAAACTCCTTTTTTCTCAAAACAGTAATACAATTCCGACTCGTATTTTTCATTCATTCCAATGGCAATTTCCGACGCAATGGTATCTGCATTTGTGTTTAGTAGAAAACCATTTGCATCGTATGAAATTGCGCAAAATACAGGTGTTATTTTTTGCTCTAAAAGAACGGAAATCAAATCCGAATTTATTTGTTCAACATCACCAACCCAACCAAAATCGATTGGCGTTTTTTCTCTTTTTTTGGATAAAACACTTTTCCCATCTGCACCCGACAAACCAAGAGAATTACAACCAAAAGACTGCAATTTTGCAACAATCTTTTTATTGATTAAACCTGCATAAGTCATCGTAACAACTTCCAAGTTTTCTTCAGATGTAATTCTCCTTCCCTGAAACATTTTGGTTTCGTACCCAAGACTTTCATTCATTTTTGTAGCAATATTTCCACCGCCATGAATCAGAATTTTTGGTTCGTCAATTGCAGAAAAATCTTGAAGAAAAGTATCTAATAAAACCTCGTTGTTGATAATGTTTCCTCCAATTTTAACTATTTTCAATTCCATCCTGAAGTATTTTATATAAAACAGCTTGCGCTGAAAAAGTTCTATTATTTGCTTGCTCTAAAACCAAAGAAGCTTGACTATCGATCACTTCATCCGAAACCACTACATTTCTTCGGACTGGAAGACAATGCATGAATTTTCCATGATTGGTTTTATCCATTTTTTCTTGTGTCAACATCCAATTTTCATCTTCTAAAGTTTTCCCATAATCTTCATACGAAGACCAATTTTTCACATAGACAAAATCAGCATTTTCCAAAGCTTCTTCTTGATTATGCAAGACAGGAATTCCTTTTGTAATCTCTGGATTTAAATCAAAACCTTTCGGATTTGCAATCACCAATTCTGCTTCTGTTTCTTTGATCCATCCCACAAAAGAATTGGCAACAGCTTGTGGCAAAGCTTTTGGATGCGGAGCCCAAGTCAGAACAATTTTCGGTTTTTTCTTGGTTTTATTTTCTTCAATTGTCAAAACATCTGCGAAAGATTGCAATGGATGTTTAGTGGCACTTTCCAAAGAAATTACAGGAACGGAAGCGAATTCAATAAATTTATTTAAGATTTTTTCTTCATAATCTTCTTGTTGATTTTTCAAGTTTGCAAAAGCTCTAATTCCAATCACATCACAATATTGAGAAAGTACTCCAGCGGCTTCTTTAATATGTTCTGAAGTCCCTTGATTCATCACCGTTCCGTTTTCCAATTCAATCTGCCAACCATCCGAATTTACATTCATCACCATGATTTGCATTCCCAAATTCATCGCAGCTTTTTGCGTACTCATTCTTGTTCTCAAACTTGGATTGAAAAACAATAATCCTAAAGTTTTATTTTCTCCCAAATGCTTATTTACAAAAGGATTTTCTTTCATTTTTTGGGCTAAAGAAATCATTTCTTCTAAAGAATCGATATCTTTTACAGAAGTGAATTGTTTCATGATAAAATAGTTTTTAAAGCTTTTACAAAAAGTGCTAAATCTTGTTTTTGAATGTTTAATGGAGGAAGAATTCTCAATAAATTCGGATTTGCCGAAGCTCCTGTGAAAATGTGATATTTTTGTAATAGTTCTTTTCTTAAATCAGAAATTGGCGCATCGAATTCAATTCCCAACATCAAACCTTTTCCTTTGATCTTTTTGATTTTTTCTAAAGATTTTAATTCTTCTAAAAAGTATTTTTCTATTTCTAAAACATGATTCAGAATATTTTCTTCTTTCAAAACTTTTAGAACAGAAAGCGAAGCTTCACAAGCCAAATAATTTCCTCCGAAAGTAGTTCCCAACATTCCTTTTTTAGCTTTAATTTTTGGAGAAATCAAAACTCCAGCAACCGGAAATCCATTTCCCATTCCTTTTGCCATCGTTACTAAATCCGCTTGAATTTCTCCGTATTGATGTGCAAAGAATTTCCCAGTTCTTCCAAATCCGCTTTGAATTTCATCTAAAATCAACAAGACATTTTTTTCTTCTGTGATTTTTCTCAAAAATTTCAGAAACTCAGGAGTTGGAGTATCTAAACCACCAACTCCTTGAATTCCTTCTAGAATAACAGCAGAAACATCGCTCTTTTTTAGTGCCTGAACAATCTGCTCTTTATTGTTCAGTTCTAAAAATTCGACATCGAAGTTTTTTATGTTAATTGGAGCCGAAAGATTTGGATTATCAGTAACATTTAAAGTTGCCGCAGTTCTTCCGTGAAAACTATTTTTAAAAGCAATTACTTTCTTCTTTTTTGTATGAAATGAAGCCAATTTCAAAGCATTTTCATTCGCTTCTGCTCCACAATTACAAAAAAATAATTCATAATTTTTATAATTACATTGTTCCAAAATTTCAGCTGCAAGTTCTTCTTGTTTTGGCATCAAAATCGAGTTGGAATAAAAACTGATTTTGTCCAATTGTTTTTTCAGATTTTCAACAAAAACAGGATGTGAATGCCCAATAGAAATCACGCCATGTCCTCCATATAAATCCAAATATTTCTGTCCATT
The DNA here is from genome assembly GCF_015767245.1 of Aureivirga sp. CE67. Classification (GTDB taxonomy): domain Bacteria; phylum Bacteroidota; class Bacteroidia; order Flavobacteriales; family Flavobacteriaceae; genus Aureivirga. Next base: position 662,019 of record NZ_JADOTV010000001.1, read on the forward strand.
TTCGTCAAAAACGAACGTACCTTTCCCTGTCACAAGGTTTATCTCAAACCTCGGATATACATCAAAAATATGTTTCATGATTACTTTTTAAAAATAAGTGGCTTTCAATTCTAATCCCGTTTTCTCAGGAAAATCAAATAATAAATTCATGTTTTGCACTGCTTGTCCGGCAGCACCTTTTAGTAAATTATCAATCACAGAAGTAATCAATATTTTTCCGTCTATTTTTTCTAGTTGTAAGAAGCAATTGTTTGTGTTTACAACTTGTTTTAAATGTACTTTTTGCTTTGTAACAAAAACAAATTCACTCTTTTGATAATAGTTTTCAAAAAGAGAAAAAACTGCATCTAATTCTAAATCGGTTTCAAGATATATACTGGCAAAAATTCCTCTTGTAAAATCTCCTCGAATTGGTAAAAAATGAATCTTCGAATCGAAATCTTTCTGAAGCGAATTCAAGGTTTCTGAAATTTCTCCAAGATGCTGATGTGTAAAAGCTTTATAACTCGAAACATTATTATTTCTCCAACTAAAATGTGAAGTTTCCGAAAGTTTTTGTCCAGCTCCAGTTGCTCCCGTGATCGCATGAATATGAAGATCTTTTTTCAATAAATTCTTTTCAGCCAAAGGAAGCAAAGCAAGTTGTATCGCAGTTGCAAAACATCCAGGATTTGCAATAAAATCTGCTTTTTTAATTTCCTTTTTCTGAAAATCTACCAAACCATAAACAAAGTTTTTATCTTGAAAAAAAGCATCTTCTTTCAAACGGAAATCATTACTTAAATCAATAATTTTTGTTTGTTTTGAAAAAGTATGATTTTCTATAAATTTCTTCGAATTTCCATGTCCTAAACAAAGAAAAAGAACATCAATATTTGGATTAATTTCCGATGAAAATTTTAAGTCTGAAAACAATAAATCTTGATGAATTTCGCCAACTTTTTTCCCAGAATTTGAATGACTAAAAAGAAAATCAATTTCTACATTTGGATGGTTTATTAAAAGTCTGATTAACTCTCCTGCAACATATCCGCTACTTCCTACAATTCCTACTTTTTTCATGAGTTCTGAGCATTTACATTGTTATAAATTTTCATCGAATTTGCCATAATTTTGGTAAATCCTTTTACATCTTCTCCTCTCCAATTCTTATTCATTTCACCATAATCTCCAAAATCTGATTTCATTAAATCAAAGTCAGATTCGATGCCGTCTACCGTAAAATGATAAGGTTTTAAAGTTACCATCACAGCACCAGAAACTGTTTTTTGTGTATGTTCCAAAAATTGCTCAATCGAACGCATTACAGGTTCAAAATACTGTGCGTCATGAATAAACATTCCGTACCAACTTCCTAATTGCTCTTTCCAATGCAATTGCCATTTTGATAAAGTATGCTTCTCCAAAGTATGATGTGCTTTGATAATAATAGCAGCAGCAGCAGCTTCAAAACCAACCCTTCCTTTAATCCCAATAATCGTATCGCCAACATGAATATCTCTACCAATTGCAAACTTATTAGCAATTTCTTCCAAGGTTTGAATTGCTTTTACAGCAGACATTTTTTCATCATTGATTCCACAGATTTCTCCATTTTCAAAATGTAAAATGATTTTCTCATTTTCTGTTTTAAGCAATGGACTTGGAAAAGCTTTTTCAGGTAAAGTTAGGTTAGAAGTCAACGTTTCTGCACCACCAACACTTGTTCCCCAAAGCCCTTTATTGATAGAATATTGTGCTTTTTCCCAAGGAATCGAAACATTGTGTTTTGCTAAAAAATCGATTTCTTCTTTTCTCGAAAGTTTTAAATCTCTGATAGGTGTCAGAATCTCGATTTCTGGAGCGATCAACTGAAAAATCAAATCAAAACGCACTTGATCATTTCCTGCTCCCGTACTTCCATGAGCGATATATTTTGCTCCAGATTCTTTTGCATAAGTTGCCAAAGCAATCGCTTGATGAATTCTTTCCGCACTTACAGAAAGTGGATAAGAATTGTTTTTTAGAACATTTCCAAAAATCAGATATTTCACGATTTTCTGATAATAATTCTCCGTTTGTTCTAATGTTTTATGTGTTTTCACTCCTAAAAAATAAGCTTTTTGCTCAATTTCTTGAAGTTCTTTTTTAGAAAAACCACCAGTATTTACTATGGCAGAATGAACATCTAAATTCTTTTCGTGTTTTAAATATTTTACGCAAAAGGAAGTGTCCAACCCTCCGCTAAATGCTAAGATTACTTTGTTATTTTTCATGATTTAGATTCGTTAAATTTTCTATTGAATTAAACTCGACCAATGAATTGCTTCCTTCGTTGCTGTGTTGTTTTGTGTGTTGTGTTTTTAAGTCGCAAATCATTCCTGTGCAAAGACACATTGTACGGTTTGTCCGTTTCAAAATGTCATAATTTTTGCAGCTCCGACATCCGTTCCAGAATGTCTCGTCTTTTGTTAATTCAGAAAAAGTAACCGGCTTATAACCTAAATCCGAATTGATTTTCATCACTGCTAAACTTGTGGTAATTCCGAAAAGTTTTGCCGTAGGAAATTTCTCTTTTGACAAATCAAAAATTGCCTTCTTAATTGCTTTCGCAAGTCCTTTTTTCTGATATTTTGGATGAATTATCAATCCTGAATTTGCTACATATTCTTGGTCTTCCCAACTCTCGATATAGCAAAATCCGACAGCTAAATCATTGTCAATCGCAATGATAGCTTTTCCTTCTTCCATCTTTTTTTCGATGTAATGAGGTTCACGTTTGGCAATACCAGTCCCCCTAACACTCGAAGCATTTTCCATCATTTTACAAATTGACGAAGCAAACTTCAAGTGCTTTGAACTAGCATTAGTTATGATTATAGACATAACAAAATGGGCTATGTTAAAACTGTAATTTTTAAAAAAATATAGGTATTCTATCTTGGAAAGGTGATGTACGGAACATCACATAAAAATATTACGCCAAAAGGCGACGTCGGAAATCGAAGCGAAAAGACATAGCAGTAGCTGCAACTAAATTTAGTTGTGCTGAAAAAATGTTTTGTATGTCTTTAATTGATTTCACTTAAATGTATTTCTTTTTGTGTTGTATGTAGAAAACAACGGAACAAAAGTAGATGCTTTTTTTGTTTTTGCAAATTTGAGCATTGTTAAAATGGGTTTCTTAAGGTTATCAACAGTTATTAACAAGTTATCAACAAAAGTATTTTTTAGCGAACTTTTTCAAGAAACCAACAAACAACAATACTTATTCACATAGTTACTGTTAATAAAATTAAAAAAGTATAAATCGTAATTTTCATGTTTTTTTAACGAAATTATTTACAGATAGAATCCAAAACTTGGCAGTTTTCATTGTTTCTATAGAGTATAATTTTCTCTACTTTTTTCTTTTCTAAAATACAAAGTGCCTTACAATTTGTCAAAGAAGGATTGTAAGAAACAATAATTCGAATTCCTTTTCCTTTCAAATTTGCAATGCTTTGTATGTTTTTTAAACTCGGATTTGTTTGGATTAAAATCTTATTTCCAACCTCTCTTAAATCATCCAAACCTTTTAAGTTTTTCAGACGATTATTATAAGAAATTTCCACAGATTTCCCTACGGTTTTTAAACTTGAAATTCCTTGAAGATTGACAATATTTTGAAGAACCATAATTTTTAAGTCTCCTTGAATTTCTTTTAAATTATTTAAACCATCCAAAGAAGCTAATGATTTATTTTGATTGATCACCAAATCACCTTGAATTTGTTTTACATTTTCCAAACCTCGAAGATTCTTCAATTTTTGATTGTTGAAAATCGTCACATTTCCGAAAATCGTATCTAATTTTTCAAAACTATTGATGGAATCTAGCAAAGGATTTTTTTCAATATATAAATAACTATTCAACGTTTTTAAGTTTGGAATTCCTCTCAGAGTTTTCAGTTTTTTGTTTAAACCAACATAAAGATATCCGCCAATAGAATCTAAACTATCTAAGCCTTCCAAAGATTCTAAACTAGGATTGTGATACACATCTAAAAAACCACCTACTTTTTTCAGATTTGACAAGCCTTGTAAAGATTTCAGACTATCATTATTATTAATCAAAATATAACCTTGTACTCTTTCCAGAAGTTTTAATCGTTGTAAATCATGAATTTCTTTTCCAGAAATAGAAAGATTTCCTTCAATGATTTGATACGAAAAATTATCTACATCTTTTTGTGTAGAAAGTACAACATCTCCTTTGGAAATTTTTGATTGTGAAAAACATAAAATAGGAATAAAAAATAGGATTAGTAAAACTCTGTGCATGACTTTTTCTTTTAATAACATGAAATTACGGATTAAAAAAATAGAAGAAAATAGCACTATTTATTTTTAGTAAAAAAGTAACATTTGACACAAAAAATAGAGTTAATATTTCAAGCTTTAAATATTATTTTTTAATGTAATACTTTCCATCGTTATTTTTACCTATAAAATAAACTCTATGTTTGGTTTGATAAAACAAAGGTTCACCTGTTTTATCTGAAATAACTAAAAAATCTAAAGACTCAAAAATTTGTTTTTCTTCAATTGGAAGTGTCCATACATTAATAAATTCTTCTTCATTATTTTCATTTCTAATTTGTTTTTACTATAAATCAATTTTAAATCTTCCTCATTTAATATTAAATCAAAATCATTTAATATTTCTTTTACTTTATGTAAAATTTGTTCTTTTGTAAATTTCATCCTTCTATTTTTATTGAATCTTATCCAAATTTGTTTTTAACTTTATTAGTATAATTGAAAGTATCTTTTAATTCTGCTTCAATCGCCCAGCTAGCGCTCAAATCCTTCCAAGTGACACACAACAATTGGAAACACCTTTCCTATTAAATCCATTTTATTAAGCAACAAATATTTAAATAGCATTTTCAAAAAGATAATTTCCAATACAGCAATTTCTACTCCATTTTTTCACCTCAAATATAAATTTATCTTACTAGTTTTAATACATAAAAAAACCAGTAAAATAAATAATTACTGGTTTGATTTTCAAAACTAAACTCTTTAATGCAAAGATAAAAGTTCATATAATTTCACATTGATATAAAAATTCTCTTTTCCTATTTTTTCTTTATGTAAGATTCCTTTTTTCTTTAATTCTTCTAAATATTTTACTGCCGTAATCCTAGAAACATTTAATTCATCCATCATAAAATGAATTTTGGTATATGGATGTTTAAAAATATTATTCAGCAGATCTTGGCTGTATATTTTTGGTAACTCTTCTCTTATTTTATTTTTATGGAAAAGCATTAATTCTTTAATCTTATGAATCAGACGAATCGTTTGTTTTGATGTTTCGATCACTGCTTCTAGAATAAAAAGCACCCAAGATTCCCAATCTTTTTCATCTCTAACTTTTTGCAGCAAGGCATAATATTGCTGCTTGTGCTGGTTGATATATCTACTTAAATATAAAATAGGACTTTCTAATAAATCTTCTTTCACTAAATATAAAATATTAATAATCCTCCCTACTCTTCCATTTCCATCATAAAAAGGATGAATACTTTCAAATTGATGATGAATAATTGCCATTTTCACTAAAGGGTCTTCATCGGATAACATTTCGTCATTAATATATTTTTCCAAATTAGACATCAGAATAATTATTTCTTCTTGAGTTTGCGGTGGCGTATAAATAACCTCTTGGGTTTTCTCATTTTTGAGTGTAGTTCCTGCTTGCTTTCTAAAACCTGAATTACTTTCTTTTATGACGGATTGTATCCTTATAATATCTCTATTCAACAACAAACCTGTAGCTTTTACAATTTCATACCCTCTCTTCAAAGCCGTATTATAATGATATATTTCTTTTGAAGCTAATGATTTATAATTTTCTGCAAGACTATCTGATTGGTACAATTCGTCGTGTGTCGTAATAATATTCTCTATCGCAGAACTATCTTTTGCTTCTTGTAAAGATAAAGTATTCACCAAAATATGCTCGTTTGGAATACTCAAAGCAGTTCCTTTTAATTCTGCTAATGCAGCTCGTGCAGCAGCTGTCTTTTTCAGTACTTTCTTGTTTTCTATCTCTATTGCTAAAGGTAAGTTTACATATTTCATTCGATTATTTTTTAGAACATATATAGAAAAGTACGATTTTCTATACATATAATCAAAACATGTATAGAAAAACACTATTTCCTATATATGTTATCCGAACGTATATAAAAAATTTGAAAAGAATTTCCCCTGTTAACGCTCGAATCCTTTCGAGTGCCACACAACAATTGAAAACACCTTTTAAACATAAAAAAATATATTCTTAATTTAAAATTCGTAATTATTAATTAAAACACCCTCCGCTATCGCTAAATTGTATTTAGTGGTTTCCACAACAACATTAAAAGTATTTAAATATCAATTTCAAAAAGGTAATTTTCACAAGCATAATTTCTTACACTAGAATACTTCCATTCTATAGCTTCTAAAACAAAACTTGATTCTATTGAATTTTGATGGATATATTCTATTTTTTTGTTTTAAATATAAGTTTATTTCACTAATTTTTATTCATAAAAAAACCAGTAACTATAAATAATTACTGGTTTAATTGTTATTTACGCTACGAACTTTAAGTTCACAAAATATGATAAAAAAACTAATTCCTTCTATAATACTTTTGCTCTGATATTATAATTTCGATATGGTTTTTTATTAATTTTGAAAGCTCACAAGCTCTTGCATAAATAAATTGTTCTTCATATTTTTCATCAAAATATGGATCGCAATGGTAAACGAAAGGATCCTCTTCATTAGTATCTAGGTATATAAAACTGATTGTATCTAAACCATTAAGTTTACTTACTACAAAATAAGGGCGCCCTATGTGATTTCCATATTTTGAGAATATTTTTTTTGCTTTTTCTTGAAGATCTTCAATTCCTTCAGATGTATCAAAACCAAAACCATTATAATCACCTGCTAAATATAAAAATTCTCGTAACGCTTGTGGAAATTTTTTACCATTATTGTATTTCTGCTCTATCAACTCTATTTTTTCTATTGAAAATCCAATGTTTGCTGATATACCTATATTTGGATTTTCTTCTACAATTTTTAAATATTTTATTTCCATCTTTTAATTTAATTTTAATGCCTTTTTTAAATCTGGATAACCCGCTAACGTTCGAATCCTTTTGAATAACACAAAATTTAAACATAAAAAACAGTACTTCTATTAAAAAAATATTGGTTTTGTTTTTTTGAGTAGCTGATACGCCACGAACTAAAAGTTTACGGAAGTGGAGGATTTTTAACACAACAAATTATCGTTTAATCCGTCTCCCTGAACCTTTAAAAATTTTTAATTTATAATTATCTAATATATATTTTTTGATTTCATTTAACACTTCATTATTTAAATTTTCTGCCCACCCTAAATAATCATCTCCTAAATAAAATATTTCAGAAATTTCAGGACATTCTTCAAAAAGAATTCTTATATTATTTGTGATCGGATCATTTACAACTAATTCAAGACCACCTTGTGCTGCATATCCTTTTTGAGAATCTCTACTCCATCCTAAAATTACTTGAATCGCTACACTTAAATATGTATTTATTGGCGCATATTCTACCATTTCTAAATATTTATTTCCTATTACGGTTTCTGCATTTTTTAAATATTTAATTGATTTTCCTTCCTCTAGAAAAAGAATCAATTCGTCTAAAATTTCTTTAATTGTTTCATCCATATTTTTTTATTTTACCTCAAATACTTTTCGTCAATATCTTCATCCCACTGTTCCTTAAATCCTTCTATGTAATGCTTTATTACCCAATCTTTTTCATCTTCTGTAAAATGAAATAGCTCCATAGCAGTTTTCACAATATCAGGTTCCGTATAACTTATATATCTTTTTAAAATAGTACCATCTTCATCAAAATAAAAATAAGCGATATCAACATAATCGGAATAAGCTAAGGATAACTCTTGTAATTTTCCATTCGGATAGTATTCAGAAGAATATCCTCTTGATGGCTCCCCATCATTAAATTCTTCTTCTTGTGCAATGGTACCATCTTCATAAACCAATTCTACCTTAAAACCATTAAAAGGTTTTCCATTTAGCATTGATAAATTCCCATCTTGTTTCAATTCTTTTGCAAGGTGTCTTGATTTTTGCGGTCTTATTAATTCATTTGTTTTACTCCAATCATATTTTTTGGTTGGGTGGTATTTTTTATCATCCATAATTTTTGTTTTACCTCAAATACTTCTCGTCAATATCTTCATCCCACTGTTCCTTAAACCCTTCTATGTAATGCTTTATTACCCAATCTTTTTCATCTTCTGTAAAATTAAATAACTCCATAGCGGTCTTCACAATATCGGGTTCCGTATAACTTATATATCTTTTTAAAATAGTACCATCTTCATCAAAATAAAAATAAGCGATATCAACATAAGAAGAATAAGATAAAGTTATATCTTTTAATTTTCCATTTGGATAATAATCAGGTGACCAACCTCTTTCTGACTCTCCATCGTTAAATTCTTCTTCTTGAGCAATTGTACCATCTTCATAAACCAATTCTACCTTAAAACCATTAAAAGGTTTTCCATTTAGCATTGATAAATTCCCATCTTGTTTCAATTCTTTTGCAAGGTGTCTTGATTTTTGCGGTCTTATTAATTCATTTGTTTTACTCCAATCATATTTTTTAGTTGGGTAATGTTTTTTTTCATCCATATTTTTTTATTTTACCTCAAATACTTTTCGTCAATATCTTCATTCCATTGTTCCTTAAATCCTTCTATATAATGCTTTATTACCCAATCTTTTTCATCTTCTGTAAAATGAAATAGCTCCATAGCAGTTTTCACAATATCAGGTTCGGTATAACTTATATATCTTTTTAAAATAGTACCATCTTCATCAAAATAAAAATAAGCGATATCAACATAATCGGAATAAGCTAAGGATAATTCCTGTAATTTTCCATTTGGATAATATTCTGGGGAATAACCTCTTGCTTCCCCATCATTGAATTCATCTTCTTCCGCAATAGTTCCGTCTTTATAAACTGCTCCTACACTAAAACCATTAAAAGGCTTTTCATTTAATATTGTTAAATTCCCTTCATATGTAAATTCTTTTTCAAGATGCCTTGATTTTTGCGGTCTTATCAATTCATTTGTTTTACTCCAATCATATTTTTTAGATGGGTAATGTTTTTTTTCATCCATATTTTTTGTTTTACCTCAAATACTTCTCGTCAATATCTTCATCCCATTGCCCCTTAAACCCTTCTATATAATGCTTTATTACCCAATCTTTTTCATCTTCTGTAAAATTAAATAACTCCATAGCGGTTTTCACAATATCAGGTTCAGTATAACTAATATATCTTTTCAAAATAGTACCATCTTCATCAAAATAAAAATAAGCGATATCAACATAAGAAGAAAATGATAAGGATAATTCCTGTAATTTTCCATTCGGATAGTATTCTGGAGACCAACCTCTTTCCGCCTCACCATCATTAAACTCTATCTCTCGTGCAATAGTTCCATCTTTATAAACTAATTCTACCTCAAAACCATTAAAAGGCTTTCCATTTAACATTGTTAAATTCCCTTCTTGTGTAAATTCTTTTTCAAGATGCCTTGACTTTTGTGGTCTTATCAATTCATTTGTTTTACTCCAATCATATTTTTTAGATGGGTAATGTTTTTTTTCATCCATAATTTTTGTTTATTTTTTTTAAAAGCAATTTTTAAGAAAAGAAAACAGTATTTATGAGAATATTACTCTCTTTAAGTAACTTTAAATTTTATAATTGAGGTCTAATTGTTCCAACAATAAAATCACTAAAAGTTTTAAAAATTAAATGAAATTTTTTTTCATCTGCATCCATATAATAAACCGGTGGATTTTCAGGATCTTCAGCTTGTGGATCATTAAATTTAAAAGCATAAAATTGTTCACCTCCATCTAAATCTGCAATAACCCAATAAGAATTATCTAATTTAAAATTAAAATACTCTAATAAATTTTCTCTAACATATTTTTGCCTTCTTAAACCAGCACCTTCTGATATCCAACCATTAATTCCACTATCCCATATCATAGGTTGACCTATAGATAAATAAATAAACTCTTTATAGGCTAATGGAAAGGTATAACCTATTTGAATTTCAATTTCAGTTTCCAAATTTTCTTTAAAAGGTACAACATATTTTCCTCCATTAATCTTTTCTAAATTCTCTTGATAATATTTTAAATATTGAATGTTCATCATATTTTTTTTAGTTTTTTTAAAGCAATTTATAAGAAAAGAAAAAGGTATTTTTTAGGATACTATTTTCTTTAATTCTAGTATAATAAAAAACTCTTATTGATCTTTTGATAAAAACAATCTATCTAAAAACTCTGTAAAAGAAGAAGCAATATCTATACGTTCTTCATCCGCATAAAATGCATATATAGAACCATGTTTCGCCCCTAATGACATACATAAAGAACCTCCTAAAACACTTCCTATATAGATATCTGTTTCAGGTAGGACACCTACTCTATTTTCCAAACTATCTTCTAAACTTAGCCCGTATTGTGTATTATCACGCAGAGGATCAATCCCATCAAACGGAATATCATCTTCATCTTCATGATCATCTATTTTTATACTATATAATTCACGTGTTGAACCGCCATTGTAGATTAACATGAATTGTTTAAAATCTTCTGGAAGTCTTAGCCCGTTTAATTTTTGTTCAAACTCTTTTAAATCATCCGATGTTATTAGTTCTTTTGTTCTATAAAAATTTATCATAACGTTTTAATCTATTAATTTAATCTTAAATTTTATTTAGTGAATTCCATAACAACATAGAAAAAAGCAATTTTTATAATCTGCTATAAATTATTATTTAAACCACTCAGGTATATTTCCACTAATTATATCATCATAATTATAGAAATCACTATATGCTTCATTACTCATGAAAACTTCAGAGTATTTTTCCATAATTTTCTTTGCTAAAATATTTGCATGCGAAGATAACTTAGTGTCATATTCAATCTCTAAATAAGCAAAATACTCCTCATTATTTATATTAAATAAATGTTTTTTTTCTTTAAAAAAATGAAAATTAATTTCAACAAAATCTTTAATGATTCTAATACTTAAATCTAATCTGGTTTCTATGTTTTTTATTTGATAATTATCCTTTATTGCAAATTTCTCAATTTCAATTAACACCTCTTTTTTATCAAAACTTTTTTTGGTGTAAATTATTATTCCTCTCATTTTATATATCTGTTTAAATATATCTTTAAATTATATTCCTATGCTAGTCTTCAAATTAAAGAATTACAATAAACCTTCTTTTCTTAAATAATCATCTCGAGTCAAATCATCAATCAATACATCTGGAAAAAAATTGACTAATTCTAAAATTAAAGGATAAAAATATAAATCCACTTCATCCTCTGTTCTCATATTAGTCGTTATCGTAAATAAGAGACCATAATCTAAATTATAAGATCGATCATAAAAATCGTCTAAACTATAAATATCAAACTCAATAAATACAAGTGTTCCTAAAGGATTGATTGAATAAGTATGATTGCTACTTTTACTAATTTTGAATTTTAATTTTTTACAGCATTTTTCTATTTTACTTTGAATTATTGATGAATCTATAAATTTTTTAGCAGTAAAACACGTTATTATTTCTCCCATTTTTAATTTATCGTAGTACTATGAATTACCCATTTTTAAATAATAGATAATATCACGATTTAGTATAAATATTTACAGATTATCAAATTCCCCTCTTGAGAGATAGAGCTGTCAAGTTCTAGTTTGATTTATCGATTTTTGATGATCGCTGGCGCGATTTTGTAAATCGTGACCGCACAAATACTAGAAACAATGGGCACACTTTACAAAAGTGCGCCAGATTTTTATTATATATTTTAAAGAACATGACGACCCTACTCTTGAGAGGGGCTAAAGGTGTGTTTTAAAATAATTAAAACTCTCTCATAAGATTTCAAACGTGATAATGTTTAATATCTGTTTAATTTTTTTTCAAACTAGTGTATTCTTCTTCATACCCAAGAGTGTCTGTAAATGTGTAGTTCATAGTTTTTAAATTAGTATTAAAAATCATCACAAAGCTCCCAACCTTTTAGAAACTTTGTGATGAATGAAAATAGGAATCATAATAATTCCAAAAAATTAATATTCTTCATCAGACACTAATAAACTTAAAAACTCATCATAGTCTTTTGCTACCTCCTCATAATCAGAACCTCCATCCATAGGACAAAAATATATTTTCCCATAATTTTTCCCTGGAGTTAAATCAAAACAAAAAGGATTCCCTCCTCCATCAGAAACAAAACCAACATAGTTTTTTTTGGGATACAAATCATAACAAGACCTTAAATGAGAACTAATCCTTACCAGTGTATAGTAATAATGTAATCTTTTCCCTGTATTTATTAAGATATCTTTCTTAGGTGTTCCTCCATGGATCTCAACAACATGCTTTCTAAAACTTTCAGGAAATCTAGGATTTTTTAAATCTTTCATATATTTGGTTAATACTTCTTTTTCAAATTTTTCTACGTCGTCTGACGTAATTGTTGGTTTTACGCTTATAAATTCCATTGTTTATTTTTTTGAGAAGTTGACTTATACTATAAATTCAGGTTTATAGATATTATTTGTAGTATAGCAACGGTTTTTTGTAATCTATTTTATTTGTGTAAAAAATCTAAGTCTTAAAAATCATAATAATTCCAAAAAATTAATATTCTTCATCAGAGACTAATAAACTTAAAAACTCATCATAATCTTTTGCTATTTCTTTGTAATCAAAACCTCCATCCATAGGACAAAAATATATTTTTCCATAATTTTTCCCTGGAGTTAAATCAAAACAAAAAGGGTTTCCACCTTGATCTGAAACAAAACCAACATAGTTTTTTTTGGGATATAAATCATAACAAGATTCTAAATGAGAATCAATCCTTACCAAAGTAAAGTAATAATGTAATCTTTTCTCTACATTTATTAAGATATCTTTCTTAGGTTTTCCTCCATGGATCTCAACAACATGCTTTCTAAAACTTTCAGGAAATCTAGGATTTTTTAAATCTGTCATATATTTGGTTAATACTTCTTTTTCAAATTTTTCAACATCGTCTGACGTAATTGTTGGTTTTATGCTTATAAATTCCATTATTTATTTTTTTGAGAAGTTGACTTATACTATAAATTTAGGTTTATAGATATTATTTGTAGTATAGCAACTTATTTTTTTCTGCAATATAGCTATTTATAGAAGAAATTTAAAGCTTAAATATTATAGCAATTTTATTTTCTGGCTTAGGGATTGCAGCGGCATCCTTTTGCGGAGGTACGGAGCAAAAGATATAGCGGAAAGCCCGACCCGTATCTGTTAAGATACGGGGAAGCTCCTAAATATTTTGAGTAATGGAGAATTATTCTACCAAAGTGTTTTCATGAATTTTCTTTTGCCAATTCCAGGCAGAAAGTAGGCAGTCTTCTAAAGTAAGTTCTGCTTTCCAGTTCAATTCTTTTTCAGCTAAAGTAGTGTCCGCAAAAGCAGCAGTAATGTCTCCTGCTCTTCGCTCTACAATTTTATAAGCTAAATCTTGATTGGTTGCTTTTTCAAAAGCTTTTACGATTTCAAGAACTGAGCTTCCGCTTCCTGTTCCAACATTGAAAACTTCGTATTTTTCTTTATTTCTGTTTTCAATCAATCTTTCTAAAGCTTTTATATGTGCTTTTGCCAAATCTACAACGTGAATATAATCTCGAATTGCAGTTCCGTCTTCGGTTGGATAATCGTCTCCGAAAATAGAAAGCTCTTCGCGAATTCCGATAGCAGTTTGTGTGATATATGGAATCAAATTTTGTGGCACTCCGATAGGCAACTCCCCTATTTTTGCAGAAGCATGTGCTCCAATCGGATTAAAATATCTTAAAGCAATTCCGTTAAGATTAGAAACTGTTGTTGTTTCTTTTAAAATTTCCTCACCAATTTGTTTCGTATTTCCATACGGAGATTCTGCTGTTTTCACTGGTGCAGATTCTGTAATTGGTAATTCATCTGCTTGACCATAAACAGTGCAAGAAGAACTAAAAATGAAATTCTCTACTTGGTTGTTGTTCATCGCTTTCAGAACATAAACCAAAGTATTGATATTATTTTCGTAGTATTTTAAAGGTTCATTTACACTTTCTCCTACAGCTTTGGATGCTGCAAAGTGTATCACTCCATCAATTTTTTCTTGCTGAAAAAATTGATGTACTTTTTCTTTTTCTTTCAAATCAAATTGATGAAAATCTGGTTTCATCCCTGTGATTGAAGTGATTCTGTCTAAAACAGAAAGTTGAGAGTTAGATAAATCATCAATGATTACAACATCATAACCTGCTTGCTGTAATTCCACAACAGTGTGCGATCCGATAAAACCTAACCCTCCTGTAACTAATATTCTTTGCATTTACTAAGAATTATTATTTACAAAATCATTTATAGTTTTCGTGATAAACGCTAATTGCTCTTCGTCTAGCTCTGTGTGCATTGGAAGGGAAATTACTGTTTTCACCAATTCATTCGTTACTTTAAAATCATCTTCATTATATCTTTCGTCTGCGTAAGCTTTTTGTGAGTGAAGTGGCACTGGGTAATAGATTGCATTAGGAATTTTATTCTCTAATAAATGTTGGTGTAATGCATCTCTATCTACATTTTTCACTTTTAAAGTATATTGGTGAAAAACGTGTGTTGTGAAATCACTTGTAACTGGTGTATCAATATTTTCGTTAGATGCGAAAGCTTCGTTGTAGTAAGTTGCTGCTTTTCTTCTAGCATCACAATATCCGTCTAATAGTGGAAGTTTGATTCTTAAGATTGCAGCTTGGATACTATCTAAACGAGAGTTTACTCCTACTACATCGTGGTAATATCTTTTATACATTCCGTGGTTTACGATTCCACGAATTATGTGAGCTAATTCATCATCATTTGTAAAGATTGCTCCTCCATCTCCATAACATCCTAAGTTTTTAGAAGGGAAGAAAGAAGTTGTTCCTACATTTCCGATAGTTCCAGCTTTTTTAGTTTCTCCATTAGAGAAAGTATAGTTTGCTCCAATTGCTTGTGCAGTATCTTCAATTACGAATAAATTGTGCTCTTCTGCTACTTTTAAAATAGCTTCCATGTTTGCACATTGTCCGAATAAGTGTACTGGTACGATTGCTTTCGTTTTTGGCGTGATTGCTTTTTTCAAAGCTTCGATATCCATGTTGAAAGTATCTGCTTCTACATCGATTAATACTGGAGTTAAGTTTAATAATCCAATAACCTCAACTGTTGCAGCGAAAGTAAAATCTACTGTGATTACTTCATCACCTGGTTTTAAACCAAGTCCCATCATTGCAATTTGTAAAGCATCTGTTCCGTTTGCACATGGAATTACATGTTTTACTCCTAAATAATCTTCTAAGTCTGCTTGAAATTGTTTTACTTCTGGACCGTTTATATATGCTGACGATTCTACAACGTCAATAATTGCTTTATCTACTTGTGATTTTATATTTTCGTATTGACTCTTTAAGTCAACCATTTGAAGTTGTCTCATATCGTATTATCTTATGAATTTCACAAAAATACGAATAAATAGGATGTCTACAACCAATTAAAATACATTTAGAGCCTGTTTAAATTTATATCAAAAAAATTATATGCTTCTTAAAAACTCTTTTTTGTCTTTTTTCTCGTCCATAGCGATGCTATGTACTCCAAAAAAGTCGGCAAAATAGCAATTTAATAAGCTATAAAATAAATTATGATACAATATTAAACAGGCTCTTAATATTGGTTTTACTTTCGAAATGAATACAAACAAAAAAGAGACTGAAAAAATCAGTCTCTTCCTATTTACTTACCCCTTCATAAGCAAACAAAAATTATATTTTTTGACCTATAAAAAATACTATTTCTTGGATTAATTTATATTACACACTCATAAGACTCTTTTTTCCGTAAATTGTTACAAAAAATATTCACTTTTTTTATTTAAAAATTTAAATATGATTTTAACACAAACTGAATACGCACCATTCTATCAAAAATATTTCGAACTAAACACGGAAAATAATATTCTAGAAGCTCTACAGAATTCTGAAAAAGAACTTACTTCTCTGTTAGACTCCATTTCAGAAGAAAATTTCAATTTTTCTTATGCTGAAAATAAATGGACTATTAAAGAACTAATGCAACACCTAATCGATAATGAAAGAGTTTTTGCATATCGAGCGATGCGATTTTCTAGAAATGATCAAACTCCTTTAAACGATTATGATGAAAAAACTACTATTCCTTTCAGCAATGCAAATCATAAATCAAAAGCAGATTTGATGGAAGAATACACTACTTTGAGAAAATCTTCTATTTCGCTTTTTAAATCTTTTTCAGAAGAAATGTTGCTAAGAGAAGGAATTGCTAGTAATAATAATATGTCTGTTCGTGCTCTTGGATTCTTGATTTCTGCACACCAAAGACATCATCAAAATGTTTTGAGAGAAAGATATCTTAGTTTGTTATAAACTATTTATTCCTTGCTCTTTACTTATTAAAAAAAAGCGTTTATCTTTAATAAAAAACAATAGATATGCGCTTTTTCAAAAAATTATTCAAAGGTTTACTGTTTCTAGTTGTCATTTTATTTGTGCTTGGTTTCTTCTTTCGAGAGTATTTAAAACCAAATTATAAAGGACATTTAAGATTGGATAATCTCAAAGATTCTACATCTGTATATTTTGATGATTATGGTGTTCCGCATATCTATGCTAACAATGAAGAAGATGCAATGCGAGCTCTAGGTTTTGTACATGCACAAGATCGTCTTTGGCAAATGGAATTGATGCGAAGAATTGCTCCTGGAAGATTATCAGAAATTTTTGGAAAAGACATGCTAGAAGTAGACAAAATGTTTTCTTCTATGGAAATCGCCGAAACTTCTAAGTTTTGTGTACAGCAATTAGATAAAAACAGCAAACACTACAAATTAGCAAACGCATATCTAGAAGGTGTTAATCAGTTTTTGATGGATGGAACTACTCCTGTAGAATTTTATCTTTTAGGAATCCAAAAAGAACGTTTCACTATGGAAGATGTTTATAATATTTATGGTTATATGTCTTTCAGTTTTGCTTTGGGTCAAAAAACAGATCCGCTGATGACTGCTTTGAAAGAAAAACTTGGTGAAGCTTACCTAAAAGAACTTCCGCTTGTAACTCCTAAAAATTACACTAAAATTCCTGTTTGGAATACAGATAATATCAAAAAGAACTTCACTTCAAAAGTAAATAAAGTTTTAGACGAATCTCAAATTCCTCTTTTTATGGGAAGCAATAGTTGGGTTTTAAATTCAAATAAAACAAAAAGTGGAAAAGTACTTTTTGCTAATGATCCACATATTAGTTATTCACAACCTGCAGTTTGGTATGAAGCGCATATTGTTACTCCAAACCACGAAATGTATGGTTATTATTTAGCTTGTTCTCCTTTTCCGCTTCTGGGTCATAATCGTGATTATGCTTATGGTCTTACAATGTTTGAAAACGATGATTTGGATTTTTATGCGCTTGAAAATAATTCTAAAAACAAAAATGAATACCAATCAGAAATGGGTTGGGAAAAATATACGATTAAGAATAAAGAAATCAGAATCAAAGGTGGAGATGTTTGTGTGCATTCTGTAAAATATAGTGATTTGGGACCAATCATAAATGATATTTTTCCAGATGTAGAATTAAAATCTCCCGTTGCGATGTGGTGGATGTATACACAATTTCCTGGAGAACTTTTAGAAGCTGTTTATACAATGTCTCATGCTAGAAATAGTGATGATTTTAGAAAAGGAACGCATTTAATTAATGCTCCTGGTTTAAATGTAATGTATGGAAGTAAAAACGATACTGTTGCTTGGTTTGCTACAGGAAAGCTTTATGAAAATAATAAAGGAGTAAATCGAAAATTTGTATTGGACGGAACTACAGATTATGATTATCCAAAAAGATATTTAGATCGAAACGAAAATCCTTACGCTATTAATCCTCCACAGAACTATGTTTATTCTGCCAATAATCAACCAGCTGCCGTAAACGGTTTTTTATATCCTGGATATTATGCTCCTGACAATAGAGCTCGTCGTATTGAACATTTTTTAAATACAGATGAAAAATGGGATTATTCTAATGCAAAAAAAATGGCTGTTGATGTTACCTCAGCAGTTACTCCTACGATCATTGAGCATCTTGGAAAATCATTAGACACCACAGAATTTTCTATGAATGAAAAAAAAGCTTGGCATATCTTAAAAACTTGGAAAGGAGATAGTCCTCTTAACAGTGTTGCTTCTACTATCTATTATAAATGGGAATATGATTTTCTTAGAAATACTTATGAAGATGAAATGGGGAAAGATTTATTCTTAGAATTTTTAAGGACTTTTACTTTAAAAAAATCGATTATTCTTCAAGCAGAGAAAGAGAATTCTATTTGGTGGGATAATGTGCATACAATCATGAAAGAGCCTAAAAAAGATATTGTAACCAAAGCTTTCAAAGAGTCAATTGCATTTCTAGAAAAACAACTCGGAGATGATATTGACAAATGGGAATGGAAAAAAGTACAAACTGTAGAATTTCAGCATCCTCTAGGAAAAGTAGCTGCTTTAAGACCAATTTTCAGTGTTGGGCCTTTTCCTACACATGGAGCAAGAGAGGTAATTAACAACCAAGAAACAAGATATGACAGTACAGGAGTTTATAAAGTAAAAGCTGGACCTTCTACTCGTAGAATTATTGATTTTAATGATGTAGAAAATGCAGTCAGCATCTCTCCTACTGGACAATCTGGAAACCCTTTTAGTCCTCATTATAAAGATCAAACAGATATGTATTTAAAAGGAAAATTCAGAAAAATGTTGTTGAATAAAAATGAAATTCAGAAATCGGAAAATAAAATAATCTTCACTAAAAACTAGATCTTATGGACTTGCCTAAAATACATCAAAAAGAGCCATCAAAAGTAGAACTGAAAGAAGGGAAAAATTATGCTTGGTGTTCTTGCGGTCTTTCCAAAAGACAACCAATGTGTGATGGTTCGCATCAAGGAACAAAAATGTCTCCGACAATTTTTAAAGTAGAAGAAACAAAAGAATACTTTTTATGTAATTGTAAACACACCAAAGACCATCCGTTCTGTGATGGTACTCATAATAACATTTAAAAAAACCTTCTCAAAAGAAGAGAAGGTTTTTAGTTTTTTATTGTTTTGTGAAAACGTAAGTAATCTCTGCCGAATTATCATTAGTGATCTCATGTGCAGTAACACTTAATTCTAAAGTATTATCTTTTATAATAAAATTAGAATTCACAGTTTCTTTCTCAGATATTCCTCTATCAGCTTCTGCTGTAAAAGCGATTCCATTTCCAGCAACTGTATAAGTCCCATTTAATAATTCTAAACCACAAGCCCAGCTATAATAATTATCAAAATGTGTTGCATTTGCAATATTTCCTTCTGAAAAAGAAATCGTAAGTGACAAACTTCCACATTCTTTAAAAATATCTGTATCCGAATCTTGGTCTCCATTCAAATCTATAGGATTGTTTGCAGTAGCTGAAGTTAATTTATAAGTTCCAATTACTGAGTTTTCAGTTGGCTGAGAAGAACTATCATCTTCTTCTGAACATGAGAATAGTGTCCCTACTATAGCTAGGGATAAAAGTAATTTTTTCATCAAATTTCTTTTCTTTTAAATAATACATAGCGCCTTTTAGAAATATTTTTTCAAACAATTTCTTTAAAGCAATTCAAATTTGCTGCAAAAGTATAATAAAATAACACATATCTAATATTTTAACTTATTATTTTAATTTTTAAAACTAAAAAAGATATATACACTTATTTATATTAGTTTTACCAAAATTTTTAAAAACAAAAAAATACATGAAAAAAATATTATTAAGTAGCCTAATTGCTATTACAAGTTTTTTTTCAGCAAATGCACAAAAAGATTTTGGTGAAATAGAAGTAGGTTTTTCTTTTGGATATAACACTTCCATTTTAAGAAACTCTAATGAGGATACTGAATTCAAAAGATCTACTAATTATCTTGGCTCTGTAGAGTTTTTCTTAAATGACAGATGGGGGATTAAATCTGGTTTAAACTTTGAAAAAAAAGGATGGAAATCAAATTCTATATCCTTTGGAGTATTAGAAGGTAATTATAAAGAAAACAATGTAGAATATGATTTATCTTATTTATCTATACCACTAATGGCTAACTGGCATTTTGGCTATGAAAGAAACTGGAATTTAAATTTTGGATTTTATACTGGGTTTCTTTTAAAAGCGGAAGAAGGAAGTAAAAATATAACCAAAGAATTCAATACTGTCGATTTTGGTTTAGCTTATGGAATAGGATATAAAAGACGACTTTCGGATCGCATTAAAATATTATTCGATTTTCAAAGTCAAAGTGGATTTACAAAAATCTTCAAAGAAAGTTTAAAAGCTAAAAATTGGAGAGGTGGTGTAAATGTTGGTATATTATATGGATTTTAAAAAATACAAAAACCTTCTCAAAAAAAGAGAAGGTTTTTCTTTTAAGCTTTCCTAATTCTTAAACAAACACCCGATCCCAATCTTTCCAAACAACATCAAAACCACTATTTTGCAACATTTTTGAAATCTCTTCTGTAGATCTTTCATCCGAAATTTCAAATTGCTCCAACGATTGAGGCTCTACAATATATCCTCCAGGATTTGTTTTAGATTCTGCACTCATCGAAGTCACACCAAGATGAATCACATTATTTCTAAAATCTTCACTTTCTCTTGTTGATAAAGACAATTCCACATCTTCATCCAACAAACGAAAAGCACAAATTAACTGTACCAAATCTGAATCCGTCATTTCTACTTTTGGCTGTACTTCTCCTTCATGTGGTCGCAACCTCGGGAAAGAAATAGAATACTTCGTTTTCCAATATTTTTGTTGCAAATATCTTAAATGCAAAGCTGTATAAAAACTATCCGTTCGCCAATCTTCCAAACCAAACAAAGCTCCAATTCCTATTTTATGAATTCCAGCTTTTCCTAATCTATCAGGCGTTTCTGCTCGAAATCTAAAATTAGATTTTCTTCCCTTCGGATGATGCGTTTTATAAGTCGCCTCATGATACGTTTCCTGATATACCAAAACCGCATACAATCCTTCCTGAATCAACAATTCATATTCATGTTGTTTCAAAGGCTGCACTTCTATAGAAATATTCGAAAACAAAGGCTTCAACAAACGAATCGCATTTTGCAAATATGGCACTCCAACAGTTCTATTCGCTTCTCCAGTTACCAACAAAATATGCTCAAATCCTTTTGCTTTCAAAAACTCTGCCTCTCTAATGATTTCTTCATCTGTCAGCGTTCGTCTCGGAATTTTATTCGTCATACTAAATCCGCAATACGTACAAATATTCTGACATTCATTCGACAAATACATCGGCGCATACATCTGCATCGTATTTCCAAATCGTTTTCTTGTCAAAAGCCTACTTTCTTGCGCCATTTCCTCCAAAAATGGTTTAGCCACAGGAGAAATTAAAGCCAAAAAATCTTCTAAATTTCGCTTTCTTTTCCGCAAAGCACTTCGAACTTCTAGTTCAGAAATCGAATATATTTTCTCAGTAATGGTATCCCAATCGTATTTTTCAAATTCTTCTAAAAAAGACATAGTTTCGGTTTGTGTTTTAGTTTTCACTAGCACGAGTTCAACTCGTTTTTATTTAAATTCTAGGATAAAACCACAATTCATTTCATATTACTATTTTGTAATTCCCCTCTTGAGAGATGTGTTTTTTACAACACAAAATCCTATCAAAATTTAAATCGTGATTAAATCTATTACATTAAATACTTTCTTAATAATCATGGCGCTCAAGCGGGCTATCCGCTACAAGTCCTCAAAAAATCACCAAGCACTGCTAGCATGGGCGTGGGCTTCTTAGGTCGCCTCCGACAAGCAAGCATTGCTAAGCGATTTTTTTCCGGGCTTTTCGCTACTATCCCTAGCGCAGTTTATGATAAAAACGAAGTAAGTGGACTACTTGCTTCTGCTTGTTTTCTCACAGGAGCCAATTTCGCATTATACGCCATTCTTCCAGCTTGCACCGCCATTTTGAAAGCATTTGCCATCGCCACAGGATTTTCTGAAACAGCAATTGCAGTATTTACCAAGACAGCATCCGCTCCAATTTCCATTGCGTGCGCAGCATGAGAAGGACTTCCAATTCCAGCATCCACAATCACAGGAACGTTACTTTGTTCAATAATAATTTCTAAAAAATCCAGTGTTTTCAACCCTTTATTACTTCCAATCGGAGCTCCAAGTGGCATCACACATTGCGCACCAACTTCTTCCAATCTTTTACACAAAACAGGATCCGCATGAATATATGGCATCACTACAAAACCAAGTTTTACTAATTCTTCCACAGCTTTCAAAGTTTCTACGGCATCTGGCAATAAATATCTAGGATCTGGATGAATTTCTACTTTTACCCAATTTGTTTCCAAAGCTTCTCTTGCCAACTGTGCTGCAAAAACTGCTTCTTTAGCATTTCGAACTCCAGAAGTATTTGGTAATAAATCAATCGTTTTATCAATAAAAGATAAAATCTGATCGTTTTCATTTTTAACTTCTACTCGTTTTAAAGCTACAGTTGTCAATTGACTTTCAGAAGCTTTCAATGCTTCTTGCATCAATTCTGGATTACTAAATTTCCCTGTTCCTGTAAATAATCTTGATTGGAATTCTTTGTCTGCGATTTTTAAAATGTCTTGATTCATTTTAATTGATTTTTTAGTTGTGAAATAATTTTTTCTACTGCAATTTCATTAGTCAACAGACCAGAAACTGCAATTCCAAAAACTCCTGTATTTCTAATTTCAACAACATCATTTTCTGTGATTCCTCCAATAGCAATAATTGGAGTTTTCATATTTCTTTCTTCTAATTGTTCAATGATTTGTTGATAACCTGAACTTCCTAAAACAGGACTCAAGTTTTTCTTCGTTGTGGTAAATCTAAAAGGGCCTAATCCGATATAATTTACATTTTTTTCTATCAAATTCAGACAATCTTCCAAATTATTTGCTGTTCCACCAATTATCGTGTTTTCAGAAACAATTTTTCTCGCTTCCAAAACATCCATGTCGTTTTTTCCAAGGTGTAAAGCATCCGCATTTGCATATTTTGCAACAAAAGGATTGTCGTTGATGACTAATTTTGCATTGTATTTTTCACAAATTCCTTTTAATTCTTTCGCTGCTTCTTTATAAGTTTCTTCTGATACATCTTTTAATCGAAGTTGTACCCAATCCACTCCATTTTGCATCACTTTTTCTGCATTTTGCAAATGTTCTGCAACCGAGTTTCCTTGTGTTATATATTGTAAGTTCGAAATCATAAATTATGATAACCTAATAAGTTTTCTGTTGAGTTTAAAAATTGATATGTATAGTCTTTTGCCTTTTGACAAGCTTTTCCTATTGGTAATTTTTTAGCCAAATTCGCAGCAATTCCCGAAGCTAAGACACAACCACTTCCATGTTTTTCAGAAACATGATTTCCTTTTGGTTTAAAAATAAATTCTTCACCGTTTTTAAGATACAAAATATCTTCACCAAGCGCAGATTCTTTATGTCCACCTTTTAGAAAAATATTTGTAAACTGATTTAAATAAGAAATCGTTTCTTCTACATTTTTATCTGGAGAAATCTGTTGAATTTCCTGATAATTTGGGGTAATTAAATAGCATTTTTGTAGAACTTTTTCAAAAACAGAATCATTTTCTTCTGAATGAAAAACAAAATTGCTACTACTTTTTAAAACAGGATCTAAAATGATTTTAGGTTTTTCTACTTTACTTTCAATAAAGTCTAAAATCTCTAATAAAATCTCCCAACTTTCCACAATACCAATTTTAAAAACAGAAATAGGGAAACGTTTTAGAAGAATTTCTAGTTGGGCAATGATTTTTTCTTTCGAAATCCAATCACAAGATTGAAATTCTATATCATTTTGGACAGTAATTGCAGAGCAAACCGAAAACCCATACACTTTGTGCATTTCAAAGGTTTTTAAATCTGCTGAAAGTCCAGCACCAGAACTTGGATCAAATCCTGCAATGCTTAGACAATAGTTTCTGTTTTGGTTCATGATTATTTTAATTTTTCTCCCTTAAAACACAGATTAATATGTTAATTCCCCTCTTGAGAGGGATTAGGGGTGTGTTTTTCTTCTAGAATAAGATAAAACTCATTCATAGAAATAGTACTTATACTTTAATTAATAACCATAAACTTTAGCTGAAAACTTGTTCTTGAAAAAAGAACAAACTGAAAAGAAGTTCCGTGTAAAAACGGTTGCACTTTTCCCTACGGTAGGATCACCTACATCAGGTTCAAAGGGTATTTCTCAGTCTATTTAAAGACACCCCTAAAGTTTACTGAAACGAAGATAGGATTTTTTTTTGTTTTATGTAGTTGAATTTAATTTTTCTACAATTTTTAAAAAGAAAACAAAATTGCAAACCAAAATTAAACTAATACAAGACTCTTTTTTTTAAATAAAATAGATATATTTTTTATTAAAAAAATTGAAAATAGATGATTTTTAGCGTTTTAATTTATATAAACAGACATATTTAGTTAAATATATTTTTTTATTTAGATTTGTATTTTAATGAAAACTAAATAATTAACAAACTATTTAATTGACAGTAACTGAAAACGGTGACACCAAAAAAACCCATTATTTGTGTATTGTACAGAATTCAATTATAGTATAGTTTTGAAAACGGGAAAAGATGAGAAAGATAAAAGTTCACATTGCTGATGACCATAAGATATTAATTGACGGAATCAGTGCAGTTTTAAATTCACAAGAGGATATCGAAATCGTTGGATATTCTCTTGACGGTTCTCAGACCGTTAAATGGTTTGAGGAAAATGATGCAGACGTGCTGGTTTTAGACATTAACATGCCAAATCTTAATGGTATTGATGTAATGCAAGCGTTCCAAAAAAAGAAGAGCATGCCTAATATAGTTATTTTATCTAGCTATGATGAGATGAAATTAATTAAGGAAGTTCTTAAAATTGGAGCAAAAGGTTTTTTGACTAAAAAATGTGCTGGAGAAAATATTGTTGAAGCTATCAAATCAGTTGATCAAGGAAAACAATATTTTAGCGAGAGCATCCAGAAAAAAATGGTAGATTACCTATCTGGTGCCGGAGAAGAATCTAATAATCCAGAAAGTACATTTTTTAGTCCACTTACTGAAAGAGAAAAAGAGGTATTAAAGCTAATTGGGCACGAAATGAGCACAAAAGAAATAGCTGAAAAGCTATTTATAAGCGTTAATACTGTAGAAACACACCGAAAAAAACTGATGAAAAAGTTAGGGGTGAAAAATGTAGTAGGATTAGTGATTTATGCAATGAAACATAAAATTATATAAAAATATAGTAAGATAGTATTTGGGGGAAGGAGAGGCATTCTTTAATTTATAGAAAAACCTCTCCTTTGTTATTTTATTATAAATGAAAGTTATATCTCTTAAATAATTTCAATAAATAATATAAATTGTAAAGAAATTAAAATGAAATTATATTTTCATTTTCTGATTTTACTTTTTTGTTTTGGTTTAAAGTCTGCATATGCTAATTATTCTGTTATTCAGGATGAAACATTGACTTCAAAAAATGGAATTGTAAATGATGAGAAAATTACTAGATTACTGGAGAAATTATCAGAAGCAAAGAGAGCTGATGATAATCAATTAATAAATGAAGCTTTAGATTCAATTACGGATATTTTTACAAAAAATATGCTTTATCAAAAAGCTATTTTTTATTTAAAAAAAGCGGACTCATATTCTAGCGATAGTTTAAGAAAAGGTGTCATAAAGTTTAAAATTGGTTCTAACTTCTATGCGCAAAGTAAATTTGATTCAGCTAGATATTACTATGACAAGGCTTTAACTGCTCTACCTGAAAACAGCAAAGACTATCATTCTAAAATCTATAATAATTTAGCTGCAATACACTTCTATTCTGAAGAATATAATTTATCAGCAAATTATTTTGAAAAAGCTCTTGAAATACAAAAAGAACAAGGAAATGTAAAAATACAAACGGCTTTATTAAACAATATTGGTGGAATTCATTATATGAATGATAAATACCATAAAGCCAAAAATTGTTATTTAGAAGTAATTCGCATTTTAGATACTATTCAACCTCTTGATGAAGATTTCTTAAACACTAAAAAATTAGCCTATTTTAATCTAAGTGATGTTTATGAAGATTTAAAAAATTATGAAAAAGCTTTATTCTACAAAAATGAATTTCTAAAGTTAAAAGAAGGTCTTGAGAAAGATATTCGTAGCTCACAAGTTTCTGAAATTGAAAATAAATACAAAGAAGAAAAAAGTAAAAATGATTTAGAAATTGCTAAAAACAAAAGAATTGAAGCTCAATATATGTCTTTAATATTCTTATTAGCTTTAGTAATTATTTGTATTTTTTTATGGGCATTGATTTATTATAAAAAACTAAAAATCTCAAATTTAAATCTTCAAAAATCGAGAGAAAACATAAAAAAAATCAACAAAAAGGGGCAAATTGAAAAACAAAAAGTTGCTGAAGTAACAAGTTCTACTTTGGACAGAAAAGAAGTAGAAAGAAAAGTAATAGCACAAACTTTACATGATAGTATCAGTGCTTTATTAGCTTCTGCAAACCTGCATTTGACTGCTTCTGTTTTTCAAATGCAAAATCAAGTTCCTGATGAAATATTAAAAACTCAAAAAATAATTGAGGAAGCATCTGAAAAAATAAGCGAATTATCACACAGTTTATTTTCTGCAGTTTTATTAAATTTTGGTTTAAATCATGCTATTCAAGATTTAGTAGATAAATACTCCGATTCGGATCTTGAAATTTTATATAAATCCGCTATTAGTGAGCGTTACTTCCAAAGTTTTGAGTTTAAACTTTATCATATTATTGAAGAATTATTAGATAATATTAAACAACATAGTGAAGCTTCTCATGCTTTGATTACCATAAGAGAAATTGATTCGAGTCTTGAAATTAAAATTTCGGATGACGGAAAAGGTTTTGATAAAGATGAAGTAGAATTAAAAGAAGGAATTGGGCTAAGTCAAATCAGCCTTCGAATTAAAGCTATGAAAGGTGTAATTGCAATCAATTCTGAAGTTGGGTCTGGAACCGTAATTTATATTTCAGTTCCAGTAGAAAAAGAATTAGAAATGGAAGAATATATTTAAAACTAGCGTTTTCCTAATTCTATAATCTCCATATTTTCGATTTTTCCTTTGTCTAAAGTAAAACGAAGCATGGTTCTAACTTGGTGAAATCCATATTTCCCTGCTGCTCCTGGATTTAAATGAAGTAAATTTAAATCTTTATCAAATATTACTTTTAAAATATGTGAATGTCCACAAATGAAAAGTTTTGGAGGATTTTTTGTTAAAATTTCTTTTATTCTAGCATTATATTTTTTAGGATAACCTCCAATATGTGTGATGAATACATCCACATTTTCAACTGTAAATCTATTATCTAAAGGAAATTCTTTTCGAGCTTCGGTTCCATCAATATTTCCATAAACAGCACGAAGTGGTTTCAATTCTTTTATAGTGTCCGTAACTTTCAAATCACCAATATCTCCAGCATGCCAAACTTCATCTGCTTGTTTGATATATTTCAACATTGCATCATCAATATGACTATGAGTATCAGAAAGTAAAAGAATTTTTTTCATAAGATTTGGTTTAAAATCATTGTTTTTAAGAAAATATTTAGAAAAAACCATAAGAGCACAACCTACAAAAACGGTCAATAATTTCTTATCTTTGCTCATTCACAAAAGTAATTTATTCCTTTGAGATATTTTATAGAACTTGCATATAACGGGAAAAATTTTCATGGTTGGCAAATTCAACCAGATGCTATTTCAGTACAAGAAGTAATTGAGAAAGGTTTATCCAAAATTTTAAGAGAAGAAATTCAAATTGTCGGAGCAGGACGCACAGATACTGGTGTTCATGCCTCGCAGATGTTTGCACATTTTGAAACGGATAAAGATTTATCCAAAGAAGATTATGCGTATAAATTGAATGCTGTTCTTCCGGATGAAGTAGTAATTTATGAAATTTTTCCAGTGACAGACGAAGCGCATGCTCGTTTTGATGCGACAAGTAGAAGTTATGAATATCGAATTTTCTTAGGAAGAGATCCTTTTTGTATAGATACGACTTTACAATTTCATCATAAAAAATTAAACGTTGAATTAATGAACGAAGCTGCAAAAGTTTTGTTTAATCATATTAATTTTAAATGTTTTTCAAAAAGTAAGACAGATGTTCGAACTTATAATTGTAAAATCTATGAAGCAAAATGGGTTTTAGAAGAAAAACACTTAACTTTTCATGTTAGTGCAGACAGATTTTTGAGAAATATGGTTCGAGCAATTGTTGGAACTTTATTAGAAATCGGACTTGAAAAGAAAAAAGTAGAAGATTTAGAAAAAATTATTTTAAGCGAAAATCGTTCTAAAGCAGGAGTTTCAGTTCCAGCAAAAGGATTATTTTTAACAAAAGTGGAATATCCATCAACTATCAGAAGAAATGAGTAGTAAAGTAACAGGAAAAGCATTTGATGCAAAAATATTCAATCGTTTATTAAAATATGCTTTGAAATATAAATGGAAATTTTATATTTCAGGTATTGCAGCAATTCTACTTTCTGTTTTTGCAGGAATTAGATCTATTTTAATTATTGATTCCGTAGATGATTATATTGCAAAAAAAGATGCAGAAGGACTTTTATTTTATTCTGTTCTTTTATTGATATTTCTTTTAGGTGAAGTCATTTTACAATTAATTTTTATTTACATATCGAATTGGCTTGGACAAAATGTTATTAAAGATATTCGTACAAATTTGTTCAAACATTTAATGTATTTCCGAACTTCTTATTTTCATAAAAATGCTGTTGGTAAATTAGTTACCAGAGTAGTTTCAGACATTGAAACTATTGCTGCTTTTTTCAGTCAAGGATTATTTATGATTTTTAGTGATATTCTAAAAATGGGAGTTGTAGCGGTTATTATGCTTTATCAAAACTGGAAATTAGCTGCGATTACTTTCTTGGTTTTACCAATTTTGATTTATGCTACAAAAATCTTCCAAATTGCAATTAAATCTTCTTTTCAAGAAGTTAGAAATCAAGTTTCAAATCTAAATTCTTTTGTTCAAGAAAGAGTTACAGGAATGAAAATTGTGCAACTTTTTAATCGTGAAAAAATCGAATATCAAAAGTTCTACGAAATCAACAACAAACATAAAAAAGCATATATCAAAACTGTTTGGTATTATTCTATTTTCTTTCCAATTTCTGAAATTTTAACTTCGATTGCCATTGGTCTTTTAGTTTGGTACGGTGGTTTAAATGCTGCTGTAGATAGTTCGATTACAGTAGGAGAAATCATCGGATTTATTACCATGGCACAAATGCTTTTCCGTCCACTGAGGCAAATTGCAGATAAATTCAATACGCTTCAAATGGGAATGGTTGCAGGAGATCGAGTTTTTGAAGTAATGGATACAGAAGAAACACAACCTGATTTAGGAACGAAAACTGCTCCACATTTTAGAGGAGATATCACTTTTGAAGATGTTCGATTTAGTTATATTAAAGATGAAGAAGTGTTGAAAGGAGTTTCTTTTGATGTGAAAGCTGGAGAAACTATCGCAATTGTGGGAGCAACTGGAGCTGGAAAATCGACGATTATTAATCTGATTAATCGTTTTTATGAAATTGATTCTGGAGAAATAAAAGTGGATGGAAATAACATTACAGAATACACAATGGATTCTCTAAGAAATCAAGTTTCTGTAGTACTTCAAGATGTTTTCCTTTTCTCTGATACGATTTACAATAATATTGTTTTAGGAAATAAAGATATTTCATTGGAAGAAGTTCAAGAAGCTGCAAAAGAAATTGGAATTCATGATTTCATTATGTCTTTACCAAAGAATTACCACTACAACGTGAAAGAACGAGGTGTGATGCTTTCTGCTGGTCAGCGACAATTAATTGCATTTTTGAGAGCTTATTTAAGCAAACCAAGTATTTTGATATTGGATGAAGCAACTTCTTCGATTGATTCTCATTCAGAAAAACTTTTACAAAAAGTAACGAAGAAAGTAACAAAAAATCAAACTTCGATTGTGATTGCGCACCGTTTGGCTACAATTAAAAAAGCTTCGAAAATCATTGTGATGGACAAAGGAAATATTGTAGAACAAGGAAGTCATAAAGAATTATTGAAAAATCCTGAAGGTTATTATAAAACACTTTATGATATGCAATTTGCAAACGAAAAATCAGCTTAGTTTTTTTATGAAAGAAAATATTCTAGACTTTCTATATAAAATTGAAAAGGGAGAAATTAAGATATCTTTTGAAAAACCTATTTATGATGGAAATCTAGTTTTTAAAGCTGAAAATAATTGGGAAGTAACAATTTTTGTAGATACTGGAAAGTGGGATTATATAGACTCTATAAAAACATCTGATGGAGAACAATATGATTTTGAAGATTTAGATGAAATAGTAGAAATCAGAAACTATTATCCTCCAAAAGATGTATGTAAAATATTTACCAATTAGAGTTTGATGCATGATTTTAAATTAAAAATTAAAGTCTAATTCCAATAAAACAGCACCTTCAAAAATTAATTCATCTGTAGCTGCACTAATATCTTTTCGCCAATGCTGATAATCAAATTGGAGATTCAAAATTCCCAAACCTTTTCCTTCAGGAGTTTCAGCGAAATCAAAATAACTATAACTCGCACGTTCTGGAGTTAATTTAAAAAAGAAATCATTCTGAAAATTATGATCTTCTTCTGGAAAACTCCAAGAAGTCCAATAATGTGAATCTTCATAAGGGTTTTCACCATTAAATTCATTCGCTTCAGAAATATAAACTTTCTTATTTGCTACATCGGAATTATCTAGAGTAATCAATAAATCACCTCCATCAATCACTTGTCCTTCCTGATATCCAACAAAATATTGATTCAAAAGATTCTTCACACGATACGTTGCAGCAATCGTATCCAACTCTTCATTTATTTCATAAGATTCCAACTGAAAATCAGCTTTTGTTGGATATGGAATACTCATATTAAAAAATTCATCTCCTCCTGCTTGTCTGTCAAAAACACCTGGTTTAAAATCAAAATAAATTTTAGATTCATTATCAATTTTTACCATGCTCGTAGTATCATCATCGCTTAGACAGGAGGAAAAAAGCAATGGTAAAAGGAGTAAATAACTCCATTTTAGTTTGTTAAAAAGACTTTTCATAATAATTTGGTTTTAAAGAGTAAACCTCTCAATAATTAAACCTAAAGAAATAATCATTTGTTTTTTATGAGTAAATTCACTCTTTTAACATAAAAACGTTAATTTAAAGTTTAAATATTTTATTGAAAATGAGGTAAAACGTATTTCCCTAAATCATCTAGAACTTTTTCTGCAGACCTTGAACCGTATTTTAAATTCAAAATAACATGATTTACACCAAAAGATTCTAAAATCTTCAAATGCTCTATTAAATAATTTGCTCCAAGCTGAAAACCTAAATGAATAATAGATGGTTTTGCAGAAGGATCTTCTAATAAATCAATGTATAATGACTGAAAAAAAGGTTTCCAATACTGCTCTTTTTTATTCAAACTTACCTCCCATTTTTCCAAAGACTGCTTTAAGAAAGTATAGTTTCTTGGATAATAAATCCATCCATCTCCATGTTCTGCAATCCAATCTAAAGATTGTCCAGAATGACCTGTAATCAAAAATGGCGTTTTAATATTTGTTTTAGGCAACAAATCAACATCTCCTTTTATTTCTCCAAAATGATTTGAAGAGTACGATGGATATGAATTTTCTAAAGATTTTATGTAATGAAAATTTTCTCTAAAGAGTTCAGATTTTAATTCTAAGTCTTTATTAAATGCTGGAAATTCAATTGGTCTATCACCAGAAGCTACTCCTAAAATCAATCTTCCATTTGATAATTCTTGAAAACTAGAAATAGATTTTGCTGTATGTATCGGATGTCTTAAAGGTAAAACTAAACTACCTGTAGCTAATTTAATCTTCTTTGTATGGTTCATAATATGTGTCATATAAACCCACGGATCATACAATTGGCCAGCGTCTCCAAAACTCGGAACATGTAATGGGACATCTCTAAACCATAAAGCCTTAAAACCAATCTGTTCTGCTTTTTGAGCTAATTTTATTTGATTTTTCATCCTTGGAACAGAACCTTTATAAGATTCTATTGGAAGAAAAATCCCTAAAGTTAATTTTCCTTTTTTTGCTATATTTTCTAACATCTTTTTCTTATTTAATTTCAACAATCACTACTAACATCAAACATGCATCGTACGGAATTGCTAAAGAACCCGATACAGTTCTTGCATGTTTTTTATTTTCTCCTTCAAAAATTTCTGTAACTAAATCAGAAGCTCCATTCAACATTTTTGGTAATTGAGATCCATTTTTATGAAGAAAAAAACCATCAATTCTTACTATAGATTTCACTTCATTTATTTCTTCAGAATAAACTAATTGTTTAAGAACATTGGCCATTGTCAACTTTGATACTCTATAACCATATTCTAAAGTCGTTTCATTAATTTTCCTTTGAAGTAAATTATTATTTTTAGTCATTGGCATTTGACCAGATATATATGCTAAATCCCCCACTCTTTTAACAGAGACATAGTTTCCTGCTGGTTTTGGAGGATCTTCGTCTATATCAAAATTCTCAATTTTGATATTTTTTAATTTTGTGTATAAACCTTTTCTATCCATTTTTTTTATGTTTTAAAATGGAGCAAACATTTTACTATCTACTCCATTTATTGATAAATCACTACGAAATAATTAAGGAATAAGTACAATATTTCCTTTCACTTTCCCATTCACCAAAATATCATGCGCTTTATTTGCATCGGATAATGGTAAAGTTGTATCTAAAAGAGGTTTGATCTTTCCTTGTTTCACTAGCTCAATTGCAAACTCAAGATCTTCTTTTGTTCCCATAATAGAACCTTTAATACTTATCTGTTTAAAGAACAAACTTCTTACATCAAAACTCACATTTGGACTATCTACAAATCCCATAGAAACTAAAATTCCTTTTGGTTTCAATAGTTCTATACTTTGGTTTAAAAATTTTCCTCCCAAATTATCTATTACAACATCTGCTCCTTTACCATTTGTCCATTTTTGAACTGAAGAAATTAAATCCTCTTTCTTTGAATTAATTACTACATCCGCACCAAGATTTTTTATAAAATCTATATTAGTATCCGATGTTGTTGTTGATAAAACTTCTGCACCTAAAGCTTTTGCTATTTGTATATTAAAACTTCCTGTTCCAGATGCCCCTGCAAGCACAACTACTTTATCTCCTTTTTTCACTTCACCAACTTCTTTTACAGCTCGTACACCTGTAACTGCCACCATCGGAAGAGTCGCAATTAGTTCTGGGCTCAAATTCGTAGTGTCTTTTATCACAAATTTCGCAGGTACTTTAATGTATTCTGCATAGGTTCCATGATTTGCTGCCCCAATGATTCCATAAGAAGAAGCAAGCGTCATAGGATTTATATTTTCTTCTTCTTTTTTCATAGGATAACCGGGTACAGGAATTACTCTTTCTCCTATTTCAAAATTATTTACATCTACCCCAATTTCTAAAATTTCTCCAACAGCATCTGATCCTAAAATGTGTGGAAAAGGAATATTAGGCATCATTTTCCCTTCTCTTAAATAATGATCTAAACGATTAACTCCTGTAGCTAAAATTTTAATTAAAACTTCATCTGAAGCTGGTTTTGGAGTGTCTATTGTTGTGTATTCTAATACATCTGTATCTCCAAATTTTCTAATTATGGATGCTTTCATCTTTATTATATTTTTGTTTTATGAAGCAAAATTATTGTAAATTTACATATTGAAAAAACAGATTAAAACGATTAAATAATCTAAATTTACGATAATGAATTTACAACACATTAAATATTTTATCGCTTTAGCAAATACCAAAAACTTTACAAAAGCAGCTGAACAAGTGTTTGTTGTTCAGTCTACTTTTTCGGCTGGAATCAAAAAATTAGAAAGTCATTTGGGGGTAAAATTATTTGAAAGAGATAAAAGAAATGTTAGTCTTACTTCTGCAGGAGAGATCTTATTACCTAAAGCAATGGAAATAATGAATAATTGGTATTCGATTGAAAAAACGTTTGAAATTCAATCTAGTTTAGAACTTAGAATTGGTTTTGTCCAAAATATTGATGTTAATGTAGTTTTACCTTTTATAAATGAATTTAAAAAGCAATACATCAACTCAGAAGTACAAATTTTTGAAGAAAAACACGACGTACTTTTAAATAAATTAGACACTAATGAAATTCACGCATTCTTTACCGAAGAAAGAAAAATTGATCTAGAAAAATATCATATTTATGATATAGCAGACGAAGAATTATTCTTTGCTGTAAATTATAAACATCCTTTTGCAAAGAAAAAATCAATCAAACTTTCTGCTTTAGAAAATCAACCTTTTATTGAAAGAAGTCATTGCATGTTATACAATGATGTTTTCTCAGTTTTAAAAGAAAGAAATATTCAACCTAAAAAAGTTTTTACAGCTCATAATAATGAAACTGTTGGAGCTTTGATTACTTCGGATATGGGAGTAACACTAATGCCTAAACCATTTTTTGAAATGCCTGAAGTTAAGTTTCTAAAAATAGAAGATGCTGTATTAGCAAGGAAAATAATTTTAGTTACAAAATCATCGGGAATTTTGAAAGAAGTGAAAGATTTTCTAAGAGTCATAAATTCAAATGATCAATAAGGCAGCAAAACAGGCCCTAAAATTTTAAACCAAAAAACATAACCAACTAGACTTCCAAAAAATCCACTTAAAAGTAATGTGAATCTTGTTTTACGCGGGATAATTATAAAAAATAAATAAGAAAGAATAAGTAAACCTAATAAACTAGTAAGAATTGTAATAAAACCATCGTATAAATTTAAATAATGAGATATTTTAATTTCATCACTATTTCCATTAAAAACACCTCCTCTCGACGTTAAGGTTTCAGAAATAACTCCTGTCAGAAAATTAAAAATTGGTCTTAACCAAAAAAGCGTCAGAAATACGAAAATCCAATCGATGAATTTTATTCCAAATTTTACAATATTCTTCCTGCGAAAAAATAAAAAAACAATACCCAAAGTCCCTGTCAGCATTGTTTGAATAGGTCCTCCAAGAATAACAAGAAATGATTTAAAATTTCTTTCTTCTGTTATTTCATTATAATAATCTGCTTCAGGAAATGAAACTCCATTATCTATAAAATATTTATTATTTGAATAAATTTCGAAAATTTCTGGGTCACAATCTGGATCATGATAAATCATTCTTCCATAAAAAAGCGTCGTATCAAATCCTAAATATTTTGCAATTAAAATGTGTCCATATTCATGTGAAAGTGTTCCAAATATGGTGAAAAATACAAATCCTAAAGAAAGAAAAATCGCTTGTTTTGTGTTGAAGGTAAATTTCATGTTTTTCCTTCAAAGAAATTAAAAGCAAAGTATATTTCAAAATATATTTAACTGAATTTCAAGACTAAAATATATTTTTTATGCTACAAAAATGAATAAACTAATTGGTGTGATAAAAACGATTAAGGTCAAAATAGCTAAAAACAAAGCAAAAAATCTTCTTTTGTTTTTATTTATAATTCCAAGTATTGCAAAAATCAAGGAAATTAAAAAAGGAAGTGATAGAATTATTATAGCACTTTTTATTCCTCCTGCAACAACTGTTGGTGATACATCTCCTGAAGTTTCAGAGAAATTTTCGGTTAATTCAGTATAAAAATAAATTTCAATAATCAGCTTAACCAATAAAATGATTGTTGAAATAATAATAGATATTCTAGAATAATTGTTTTTCATATTTTTTTAATTTTCCTTTTTTAAAAATAAAATAATTTTAGTCAGAAATAAAATTAGAATTGTTACAACTGACAAGAATACAAAAATCCATTTACCCTGTGTTAACATGGAAGTAATTTCTACATCATGCGAAGTATAATTTGGATATTTATTGATTAGTTTAATAATATATTTATTTTCTATATAATCGAAAAACACAGCTATAATCGGTAAAACAGCTAATAAATAAGCTTTATTTTCCATTTTTTTAGTCAAATTCAAAATAATAAAGAAAAACAGAAAACCATAAATCAAAGGATAAACCGAATCAATAATTCCTGACATAAATAGATAGGTTTTTCTCCCCTCTTCTCCCATTGCTTCTAAAAGATTATCCACATCCGACTTTCCATAATCAAACAAAGCATCTAGAATCACAATTGGTTCATGCGCTTGTTCGTCGATAATTTGCTGATATTTTGGAAAAAGATAAAAATTGAATATTCCAAAAAAGATAAATAATGGCAGAATAATTTTCCAGTTTGCAATTTGCTGTAGTTTTTTCATGATATGAATTCGATATTAAACTTTTAAATCAGTTCTCTATCTAAATTTAATTATAAAAACTTGTTTTTTAAAACCTTCTATTTCTTTTATTTATCAAAACCTAGCTTTGTATAATTTAAACCTTGGAAATAACTCCTTTTCAAAAATGAAACTGTCGTACCTTTGCAAAAAATAACTCAGCCGAGTTATTTTCATAAAACATGATACGATGGAGAATACAAATACGAACAAAGTCAATATTGAGTTTGTTGCAATGATGGCGTCTTTGATGTCAATTGTTGCGCTTTCTATTGATGCATTACTTCCTGCTTTGTCTGAAATTGGTTTAGCAATTCACACTACTGACAATGCAGATAATCAACTTTTAGTGACCATGATTTTTCTTGGTCTTGGTTTTGGTCAATTGCTTTTCGGACCACTTTCGGATAGTTTTGGTCGAAAACCAATCATTTATATCGGGTTTTCGCTTTATACACTTGCTAGTTTTCTTTGTGTCGCAGCAGACTCTCTTGATCTTATGATTATTGGAAGAATCCTACAAGGAATCGGACTTGCAGCACCTTACACGCTTTGTATTTCCATTGTGCGAGATTCTTATAAAGGCGATTTTCTTGCGAGGGTAATGTCGTTTGTGACGGTAATTTTCATTTTAGTTCCTATCATTGCTCCTTCTTTGGGAAAAATTATTTTGAACTATTTTGATTGGAAAGCAATTTTCTATTTTCAGATTTTATTTGGGATTGTAATTTTATTTTGGTTCTGGAAAAGACAGCCGGAAACGTTAAAACCTGAATTCAAAAGAAATTTCAATTTAAAGATTTACAAACATGGAATTAGAGAGTTTTTCAAATTCAGAGAAACTGTTGGCTTTACCTTAATTTCTGGTTTTATCACAGGTTCTTTCATGACTTATATTAGTTCTTCACAACATATTTTTGAAAATCAATATGGATTAAAAGACGAATTTCCTTTTGTTTTCGCAGGAATGGCGCTTACAGTTGGTATTTCTACTTTTACAAACGGAATGTTAGTAATGAAACTTGGAATGCACAAATTAGCTTTAATTGCCTTAGCAATGTTCTCTATTTTACCAATAATCTATTTGATTTCATTTTCTGATTCTGGAAATCCTTCTCTAATAATTTTGATCGCTTTTATGGTTTTACAATTCTTAGCAATCGGATTTTTATTTGGAAATATTAGAGCAATTTCGATGCAACCGATCGGACATATTGCTGGAATTGGAGCAGCAATCAATGGATTTATTTCAACAATCGTAGCTGTACCAATTGGAGTTATTTTAGGAAGATATATCGATATTACAGTTTATCCACTATTCATCGGTTTTGCAATTTGTGGAATTCTTTCTTTCATCACATTTTTTATAGCTAGAAAACCTAAAGAAATAGAAGCTTAAACAAAAAACATAAAGTAAAACAGCAATAAACTTTAAGACTTATTGCTGTTTTTTTATACTTTTATTTCACGATTTTATAAGGTGTTTTATTTATTGCTTCTTGAATTTTTGCTTCATCACATTTACTCGAATCATACCAAACAGACAAGGTTTGATTTTTCACATCTGCCTCTATCTTTTCCAAACCATCAATTTTCTTCAAAGAATAATCCACAATTTTGATACAACAAGATTGTTTAAATTGATCTAATTTATATGTTTTTTGCACAATTCCAGTTTGTTGTTTTTCAGTTTTGATTGTTTCTTTTGGTTTCGTTTCTTTTGATTGACATGAAAAAAATAAAGAAGCGAATATTAAGATAAAAAAATATTGAATTTTCATAATTTGATTTTTAAAGGTTTAAATATGGAAGTATTAAAATGATTAAAGTAAGTATTGCAATTGTCCACAAAAATGTTTTTGATTGTAAAAAAGAAAGAACTTTTGATTCTCTTTTATCTAATTTTTGAACTAATTCTTGTTGGTTTAAATCGCAACATTCTTCTGTTTTTCTGGGAAAATAAGCTCGATATAAATTGTAGCTAATCGCCAATAAACTGAAGAAAATTAAATAGTTTTTGATGCTTGCTAGCCAAACTAAATTTGAAGTAGAAACTCCTAATAATCCAGCTAAACTCAAAAATGGCCCCACACAGCAAACACAAGATAAAAGTGCTGCAAAAACAGCACTTATCGATGATAAAAATGATTTCATAGCTTTTGTTTTAAAAAATTAGATTAAAAAAGAATCCAGAGATGATCATTCCAATTCCTATGGTTGAAAAAAATGCGAAAATCAGTTTTTTGTTCATTACTTTTTTTAGCAATAAAGCTTCTGGAAGTGACAATCCGATTGAAGCCATCATAAATGCAATTGCTGTTCCTAGCGGAACTCCTTTGCTGACCAAAGATTCGATAATTGGCAAAACTCCAACAGCATCAATA
The DNA here is from genome assembly GCF_015767245.1 of Aureivirga sp. CE67. Classification (GTDB taxonomy): domain Bacteria; phylum Bacteroidota; class Bacteroidia; order Flavobacteriales; family Flavobacteriaceae; genus Aureivirga. Next base: position 701,228 of record NZ_JADOTV010000001.1, read on the forward strand.
TAAAGCGGAATCGCAGTAATTACGGCAATTGGAACCGCAAAAGGATTCGATTTTGAAATATAAGTTTCGAAAAAAGATTGCGGAACATAACCATGCACAAACGAACCAATCGCTAAACCAATAAAAATATATGGAATCAGTTTTTTCAAAGTTTTTATAGCTTCTTCATTGATTTTTGGTAAACGAACCATGAAACTTCTCTTATCTTCTGCAACTTCCACTTCTGTTTGATGCAAATTTTTAATCCAATCTGCAACATGTGCTGACATTCCTAATTTTTCTAAAATAATTCCTCCTAAAACTCCTAAAACAATTCCAGAAAGAATATAAATCAACGTCACTTTCCAACCATAAGTCACCCAAAAAATCGCAATTGCAATTTCATTAACCAAAGGCGAAGTAATCAAGAAAGAAAGTGCAATTCCAAGTGGAATTCTGGCTTGCATCATTCCAACAAATAATGGAATCGAAGAACAAGAACAAAATGGCGTAATTGCTCCCAAAAGTGAAGCAAGAATATTTCCAATTCCTGATTTTTTATGTTTTTCTAAATAAAATCGGATTTTATCCATTGGCAAATAACTCGTAATTATTCCCATCAGATAAGTCACTAAAATCACTAGAATTACAATTTCGGTGAATCCAATCAAAAAATAATGAAGTGCATTGCCGAATACACTTTCTGGAGCTATTTGAAATAAATCATAAACCAAATAATCGGCAATGCTTGAAAGAAATTTTGTTAGTTTTTCCATGATAATTTCACTTTAGAATTGCTAATAATTTTGAATCCTCTTCATAAAGTTTGTAGTCATAAACTTTTCCGTTTACCACAATCGAAGGAAAAATCATGGTTCCATAAACCATAGTATCTTTCATATCGGAAAACTCTTCAATCGAAAGATCAAGTTGATTTTCGTTTGCAAGTTTTTCCAATTGACTTTTGATCTTATTTGATTTCGTACAACAAGACGCATGTAAAATTTTGATTTCAGTACTCATAATTTTGAATTTTTAAATTATTCTTTATTAAGAAGTCTGAAGTCAGTTCTAAAAAGTCACATGTTTTTTAAAAAAAGTGAAATTTATTTTTGAAGCTTATTTAATTTACTTGTGATTTTGTGTAAATCATCACAAGAATTTCGGATAGAACAACCAACAAAAGCGCCATTTTTATCATATTCAATCACACAACATTCGATAAATAATTGGTGCAATTGTACTCTCGCTCTTTTGATTCGCATTTTTGTAGCGGAAAGTCCTAAATCTAATTTTTCTGCAATTTCTTTTTGTGAAATATTCTCAATATCACTCATTTTTAGAGGAAGAGAAAATTTTTCAGGAAGTAAATCTATCATCGGAATGATATAATCTGTAGTCATTAATTTTGATTCAGAATCTTTTATTTCATCAAATAAATTAATGTTTTCTTCTAAATCAATTTCCAATTTATGACTTTTAAAATAATCATAAATTGTATTTCTTGTCACTTTAAAAAGCCAAGCTTTTACATTGGTAATTTCAATTTCTTTCTGATGCGATTCCACAAGTTTTACCATTACTTCTTGTACCAAATCTTCGGCAAGTTCCTTATTATTTACTTTGCTTAAAATAAAAGCTTTCAAATAATCATAAAAATGCTGTACAATCTCGTTGATATTTAAATTGTTTTTCGCCATCGTAGAAATATTAAAACACAAAATTACGATTTAATTGGTAATTCTATTTTTCAAAAGCTTAAAATATCACTTGTTTTTAAATCTAAAACTATTAATTTCTAGGTTTAAGAGTTATTTTTGTAATTCAAAGCTGGATAATATGAAAACGAAAAAACCTATTCGATTTAAAGGAATTAAAGAACTTTTAACCATAATGAATTTAGAAGATTTTCAAAAAATAGAAAATTTTCATATTATCAAATTTGAAGATCATCCAAGAGAATTGAGTAAGGAATTTTTTGGTATTCCTGAAGATTGTTTTTCTATTTCTATTTCAAAAAGTATGGATGTTACTATCGGAATAAATGGTGAAAAATTTCAAAATAACATCCAACGATTAAGTTTTGTTTCTCCAGGTCAGTCAGTTTATATCAGTGAATCTAAAGTTGTTGGAAAAGGTTTGGGTTTTCTTATTTTTTTTAAACCTAATTTTTTACAATTCACTCCAACATATTTCAGTATTATTCAAAAATTCCCGTATTATAGTATTCATTCCAAGCCTGTTTATTTTATTGATGAAGAAAGCTACCATCTATTTTATACAAAAATGGAGAAAATATACACTGAGTTTAAAAATTTAGATCAAGATAATATTGAAATTATTCAAGCTTATTTGACAATTATTTTGTTTGAAACAAAGAAACTACTAAAAACTAATGTTTTAAATAATTCCAATAAAAACAGAGCAGAAGAAGTGACTTATCAGTTCGAAACATTATTAAAAAGTACAGAACAAAAAAAACAGAAATTATCTTTTTATGCTTCAAAATTAAATATCAGTGATGTTTATTTATCAGAATGTGTAAAGAAAACTACAGGAAGTTCTGCAAAAAAATTAATGTCCGAATATATTCTTTATGAAGCGAAATATTTGTTATCTATTTCTTCAAATAAATTAGATACCATAGCATTAAAACTTGGATTTAAAGAAACGCCAAACTTCATTAGTTTCTTCAAAAAAAACACTTCTTTTACACCAAATCAATATAGAAAAAGCTTAGATGAAGAATAAAAAAGAGCTCTAATCATTAAGAAAAAAGAGCTCTTGGGATTTTCATTAATTCAAAATGAAAAACGGTTTTTTAGAATCGATATAAAGCAAACAATGCGGTTACAAATTGATGTTCGCTTCCTTGAGAAACAATTGGACTATCTGCAACATCACCAATTAATAAATTATAACGAACAGCAGTTCCTAACATCCATTTTTGGTTTAAAGCATAAATAAAACTAGACGATAATCCTACATTTTTAAATCCTGCTTCCAAATTATAAACTGGTAAATCACTTAAAAGACTTCCTGTTTGAGTAACTCCAAAATAAGTGTTCAAATAATTTGAAGTTGCATAAGAACTTTGAATTGTACTTCTTGAAATAATTTTTCCTTTTCTGTAATTATATCCCAATTCTAAATTCGCCAAACCTCCATTACTTACATCTGTAATATCATAAGTATAACTTGCTTTAAAATGAAATCTTTTATAATTGAATTTCCCGAAAAGTCCTGCTCCAAAAGCAAAATCGATTTCTGGTAAACGAGATATCACTGAATTAGAAAGAGAATTATCACGATCGATTTTTGCAGTAATCATTGGACCAAAATTCCATTTTCTATTTTTAAGAATATTCGCTTCTGTATTTAAGCCGTTCACTCGAATATAGCGACCATTCATCCAATTTGCAGAAAAATTCACCAAAGGTAAAAGTCGATAATCATTAGAACCTTCAAACTCAGGAATTACAGCAGCTCCAGCTCCAACACTATAAAAAACTTTCTTCATCATTTTCGCTTGTTGTTGCTGTTTTGGATCTTGTTTTTTAGAATTTTGTTGTGTTTGTGCAGTTGATTTTTCTGTATAGAAAATGCTTCCTATCAAGAATAGGACTAAAACATATTTTTTCATAAAATTATTATTAGGAGTTAAATTTTCTCTTTTTTAGCTCGGTTTTGAACCTTTTTTTAAGTTGATTACTGTAATTTCTGGCCAAACTCCAACTCTTCCTGGATAAGCTAAAAAGCCAAATCCACGATTTACGTTTAAGTATTGTCCTTTTTCTTTATAAATTCCTGCCCAATATTTGTAGCGCCATTTTATTGGACTCCATTTGATAAAACCTGGAATTTCAATTCCCATTTGCATTCCGTGTGTATGTCCGCTTAATGTTAAATGGTAATGATTTGAATCTGAAATCACTTTTTCTTGCCAATGCGTAGGATCATGACTCAGTAAAATTTTAAAATCAGAAGCAGCAATATTTTCAGAAGCTTTGTTTAAATCTCCTTTTTGAATAAAACCATTTCCCCAATTTTCTACGCCAACCATCGCAATTCTTTGATCATTTCTTTCAATAAAACGATTTTCATTTAGTAACAGTTGAAAACCCATTTCTTTTTGAATTTGCTTTAAATTTTCAAGGTTTTGTACTTTTTCTTGTGGAGAATTCCATTTTACATAATCACCATAATCATGGTTTCCTAGCACAGAAAAGATTCCGTCTTTTGCTTGTAGTTTTTTGAAAGTAGATTTCCAAGGAAGCATTTCATCTGCAGAAAGATTTACCATATCTCCAGTAAATAAAATTGCATCCGATTTTTGTTGATTAATTAAATCAATTGCATATTCTATTTTTTCTTTATTATCAAAACTTCCGCTATGAATATCGCTGATTTGTGTCAATTGATAACCATCAAATGCTTCTGGAAGATCTTCAAAATAAAGTGTATAATTCAACACTTTGAAATTGTATTTTCCTTTAATAATTCCGTATAACAAAGAAGAAAACGGAATAGCTGCCAAACCTAAAGCTAATTGTTTCGTAAATTTTCTTCGAGACGGAATATGGAAAGATTTTTCATCTGAATTATTCGTAAAAAAATTAAAAACAGCTTTAAAAATTCTAAAAATATCATCGATAAAAAATACAAGGGCAAAAGTCAATTTAGTCACATAAACCAAGACAAAAATTCCTGTAAAAATATTAGAAGTTGGGATTGATAAATTTTGTCTTCCAAAAGTATACGTATAGAAAGTAAGACCAAGAATGATAACGCTAGACAAAACATAAGTTATTTTTGTCCATCTATTGTCAAAAGTGGTTTTTATAAATTGATAACCATAATAATCAATCAAAAATATAGCGAAACAAAATGCAATAAATTTGAACATATTTTTCTGAAAATTTTATTTTCTAATTCGTTAATTCTCTTTTTGTTTTCCTAAAAAAGGATAGAGGACAAAATTGAGATAAATGAAGTCTTTAAACGTGAAACTAATTTCAGAAATCAAAAAAGCCCAACCGTTAAGTTGAGCTTTCTATTTTTAAGATATAAATCTATATTATTTTGGTAATTCAGGATTTCTAATTCTAAATGCTGGTGCAGTAATTGCTCCTAAAAATGCTTTTAAATCTTGTATTTCTTCTTCTGTAAGATTTGTTTTCTGAATCAATCTAGAAGTTGTTGGAAAAAGCGTATCATTCATTTGATGTTCTCTTCTCTTTGGTTGCGGCATTCCGTTGCTATACATTGTTAAAACACCATCCATATTTCCAAACAATCCGTTGTGCATCCAAGGACCAGTTAACATTACATCACGTAAACTTGGTGTTTTGAATTTTCCAACGTCTTCCGCTTTGTTTGTAACATTATATCTTCCTAAATCTTCGTATTTTTTTCTTCCATAATAAGTCAAACCAATATTATGGAATTTTCCATCTGTTAGAAGTGGCCCATTATGACAATTCATACATCTAGCTTTTGTTCTGAATAAATGTAAACCTTTCAGTTCACTCTCAGAAAGTTCTTGTTTTCCAGCTAAGAAATAATCAAATTTTGATTTTCTACTTATTAAAGAACGCTCAAAAGTGGCAATTGCATGTGCAACATCATCGATTTCAATTTGATCTTTCCCAAATTCTTTTTTGAAAGCTTTTCTATATCCAGCAATTTCACTTACTCTTTTTACAACTGTGTCCAAATGTGTATTCATCTCCACTGGATTCTGAATTGGTCCTAGCGCTTGTTCTTCCAAACTGCTTGCTCTTCCATCCCAGAAAAAAGAAGTATTATACGAAAGATTCATCGCTGTAGGAGCATTTCTGTTCCCTTCTTGTAAATTGTGTCCCAGAGAAAGTTCTCTGTTGTCTGTATAGTTTTGGTCTGTATGGTGACAAGAAATACAAGCGATTTGCTTTGATTGCGAAATTCTGTTATCAAAAAATAGTTGTTTCCCTAATTGAATCAATCCCTTTGAAGGCTCTACTCCTCCTGGATAATTTGGTTTTGGAATCATTCCCAATTCCTTATGTACAACACTACTATCCAATTCTGGCTTTGGCCATAAATCAGGAGACTTTTGATACATTTCCTTCAAGCTTTCATATTCACTTTTCTGTTCTTTTTTACAAGAAAAAAGACATAGAATCGTCATTAAAATCAAAAAGTTTCTCATTATTATTAGTAATTAAAAGATAAATAAAATTGACTTGTTAAGTTAGTAGTGTTTGAAACTTCGATAGACTTGTCTAGATCTAAATAGAATTCTGGACGAACTTTGATACCGAAATTTAAGTAGTTAGATTTTTTAACTTTTGTTTGAAATCCAATATTTAATTCCGCATCTACAACAGCTGCAGTATTCATTAAAAAGTTTGGATTTGCAATTTCATTTACGAATCGATTATTTTGAGAAAATATTGCAGATTTATCCAAATTATATCTAAATCCAGCTTTAGAAACAAGATAGATTTTTTTAGAATTTTTAAGGTTAAAATCTTTACTGTAGAATAATGTCAATTTCAAATTTGAAAACTCACTTTGGTTTACAGCCTGAAAATCTTTCTTCATCAAATTATAGTAATTCAATTCTAATCCATAATTATAAGAAACCAAATTCTCTGAAGTTTTTTTGATTTTCTGGTAAGAAGCATTCATTTCAATAGAACTACTTTCGTAATTCTTTCCTCTTGTACTTTCCCTGTAGTTTTCTCCAAAAGTATAAGCTCCTGAAAGATTGAAATTTTGATTTCTTTTAAAATCATATAAACCAATTTCTCCAGAATATTTGTCTGTTGTATAAGTTGCCAAAGTAATTGCTTCAACTCCGTCAACATAAGCAAATTCATTTTCTGAAGATTTGTAATTAAATTTAGAAAAGAAAAAAGAAGCATCTTTTTGTAAATAATAAGAAAGACCAAAAAGCGAATTTTTGATTTTTTCTTCATTGTTCAAACCTTTTCCAGATTCTATAAGACCATATCCGAAAGAAGAACGAATATAAAGATCTTCTCTTGCAGGAATATTAAAATAATTGGAATCTCCATCATATCTAATATTCGTTTCATTATCTATTTTTCCTGTTCCAGCAGTGAAACCGAAATAACTATTTTTCACCTTTAAAAATAAACTTAGATCTCCCTGAATATCTAAATATTTTAGTTTTGCTTTTGGTTGAATTGTTCCGAAATATTCGCGAGTGATATAATCTACTTTTAAAGAAGTAAATAAACGATCTTCTAGGATTGGGAAAATAACATTTCCTCTAAGGTTGTAAAATTGATTCTTCCAAGAACCTTCTCCGTAAGCTAAATTATAATGCGGAGATTTTTCTACATCATTTCCGTTGTGATATCTATTCGTAAGACTGAAGGCAGTACCTTCTTGCTGATTTCTATTATAAGAAAGTCCTCCAGCAAATAATGATTTATTTTTTCTGTAAATCCCTTGTCCTTTCAACCCAAAATCCGTTTCCTTTTCTCCTTGTTCTAAATTATAAACACTACTATTTTGATTTTGATAAAACAAATGAATAGAAGTAAAATTCTCCGTTGGAGTGATATAATATAAAAAAGGGTTTTGGTTAAAATCTTCAATCATTTTCTCATAATAGCTATGTTCAAAATTTTGAGAAACGGCATTATTATTTTGAGCAAAACTGATACTCGAAATAATTAATATTAAAAAAGTTGAAAGATTTTTCATGTTTTATGTTTTTGGAATCAGATTTAGGAAAATCCAGAATTTTATAAACTAGGAAAGAGCAGTATTCAAAAAATACTGCTCTTGTTATATTTTGTTATTTGTTATTTCCAAGCTCCAGGAACAGGAACGTTTACTACTTCAAAATCATTTTCAGAATTATTCGTGTCTTGTAAAACTTTTCTATCTCCGAAAGTTTTAGCTACTTTTCTGATGATTGCCTGAGAAGAATAATGTCCTAGAGGAACAGAAGCAACACCTCCATCCACAGAAGTATCTAATCTTCTTGGACTTCTTGAAGTTGGATCTGGCTTGTTTGTTTCAACACCATCAATAATTGCACTGTTTGGAATTTGAATATATCTTTTAGTTCCTTCTACGATTTCTGTAGTCTGCGGAGTTGGTAATTTATCAAAAGACTCGATTTCATCAGTACTGAAAATAATGAAAGAATCTCTTCCTAATGGATCTAAAATTAAATCTTTAGCATTTGTATGGAAAACAACATCTAAATTTGGTACAGCTGGATTATCAACATCAGAATCTAATGGTGTTTTTCCAATAGAATTTAAATAATTAACCATATTAATTTCGAAATCAGCTCCACTTAAATCTACTGTTAAACTTGGATCGTTTACAGAATAAGTTTGATCACCAACAACTAAAGGTTCTTTGTGATTAATTGCTGTTGCAGCAACTACAATACTCTCTCCTGGATTGATTGGATATTGATTTCCAGTTCCAGGAATTTTGAATACGTGATCCGCATATGTGTAATTTGTATTTGAACCAGCTCCTTTTGTTTGTCCAATTGATTTTGACCAATCAAATTGTCCATTAGCTAAAGTATATTCTTTTACAGAAGTTGTAGTTCTTCCATAAACTTGTCCGAAATATAAATTATCAGCATAAATTACTTCGTTTGAGTTATTATAAATTTCGAAAAACATATCTCTAAATCCAGCTCCGTCAAAAAGACTTGATCCAGCATAGAAAATTTGTTTGAATAATAAATTTCCAATTCTTGAAGTTTTTAAAGAAACTGTGTGTTCGTTTACATCAAGATTGATAGAAACTCCTTCTACAACTCCACTAAAGTTTACAACATCTTCTGAAGTAGGAATTCCGAAGAACTCTTCATATTTTTCTTTTGTAAATTGAATTGTTGCTTTTACATTATAAGTTCCAGGATTTACAGCATCAAAAGAAGCTTTTCCTTCTGTAGTAGTATTAGCAGTATAAGAATCTGTTCCTCCTACACTTTCTAATTTTACTTCAATATTTTCAATTGATTTATTATCGAACTCTTCACCAAAATTTGCATTAATAGTAGCTGCAACTGGCTCAATAACGTTTACATCATCATCTTTGCTACAAGAAGCAAGAACAGTAATCATTAACATCGTAATGAAACTAAAACGAAATAATTTATTCATAATTTATGGATTAATTTAATTTTAAAATTTATATGTAATACTACCTCCAAATGAGATAGGTCTATTTAGTTCTCGAATACTAATGGTACCATCGCTATTAACTTCTTCCAATTTTGGTAAATGGTTTAAAAAGTTTACAGCATAAAAAGAAACACGAAGTCCGTTATCGAATTCTTTTGCAAGTTTTAAATGGTAGTTTGCAAAAATTTTAGATCTGTTAGAATTCACTCCTCCAGCACTAGAAGCACTTCTTCGGATAGGTATATATTTATCATTTCCTCTTTCACTTTCAGGAATTTCAAAATAATTCAGATCTCTATCGTAATAAGCAAATGGATTTACATTATAACTGCTTGACCTATAATTTGACATCCAAAATTGTTCTGCTGTAAGCGTAATGACTAAACCAATACTTGAAATATGATGTGTTGCTGTAATGCTACTATTGATTGTTTCATAAGTATTTGGTGTAGCTTTATGTACTCCAATAAATGCTTCAGAATCTGACTCTTCAGAAAAAACATACCCATCTAAATCTGAAAATGTATTCGTATATCGGTAAGAACCTGATAAACTAAATCTTGTATTGATGGCTTTTATTTTTCTAGTACCAATTAATAACTCTAATCCTAAGTTTTTTGAATTTAAAGCATTTGTTGGTTTAGAATATCTTAAAACTGTCGGTGTAGTTCCTGTTTGAACATAATCTGGCTTTCTGTCTTCATAGAAGGTATATTCATAAACTGGTAATTCAGCAATTTCGAATGTAGATTGATTTGTAAATCCATCGTATTGTTTATTGAAATATCCCGTTACAGAAGCATGAAAATATTCGTGATTATAATCAAAACCTGTTTCATACTTTATCGTTTTTGAAGGTTTAATATCTGGATTTTCATATTCTCTTACGAATGTATGTGCCAAAGCAAAAGAATATTGATTTGTTCTATAATCTGCTAACACATAATCATAATAAACTTCTCCAGGAAACAATGTTTGTAAAGCAGGAGATTTTGCAAATAATCCAAACCCAAATCTTGCTTTAAATTGATTATTAAATTTTAGAGTTGTATTAAACCTTGGACTAAAAGTTCCTATTTTATTGTAATTATCATAACGCAAACCAAGTTCTGAAGCCCATAGTTTTCCAAATAATGTAGATTTTATATTTGTGGTTAAATAAGTACTTATTTTTTTATCTGCTGGTACAATATCATTGAAATTTACATTTCTAAAAGCACTTCCTCCACTAGAACTCGAATTCCCTAATAACTTTTGATCTGCTTCGTTAAAGTTTCCTCTACCAAAATTTTTATCAATACCAAAAGTACCTCCTAAACTAATTTTGAATTTTGTTTCATTCAAAGAAAATACTTTTGATGCTTCAATTTTAGTAAAAAATGAAAAAGGTTTGTTCTCTATGTTTTCATGTGCTCTAAAAGCTACAGGAGTATAAGTTGCTTCATAAGTTCCTTCTGTATAACTATTCAAAACTGGCTCTCCTCCATTATTTTTTCTTACACTATTAAATGTTTTATTAATACTATAATCCAAAGAAACCAATGCTTCTAGCTCATTTACAAAAGAGTTTTTATAATATCTTTTATGATTATTACTTATTCTAAATCTATTATTATCAACTTTTTTACGTCTGTCTGAAATAGAATTTGCAACCGAATTATCTGCATTTAAATGCTGCCCGTAAGAAAAAGATAAAGTATTTCTATATTTTCCTTTTTCTTGTTTAAACCAACTTGAACTAAAGTTTATTCGATCAAAATTTGAAATCGAATTTCTAGGATCACTATCCGATTTTAAATAATCCAAACCTAGATTTAAAAAACCTGTATTTTCTCCTAAAGAAACTCCTTTTGAAAGCGAAGCTCCAATGGAACCTCCACGTAGTGTAGAACTAAACCTAAAAGGTGTATGTCCGTGTGCTTTATTAATTTTAATCAATCCAGTATTATGATCTCCATATTTTGCAGAAGAAATTCCCTGAACAATATCTATAGATTCAATGTTTTCTAAAGAAAGATTTTTTAAGTCTAATCCCATTCCAACGCTGTTATTTGCTGTAGCATTATTAAAAATTCCTAAATAAGAACCTCTACCTCCACTCAAAGAAACATTGTTGTTTATAGGAACTCCATCGATTACATATCCAACACCAAAAGAATTATTAATTAAATATGGATTATTTGATGCTCCAAGACCTTTATCTGTATTATTTGCTTGTCCTTCATCAAAAATAGCTGTACGAAGTGTCAGAATTTGTCTTTCATGAAGATTCGATTCTGAAATAGATTTCCCAGGAATCAATTGCATTACATCTGCCAAACTTTGTGCTTGTACCAATTCTATTGCTTGTTTTTCTAAGACAATATTGGATCCCGTACTTTTTTTACTTCTTTTTGCTGTAACAACTACTTCATCAATTTTTAAATTGTCTTCTTTTAAATAAATGATATTTTCTTTCGGAAGACTTTTATAAGTTTTTATAACATCTACTTTTCCTAAAAGATGAAATTTAAACGTAATTGGATAAACTTTTACCGGAAATTCAAAATACCCATTTTCATTCGTTACAGTCCATCTCAGAGATCCTTGATCTTTTACAAGAACATCTCTCAATGGTTGTTTCGTTTCATTATCTAGCACTTTCCCTCTGAACTGACCAAAGGAATTTATTACTATAAAAAAGAAAAAAATACTAAAGCTGATTTTAGCCTTCATGGGTTGAAATATTTTGAAGGCGCAAAACTATATAGAATTAGTCTAAATAAAAATTATATTAACAAGAGGAAAGTTAAGATGGATTTTACTTTATAAACAAGAATAAAAATATCATTGATTATTTCATTTTTTTTTCACATAAACAGTAAAATAAAACTCTTAAAACAAATTGATTTTTAAATTATATTTTTTTTGTTAAAATTTTAACTTAAGAAAAGTATAAAAATAAAAAAAGCTCAACGTAATGTTGAGCTTTTTGTTTCTGTGACCTCGGCAGGATTCAAACCTGCAACCTCTTGAGCCGTAATCAAGTGCACTATTCAGTTATGCTACGAGGCCTATTGCTTTGTTTTTGCGGTTGCAAATATACAAGCTTTTTTATTACTACCAAACATTTTTAAAAAAAATATAAAACTTTTTTTATCAAAAATATTTAAGCAGCTATTTATCAGATTCTTGTATTTTTAAAAATTTATCAATTATTGGCTTTGCTTTGTCCAAATCTTCATCTAGTATATAAATTTCAACAAAATCAGCCATTCCTGTAATTACTCCACCTTCTACATCATTTTGAACTAAAGAAGAAACTCCAATCTCTTCCAACAAAGTTTTTAAATGATGTACAGCAATAAGAGAACCCGTATATATTTTGATATGTTTTGAGTGATCGATCATAATATGTTTTTTTTTAAAGAGAGTTTTTAGTAATATAATAACGCCAAGCGATTATCATTAATTGCATTTTGGAAGCTTTACTTAAATCTAATTGCTTTTTCGAATAAGATGGTAAGAGTAATTTGTTCGCTTTTGCAATAAATTTGAAAAATGTTTTAGTCATCATCCTTAAAAGTAATAAAAACTTTATAAAAGTAAGAGAATAATAGATTTATTATTTCTAATTTCATGTTAAAGTAAAATTTTTATACGGCGGATATTCTCTTATCTTTGCCTCAAAAAGGAAATAAATGATTGATTTTTTATATATCGTAATAGGACTTGTCTTATTAGTTTTTGGTGGTGATTTTTTATTGAAAGCTGCTGTAGATTTTTCTTATAAACTTAAAATTCCAAAAATTGTAATTGGAATGACTGTAGTATCTTTTGCTACTTCTGCTCCAGAACTTATTGTTAGTATCAAATCTGCACTAGAAGGTCATGCCGATTTAGCTCTAGGTAATGTAATTGGTTCCAACATTGCAAATATCGCCTTAGTTCTTGGTGTTACCGTTTTGATTACTAAAATCAATGTTGCAAAAGGTTTTATGCAATCCGATTGGTTATTCATGATGTTATCTTCTCTACTTTTATTTGGAGTTTTGACAGTAAATGGTGAAATCGGATTATACACAGGAATTCTTTTTGTAGCATTATTAATTGGATTTTTATTTTATCAATTTAAATTCAAAAAAAGCGATTTAGAAGAAGAAACAGAAGACAACGAAAGCTTACCATTATTAAAAAGTTTTATGTTCTTAGTCTTAGGAGGATTTGGTCTTTGGGCTGGTTCAGAGCTTTTAATTAATGGAGCAACAGGTTTAGCTACAGATTTAGGAGTTTCAGAGCGTGTGATCGCCGTTACCGTTGTTTCTATAGGAACAAGTATTCCGGAGCTTGCTGCTTCTGTAATTGCAGCTATCAAAAAAGAAAAATCAATTTCTTTAGGAAACCTAATCGGATCAAATATCTTCAATATTTTAGCAGTTTTAGGAATAACTTCTATCGTACAGCCAGTTGTAGCACAAGATCAACGATTATTAAATTCAGATATCTACTGGATGCTTGGAGTTGCAGCAATTTTGATTCCATTAATTTTAATTCCAAAGAAAATGGAATTAGGAAAGAAAGAAGGAATTATTCTTTTACTGACATACGGAGCATTCGTTTACATGACTTTATAATACAAACAAAATATATTCAAAAAGCCTCTTTCAGATATTTGAAAGAGGCTTTTTTATTAAATATGTTTTCTAAATGTATTAGTTATTAATACACTTACTCAATGCTAATTTACTACAAGGAACTCCTTGTGCCCAAGTCCAATCATTTTTTGCTCTACGGATTTCATCTGAGTCATATCGATCTTCATAAAAAATCGCAATATCTTCATGAAGTCCGTCTAAATCATCTTCTTCCAATATTTCAACCAAAGGTTCCCAAGAATAAGTACGCATTTGCTCACCATCTGTTTTAAAAGTTATGATAAACTCTTCATGATTGTCATTTGGAATTTTATATTTCTTATCCAAGTTCAAATTTCGAACAGCAGCTCTCAAATCTTCATTCGTTTCCTTAGCTTTTTCATGTATTTTAGCGTCTTCATTTACTTCTGTCGGAACTTTTTGATATCCATAATATACTGCACTTCCTACAATTACCAACAATAAAAAAACAAATCTATTCCTTCCTACTTTCATCCTTTCAACTATTTATTAAATTACTGATTTACATAAAATTAATAAACATATCCTCAAACAGCAATCTCGCTAAATATTTTAACTTAAAAATTAAGAAGTTCTTTTATTTAATTCAAAAATGTTTTTTCTTCAAATAACAATATAAATTCAATCGAATGGACGGAACCCAACTATTAATTTTTCATTTTTTAAATGTTATATCTTTTAAAAGAACTTTATAAAAATCAAGATGACGTTTATATCTATAATCGAAAAAACGTTCAGGTCTATAATCATAACATCTTTTATATTTATAAATAGGAATCACTTCAACTTTATAAGAATCAATATTTAAAGTTTCGATTGTATCTCTAATTCCTCTATAGAATTTTTTCTCAAATTTTTTCGGATTTGTTTTGAAATACTTATAAGATTCATTTCGATGATTTTCTGTTTTAATTTTACCGATATATTTCAATTTCTGAAGACCTGAAATTGCTTTATACACTAACATACCATCAACTCTTTCCAATTTTGGTAAATGTAAAAAATTAGCATCTGATTTTTTCTTGATATGTTTTAACTTTGGTAGATCTAATCCTATATCTAAATCTCTATTGAAATATGGATTTTCCTTAGATCTTATTAAATCACCATGAATAACCTCTAAATTATTTAATTTCAATTCAATAACTCCAGAATCAATAAATAATGTGTTTAGTTCACGTAATTTTAAAAAATGTATGCAATCATGTTCTCTCACCCTTAAATTCCCTCCAATCTTTTCTAATTCATCAAAAAAAACTTCTTTCGCAGAAACTCTACAATAACCTCCAATAAATTTTAATTTAGAAAAACTAAAAACTTCAGGATACTCTTTTTCATTTGACAAATTCCCTGAAATATATTCTAACAAAGGAAAACGAACATTATCCAATCGAACAATATGTAAACTCCCATTTATTTTTTTCAAAGGAAAATTAATTGGCTCTTGCGCATCAACAATTAAACTATAAAAATTATCTTCAGGAAGTTTTTGTAAATCTTGATTTGTTCTTATGGTAAATGTTAATCCTTTTTTTCTTTGCCCTTTCAATTTCATCTCACGAAAATTCTTCAATTTAGGCAAGTCTAAATTATTCTTATTGTAAATCGTACCATTGACAACTAATAATTCTGGCAGAAAACTATCAAACTCATGAATTCTTAGATCTCCATTTATTTTCTTCAATTTAGGTAATTGAATTCCTGAAGCATCCAAAGAACAAAAGCTATGAATTATTTCTAAATTCGGAAAAGAAACATACTTCGCTCGAACTTTACAAAAACCAAAAATTTCTTTTAGTGGAATTTCAACATTTTCAATATAAATCTCCAAATTAAATTTTACATTCTTTGGTAAATCTTGAACTTCTTCCTTTTTATATATTTTAATTGTTTTCATGCAATTTTATTTAAAAAAACACGGTATATGGGATTCGAACCCATGACCTACAGCTTTGCAGGCTGCTGCATTTCCACTCTGCCAATACCGTATATTGGGTAATGTATTGGACTCGAACCAATAACCTGCACCGTGTCAAAGTGCTATTCTTCCAGTTGAACTAACATTACCTTGCTAACAACATACCAGATTCGAACTGGCAACTTTAGTCTAAAAACTATTATTTTTCCAATTAAAACTAATGTCGTTAATTTTTAAACTTGTAAAAGAAATTTGAAACTATAAAATTTCATTTGGTAATGTATTGGATTCGAACCAATATCTTAGATTGGCAGTCTATGTTTTTCCAGTTAAACTAACATTACTGCAGCGCATCAGACTCGAACTGATAACTTAAGCTTGAAGAGCAAATGTTTTTCCAATTAGAACTAACGCTGACTTAGAGTCCCCACTGGATTCGAACCAATAACTTTAGAATGAAAATCAACTGTTTTTCCGGTTAAACTAGAGGACTATTTATTAGTACAGCATATAGGAGTCGAACCTACAACCTTCCGCAAGGAGGGCGAATGCTCTTCCATTTGAGCTAATGCTGCATCTATTTTTTTACTAATATAAAATTACTTTAAAAGCAAATCTCTTTCTAATTAAAACTAAGGCTATTTTTTAGTCAAACGTGGCACACAGGACTCGAACCTGCGACATTCAGCTTGGAAGGCTGACGCTCTTCCATCTGAGCTAATGCCACGTTTCTTTTAAATATTTTTAGGTATGAAATTACATTTTTGGATTTTTACCAATCAGCAATCTTATAATTTTTTAACATAACAGCTGCAATATTACTATTTTTATTTAAAATATCAATAATTGGATGTAAAATTCTTGCTGCACCATCTACAGAATCTAGTGGCGGAATATATCCAATCTCAAATTGTTTCTTTCGCAAAGGTTCTATAGCTCCTGTAGAAACCCAACCAACATCCACAGCATTCATATAAATATTCTTCTCAATATATTCCAAACCAGAAGTCCTTGTAAGCATGTTCAAAGAAGCTTTGGTCATATTGGTATGCGGATGAAATTTCGTTTTATTATGATAACTAAAAATCCCTTCTGAAGAAGTTACATTGATGATAAATCGTTTTTCAAACTTTGAATTTTCTAACAAGGGAGTCAATTTTTGAATCAAATAATAAGGAGAAATCTGATTGATTAAATTCACTTCCAATAATTCAAAAGTCGAAATTTCCTCCAAAGTAGAATTCCAACTTGTTTTCTCTCTTCGATCCACTGGTTGTCCAAATCTTGTCAACTCTCCCGATGTATTCAAAGAAGTTTCCAACAAAGCAGTTTCTTCCAAAACAGGAGTTTTATTCTCAATAAAAAGTGAACTTTCTTTATATTTCTCAATTAAAACATTTTCTTTTTGAATCAATGGCGTGTAAAAATTCACATCATATTTAATCGTTTGCGCAGCATTATTCACCAAAATATCTAAAGCTTCATTTTTTGAAGAATAATATTGAATAAACGCATCCAAAGCTGCCAAATTCCTTAAATCTAAACCATAAATATCCAATCGATCTTTCCAAAGCTCATAATCTTCTTCTTTCTGATAAATCTCCAAAGCCGAAGCAGGAAACCTTGTTGTAATCGTCACATTCGCATTCGCTCGTAAAAACTTCAAAGCCGTAGCATACCCAATTTTCACTCTTCCTCCAGTGATGATTACATTTCTACCCGTAAAATCAAACGTTCTAAATCGGTGCTCGTAGTTTTCTGTTGCACAATTCGGGCAAAGTCTATTATAAAAATAATGCAACAACGTAAATTTTTCATTACAGCAATAACAATTTTTCGCATAATTCAATTTGGTAAAATCTCCTTCCTGAAACGAATCATTATAAAGCGTTTTTTTCTCCAAAGCATTTTTCGAAATAACCGTTTCCTTTATTGTTTCATAATCTTGCTGCTTCAATTCATCTCTCGTCGGAAACCTCTTTTCTTTATGTGGATTTTGCGATTTTTTAGCTTTCTTAGAAATTTTTGCAATCAATCCTCCAAACAATTGATTATCCGGATTATTATACGGATCTTCCTTTAATTCCTGCAAAACTTTTAAGCAATTTTCCCATTCTTCCATCGTAAATGGGTAATCTTCAGTATTCATTTTTTTAATTTTTGCCTAAAATATAAAAAACATTTCAAGCTCCTCACAAATAGAAATGATTTTCAGGGCGAAACCTTTTTCTTCCGTAAAAACTACAGAAAAAAGGTCGGGCTTTCCGTTCCAAGTTTTCTTTTTCAAAAAAAGTTCACTAGGCAAGCCGTGGGCTTCTTAGGTTGCCTCCGTTTGCCAAGTTCCACTAATTTTTGAAAAAAGAAAAGCTTTCCACTACAATCCCTTTCGCAAAAACAAAACAGAAAATTCGAGGTAAAATCTAAAAAACCAACAAATCCTTCTCTTCAAAGCCAACAAAAACAGTTTCTGTATCTAATTTTTCTTTAGAATACACCTGAAAAAAGTTTTCATCATTTAAAACTAATTTCAATTGGTAATTTTCTCCAAGGAACGTTGTGTTCTCAATTTTTGCTTGTGATTTAAAAGAAACTTCTACCGAAAGTTTTAAGTTTTTATTTCGAATAGCATATTCTTTATTTTCTTCTGCTTTGAAGTGAAATTGTGCTAAAACATCTTTTTTCAAAGAAACAACTTCTCCAAAAAGTGAAGCAACATATAAGTTTTTAGGAACTTTATACAAAGTTTCCGCATCTGCTTTTTGAATCAGATTTCCATGTTTTAAAATCAAAATTTCATCCGAAACTGCTAAAGCATCTTGCGTATCATGTGTCACGAAAATTGCCGTAATTCCTGTTTTCTTTACAATTTCAAAAATCTCATTTCGAAGCTGGATTCGCAACATTGCATCCAAATTACTAAAAGGCTCATCCAAGATCAATAATTCTGGTTTTGGCGCAATTGCTCTTGCCAAAGCAACTCGTTGCTGCTGTCCTCCTGACAATTCATGCGGATATCTTTCTTCAAAACCATTTAAACCAACCAAATCCAAAACCTCAGCAATTCTATTTTTTGCTTCTTTTTTGTCTTTGTGTAAACCATAAGCAATATTTTTTGCAACCGTCATATGTGGAAACAAAGCATATTCTTGAAAAACCATTCCGATATTTCGTTTCTCAGGTTTTACAAAAGTTCGATCTGAAGAAACCAAATTATTATTTAAATAAATCTCTCCAGCATCCGAACGCTCCAATCCAGCAATCATTCGAATTAAAGTCGTTTTTCCACTTCCACTTTCTCCAACAAATGAAACTATACTTCCTTTCGCAATAGAAAAATCAATTTCATTTAAAACGTTTGTTTTTCCTCCATCAAAAGATTTTGAAAGTTTTTTTATTTGTAAAATTTCCATGTTAGTCAATGATTAATTTATTTAAAAATATTACAGGTAAAATTCCTGTAAAAATGATGAATAAAGAAGGAATTGAAGCTTCCATGATTAATTCATCACTGGCAAATTCATAAGCTTTTACAGCCAAAGTTTGTACGCTATATGGTTTTAAAATCAAGGTTAAAGGCAATTCTTTCATCACATCTACAAAAACCAAAAGCATAGCGCTTAAAATTCCTTTTTTCAACAAAGGAAATTCCACTTTAAAAAATGTTCTAATATTTCCAATTCCCAACATATTTGAAGATTCTGGCAAAGCATTTCCAATTTTCAAACTTGTGGCTTCAATTGGATTATAAGCAACTGCTAAAAATCGAACGATATAAGCATAAGTCAATCCGATGATACTTCCATTGATGATTAATCCAATCGATTCGGAAGTGAAGTTTTTTGCTACGCCAATCATCCATTTATCTAAAGCTAAAGTTGGAATCATCACACCAACAGCAATTACTGCTCCTGGAATTGCATAACCCAAAACACTAATTTTCGATAAATTCCCAATAAAAGGAATTCGATTCCATTTTGTGAAATAAATCAAACAAATTGCAATCAAAACAGTTCCAATTGCTGCTAAAATCGCAATTCCTAAACTCTGAAAAGCTGTAGTAAAAAATTCGGAAGTAAAGACTTCTTCATAAGTCAACGTTGCCCAATAAATCAATTGGGAAACTGGTAAAAGAAAACCTAAAAACACTGGAACACTTACCCAAGAAAAAACCAACCATTTTTGTCCTTTTGGCAAAACGATCTTCTCTTGTTTTCGCTCTGATTTTACACTATTGGAATACGATATTTTTCTTCTTTGGTATTTTTCTAAAAGTAATAATCCAAAAATAATTGCAACTAATAAAGCTGCTAAATACACTGCTGTTTCTGGTTCTTCTAAAGCAAACCAAGAACGAAATATTCCTGTGGTAAATGTACTTACACCAAAATATTTTGCAGCTCCATAATCGTTTAAAACTTCCATCAAAACCAAAACCAAACCTCCAACAATTGCTGGACGAGCCATTGGCAACAATAGTTTGAAAAAAGTTTTGAACTCTCCTACTCCTAAAAGCTTGGAAACTTCAATTAAATTCGCAGATTGGTGTAAAAAGAAAGCTCTAGAAGCTACATAAACATACGGATAAAGTGAAACACTCAGAATCAAAGCTAATCCGTGAATATTCATGATATCCATTTTCGGAATCTGAATAGCTATTTGTTTTAAAAGCAATTCTAGAGAACCTCCATAATCAAAAAAACCAGCAAAAGCATAAGCTGTGATATAAGAAGGAATTGCAAGTGGCAAAATCAACAGCCACTCTAAATATTTTTGAAAAGGAAATTTATATCTGGAAACAAACCAAGCAGATGAAACTCCAAAAAGTACGGTCAGAAATCCGCAGACAATAATTAAATAAAGTGAATTACCAACATAAGAAGTCAAGACATTTTTTACTAGATGTGACCAAGTTTCTCCTGGTCCACCGAACAGTTTTATAAAAATGGCGATAATTGGTAATGCGATAAAAAAAACAATGGCCAATAAAAAAATTGACCATCGATTAAAATCTCTTTTAAAATGCGTTGTTTTAAACATAAATAGCATTTAGATTTTTATATTTTTCAATGTTTCTTTACAAATCTTAAGAAACAAACTTAGAGTTTTATTCAGAAATTGAATACACCCCTACCCCCTCTCAAGAGGGGAACAAAATTATTTCCATTTTGCTTCATCAAAGATGATAACAGCTTTTTTGTTGTTTTCTCCTAATTTTGACAAAGGTAATGCATCTTCTTTAAATTCTCCCCAAGACTGTAATAATTCTGAAGGTTGCACTTCTGGATTTACTGGATATTCGTAGTTAGCTTTTGCAAAAACTTCTTGTGCATCTTTAGAAATTAAGTAAGCGATAAACTTCTCTGCATTTTCTTTGTTTGGTGCATGCTTAACAACTCCAGCTCCACTAATGTTAATGTGCGTTCCAGTAGTTTCTTGATTTGGGAAGAAAATAGCAACTCCTTCTCCAGCTTTTACTTCTTCTGGTTTCTTAGAGTTCAATAATTTCCCGATGTAATATGTATTTACGATTGCTACATCTCCTTCTCCATTTACAACAGCTTTTACTTGATCTCTATCGTTTCCTTTAGGATTTCTAGCCATATTCTTAACCATTCCTTCAGCCCAAGCTTTTGCTTTTTCATCACCTTCGTTTGCGATGATTGAAGCTAAAAGAGATTGGTTGTAAATATTATTTGAAGAACGAACTAATACTTTTTTATTCCATTTATCAGAAGTTAAATCTTGGTAAGTAGATAATTCTTCTAGCTTCACTCTATCTTTTGCATAAGCCATTACACGAGCTCTTTTCGTTAAAGCAACCCATTTATTATCTTCATCTTTTAAGTTAGCTGGAACTATTTTTAAGATTTCCTCAGAAACGATTGGTTGTAATAAATCTTTATCTTCAGCTCTTACTAATCTTCCTGCGTCTGCAGTAATTAAAACATCTGCTGGAGAATGCTCACCTTCTTGAATCATCTTTTGGATTAACTCATCTGCTTTTGCATTTACAACATTTACTTTAATTCCTGTCTCTTTCTCAAACTTTGCAAAAATATCCTGATCTGCTGGATAGTGTCTATGTGTATACACGTTTACAACTTGTTCCTTTGCTTCAGGTTTTGCTTTTGTTTCCTCTTTTTTCTTGTTATCTCCACAAGAAATTGCAACCATAGCTAATGCAAATATTGCGATTCTTTTTATCATGATGGTGTTTTTTAATTTTGATTTATTTTGGACAAATATAAAACATTATTTAAATCCAATCTAAATAATGTTTAATTAAAAGTTTAAAAGTAAGGAGAAAAAATTAATCTTAGGATTTTTATGAAATTATTATAATTTTACAATAAGTAATAAAATAAAAATGAAAAATCAAATATGGAAGAAAGGTTCTTTTTTAAAGAAAGAAGACTTAATTATATCATGCCCAAAATGTCAAAAATCTAATCTAAAACTTGAGAAATTCAAAAATTTTATAACAGAAAACGGAAATCAATTAGAAAAACATGGATATCCTTATGGTATTGAACACCTTTTTTTAGGAATATTAAAATGTTTAAATGAAAGTTGCAAAGAAATAGTTTCAATTTCTGGGTTTGTTGAAAAAGATATAGAAAATATAGAAATAGATCATAATAACGAATATCAACAAAATTGTTTTGATTATTTCACACCTAATTATTTTTATCCAAACATAAAATATTTTAAATTGA
Organism: Aureivirga sp. CE67; assembly: GCF_015767245.1. Classification (GTDB taxonomy): domain Bacteria; phylum Bacteroidota; class Bacteroidia; order Flavobacteriales; family Flavobacteriaceae; genus Aureivirga. Next base: position 723,669 of record NZ_JADOTV010000001.1, read on the forward strand.
ATGAGCAAATTCCTGAAAATATCAGAAATGTAATAAATTTAGCCTTTCATCATTATTTCTATGATTTAAATGCATGTGCTAATAAAATTAGGACTTCTATAGAATTAATTTTAGATGATATTAAAGCTCCTAAAAAGAAAAGAAATAAAAATGGAGAATTAAAAAAAATTAATAACCTTCATAATAGAATTGAACACTTTTCTAAAAAAAATAAAACTTTAGCTATACATATGTTAGCTAATAAGTATATTGGAAATGATGGAAGTCATATAAATAATGTCAAAAGAGAAGATGTTCTGTTAGCTTTAGATAATCTTGAAGAAATAATAAACATTATCTACATTAAAAAAAATCAAAATTTGATCAGTAAGTCTAAAAAGTTAATTAACTCAAGAGAAAACAATTAACCCCATGTCATAAAGATGACATAAGCATGACGCAAGCAAAATGAGTGATTTAAAAGTAGTTTTGCTTAAATCAAATTTTAGAAAAAATGGATAATCAAAAATTAGCGCAGAATTTAAAAAGCTTTAGAGCTCAAAAAGGAATGACTCAAGAGTTTTTGGCAGAAGAATCCAAAGTAAGTTTAAGAACTATTCAGAGAATTGAAAAGGAAGAAACTTCTAGTCCAACCAATGAAACTTTGAAAAGATTGGCTTTTGCTCTTGGAGTAACTTTTGAAGAACTTATTGGAAATACTATTTCAGAAGAAAACAAAAGTATTACGAATACAATTCTTTTCTTAAAACAACAACTTTCAAAAACGATGGATAAAAAAGAAATTAAAATCTTTCAAAACTTCATCCATATTTTGAAAGCATTACAGGAAAAAGAATTATCTGATGAAGAAGAAACTGCGATAGAATCTTATCTGAATTATTTAGAATTAGATAAAATTCCTTCTTTCAGTAATGAACTTTATAAAAAGAAACTTTCGCAATTCAAGAAATATTTAAAAACAAAACTAAAATTCATTCCTAAAAACTTTTATTTAAAAATTGGTTTGAGTTTTTCTGTTTCTTACATCATTGCTTTTATCATTACAAAAGGTTTAGATTTTACTTTTGTCGGAATTGGAATTATTTTTCTAGTTTTTTGTTTAATTATGGAGTATAAAACAGCTAAAAATGGAAAAGATCTTAATTATTTATAAAATCAAAAAAGCCTACTAAATTTCGTTTTAAGTAGGCTTTTTTTTATATGTTTAAATATTATTCTAGAGATTTTATCATTATAGAAACACACCCCTAGCCCCTCTCAAGAGGGGAATTTTATATTTTAAATTGTAAAGTTGCGTAATATGTTCTTGGAGCTGAAGGAATAATTCCAGGTCCAGGATATCCTGTTGCTCTTCTAGTAAAATAACTCTTATCTAATAAATTATTGATTCCTGTTTCTAGTTTAAATCTTTTATAAGTATAAGAAAAAGATAAATCTAAAATATCATACGAAGGTATAGGTCCAACAATTCCGTTATTTACACTTGTGCTAGCAGCAACAACTGAGTTCTGCGCATCTGTATATTGTTTTGATAAATATGTGTATTGAAGATTTGCTAAGAAGTTTTTGTAACCAAATTTCATCCCAGCACGAAGGTTTACTAAAGGAATAAATTCTACTTCATTTCCTTCTACATTCGTTTCTTCAGACTCTAAATATTCAGAAGATGTAATTGCTAAATTCGAGAAAACATTCCACTGAAACTCTTCTTTCATTTCAAAAGTATTAATCAAATTCCAATCTAAAAGAGACTCAAATCCGTAGATAAAAGCTTTTCCGATATTCTTACGTTCATGATCTCCTTTACTTGGACCTTCGCTCACTAAAACAATTCCAATTCTGTTATCATATAAAAGTCCGAAACCTCCAACATCATAAGAAAAAGCATTATTAATTCTTCCACGAATCCCGAAATCTCCAGTGAAACCTTTTTCATCTTCAATATTTGGATCCACAATAAATGAAGGGTTCACTGTATGAATATCACTAAAAGTTACTGAACGATAATTTTGAGAGAAGTTCCCATACATTTCAATTTTATCTGTTGGTTTATAACTTGCTCCTAAACCTAGTAAAACAAAATTTCTTGTCAACACTCGATTATCTGGAATGATTTCTTCTAAAATTAAATTTCCAGCATTATCAAAAACTCTTTTATAATAAGAACCTTTACTTTGCGTACGAATATGCTCAAATCTTACTCCAGGAGTCAGAGAAAATTTGTCCGTGATATTGAAAATATTTTCAGCAAAAACAGCAATATTTTCATTCGGGAAAACAAACTTTGATTTATTTGGATATTCTGGATATAAATCATCTTTAAAAGTAAAATCAGCTCCTGTTCCTTTTGATCCAGCTCCTTGTTGCTCTGAGTTACTTGCTTTGTAATATTTTGCTCCAATTAAGAAAACTGATTCTTGTTTTCCTAAATTATATCTTGTCAACAAACGAGCTTCTGCTCCCCAGTTTTGATATTTTCCTTTTAACAAATCTCTTTCGTAAATATAATTTCCATCTAAACCAATCGGATCTGGACTATTTACTGGTAAACCTCTATACCCAAGTGCATTTCTTTGTGCATCTAAACCAAAAACTTGTAAAGAAAAATCAGTCTTTTTAGAAAAAGCATGTTCCAATTTAAAAGCATATAATTTCCAATCTACTTGAAACCAGTTTCTACTTCTATTACTAAAATTCGGATCTTCATTAAATTGTGTATCTGTTAGACCTCCTGGTTGCTGTGCTAAATACTTTAAATAAGTAAATTCCCCAGAGATTTTTGTCTTTTCTGAAAGTTGGTAGCCAACATGCGCATAATAATTTTTGGAATTGAAATGAGAATTTGGTCTAAAACCATCTCCTTCTTTGAAATTGAAATAAGTATAGTAACTCACTTTTCCAACAGTTCCGCTTACACTATTAAAACTTGTAAAAAGATTATTTGAACCAACTGTCTGACGAGAAATTAATTCAAACTTTTTATGTGGATTTGGCTTCTTTAAAACGAAATTAATTAACCCTCCGAACTGTGTTCCATATTGTAGCGAAGCAGCTCCACGAACTACTTGAATTTTTTCTAAAGCTTCTGCTGGCGGCGTATAATAACTTTCAGGATACCCTAAAACATCTGCGCTAATATCGTATCCATTTTGTCTTGTATTGAAGTTTGAAGTTCTGTTTGGATCTAAACCACGTCCTCCAACATTTAACTGTAGACCTGCATCATCATTTTCATAGATATTTAAACCAACAACTTGTGAATAAATTTGTCGTGGATTATTTGCGGCAAGATTTCCTACTGTTTGATCTACTAAAACTACTTCTGATTTTTTTCCTGCATAAATTGCTGTCCCTTCTACAGGTTTTAGTTTCGTTAATGCAAAAACTTTTGCTTTTCTTTGATTTAAAACTACTTCTGTAAGCTGCTCCCCTAAAGGATCTAGAGCTATTTGGATTGCTTTTCCAATTTTTAGTGCAATTTTTTCTTCTTTAATTTTGTATTGGTAAGAGAAAAATACCATCTGATAATCTCCAGGTTTTAGATTATCAATTTCGAAAGTTCCATCCGGTTTTGTTGTTGCTAAAAGACCTCCTGTCTTTTTGTAAATTTCAACTCCTTCTACACCTTCGTTTGTTTGTGAATCGATTATTTTTCCTTTATAAACTTCTTGTGCTAAAGCAATTGTCGAAACACATAAAAAGAAAAAAAATAGTTTTAGATCTTTTAAATTCATTCTTGTAAAACTTTATTGTGGTATTATTTCCCTGATCAGAAAATAATTCTTCTTTATTCTAAATAAAAATATTAAGCAAAAATACTAGAATCAGTTTAAATAAAAATAATAATAAATCGTTATTTTTCTAAATAATTCAATTTCATGACATTTCACAGTTTTTTAATCTGTTAAAAAAGATCGTTTTAAAATTTATTTTTCATTTTTTTTTAATATTTTTTTTAAACATATAATATTTATAAAGACTTCACGTTATCAATACATACAATATTTTATTTAGTTTTGATTTAAATCTAAAACGGAAGCATTCTTGTTTCCGTTTTTTTTGTTTTAATAGTAAAACTTCCAAAAAACTAAAACACTTACACTCATGAATAATAAACTCAAAAGAATAATCTGTTTATTTCTTTGCGATTTATGAAGTAAAAAATAGACTCCGATACAGAAAAGAGGAAGCTGAAAAATAAATAAAAAGAAAAGGAATGCTTTTAGAATATGAAAAAGCTGGGTACTATTGAAAAAGACAATATGAAGTGTATAGGATAAAATAAAGAGAAATAATATTCCAAAACTTAAACCTAATAATCTTTTTTCTTTTAATTCTTGTTCCATTTTTTAATTTTAAAACAAGAATACAATAATTTTTAATCATTTGAAAATCAATTACTTATTAATAGTAGTTCAAAATAAAAAAGGGAGTCAAATAATTGACTCCCTCTTATTTTTATAACTATAAACTATTATTTTTTAATCTCCATCAGCATCGCTATAATCAACTGAAATACTCATTGCAGACATCATTTCTACTTTTAATAAAATAACCGCTTTTTGTACCTCATCATATAATCCTAGCATTTTGTTTTTATCAGACTCGATTTGGTTTGCAAAATTTGCATCCACTGACTGAGAAAAAGTTCTTGCTGACTCCCACTGAGAATTAATTGCTGCATCTAGTCCAGCTCCGTCTTTCTTAGCGTTTAAATCTACTAAATAAGACTTTAAGCTTTCTCCAGTTGTATTACTTCCATAATGTTTTCCATTAAAGAAATTTTGTACAGCAGTTAATGCTTCTTCAAATAAAACTTTAGAATTTGTAGCACTATAATATCCTTCTACTTTTTCTGGTAAAGCTGAACTTGAGAAAACTCCTACAGGAATTCCAATTTTTCCAGCTCTTAAGAATTTTTCGTAGTAGAAAACATATTTATTTACCATCACATTTACAGAACTAGAAGCTGTTGAACCACTATTTCCTACAAATGCTTCTCTGAATCCAGTTTCCCAATCTGCAACTACCTCATCCGTTAAAGTTTTCATTCTTGAAACTACAGCAGTAAGATAATCTTTGTGTGCATCTGTTATTACAGTTTCATAAGAAACAGCTGCATCAGAAATACCGTATAATAAGTAATCTAAAGCAGGGAAACCTTGAGCATCAAAAGTGGATGGTAACTGTAGGTTATAATTTCCAGAAGCTACAAATTGTTCAATTTTTGTTGAAGAAGTTGGATAAATATTCATGAAATTTCTAAAAGTCAATTCTTCAGATTTTCCAATCTCATACATAGAAACATGTTGCCAAGCTTTGTAAGCATTAAGCCAAGATGTTCTTAAGTTTTCTAAATTTTCAGCTGACCCATCAGCAACAAAAACTTCTGTTTTAGAATTTAAATCATTCATTTTTGTTTGAAAATCTTCATAAGAAGGAATAATAATGTTGTCTGCCCAATTTTCTAACATTACTTTTCTATCAAATGTATCCGCTCCATTTCCATCAGATCCACTATCGTCAGACCCACATGATATTGCTAAAACAGCAACAAATAAGAATAAAACTTTTTTAATCATTTTTTGAATATTTACCTTTAATTTAATTCACCGAAATTTAAAATTTCTATAAAACAAAAAAACTTGTTCAAAGATACTATCTCTAAACAAGTTTTAAGTTATTTTTTCAATTATTTCGCTTGATCAACAGTAAAGTTAAATTTAGCAGCAATCTCATTAGATAATTCGTCTAACGTTGCTGGAGTTACATCCCATAATCCGTTAGTACCTGCCATTAATTTACTGATCATTGTATCTACTTCTCCTTTTGTGAAGTATGGTTGACCTGTTCCTGATTTTCTTGTAAACTGTAAGCTATAGATAAATCCATATCCTTCAGATAAATCGTGGAATGCAGTTCCCATTTCGTTTCCTTCAACAGCATCTTTTCCAGCTTGTAAATAGTTTACAGCTCTTACTGCGATAACTTTAGAGATTGCTTCTCTAATGATTGAAACTTGCTCATCACGAACACCATATTCTTTAGCTACAATTGCAGCTCTACCTTTTTTAAATGCATTGTAAATTTCATCAGCGATTCCTGCGAAATCTTCATCAGCATTTACTTTTCCAATATATTTGTTTAAGAAACTATCATCATCTCCTATAGTTGCATTTGGAGTTTCAGGGTTTTGAGATGCTCCGTAAACGTATCCGTAAGCCTCATCCCATTTGTGCTCCATTGTTGTATAAGTCTTTCCTTCTGCAACAGTTCCGTTATTGTTTTCCTCAACATTTGTTCCTGCATCTAAAACACCATCACTTAAATAGTTATTTAAAGCTTGGTCAGCCATTAAAGCTCCAATTAAAGATTTTCCAAATAATTGGTTAAACTCTAATCCATTTGCATTTACATAACGAGTACTAGTTCCGTCAGCAATTTGTCCTGCAGATCCAGCAGCAGCTAATTCATTCCAGTTAGGGAATACATCATCCACTTGCTTTGCAATCCACATATCAAACATTTCTTTGATAGCAGTTGCATCAGATTGGTTATTTGAAAAGAAATCAAAAGAAGCAGCTGTTTTACTTCTTACATTTTTACTTGAAGCATTTAAATCTGCATCAGAAAAATCATTACCTCCTTCTTCGTGTGCAAACATTCCGTCTAATTGCGCTTCTGTATAAGAGTTATCTTTTAATTTAGAGATAATCTCTTCTGCCATTGCAATTCTTGTAGTTTGTCCTCCAAAACTTACAGTTGAACTTCCTTCTCTTGTAAATTTATACGTTGCTGGTACCTCAATTCCTGTTGAAGGATTATCATTGTTATCGTCATCAGATGAACAAGATGCGAAAAATAATGTAGATAGTGCTACCGTAGATAATAAGATTTTTTTCATTATATAAGACTTTAAAAGAATTTTTAATTTTAGAATATTTCGGGACAAATATATAGACTAATTCTAAATTAAGGAAATTTATTTAGAATAAATTAAAATAATATGATTTTTATCAGACAACTGATTATCAGAGTCTTATTATGAAATTCGGAAAATTTTAGTACTTTTACAAGAAACCTTTGAAAAATGTTAACAAAAGTTTATGGAAGTGCCGTCTTCGGAATTGAAGCAACAACAATTACAGTAGAAGTAAATATTGCAAAAGGAATTGGCTATCATCTTGTTGGATTACCAGACAATGCTATTAAAGAAAGTAGTTATAGAATTACTGCTGCTTTGCAGAATAATGGTTATAAATTACCTGGAAAGAAAATCACCATAAATATGGCTCCTGCAGATCTTCGAAAAGAAGGTTCTGCTTATGATTTGACTTTGGCTATTGGAATTTTGGAAGCTTCTAACCAAATTGAAACTAAAAAAACTTCAGACTATATTATAATGGGAGAACTTTCTTTAGATGGAAGTTTACAACCTATTAAAGGAGCATTGCCAATTGCTATTAAAGCAAAAGAAGAAGGCTTTAAAGGATTTATTTTACCAAAACAAAATGCAGAAGAAGCTGCTGTTGTAGAAGGTTTAGACATTCTAGGTGCAGAAAACATTTTGGAAGTAATTCATTTTTTTGAAGAGAAAATAGAAATCGAACCTACTACTTTTAATATTGAAGAATCTATCGAGAATTGTTTGGAAAGTTTAGAAACAGATTTTTCGGATGTAAAAGGTCAAGAATCTATAAAACGTTGTATGGAAATTGCAGCAGCTGGTGGACATAATATCATATTAATAGGTCCTCCAGGTTCTGGAAAAACGATGTTAGCAAAAAGGCTTCCTTCTATTTTACCACCTATGACGATGAATGAAGCTTTGGAAACAACCAAAATTCATAGTGTTGTTGGAAAAACTTCAAATATAGGATTGATGAAAAATCGTCCTTTTAGAAATCCACATCATACTATTTCAGATGTTGCTCTTGTTGGTGGAGGACAATATCCGCAACCTGGAGAAATTTCACTTTCACATAATGGTGTTTTATTTTTAGATGAATTACCAGAATTTAAACGTTCTGTATTAGAAGTAATGCGCCAACCATTGGAAGATCGAGAAGTTACTATTTCTAGAGCGAAATTTACAATTACTTATCCAAGTAGTTTTATGTTAGTTGCGAGTATGAATCCAAGTCCAAGTGGATTTTTTAATGATGGAAATAGTAATATGACTTCTTCTCCTGCAGAAATGCAAAGATATTTGAGTAAAATTTCCGGTCCTTTATTAGATCGAATAGATATACATATAGAAGTAACACCTGTTCCTTTTGAAAAATTAGCAGATCAACGAAAAGGAGAACCGAGTTCTGAAATTCGAAAAAGAGTTATTAAATCTAGATCACTACAAACAGAAAGGTTTAATACTTATAAAAATATACACTATAATGCACAAATGAATACAAGATTGATTCGAAAGTTTTGTAAACTAAGCGATGAAAGTAGTAATCTACTTAAAAATGCAATGGAGAAATTGAATCTTTCTGCGAGAGCTTATGATAGAATTTTGAAAGTAAGCAGAACTATAGCAGATCTTGATAGCTCTTCAGAAATAAAATCTTCACATATTACAGAAGCAATCCAGTATAGAAGCTTAGATAGAGATGGATGGTTAGGATAATTATTGTGTTTATTTCAAAATTTTGAAAAGTCTTTATTTTAAAAGCAATTTTATTTTATTCAATATTTAAAGTATTAATCATAATTTTTTAGCTTATTAAAAAAATTATTCATAAAAATAATATTTTTACCTACCTAAACATGTAATATATTTGGAATTTTTATAAATTGCGTTAAAAATAAAAAAAGAGAATATATGAGTACTAAATCTGCAAATAGCATACAAGACTTACAGTTTTTTGGTGAATTTGGTGGAGTAAATCCATCTATTTCTGATTCAGCAACTTTTACTTTCATGGCTGCAAAAACAATGCAGGATACTTTTGAAGGTGAAACAGAAGGTTGTTATTTATATTCTCGTCACACAAGTCCAAGTAACTTATATCTTTCTCAAGCTTTAGCAGCAATGGAAGGTACAGAGTCTGCAAATGTTGCAAGTTCAGGAATGGGAGCTATTACTTCTACGATTATGCAACTTTGTAAAACTGGAGATCATATTGTTTCTAGTAGAACTATCTACGGAGGAACTTATGCATTCATGAAAAACTTTTTACCAAGATTAGATATTCAAACATCTTTTGTTGATATTACTGATTTAGAAAGTGTAGAAAATTCAATTAATGAAAATACAAAAGTAATCTATTGTGAAACTGTTAGTAATCCACTTTTAGAGATTGCTGATATTTCTGAGCTTTCCAAAATAGCAAAAAGACACAACTTACCTTTAGTAGTAGATAATACTTTCTCTCCTTTAATTGTAAATCCACAAGATCTTGGTGCAACTATAACAATTCATAGTTTAACAAAATTCATCAACGGAACAAATGATGCAGTTGGTGGAGTTGTTTGTGCTTCAAATGATTTTATCAATTCTTTAAAAGATGTAAATGATGGAGCAGCTATGTTATACGGACCTGTAATGGATAGTTTACGTGCTTCTAGTATTTTAAAAAATATGAGAACGCTTCCTATTCGTATCAAACAACACAGTAGAAATGCACTTTTCTTAGCTGAAAACTTTGAAAAAGATGGATTAAAAGTTGTTTATCCAGGATTGAAGAGTCATAAAGATCACGAATTATATAACTCTATGAGAAATGAAGAATTCGGATTTGGAGGATTACTTACAATCGATGTTGGGTCTTTAGAAAAAGCAAACCAATTAATGGAGCTAATGCAAGATAGAAACTTAGGATACTTAGCAGTAAGTTTAGGATTCTACAAAACATTATTTAGCGCTCCTGGTTCTAGTACATCATCGGAAATTCCAGAAGAAGAACAAAATAAAATGGGGTTATCAGATGGTATCATCCGTTTTTCAATCGGACTAGACCACGATATTGAAAGAACTTATAACGAAATGAAAAAATGCATGGAAGAACTGGAGATTCTTTCAGCAACCGTATGTTAGCAAGTAATTGTTAACTGTTTTATCTATCATGTTTTAAGAAATTGTCTAAGAAATTAGGCAATTTCTTTTTTTATAACTTTCCTAACCTGATACGTTTCAGATACTATTATTAAATTCTCAGTTTTAATTAATTCAAGACACTTTAAAATTAATTATAATGAAAACAAAGATACTTTTGAAAAAACAAAAATATTGAACGGTCTATTCAATGATTTCAGCTTCAAAAAGTGTTTTAAAGTGTATAAGTATTTTATTTTGAACTTCCTCCATCGGAATTTTCCTGTTTAATTCAGCCTCCATAGAAGTGACAGCTTTATCCTTAATACCACATGGCACGATATTATCAAAATATCCCAAGTTAGCATTCACGTTTAAAGCAAAACCATGCATCGTCACCCATCTACTACTTTTCACTCCCATGGCGCATATTTTTCTAGCAAAAGGTGTACCAACATCTAGCCAAACTCCGGTTTCTCCTTCACTTCTCTCACTCTTTATTCCGTATTCAGCTAATGTTAAGATAATTGCCTCTTCTAAAAATCTTAAATATTTATGGATATCTGTAAAAAAATTATCTAAATCCAATATTGGATATCCAACAATTTGTCCTGGTCCATGATATGTAATATCCCCTCCTCTATTAATTTTATAGAATTTAGCTCCTTTTTCTTCTAACTGTTTTTCAGATAAAAGAAGATTTGAGATATCACCGCTTTTCCCTAAAGTATATACATGTGGATGTTCCACGAAAAGTAAATAATTTGGAGTAGGATTATTTTCATCGTTTCTTCTGTTAGAAATTTTAGTATCTATAATTCCTTGAAACAACTCCGTTTGGTAATCCCATGTATCTTTATAATCTTTTTCTCCAAGATTTATATACTTTATTTGCTTATTCATTGTTTATACTTTAGAGTGAGCTTTATTGAAGCTTAAAATTGAGAGGTGCAAATTTCAGAAAAAAAAATAACATAACTGGAAGCTTTCTCACTTTAACATTAATTTATAAAATGTATTTTTGCTAAAAACACGAAAAATATGGCAATTGAAGTATCAAATCTTACAAAACAATATGGAACACAAACTGCATTAGATGCTATTAATTTTTCCATAGGAAAAGGAGAAATCGTTGGTTTTTTGGGTCCAAATGGAGCTGGAAAATCTACAACTATGAAAATTATTACTGGCTTTGTCAAAGCAACAGGTGGAAATGTTTCTGTTAATAATGTTTCTGTTACAGATGATATTTTAAATGTTCAAAAAAATATTGGATATCTTCCAGAACACAATCCATTGTATTTGGATATGTATGTGAAAGAATATTTAAGTTTTCATGCTAAAATTCATAAAATCAATAAAAATAGAGTTTCCGAAATCATAAAAGAAGTAGGTTTAACACCTGAAGCTCACAAAAAAATCAATCAACTTTCTAAAGGATATCGTCAAAGAGTTGGATTGGCAGCTGCTATGTTACATAATCCAGATATTTTAATTCTGGATGAACCAACTACAGGTTTAGATCCAAATCAGTTAATTGAAATTCGTGATTTGATTCGTAACTACGGTAAAAATAGAACCATTTTATTTTCTACGCACATTATGCAAGAAGTAGAGGCTGTTTGTGATCGTGTTATTATCATTAATAAAGGAAAAATTGTTTTGGATAAAAGCATGGAAGAGCTAAAAAAGAATCAAGACCAAAGAATCGAAGTGGAATTTGACTACCAAATTGAAAGAAAATTCTTACAAGATATTCCTAATTTAAAGTCTTTTGACAATATTTTTGATACAACTTGGGAGTTTATTTTTGATACTCAAGATGATATGCGATCGGAAATTTTTGACTTTGCACAGAAAAATGGATTGAAAATTTTAAAGATGAATACAAAAAATCAAAATCTAGAAAGTTTATTCACAGAATTGACAAACTAGTACATTTTTAACAAAAAAAGAGAGGTTGTAAATATTTACAACCTCTTATGAAAATCACTTTTACTAATTTTTATTTTTAAAAAGAATCCTACAACTTTTAATATAATTTAAAATATGACTTTCAATTTATAATTAATTTTATTTATTTCTTAACAATTAACTCTACAAATATAACTTATTATTTTAGTAAATCTACAATAAATAATTAACATATTTAAATACTATTTTAACCTTAACACTTGCATATCTACTTATTTTTAACAATTTTTGTAGAAACAATATAAATTATTATCTATGAAAATTATCCCCTTTAAAGTCTCCAAAGCTATAACGGAAACCATTGTAGTGCAGCGGGACTTCGGAAAACAATTCTACAACCATCTTCATCAACATTCTGAAATTCAATTAACATTAATATTAAACGGAGAGGGAACTTACATTATAGGCGATTCAATCGGTAATTTTAAACCTTTAGATTTTTTTGTTATTGGTGAAAAGCTTCCTCATGTTTTTAAAAATGATAATGTTGAAACTAAATGTGAAATGATTTCTATTTATTTTTCACCAGAATCTTTTGGAACTAACTTTTTTGAATTACCAGAAATGATTCATTTGACTCCTTTCTTCAATGATTCACTTAGAGGTATAAAAATGACAAATATCGATAAGTCTATCATTCGAAAGATTAAGCAAATTGAATTTTTAAACAATTTTCAAAAATTTATTTCTTTCCTAAATATTATTAGTGACTTGTCTGCTTATGAAGATAATAAAGAAATACTTTCATCTCTTATTGTAGATAAAAAATACTCGGAAGAAGAAGAGTTAAGAATGGATGAAATTATCCAGTTTGCTTTAAGAGAATTTCATCGAAATATCTTATTAGAAGAAGTAGCAAATATCGCAAATATGACCCCTAATGCCTTTTGCAGATATTTTAAACAACGAACAAACAAAACCTTTGTCAATTTTCTTACAGAACTCAGAATCGGAAATGCTTGTAAGCTTCTCTCCAAACGGAACGAGTTGAATATTATGGATATTTGCTATAAATCTGGTTTCAATAATTTAGCTAATTTTAATCGGAAATTTAAAGATATCAAAGGAATGACTCCTTCAAAATACAGACAAACACATTATAAATAGCCTAATTCTTGCTTTTCTTTTTTAGTCAACCCCAAGATTACAGAATCGTAAGAATGATCTATTAAATGCTTCAAAAACTCATTGGAAAGTTTCCCTTCAAAATCTATTGTATTCCAATGCTTTTTATTCATATGATAGCCTGAAGTTATCTCATCATAAGTTTCTCTATATTCTATAGCTTTTTCAGGATCACATTTTAAATTTACTTTCATCGGATATTCATCCAAAGTTGTTATCGCAAAAACTTTTCCTGCTACTTTAAAAACTAATGTTTTTTCGTCAAAAGGAAAACCCTCTGACACATTAGGTTTTCCAATACAATACTCTCTTAACGCTTCAATATTCATGATTTTATCTGGTATAAAATTGGTTTGCTTGGCGAAGCATCATTTTCAAACGATGCTATTTGTAAATTCATAAAAAACAAACCATCTTCTATCGCATCAGGAACATATACAAATTCTGTAATTGTAGCATCATATCTTCGCTCTCCTTCATAATTCCAAAAAGCCTTATGTGCTACCAACTTCCCTTCATCTCTCTCTTTATCTACAGATGGTAAGTCAATTAATAAATGCTTAATTTGTTTTTCTCTCAAAAACAAAGCAGCTTCTTCTGTTAGGTAAGCGGGGTTGGTATTCGAATATTGTTTACTTAATTTTTCATCTTCATTCGGAAGTGTTCTAATAATAATTGCATCTTTAAAATACCTCATCTTCTCTTCTATCAATTCTTTTGTAATCACCAAATCTTCTCCTATTTTTTCAGGATTTATCGTAATTAACTCTGCTAAAAAGTGAAATTCTTTTAAGTATTCGTTGATACTATGAAATTCTTCCGTAATATGTCCAATACACTCTGTATGTGTTCCGTGTGCATGTGGATTAAAATGGATATTAAAAAAATTTGTTGAAGATCCTTCTGTTACTTTTCCTACAAAATCTCCCATTACTACTGGCTCAATCTTCGGATGTGAGACATACCATGCATTCGGGTTTTTTTCATGACCAAAAATGGTTGTCGAAATATCGATTGGTTTTGCTAAGTCTACAGTGTATTCTACTTCATCAACATTGATTTTTATTTCCATACTCTTAAATATATAAAATTTTAACCTTAATTTTTTATCTTTTGGGTAAAACAACTTTAATTCGAAACCTTTTTATTCAAAAACATTTTAACCATTAATTAAATAAAATTCCTTTCTTTATAATTGTTTACTTCTCAGCCAAAAATAATCGCTTATTTAGACATTTCTACACTTATTTAAAGAAAAGTATCTAAAACATTAACAGAAGCTTATTTTTCAAAAAAACATGTTAAAAAAAAAATCTATTCTTGTAATTAATTAATTTATAATTAATTTTGCTACAAATTAAACAGTAATGACAAATAATAACACTTGGTGGAGCAACTCTAAATTTTATCTCAAAAGATAAGAGAGGCTATGCTATGGTGTATTATAAAATAAACTAAAGTCTCGATTTATCGGGACTTTTTTTGTATAATAGAATATCTAAACGTAAGTAAATTATAATGGAGAATACAGCAACTTTTAAAACATGGTTAGAGGATATGCAACTAGAACACCCTTTAGTGATTGCAGGTCCTTGTAGTGCTGAAACCGAAGAACAGGTATTAGAAACTGCACACCAATTAAAAAATACGGACACCAATGTTTTTAGAGCTGGAATTTGGAAACCTAGAACTAGACCTGGACAATTTGAAGGAGTTGGAGAAAAAGGTTTGAAATGGTTGCAAAAAGTTAAGGAAGAAACTGGGCTTTTGGTAACAACAGAAGTTGGTACTGCTGATCATGTAGAGAAAGCCTTACAACATGATATTGATATTTTATGGGTTGGAGCAAGAACTACAGTAAATCCTTTTGCAGTACAAGAAATTGCAGATGCGCTAAAAGGTGTTGATAAAACTGTTTTGGTTAAAAACCCTGTAAATCCAGATTTATCTCTATGGTTAGGAGCTGTAGAAAGAATCAAAAATGCTGGAATCAGTCAGCTTGGAGTAATTCATAGAGGATTTTCTACATATCAAAAAACAGAATATCGAAACAATCCAAAATGGCAGATTGCAATCGAGCTAAAGAAAGAATTTCCTGATTTGCCAATGATTTTAGATCCATCGCATATTTGTGGTCGTCGAGATACTATTTTCGATACTTGTCAAATGGCTTTAGATTTAAGATATGAAGGTTTAATGATCGAAACACACATCGATCCTGACAATGCTTGGAGTGATGCGATGCAGCAAATTACTCCTGAAAGATTATCAGAAATCACTAGAGATTTAAAAATCCGAATTGATAATACTAACGAAAAAGATTATCAACATAAGATCAAAGCTTTCAGAAAAGATTTGGATGTTTTAGATAAAAACCTTCTAGATTTATTGGCACACAGAATGGGTGTAGCTAGTAAAATTGGAAAATTAAAACATGAGAAAAACGTTGCAATTCTTCAGAGCGATCGTTGGGCACATGTTTTAGAAAAAATGATCATCAATGGAGAGAAGAATGGATTGAGTCAAGAATTTATAGAGAAAATTTTCAAAGCAATTCATATCGAATCTATCAGTGTACAACAAAAAAGTAAATAAATTATATAAAAAAAGGCTGTCAATAGACAGCCTTTTTTCGAATTATGAATTAAATCAAATACTTAATAAACTATTTTTTCAAAACTTTTTGGATAAATAAATTTCCTTTTTCATCCTTTACCTTTACGATATAAAACCCTTTTGAATAGTTTTCAAAACTTACTTTTCCATCCTTAGTATTCATTTCAGATTTTAATAAAGTCCCATTTAAATCATAAACAGAAATCTCTGAAATTTTATTTTTATGCTGAATATTAATACTATTTTCTGTTGGGTTTGGATATATTTTTACCATTTCTAAAACGTTTTGGTCTATTGATAATTCTCCATCTGTTTTAGCTTCTTTTGTTACAAATAAATCATCCAAAGCAACTCCTTCACCTTTCATTTCAATTTCAATCGTCACTCCTTCTTGGATAAAAGTATTTGGCAAAGCAACTTCTAAATCTGTCCAAGCGTCTTCCTCTGAAAACTCCGAAGTAATTTCATGAACTAAAGCATCTTTTTTAAACGTAACTTTAATTGCAGTTTCTCCCCAGTCTAAAGGAGAAGTCATAAAATAACGACATTGGAAAAACAATTCATCTACTCCTGATAAATCTACATTTTCTACTTTTACTTTCGTATCATAAATTCCTCCACAAGGTTCTTCTGTATTGATTCCTAAGAAAACAGAATCATTTTCATCGTTTTTAAAATCTAAACTTGTAGAATTAAAATAAGTTGTAGTTCCTACTGAAGCTTTTCCACATTCTAAATTTTCATTTGGAACTGCTGCATTATCATAAGAGTGCACAAAAGTTGTTAATGGGAAAGTTTCAAAATCTTCTTGGAATAAAATAGAATCGTCTGTTTCTTCCTCCTCTTCCTCCTCTTCTTCTTCAATTTCATCTACAATCGAAATATTGTCAATTGCTACTCCTTCTCCTCCTATTTTAATTTCAATCGTTACTCCTTCTTGAATTAAAGTATTTGGTAAAGCTAATTCTAAATCTGTCCAAGCGTCTTCTACTGTGAATTCTGAAGAAATTTCATGAACCAAAGCATCTTTTTTGAAAGTAACTGTCAAAATATTACTTCCCCAATCCAGAGGAGAAGTCATAAAATAGCGACATTGAAAATACAATTCATCTACTCCTGATAAGTCTACATTTTCTACTTTCACATCTGTATTATAATATCCTCCACAAGGTTCTTCTGTATTTACTCCTAAAAAAATAGAATTATTTTCTTCTGGTTTAAAATCTAAGTTTGTAGAATTAAAATAAGTTGCTGTTCCTACAGAAGCTTTTCCACAAGCCAATCCTTCGTTTGGAATTTCAGAATTATCATAAGAGTGCACAAAAGTTGTTAATGGAAATGTTTCAAAATCTTCCTGAAAAAGAACAGAATCATCAGTTTCTTCTTCCTCTTCTTCGACTGTAAGAATTTCATCTGCAATCGAAATATTATCAATCGCTACTCCTTCTCCTCCTATATTTATTTCAATAGAAACTCCTTCTTGAATAAAAGTATTTGGTAAAGCAAGCGCCACATCTGTCCAAGCATCTTCTACAGTAAATTCTGTAGAAATCTCATGAATCAAAGCATCTTTTTTAAGCGTAATTTTTAAAACATTACTTCCCCAATCTAAAGGAGAAGTCATAAAATAGCGACATTGAAAATATAATTCATCTACTCCAGATAAATCTACATTTTCTACTTTTACGTCTGTATTATAGTAACCTCCACAAGGCTCTTCTGCGTTTACTCCTAAGAAAACAGTATTATTTTCTTCTTCTTTAAAATTCATATTTGTCGAATTGAAAAAAGAAGCTGTTCCTACAGAAGTTTTACCACATTCTAAACTTTCGTTTGGAATTGCAGCATTATCATAAGAATGTACAAAAGTTGTTAGTGGATGTGACTCAAAATTTTCCTGAAAAAGGATGGTTTGTGCATTTATTCCTAGAGTAGCTACTAGGAAAAATGTAAAAAAAGATAGTTGTTTTTTCATTTTTATTGGGGTTTTGTAAAATGAAAACAACTCAAATAAAAAACACCCTACACTTTTTTTGAAAAAAATTTAGGGTGTTTTTATTAGTTTTATTTAATCTGTTGATTTAGAAATTACTATCCTCAATTCCTGAAGGCACCGTAGTTTTCTTGATTAATTTTTTAATTTTAATACCAAAAGCAGCAAAAACTAATGTCATTATCGGACTTAAATAATTAAAGAACGCAAATGGTAAATATGTCAATGTTGGTACTCCTAAAACTCCAGCTTGAAAAGCTCCACAAGTATTCCAAGGAATCAACACTGAAGTTACAGTTCCTGAATCTTCTAAAGTTCTACTTAAGTTTTCTGGTGCCAAATTCTTATCTTGATATGCTTTTGAAAACATTCTTCCTGGAACTACAATTGCTAAATATTGATCTGAAGCTGTAACGTTTAATAACACACAAGATCCAACTGTATTTGCAAATAATCCGAAAGTGCTTTTTGCAATACTTAAAAGTGCATTACTCAATCTTTCTAGAGCTCCAATTGCTTCCATAATTCCACCAAAAACCATTGCACAAAGAATTAACCAAATAGTTCCTAACATTCCTTGCATTCCTTTGGCGCTAAATAATTTCTCCGCATCAAACACTTCATTTCCAGAAGCGATATATGTTTTATCTACGATTGCATTCATGATACCTTTATAGATTGTTGAGAAAGAATAATCTCCTTCTACTCCAGCTATTTTTTGTACAATTTCTGGTTGAAAAAATGCTGCGAAAACTGCTGCTAATAAAGTTCCTGCTAAAAGCGCAACTAAAGGCGAGGCTTTTTTCAAAATCATTAAGATTACTGCAACTGGAACCAAAAATAACACTGGACTGATATAAAATGTATTTTCAATACTTTCCAATAAAGCTGTATGATCCATCATATTTCCAGACTCGTATGTAAATCCTAAAATGATGAAAACAATCAAAGTAATAATAATAGATGGAACTGTAGTAAATGCCATATATTTTATATGATCAAAAAGTGTAGCTCCTGCCATTGCTGGTGCTAAGTTTGTCGTATCTGAAAGTGGTGACATTTTATCTCCAAAATAGGCTCCTGAAATTACGGCTCCAGCTACCATTCCTTCTGGTAAACCAAGCGTTCTTCCAATTCCTACAAGTGCAATACCAATCGTTGCTGAAGTTGTCCAAGAACTTCCGGTTGCTAAAGAAATAATTGCAGTAATGATAACGGTTGCAGCTAAAAACCAAGTCGGATTTAAGATTTGTAAACCATAATAAACCATTGCTGGAATTACTCCACTAATCAGCCAAGTTCCCGCCAAAGCTCCTACCATCAAAAGAATCAAAATTGCTGAACTTGTAGATTTGATATTTTTGGAAACAAACTCCATCATTCTTTCATAGCTAAAACGGTTTTTAAAACCAACTCCTGCAGCTACGGCAGCTCCTAAAATTAAAGCAAATTGGTTTGGTCCTCCTGTCGCTCCATCTCCAAATATATATACATTAAACGCCAAGATCATCACCAAAATAAGTACAGGTAACAATGCCTCGAATATAGAAATCTGTTTATTGTTTGTCATTTTGTAGTTAAAATTTTTTTGAGAGGTGTAATTATACAGCTTTTTGCAAGAGTACACAAGTAAAAGAAGTTAAAGAAATAAGCGAGTTTTCTTCGTTTTTAACAGAAATATACTGTTAGATATAACACTTTTCATTAATTTAAGTTAAAAATAACACAAAAAACGTATTTATGTTTTTTAGCATTTTAATAAAAAAAACCTATTTAATTTTAACATATAGTAAAAACGGAAGTTCTAAAACTCTAAAAATTACCATTCTGAGATTTTATTTATAAAAATATTAGATATTTATATGGTTTATATTCAGAAGATTTAATGTAATTTTGCAAAAATTTTTTAAACAATGAATGCAAATAGAAACTCGTCGAGAGGACGACACAAAGCAGGAGGAAGAAATTCGAACGATTCAAGAAACTCAAATTCTCGTGGAAGAGGAGGAAATTTTGGTTCTAGAAATCAATCTGGAGGAAGAAAATTTTCTGGTAACAACGAAAGAAAATTTGAAAAAGATGTAAAAAAGACGGTTAAAATCGAAAAGAAAGATGATGGAATCCGTTTAAATAAATACATTTCAAATTCTGGAATTTGTTCTCGTCGTGATGCTGATAAATATATCAATGCTGGAAGTGCAACTGTAAACGGAAAAGTTATTACAGAAATGGGATATAAAGTAAAACCGACGGATGAAGTTCGTTTTGACGGAACTTTATTGAATCCTGAAACAAAACGTTATGTTTTGTTAAACAAGCCTAAGAATTACATCACAAACATGGAGGATGAAAAAGGTAGAAAAACTGTGATGGATTTGGTTAGAAATGCAGCAAAAGAGCGCATTTACCCAGTTGGAAGATTGGACAGAAACACTACAGGTCTTTTACTTTTCACAAATGATGGTGAAATGGCTAGAAAACTTACACATCCAAAACACAAAGTGCGTAAAATCTACCATGTTACTTTGGACAAAAAATTAGCTTTAAAAGATTTGGAAAAAATCGCAGCTGGTATTGATGTTGAAGGTAGAAAAGTACTTGTTGATGAAATTTCTTTCGTTGAAGGACAAAAGAAAAACGAAATTGGTCTAGAGATTCACTCTGGAAGAAATAAAATTGTTCGTAAGATTTTTGAACAATTAGGTTACACAGTAACGAAACTTGATCGTGTATCTTTTGCCGGACTTACGAAAAAAGACATCGCGAGAGGTAAATGGAGGCATTTATCACAACAAGAATTGAATTATTTAAAAATGATTTAATTCAAAAAATTTAAAGCAAATATCCTTTTATAAAGCCAATCCACATTATTCTGTAATGTGGATTTTTTTATTTATCTATTTAAACTTTCACTAAAAATTTATTTTGAAAACTTTAAAACTTGTTTTTCTACTTATATTCTAATTTCATTATTTTTGTGAGATAATTTAGATTATGAAAAAACACTTATTAATTATATTTTTTATTCTACTTTCAATGAAAGGATTTTCTCAATTTACAGGAGGAAACGATTTAAATAGTAGAAATGTTAAAGATAATGTACGAAAGGGAGAGCTTACGGTAGATTATAGCGGTAAAACTACTTTTAAGGATTATAAAATAATTTCTTATGCAAATGATACTACTTATATCGATACTACGCTTACCATTCAAAAAGAATATAAATTCAATCCAAGAAGAAAAGATAATTTCGAATTACTGCCATTTAACAATGTTGGACAAACATATACAAAGCTAGGTTATGATTTTCGTGATGAAGGATTATTTCCACAAATGGGAGCTACAGCAAAAACTTATGAATATTTCAATATAAAAGATATCCATTATTATTACGTTCCTACTCCTACTTCTGAATTGTTTTATAAATCAACTTTTACACAAGGGCAAGTACTAAATGCTTTTGTGACGATGAATACTTCAAGACAGTTCAATTTTTCGGTACAATATAACGGGCTGCGTTCTTTAGGAAAATATAGACACCAGTTAAGTAGTCATGGAAATTTCATTGCTACTTTTAATTATCATACTAAAAACAAAAAATATTACATTCGAGGACATTATACTTCTCAAGATTTTAGTAATGATGAAAATGGAGGTTTGACTGCAGAGTCATTAGCGAATTTCAAATCTGGAGATTCGGAGTTTAACAACAGAGAGCGTTTGGATGTAAATTATACAGATGCAAATAGTTTTTATATTGGAAAAAGATATTATTTCGATCAAAAATATAATTTCTTAAGAGTCAAAGATTCTGTTCCAAATCAAAATCAAATTAGTATCGGACATAGATTTGCTTATGAATCTAAACACTATGATTTCTCGCAAGAAAAAGCAAATGAAATTTATGGCGAATCTTTTAAAACTACTGTTTATAATAGACTTTCAAACAAAACATTTTTTAATCAAGCTTATTTAGATTTTGACTCTCCATATCTTTTAGGGGAATTAAAAGGAAAGATTGAATATTACACTTATAAACATCAATATGAAAGTCTTGTTTTTATTGATGATCAAAGAATTCCTTCACAAATTGACGGAAATTCTGTTTCTGCTGGAGCCGAATGGCATGCAAAAATCAAAAAATTTAATTTGAATGCTGATGTTACTCAAATTGTTTCTGGTGATTTAACAGGGCATCGATATTATGCAGATGCAAGTATTGGAGAAAAAGACAAATTCTTTTTCAAAGTTGGAGTTTCAGAAACATCAAAATCACCTAATTTCAATTTTATTTTAAATCAAAGTCCATATAAATCTTATAATTGGTACAATGATTTTAAAAATGAAATCTACAGAAATGCAAATGCTACTTTAGATACAAAATGGATCGATATTTCTGCAGATTATACTTCTATTGATAATTATGCATATTTCAATAGTGCAGAACAAACACAGGCAGCTCAACATTCAGGAACTGTAAATTATCTAAAACTAAAAGCCGAAAATACTTTTAAACTTGGGAAATTTGCATTGACAAATACTTTGATGTATCAAAAAGTTATCGATGGAGAATCTGTTTTCAGAGCACCTGAGTTCACAACAAGAAACTCATTATATTTTACAGATCATCTATTCAAAGGAGATCCTTTATTGTTAAAAACTGGGGTTACTTTTAAATATTTTACAGAATATTATGCTAATGCTTACAATCCTGTTTTAAATGAATTTTCTATTCAAAATTCGGACAAAATCGGAAATTTCCCAATTTTTGATTTATTCGTAAGTGGACAAATTAGAAGAACTAGAATTTACTTCATTTTAGAAAATTTCACTGCAAGTTTTACAGGAAGAGATTACTTCAATGCTCCAAACTACCCATATAGAGATTTAAGCTTTAGATTTGGATTAGTGTGGAATTTCTTTATCTAAAATTATAATTCTTCAAAAAAAGGAAAGTTTTACTGAAAATATAAAAAATTAAGAATCACATAATTTATTCATTATTTATGTGATTCTTTTTTTTATTACAAAATCTTTAAAATGTTAATTTTTTATTAATTATTCAATATTAAACTATTTTATTTATAAATAATAATTATTAAAAGTTAAAAACAAACACCTAATATAACCAACTGAAAAACAATCCCTCAAAATCTTTTGTATCAAATAAATTTCATCAAAATTTAATTCCATTTATTATTTCATCTGTTTTTAATTTTTATGGAAAAACAAATTATTTGAAAAACCTTTACTATCTTCACGACGCAAGTAGATTTTCTTGTAAAAAAATTAATACTTAAAACTTATTTTATGATTTTTTTTTACTTAAACGGGGAAAGTTAATTGCACATTGAAAAAGAGTATGGAGGTTGTTTGTCAACCTCTTTTTTTTCACTATAATTCTTAAAATATTCCTATTCTCACTATCTTTGCTCTATGAATGAGAATTTGAATCCGAATAAAGACCATTTTTCTAACGAAGAAATGGATGTCGAGAAAAAATTGAGACCTCTTTCGTTCAGTGATTTTACTGGACAAGAACAAGCTCTTGAAAACCTAAAAATTTTCGTACAAGCTGCAAATCTACGAGGTGAAGCATTAGATCATACTTTATTTCATGGACCTCCAGGACTAGGAAAAACTACATTGGCTAATATTTTAGCAAACGAACTTGGTGTTGGAATTAAAATTACTTCAGGTCCAGTTTTGGATAAACCAGGAGATTTAGCTGGTTTATTGACAAATTTAGATAGTCGTGATGTTTTATTTATTGATGAAATCCATCGATTGAGTCCTGTTGTAGAAGAATATTTATATTCTGCAATGGAAGATTTCAAGATTGACATCATGATTGAATCGGGACCAAATGCTCGTACAGTTCAAATCTTTTTAGAACCTTTTACTTTAGTTGGTGCCACTACTCGTTCAGGATTATTAACAGCACCGATGCGTGCTCGTTTTGGAATTAGTAGTAGACTTCAATATTATAGCACAGAACTTCTTGCAACAATTCTTCAAAGAAGTGCTATGATTTTAGATACAAAAATTTCATTAGAAGCAGCAATCGAAATTGCTGGAAGAAGTCGTGGAACACCTCGTATTGCAAATGCTTTACTTAGAAGAGTAAGAGATTTTGCACAAATTAAAGGAAATGGAGCAATCGATATTGAAATTGCAAAATTTGCCTTAGAAGCATTACATGTGGATGCACACGGATTAGACGAAATGGATAATCGAATTTTGACAACTGTAATTGAAAAATTTGGAGGAGGCCCTGTTGGAATTTCTACCATTGCAACTGCAGTTGGAGAAAGTGCAGAAACGATCGAAGAGGTTTACGAACCGTTTTTGATTCAAAAAGGATTTATTGTTAGAACACCAAGAGGAAGGGAGATTACGGCTGCTGCTTATAAGCATTTAGGAAAGACGAAGGAAGGAAGACAAGGTGAATTATTATTCTAAAAAATGAACTTTAAAAAATACATTCCAATTTTAGAATGGCTACCTAAATATTCCTTGGATATTTTCAAAGGAGATTTAACAGCTGGATTAACCGTAGGAATTATCATGATTCCTCAAGGAATTGCTTATGCTTTAATTGCAGGAATTCCACCAATTTATGGACTTTATACTGCTTTAGTACCACAATTAGTTTATGCAATTTTCGGATCTTCAAGACAAGTTTCTACAGGGCCTGTTGCGATGGATTCTTTAATTGTTGCTGCTGGAGTTTCTACAATTGCTGTTGTTGGAACAGAAAATTATCTCGCCATCACGATTTTAATCGCATTATTGACTGGAGCTGTTCAGTTTTTAATGGGAGTTTTCAAAATGGGATTCATTGTTAATTTCCTTTCCAAACCCGTGATTACTGGTTTTACTTCTGCTGCGGCTTTAATTATTGGTTTTAATCAGTTTAAAAATCTCTTGGGAATTGATGTACAAAGAAGTAATCAGTTTCATAAACTTACTTTTGATATTTGGACAGAATTAGATTCCATTAATTGGTATGCTTTTCTGATTGGAGGAATTGCTATTCTGATTATCAAATTTTTGAAAAAAGTAAATAAACGAATTCCGAGTGCAATTTTGGTTGTGATTATCGGAATTTTGATCATGAAATTCGGAGCTTCTTATTTTTCTACTGTAGAAATTGTAGGAGATATTCCGAAAGGATTGCCAACTTTTTCAGTTCCAGATTTGAAATTGGATATGTTAGGTGAATTACTTCCCATTGCTTTCACATTAGCAATGATTGGTTTTTTAGAAATGATTTCTATTGGAAAATCTTTGGAATGTAAACAAAATGAATATCGAATTTATCCGAATCAAGAATTAATCGCACTTGGACTTGGAAATATGTTAGGTTCATTATTTAATTCATATCCTTCTACAGCAAGTTTTTCTAGATCTGCTGTAAATCAAGAAATGGGAGCAAGAACAGGAGTTGCCGCATTAATTTCTGCTGGAGTTGTATTAATCACACTTCTTTTTCTGACACCTCTTTTTTATTATTTACCAAAAACTGTACTTGCTGCAATTATTATCGTAGCGGTTTTTAACTTAATTAAAGTAAGCGAGTTTAAACATCTTTGGAAAAGTGATAAAATTGATTTTGTCATGTTAATCGTAACATTTTTAATGACACTTTTTGTGGGAATTAAAGAAGGAATTGGAGTTGGAGTTACACTATCTTTATTAGTTGTAATTTATCGTTCTTCAAGGCCACATATGGCAATTTTAGGTCAAGTAGAAAACACGCAATTTTATCGAAATATTCATCGATTCAAAAACTTAAAAGTAGATCCTAGAATTCTAATTGTTCGATTTGATGCAGAATTATATTTTGCAAACACCACTTATTTCAAAGAGAAATTGAAGAAAATGGTAAGAGAAAAAGGAGATCAATTAGAAGTAATTATTCTAAATGCAGAAACAATTAGTGCTGTAGATAGTTCTGCAATTGAGATGCTTGGAGAAAGCGTAAAATTCTACGCTGCCAAAAATATCAAGCTATATTTTACAAATCTGAAAGGTCCTGTACGTGATGCTTTACACCGAAGTGGAATTTTGGATGTTATTGGTAAAGAGAACTGTTTTTTATCCATTCATAATGCTGTAGAATATTTTGGTAAAAAGAATTCAGATTACCATGAAAAATATGACATATATTTAAATCAATCAAATACTTAGCATATTTTTTATAGCTTAAAAAAATGACAAATATTAGTTTTTTAAAGAAAACAATCTCATAACTTTGTAAACAAACGCGTATCAATCAAAATTAAAATTACATGAAAGTTCAACAAATATTTACAGGATGCCTTGCTGAAATGGCATACTATATAGAATCGAATGGAGAAGCTGCTATTATCGATCCGTTAAGAGAGACGCAACCATATTTGGAAATGGCGGAGAAAGATGGAGCAAAAATTAAATATATCTTTTTAACGCATTTTCACGCAGACTTTGTTTCAGGACAAGTTGATTTAGCGAAGAAAACTGGTGCGACTATTGTTTTTGGGCCAAATGCGAATCCTAATTATGAAATTCACCAAGGAAAAGACAATGAAGAATTTTCTATTGGTAATGGAAAAATAAAATTATTACACACTCCAGGGCACACGATGGAATCATCATCTTATTTATTAATAGATGAAGAAGGAAAAACTCCATGTGTATTTACAGGAGATTGTTTATTTATCGGAGATGTAGGAAGACCTGATTTAGCTGTAAAATCTGATTTGACAGAAGCTGATTTGGCTGGTCATTTATATGATTCTTTAAGAAACAGAATTATGACACTTCCAGATGATATTATCGTTTATCCAAATCATGGAGCTGGTTCTGCTTGTGGAAAAAACATGAGTAAAGAAACTTTTGATACTTTAGGAAATCAAAAGAAAACAAACTACGCACTTCGTGAAGATATGTCAAAAGAGGAATTCGTGAAAGAAGTAACAGAAGGATTGACTACTCCACCACAATATTTCCCAAACAATGTAAAAATGAACAAGCAAGTAAATACAGAGTTTGACGAAATTGTAAACAAGGGAACTACACCTCTTTCTGCAGAAGAATTTGCAAAATTAGCAGAGCAAGAAGATGTTTTAGTTATCGACACTCGTTCTAAAAGTGCTTATGCTGAGCAAGGAACTGTTCCAGGTGCTTGGTATTTTGGAATTGATGGAGGTTTCGCTCCATGGATTGGTGCTTTGATTCAAGATATCGATCAAAAAATTATTTTCTTAGCAGAAGAAGGAAGAGAAAAAGAAGTTGTAACAAGACTTTCAAGAGTTGGTTATGATAATTCTTTAGGATATTTAAAAGGAGGATTACAAGCTTGGATTGATGCAGGATATGAAGTAGATAAAATTGGTTCTATTTCTGCGGAAGAATTCAAAGCAAATTTAGAGAATGAATCTATGGAAGTTCCTATGGATGTTAGAAAACCAAATGAATATAATTCAGAGCATATCATTGGTGTTTCTAGTTTCCCATTAGATTTTATTCATACAAATATTGATGATTTAGACAAACACAGAAATTATTTTGTTCACTGCCAAAGTGGATATCGTTCGTTGATTGCTTCTTCTATCATGAAATCTAAAGGATTTACGAATGTAACAGATGTTCGTGGAGGATTTAAAGCAATTAAAGAAAGTGGAGCGAAAACTTCGGATTTTGTTTGTCCATCAACTTTATAATTTTCAAAATTACTAATACTGACTAAGATGAAAGCCTTAAAATTTATTTGGATTTTTGTAATTAGTATTGCTCTTTTTAGCTGTAATTCTAATGGAACAAAAGACGAAAACGGTAATGTAATCATTACGGAAATCAGTCCGGAACAATTGAAAAAAGCTCAGGGTGAAAAAGCAGAAATTATAGATGTTCGTACACCTGAAGAATATAAAGAAGGACACGTAGCTGGAGCAAAAAACATCAATGTTTTTGATGCTAATTTTGTAAAAAAAATGGAAGCTTCTTATAAAAAAGATCAGCCAATTTATCTTTATTGTAAAGCTGGCTCTAGAAGTATGAAAGCTTCAAAAATGTTGAAGGAAGCTGGTTATACAAAAATCTATAATGTTGATGGAGGTTTTCTAGCTTGGAAGAGTAAAAATTACCAAATAGAAAAGTAAAATGACAGAATCAATAAAAATAAATAATTTAAAATGTGGTGGATGTGCCAATTCTATCACGAAGAAAATTAGCGAATTAGAAGGTGTTCAAAAAGTAGAAGTAAATGTAGAAACTTCAGAGGTTTCTGTAGATATTTCTAATGAAGATGTTCTAAATGCTGTAAAAGAGAAATTAGCACAAATCGGATATCCTGCAGAAGGAATGGATAATACTTTGATGCATAAAACAAAATCATTTGTGAGTTGTGCTGTTGGAAAAGTAAGCAGCTAATTTCCAGATAAATATTTTCAATTATAAAATACTATTACTTATCTTAGTGATAGTATTTTTTTATGCGCTTAATTTTGAATTGATTAAGTTTTTCTTTATCAATTTTCCTCTCTCATTTCTCTCTAAACGAAAGCCATAAAAACTTTTATTTAAAACTTTTTCGTTATGGAGGATATGCTTTTTTACGATCGTATGCAATTTGCTTTTACGATTACTTTCCATTATTTGTTTCCGCAGCTGACAATGGGTTTGTCGCTAATTATCGTGTTTTTTAAGGGGAAATATTTGTTGGCCAAAAAAGAAAATTACAATAAAGCAGCACATTTTTGGATGAAAATTTTCGCTTTGAATTTCGTGATAGGAGTAATCACCGGAATTCCGATGGAGTTTCAGTTTGGAACAAATTGGGCGAGATTTTCAGAATTGACAGGGAGTGTCATAGGGCAAACTTTGGCGATGGAAGGAATGTTTTCCTTCTTTTTGGAATCTTCTTTTCTTGGTTTATTTCTTTTTGGTGAAAAATTGCTCGGACAGAAATTACATTTTTTAACTGGATTTTTGGTTTTTCTAGGTTCTTGGTTGAGCGGTTGGTTTATCATTGCTACAAATGCTTGGATGCAACATCCGGTTGGCTATGAAATTTTGGAAAATGGAAAGTTTGTTTTGAATAATTTTTCTGCGCTTTTTACAAATCCTTGGCTGTTGCCGGCATATCTTCATAATCAAATGGCTTCTTTGGTAACTTCAGCTTTTGTGGTTGCTGGAATTGGTGCTTTTTATGTTTTGCAGAATAAAAATCATTCTTTGGGACGAATGTTTTTGAGAATGGGAGTTCAGTTTGGAATTGTTGCGACCATTTTGGTGGCAGTGCCTACTGGAGATTTGGTAGCGAAAAATGTGGTAAAATATCAACCTGTAACTTTTGCTGCAATGGAAGGACTTTTTGAGACGGAACAAAGTGCTTCTATTGTGTTGATTGGACAGCCAAATATGCAAGAGAAAAAGTTGGATAATGTGATTAAAGTTCCAGGAATTCTGAGTTTTTTGACTTATAAAAGTTTTGAAAAAGAAGTTATTGGTCTAAATGAGTTTGATGAAAAACTTTGGCCGACAAATGTTCCTGGTTTGTATTATGCTTATCATATTATGGTTGGTCTTGGAACTATTTTTATTCTAATTATGTTTCTTTCTTTTTTAAATCTTTGGAAGCGAAAATTACCAAATCGAAAATGGTTGCTTTGGATTTTGATTCTCGCAATGCCGTTTCCATATATCGCAAATACTGCAGGTTGGTACACAGCAGAATTAGGAAGACAACCTTGGTTGGTTTATAATCTGATGGAAACACAACACGGAACTTCACCGACAGTTTCTTCTGGAAATACACTTTTTACACTTCTTGGCTTTATTGGTCTTTATCTTTTGCTAGGAATGTTGTTTTTAGTTTTGGTTGGGAAAATTGTTTATAAAGAGATGAAAGAAAAGGAAATTAGTAATTAATCTATTGAATTTGTACAACACATTTCTAATTCTTTGACCTAATATTTTTTTTGAAGTGTGTTTCTCAATATCTATGTGGACACGAGTTACAAACTCGCGCCAGCAAAAAAATTAAATCGAATCATTATGGAGTTATTTTGGTACATTGTTTTGCTTAGTATGTTAGCTATTTATGTTGTTTTAGATGGTTATGATTTTGGTGTTGGAATTATTCATTTGTTTTTTGCAAAAAAGGAAAAAGACAAGAAAATATTAAAAAATGCAATTGGTCCTTTTTGGGATGCAAATGAAGTTTGGCTAATTGCTTCAGGAGGTGTTCTATTTTTTGCATTTCCGCTAGTTTATGCTTCTTCTTTCAGTGGATTTTATTTACCATTAATAATGATTCTTTGGCTGTTAATTTTTAGAGCAATTGGTTTAGAGTTTCGAGGACAATTAAATAATCAACTTTGGTTTAAAATATGGGATACTGCTTTTGGAGTTTCTAGTTTTTTATTGGCTTTGTTTTTTGGTTTAGCATTAGGAAATGTTGTTCGTGGTGTAAATTTAGGCGGTGTTGAAAATGGAATTGCGAAATATGATGAAAGTTATTTTTTCCTTCCGCTTTGGAATAGTTCTTTAAATCCACATGCCGAATCTCTTGGAATTATTGATTGGTTTACACTTTTACTTGGTTTGATTTCTCTTTTGATAATTACAATTCATGGAGCGAATTGGTTAATTTTTAAAACAAATTGTTCTTTTAAAGAAAAGCTTAAAAATTATATTCTTTATTGGAATTCTGGATTAGTTCTTTTGACAATTATTGGAATAATTACTTGGCATTATGTTCGAGAATTTCCTTTTGATAATTTCAATAAAAATCCGATTCTTTGGATTGTTCCTTTGATTAGTATTTTTAGTATGCTGATGCTTTTTAGAATTAAAAAATTTAAGAAAGAAAGTACAGGTTTTATTTACTCTTCTTTATTCATTATTGCTTCCTTTTTTTCTACTGCAATAGCAATGTTTCCAGATATTTTACCTTCTTCTAATAATATGCATGAACCTTTAACTGTTTATAATAGTGCAGCTCCGCATTATGGTTTGATGATTGGAAGTTATTGGTGGATTTTTGCAATTATTTTGGTGATGGTTTATGTTTTTGTTCAGTATAAAATTTTTAGAGGAAAACTGGATGGAATCAATTATGGAGAGCATTAGGTTGAACTTGATTTCGACTTCACTCAGTCACCAGTTAATTCAATTTTCATCGAATTATTAAAATATTTATAATATTTCAAACTAATTAATAATCAAAAAGATAATTCTTTAACTTTAAGAAAAGAGATCAACTTTAAACTTTGAAGAATTATGATAAAGGCTTTTATTTTTGCTTTTATGGTTTCTATTGTTGTTGGACCAACTGCGATTTTGATTATAAATTATGGTTTGAATGGCGGTGTAAAAAAAGCATTAAAAGGATGTATTGGTGTTTGGTTTGCAAATTTCACAATGACTTTTGCGGCTTATTCTATTAATTTGGTTTTTGAAGATTCTCTTACTTTTGACGAAGATATTTTAGATATTTCTAGCTCTATAATTCTAATTGTTTTTGGTTGTATGATTGCATACAAAGCGATAAAAACAAACATTTTAAGTTCAGATGTAAAATGCAAGAAAAGAACTATGAATCCTATTTTGGGAGCATATCTTTTGGCTGTGATCAATCCACTTAGTTTTGTTGCTTATATTTCTTTTGCTAAAGATTTAGATGTTATGTCTTACCAACAATCTTTTCAACTTGGTTTAGCTTCTTCTATTGCTGCATTAATTGCCATGACAGCTTATGCTGTTTTTAGTGGCCATTATCTTAGTAAAATTAAAAATCCTGCAATTTTAAAATTTATAAATATAGGAAGTGGAGTTCTAATTATTGGATTTGGAGTTTTTAATTATCTCTATTAAAGTATGGATATTTTAAAGGTTTTTATTTTTTCATTTTCTATTTCAATTATTATTGGTCCGATTGCAATTATTGTTATCAATAATGGATTGAAAGGAGGTTTGAAATCTGCTAGTATTGGAGCTTTTGGAGTTTTGATTGGAAGTTTT
Organism: Aureivirga sp. CE67; assembly: GCF_015767245.1. GTDB lineage: Bacteria > Bacteroidota > Bacteroidia > Flavobacteriales > Flavobacteriaceae > Aureivirga. Next base: position 755,420 of record NZ_JADOTV010000001.1, read on the forward strand.
TTCTTAACTCTAATAGCTTTTTTTACAGATTTCTATTTGATGAATCCAATTTCATTAGAAAATAAATACATTAATATTTCGGCTTCAGTTGTTCTTATTTTATTTGGAATTTGGATAATCTACCAAGCTCTAACTACAAATATTTTAAAATCCGATCTAAAAAAAACAAAACCAAAACGAAGTCGCACCTTTTTAACTCCATTTTTATTAGCACTTTTAAATCCATTTAATTTTGTTGCTTTTCTTACTTTTTCAAGTAAAATAGAAATGAAAACTAAACCTAGTATTTTTCTATTAGCAATGGTTGCAGCTATCGCAAATTTTATCGCAATAGAATTTTATGCAATTTTAAGTGGTTTTTTGTTTAAATTAAAAAATCCTTGTATTCTGAAATATATCAATGTTGGAAGTGGTATTCTTCTAATTGTTTTTGGAATTTTAAACTTTTTCAATTAAATCTTAAAAATACTTCCTTGTTTATGTAAATAAGCTTCTGTTTGCGTTTTCTGAACTTCTATTTCTTTCTCAGTTTTATACTTAATTAAATTTTCATTTTTTCGAACATTTTCATGAACTACTTTATTGATATGATCCGCTGATTTTAGCATTTGATCTAATTTAGTTTCTTCTTGTTTTGCCCAATTTTTCACATGAGATTCTTCATTCTGAAAATGATAATCATAAATTCCTTTTGGAGTTAGAAATTTTGTGATAATTGGAGCGGTTTCAATGATAATAAAAAGTAACATAATGAAAAATTGAGGTAAAAAATCCAATTTCCCCATTGCTTTTATTCTTCTTAAAAGTCCATCTGAATTTTTCAAAACAACGAGAGCAGCGGCTTCTTTTTCAATTTGTAATTGCTTTAAATCTTTATTAGCTTCTTCTAATTCCAAGATCTTATCATGATTTGTTGTTTGAAGTAATTGAAGTTCATTAAAAGCAAAATCATGTTTTTCTCTTTTTTCTTTATAAACTGGACCTTTTCCAAGTTTTCTTGTTCCAGTTTTTCCTTCTGCTTCTGTAATATAAGTTGTATAAAGTGAATCTACCTCAGCTTTTTTTAGTGCAATTTCATCTTTTAGTAAATCAATTTTAGTATTATTAGCTTTAATATCTTCTGCAAACTGCTGCCCTATGACTTCTTTGGATTGTAATACTTTTTGATTTTCTTCCTCCTGTAAAACTTGATTTATTTCTTTCTCAAATAATTTTAATTCCAAAGGTTTCGCAATTACAACTGCTATGACGATTGCTAAAATAATTCTTGGCAAAATTTGCGTAAACTCTTTAAATTTAGAATTCTGTTTTTTTAAAGTTGAAACAATAAATCGATCTAAATTAAAAATCAACAATCCCCAAAGAAAACCAAAACCTATAGCTACATAAAGATTTTTAAAAACAGTAAAAAGAGCAAAACCTCCTGAAATACTTGCCATAATAGCAGTAAACAAGACTGTTCCACCAATTCCAAAGTATTTAATTTTCTCTGACTTCGGACATTTTTCTAGCAATTCTGTATCTACTCCAGAACACCACAAGAAGAATTTATTTAGCATAACATAGTAGTTTGTTATACAAAGTAACGAAAAATTTTAAGAAGTAGTATCTATAAGCGTTAGTTTTTAATTCAAGTTTTTCTTTTAGTACTTTTTATAAAGCAAAAATACAAAATCTATAAAAACATCTAAAAATGCGTTTTATTTACATTAATTATATTTTTTTAACGTATAAATAACGCAATATTCAAAATATCACTGGTAATCGTGATATTATTTTAACAAAAACAATATTATAAAATACTATATTTGAATGTATTAGAAAATACAATTTAAATTTCTTAATAATAAGTTAACATCTACTGATAATTTATAATTTTTATTTGCAAACTGTTAATTTTTAAAATTAACCATAATTAATTCAAAGACAATATGAAACAAAAATTACATTATCTATTATTTTTTTTCTTTCTAATATCTGTAAATTTAAAAGGATATTCTACAGAAAAAAATAATGTCAAAACAACTTCATTTTATACTGTAAATAGTGAAACCACAATTCATTATAATGGATTTCCTTCAGGTACTGGATCCATAACAAATGGTTGGACTAAAAGCTCAAAAGTATATAATGCAGATCCTGGATCTATAGGACAAGGAATTAGATTAGGTAAAAGTAGTACTACTGGATATATAATCTCTCCAACTCTTGATTGTTCTGCAAATGGTGGAAATTTTACAGTTAGGTTTGATGCTTTAAGATGGAGTAGCTCTGAAAATAGAATTATTATATCTCATGCTGCCGATGGAAGTAATTTTGATGACTCTATAACACAAGATTTAAATAGTATCTCTTGGGAAACTTTATCATTTGATTTCACAAATGGTACAGCAAATTCAAAAATTAAAATTGAAACTTTTAGTAGCTCTAAGGAACGTGCAAAAATTGATGAATTCTATGTAATTCAATCTGACCCAAATGCTCCAAACCTAACAATAAATGAAGATTTAATTGACTTTACATATTTTTTAGGGAATGGACCATCTGCTGAACAATCTTTTACTTTAACAGGTGCTAATATCACATCTGAAAATGTAAGTATCAGTTTAGAAAATTCTTCTGCTTTTGAAATTTCGACTACTTCAAATGGAACATTTTCTAATTCATTATCTATTGAGGAAAACATAATTAATGGTCAAACGATTACTATTTATGTAAGACTGAAAAGTAGTTTAACAGCAAACTCATTTAATGAAACATTAACAATAAACTATGAAGGAGGAAATAGTAAAACTATTACTTTAAATGGGGATGTAGAAGCTCCAAGTATTTCAGTTGATAATGATTATATCTCTGGTTATGATTTTGAATATACTTTTGGAAAAGGACCTTCAGAAGGGAAATATTTTGAAATAGATAATTTTAATATCTCAGAAAACATTACAGTAACAGGGTCAAATAGTTTTGAAGTTTCTCTTGATGGAACATCTTACTCTACTTCTGTTGAAATTTTAGCTAGTTCTGTAAATTCATCTACTACTGTAGATATATATGCTCGTCTAAAAGCTGGAATTGCTGTCGGTGATTATGATGAAAACCTTTCAATTAATTCCTCTGAACTTACCGAAAGTTTTGTGAATTTAAATGGAACTGTAAATACTCCAAGTATCAATTTAAATAAATATACTTTAGATGAATTTTCATATACTATCCAGCAAGGCCCTTCAGGTTCAAAATACTTTGAAATCAATAATTTTGATGTAAATGAAGATATTATTGTTACTGCTCCTGCTAACTTTGAAGTTTCTTTAGGAACTACAAATTTTACTGATCAAATTACGGTTGTATTAGCTGATGTTGTAAATGGTAAAGAAAGAGTTTATATTCGTCTAAAAGAAGGATTAACACAAGGAAACTATTCAGGAAATGTAATTTTAAACTCTTCAGAATTGGCAAATGTTTCGGTTAGTGTTACTGGAGTTGTAAATGCTCCTAGTATTTCTATAGATTCATCTAATCTTGATGCTTTATCATATGAAATTAATAATGGCCCTTCTGATTCAGAATATTTTGAAATCGAAAACATCAGTATTAATACAGATTTAACTGTTACTGCACCTACTAATTATGAAATTTCTTTTGATTCAAATACTAATTATACTAACATATTAATAATAGATACTTCTGAATCTTACAAAAAAGTTTATGTTAGATTAAAAGCTGGATTAGAAACTGGAAGTTATAATGAGACAATCTCTGTAAACTCATCAGAAATTTCAGAAGAAACGATTTCTTTATTAGGTTCTGTTAATTGTCCTGCTATTTCTACACCAAGTTCATTAAATACATCTGCTGTTGCTTCAAATAGTTTTACAGCAAACTGGGATTCTGTGAATGGGGCTGATGATTTCTCTTTAACAGTTACAAAAATAATTTCAGAAAATACAATTCTTGAAGAAGGGTTCCCTAATGGAGTTTCTCCATTTCCAGGTAACTGGTCAAAAAATTCTAGAATTTACACTACTACAAGTGGAAGTTCAGGTAAAGCTATTAGACTTGGGTCTGGTAGCGGATCTGGAATTATCACTTCACCAACAATTGATTGTTCTACAAACGGTGGTGTTTTCAAGGTAATTTTTGATGCGAAAGCATATGATGGAGATGAATTAAATATGGGTATTGCTCATGCAGCAGATGGAAGCAACTTTTCGGATGCAAAAATTATAGATGTTAATCTATCTTGGAATACAATTGAAGTTACTTTTACAGGAGGAACAGTGAATAGTAAAATTCAATTTGAAAGTCATCAAAGTGGAGGAAAAAGATTTTATTTAGATGAAATCAAAATTATCCAAGAAGAATCTGAAACAATTCATAATGACTTAAATATTGGGAACGTTACAACATATGAAGTAACAGGTTTAGATGCTGAAACTACTTACCAATATTATGTAAAAGCAAATACTTCATGTGGAGGAGGAACTACTTCTGAAGCTTCAAGTACAGTTACAGTTACTACTTTAGTGGATCCAACTTTTATTTGGACGACATCTGGAGATAATAAATGGAACAATGGAGCAAACTGGAATAAAGGAACAGTTCCTACAGAAAATGATGATGTTAAAATTCCTTTAGCAACTCTAATTGATCCAGTAATAGAAAACTCTGAATCATTCTCTTGTAATAATATTGAAATTGAAGATGGAATGAAAATTATTTTAAATTCGGATGCTTCTAATAGTGCTTCATTAATCATTAAAGGAAACATTACTGGAACTGGAAAAATCAAATATGAAAGACATATCAGCGCTACAGGATGGCATTATATTTCTTCACCTATTTCGGATTTAAATATTCTTGATTTAGTTACAAGTTCGACACCTATTTTAAATAAAGCTGTTGGATCAGATACTAAATATGCTTTTGGTCCTTATAATAATAATGCAGCTTCTTATAATCAGAAATGGGAATACTTTACAGCAGATGGAATTTCAGGTACTGAAATCATGGAAGCAGCAAAAGGTTATCAAATGAAATTAACTGCTGATGATAAAATTACTTTTGAAGGAAAACCAATGTCATCTGCTTCAATTAATGTAAATACAGGAAATTTAAACAACTGGAATTTCTTAGGAAATCCTTTTACTTCTGCTATTTCTGTTTCTACTTTCTTGTCTGAAAATGATTCAAAATTCTTTGATGGATTTAAAGCTTTATATCTATGGAATGGAGCTAATGGAGAATATGATATTGTAAACTTAGCTTCTAGTCAATCTACAATTGCTATCGGACAAGGATTTTTTATCAAAGTTTCTTCAACTAGTCCAGAAGTAATCAACTTTACAAATACTTTAAAAGTTCATGCAAATGACAACTTCTTAAGAACTTCGAATCAAGAAGAAATAACTCTAAAACTGATTCAAGATTCTAAAGAAAAAACAACAATTGTAAAATTTATCGAAGAAACAACAAATGGTTTTGATGATGGTTATGATGCTTTAACTTTTGAAGGATTAAATACAGAGTTTGGTATATATACTATGCTTCCTGAAGAAGGAAACACAGATACTTTAGGGCTACAGTGTTTACCTCCAAATGATTCTGAAACTATTGCAATTCCTGTAGGAATTATAGCAGAAACAAATACTACTTTCTCTATCAAATTAGATGCTGAAAATTTTGAATCTGGTAAATATATTTACCTTGAAGATACTTCATTAAATAAATTTGAATTGATGGAAGAGAATACAGAATACATTGTAATTCTTAACTCAGAAATCGAAAAAACAGAAAGATTTAAATTACATATTATGAATTCTACTTTAAATGTAGAAGATAATATCTTAAATAATATTTCTGTATATTTCGTTGATAATTCATTACAAGTTTCAGGAAATATAACTGAAAAAATGAATATTAATATTTATAACACAATCGGTCAAAAAATCACTGGAAAAACAATCCAAACTGAAAGTAGAATTGATTTACCTTCAAACACATCTGAAGGAATCTACATTATTCAATTAGAAGGAGAAAAATCTAGTAAAACAATCAAATTATTTTTAAACAAATAATAATGTCAAAAAAGAATATAAAATCAACAGAAAACGAAATCTCAAGAAAAGAGGCTTTAAAGAAAATTGGAAATTTTGGAAAATTTGCAGCTCTTACTGCTATTGGTGGAGCAATCTTATTAAATCCTAAAAAAGCACAAGCAACTAGTGACCCAGGTGGAGCTGGTGAAGATTTTTAAAATAAATTTTTAATTTGAAAAAATCCTCTAAATTAATTTTTAGAGGATTTTTACTATTTTGCCCTCAATGAAAACTACTCCAAAGAATACAGAATTAATCTTCACAGAAATTGATAATCAAATTTTAGTTTGGTTTCAAAACTCGAATCGTTATGTCATTTTAGAAAAAAATGTTTTTAAAGTAATTCATAAAATTAAAAAGCAAATTTCAAAAGAAGCTATTATTTTATGGATTTCTGAGACTTTTACTGTTGAAAAATTGGATGCTAAAGAAATATTAAAACATTGTACTGATTTACTTCAAGAGATTGAAAGGAAAGAAGCTTCTGATATTGAAAAAAAAGAAATAATTCCTTCTTTAGAAAGTCAAACATTCTACAGTGAAAAACAGTATAAGATCAATGATAATTTCTTTAAAATTCAATATGATTCAGAAAAATCTGAAAATCTGATTCACTCAAAATTAGAACATTTAAATACTGAAAAAAATAAGAAAATCGATTACCATCATTTTCAAATCATTCAACACCAGAATCGAGTTTATTTATTTGAAAACAAACATTTAATTGACTCATGGAAAAATGGCGATTATCATTATTTTCACGGGAAACTCTCGATGCTAATTATCAATCAAATTCATCATAAAAAAGAATCTGATTGGTTAGGTATTTTTCATGCTTCTGCAATTTCTGATGGTGAAAATTCTATGCTATTCATGGGAGATTCAGGAAATGGAAAAAGTACACTTTCTGCACTTCTAATGACAGAAAAACTTTATTCGTTTGCAGATGATTTTGTTCCAATTCTTAGAGAAAATCTTCACGTTTATAATTTTCCTGTAGGAATTTCTATCAAAGAAAAAAGCATTCCTGTTTTAGAAAACTTCTTTCCAAAATTAGCTACTAAAAAAGCATTTTATATCAATTCTAAAAAAACGGTTCGTTATCAAGAGCCTTCTATTTTAACTTCAAAAAATTATCCTTGCAAAGCTTTTGTTTTTGTAAAATATGATGCTAATATCGAAGAGAATACTTTGGAAGAAATGTCTAAAATTGAAGCTTTTCAAAAAATAGTTCCAGAATCTTGGTTGTATGATTCTGAAGAAAATGCTGAAGTATTTCTAGATTTTTTTAAAAACACACCTTGTTATAATTTAGTATATTCGGATAATTCTAAAATGATTTCTATCGTAAAAAATTTGTTTCAAAATGCGTAATTACGAAGCTTTAAAATTTATCAGTCTTTGTTTAAGTTTAAAATTTGAAAAGAAAAATATTTCAAGAGTTAAAGAGAAATTACAATCTCTTGAATGGGAAAAGATTATTTGTATTAGTGACGCTCATTATGTTTTTCCGAATTTATATATTCAACTTAAAAATACGAATTTATTAGATCTTGTTCCTGATGATTTGGTTGCATATATGGAGTTTTTGACCGAAAAAAACAGAGAAAGAAATCAGACTATTTTAGCTCAAATTGAACGAATCACGAAAACTTTAAACCAAGAAAATATTATTCCGATTTTCACCAAAGGAACTTCTTATTTAGTAGATAATTTATATGAAGATTTAGGCGAAAGAATTATTGGAGACATCGATTTTTTATTACCTGAAAAAGATATTGAGAAAGCTGCTAAACTTTTATCTGATTTTGGCTATAAAGAACTTTATGATGAAAAAACGGATTTAAGCTTTCATCCTGAAGATCATCGTCATTTGCCTAGATTGATTCATAATGATGAGATTGCAGCAATAGAAATTCATCGAGAAATGTTGGTAGAAAATCATGCGAAGAATTTTAATTATGAAACTATAAAAGATTCGCTAAAAGAAATAAACTTTAGAGGAAATAAACTTTTTGTTCTTTCTACAGAAAATCAATTAATTTTAAATGGATGCTCTTTACAATTAAACGATTCTGGTTATTCTTCTGGAAGGATTATTCTCAGAAATTTATATGATGCTTTACTTCTTTCAGAAAAAGTAAATTCATTAGAAACTATAGAAAAACATCCGAAATTATTTAAGTATTTGAATTGTTATTTAGCTTTGACTAAAAATATTTTCTATGATATTTCTATAATTCGTTATAAAAAAAATATAGCATCAAGATTTTATGTTTCAAGATGCTTATTGTTCTTTAAAAATCGAAAACTGACTTTAGTAAAAAATAATTTAGAAATATTCTTTAAGATTATTCATAATTCTGTTTTACACCTTACTTGTCCGAAGCTAAGAGCAAAACTAATTCAAAAATTAACCAGTAAAGAATGGCGAAAAAAGAAAGTGATTATGCTGAAAAATTCTAGTACACGAATCTAATTATTCAAATTTTAGATTTACATATAAAACTCCTTTGTCTCCGAAATAATCTGTTTCACGAATCCAATCGATGTGATCTAAATGCATCACAATTGTTTTGTCTTTTATAGAAAATCTATTCTCTGCTCCTTCATTTGATTTATAAAAATCGAAAACATTTTTACCTGATGAATTAGAAGTTTCTCCATAATAAACATAATCTGGCAATGGATTATCATCATATGGATATTTCAAAGCATTTCCAATCAAAACTTTTGGAGTAATGAAATCTGTATTATCAAGAGTAATCAGAATTTCTCCTCCATTTTCCATATTTTCTCCCCAAGCATCCAGCGTTTGTGCCAAAAGTCCTTTGACTTTATAAGTAGCTATCAAGGTATCTTTTGTTTGATTATTTATGGTATAATCATACAATTCAAATTCTAAATTTGTAGGATAAGTTGGCAAAGAGCTATTTTGCAATCTTAAAGTTTCATTTCCGGTTGGTTTCCCAACAAAATCGTGTGGTCTAAAGACATTTTTCTTATCATCACAAGACACAAATAGAAAACAAAAGCCAACTAATAACATCATCATTCTTTTCATAATCACAGACTTTTTAATATTTAACTAATAACAATCATATCATAAAGATATTATATATAATTGATTACTTCAACTTACTGTATCGAATAATTTGTTAAAAATCAAGATTTTATGTGTTAAAATTTAATTTTTTATTAACAACAATTGCTTTGAGTTTAATCTACATCTAAAATATTTTGTAAATATTCTCTGTGTTCTTTTTCTCCTTTAAGAAATGGTGAAACTAAAAGTTTTGTTTCCTCTGGTGCTTTTTTCCCTATTACGTTAGATTTTGGATAGCTTGCATAAAATAGTTTGTAGTTTTCCTCTACTCTTTCGAAAATTAAAAAATGATTTCCTCCAATTCTTACATAAGAAATTTCTCCTTCAAAAGTATTCGAGGCATCTTTCATAAAATCGCTAAATCCGTAGTATAATAATAGTGTTTCCATGGTCTAAATTTTGGCAAAATTAAAAAAACCTTTGCGATAAGTTCACAAAGGTTTTCATTTATATTTTCGAAAAGTTTTTGTTTAAACTATTTCTGCTGATAATCCAAGAGTTAACAACATAGAACAACGAGGCTCTAAGTCTTTATATTCTCCTGTTTTCACAGTACATTTTCCTTTATAATGTACTAACATAGCACATTGTTCTGCTTGTTCCCAAGTATGATCACAAACACTTACAAGAGATTCTATTACATGATCAAATGTATTGACATCATCGTTAAATAATACAATCTCATGATCTTTTACAACTTGTTCTAAAACAGATACGTCCTCTTGTGTTTTTTCTATTGTACTCATTCTTTTTTCTTTTTGACGCTGCAAATTTACGAAATTATTTTGTATACTTTAAAGAAACCCAATTATTTAACTCTAAAGTCTTGTCTAATTTCAGTCCTAAACTTGAAGCTTTTTCATCCATAATTGGAATATCTTCTGTATAGAATCCGCTCAATAGTAAAACTCCTCCTTCGTTTAAACAATTATTATAAGTTTCGATATCGTTTAAAAGAATATTTCTGTTAATGTTCGCAATAATCAAATCATATGATTTCCCATCTAAAAGCGAAGCTTCTCCTTCGTAAACAGAAATATGCTTACAATTATTTCTGTCTACATTTTCAACTGAATTTACAAAACACCAATTATCAATATCAATCGCATCAATTGGTTGTGCTCCTTTCATTTCGGCAAAAATTGCTAAAATTCCTGTTCCACATCCCATATCCAAAACTTTTTTGTTTTCTAAATCTAAATCGATTAATTGCTGAATCATCAAATTTGTTGTTTGGTGATGTCCTGTTCCAAAACTCATTTTTGGTTCAATAACAATATCGTATTTCAAATTTGGATTTTCATGAAATGGCGCACGAATACTTACTAAATCTGCAACCTGAATTGGCTCGAAATTTTTCTCCCATTCTTCATTCCAGTTTACTTGCTCAATTTCTTTTACTTCATATGAAATTGTAAACATTTCAGAATTTAAAATCGAGATTTCTTCTAAAATATTTTCATTCCACTCTCTCTTTTGAATATAAGCTTTGAATCCTTCTTCGTTTTCTACAAAACTCTCAAAACCTACCATTCCAAGTTCAGCAATCAAAATTTCATTTCCAGGAATTATCGGGTTTACTTTAAAATCGTATTCTATATAAATTTCGTTCATCGGTCTTAATTTTATATCACTCCAAGAGCAACATTTTGTTCCAGTTAAATTAGTCTTTTTACTATTTTATTGATATTAAATATATGTTATAAAAGACTTTGCAATATTAGTGTTTTTATTGCTATTAGTATTTCGTAAATTCGCATTTTTAATCCAATTTTTATGTCAAAAGATCCATTTGGAAAAGCTGTTTTAGATTTTCAGAGCAATAACGAACCAAAAAACATCATTACGCATTCTTCACTTGCTGGCGAAGATGAAATTCCTGTTGATTATCTTTTTAGAAATTACAAGGAAATGCCTTCTATAGAGCAAAAAGCTTTGGATTTGTCTAAAGGAAAAATCTTAGATGTTGGTTGTGGAGCTGGAAGTCATGCGCTTTACCTTCAGAATAAAGGGAAAAATGTAACGGCAATCGATATTTCGGAAGGTGCTGTAGAAGTTTGTAAACTTCGTGGTATCGAAAATGCTTCTGTTGAAAATATTTGGGATTATTCTGGTGAAAAATTTGATACAATTCTGATTTTAATGAATGGAACCGGAATTTGTGGAAAACTAAATAAATTGGATGCTTTTCTGAAACATTTAAAATCGCTTCTGAAACCTAATGGACAAATTCTGATTGATTCTTCGGATATTATCTACATGTTTGAAGATGAAAATGGCGAATATTGGATTGATGCTTCACAAGGTTATTATGGTGAAGTTGTTTTTTCTATGGAATATAAAGATCAAAAATCAGATGAATTTAATTGGTTATATGTAGACTTTAATACTTTTCAGAATTGTGCGAACTACAACGGTTTTCTTTGTGAATTGATTGAAGAAGGTGAGCATTATGATTATTTGGCGAGATTAACTGTTTTGGAGGATTAATGTGTGTGAAGTGAAGAACTTCATCCTTCCTTGATATATGTCGTCCTTTCAGGACTTTTAATTTTTATTTGAAAACCTAGCGCACTTTTGTAAAGTGTGTCCATTATTTTTAATATTTCTGTGGACACGAGTTACAAACTCGCGCCAGCAATCGATTTCTGTATGAGAATAGAAGGACTTCACCCTTCCTTAATATATGTCGTCCTTTCAGGACTTTTGGATTTTTGTCTTTTGCGAAAGGGATTGTAGTGGATAGCTTTTCTTTTTTGCAAAAATTAGTTTTTTCTTTGAAAACGGAGGCGACCTTAGAAGCCCACGTATTTCTTAGAAAAACTTTTTTGGAAAAAGAAAACTAGGAACGAAAAGCCCGACCTTTTTCTGCGTTTTTTGGAAACGAAGAAAAATGGTTTCGCCCTAAAAATAATAAAACTATTTTTCTTCCTCTTTCTTTTCTTCCTTCTTCCCTACTCTGTTTGCATTTACTTTTGCTTCGATGTTCACACGTTTTTTCTTTGGTATGTTTGCTTCTTTTTGTTTTTGAATTAAATTTTTGATCGACATTTTTCAAACTTTTAAAATTCTTTACAAAGGTAGTGAAGTTTATCTTTAATATATTTGTACAAAACTTAAGATATGACGGAATTTATACCAAACGCTATTGATAAAGTAGAAATAAACGAAGGAAATGTAACGTGGAGAACGCCAAGTAATATTGCTTTGGTGAAATATTGGGGAAAAGAAGGAGTGCAGATTCCGAAAAATCCTTCGATTAGTTTTACGCTTCATAATTGTGCTACGATTACTACTTTGGAATATCAGAAAAAAGAGACTGCTTCTGATGCTTTTGAGTTTGAATTTTATTTTGAAGGAAAAATCAAAGATAGTTTTAAACCAAAAATCGAAAGTTTTTTTAAGAGAATCGAAGAGTTTTGTCCATATTTGAAAGCATACAAATTTGTGATTAAAAGCGAAAATACTTTCCCACATAGTAGCGGAATTGCTTCTTCTGCAAGTGGAATGGGAGCTTTGGCAATGTGTGTGATGCATTTGGAAAAAGAGATTTATCCTGAAATTTCGGAGGATTATTTTTATAAAAAAGCTTCTTTCTTGGCAAGGTTAGGTTCTGGAAGTGCTTCTAGAAGTATCAAAGGAAAATTGGTTGTTTGGGGAGAAAGTGATGCTATTCCTGAAAGTTCGAATTTATACGGAATTCCTTTCCCATTTGAGGTTCATGATAATTTTAAAGAATATTGTGATACGATTCTTTTGGTGGATAAAGGGCAAAAGCAAGTGAGTAGCACGGTTGGACATAATTTAATGATTGATCATCCGTATGCGGAAAGAAGATTTCAGCAAGCGAACGAAAACTTGGCAAAAATCTCTGAAATTCTTCAAAATGGAGATTTAAAATCTTTTATTAAATTGGTAGAAGAAGAGGCTTTGGCACTACATGCTATGATGCTTACAAGTACACCTACTTTTATTTTGATGAAGCCAAATACGCTAGAAATTATCAATAGAATTTGGAATTATAGAAATGAAACGGATTCGTCTATTTGTTTTACTTTGGATGCTGGAGCAAATGTGCATGTTTTATATCCGAAATCTGAAGAAGCTTCTGTACAAGCTTTTATTCAGAATGAATTGGCTGCCTTTTGTGAAAAAGAACAATACATTCATGATTTTGTAGGAAATGGTTCTGAGAAATTATAATTTTAGATAAAGAATATTAAAAATAAAAGGAATTAGATATCTACTAATTCCTTTTTTTAATTTTAAAAATTATGTTTGTCGTAATAGCTACTGAAAAAAATAACGCAAAAGAAATTGATATTATTATACAGCTTTTTGAATTGGGCTTGGAAACTTTCCATCTACGAAAGCCTAATTTCACTAAAGAAATGCTGATTTCTTATCTAAATAAAGTTCCTGAAAAATATCATAAACACATTGTAATCGACTCACATATAGAACTTCTTGAAGATTTTCATCTTAAAGGTTTTCATCTTAAAGAATCAAACAGATTAAAGCTTGGAAATGACTTGAAAAATATTCGAAAAAAACTCTTTGATAAGCAACAAACGTTGAGTTCTTCTTTTCATTCTTTAGAAGCTATTGAAAATAATAATATCGAATTTGATTATGTTTTTCTGAGTCCTGTTTTTCATTCTATTTCTAAAGAAAATTATGCTGGAAAAGGTTTTGATGTAAATCACTTGAAACAAAAAACACTTGCTCTTGGCGGGATTAAGCAAGAAAATATTGCAAAAACGAAAGAATTAGGTTTTCAAGGAATTGCAGTTTTGGGTGCTATTTGGGAAAGTGAAGATCCTATTTTGGAGTTTCAGAGATTGAAAGAAGTTTATGATGGTTGTTTTTGAAATAAAAAAAGGGAAACAATTAAATTGCCTCCCTCTATATTTTTTATAATTCTTTTCTAAATTATAGATCTAATGGAATTCTTAATCCAGCATTAACTGAGAAAGAAAATGGGAAAGTAACTTCTGATTCTTCTCTACTATTATAAGTTTTAGCAGGGATAAGTCCTTTTGCATCTAAGAAAACATATCCAAAACCGATATTCTTTTCTGCTCCAATTCCTAAGTTTATTGTAATTCCACTAGTACTATCTTCTTCTACTTCATATCCAACAGCATCTTCTGAAGCTTCAATATTACCAACTATGATTCCTGCTCCAATAATTGGATATAAACCAAAATCAGCTTCATAATCTCCAACAACATAGTATTTTGCTTCTAAAAACAAATTTAAATAAGAAACTTTGTCTTTATTTTCTAATTCACTAGGTAAGAAATAACTTACTCCTCCCGTAAATGCCATTTTTTCTGATTTTGCGTATTCTCCTTTAATACCAATACCAATATTTGATGTTTTTACATCTCCTAAAACATTTAGATAAGAAACTTGACCTCCAAGACTAACTTGAGAATGCATTTTTGATGTAGAAAATGCGATAAACATTAATAAAAATAAAAGTTTAGTAATTTTTTTCATTTTTAAATTTTTTAGTTTTAATTAAATTGTCTTTTTCAAAAAAAACAACTGTCAGACCTATGCTCCGGATACATAAAACTATGGCTATTTTTTTGGCAAATGTAAATATTTTATCTTAAAATCCTAATAGTTTTTACATTTTATACGTTTTTTTGTTAATTAATTTAAATATCTTTCAATTAAATCTGATTTTAAAATAAAGAATATCAGATAAATAACAATATCATTAAAGTATCTGATTTTCAAAAAACATTCTATGATTTATATATATTTTTTATAAAAATGGCTGGTATTAATTAAAACATTATTTTTACTCAAAAAAATGAAAAAGTATCTTAAGTCTATAATTTTATTGGGAATTTTAATCTTCATTATATCTTGCCAAGAAAAAACAAATTTCAGCCAAAAAGAAATTAAATATAAAAATTTAGACAACTCTTCTGTACAACATTTTAGCTTAGAAAAACAAAAAGATACTATTGATTTTATTGTTGTAGATAGCATATTGACAAAAAAGAAACCTGTTTTACTTTACCTTCAAGGTAGTTTACCAAGACCTTTATTTATTAATTTTAAAGATTATGGTAATTGGTTTTTTGGTGGAGGAATTTCAAATTTTGATTTAGAAAAAATTCAAAAAGAATATCACTTAGTGATTATTTCTATGCCAAAAACTCCTGTTCTTGTTGAAGAAGAAAATCTGAATAACCAATATTCTTATGTTCCAAATCCCGAAAATAAAAATAAACTTTCTGAAGCTTATTTAAAAAATGATTATCTAGAAAATTATGTAAATAGAGCAAATTCAGTCTTGAAGTTTTTAGAAAAACAAGATTGGGTAGATTCTTCTAAACTTGTAGTTGTCGGGCATTCGCAAGGAACAAAAGTTGGAACTAAATTGGCTTTAAAAAATAATAAAATCACACATCTTGGTTTGCTTTCTCCAAATCCTTTTGGAAGAGAAGATCAATTTATTCGAGAATATAGAAAACAAGCTGAAAATGGAGAAATATCTTGGAAAAAAGCGGATGAAGAAATCAAGAAGATTTACGAAATAAGTCAAAATCCTGAATTAAAAAATCGACTTTCTTTCACTCAAAATTATCTGAATGATTGGTTAGAATTAAATATCCCAATTTATATTGCTTATGGAACAAATGATATAACCTCTGATTTATGTGATATTGTTCCGCTTTTCTTCTATCAAAAAGGAAAAGAAAATTTAACCCTAAAAAGGCATTTAGAATTAGATCATAGTTTCATGAAATTTGAGAATCCAAAAGAGCCAGAACAGCATATGAAAGAAGTTATTAATGATTTTATTGATTGGACTTTAAAATAAAAATTCCCTCTCATGAGGGAATTCTATCTATTTTATAATTCTAATTTCAACTGCTCTGGTAAAAGCTTGAAAGATTTTCTGTGGTATTTACAAGAACCATTTTCTTGAATTGCTTGACGGTGTTCTTTCGTAGGATATCCTTTGTTTTTTTTCCAATTATAAGCAGGAAATTCCTCATGGATTTTCTCCATATATTCATCACGATAGGTTTTTGCCAAAACCGAAGCCGCTGCAATACTTTTATATTTCGCATCTCCTTTTACAATCGTTTCGTGTGGAATTTCTTTATAATCTCTAAACTTATTTCCATCTACGATAATAAAATCTGGCTCCATCTCCATTTTTTCTATTGCACGATGCATTCCTGTAATCGAAGCTTGTAAAATATTGATTTCGTCAATTTCTTTTGGGTAAATAAAAGAAACTCCATAAGCCAAAGCTTCTTTCTCAATAATCGGACGAAGTTTTTGTCTTTGTTTTTCCGTTAATTTCTTTGAATCATTTAATAATTCATGTGAAAAATCATCTGGTAAAATTACTGCTGCAGCAACCACAGGTCCAGACAAACATCCTCTTCCTGCTTCGTCAGTTCCTACTTCGTATTTATGTTTTGTATGTTTAGATTTTAATGTCATTTTGGTTTTGTTTAAACATAAAAAAGATCACTAGCAATTCCGTCTGCTAGAAATTTTCCTTTTTCCGTGATGAATAGAAAATTATCTTTCAATTCTAAAGTTCCTTGTTTCAAAAATGGTTTGATTTCTTTTTCTAAAAATTTTCGCATTTCTAAACCAAAATCATTTTCAATTTTTTCCAAAGAAACTCCAAAAATTGTTCGCAATCCTGTCATCACATATTCATTATAACAATCTATTTTCGAAAGTTCTTCAATTTCTAATGGAAGCTTTTTTTCTTCAATTTCTTTCATATAAAGCATGTTATTCGCAAGATTCCAAGCTCTATTTTTTCCATCAAAAGAATGTGCTGAAGGCCCAACTCCTAAATATTTTTTCCCTTGCCAATAAGAAGTATTATGTTTTGAAAAGAAATCTGGTTTTCCAAAATTCGAAATCTCATAATGTACAAAACCATTTTTCTTTGTTTCTTTTACCAAAATCTGAAAATGTTTGAAAGCCAAATTTTCATCCAAAGGTTTTACTCTTCCTTTTTTGATAAAAGAATCCAATACCGTTTTTTCCTCAACTGTCAAAGCATAACTAGAAATATGTGGAATATTCAAATCAAAAGCAATTTCAAGATTCTTTCGCCATTTTGCTTCCTCCATATTCGGAACTCCATAAATCAGATCAATCGTGATATTTTCAAAACCAACTTTCTGTGCTTCTTCAATACATTTTCTAGCTTCTATAGCAGAATGCGCACGATTCATAAATTGTAAATCTTCCTCAAAAAAAGATTGAATTCCAATGCTCAATCGATTGATTGGAGTTTTAGATAAATCCATTAATTTCTCTGTAGACAAATCATCTGGATTTGCTTCTAAAGTAATTTCAGGATTTTCAACTACAGAAAAATTCGTATAAATTGTATTTAAAATCTGTTTAATTTCTGCAATAGAAAGCAAAGAAGGCGTTCCTCCACCAAAATAAATGGTTTCGATTGTTTCCTTTTCTAAAGTCTCTTTTCGTAGCTCAATTTCTGCACAAATTGCATTCACCATTCGCTCCTTATATTTCAAAGAAGTCGAAAAATGAAAATCGCAATAATAACAAGCTTGCTTACAAAAAGGGATATGTATATAAATTCCTGCCAATGTTTTTTTGATTTTATACTCCCCTACTTTTCAAGGAGGGGTTGGGGGTGGTTTTATTTCTTTACACGTTTTTCGTTTTGCTTTACAAAAGCTCCCCAACCTGAATAGCTTTTTCCTGTAACGGTTTTTCCTGTATTATAATAATGACAAACTGCTGCTGCTAAACCATCCGTAGCATCCAGATTTTTTGGAAGTTCTTTAATTTTCAGCATACTTTGCAACATTTTTGCTACTTGCTCTTTACTCGCATTACCATTTCCTGTTACTGCCATTTTAATTTTCTTCGGAAGATATTCTGTAATTGGAATTTCTCTCGACAATCCAGCTGCCATCGCAACTCCTTGCGCTCTTCCAAGCTTCAACATCGATTGTACGTTTTTTCCAAAAAATGGTGCTTCAATCGCTATTTCATCTGGATTATAAGTATCTATCAACTGAATGGTTCTTTCAAAAATCAATTTCAGTTTGATATAAGGATCCGTATATTTCTGCAAAAGTAATTCGTTTAATTGTAAAAGTTCCATTTTTTTACCAACAACTTTTATCAATCCAAATCCCATAATCGTTGTTCCTGGGTCAATTCCTAATATGATTCTTTCTTTTGTCAATGTTTATTTAATTTTTTTCAAATATTACATCTTAATTAATAATCAGAATGTTTAAAAATTCCCCTCTTGAGAGGGGTTAGGGGTGTGTAAAAACACATCCATCATCCTTTTCAAGAAGAAAAATATTTTTTGCTAATCTAATTCTAATATTTTTTCTTTGCGCAAACATGAAGAATACACTCCGAAAATATCGCAAAACTATCACTAATCTTTTAAAGTTAGTGTTTATTTTTGGTGCGATTCTTTTTATTGTTCGAAAAATAGGAGAAAATGAAAATTCAATTTCTTTTTTAGAACGAATTTTTGAAAAAACAGATATTTCTATTCTTTTATTTTTTTCCTTACTCCAAATCACAATGTCAGGTGGAAACTGGTTTTTTGAGTTTAAAAAATGGAAATTCTTAACGAAAAACATTCGAGAAATTTCTTTTTTTGAAAGCATAAAACAAAGTTTGGCTTCACTTACAATTTCAATTATTACACCAAATAGAATTGGAGAATATGGAGCAAAAGCACTTTTTTATGAGAAAGAAAATCAGAAACAGATTTTGTATTTAAATTTTTTAGGAAATTTTTCTCAATTGGTCATTACTTCCATTTTTGGTTTTTTTGGTTTAGTTTTTCTTTGGAGAAATTTTCCAGAGTTTTTTGAAATTTTTAATGCAACAATAATTGGAATTCTACTTTGTTTTTTGATTTTAATTATTGGAGTTTTAGTTTGGAAAAAAGATAAGATTCCAGCTTTTTTAAATTCTAAGAAATTTTATCAAACTTGCGGATTTGCATTCGTTCGTTATTTATTTTTTTCGCATCAATTTTATTTCTTTCTACAATTTTTTCAAGTAGAAATTAATTATTTCGATGCGATGCTTTCGATTTCTTCCATGTATTTAATTTCTTCTGTAATTCCTTCCATTGCAATTTTCGATTGGGCTTTAAAAGGTTCTATTGCAGTGTTAATTTTTACACTTTTTGAAGTGAATTCTCTAGTAATCATCACGGTTTCTTTTATGATGTGGTTTTTAAATTTTGCCATTCCAACTTTAATTGGTTGTATTTTTGTGTTTTCGATGCCGACAAAATTTCAATTTAAACCAAAAATAAATTCATGATTTATCTAAGTTTTTTCTTTCTGATTTTATATCTAGGAATCATTGGTTCATTTATTTTCGGTTTTTTTCGTTTGAAAAATTTTAAAGAAAAAGCAAAACCAAAAACTAGATTTTCGATTATTATTCCTTTTCGAAATGAAGCAGAAAATTTACCTGAGCTTTTAAAAAGTATTTCTAAAATAAATTATGATTTTTCAAAATTTGAAGTCTTTTTGATCAATGACGAATCATCAGATTCTTCTGAAAAAATAGTTCAAGATTTTATTCAAAAAAAATCAGAATTAAATCTTTTTCTTCTTCAAAATAATCGAAAAACAAATTCTCCCAAAAAAGATGCAATCCAGACTGCTATGGAGAAAACAAATTTCGAATGGATTGTCACTACAGATGCAGATTGTATCGTTTCTAAAAATTGGCTGGAAAGTTTTAATGCTTTTATTTTAGAAAAAAAAGTAAAAATGATAGCTGCTCCCGTTACTTATTTAAATTGTAAATCATTACATCAAAAATTTCAATTATTAGATTTTTTGAGTTTGATTGGAAGTACAATTGGAAGTTTTGGAATCGGAAAAGCTTTTATGTGCAATGGAGCAAATCTTTGTTATGAAAAAAAGAGTTTTTTAGCTCTAAATGGTTTTGAAGGAAATTCGCATTTAGCAAGTGGAGATGATGTTTTTTTAATGGAAAAATTCTTAAAAAAATATCCAGAAAAAGTACATTTTTTAAAAACTAAAGATGCAATTGTAAAAACATTTCCTCAAAAAACAATTTCAGATTTAATACAACAAAGAATTCGCTGGGCATCAAAGACAAGTTCTTATTCTAATTCTTTTGGAAAATTTGTTGGAATCATCGTTTTTGGCTTAAATTTCTTATTGGTTTTAGATTTAATTTTATGCTTTTTAAACATTATTACATTAGAAAACCTAGCAATTATATTCGGTTTTAAATTTCTTTTTGATTTTATAATTCTTTGGCAAACAACTTCTTTTTTCCAGCAAAAAAAAATCATGATGCATATCATTTGGATGAGCTTGATTTATCCGTTTTTTTGTACTTATGTTGCTTTTCTTTCTTTTCAAAAAAAATATTCTTGGAAAGGAAGAGCGCTAAGATGAATCTTTTATAAAAAACTTAAAAGTTACGTCAAAAATAAATTTGTAATTTTAGTAAAAACCAAAATCCAGAAAATATGAGAAAGCTTATTATGTGTTTAATTGCAATATCATTTCTTTTTTCTTGTAATACAGAAGAACCACATGGTGATTCTTATTTCAAAAAAATGAAAAAATATCGATATAGAATGAATGTGTCATTTTCGGATAAAACTACTTCTCCATTAAAACCAGAAGATTTAAGAGATTTTAAAACCTTAGATTTTTTTCCAATAGACTCCAATTATCGAGTAAAAGCGGAATTTAAAAGAGTGAAGAATGCTCCTTTTATGGAAATGGAAACGAATACCAATAGCAAAGTACTTTATAAAGTTTATGGAACTGCAACTTTTGAATTGGATGGAAAAAAACATACTTTGAACCTATATCAAAATCAAAAAATGGATTTTACGGGCGAGTTTAACGATCGATTATTCATTCCTTTTCATGATACTACAAATGGAAAAGAAACTTATGAAGGTGGAAGATATATGGAGGTTGATGTTCCAAATAAGAAAACATTAATTATAGATTTTAATAAAGCTTTTAATCCATACTGTGTTTACAATGACAAATATGTTTGTCCTGTAGTACCTCCAGTAAATACTTTGGACATTCCTATTGACGCTGGAGTGAAAAACTTTAAGAAATAATTGAAAATAAATACATTAAATAGAAACAGTAAGCAGCTTTGTTTACTGTTTTTTTACGTTCAAAACTTTTAATTAAAATACTCTTAACTCCTGATTTTCATTTAGTTTACGATGATTTAATATTTAGTTAACATTCTGTAATTCAAAAAGTTACAATACATCTGTAATATTGTTCACGAATAAAAAAATTCTAAAAGTTTATTTATGAACAAAAATTACCTATTAATAATTGCTATTTTTTTAACAGCATTTATATCGCAAGCCCAAACAGCTGTAATTACATCTTATATGGATTCTCCTTGTCCTAGCCAAGATGGAAGAGTTGTTGAAATATACGTGAATGGAACTGTTGATTTCGCTGGATGGAATTTACAACGTCAATCAAACGGAGATGGATATAATTCAAATATTAATTTATCCAATTTAGGAACAATTACAGATGCTTTTGCATACATCACAAATGATGCTGCAACTATTACAAGTGAATTTGGAATTTCTACGAATGTTCTTGAAAACGGAAACATTTCTAGTAATGGAGATGACGCTTTTCAGATTGTAGATAATAACGATACTGTAATTGACAGATTCGGAGAAGATGGTGTTGACGGAACTGGGACTGCTTGGGAGCATGTGGATACTTATTATAAAAGAAATAATAATGTAGCTCCAAACTATGGAAATTTTGATGTTACAAACTGGACTTTTGGAGAATTAGGATTGTTAGTAGGAACTGGACTTTGTAATGGTGGAGAAGCTTATAGTAATACTTTTTCATTAGCAACTTATTCTTATACGCCTCCTGTTTCTGCAACATTATCTGTTTCTGCGCCAACAGCAGATCAGGTTTTTGATCCTTCTACTTCATCTATTGAAATTTCTTTCAACACAGAAAACTTTACTTTTTCTACAGATGAAAATACAGAAGACGGAGATGGATATTTAGTTTATTCTTCAAATGGATTTTCAAATAATATTAACCATTTCTCTACAGATGCTATTCTTTTAACAGAATTAACTCCTGGAACTTATACTTATTCTTTAAAATTAGTAAACAACGAAGGAGAAACAATTGACGGAACGGAAATGACTATTAGTTTCTCAATTGATACTGTTACAGAAGTTGCTTCTTTAACAGCATTAAGAGCTGATTTTGATGCAAACGGTGCTGGAACTTATTATGAAATTACTGGTCAAGTTGTTGTTTCAAACACAAACGGATATCAAGGAAGAAAATGGGTGCAAGATACAGAAGGAACTATTTCTGGAATCTTAATCAAAGATACTTCGGATGCAATTGAAACTACATTTAACACTGGAGATATTTTTACAAACATCAAAGGATATACGGTTGAAGAAAATGGTGTTTTAAAATTAATTCCTTTTGATGATGATGCTATTACTTTAGTTTCTTCAGATAACGAAATTACAGTTCAAACAATTTCTGTAGAAGAATTTACTACAAATGGAAATGACTATGAGTCGGAGTTAATCAAAATTGAAGGAATCAATTTTGAAGATGCTGACGGTACAGCAGTTTACACAAATGGAACAAATTATACAGTAACAGACGGAACAAATACGACAACTTTAAGAACAGATTTCTACGATATGGATTATATCGGAGAAGTAATTCCAAGTTTAGATGTAAATGTTATTGGAATTGCTGCTGAATACAACGGAAACTATCAATTTACTCCAAGAAACAATGAAGATATCGAAGTGATTTCTACAAATGTTTCTTTTGAAGAAACTGTAATTTCTATCTCAGAAGCAGATGCAAGTGTGGTGGTAAAATTAATATTAGAAGAAGCAACTACAGCACAGTCTACAGTAGATGTTTCTCTATATTTATCAAATAACGATGCTTTTGCTTTTACAACACAAACAATCACTTTTGAAGAAGGAGAATCTGAAAAAGAATTTTCAATTGAAATTCCTCAAAACACAGAGAAAAATATAGATTATTTTGTAGCGCTTCAATTAGAAAATACTTCTAATGTAGAACTAGGAGAAGAAACAATGACTACAATTTATGTTTCTGACGACGAAATGCACATCGAAGAAGATGCTCCTGATACTTTAGGAATGACTTTCCAAACTAGCTTTGGAGAACTAGGTGGAGCGGAGATTTTGGCTCACGATCCTGTTACTGAAAAATTATTTGTTACCAATAGTGAAGACAATACTTTACAAGTTTTAGATTTCTCTGATCCTTCAAATATCACTTATGATTCTACAGTTTCTCTTAACGAATTTGGAGCTTCTGTAACAAGTGTTACGGTTTATGAAAATTTAGTTGCTGTTTCTGTAAAAAGTGAAGATTATTCAAATGGAAAAGTTGTTTTCTTAAACACAAATGGAGAAGTTTTAGCTAATGTTGAAGTTGGAGTTTTACCAGATATGTTGACTTTCACACCAAACGGAACTTCTATCATTGTTGCAAACGAAGGAGAGCCAAATGATGATTATACAGTAGATCCTGAAGGAAGTATTTCTATCATCACACTTCCAGAAAATATTGCAGAAATTACAACTTCTGATGTTACAACTTTAGATTTTAATGCTTTCGATTCTCAATTAGAAGATTTACAAGCAAACGATGTTCGTATTTTTGGATTAAATGCTACAGTTTCACAAGATTTAGAGCCAGAATACATTACTATTTCTGAAGATTCTTCTACTGCTTGGGTAGTTTTACAGGAAAATAACGCATATGCTACTGTAGATTTAACTTCAAACACAATCACAAGTATCAAGTCTTTCGGATATAAAGATTTTTCTTTAGAAAAAAATGCTTTTGATGCTTCCAATGATATTGATTTTATCTTCATGTCAACTTGGAATGTAAAAGGTATGTATCAGCCTGATGGAATTGCAAACTTTGAGAAAGACGGCGTAAAATATATCGTTACTGCAAACGAGGGAGATGGAAGAGATTATGATGGATATAGTGAAGAAAACAGAGTAAAAGATTTAAATTTAGATGAAACTGCTTTTCCAAATGCAGATTTTATCCAAGAAAAAAGAAACTTAGGAAGATTAAAGATTACAACTTCTCTTGGAGATACAGATAATGATGGAGATTATGATGAGCTTTATGCTTATGGAGCTCGTTCTTTCTCAATTTTTAATGCTGAAACTGGAGAATTAGTTTATGATAGTGCAGACATGATGGAAAGAATCATCAAAGAGCACGAAGTTTTTGGAGAAATGTTTAACACTACAAATAGTGACGATAAATTCAAAAACAGATCGGATGATAAAGGACCTGAACCAGAAGGAGTAATCGTGAAAGAAATTGATGAGAAATTCTATGCTTTTGTAGGTTTAGAAAGAGTTGGAGGAATCATGGTTTTTGATATTACAAACCCAACTGCACCAGTTTTTGAAACTTATGTAAACAACAGAACTTTTGATGAAGTTGAAAATGATGATTTAGGACCAGAAGGATTAATTTATGTAGATCCTAATGATAATGGATTAGAAAAAGGATTAATCGTAGTAGCAAACGAAGTAAGTGCTACTGTAAGTGTTTATTCTTTAGAAAATGTAGATGCAACTATTGGAATTGAAGATTTTTCAAAAAATGAAACAATTACTTTATACCCAAATCCTTCCAATAATTCTTTTGTTTTCTTAAGTAAACCTTCTTCTTTTGAAGTGTTTGATACTTTAGGAAGAAAAGTTTTAGAAGGGAAAAATGCTTCGAAAATCAATACGAAATCATTAACAAAAGGAACTTACATCGTGAAGTTCGAAAAAGGAACTAGTACAAAATTAGTTGTAAACTAGTTTGATTCTATATATCCCTATAATTGAAAAGCGAGGTTTTTAGCCTCGCTTTTTTTGTTTTTTATTAAAAGTTTCCTGGTTTAAAATCTTAAGAGAAAATTTTGTTTAATCTAAAACACACCCCTAGCCCCTCTCAAAAGGGGAACTTGATATCTTGTAGATTTTAATACAAAATAAATTGTAATAATAGTTTATTTTTTATGATTAAAAATTAGCTCTCAACTGTACAGTTCCAGTATGAATTGCTTTATTTTCTTCACTTTTTCTTCCTAAATAATTAATGTTTAAATCTAAATAACTTGTCAGTTTTTTCTGAATGATTGCTCCCCAAGTAAAGTTTTTTCCAGGTTGTAATCCTTCCAAAATTTGATAAGCAACAGGTGTATTTATATTTCCGTCATAAGTATTCAGAATATAATTGAAATTTCCTTGAATAGCATATTTTGAAGCTTTAGAAAAAGCAAAAGTAAAACCTAAATTTTGTTGTTGAAGCTTTTCTTTTTCACCAATTTGATTGTTTTTGTCTTGATATTCATAAGAAAAATCTAGATGTGAATTTCTATTTAAAACATAAGAAATCATTGGTTTTACATTTTCTGTTTTGATTAAATAATCTCTATTTGAGAAATTTCTAGAATGGTTTTCATTTTCTGACATTGTTCCAAGAATATCCAAAACCCAAAACTTCGTCAATGCATGCTGAAACTGTAATTGATGTTGTGTTATCGTACTTTGTACATCATCAATAGAAAGGAAAATTTTATTTTCAGATTTAATAAAATTATAAGTAGTCGAATAATTTCTTTGCCCTCTGTGGAAAAACAAACTATTTCGGAAACTGAAATTTAAACCGAGTAAATCTTCTTCTTCAATTGCAAACGGATTAAAATGAAACTCTTCGCCTTCTCTTTCTTTTTTATTATCAATCAACACAAAAGATTGGTTATGAAAATGCGATAAAAACTTTTTAATTCCTTTTTCTTGACGCCATTGTGTGAAATTAAATTGAAGAGATTGGCTAAATTTTACCTGATTTGTTTTTGTGTATCGTAAAGAAGGAAGCGTCACTCGCAGATAGGTTGCCTGATCTGGAAATTGCGCAATTTCAAACTCATTCAATTCTTTAATTCCATTTCCGTTATAATCAATCCAAGTATAAAAACCTTGCCCTGGTTCCACTTCCACATAAGTAAATTCCTGCTCTGGCAACGTACCTGAAAGTGTTTCATAAACTGTGTTACTCGTAATTAATTGTTTCCAAAAAACTTGACGATAACTCAATCTAGAATTAAAAGATTGTTCATTTTCGATAAACTCATTTTGTACCTTTCGATAATTTGCAAAAAGTTTCAAATTGGACGTATTTGTATTTACCAATTGTGATTTTAAAAAATACGTATTTGCATTTTGAGTTCTTTGTAATTTATGTTGGTGTAAACTGTCCGTAACTCGGTTTCTATACCCAATTTCTGCAAAAATTTTTAAAGAATCTCCAATACCAAAAGAAGCTTCATATTCTACAAATTTTTGACTTAAATTCGTTAAAAGCTTTGATTCTTTATCTGTTTCTTCATTATTTTCTGTGCTAAACTTTGCACCAATCCATTTATTTTTTAAATCATAAGTAGAATTACTATAAAAACGTAAAAAAGTACTTTCTACAGTAGAATTATCGGTTGTCAAATAACTTCCGTTTGAAAACAATTTCCATCTATTAGCATCAATTTTTCCAAGAATAGATTGTTTATTTCCTTTATAATCCGAACCAAAATTTAAAAACTCCGATTTGAACTGAAATTTATTTTTTTCATTATAAAAATCTAAAACTCCAGAGACCATTTGCTGCTTTCCTTGAATCGTTGGAATGTTCCAATCTCTATTAAATTCTACACTTTGAAAACGTTCGACAGTTTTAAAATTCTCCGAAATATGTTGAAATTTTCCTACAACATCCAATTTGTACTTTTTCGAAAAAATATTTTGTTTCACATTAAAATCTCCAGCATAACCACGATCTAGGTTTTTATCCAAATCTGAAAATAAATTTTGATCATTATTACTAAAAGTAAGCTCCGTCTGAATATCTGTTTTTTCAGTAGGTTGTACAAAACTTTGTACACCAAAAATCTGTAATTTCGTTGGAGCAATCAAACGAACCACAGGAGCATAATCTCCTTGATTTTCTCCAACATATTCGTAGATTTTTCCAATCCCTATAGTAGATTCGATTTCATAACTTCCTTGATTTTCTCCTATAAAAGTAAAAGTCACACGATACAATTCATCATCAGGGTTATCTGAAAACTCGAAAACCTCATCAGAACCAACCAGTACTTTTTTATACAAAATTTTATTCTCAGAATATGCTTCAGGAACCGCAGAAGGTGCAAAAACTTCAGAAGTATTATTTCCTGCATTGGCTAAAATTTCTTTTTGTTCGTCAGTTAAATTTTGTTGTAAAGGCTGATTTTTCGCATCTGCTTCATGATAAAAATAAGTTTGAATCGAAAAGTCTTTTCTTTTGTGTCCAACTTTATTGTAAGAAGCAAAACGCGTATAATTTCTGTCAGAATATTGATATTCTGCGGTAATTCGCATCGAAGAAGTTACTGGGAAAGTTGCTGTAAAAGTTAGTTCTGCCGTGTTGTAATCGATTACATAATCATTGTTTTCTCCACGTTTTAGCAAACGACCATTCACATAAATTTTTTCACTTCCTGCAACAATAATTAAATTCGTTTCATTGAAATTTCCAGCTAATTTATAAGGTCCTTGATTTCCTTCAATTCCATCAAATTTATAGGAAGAAAACTGTCCTTTTACCAAAGCTCCAGAAGCCAAGAAATCCGTTTCACTTCGATCTCCTTTAATAATTCCATCTACAGAAATTCCAGAAACCCTTTTGGAGAAATTCAAAAACTTACTTTCTCTGTTTTGTAAATCCACATCTCCTGCTTTGATTTTCCAAGTATCCGTAAAAAGCTCAATAAAAACACGATCAAATTCATTTACCTGTTGCGTGTAACCATTTTCTTGCAAAGGAATGTTACTATCCGAAATGGAAGCTCGAAGTGTCAATTTATCGGATAATTTTCCAGAAATCTGTAAATCTAAATTAGAATTTACTACCGCATCTTGATTATTTCCAACCGTAATTCCTCTAGAAATACTTCCGTTCGTATTTAAACCATCAAAAGGTTGAAAGGTATTTTTCAATTTTCTAGGTTTTAAAACATATCTCTGGGTTTCTTGAAAACTAGAATTTGTAATGTATTTTTTATCAAATTTTGCATACTTTTTAGTAAGAAACCTAGGATATTCCTTATAAACTACTTTGATGTCCTTCGGAATGGAGTCTGTTGTAAATGTTAAAGTTGCTGTCTTAAAATCAATTTGATAAAGAGAAGAATCTATTTTTTTTCCTTGTTCGTTTAAAACTTCAAAATACACTGGATTAATACTCGTAGAATCCACTTGTATCTTCTTTTGTTTTAAAGAAAATGACTTGGTAGTGTATTGTTTTAAAGTATCAATTTGGGCAAAGGAAATTTGGCAAACGAATAAGAAAAATATGTAGAAAAAATACTTCATTGATGCAATAACGAAGAGTTTGGTTTTTTAGTTTGTTTTTTAACGATTTGAAATGAAAAAATTTTCTCTACAATGTAGAAATATTAAATGGCTGTAAAAATAGAAAAAAGGAGAAGAAGAAATGTTTAAAAAAATTAGAATTGAAAAAACATTTCCCAAACATTATCACATTGAAATAGAGCTATTTTTAAGTTTAAATATTAAAAAATTGTTAATATTTTAAATTTAACGTTGCAAAATATGTTAATAATTATGTATTTAATTCAAAAAATTAAAATAAACCAATCTTCATATTATAGATAAATAATAAGAATGAAAAATCAGAATAAAACATTTTAAACAATTAAAATATAGATCTATAAATTAAAATATGTAATTAATTCAAGAATCAAAAAGAGGTTAATATCCACATAATGAGTTGAATATTGTAATTGTAAATTGGTGCAAAACTAAATTTACTATAAAAATGAAGAAAAATTACTCGTTTTTCATCTTATTATGTTTCAGTTTTCTAAGTTTATTTTCTCGACCTATCGAAGAGAAAAGCTTCAAAGAAAATAATGAAATAAATAAAAATGAAGAACACACTGAAAAAAAATCGGATGAAGGGGTATCATCCTATTTTGAAAACACTTGTTCAACGGAAAGTCTTGATGGTTTAAGTTTAGCTTTACCAGCTTACCAGACTAAAGAATCAGTTATTACTTTTACTGAAGATTTACAAATTACAGATGTAAATGTAACTGTAAATATTCAACATACATGGAATAGCGATCTTGAGTTTAAACTTGTTGGTCCGGACGGAACTGAAGTTGATTTATCTAGTTATAACGGAGGAAGTAGTGATCATTATACAAACACTGTTTTCGATGATTCTGCAGCTACAAGTGTCACTACAGGTACAGGTCCTTTCACAGGATCATTCCAACCTGAAGGTTCTCTTGCTAGTTTTAATGGAAAATTCTCTTTAGGAGATTGGAAATTAGTTTTTTACGACAACCTGAGTAGTTTTGATGGAACTCTTAATTCATGGTCTTTAGAGATTTGTGGTGAAAACGATGTTGATGCAGATACTATTTTAAACATTGATGATAACTGTAAAGATACAGCAAATACAGATCAAACAGATGCTGATTCTGATGGTGTTGGAGATGCTTGTGACAACTGTATTGATTTTGCAAACGCAGATCAATTGGATACAGATGGAGATGGAATTGGAGATGCATGTGATACGGATGATGATGAAGATGGAATTGTGGATTCAGAAGATAACTGTCCTACAGTTGCAAATGCAGATCAAGCAGATAATGATGGTGATGGAATTGGAGATGCTTGTGATGAAGATGATGATAATGATGGAGTTTTAGATGTAAATGATAACTGTCCATTAGTAGCAAATGTTGATCAAGCTGATAATGATGGAGATGGTATCGGAGATATTTGTGACGAAGATGATGATAATGATACTATTTTAGATGAAGAGGATAACTGTCAGTTTACTGCAAATACAGACCAAGCAGATATGAATTCGAATGGAATTGGAGATGTTTGTGATGATATAGATGAAGATGGAATATTTGATTCAGAAGATAACTGTCCATTAACTGCAAATACAGACCAAGCAGATAATGATGGAGATGGTATGGGAGATATCTGTGATGAAGATGATGATAATGATACTATTTTAGATGAAGAGGATAACTGTCCGTTTACTGCAAATACAGATCAAGCAGATATGAATTCGAATGGTATTGGAGATACTTGTGACGATATGGATGAAGATGGAGTTTTTGACTCTGAAGATAACTGTCCTGAAACAGCTAATCCTGATCAATTAGATACAGACGGAGATGGAATCGGAAATGCTTGTGAAGAGGATGATGATAATGATGGAGTTTTAGATGTAGATGATAACTGTCCATTAGTAGCAAATGCAGATCAAGCAGATAATGATGAAGATGGAATCGGTGATGTTTGTGATGAGGATGATGATAATGATACTATTTTAGATACAGATGATAATTGTCCATTTGTAGCAAACGTAGACCAAGTAGATAATGATGGTGATGGTATGGGAGATATTTGTGATGAGGATGATGATAATGATACTATTTTAGATGAAGATGATAACTGTCCATTTATAGCAAATACAGATCAAGCAGATATGGATTCAAATGGTATTGGAGATGTTTGTGATGATATAGATGAAGATGGAGTTAATGACTCTGAAGATAATTGTCCAATGATTGCAAATGAAGACCAATTAGATACTGATAATGATGGTATGGGTAATATTTGTGATGAAGATGATGATAATGACGGAATTTTGGATGAAGATGACGAATGTCCTCTTGTTTATAATTTTGCTATAGATGAAGCTCCTGTTGTTTTATCAAGTCCAATCAATCATGCGGATGCTTTAGCTGGATCTATAGATTTTTCATGGGAAGCTCTTACTGTTGCAGAAGAATACATTTTTGAAATTGCTACAGATGAAGAATTTACTTCGATTCTTGAAACAGCTACAATTTCAGAAGCAAATTATACAGTAGCAGATCTTTTAGTAAATACATATTATTGGAGAATAAAAGCTAAAAATTCTTGTTCAGAGTCACTTTTCTCTGAAGCTTGGAAACTAAATATCAAAGATTCTTCTTGTTCAACAACTGATTCGGGAGACATCTCAGTAATATTTGGTGCTAATCCTATTACAAATGAAACTGTAATTAACATTGATGAAAACGTTGTAATTACAGATATTAATGTAACTGTAAATATTACACACGCATGGAATGGAGATATAAGTATAAAATTAGTTTCTCCAGAAGGAACTGAAGTTGATTTATCTTCAGGAAATGGAGGAAGTTCTTCTAATTATGTTAATACAGTATTTGATGATGAAGCTTCTACTTCAATTTATTCTGGTTCAGGTCCTTTTACAGGAGAATATACACCTGAAGGTTCTTTAGCAAATTTTAACGGTCAATATTCAATAGGAGAATGGAAAATTGTTGCTCAAGATCTAGTTCCAAGTGTAGATGATGGAGAGTTAACATCATGGTCTATTGAGATATGTGGTGTTGAAGTATCAGATGCTGATATGGATGATATTCCTGATACTACTGACAACTGTATTGATGTTGCAAATGCAGATCAATTAGATACAGATGGAGATGGTATGGGAGATATTTGTGATGAAGATGATGATAATGATGGAATTTTAGATATGGATGATAACTGTCCATTAACTGTTAACGAAGACCAAGCAGATAATGACGGAGATGGTATAGGAGATATTTGTGATGAAGACGATGATAATGACGGAATTTTAGATACGGAAGATAACTGTCCATTTACAGCTAACGAAGATCAACTAGATACGGACGAAGATGGAATGGGAGATGTTTGTGATGAAGATGATGATAATGATACTATTTTAGATGAAGATGATAATTGTCCATTAATTGCGAACGAAGACCAAGCAGATAACGACGAAGATGGAATGGGAGATGTTTGTGATGAGGATGATGATAATGATGGAATCTTAGATACGGAGGATAACTGTCCTTTAACTGCAAATGAAGATCAATTAGATACTGACGAAGATGGAATTGGAAATGCTTGTGATGAGGACGATGATAATGATGGAATTTTAGATATAGATGACAACTGTCCTACAACACCAAATGCAGATCAAGCAGATTTAGACGGAAATGGTATTGGAGATGTTTGTGAAGATGATGAAGATGAGGATGGAATTGTAGATTCAGAAGATAACTGTCCTACAGTTGCAAATGCAGATCAATTAGATACAGATGGAGATGGTATGGGAGATGTTTGTGATGAAGATGATGACAATGACGGAATCTTAGATACGGAAGATAACTGTCCATTAACTGCAAACGAAGACCAAGCTGATAACGACGAAGACGGTATCGGAGATGTTTGTGATGAAGATGATGACAATGACGGAATCCTAGATATGGAAGATAACTGTCCTTTAACTGCGAACGAAGATCAATTAGATACGGATGAAGACGGAATGGGAGATGTTTGTGATGAAGATGATGATAATGATGGAATCTTAGATACAGAAGATAACTGTCCATTAACTGCGAACGAAGACCAAGCTGACAATGATGAAGATGGTATGGGAGATATTTGTGATGAAGATGATGATAATGACGGAATCTTAGATACAGAAGATAACTGTCCATTAACTGCAAACGAAGACCAAGCTGATAACGATGAAGACGGTATGGGAGATGTTTGTGATGAAGATGATGACAATGATGGAATCCTAGATGAAAACGATAACTGTCCATTAACTGCAAATGAAGACCAAGCAGATAACGATGAAGATGGTATGGGAGATGTTTGTGATGAAGATGATGATAATGATGGAATCTTAGATACGGAAGATAACTGTCCATTAACTGCAAATGAAGATCAATTAGATACGGATGAAGACGGTATGGGAGATGTTTGTGATGAAGATGATGACAATGACGGAATCTTAGATACGGAAGATAACTGTCCTTTAACTGCGAATGAAGATCAATTAGATACGGATGAAGACGGTATGGGAGATGTTTGTGATGAAGATGATGATAATGACGGAATCTTAGATACGGAAGATAACTGTCCTTTAACTGCAAACGAAGATCAAGCTGATGCTGATGGAGACGGAATTGGTGATGTTTGTGACGATGATCCAGGGTTAAGTATTGAAGATTCTGAAAATGTTAGAATTTCATTATATCCAAATCCAGCAACTGATGTTGTGTTTATCAAATCTTCGGTAAACGGAATTGTAAAAGTTTATAATACTTTAGGAGTTTTAGTTTTAGAAAAAGAAATCTCTAAGGATAGTGACAATGAATTAAATACTTCAATTTTACAATCAGGAATGTATACATTCGAAATACAATCTGATAATAAATCTAGTATTCATAAATTGATAATCAAGTAAAATATTACAAGTTAAAACAATAAAAAAGACCGATTCAATAATGAATCGGTCTTTTCTTTTTGTCATAAAATCTAAATATTTAAATCAAATATATTTTGAGTAAAATCAACAATAAATATCTTCAATCTACAATAACATTTGATTTAAAATTCAAACAAATGTTATAAAACTTAAAAATCAAAAGGCTTTTACAATAACATGTATTATTATTTTTTAATTTATTAATAATAAAAAAAAGGCGCTTACAAGTTTAAATTTAAAAACCAAACCTTCTTAACAAATTACACATAACAACTTAAAAAAAAAGCACTTAGTCGGTAATTTTAAATAATTTTTTTAAGGCGTTTTCTCTTAAATTCGACATCTAATGTCAAAAAATTATTTATAAACGAAAGATTAAGCTATTATGAAGAAAAATTATTTTTTAATTATTCTATTTTCGCTAACCTTTTTTAACTCCTACCCTTATAAGGGATTGGAAAAAAGCGAAAAATTGAAAAAAAACTATGAGAATGAATATACATTCGATGAAGATTGTAATACAAATTCAAATACAAATTCACTATCTATCTCAGACAATACCACAAAAACTTCCACAATAGATTTTGAACAAGAGTTTTTGATAACGGATGTAAATGTGACCATAAATATTACACATTCACATACAGGTGATTTAGATATTTCTCTTGAAGCTCCTGATGGTACTACTATAGAATTAACTAGTGATAATGGTGGTGGCGGTGATAATTTCTCGAATACTGTTTTTGATGATGCTGCCGAAAATTTAATAACAGAAGGATCTGCTCCTTTCTCAGGTTCTTATAAACCAGAGGAATCTTTATCAACTTTCAATAATTTAAGTTCTATTGGTTCTTGGAAATTAATTGTAAAAGATGATGCTAATGGAGATACAGGGACTTTACATTCTTGGTCTATTGCTATTTGCGGTGTATTAATTGATATGGATGAAGATGGAATTTCTGATTCCTACGATAACTGTGTAGAAACTCCAAATACTGATCAAGCGAATAATGATGAAGATACACTTGGTGATGCTTGTGATGAAGATGATGATAATGATGGTATCTTAGACACCCAAGATGAATGTCCTTTTATTTTCAATTTAGAAACAACAGGAAATACTCCTAACCAACAATCTCCTAATAATCAAATCTTAGATGAAAATGTAACATTTATTTGGGAGGATTTTGAACATGCTACAAGTTATATAATTCAAATTAGTACTGATGAAACTTTTAATTCTACTATTTTAACAGAAGAAATAACTGAAACTTCATTTACTGAAACAACTTTAAATTATAACTCTTATTTCTGGAGAGTAAAAGCAAAAAACTCATGTTCTGAAACAGAGTTTTCTAATGCTTTTATATTTGAAAAAGATGATATTGATTGTAATACATCTTCAAATACAAATTCACTATCTATCTCAGACAGTACCACAAAAATTTCCACAATAGATTTTGAACAAGAGTTTTTGATAACGGATGTAAATGTGACCATAAATATTACACATTCACATACAGGTGATTTAGATATTTCTCTTGAAGCTCCTAATGGTACTACTATAGACTTAACTAGTGATAATGGTGGTGGCGGAGATAATTTCTCGAATACTGTTTTTGATGATGCTGCCGAAAATTTAATAACAGAAGGATCTGCTCCTTTCTCAGGTTCTTATAAACCAGAGCAATCTTTATCAACTTTCAATAATTTAAATTCTATCGGTTCTTGGAAATTAATTGTAAAAGATGATGCTAATGGAGATACAGGGACTTTACATTCTTGGTCTATTGCTATTTGCGGTGTATTAATTGATATAGATGAAGATGGAATTTCTGATTCCTACGATAACTGTGTAGAAACTCCAAATACTGATCAAGCGAATAATGATGAAGATACACTTGGTGATGCTTGTGATGAAGATGATGATAATGATGGTATCTTAGACACCCAAGATGAATGTCCTTTTATTTTCAATTTAGAAACAACAGGAAATACTCCTAACCAACAATCTCCTAATAATCAAATCTTAGATGAAAATGTAACATTTATTTGGGAGGATTTTGAACATGCTACAAGTTATATAATTCAAATTAGTACTGATGAAACTTTTAATTCTACTATTTTAACAGAAGAAATAACTGAAACTTCATTTACTGAAACAACTTTAAATTATAACTCTTATTTCTGGAGAGTAAAAGCAAAAAACTCATGTTCTGAAACAGAGTTTTCTAATGCTTTTATATTTGAAAAAGATGATATTGATTGTAATACATCTTCAAATACAAATTCACTATCTATCTCAGACAGTACCACAAAAATTTCCACAATAGATTTTGAACAAGAGTTTTTGATAACGGATGTAAATGTGACCATAAATATTACACATTCACATACAGGTGATTTAGATATTTCTCTTGAAGCTCCTAATGGTACTACTATAGACTTAACTAGTGATAATGGTGGTGGCGGAGATAATTTCTCGAATACTGTTTTTGATGATGCTGCCGAAAATTTAATAACAGAAGGATCTGCTCCTTTCTCAGGTTCTTATAAACCAGAGCAATCTTTATCAACTTTCAATAATTTAAATTCTATCGGTTCTTGGAAATTAATTGTAAAAGATGATGCTAATGGAGATACAGGGACTTTACATTCTTGGTCTATTGCTATTTGCGGTGTATTAATTGATATAGATGAAGATGGAATTTCTGATTCCTACGATAACTGTGTAGAAACTCCAAATACTGATCAAGCGAATAATGATGAAGACGCACTTGGTGATGCTTGTGATGAAGATGATGATAATGATGGTATCTTAGACACCCAAGATGAATGTCCTTTAATATATAATTTAGAAGTAAATTCTGAAGCTGTTGAATTATTAAGTCCAGCAAATGAAGGTTTCGCAAATCCAGACTCACCTATTAGTTTTAATTGGTCTGAATATGAACATGCTGAGCAGTATCAAATAGAAATATCTAAGAATAATTTATTTACAGTTATAGTTGAAAATCAAATAATTTCTGAAACTAATTTTACTTTAACAATTTCAGAATTAGGAAAATATTTCTGGAGAGTAAAAGCAATAAACTCTTGCTCTGAGTCAATCTACTCTGAAATTCAAACTATTAATATCTTCAATACGGATTGTTCAGAACAATCAAACACTTCTAATTTCTCAATATCAGATAATAGTACTTTTTATTCTGATATAACTATTAATGAAGATGTTAAAATTACGGATGTAAATGTAGCTATAGATATTATTCATACATATACTGGTGATTTAGATATCTATCTTGAATCTCCTGATGGAACTACAATAGATCTAACCAGTGATAATGGAGGTAGCGGAGATAATTTCTCTAACACTGTTTTTGATGATACTGCTGAAAATTTAATAACAGAAGGTTCTGCTCCTTTTTCAGGTTCGTATAAACCTGAAGAACCACTTTCTACTTTTAACAATTTAAATTCATTAGGTACATGGCGATTAAAAGTTAGAGATGATGCTGGTGCTGATACTGGGTATTTGAACAGCTGGACGTTATATATTTGTGGGGTTTCTTTAACAGATATAGATGAAGACGGTATCATTGATTTTGAAGATAACTGTCCACAAACAGCAAATACAGATCAAGCTGATATGGATAATGATGGTCTTGGAGATGTTTGTGATAATGATGGTGATAACGATACTATTATTGACTCTGAAGATAATTGTCCTTCAATTGCAAACGAAGACCAAGCCGATAATGATGAAGATGGATTAGGAGATATTTGTGATGAAGATGATGACAATG
The DNA here is from genome assembly GCF_015767245.1 of Aureivirga sp. CE67. Classification (GTDB taxonomy): domain Bacteria; phylum Bacteroidota; class Bacteroidia; order Flavobacteriales; family Flavobacteriaceae; genus Aureivirga. Next base: position 792,951 of record NZ_JADOTV010000001.1, read on the forward strand.
ACGGAATCTTAGATACGGAAGATAACTGTCCTTTAACTGTAAATTCTGATCAACTAGACACAGATGGAGACGGAACGGGAGATGTTTGTGACGAAGATGATGATAATGACGGAATTTTAGATATAGAAGATAACTGTCCTCTAGTTGTAAATGAAGACCAAGCAGATAACGACGAAGATGGAATTGGAGATATTTGTGATGAAGATGATGATAATGATGGAATCTTAGATACGGTAGATAACTGTCCTTTAACTGCGAATGAAAATCAATTAGATACGGACGAAGATGGTATAGGAGATGTTTGTGATGAAGATGATGACAATGACGGAATCTTAGATACGGAAGATAACTGTCCTTTAACGGCAAATGAAGACCAAGCGGATAACGACGAAGATGGTATAGGAGATGTTTGTGATGAAGATGATGATAATGACGGAATCTTGGATACAGAAGATAATTGTCCATTAACTGCAAATGAAGACCAAGCCGACAATGATGAAGATGGTTTAGGAGACATTTGTGATGAAGATGATGACAATGACGGGATTTTAGATACAGAAGATAATTGTCCATTAACTGCAAATGAAGACCAATTAGATACGGATGAAGACGGTATGGGAGATGTTTGTGATGAAGATGATGATAATGATGGAATCTTAGATGAAGACGATAACTGTCCACTAACTGTAAATGAAGACCAAGCTGATAATGACGAAGATGGAATGGGAGATGTTTGTGATGAAGATGATGATAATGATGGAATTTTAGATACAGAAGATAATTGTCCATTAACTGCGAATGAAGACCAAGCAGATAACGACGAAGACGGAATGGGAGATGTTTGTGATGAAGATGATGACAATGACGGAATCCTAGATACGGAAGATAACTGTCCTTTAACTGCGAATGAAGATCAAGCAGATAACGACGAGGATGGAATGGGTGACATTTGTGATGAAGATGATGACAATGACGGAATCCTAGATACGGAAGATAACTGTCCTTTAACTGCGAATGAAGATCAAGCAGATAACGACGAGGATGGAATGGGAGATGTTTGTGATGAAGATGATGATAATGACGGAATCTTAGATACAGAAGATAACTGTCCTTTAACTGCGAATGAAGATCAAGCAGATAACGACGAGGATGGAATGGGAGATGTTTGTGATGAAGATGATGATAATGACGGAATCTTAGATACAGAAGATAACTGTCCTTTAACTGCAAACGAAGATCAAGCTGATAACGACGAAGACGGTATGGGAGATGTTTGTGATGAAGATGATGACAATGATGGAATCTTAGATGAAGATGACAACTGTCCATTAACTGCAAATGAAGACCAAGCTGATAATGACGAAGATGGAATGGGAGATGTTTGTGATGAAGATGATGATAATGACGGAATCTTGGATGAGGACGATAACTGTCCATTGACGCCAAACGAAGATCAAGCAGATGCTGATGAAGATGGAATCGGAGATGTTTGTGACGATGATCCAGGGTTAAGTATTGAAGATTCTGAAAATGTTAGAATTTCATTATATCCAAATCCAGCAACTGATGTTGTGTTTATCAAATCTTCGGTAAACGGAATTGTAAAAGTTTATAATACTTTAGGAGTTTTAGTTTTAGAAAAAGAAATTTCTAAGGATAGTGACAATGAATTAAATACTTCAATTTTACAATCAGGAATGTATACATTCGAAATACAATCTGATAATAAATCTAGTATTCATAAATTGATTATCAAGTAAAATATTACAAGTTAAAACAATAAAAAAGACCGATTCAATAATGAATCGGTCTTTTCTTTTTAAAGAATATTATAAATTATTGTTTCTTTAATTCTAATTTTTCAGCAAAATAATCACAGAAATCACGCATTGTAGCACTCATTCTTTGATCATCTGTAGCTCTTTCAAAAGTATTTGCCATAGAAACTAAAGTCTGGTGAAAAAACTGTTTCATTTCATCCACAGGCATATCTTTCGTCCAAAGATCCATACGTAAAGTATCTTTTGCTTTATGATCCCATACAGAAATCATCAATGCTTTTGACTCTGCATCTTTAATTCCTCCATCTTCTGCATTCCATGTGATTTCTTCTGGAACTTTATTTTCGTCTAATCCAATTGTGAATTTTATATCTGATTTATGTACAACTCCCATTATTTCTTAGGTTTATATTTCGATTTTTTAAAAATTTCGTCTTCGTCTGTTAAAAATAATTGATGCAAAGTTACATCATTATTTTTCATATACGAACGAACAATTTGCCAACCAACCCACTCACCTATTCTACCTGGTGATTCTGCATCCGTTTCTAAATAAAATTTTGAAAAAGGAGCATCATTTAAAAAACGATTTGGTAATTCTGAATCTGTACTATAGATTAAATCATTTTGTACAAAATATTTCCAAATAGGAAGCTCATTTGCTTCTGTCCAAGCTAATTTCTCTTCAGAATATCCGATTTTTTGTGCATCTGTACTATTTGGAACTAATAATTCTAAAGCATACATTACTTTTCCTTTAGAAACCATTTTTTCTATAAAAGTTCTGTTTTTTCGCATTGGATTTAATCTTAAAGCAAATTCCTTTGCAATATCTACAGGCATTCTTGAAGCTTCAAAATTCTCCACAATATATGGTGGTACTCCTTCATAAACAGGACTACTTTTACCTAAATAAATATCTAGCGAAACAAAAAGTAAACTATCCGCATAAATTACATTAGAAGTATAATCATAATCAGAAAAAGTTGTGATCACTTTTGGTGCCTTGAATTTTGGATAATAATATTTTACATGTTTAAAAAGCTCAACAATCTCTTTCTTTTGCTTATCTAAATTTGGAAAAACTCCTTTTACTTCTTTATAAAGTGCTTGATTTTGCTCAAAATTCATTTTCTTGACATAAATAGAATCTGGCATTTGTGGATCGAAAAACAAAGGAAATTCCGCTCTTAATTTTGTAATTTTCTCAAGATCTGGAAGTTCACTTTTTCCATACATTTTTTCTTCAAATCGTACAATTTCTGCATCCATAGCAATATTAGATACGTCTACTTGTTTTTTTTGTTTATCACCACACGAAATCAGTGTTAGTAATAGCGTGATAGCTGCTAATTTTATTCTCATTATATTTTATATATTTACTGCGTTTAGTAAAACGCCAAAAATACAAAATTAGTTTAAGATGAATTCTGAAAAAATAGTAGATCATATTGTTTCATGGTTAAAAAATTATGCTGAAAAAACGGGAGTTAGAGGTTTTGTTGTAGGGATTTCAGGTGGAATTGACTCTGCTGTAACTTCAACACTTTGTGCTCGTACGGGCTTTGAAACTCTTTGTGTAGAAATGCCAATACACCAAGAATTAAGTCAGGTAAATAGAGCGAAAGAACATATTGAATATTTAAAATCAACATACCCGAATGTTTCTAGTGTACAAGCTGATTTGACTGAGACTTTTGAAACTTTTAAAAAAGCAATGCCAATAGCAGAAAGTTCTCCTATTTTAGATTTAACTTTAGCAAACACACGTGCAAGAATTCGTATGACAACTTTATATTATTTCGCAGGAATGCACAGTTCTTTAGTTGCAGGAACGGGAAATAAAGTGGAAGATTTTGGAGTTGGTTTTTATACAAAATACGGAGATGGTGGAGTAGATATCAGCCCGATTGCTGATTTGATGAAATCGGAAGTTTTTGCTTTAGCTTCTTTCCTAAATGTTCCAATGTCTATTCAATCTGCCAAACCTACAGATGGGCTTTTTGGAGATGATCGTTCAGATGAAGATCAGATTGGGGCAACTTATGATGAGCTAGAATGGGCAATGAAAGCAGATGAAAATGGAAAAACTTTTGAAGATTTTGAAGGAAGAGAAAAAGAAGTTTTCCAGATTTATAAGCAAAGAAACAATGCTAATAAACATAAAATGAATCCTATTCCGGTTTGTTTAATTCCTGAAGAATATAAATAAACTGAAATTAAAAATATTTTGAAAATCCCATTTTCCCTTGTGAATTTGGGATTTTTTCTTGGTGTTATTTTAAAATAAAAAATCCATTCCTTTTCGGAATGGATTTAAATTGCACTAAATATACACTAAGATGTCTGGTATTATCTAATTCTATCTACTGATTTTACAAGATCTTCATCCTTTTTAATCGATCTATTTGCTATGGCTAGCAAAATGATTGTCACTAAAGGAATACCTGATCCAATACCCTTCTCAGAAATTTCCATTTCTCCGGATAAGTTTAGTACATAGTAACTAAGAATACCTAATATAATAAGGTTCAATATTATGTTAAGTCTTCCTAACATAAATTGTTGTAGTCTATTTTTAAAATTTATAAAGCTTATAATTGATAAAACACTGCTTAAAATAAAAAACACTGCTAATATCATTAATAAGGTACTTCCGCTAGAAAAACCGTTGTAAGCTAAATAATAAACATCAGCATTTTTCCAAAGAGGTAAAAATAAAGTCAATACTCCTGAAGAAACTGCTGCTAATAATAAGTATAATGATTGTATTCTTTGTATCATATTCTTAATTGATGCTCTGCAAATGTACATTTTTCTTTTTTAAAAAATTAATTTTATACTAAAAAAAAATATCCTATATTTGTAGGGTCTTCTTTTGAGGGGCATGCGTGCTTTCTCAAAATCATTCAAATAAAACTTAAACAATTCACTTTAATAAATAAACGATTCTTTAAATAAAGAACGATCAACAATTAATTAATTTACCCAATTACACAATGTTTGAAATTTCACAACTCAAGGCTAAAACCCTTGTAGAATTACAAGAGATTGCCAAAACACTTGGGGTAGCTAAATTCCGACAATTAAAAAAATTAGATTTAGTATACCAAATTCTTGATTACCAAGCATCTAATCCGGGTTCTTCTGATGAAAAGCCAGTTATGGAAAAAGAAAAAACTCCAAGAAAAAGAACTGTTAAAGCTAAAAAAACAGAAGAAACAACAGAGAAAAAAGAAGCTACTTCTAAAACATCTAAAAAAGTATCGGAAACTGCTGAGAAAATTGAAAAAGATGTAACTCCTATTAAAGAAGAATCTGCTCCAAGAAAAAGAACTAGGATTCGTCCAAATCCTGAAACAGAAAACACATCGGAAAATAAAAAAGTATCTCCAAGAGAAAATGTTGGATCTGATGATAAATCAAATGATTATCAAAAGAAAAGACCAACTATCAGACCAAGAGTTCAACAAAAAGATACTTCACAACAAAATAAAAAAGGTTCAAGATATAGAGATCCTGATTTCGAATTTGATGGAATCATCGAGAGTGAAGGAGTTCTAGAAATTATGCCTGATGGATATGGTTTCTTAAGATCTTCTGACTATAACTACCTTTCTTCACCTGACGACATTTACGTTTCTCAATCTCAAATTAAATTATTTGGAATTAAAACAGGAGATACTGTAAAAGGAATCGTAAGACCGCCAAAAGAAGGTGAAAAATATTTCCCATTAATTCGAATCAAACAAATTAATGGTTTAAATCCAAATGTGGTTCGTGATAGAGTTTCTTTTGAACACTTAACACCACTTTTCCCAGAAGAAAAATTCAGATTAGCAGATAAAAACAGTACAACATCATCTAGAATTATCGATATGTTCTCTCCTATTGGAAAAGGGCAAAGAGGTATGATTGTAGCACAACCAAAAACTGGTAAAACAATGCTACTTAAAGATGTTGCAAATTCTATTGCTGCAAATCACCCAGAAGTTTATCAAATTATTCTTTTAATTGATGAGCGTCCTGAGGAGGTTACAGATATGCAAAGAAGTGTAAAAGGAGAAGTTGTTGCTTCTACTTTTGATGAGCCAGCAGATAAACATGTTCGTGTTGCAAATATCGTTTTAGAAAAAGCAAAACGTCTTGTAGAATGTGGACATGATGTAGTAATTTTACTAGACTCTATTACTCGTCTTGCAAGAGCTTATAATACTGTTGCTCCAGCTTCAGGAAAAATTCTTTCAGGAGGTATTGATGCAAACGCTCTTCACAAACCAAAACGTTTCTTTGGAGCTGCAAGAAATATCGAAAATGGAGGTTCTCTTACAATTATCGCTACTGCACTTACAGAAACTGGTTCGAAAATGGATGAAGTTATCTTTGAGGAATTCAAAGGAACTGGAAACATGGAACTTCAGTTAGATAGAAATATTTCTAACAGAAGAATTTACCCAGCTATCGACTTAGTAAAATCAAGTACGCGTCGTGATGATTTATTATTAGATCCAAAGACAGTACAAAGAATGTGGGTATTACGTCGTTATTTAGCAGATATGAACCCAATCGAAGCGATGGAATTCATGAGCGACAAAATAAAATATACAAATTCAAACGAAGAATTCTTGATTTCAATGAATCGCTAGTTTTTTGTTTCAATCATAAAATAAAACCAACTGATTTATTCTATTTCAGTTGGTTTTTTTTATCTCTTTTTTAAAACTTCATTTTCGGCTGTAGTTTTTCATATTCCTCAACCAAATCTTCATAATAAACTTTGTAACAGTTGTAAGTATTTAAAGAATATATTTCTCTTTTTTGAAATTTATTTAATGCTTGTTCTAAAACTTTTCTGGCTTTTTCTAATTCTCCTTTTACTTTATAAGCATAAGCCAAATAATAATAAACTCCGTATTTTCCAGAAAAAATGCCTAGTTGTTTTTCAAAAGATTCGATTGCTTTTTCAAATAAATTATTTTCAAAATACATAATTCCTAAAACATAATAATCTAAATTTCCTAGATCACTTTCTTCAATATTTTTGAAATAATTTTCCATTACTTCTAAACCTTGTTTTTGCTTTCCAGTTTTTGCATAAGACATCGCTAAAAGTAATCGCATGTCCATATCTCCACCAGAAGTAAAAATAAAAGGAAAAGCATTTGGCAAAGAATAATAGCGTTCTAAATCTCGAATACACAACTCATAATTATCCCAACAGAAAAACCAAAAAGCACGATAATCCAAATTATCTATCGGATTTGCTTCTACTGCTTTATCCAAATATCCTAAACCTTCTTTTAGAAATCCTCTTTTCAAAAAAGGAACAGATTTCTCTTTCAGAGCATAATCGTTTTTTGGATTTAAATCAATTGCTTTATCCAACAATTCTTGAGATTTCTTACTTCCTTGCTTGTAATTCATAGCTTCTTGCGATAATTCACAAGATTTTCTTTCAGCACTACCTTCTGGATAAATCAAACAATTTTCTTGTGCAAAAGAAAAAACACTTGATAATAAAAAGATGAATTTTAATAGCTTTTTCATGACAATATTAATTTCCCTTTTTCAAAATTCAACTTTATATATCCATATCCTTGTGGTTGATTATTATCTATTCTTAAATGTTCCCAACCTTCCAATTTTCTAACAATTGAAATAACATGATTTTCCATTTTTTCTGGACAAAAAGTTTCTTTCAATTCTCTGTCCAATATTTCCCAACGAAATCTTCCTGTTTCATAGTTACAATTCAAACCAAAACGAATAATAAAACTTCCTGAAAAATCTTGAAATTGTTCTTCAAAAATATAATTGTCTAAAAATTCTCTTTCGATAGCTCTTACTCCTCCTCTATATCCAATTTTTGATTTGGAATGATGTACTTCTGAAGAATCACAAAACTTAAAATTCGGATCATCTTTTTTTGGGTTAAAAACTGTATTTCCTATATGTTCTGAATAAACTTTGTCAATATTTTTCTCTGTTTTTTTTTCACTACAACTTATCGATAAAATCATCCATAAGCAGAGTGAAATTTTTATTTTTCTCATCTTTTCATTTTTATTAAAAAAAGTAATTCGACAAAAGAAAATACAGCTTTAACCTAAAAAAATCTATTTTCTACAAATTACTTTTCGTTTAAAATTTCTGTTACATAATTAATCCACTCATACCTTGGAGTTGATTTGTGAATATAATAATCTGGTTGAATTCCTTTTCCATCTATCGTCATATGAGGAATTCTCAAACTTTTTGAAATAGAATAAGTCAATAAAATATCTTCACAAGGTGATTTTACATTATATTGATTTGAAATATCTAAAACTCCTAATGTCGAAGTTCCAAAAAGCTTTACTTTTTTACTTTGCTTTGCAGCTAACAAGAATTGTTCAGAAGTACTTGCAACATTTTCATTAATGATAATTCCTACATTTTCTGGATACTTATAAACTTTATCAAAAGTATCGACAACTATTGGTTCGTCTCCAAACCTTACGAATTCTCCTAAATGTTTTGATAGTGTATCATAATCTCTTTGAAAACTTTCTTTTTGTTTCTCAGAAAAGCCATAATCATTCTCGATATAATCCAAAAGACGACTGTTGTTTAAAGGAGTTGAAAGTAATTCTAGTTTAACGGTTCTAATCGGATTTGTATAAATAATAGGTAAAAGTTCTTGAAAGCTACTATCTCCACCACCTCCATTATTTCGGATATCAATTATGAAGTTTGGTGTTTTATGTATCAATTTTTTATTTGCTTGAATTAGACTATCAATTTTCGCTTTTTGATCAATCGCAAAAGAAGGAATTCTAAGTAAAACTGTTTTATTATCGATTTTTTCAAAATAAGGTTCTTTAGTAGTCATTGTATGTAGAAATCGTTCTACTTCTGGTTCTGCTTCTATCTCAGGGAATTTTCTTTCTAAAATTACAAATCCTATAGTCAATCGACTTTTCCCAAATGTATTTATTTTATAGTTTCGTGCAGAATGATCTTTCAGATAATAAGTTACTCTATTTTCTTCCTTTCCTTTCTCAATTTTAAGTTTCACTTGTCCTTTCTGCCAATACACACCATCTGCTTCTAAAATAATTCCCTCATAAGAATCTCCTACTTTTTTAATTGCAATAGTATAAGGTGGAGAACTCCAAATTCCTTCATAATCCTGAGTTTTCTTAGAAGAAAGATATTTTTTAAATTCCTTTAAATCTAAATCTCTTTTTTCCCAATCCTTAAACTTTGCGATAATCTCACGATCAGATTCTTTAACTACTTCAGCTTCTTTATAATTCAACAATTGAATACCTAAATGGAATTTACGAAAGAAATACAGCCATTCGTAAAGTGCCTGCCCACATTTATATTCGTCTTCCAAATCAGCAACTTTTTCTCTAAAAATCCGGTTGTGATTTTCGTAAGCTTCTTTTCCTTTTTTTTCTAAAATGTAAGAAAAACCAGCATCATTTTCTTCAAATGTTTTTTTAACCCATTCAAATTTCGAAGTACAATCACAGTTTTGAGCAAAGGAGAAAAGTGGTAACAATACCACTAATAGTAATAAGTTTTTTTTCATAATTTTGATAAACAGCAATCTTATCTAATAGCAATCAACTCTTTTTAAGCTTCTTTTTTCTATTAAAACAAGAAATTTATATTAATAGTTTTCGCTAAAATAGAGTTTTCTATTGAAGATTTCTCTACCTATCAAAATTTTCTTCATCATAGATATTATAACTATCTTTCTTAGAAAGAAGCTTATAAGTTTCAAAATCCTCTATAACAAAAGTTCCTTTTTTAAACCGAATTTTTAAATCTTCTACCTTAAAGTTTTTGGAGTATTTTTTAAAATTGAGATAAACCGTCATTGTCTTATTTTTTTTCTTAAAAACAATTTTCGCTATGTTTTCATTTATCCCATTATACTTATCAAACATTTTAGTTGAAAATTTAAATTCCATACAAACTTTACCAATAGCACCATAATACAAATGTGTTTCAAACATTTTATAAAATGCTTCTTTTAAGCGAATTTGTTCTATATCATTTTTAATTATGGTATAAACGGAATAAAATTCCACCCCATATTTCCCACTTTGAAAATGCAAAGAATCATTAGTATGAAAATTTAAAACTTTCCTTCTAGAATCTAAAAATTCAATATCTACATCTGCAACTATAGGTGTCATTTCAGGTTGCGCAAAAGAGAAAATAGAATAACTTAAAAAGAAGATCAAATAGATTTTTTTTAAAGACATATAGCTGTTTTTTATTTTTTTGAAACAAATATTTTTAATGAAATATACAATTAAAAAAACAAACACTTCGTCTAATATAATCCTCCTTACATTTTCTCTTTTGCCTTGCTACCTTCTCAATTTATTTATTACGCAACTCTTTCAAACCTTCTTTTGCACTCTCATTACTTCTATCTAACAACAATACTTTTTCATAATTTTCTATTGCCTCTTCATACTTAGAATCAAGCTCTAAAGCGTAAGCTAAATTAGAATATGCTCTAGGTTCATAAGAATGAATTCTCGAATTAATCCTAAAAATTATAATCGCTTTTGACAAGTCTCCAGATTCTGCAAAAACTCGTCCAGCAGTATTTAACTCGCTATAACTGTCCGTATAATATGCTTTTCTGTAGTAATCACTATAATTTTCATAAATTTCGTCGATGTTTTTTTCTTGAAATTCTTTCATAAAATAGTTCGCAACTCTATAATTTGGTTTTGATGGACAATCCATAGCAATTTGTTTGATATCCACTTCCAAACTATTATTTGGTGTCTCTACAATTCTTGCAATTTCTTCCTGATTTCTTTTAAAAATAAAAGTTGGTACTCTATGGATTCCTTTTCCTTTTTCTTCTCCGTCTGGACTTTGTTTGTAAGTATTTTCTTTTGTAGAATCATAAAGTGCGATAAATTTTAATTGCTCTCTTTTCAATCCTAAATCATCCCAAATTTTCACAAATCTTGGCACCCATCTTTTGCTATCTCCACACCAAGTTCCAAGATAAATATCCACTTCTACATCTTTTAGTTTTTTTGCCCATTTTTGTTTTTCTACTTCTGGAAATTCCTCATAATTTTTGACAAACCATTTCTGAAAATTTTCATCTTCTTCTAAAACTTCCACATTAAATTCTCCACACAAATGACTTACTCCTCTCGAAGATTCAAATCTTTTTACTTCTTGCCCAAAACTAATATTCGACAAACAAATTACGATCAGTATGACTAGTTTTTTCATTTTATTCTCTTTTTTAAAATTTGGTAATTCAGTTTCTTTTGGAATTAAAAACAGTTCTTTTTTTGTTTTAAAAATCATATTTAGAAATAGGAATTATTTACACACCCCTAACGCCTCTCAAGAGGGAAATTTTGATCTTTCTAAATAAAATTCAAACCGTTTTAAACATTCATTTTTTTATCAATTTTTCGAAAAATTATCTACAGCAAAACTATTAGATATTTAGACTGAAAAATTTCGATTAGGGGAAGATTTATAAATATTCCACGTATTATTCATAAAAATCCAAAACCTTAATCCCTTTAAATTCAAGGATTCTCACCAAAAAACTATAAAACAGTAAGCAGAATTAAAAAACACGACATAAATCCTATTTTTAATATTAAAAAATTAGTATTTATCTATGCTTTTCATTTATTTTTGTGAAAATTAAATTGTTACTGGCAGACGAAATGGGTTTGAAAATTAGAAATACACTTATCGTTTTTTGTTTAGCTGTCACTTCTTTTTTTGGACAAAATCTGGAAGAAGATTTGGCATCTTGTACTTATGAAGAAATTGAAAATAACTTACTAGTTTCGAAAAAGGATTCGATACTTTATTTTCAACATTTGGAAATGTATTTGAGTAAAGGAAAACAAGAAAATAATTACGAGAAAATTTCAAATGCTTATTATAATTATGCACTTCTGGACAATGAGAAAAGTAACACTTACCTGGACAGTATTATTTCTTTGGAAAACAAATTTTCCAATCCATATCTACAAGCAAATGTTTATTATTTAAAAGGGCAAAAACTATCAGAAGAAAATGATCAGACTGCTTCTCTAGAAAATTATCTGAAAGCAATAAAATATGCGAAAAAAAGCAAAGACACGCTGATGCATCATATTATTTTATTGGATATTGCGGAGAAAAAAGAAGCAATCGGTTTTAAAGAAGAAAGTTTAGAATCGAATCTGGAAATTTTCCATTATATGGAGAAAGACAAGAAGCTGAAAAAATCGATTTACCACACACGTTCTTTGTCTGCCGTGATTCAAAATCTTTTGGATCTTAAAGAACTCGATTCTTCGTATGCTTATATTCAAAAAGCTTTTCAGGATTCTGTTTTGAAGAAAAATCCTTTGTTTTATCACCAGCTGAAAGTAAATAAAGGACGTTATTATTTTTATAATGAAAACTACGAAAAAGCGCTAGATACTTTACAAAACTCTTTAGATGAAGCTTTAAATAAAAAAGAAATTGAAGCGCAACATCTTATTCCGAATTATTATTATTTGTATCTGACACAGCATAAAATTCAACCAGAAAAAGCTATTGAAAATCTGATAAAACTAGACAAAATTGTAAGTGAAAATCAGAAAATAACGCCGACGGTTTTAAAAACTTATACAGAGCTAATCAATTATTACAAATCGAAACAGAACATCAAAAAACAGTTGGAATTCACTTCCAAATTGTTGGAATATGACAGTATTTACGATTATAATGTTTCTTGTGTAAAAAATTGTCTGAATGATTATGACATCAATGAACTGAAAAAAGATAAAGCTTTACTTCTGGCTCAAAATCAAAATTCTTATAAGTTCAAAACCTTGTTATTTTCTATCCTGATAGCTTCATTTTTAATAGGAGCCTTGATTTATTTCTTTTGGCGAAAGAAAACACAAAAAATCAAAAATGAATTTGAACAAAAAATTAAAGAAAGTCCGAAAAAGACAACAGAAATAGAAACGAACAAAAAGAAAGTTCCGGAAGATATTCGTCTAGAAATCCTGAAAAAACTAGAACAATTTGAAGTTTCAGAAAAATTCACCAATAAAAAATATACGCTACAAACATTAGCCAAAGAATTTAAAACCAATTCGAGTTATCTTTCTACGGTGATTAATTCTGAAAAACAATGTAATTTTTCCAATTATATCAACACTCTTCGAATTAATTTTGCCACCAAAAAACTGCAAGAAGATCCGAAATTTAGAAAATATACGATTTCTGCAATTTCTGAAGAATGTGGTTATTCAAACAAAAAAAGTTTCTCTATTGCTTTTGCCAAAATCCATAATATGACGCCTTCTGCTTTTATTAAGAATTTGGAAGAGAAAAATGGAGAATAAAAAAAATTCCCCTCTCGAGAGGGGCTAGGGGTGTGTAAAATAATATTCTAACTATTCTACTTCCCAACAAATTTTCTGAAAGCCTGAATGATTTGGAAATAGAAAATACCTAAAACCAATCTTTGGAAAATATCTAAAATCACAACTCCTGTTGTTATGGAGTTTTTATCTGTAAAACCATAAAGTGTAGATAGTTTTCTTGTTGGATTGAGGAGTTGGAAATATAATTTCCATGATTTTGTATTAAAAACTTGATGAAATGATGACTCTAAATCATTCCAATTTTCAGCGAATGAAAAAGTAAATTCCTTTGAAAAAGGTAGAATTAGAATTGCATAAAATAAAAAATTCACAATCAATAAGATCCATAAAGCTTTCAACCAACTTTGCCCATGATTATTTATTGAACCAACCCATAGTATAAATCGATCATCATATTTAGCTTTATTTGATAACTTCAGCTCCTCTTGATATGTTTTCTTTTCTCTTGATTTGAAAAGTAAACTATCAATTTTATTTCCATTAGATTCTAAAGCTTGTTTTAATTGTTTATAAATTTCTCTTTTGTTTCGTTGTGTTTTGAATGCATCTTCTGAGTTTGTAGTTAACTGTTCGTCCTCAAACCATTCAACATTTGAAGTTTTAATTTCATTGATAAAAGAATTTTCAATCTGAATTTCTTTAAAACTCTTGAAAGAAAAATCATTAAATTTTGTATCTCCTAAATCACTATCAATAATTTTTAGAGAACTTTCTTTATAAATAGTTTGACAATTTTGAAACATTAAAGAGTTTTTATTTACAAAGTCTTTGAATTCTATATTTTGTAAAATAGTATTTTTTAATATTAAAAGTAAATCATTGTTTACTCCATTTAATGATAAACTATTCACTTTTATATTACTAAACTTAATTATTCCTTCATTTTTTGATGAAAAAGAAAAGAGTAATTTTTTAATTAAAATCTTACCTTCAAAATAAAAAGGTTCTAAAAATTTTGAACTTAATAATATCATATCAAAGGTATCGTAATTCCTTTCTCTAAAATGAAATGTTAATCCTTTTTTAAACTCATTTTGAATACAATTAAATTGATTTATGGTTGTATTCAAAATCATTGGTCTTTCCTGAAATGTATTATCATACAAATATAATGTTTTTGTAATTTCACTATTAATGACCTCTATATCTCCTTTAAATGAAGAATTTGTAAATTCTAAATCTAAAATATTAACATTATTAATTTTAAATGAATTACAATTAATAATTGAATTATCATAAATTTGAATTACACCAAATCCAGATTTAATTAAATCAATTTGATTTTTGACTTCTGTCTTTTTAATAAATAATCCTATTTGATACTCAAATAAGCCAGAGTCAGATACAATTTCACTATCAATAATAGATAATTGTTCTAAAAAAGAATTTTCAAAATAAATAGGTTTTGATATTTTAGATTTATTTAAAAGACTAAATAGTTTAATTTTACATGATTCAAAATAAAAAAAATAATGAGCTTCTGTACTAATCGTATTTTGATTAATTATCTGATTTAAACTAAATATTTTACTAAAAATACAATTTATAAACTTAAATGGAAGTTCAATATTTAATTCCTGAAAAGAAACGTTTTCCTTAAATAAAACATTTTTAATTTCTATTGACTTTAATATGATACTATTTCCATTAAAAATATCTTTATGTTTTTTATGAACAGAGATTTCCTCTTGAATAATATAATTTTCATTATCCTTAAAATCATTATTCTTAACTTTTTCACAGAATTCCTCTTTTGATAAAACAATCCTACCTTCTTCTGAAAAACTTTCCAATTCCATAACTAATTTTTTATTCCCACGAATTTAAAAAAACAATCCCTAATAATTCCATTTCCAAACTCAAAAAAATTTTATATCTTCGTTTTAGTAAACTTTAGGGGTGTCTTAATAATTAGACTGAGAAATACCCTTTGAACCTGACGTAGATAACCCTACCGTAGGGAAAAGTGAAACCACTTTTTTGTGGATACTTCTTTTCAGTTTGCTCTTTTCGAGCAAATTTTCAGCTAAAGTTTATGGTTATTATTCAATTTTTTATGACAATGATATCTATAAACCTGAACAACCAAGTATACCAAATTGCAGAAAAAAGTACACTTAGCAATTTGTTGCAAGAAATCAATCAAAACATAGACGGAATAGCAATAGCTATCAATGAAGCTATTGTTTCAAAAGCTAATTGGAGCACAACCATGCTTCAAAATGGAGATGCTATTTTGATTATTCAAGCAACTCAGGGAGGTTAGTTTTATAGTATATCAAAACCAACCTAAGTGTATTTTGTGGTAATTTAGAATATATATTTTGTATATTTTTAATTGTATTCCTAGTTTTTTAATAAAAACTGGTTGAATGCACAGAGCTTATCTTCCCCAAAAACGCTTATTGGTTGAATTAAAAACCTTTAAACAACAAGCAACCGATGAAAAAAGATCGAATCCCTGAGAAAAGTGTGATTACAACAACACCTTTTCCAAGCTCTAAGAAAATTTATGTAGAAGGAAATTTATTTCCAGAAATCCGTGTGCCAATGCGAGAAATCTCATTGAATGACACTGTAGATGCAATGACTCGTAAGAGAACTCCAAATGCACCTGTAACAGTTTATGATACAAGTGGTCCTTATACAGATCCAAATATCGAAATCAATGTGCACAGCGGAATTGAGAGAATTCGTGAGCAATGGATTTTAGACAGAGGAGATGTAGAACAACAAGACAGATTTTCTTCAGAATACTGCAATGAAAGATTAAATAATGAAGATTTAGATTATTTACGTTTCAATCATATTCACAAACCATTCAAAGCAAAAGAAGGTGGAAATGTTTCGCAAATGTATTATGCGAAAAAAGGAATCATCACTGCGGAGATGGAATATGTTGCCATTCGTGAAAACCAAAAACTACAAGAAGTTAAGCAATTGACAAAACAACATCCTGGACAAAGTTTTGGAGCTAGTATTCCAAAAGAAATCACTCCAGAGTTTGTTCGTGAAGAAGTTGCAAGAGGTAGAGCGGTAATTCCTAGTAATATCAATCATCCAGAAGCAGAACCGATGATTATTGGTAGAAATTTCTTGGTAAAAATCAATGCGAATATTGGAAATTCTGCCGTTACTTCAAGTATTGAAGAAGAAGTAGAAAAAGCGGTTTGGGCTTGTCGTTGGGGAGCTGATAATATCATGGATTTATCTACAGGAAAAAATATTCATGAAACTCGTGAGTGGATTCTTCGTAATTCTCCAGTTCCAGTAGGAACAGTACCAATTTACCAAGCTTTAGAAAAAGTAAATGGAAAAGCAGAAGATTTAACTTGGGAGATTTTCAAGGATACTTTAATTGAACAAGCAGAACAAGGTGTGGATTATTTCACAATTCACGCAGGAGTTCGTTTACATCATATTCCGATGACTGCGAAACGTGTGACAGGAATTGTTTCTCGTGGTGGTTCTATCATGGCAAAATGGTGTTTGGCACATCATAAAGAAAGTTTCTTATACACACATTTCGAAGAGATTTGTGATATCATGAAAGCTTATAACGTTGCTTTCTCTCTTGGAGATGGACTTCGTCCAGGTTCTATCGCAGATGCAAATGATGAAGCGCAATTTGCAGAATTAGAAACTTTAGGAGAATTGACAAAAATCGCTTGGAAACACGATGTACAAACTTTTATCGAAGGACCAGGACACGTTCCAATGCACATGATTAAAGAAAATATGGACAAACAATTGGAAGTTTGTGGAGAAGCTCCTTTCTACACTTTAGGACCTTTAACTACAGATATTGCTCCAGGTTATGATCATATTACTTCAGGTATCGGAGCAGCAATGATTGGTTGGTTCGGAACAGCAATGCTTTGTTATGTTACGCCAAAAGAGCATTTAGGTCTTCCAAATAAAGAAGATGTTCGTACGGGAGTTATTACTTATAAATTGGCAGCACACGCAGCAGATTTAGCAAAAGGACATCCTGGAGCGCAATATCGTGATGATGCATTAAGTAAAGCTCGTTTCGAATTCCGTTGGGAAGATCAGTTCAATCTTTCTTTAGATCCAGAATTGGCTCGTGAGTATCACGATGAGACACTTCCGGCAGAAGGAGCAAAAGTTGCACATTTCTGTTCGATGTGTGGGCCACATTTCTGTTCGATGAAAATCACACAAGAAGTTCGTGATTTCGCAGCGAAAAAAGAATTAGACAGCGAAGAAGCTTTGGAAGCAGGAATGCAAGAAAAAGCAAAAGAGTTTGCAGATAAAGGAAGTGAGTTGTATTTATAAAAAATTTCCCCTCTTGAGAAGATTAAGGGGTGTGTTTACTTAATAAAACATACTTTTTTGGAAGTTCCCTTTTCTTGTGTTTTCAGAAACACAAGAAAAGGTCGGGCTTTCCGCTATATCTTTTTCGGCTTGAAAAAAGCCAAAAAAGGATGCCGCTGCAATCCCTAACTCAAATATTCTACATTGCCATTACCTCCTTATAATAAAAGAATTTTCATTAAAAAACATTTCTGTTAAATTATTCCCCTCCTTTAACTTAAAAGAAAAATACAATTCATTTTAAATATAATATTCGTTAAATCAACGCAACAATAACTTCTAATTTCTTTAGTTTTATATTTTTGAGAAAATTTTAGTTAAACCAATGCGAAGATTCCTTTTAATCCCAATTTTATTCATCCTATTTTCTTTTGCTACTCCTAAAGAAGCTTGTAAAAAATTAATTACTGATGGACTAGAAGAGTTTTATAAAAAAAACTATACAAAATCAATACAACTTTTAACCAAAGCAAAAGAAGAAGCTCAAGAAAATGATTGGAATTATTTAGAATTTTTAGCAATCAATAATATTGGGAATAATTATTATAGTATGTTGGATAATGGAGAAGCTTTAGAAAATTATTTAGAAGCTTATACCATTGCTATCAAAGAATTGGATGAAAAGGAAGAAATGATTGTTTTGAATAATATTTCGGTGCTTTATTCTATGGATGAAAAATATGAAAAGGCTGAAGAATATATTAGTAAAGCATACGAAATTGCATTAAAAACTAAAGAAGATTATACAATTGGTCTGTATTCCATAAATCTTGGAGAAATAAATATTCAAAAGGAAAATCGAGAAAAAGCGCAGGAATATTTTTCTGATGCTATTCAACTTTTAGAAAAACATCCTAAACAACAAAAAATAGCTAAAATAGCTTTTGCTAGAAATCTGATTCATTTTAAAAATTATAAAGAAGCCGAAGTACTTTTAAATGAAATTTCTCCGAAAACAGAAAGGTTGGCTGAAAAAGATGATTTCAAAATTTTATTTTTACTTGGTGAAACTTATTTTCATCAAAATAGAAATTCTGATGCTTTAAAATCTGTTTTAAAGAGTTTAGAAAACAATAATTATTCGGACTTAAAAGTAGATATCTACCAACTTCTATCGGATATTTATTTTAAGGATAAACAATATCAAAAATCTTTAGATACAAAAAATAAAGCACATGATTTTTATATCGAAACTTCTAACAAAACAAAGGCACAAGTTTTTGAAAAGAATAAGATAAAATTTGAATTAGAAGATTCTGTAAACAAACTTCGAGAGAATGAAATCAAGATGGAATCGCAAAAAAAGGTTTACTTCATCACCATTTTATTCGCCATCATTGTTCTTGCATTTTTGATTTATACTATCAGAAATATCAAAATAAAAAATACACAGCGTAAAACACTTTTTGAGCGTAATCAGAAAATTTTAGAATTAGAATTAAAGAAAAAAGAAAGCGATAATCTGATTCTTGAAAAACAAATTGAGGAAAATAAAACCAAAGCTCTTTTGGAAAAAGAACGTCTTAAAAATTTAATCGAAACTAGAAATAGAGAACTTTCCGCAAAAGCACTTTATATGTCTAATCGAAATGAATTGTTGACGGAAATCATCAAAGACTTGGAAACAAATAAAACTCAAAAAGGGGAAAATTCTAATTTTGAGCAAATCAAGAAACTAAAAAGTTTAATCCAAACAGATAATGAATGGAATAATTTCATCAAGCATTTTGAAGAAGTAAATCAAGGTTTATTATCTAGGCTTAAAAAGAAATTTTCGGCTCTAAATGCAAATGATATTCGTTTTATTTCCTATGTTTTTATGAATTTAACCTCTAAAGAAATCGCTTCTATCTTCAATATCACTCCGGATGCTTGCAGAAAACGTAAAGAACGTATTTCCAAAAAGTTAAACTTAGAAAACAGTGGTGATTTATTTGATTTTTTGACCAATTTTTAAAAATGTCACACTATTTCTTATCCTACGTCACACTGTTTCAATCATTTTTTTTAGAATACCGTTTTTAATCTACTTGTTTTGTAAAGCTCAAAAAAGCCAAATAGATATGACTAAAATTATTACTTCAATTTTATTATTTGCTGCAACTCTTGCAGTAAATGCTCAAGTAGAACCAGTGGGTACAAATGAATACCCTCGTTTAGAAAATATTATGCATGATAATGTTGTAGAAAATAAACTTTTTGCAACAACTTTAGGAAATCATATTGTAAGCTCTGATGATAATGGAGAGACTTGGAATATTTTTTACTCTTTCCCAGCAAACGTACTATTAAAAGATATTAAGCATATCGATGAGGAACACATCAGTTTTAATGTATTTCTTCATCATGATTTCAATAAAGTTTCTATTTATATTTTAAATAAAGAAACGAAAGAAATCACAAAACAAATCACCCCTCTTACTCCAGCTGATGCAAACTCTAAATGGATTAAGAACTATGATATTCATGAAGATGATAATGACTATGTTTTGGTAAATATCGGATACAAAATAGGAATTGATTCTTATTCAATGGTATATTTAACAAAAGATGGAGGAGAGAATTGGGTTGAAGTTTATGACCAAACTTCATACAATAATATCACAACACACGAAGTTAGATTTAGCCCTGATAATAAAGAAAAAATGTTTATTTCTTTAGGTTTTGGACCAACGGATGCAGACGGAGGATTATTAGTTAGTTCTGATGGTGGAGAAAACTGGGAAGATAAATTTCCTAATTTAGAGTATGGAACAATTGGGTTTGATCCTTCAAATTCTGATATTTTTTATGTAGGTAATACATCTGGTCTTGGAGGTTCGCAACCAGAAATGATTTTTAAAACTACAGATGGTGGAGAAACTTTTGTAGAATCTGAATTTAATTGGACAGATGTTACTTTCAACTCAATTTTAGGAATTTATATAAATCCTAATGATTCAAATAATATTGTTGCACTTGAAGATAACGAGATCGTAATTTCAAAAGATGGTGGTGCAACTTGGACAAATCATGCTTTTGAAGTTTTTGATTTAGACAATACTTATCATTATGGAACTCATTTTTCATTCAATCCATTTAATACGGATGAAATAATTATTACTTCTGATTTTAGAGCTTTCAAATCAACGAATGGTGGAGAAACTTTAGGAACAAAAGTTTTAGCACCCTTTTATACTGCTCATGTAGCAGGAAGCTTTTACGGAGAAGAAGAGCATGTTTATTATACAGTACAAAGTGGAATTGGTCATAAAAACTTAACTACAGAAACTGAAAATATTTATAATGTACAACCTGTAGATGTAGTAACTGTAAATGAAGCGGCTGTTTTTGTTGATAAGAATCACGAAGGACAAATTTTTAGTGTTGTTTCAGGATTTTTAGGTAGTTCTTTCAATGTAAGTACAGACCATGGAGCAACTTCTACTCCAATTTTCTCACCTGGACTTTCTCAAATTTATGATTTAAATACAGATCCTAACAATGCAAATATCGTTTGGATGTCTTTAAGTTCTAATGAATTTATTAAACTTGATTTCACAGAGATTTTCAACCCTACTCCAACTTTCATTACTACACCAAATGCTGAAAAATTCATTTCTGCCTTTGAAATAGATAAAACAGATTCAAACCATATCATTATTGGTCTTGTAGATGAAATTTATGAATCTACAGATGCTGGAGAAAACTGGACTTTAATCAATTCTGGAATTGAAGAAGGAGAAGTTATTACAGATATCGTTCAAAATCCTGATGTAGAAAATGAATATTTAGCAACAGCTAAAACAGGAATCTACAAAACAACAGATTTACAAAACTGGGAAAAAGTATTCACAGCTGAAAATGTTCGTCATGCAGCATATTCTACTGAAGTTGAAGGTCAAGTTGTTGCTGCTATTCACTCTGGTGAATTTGTAGAAGCTCAATTACTTTACAGTAAAGATAATGCGGATACTTGGAATGCTTTACCATTTGAAAAAATTGATCATATTGCTTCTAGCAGTATCGATTTTAGCTTTAAAGATGAGTTTGTAATTGCATACATCGCAACAGGTGATTTAGGAATTGTAAAATACATGATCGATTTAGCTGATCCATTAGATATTCCAAATTTTGATCAGGAAAAAACATTCAATGTTTATCCAAACCCAAGTAGTTCAAACGTAACTGTAAGTATCAAAAACCAAGAAGTAAAATCAATCTCTTTATATTCTATCACTGGTAAAAGATTAAACACAATCGAGAATTCAAACACTTTAAACTTATCAAGCTATAAAGAAGGTATTTATTTCATTAAAGTTTTAACAACACAAAATGAAGTTTACTTACGAAAAATAGTTAAAGAGTAGTTTAATATCTATACCTAGAAAGTCTCCTTTTCCTATGCCATACTGGAGAAGGTTGGGCTTTCTTTATTTCTTTTATTTTAAAATTTCCATGTGGTGCTTTTTATGCTCCAAACTCTAAAATTTTCAATG
Source organism: Aureivirga sp. CE67 (assembly GCF_015767245.1). GTDB lineage: Bacteria > Bacteroidota > Bacteroidia > Flavobacteriales > Flavobacteriaceae > Aureivirga. Next base: position 814,974 of record NZ_JADOTV010000001.1, read on the forward strand.
TTATTCTGAAAAATACTTTAATATATTAAGAGTCAATCGTGTTTATTTAAATCATATAACTATAAGTATTTTCTAAATTTTAAAATAAAAGGTTTACTTTTTAACTAGAAAAAGCATCTTGAATTAATTTTCAAGATGCTTTTACATTTATACTTGTTTTAATTTGATTTCGGTTTTTGGTTTAATGATGCCAAGAAGCATACTTTACATAATTATTAGCAATTCGATGAATTTCTCCTTCTAATAATTCTGTATCTAAATCTTTAATTTTCTTTGCAGGCATACCAGCGTACACACTTCCAGATTCTGCAACAGTTCCTTTGGTAAGCACTGCTCCTGCTGCGATGATTACATTTTCTTCAATCACACAATCATCCATTACAATTGCTCCCATTCCTATCAAAACATTATCTTTTACAGTACAACCATGTACTAAAGCATTATGCCCGATAGAAACATTATTTCCAATCGTAGTTGGCGATTTTTGATAGGTTGCATGAATTACTGCTCCATCCTGTACATTTACTTTATTTCCCATTTTTATAAAGTGAACATCTCCACGAATAACTGCATTGTACCAAACACTACAATCATCCCCCATCATAACATCTCCTACAATCACAGCATTTTCTGCAACAAAACAGTTTTCTCCAATATGTGGTTTTTTACCTAAAATTTCTTTGATAATCATGTTTTATTTTTTTTGATAAGTGATAAAGCTAAAATCGTACTCATTCTTTTCATCTGCCACATGATCTTCTTCAAAAGTTGCTTCCCATTGGTCCAAAGGAATTTCTGGGAAAAATGCATCTGCTTCAAAAGTATGGTGTACATAAGTGATTTCTAAAACATCTGCTATAGACATTGCCAATCTATAAATCTCTCCTCCACCAACAATAAATGGGTTTTCATCATATTTTTTTGCTTCTTTTAAAGCTTCTTCCAAACTAGAAACTACAATGCAACCTTCTGCCGTAAAATCAGGATTTCTTGTAATTACAATATTTGTTCTGTTTGGTAAAGGTTTATTCATGGAAGCGTAGGTTTTTCTTCCCATAATCACTACATGTCCTGTAGTTAATCGTTTGAAACGTTTTAAGTCTGTAGAAAGACGCCAAATTAATTGGTTATCTTTTCCAAGCTCATTGTTCTTTCCTATTGCAGCAATTAGTGTAATCATGTTTTTTTTAAGTAAGTTTTGTTTATAAAAGAAAAATGAATTATTCCATTTCTCCTGTATCTTCCTTTTTCTTTGTTATTTCGTCTTCAATTATTTTCTTTTCAATTTGCTCCATTTTGTCTTTATACTTTTTCATGAGTTTTTCTGTTTGCGCTCGCTCCCATTTTTTCCCCATAAATTGCTTTGTGATAAAAACATTGATAAAATGCAAAATCCAAAAGAACAACCACAAAAATATAATGATCTCATACCAATTTCCATATTCTTGTTTTCCGTAATCAAAAACGACATTTCCTATGTACAAAAAGACCGAAACAATGATCAAAATTACCAAGTGGACAAATACTCCTCTTTTTTGTCTAACCCTTCTTCTCGCTGCTTCGTAAAGCTCATGCTGCTCTAAATTGTTCATAGGATGTACTTTTATAAGTTTCTTCCTATAAATTTACTAAATATTTTTATACAGAAACAGCTCCTTTTATATGCGGATGTGCTTCGTATCCTACCAATTCAAAATCGTCATAAGTAAAGTCTAAAATATTTTTGATTTCCTTATTGATTTTCATCGTAGGTAATTTCTTTGGCTCTCTAGAAAGTTGTAATTCCATTTGCTCAAAGTGATTGTTATAAATATGTGCATCCCCAAAAGTGTGGATAAAATCTCCTGGTTCTAAATCTGTAACTTGCGCTACCATCAGCGTTAAAAGTGCGTAAGAAGCAATATTAAATGGCACTCCTAAAAACACATCTGCACTTCTTTGGTAAAGCTGACAAGATAGTTTTCCATCATTTACATAAAACTGGAAAAATGCGTGACAAGGAGGCAAAGCAGCTTTTCCGTTTGCTACATTTTCGGCAAAAGAAACAGAAGTATCTGGAAGTACGCTAGGATTCCAAGCAGAAACAATCATTCTTCTACTATTAGGATTTGTTTTAATAGTCTCTATAACCTCTGTAAGCTGATCAATTCCTTCGCTGTTCCAATTTCTCCATTGATGTCCGTAAACTGGTCCTAAATCACCGTTTTCATCTGCCCATGCATCCCAGATTTTCACACCATTTTCTTGTAAATATTTGATATTCGTATCTCCTTTAATAAACCAAAGTAATTCGTGAATAATCGATTTTAAGTGTAACTTTTTGGTTGTTACCATCGGAAATCCTTCTGAAAGATCGAATCGCATTTGGTGCCCGAAAACACTTTTTGTTCCTGTACCTGTTCTATCTCCTTTTTGGTTTCCGTTTTCTAAAATATGTTGTACTAAATCTAGATATTGTTTCATGATGTTTTCTTTTTTGCATTAGGGATTGCAGCGGCATCCTTTTTTGGTTCTTTTCATAAAATTGCTTTTACCAAAAAAGATATAGCGGAAAGCCCGACCCGATTCTTTTGTTTCTGAAAACAAAAGAAAAAGGGAAATGCCCAATTATAATTAGTTCTAAAACTTGTATAAAAATACGTATTATTCAGTACAAAAAAATGCCTTTTATTTTTGAAATAAAAGGCATTTTTAATATTATTTTGAACAAAGTTATTAACCGATAATCATACCTGCGATTGTTGCTGATAATAGAGAGGCGATTGAACCTCCGATTAGGGCTTTGATTCCGAACTCTGATAATGTTTTTCTTTGGTTTGGTGCTAAAGATCCGATTCCTCCAATTTGGATTCCGATCGAAGCGAAGTTTGCGAATCCACATAACATGTAAGTTGCCATCATAATTGATTTGTTATATGTTAAATGAATTGCATTTGCAGAGTTTTTAAGCTCCCCTAATTGAATATATCCGATGAACTCACTTGCTGCTAATTTGATTCCTAATAATTGTCCCATTAGCATCATATCTTCTTTAGCAACTCCGATAAGCCACATCAATGGTGAGAAAACAACTCCTAATACAGATTCTAATGAAAATTGTTGGTAAGGTGTGTTTTCTGCCATCCAACTATTTAATCCTGTAAAGTCTCCTACCCATCCGAAAATTCCGTTTACCATAGCAATTAATGCTACGAATACTAAAAGCATTGCTGCTACATTTACAGCTAGTTTTAATCCTTCTGAAGTTCCGTTTGCAATTGCATCTAAGATATTTGATCCAATTTTTTCGTCTGAAACTTTAACTTGCTTATCAATTCCTTTTGTTTCTGGGTAAAGCATTTTAGAAATAAGAATTGCTCCTGGTGCTGCCATTACTGAGGCTGCTAAAAGGTGTTTTGCAAACTCTCTTTCTAATTCTTTATCTCCACCTCCTAGAAAGCTGATATATGCTGCTAAAACTCCTCCTGCAACAGTTGCCATTCCTCCTACCATTACTAGTAAGATTTCTGACTTTGTCATTTTTTCTAGGTAAGCTTTAATCATCAAAGGTGCTTCTGTTTGTCCTAAGAAAATATTTCCTGCTACAGATAAACTTTCTGCACCAGAAATGTGTAGTAATTTAGTAAAAACCCATGCAAGACCTTTTACTACAATTTGAATAATTCCTAAGTAAAATAAAACAGAAGTAAGTGCTGAGAAGAATAATATGGTTGGTAATACTTGAAATGCAAAAACGAATCCGAAGCTTTCTGTGTCCATAAGTGTGTTCCCTAATAAGAATACAGAACCTTCTTTAGTATATTCTAATACGCTAATGAATAATCCACTAGCTTTTTCAAATGCTGCTTGAATGAACGGTATTTTCAAAACTCCAATTGCTAAAAGCAGCTGTGCTGAAAGTCCAGCTCCAACTGTTAGCCAATTAATTTTTTTTCTATTGGAACTTAAAAGGTAAGCTAACCCAACTAAAACAACCATTCCGATAACTCCTCGAATGAAAGAATTCATAGTGAATCCTTGGCTTTCAATTATAGGTTGTGCAACAGTTTCTTGTGCATTTGCAATAAAAACACAAAAGAATGAACAGATCGTTAGAAAGATTTTTGATTTCATCTTTACTTTAGTATTATTTTGATTTACGTTTGTTAATTTCATCACGGATTTTCGCAGCAGTTTCATAATCTTCATTCGCTACTGCCTCATCCATCATATTATTTAGCTCTTCTAAAGATTTAAGAGCGTATTTGTTTTCGGTAGTAGTTTCCTCTTCTTGTGATGTAGAATCGTCATCAAATTCTTCTAAAGAATAAGGGTCTTCATCAATGTTTGTTTCTTCTTTTTCTTTTAGATAAATTCCGGCTTTATCTAATATATTTTCGTAGGCAAAAATAGGAGCATTAAATCTAGTGGCCAATGCAATAGCATCCGATGTTCTAGCGTCAATGATTTCTTCTATTCCGTCTCTTTCACAAATTAAACTTGAATAAAATACACCGTCTACCAATTTATGAATGATTACTTGTTTAACGGCAATCATAAATCTATCGGCAAAACTTTTGAATAAATCGTGTGTAAGTGGTCTAGGTGGTTTAATTTCTTTTTCAAGTGCAATTGCTATAGATTGTGCTTCAAAAGCTCCTATAACAATAGGTAGTGTACGCTTACCTTCTGCTTCAGAAAGTACTAATGCATAAGCTCCACTTTGTGTCTGACTATATGAAATCCCTTTTATGGTTAGGCGAACTAAACTCATGTATCTAAATTTTATACAAGTAAATTTAAAGAATAAAAAAGCTGTCTAATTCAAAGGGAAATGACTTTAAAAAATTAGACAGCTTCTTTGAGGGTGCAATTTACTAAAAAATTACGCGTTATTTGCTTTAAATTCCTTTAATTTCTCAATTAATTTTGGAACAACTTCAAATGCATCACCAACGATACCATAATCAGCAGCTTTAAAGAATGGAGCCTCTGGGTCCGTGTTGATCACAACTTTTACCTTAGAAGCGTTGATTCCTGCTAAGTGTTGGATTGCTCCAGAAATACCAATAGCAATGTATAAATTTGATGCTACTTGTTTTCCTGTTTGTCCAACGTGTTCTTCGTGAGAACGCCATCCTAAATCAGAAACTGGTTTAGAACAAGCTGTTGCTGCACCAAGTACGTCTGCTAAATCTTCGATCATTCCCCAGTTCTCAGGTCCTTTTAATCCTCTTCCTCCTGAAACTACGATGTCTGCATCTGCAATTGTTACTTTTCCTGTAGATTTTTCTACTGATTCTGTAGAAATACCACTGTCAACTAATGAAGGTACGAAATCTTCTTCAGTTCCTGAAACATTATTTTCTACAACTCCAAAAGAATTTTTAGCTAATCCAATTAATTTAACGGATGTAGAAATTTCTGTATGGTTGAATGCTTTGTTTGAAAAAGCTTTTCTTTTTACTACAAATGGTGAAGTTGATTCTGGTAAAGCAACTACGTTTGAAGCGTATCCAGCTTCTAAGTTTACAGCAACAATTGGTGCTAAATAAACTCCATTACTACTTGAATCTACGATTACAACCTCAGCATTTTCTTTTTTTGCAGCTTCGCTAACGATTCCTGCATAAATTTTAGCATTAAAGTTATTTAAAGCATCATTTTTTACGCTTAATACTTTTTCTGCTCCGTAGTTGTATAATACTGAATTATCTTCAGCATTGATAGATAATACAACTAAATTAGTTCCTAATTGCTCTGCAACTTTCTTCCCATAAGAAGTAGCTTCTAAAGCAACTTTTTTAAATTTTCCTTCTGATGTTTCGGCTAAAACTAAAACAGACATAATTTCTTTAATTTTTTATGATAAATAGCTAAAAGCTAGATTTCTTCGATTTGACAATTAGATTACTTTTGCTTCGTTGTGTAATAAGTTGATTAACTCATCAATATTATCTGCATCTACTAATTTTACAGCTCCTTTTGCAGCTGGTTTCTCAAATTTTTGTGCAGATGTAGTTGCTGAAGCATCTACTGGCTCTACAACAGCTAAAGGTTTCTTTCTAGCCATCATAATTCCTCTCATGTTTGGAATACGTAGATCTTTTTCTTCTACTACTCCTTTTTGTCCTGCAATTACGATTGGTAAAGAAGCTTTTAAAGTTTCTTCTCCTCCATCGATTTCTCTAATTGCTTTCACGTCAGAACCTTCAACTTCTAATCCAACACATGCATTTACAAAGTTGTAATCTAATAAAGAAGCTAAAATACCAGGAACCATTCCTCCATTGTAATCAATAGATTCTTTTCCTGCTAAAACTAAATCATATCCTCCGTTTTTTACAACCTCAACTAATTGTTTTGCAACAAAAAATCCGTCAGTTGCCTCTGCATTCACACGAATAGCATCATCTGCTCCGATCGCTAAAGCTTTACGTAATGTAGGTTCTGTAGTAGCATCTCCAACGTTTACAACAGTAACTGTTGCTCCTTGTTTTTCTTTAAACCACATAGCTCTTGTAAGCATAAACTCATCGTATGGGTTAATTACGTATTGGATACCATTTGTGTCGAACTTTGAATCATTATCTGTAAAGTTGATTTTCGAAGTCGTATCTGGAACATGACTAATACAAACCAATATTTTCATTTTCAATATATATTTTGAAGATTTCTATTTAATTTTTCTTTGATTTAATGATAATCGCTACGAAGTTATGATTTTTTTTTATAAAAAGATGAAATATATATCATTTCGTTTTACATACTTTATTGTTAATAAAGCATTTTTTCACCCGAAACTATTGAAATTTCTAGGTGGATTCAAATGTTTATTATTTTACAAAAATTAAATATATGGACTAAAAAATTTCTCATAGTTATTTATATCAAAAAAAGAGCTTAAAATTCTTCTTCTATATTAACAAATCATAAATTTTTCTGATTTAAATCATCAGATTTTTTGCCCGTTGAAAAAATCTTAATTTTATATGCGAAAGTATTTTTATAAATCCTTATTTTTGTGCTTTCATAAAGCAATTTAAAATGAAGACAATACAATTTAGAGAAGCCATTGCTGAAGCAATGAGCGAAGAAATGCGTAGAGACGAATCTATTTTCCTTATTGGAGAGGAAGTAGCAGAATATAACGGTGCATACAAAGCTTCTAAAGGAATGTTAGACGAATTTGGTGCAGAGAGAGTTATTGATTCTCCTATTGCTGAGTTAGGATTTGCTGGTATCAGTGTAGGTGCTGCAATGAACGGAAACAGACCTATCGTTGAGTTCATGACATTTAACTTTTCATTAGTTGGTATTGATCAAATTATTAACAATGCTGCTAAAATGAGACAAATGTCTGGAGGAGATATCAATATTCCTATTGTATTTAGAGGTCCTTCAGGTTCTGCTGGTCAGTTAGCTGCAACGCATTCTCAATCTTTTGAAAATTGGTTTGCAAATACACCAGGTTTAAAAGTAATTGTACCTTCAAACCCATATGATGCAAAAGGATTATTAAAAGCTGCTATTCGTGATAACGATCCTGTTATCTTCATGGAGTCTGAGCAAATGTACGGAGACAAAGGTGAAGTACCAGAAGGAGAATATGTATTGCCTATCGGAGTTGCAGATATTAAGAGAGAAGGAAAGGATGTAACTCTTGTTACTTTTGGTAAGATTATAAAAGAAGCTTTCAAAGCTGCTGATGCATTAGAAAAAGAAGGAATTTCTGTAGAAGTTATTGATTTAAGAACTGTTCGTCCTATGGACTTTGATACAATCTTAAAATCTGTAAAGAAAACGAACAGACTTGTGATCTTAGAAGAGGCTTGGCCATTTGCTTCTGTATCTTCAGAGATTACATTCCAAATGCAAGAGCAAGCATTCGATTATTTAGATGCTCCGATCAAGAGAATCACAACAGCAGATACACCTGCACCATATTCGCCAGTATTATTAGAAGAATGGCTTCCTAATGCTGATGATGTAGTGAATGCTGTAAAAGAAGTTATGTATGTAAAATAATTTAATTATTAATACAATAAAGAAAGCCTTTCAACGTTATGTGGAAAGGCTTTTATTTTAAAAAAAAATAGATGAATAAAAAACTAATCCTCCTCTTCCTTTTACTAACTCCTATTCTAGCCTTTTGTCAAGTCAAAGTTGGTGGAAAAGTTGTTGATGATAAAGGAGAGCCAATTCCCTTCGCTTCGGTAGTTTTCAAGAACTCCATAATAGGTACTGTTTCCAATGACGACGGAACTTTCTACATGGAAGCGGACAAGACTTACAAACAAATAGAGATTTCATTCATTGGTTATGAAACAAAGACTCTTAATGTAAAACCAAGAGACCTTAATCTAAAAATTGTTTTAAAAGAAGAAAGCGATGTTTTAGATGAAGTAGTAATCTATAGCGGTAAAACAAAAAAGAAAGGAAACCCTGCGGTAGCAATTTTAAAGAAAATTTGGGCAAAAAAACGTTCTAATGGAATTTATCTTTACGATCAATATCAATATGATAAATATGAAAAGATTGAATTCGATTTGAATAATGTAGACAGTGCTTATAAAGAAAAAAAATTGTTTCGCGGTATCGAATTCGTTTTTGACTATGTAGATACTTCTAGTGTAACTGGAAAACCTTATCTTCCAATTTTTATCAACGAATCTGTTTATAAAACATATGGAGATAATAAGATTAAGAAAAAACGTGAAGATTTAGTAGCAAATACAAACTCTGGATTCCAATCGAACCAAAGTGTGATTGCATTCGTAAAAGATCTTTATGCGGACTACAATATTTATAATAATTACATTAAAATATTTGATAAAAGTTTCGTCAGTCCCCTTTCCAGAACTGGTGTAAACAATTATAACTACGTTCTTGCAGATAGTGCTTTTGTAGAAAATAAATGGTGTTATAATATTGTTTATTATCCAAGAAGAAAAGGAGAACTTACTTTTAAAGGAGATTTTTGGGTAAATGATACCACTTTTGCTGTAAAAGAGATTAACATGCAGGCTACCAAAAGTGCAAATATCAACTGGGTAAAAAATATTTATATCGAGCAATCTTTTGAGGTATTGAGTGATTCTGTTTTCCTTTTGAAAAGAGACCATATGTTCTCTGATTTTAGTTTAAGTAAAAAAGAGAAAGCAAAAGGGCTTTATGGAAAAAGAACAACACTTTATACAGATTATCAATTTGATAAGAAAAAAGATGCTGATTTTTACAAAAAACAAGTTGATCAATTCAATCCTGATATCTACAATAAGACAAGCGAATATTGGACAAAAAATCGTCCAGAAAAACTGAGTAAAGATGAAAAAGGAATTTACTCAATGTTAGATACTTTGAGTGTTACTCCTAAATTCAAAAGAATTACAGATATCATTTCTATTCTTGGTTCTGGTTATATTGAGTTTGGAAAATTTGACTTCGGACCAGTTTTCTCAACTATTGGAACAAATGATGTTGAAGGATATCGTTTTAGAGTTGGAGGTAGAACCTACCTTGGAGGAAATGAACCTTGGAGAGCACAATTTTATACTGCTTATGGAACAAAAGATCAACAGTTTAAATACGGTGTTTCTTTCAAATATATGGTGAATAGAAAAAATCGTCTGACTTTTGGTGTTGGTACTCGAAGAGATGTGGAACAAAACGGAGTAAGTTTAACCACTACAAATGATGTTCTTGGTAGAAGTTTCGCTTCTTCAGCTTTCTTTGCGAGTGGAGCCAGCAATCAGCTTACTTCTGTAAACCTGACTAATCTTTTCGCATCTATTGAGCCTGTAAAAAATGTTGAATTTAAATTTGGTGGTTCTTATAGAACTCTAAAATCTGCAGATCCTTCTGGTTTTAATCTAGATTATTTTGACAAAGCAGGAAATATTCAATCCAACCTTACACAATTTGAAGTAGATGGAATGATTAAATTAACACCAAAGAGAAAAACTATTGGTTATGGTGTAGAAAGAAATCAAGTTAATGATAATTATCCAACAATTTTCCTACGATACTCAAAAGGTTTAAAAGGTGTAATTGATAGCGATTTTGAATATGATAAATTACAATTCTATTATAGACAACCTTTTCAATTAGGAGGATTTGGAAGATTGTTCTCTACAGTAGAAATTGGAAAAACTTTCGGAACAGTACCTTTAAGTATTCAAAATATTATTCCAGGAAACCAATCGTATTTCATAATCGAGAACACTTATGGTCTAATGGATTATTATGAGTTCGTAGCAGACACTTATGCTTCTTTACATTTAGAACATAATTTCAATGGTCGTTTATTCTCAAGATTACCATTACTTAGAGATTTAAACCTTCGTGAAATTGTGGGAGTAAAAGCTGTTTGGGGAGAACTTTCGCAAGAAAACATTGATATCAACAATACATCTCCAATCCTTAATCCAATTACTTATAAAGCTCCAACAGATGTATATATGGAAGCGAGTGCTGGAGTAGGAAATATTTTCAAAGTTTTCCGTCTAGATTTCTTATGGAGAGTAAGATACAGAGATCCTAGTGGTAAAGGTAATTTTGGAATAAAAGGAGGTTTTGGATTTTATTTCTAGTGTAAAAGTTACTCAAAATAATTTTATTTAGTACTTTTGCTCAAAATTTGAAAAAAACTTAAAGAATGACTGCAAAAGATAAACAAGTTTTTGATGTATTAATCGAAATTCCTAAGGGAAGTAGAAATAAATATGAGTACGATTTTGATTTAAAGAAAATCCGTTTCGATAGAATGTTATTTTCTTCAATGATGTACCCAGCAGATTACGGATTTATTCCAGAAACTTTAGCATTAGATGGAGATCCATTAGATGTTTTAGTATTAGGAGCTGAGCCAACATTCCCAATGTGTGTGATGGAGGTTAAGCCAATCGGAGTATTCCACATGGCAGACGAAAAAGGACCAGATGAGAAAATTATCTGTGTACCAGTTTCTGATCCAATCTGGAACAAATTAAACGACTTAAGTGACATGAACCCTCACCAAGTAAAAGAAATCGAGCATTTCTTCCAAGTTTACAAAGATCTTGAAGAAAAGAAAGTAGACGTTGGTAACTGGGGAGACGCTGATGAAGCATACGAAATCGTTCAAAAATGTATTGACAGATACGAAGCAAGCGAGCACAAAGCTACAGGTAACTTCACTATCTAATTAGTTATTTCTGAAAACATATTTTAAGATAAACCCAACTTAATCAAGATATTAAGTTGGGTTATTTTTTTTATTTTACCTCATTTTTTTCTACATTTAAGAGAAATATGGAAATTCCTATTACAAATACCCCAATCCATATATTCTTACTATACCAAATTTTGTTTGATAATTTGCTGCTGAACTTCTATAAGCTTTTATAGAAAAATGAAACTGAGAATACTTTCCAATGTTAATGATTAGGTATGGTAATTTTTGATAAAGATTAATCAAAATAATCAAATACATATTATGGAAACAAATGCAATTTATTTGCCAATCATCTTGGCAATTCTCGGATTGTTATTTATGTGGTCTAAACGAGTTTGGGTCCTAAAGCAAAGCCAAGGAGAAGAAAACATGAAAAGTATCTCTAAGCATATCTATGAAGGAGCTCTAGCTTTTCTAAATGCAGAATATCGTTTACTCTTGGTTTTTGTAATATTAGCAAGTATTATTCTTGCAATTATTTCTACTGTTGTTCCTACAACTCATTGGCTTATTGTTATCGCTTTTATTTTTGGAGCTATTTTCTCGGCTTTGGCTGGAAATATGGGAATGCGAATCGCAACACAAGCAAATGTCAGAACTACACAAGCAGCTAGAGAAAGTCTTCCTAGAGCACTTAAAATCTCTTTTGGAGGAGGAACTGTAATGGGGCTTGGAGTTGCTGGTTTAGCGGTTTTAGGTTTAACTGCTTTTTTCATTATTTTTTATAGTATTTTCATGGGAGGACAATGGACAAGTACTGAACAAATGACCATTGTTTTAGAAACTTTAGCAGGTTTCTCTGTAGGTGCAGAATCTATCGCTCTTTTTGCAAGAGTTGGAGGAGGAATTTACACCAAAGCTGCTGATGTTGGTGCAGATTTAGTAGGAAAAGTTGAAGCTGGAATCCCTGAAGATGATCCTAGAAACCCAGCAACAATTGCCGATAATGTTGGTGATAATGTTGGTGATGTTGCAGGAATGGGAGCAGATCTTTTCGGGTCTTATGTTGCTACTGTCTTGGCTTCTATGGTTCTTGGAAATTATGTGATTCATGATATGGGAGGAGAAATCCAAGATCAGTTTGGTGGGATTGGAACTATTTTACTTCCTATGTTTATCGCCGGTTTTGGGATTATTTTCTCAATTATCGGCACATTATTCGTAAAAATTAAAAATAATGATGCCAAAGAAAAGCAAGTACAAGGAGCTTTAAATACAGGAAATTGGTTTGCAATTGTTTTAGTAGCTATTAGTAGTTATTTTTTAATTGAGTGGATGCTTCCATCAGAAATGCAAATGAAATTTTTTGGAGAAGGATACAAAATTGTTCCATCAATCAAAGTTTTCGGTGCTGTTATAGTGGGACTTTTAGTTGGTGGATTAATTTCTTATTTCACTGAATATTATACTGGTTTAGGTAAAAAACCTGTTTTAAAAATTGTAGATAAATCAGGAACTGGAGCTGCTACAAATATCATCGCAGGTTTAGCTACAGGAATGCTTTCTACTTTTTCTTCTGTTTTACTTTTCGCTATCGCTATTTGGGTTTCTTATTCTTTTGCTGGTTTCTATGGAGTTGCAATTGCTGCTTCTGCAATGATGGCAACTACAGCGATGCAATTGGCTATCGATGCTTTTGGACCAATAGCTGATAATGCTGGAGGAATTGCAGAAATGAGTGAACTCCCAAAAGAAGTAAGAGAACGTACAGATATTTTAGATGCTGTAGGAAATACAACTGCTGCAACAGGAAAAGGATTTGCAATTGCTTCTGCAGCTTTAACTGCCTTAGCACTTTTTGCTGCCTTTGTTACTTTTACAGAAATCGATGGAATTAATATCTTCCGAGCGCCAGTGTTAGCTATGTTATTTATTGGAGGAATGGTTCCTGTTGTTTTTTCAGCTTTAGCAATGAATTCTGTTGGAGAAGCTGCAATGGAAATGGTAAATGAAGTTCGTAGACAGTTTAAAGAAATCCCTGGGATTTTAGAAGGAAAAGGAAAGCCTGAATATGCAAAATGTGTAGCAATTTCTACAAAAGCTGCACTTAGAGAAATGATTCTTCCAGGAGTGATGACCTTTTTAATTCCAATTTTAGTTACTGTAATTCCTCTTTGGATTGGATATGAAAATAAAGAAGTAGCTGAAATGCTTGGAGGTTATATGGCAGGAGTAACTGTTAGTGGTGTTGTTTGGGCAATTTTCCAGAATAACGCAGGTGGAGCTTGGGATAATGCTAAAAAATCTTTCGAAGCTGGAGTGATGGTAAATGGAGAAATGACCTATAAAGGTTCGGATGCACACAAAGCCTCTGTTACAGGAGATACGGTTGGAGATCCTTTTAAAGACACTTCTGGACCATCGATGAATATTTTGATTAAACTTACATGTCTTGTAGGATTAGTGATTGCTCCGATTTTAGGAGGACATGCAGTTTCTGATATTGAAAATTCTGGTGAAAACAATTCTATAAATTATGCTCCATCCGGAAATGAAAAAGGAGAAAGTACAAGTGTTTCTATCGAAATTATTAATGGAGAAAAAAGAGCCATTATTGAAAAAAGAATCATTTTAGAAAATGGTGAAGTGAAAAAAACAAAAGAAATATTGACAGGTGATGAAGTAGATGAATATTTAGATAATAATTTTGACGATTAATATCTTTTAGTTTAAAAGTTTATTTAAATGAACTCGTTTAAACTTTTTTTCCAAAACTAAGAGTTTTATCTGATGTTTATTAGTGATGAAGGGAAAAATTTTCAGCATAGCCTTAGCTACGGTTAAAATTTTTAACAAGTCAGTAATGAACATACTTGAAACGAATTTTGAGTTAAAAAGTTTAAATGAGTTCAATGTAAAAAGCCCATCTTCTTAATTGAAAATGGGCTTTTAAATATATGGAATAAAAAAATTCTATTTTTCTTGCACTTGATATCTCCAGTTGAAAATATCTTCTGCTTTGTTTTGTTGAATAGCAGTTAATTCTTGCTTAAACATAGAAGCATAAGAATCTACTAATTCTGGTAATTCGTAATCTTTTTCTTTATAACCAAATCCTTTAATTGGATTGATTACTGCAGCAGTTCCTGTTCCGAACATTTCTAATAATTGTCCTTTCTCAGCAGCTTCTACGATTTCTTTAACAGCAACATTTCTTACCTCAACTTCAATACCTTTACTTTCTGCTAATTTGATGATACTTTTTCTTGTAATTCCATCTAAAATTCTGTCTCCAGTTGGCGCAGTTAAAAGCTTATCTCCTACTCTAAAGAAAATATTCATCGTTCCTGCTTCCTCTAAATACTCGTGGTTACAAGCATCCGTCCAAACAACTTGTTGATACCCTTTCTCCACAGCTAACTGTGTTGGGTAAAATTGTGATGCGTAGTTTCCTGCTGCTTTAGCATAACCTACACCTCCATTTGCAGATCTACTAAATTTTTCAGCGAATAAAACTCTTACTTCACCTGCATAATAAGATTGTGCTGGCGAACAAATAATCATAAATTTATATTCTAAAGATGGTGAAGCAGAAACTCCAGACTCAGTTGCAATTACAAATGGACGAATATAAAGAGAACTTCCTTCTTCTTTACGAATCCATTCTTTTTCTAAAGTCAAAAGTTTGTTTAATCCTTCAAAGAAAACATCTTCCGGAAAAGCTGGCATTGATAACCTTTCCGCAGAAATATTAATACGTTTATGATTATCCGCTGGTCTGAATAACCAGATTTTATCTTCTACATCTTTATAAGCTTTCATTCCTTCAAAAACAGCTTGCCCATAGTGAAAAACTTTAGCTGAAGGATCTAAAGTGATCGGAGCATAAGGTTTGATCTCTGCATTTTGCCATTTTCCATCTTTATATTCACATTCAAACATGTAGTCTGTAAATACTTGACCGAAAGCTAAATTTGAAAAGTCAACCTCTGAAATTTTTGATTTTGCTATTTTTTCAACGTGGATGTTGATAGGAGTATTCGTTGTCATAAAGTTGTGTTTATTTAGTTGTGCAAATTTAACTAAATAATCACAATTTTTAGGAGAAATTAAACTTATATTCTTCTTTTAAGACAATCTTAAGATTTTTATCTTTGCAATATTTTTAATTTAAATTCACAAAAAATGAAAAAAAGCATTTTATTCCTAAGCTCAATTTTACTTCTTGCAGCTTGTAACTCAAACAAGACAGAGAATAATAAAAATGAAACTGCTACTGAAAAAACTGAAAAAGCTCCTGAAAAAATGGCTTTTTTTGGTGAAAAATTTGAGAAAGATGGTTCTATTTCAAAAACAGCAATGTTTGAAAGATATAACAATTTAAAACCAGGAGATACAATTGATGTAAAATTTAATTCAACTGTAAATTCTGTTTGTAAGAAAAAAGGATGTTGGACTAAAGTTGCTTTAGACGAAAATAACGAAGCAATGGTACGTTTCAAAGATTACGGATTTTTCTTACCGATGAACTCTGAAAACAGCGATATTACAGTAAATGGAAAAGCATTTATCACAGAAATTTCTGTAAACGAATTAAAGCACTATGCTAAAGATGCTGGGAAATCTGAAGAAGAAATCGCTAAAATCACAGAGCCTAAAAGAACTTTAGCTTTTGAAGCTGACGGTGTAATTTTAACAAAATAATGAAGTACGTTCTTCAAATACTTTTAGTTTCTTTACTTTTTATTTCTTGTAAAGAAGAAGTAAAGAAAGAACCTATGTCTGAAGAGTCCTTGTCTGAATTTGAGATGTATCAACCTTCAGACATGGCTTTGTTGATGCGAAATATGTTGGATAAGCACAAGGTTCTAAAAGAAAAAATAGAAAAAGGTAAACTACCTACTGTTTTTCCTAAAGTTTATCAAAACATACATACTGCAACATTGACGGATCCATCGGATAAGGATGATGAATTTGACTCTTTTGCTAAATTATACATAGAAAACGAGAAAAACCTTTATGAAAACTCTACAAAAGAGAATGTAAAGGAAAACTATAATGCAGCTGTACAATCTTGTATTGCTTGTCATCAAAGAAAATGTTCTGGGCCAATTCCTAGAATCAAAAAACTTTTAATAAAGTAGACATTTTGGAAAGAAAGATTATTAAAACAGGAGACGGTTCTACGACTATTCATATACCTGAGTGGAACGAACAGTATCATTCGAAGCATGGAGCAATTCAAGAAGCTTATCATGTTTTTATCAAACACGGATTTGAAATTTGTGATTTGGAAGAAATTTCGATTTTAGAAATTGGTTTTGGTACTGGGTTAAATTGTTTCATAACGTATTTAGAAAGTTTAAAAAACAACAAAAAAATACAATATACAGGTGTAGAAGCCTATCCTGTTGCAGAGTCTATTGTGAAGGAATTAAATTATCCTGAAATATTAGATTCTGAAAAATATTCTTCTGTTTTTGACAAAATGCACTCTATTTCTTGGAATGAAAAACACCAAATTTCAGATGCATTCGAGTTAGAAAAACAAGAAAAGAAATTTCAAGATATTTCTGATTCTAATGCATTTGATTTGATTTATTTTGATGCTTTTGGTGCAAGAGTTCAACCAGAATTGTGGACAGAGCAAATTTTTGAAAGCATGTACAAAGCTCTTAAAGATGAAGGAATTTTAGTAACTTACTCAGCAAAAGGAAGTGTTCGTAGAGCAATGCAAGCTGTTGGGTTTTTAGTAGAAAAACTTCCTGGACCACCTGGTAAAAGAGAAATGTTAAGAGGAATTAAAAAAACTTTATAAAATGAAATTTGGAAGAATGAACCAAAGAAAAAAGCCAAATAATAAAAAGTTAGTTCTTTTATTGGTGCTTTTGGCAATTATTATCTATTTATTTTTAAACGCATATGGTTTAACAAAAGCATTTTTTGGAAAATAAATTAGGAAGCACCTTATGGGTGCTTTTTTTATATAAAAAATTTCAAAAGGTTTTCGAAAGTGAAATGTGAGGAAATAAAAAAAGCTCCTCAAAATTGAGAAGCTTTTTGCGGTCTGGACGGGACTCGAACCCGCGACCCCCTGCGTGACAGGCAGGTATTCTAACCAGCTGAACTACCAGACCGTTGCTTGATTGCGATGCAAATATACGAGCTTTTTCGGTACCTGCAAGCTTTTTTTCAAAAAAAAACAGAGAAATATTTCAATTAAAAAATACCTCTCTGTTTTACAACTATTTATCTTGAAAATTATTTTTCAATATATTGATTTACGTTTTGCCAAGGACCTCCATTTATGATGTCTAATCCGTGTGCAGCTAAGAATTCTGTAGCTTGACCACTTCTTCCTCCACTTTTACACACTGCAATAATTGGTTTATTAATCGCTTTAATCTCCTCTACTTTTTGAGGAATCGTGTCTAAAACGATATTTGTAGAATTTGGAACATGTCCTTCTGCAAACTCACCAACTGTTCTTACATCAATTACAACAGCTCCTTTTTCTAAGTAAGATTTGATTTCTTCTCCGTTGTTATTATTTCCAAATAAATTAAAAAAACTCATTTTCTTCTTTCTGTTTATGATACTAAAACAAGATCTTCTGAAATTAAACGAAGACCTTTTTTTATTAAATGATTATACGTTTCGTTGTTTTGTAATTCTTGTAAATGAGCAAATACTTTAGATTTTAACTCATTTTCAGAATCGTTTACTAATTCCATTATCTCTAATGGTAATAACCAATCTGATGGATATTCTTTCGTTAAGATTTCGAAAATAATATTTAATTTCTGAATATCAATATTTCCGTTTTCTCTGATATCTCTAACATCTTGATATAATTTATGAAGTTTTAAATCTTCTTTAGAGTATTCAATTTTTTGTGTTTTCGTTTCCGAAACACTTGCATAATCTTCAAAAGACTCTACACTTGCAGGACCTGCGAATGCAGAAACAACTTCTTTTCCTACTGCCATATCGTAAATTCCCCAAGCAGGATCAAATAAAACAGTATCTCCATGTGTAACCGTACAGTTTTTAAAAGAAATTAATAAGATTTTTCCTTTAATATCTCTAACTCCTGTAATCACCTCTCCAGTTACCACAATTCCACCTTCAAATTCCAAAGTAGTAGTTTCACCTTCACAGATTCCGTACACTTCTAAATCTCTTGGAGACATATCTTCAATAGCAAGATTGATTCCTTTTAATTTTCCTACTGGACTACCAAATCCTTCGGCATGGTAATCAATTCCATGACCAATTAATTCTTTATCTCTGCTAGCTAAAGCAGTTGGCCCTGTAGTTTGAATATAAATTGGATTATGATTTTCTCCTTCAATTACGTTTGTAAAAATACCTGAAACTTGAATTCCTGTACTTAATTCTACTGTTCCTAAATTTTTAGAATCAATTATTTTCTTTACTCCAGACAATCCACCTTTTCTTACAGCCATTGTATTTGCAAACTCTTCAAGAACTTTACTTAAATGTGCAAAATCTGGCGTTACGAATAATTGTGGTTGTGGTTTTGTAATATCAAAACTTACATCTGCAGCTTCTAAGGTATAAGGAAGTTTTTTCACTTCTTCTTTTAAACACCATTCACTTTCTCCGATTGAAGAAAGTAATCCCGCTCCATAAATTTTTGGATCATCCATACTTCCAATTAATCCATATTCTACAGTCCACCAGTGTAAATTACGAATTTGAGCCATTTCTGAAAGCTCTCCGATATCGTCTTGTAATCTTTCTACAACCTTTTGCGCAACATCAATTTCTTCTTGCGTTGAATTAGGATTTTCTTTTAAAATAGAAAGTAAACGAATTGCCTCATAAATCTCATAATCTTTCCCTGATGAAATAGCTTTTGCTCCAATTTCTCCAAATCTTCTCAAATATTCAGAATATTCAGGATTTGCAATAATTGGTGCATGTCCAGCAGCTTCATGAATAATATCTGGTGCTGGTGTATATTCAATATGTTCTAAAGTTCGCATATCTGATGCGATTACTAAAACATTGTATGCTTGAAACTCCATAAAAGAATTTGGTGGAATAAATCCATCTACAGCAACTGCTGCCCAACCAATTTCTTTTAAAATACGGTTCATTCCTTCCATTTCTGGAATTCTTTCAATCGAAATTCCCGTTTGCTCTAAACCTTCTACATATGATGTATGTGCCACTTTACTAAGATAATCCACATTTAATCGCATTACATATCTCCATACAGCGTGGTTTTGTGCTGTATAATCTTCGTAAGGTTGACGCATAATGAATTTATGCAAATGTTTCGGAAGTTTCTTTGTGACTTCATTAAGTATAAAAGGCGTACTCATTTTTAATAAATTTTTGGTTGCTAAAATTAACAATTTCTAAACAATAAGTCATGATAGATGTTATTTTTCACAAAAATCTAACAAAATTATATTGTCGCTAAATGAGTATCTTTGTATTTTCAAACTATTTTCAACACAACAATAGAAAAAATGAACAAGAAAGTTATCTTATTTATATTGGATGGATGGGGAATTTCTCCAGATCCTAATGTATCTGCAATTGATCAAGCCAAAACTCCATTTATGGATTCTTTGTACCAAAATTATCCGCATGCAACGCTTAGAACTGATGGTTTGCAAGTTGGTCTTCCTGAAGGACAAATGGGAAATTCGGAAGTTGGACATATGAACCTTGGAGCTGGAAGAATTGTTTATCAAGATTTGGTGAAAATCAATATTGCAATTCAAGACAAAAAATTTCACGAAGAAAAAGCTATTCAAAGCGCTTTGACTTATGCGAAAGAAAACAATAAAAATGTTCATTTTATCGGATTGGTTTCAGATGGTGGAGTTCATTCGCACTACAAGCATTTAGAAGCTTTGGTTGAAGCTGCTGATGCACAAGGATTGACAAGTTATGTTCATGCTTTTACGGATGGACGTGATGTAGCGCCAACTTCTGGAATTAAATTTATTGAAGAAGTAAACAATCATTTAGAAAAACACAATAGTAAATTAGCTTCTGTTATCGGTCGTTATTATGCGATGGATCGTGATAAACGTTGGGAGCGTGTAAAATTGGCTTATGATTTATTAGTTCATGGAACTGGTGAAAAAACTACAAATATTTTAGAAGCAATTCAGAAAAGTTATGACAATGATGTTACGGATGAATTCATCAAACCAATTGTTTTAACAGATGAAAATGGAAACCCTGTAAAAACTATTGAAGAAGGTGATGCTGTGATTTTCTTTAACTTCAGAACGGATAGAGGAAGAGAATTGACAGAAACACTTACGCAACAAGCTTTCCCAGAATATGACATGCAACCATTGGATTTACATTTTACAACAATGACAAATTACAATGATGCTTTCAATAATATTCATGTGATTTATCCAAAAGATAACTTAACACAAACAATTGGTGAAGTTTTAGAAGCAAATAAGAAAAAGCAAATTCGTATTGCTGAAACAGAAAAATATCCACATGTTACTTTCTTTTTCTCTGGAGGAAGAGAAGTAGAGTTTGATGGAGAGCAAAGAATTATGTGTCCTTCGCCAAAAGTAGCAACTTATGATTTACAGCCAGAAATGAGCGCATACGATTTAACGAATGCAATTATTCCTGAGATTGAAAAAGAAGAAGTTGATTTTGTTTGTTTAAATTATGCAAACACAGATATGGTTGGTCATACAGGAGTGATGGAAGCAGCTGTAAAGGCAGCAGAAACTGTAGATTCTTGTTTAGAAAAAGTAGTTAAAAAAGCTTTAGAACACAATTATACAAGTATCGTAATTGCAGATCATGGTAACTCTGAAACCATGATGAAAGCTGACGGAAGTCCGCACACAGCACATACGACAAATCCTGTTCCTGTAATTTTAGTAGATAAGGAATTGAAAAATATTAAAGATGGAATTTTAGCAAATATTGCTCCTACAATTTTAGACTTAATGGGTGTTGAAAAACCTGAAGTTATGGATCAAGATTCTTTGGTTTCGTAATTTTATGGCTTAAGGATTGTAGCGAAAAGCTTTTGCTAAATAAAAAATTAGAATTTCTTGGCAAACGGAGGCGACCTTAGAAGCCCACGTATTGCTTAGAAATTCTTTTTTTATTTAGGAAAACTTGTAGCGGAAAGCCTGACCTGACTTCTGAACGAAGTGGAAGGAAGGGAAGCTCCAAAAAACAACCTAGCTACACCTTAAATTAAATAATGATACTATTTTATCATTTAAATTATGTTTTTACATATAAGTTAAGTTAATATTTATTTAATGTAAAATATTTTATAGTTTTACGACTAACTATACTAACCTAACTTTTATTTGAAAATACTATAAAATGATAAAAAAATTACTTCTTAAAAAAGCACTTTTTTTGCTTCTTTTATCGCCAATTTCAAATTTTGCACAAACTGAAATTCCTAATCTAAATATGTATAAGGGAAGTTTCAGTTCTAATTTGAGAAGCTTTGAGCTTAATCAAGAGCAAACTTTGAAAAATATCCCAGATTGGTTTCAATTATCTTCAGAGTATTCTTTTGAAGAAATAAACTCAAACACGGACAATTTAAATATAACACATAGAACTTTTCAACAATATTTTAATGGAATTGAGATTGATGGTGCTATTTTGATGCTACATTCTAAAGAAGGAAAAGTATTATCAATTAATGGACAAGTCTTTAATCTGAAAGATATTGATACTTCTGTTTCTATTAGCCAAGAAGAAGCAATGACGATTGGTAAGAATTATTTAAATGTTTCTTCACTGATTCAAGAATATCCTACAGAAACTGTTTTTGCTAAAATACCAACAGAGAATAGTTACATTCACAAGCTAGTACATCAGGTGAGAATTGATTCGAATCAACCTTTTGAATTATGTTATTTATTTATCGATGTGGAAACTGGCAAAGTTTTGAATAAAGTAAATCTTTATGCAAATGAAGATATCGAAGGAACTGCACATACAAAATATGAAGGAGAGAAAACCATTACTTTTTCTGAGCAGGGAGATGAATATATTTTACAAGAAGATGGAAGAGGAATTCAAACTTATAATGCAACAGATGGAACTCTAAATATCAATGGATATACTGGTGCTACCAATTATACAAATTCTTCTACTACTTGGCAATTAACAGGAGATTCTCAAGCAGCATTAGATGTACACTGGGGAATGGAGATGACCTATGATTTTTATTTAGATGTTTTTGATAGAGATAGTTTTGACGGAAATGGTCATGAGATTAAACAATATATCAATCCACCAGAATTACAAGAAAATCCAAATAATGCTGCTGCATTAGGAGCGCCATATAATATCATGATTTATGGATTAGGAAATGGTACACAATATGATCATTTTACAAAATTGGATGTAGAAGGACATGAATTTACACATTTAGTTGTCGGAAGTAATGGTAACGGAGGATTAGTATATCAAGGAGAATCTGGTGCTTTAAATGAGTCTTTTGCAGATATTTTTGGTATTTGTATTGAGTTTTTTGCAAATGGAGAAAGTAGTTGGTTAATTGGAGATGGTGTATTCTTAAATGGATCTTACATGCGTTCTATGTCAAATCCAAATGCAAAACAACATCCTGATACTTATAGAGGAAATTTCTGGATTGAGCCAAGTAATATTGGTTTTGACAATGGAGGTGTACATATTAATAGTTCTATTCAAAATTACTGGTTTTACTTACTAGTAAATGGAGGAAGTGGAACGAATGATAATGGAGATTTTTATGATGTTAAAGCAATTGGATTAGAAAGTGCTAGAAGTATTGCATTTAGAAACTTGATTAATTATGTCTCTCCAAATGCATTATTTTATGAGGCTTTTCAAGGGTCTTTACAAGCTACATCTGATTTATTTGGAGAAGATTCAGAAGAATATCAATCTGTTATAGATGCTTGGTTTGCTGTAGGAATTTATGAAGGAATGGAACAACCATGTTCTGGTATGAAAGTTTTAGAAGCTCCTTCAGAAACTTTTTCGGATGGTAGTGGAAATGGGAACTATGTAGATAATTCTACTTGTGAATGGTTAATTAACCCTGAAAATGCAGCACAATTACAATTAGACTTTAGTGAGATGGATTTAGAGTTTGATTATGATTTCATTTATGTATATGACGGACCAAATGAAGATGCTCCTTTATTAGGAGAATATACAGGTTCTGAAATTCCAGATCCGATTGTTACTACTCCTGGAAATGGAACTATGTTTGTAAAATTCGTATCTGATCCTTATGTAAACGGAACAGGTTGGGAAGCAACTTATACTATCTTATCTTTAAATGTTGAAGAAGTAGATTTTTCTAAATATTTAAAAGTATTCCCAAACCCAACAAATGGAATGATTACGATTGATTCAAAATTTGGAGAAGAAATCGAAGTAGTTCTTAGAGATATGTTAGGAAGAACTGTTACAACTAAAAAGAAAGTTATCAGCGGTAGAAATACTATAGATTTTTCAAAGCTTGAAAAAGGAATCTATAATCTAGAATTCCAAACCGATAAAGGAAGTTATTCAGAGAAATTAATTATTCAATAATTAAAATTTTTCAGATATAAGCTTTTATCAATTTCATTGTATTTATATAATTAAAAAACCCATTTTCAGTTTGAAAATGGGTTTTTCTATTTTTGTTTAAGTTTTATCTCTTACAATCCAAAAGCTTCTACAACTTGGTCAACATAATCTAATTTTTCCCAAGTAAAAGTTTCTACTTCTTTCGTAATCGTTTCTCCTGCAGGATTCGTGAAAGAAACATTTTTCACTTCTGATTCTCTTCCCATGTGTCCGTATGCAGCAGTTTCTAAATAGATTGGGTTACGTAATTTTAAACGCTTTTCAATCGCGAAAGGACGCATATCAAAAATAGCTTGAACTTTCTCAGCAATCTCACCATCTGTTAAGTTTACTTTAGAAGTTCCATACGTATTTACATAAATTCCCATTGGTTCTACTACTCCAATAGCATAAGAAACTTGAACTAAAACCTCATCAGCAACACCAGCTGCTACTAAGTTTTTCGCAACATGACGAGTTGCATAAGCTGCAGAACGGTCTACTTTACTAGGATCTTTTCCTGAGAAAGCTCCACCTCCGTGTGCTCCTTTTCCTCCGTAAGTATCTACGATAATCTTACGACCAGTTAATCCTGTATCTCCGTGTGGTCCTCCAATTACGAATTTTCCAGTTGGATTGATGTGGTATTTAATATCTTCTCCGAATAAATCTTGAATTTCTGGAGAAAGTTTTTCTTTAACTCTTGGAACTAAAATATTGATGATATCCTCTTTTATCTTAGCTAACATCTTATCTTCATCAGTATCGAACTCGTCGTGCTGCGTAGAAACTACGATTGCTTCAATTCTTAAAGGTCTATTATCATCTCCATATTCAATTGTTACCTGAGATTTTGCATCTGGACGTAAATAAGAAATTTCTTTATTCTCTCTACGTAACTCAGCTAACTCTCTCAATAATAAGTGAGATAAATCTAAGGCTAAAGGCATGTAGTTTGAAGTTTCGTTAGTTGCATAACCGAACATCATTCCTTGATCTCCTGCTCCTTGCTCTTCTTCCGAATCTCTATCTACTCCTCTATTGATATCATCTGATTGCTCATGAATTGCAGAAAAAACTCCACAAGAATGACTATCAAATTTATATTCACTTTTTGTATATCCTATTTTCTTAATAGTTTCTCTCGCAATACTCTGAACATCTAAATATGTTTTAGATTTCACCTCTCCGGCTAAAACTACTTGTCCTGTAGTAACTAATGTTTCACATGCAACTTTTGAATTTGGATCAAAAGCCATGAAGTTGTCAATTAATGCATCTGATATTTGATCAGCGATTTTATCTGGATGTCCCTCAGAAACAGATTCTGAAGTAAAAAAATACGACATAGTTATCTATTTTCTTTTTAAATGAAATAATAAGTAAGATTTGAATTGATTGGTCGGATAAAGAAGTAAAATCATACTGCTTTAGCGGTTTTTTATCGAGGTTGCAATCAGTCCAAATCTTTCCTCCGTAATTTGTTCAGTGCAAATTTATGAAACTAATTTAGAATTAGTTTAATTTTTATCATAATATTTACTTAACATTAGATAGATTTTTTAAATACTTCCTTTTTTAAATCAGAATCTTACAAACTTCCTCCACCCAGAGCTTGATAAAGCATAATCATCGAGTTAATCTTTTGAAACTCCGTATTTATTTTATTTACCTCCGCATTCAATTGATTACTATTTGCAGTTAAAACATCCAAATAATTCGCCAAACCGTAAATCAATAATTCTTCCGAATATTCAGTGGCTTTTCGTAATGCTTCTACTTCTCTTTCTAATAAAATTAACTTCTCCGACTCTATTTCATATTCCAACATCGCATCAGAAACTTCTTTCCCAGCAGTTAAAATCGTTAATTTATAATTATACAAAGCTTGTCTTTTCTGTGCTTTGCTTACTTCATATTGTGTCTTTATTTTTCTTTGGTTAAAAATTGGCTGTGTCAAACCTCCCATAAGAGAAGCAAATAAAGATTTTACATCGAACCATTTTTGAAAATCTGTACTCTGAAAACCTCCTTGTGCCGTAATATTAAATGATGGATAAAAATTAGAACGTGCTACATTTTCCATTTCAAACATCTGTACGAAATTATATTCTGCTTGAACAACATCGGGACGATTTCGTAACATTTGAGCTGGGTAACCAACTTTTAATTCTATCGGAAAATCTTGCGAATACAAATCTCCTCTTTCTATTTCTTGTGGATTTTTACCCAAAAGAATACTTATTGTATTTTCTAAAAGTTGAATATTTTTCTCTAAATCCAAAAGCATGGTTTGTGCTTGAATCACTTGCGCTTTACTTTGTAAAACTGCAACTTCATTCTGCTCACCTGCTTCTTTCAAAACTTGCATCGTTTGAAGATTTTGTACTCTATTTTCTAAGTTTTCTTGAACAATTTTCAATTGAGCATCATAAGCCAATAACTGATAATAAGAAGATGCCAAATTGCTTATCAATTTAGTTCGAACCAAACGATAACCAGCATTTGAACTTAAAAAAGCAGCAAAAGTAGCTCGTCGATTACTTCGAATCTTTCCCCAAATATCTGCTTCCCAAGAAACATTCCCGCTTAGTTCATATTGCTCAAACAAAGCTCCTGAAGAAGAAATAAAAGAAAACTGTCCATTTTGGGAAAAATATTGAAAAGTTCCATTTACTCCTGCTGAAAGTGTTGGTAAATATCCTGACCTTCCTTGATTGTAATAAGCTTCTGCTGCAATCACATTTTCCAAAGCCATTTTGATATCAAAACCATTTTGAAAAGCAGAATCAATCAAATTTTGTAAATGTTTATCTGTAAAAAAATCTTTCCATTCTACAGTTCCAATCGTTAATGTATCTTCTTCTTTAAAATTTCGATACAAATCTGTTGTTTCAATTTCTGGTCGTTCATAAGTTTTTGCTACAAAACAAGAACTCAACAACACAGCACTAAAAAATATTCCGAATATATAGCTAATTAGTTTCTTCATGATTCTGGAAGATTTTTTGATTCATTAATTTCACTATCTCCTTTTTTCCCTGAAATTCTTTCTTGTAAACTTTGAAAAATCACAAACAAAACAGGAATTACAAAAACTCCAAATACAGTTCCTATAAACATTCCTCCTACGGCAGCTTTTCCAATAGATTGATTTCCGATTGCTCCAACTCCAGTTGAAAATGCCAATGGAAATAATCCAAAAATAAATGCGAAAGAAGTCATTAAAATTGGCCTTAAACGAACCTTCGCTCCTTCAATTGCTGCTTCTACTATAGACATTCCATGTTGTCTTCTCTGTATTGCAAACTCCACAATCAGAATCGCATTTTTTGCCAAGAGACCAATCAACATAATGAGGGCAATTTGGAAATAAATATTATTTTCTAATCCTGTAATATTCACAAAACCTATTGCTCCTGCTACTCCTATTGGCAATGAAAAAATCACCGAAAGCGGAACAATATAACTTTCATATTGCGCACTTAATAAGAAATAAACAAAGAGCAAACTCAAAGCAAAAATGATGATTGACTGATTTCCGGTTGCAATTTCTTCTCTAGTAATCCCCGAATAATCGTAAGCATAAGTCGAAGGAAGATGTTCTTTCGCAACCTCAGCAATTACTTTTACAGCATCTCCAGAACTATAACCTGGATTTGGCAATCCATTTACAGAAACGGAATTCAAAAGATTGAATCGTTGTACTGTTTCTGGCCCATATACCTTTTTGAAATTGATAAATTCTGTAATCGGAACTGCGTTTTGACCATTATTTACAAAAATAGAATTCAAAGATTCTAATTTCGATCTATCATTTGCTTTTGCTTGAAGAAGAACACGATATTGTTTTCCGAATTTATTAAAATTGGAAACATAAAGTCCTCCAACATATCCTTGAAGTGTTGCAAATATTTGATTTACATTTAAACCTGCATTTTTAATTTTATCAACATTTACTTCCAATTCATATTGCGGATAATTCGGATCAAAAGCCGTAATTGCATATTGAATTTCGGGTCTTTTATTTAACTCAAACAAAAACTCGTTTGCAACATTACTCACCGTATGCCAATCATCTGTTCCTGTTTTATTTTGAAGTTTTAATTCAAAACCATTTGCATTTCCAAAACCTTGTACACTTGGTGGTGTAAAAAATAATATTCTTGCATTTGGTACAGAAAATGTCCGTTTAAAAAGTTCTCCAACTACAGCATCAATACTTTCGTCATCATTTTTTCGTTTAGAAAAATCTTGAAGTTTTAAAACCGAAAAAGCATAGGCGCTACCGTTTCCTCCATTTAATAAGCTAAAACCTGTAATACTCATTCTTTTATCAATGATATCCATAGTTTGGTATATAGAATCTAACTGATTTACTACTTTTTCTGTTTGGTAAAGTGTGGAGCCAGGAGGCATCGTTACATCGGCAAAAACAATTCCTCTATCTTCTGTTGGAATAAATCCTTG
Organism: Aureivirga sp. CE67; assembly: GCF_015767245.1. Taxonomy (GTDB): domain Bacteria; phylum Bacteroidota; class Bacteroidia; order Flavobacteriales; family Flavobacteriaceae; genus Aureivirga. The sequence goes on from NZ_JADOTV010000001.1 coordinate 843,181, forward strand.
TGGTGTTTTATTAAACAAAAATAACATCAGAGCAATGAAGCCTAAAAGTCCAGCTATTGGTATAATTTTTCTTCTAATAAAAAGATGAACGATTTTAGAATATACATTTAAACACCAATCAAATCCTCTATTAAATAAATTGAAAAATCGTTGTAATAAATTCTTCTTTTCTTTTTTCTTGTGTAAATCTTTTAAGAAAACAGCGCAAAGCGCAGGACTCAAAGTCAAGGCATTTACTGCGGAAATCAAAATGGAAATAGCTAAAGTAATTGCAAACTGCTTGTAGAAAACTCCTGCAGGACCTTTTAAAAAGGAAGCGGGAATAAAAACGGCAGCCATTACAAGTGTAATCGAAATAATTGCTCCAAAAATTTCTTGCATCGCATCTAGTGTAGCTTCTCTTGCTGGCTTTCCTGTGGTTTCCATTTTAGCATGGACAGCTTCCACAACTACAATAGCATCGTCTACCACAATTCCAATGGCTAAAACTAAAGCAAAAAGTGTCAAAAGATTGATCGTAAAACCAAAAGCTTCTAAGAAGAAAAATGTTCCGATAATTGCTACAGGAACTGCAATTGCTGGAATGATAATCGAACGTAAATCTTGAAGAAATAAGAAAACAACAATAAAAACTAAAATAAAAGCCTCTATCAAAGTTTGCACAACATGATCCATAGAAGCATCTAAGAAGTCTTTTACATTATAAGGAATGATATAATTAAATCCGTCTGGAAAATCTGGTGCACTTTCGTCTAAAACATTTTCAATATCCAAGATAATTTGCTGTGCATTGGAACCAGAAGTTTGAAAAATTCCGATAGCAACTCCAGGATACCCCATAGCTTGGTTATTCGTTCCATAATTAAAAGCTCCTAACTCTACAGTTGCAATATCTTTTACTCTTAAAAAATCATTTCCATCTGCACGTATAATTATATTTTCATACTCTGAAACCTCATCAAATTGTCCTTTATATTTTAAAACATATTCAAAAACACCTTCCGAATTTTCTCCAACTTTTCCTGGAGCAGCTTGTAAGTTTTGTTCGTTTAAAGCAGCTTGAACATCTGCTGGTGTAATTCCATAACTCGCCATTTTATCTGGAGAAAGCCAAATACGCATGGCATAATCTTTAGCTCCAAAAACCTCTACTTGTCCAACTCCTTCAATTCTTTGAAGTTTTGGAACAATATTAATCTTCACATAATTCTGTACAAAAATTCCATCTAGATCTATATTTTCAGAATAAAAAGACATAAACATTAAAGCGGAAGTTTGACTTTTCTCTGTTGTAACTCCAGTTTCAATAACTTCTTGAGGCAAATTACTTGTTGCTTTTGAAACTCTATTTTGCACATTTACTGCTGCAATATCAGGATCTGTTCCTAATTTGAAATAAACAGTAATATTTGCCGAACCATCATTACTCGAAGAAGAAGTCATGTAGGTCATTCCTTCGGCTCCATTGATTTCTTCCTCTAAGGGAGTTACCACACTATTCAAAACTGTTTCGGCATTTGCTCCTAAATAATTCGCAGAAACCTGCACAGTTGGTGGAGCTACTTCCGGATATTGCTCAATTGGTAAAGTACTTAAACCAATCACTCCCAAAATCAAAATGATAATAGAAATTACGGTGGAAAGTACTGGTCTTTGTATAAATAATCTTAGCATAGCATCATTTATTTTGTTGCGTTGAACTTTCCTTTTGTTGTGCGTTTTTTGAAACAGGAATAATTTTTTGTCCTTTTTTCAACTTACTCACATTTTCTATTACTATTTTCTGTCCTTCATCTAGTCCTTTTGTGACAATATAAAAATCTCCATATTGCTCAGAAGTTGTTACTGCAACTGGGCTCACTGTATCATCTTTTCCGACAACATAAACGAATTTTTTATTTTGTAAATCATAAGTAGCAATCTGTGGAACTAGTAAAACACTATCTTGTTGAATCGGCATTCTGATTTTTCCGCTCGCTCCACTTTTTACAATTTTATCTTTATTCAAAAACAAAGCCTTCATCTCTACACCACCAGTTTGTTGGTTAATTTGTCCACCAATTGTGATAATTTCTCCTTCTTGATTAAATTTACTACCATCTGCAAGAATCAAATTTAACTTTGGTAATTTTGGTAATAAATCTTCATAATCATCCGTGGTAAAAGCTCTTCTCAATTTCAATAAATCTTTTTCATTAATGGTAAAAACCACTCGAAGACTATCAATATCTGAAACCACTGTCAATGGATTCGTTTCATTTGCTCCAACCAAAGATCCAACACGATAAGGAAAAACTCCAACAACGCCATCAATCGGACTTCTAATCACAGAAAAATCTAGATTATCTTTTGCTTGTTTATAATTTGCTCTTGCTTGATTTAATTGTGATTTTACAGCTTCGTAGTTACTAATCGCAGTGTTTAACTGGACTTGACTAATGATGTTCTTCTCTACAAGAGGTTCTAATTTCTCCACATCAATGATTGCTTTTCGCTCATTTGACTCAGCAACTTTCACCAAAGCTAAAGCAGCTTCTACTTGTTGTTTTAAAAGTGGCGTGCTTAATTTAAAAAGAATAGCGTCTTTTTTCACATTTTGTCCTTCCAAAGCAACTACTTCTGAAATATAACCTTCTACTTGTGGACGAATATCTACATCCAGAATTCCTTCAATATTTACAGGATATTCTATAAAAGTTGTTACATTTTCTGACTTCATTTCCTGAACTGGAAAGGGAAGTACACTTGGAGCTTGTTGCTTATCTTTCTTTTTACATGAAAAAAGTGCGCAGAAAAATAATAGGTAAATGAAATTTTTCATATCCAAAGGTTTTGATTAATCTTTAAAAAAGTGAACAAATGATTCTTTAAGGTTCCAATTGATTTCACCAGAAAACTCTACATGAATTTTCAACTGATTTTCGTGGTGATGTATATGTTTTTCAAAGTCTTTTCTGTGAAGTAATAATGTGACTTTCGAAGAATGTTTGTGTTCAGATTCTAAAATCTTATTATCATTAAATTCGCAAATCCAATGCGAGCTAATCTGATTTTTATCAAATACAAACTCCAAAGTTGGCATGTTGTATAATTCGTGTTCATGAAGATTTTTAAAATCGAAAATAATTCGACTAAAACCTTCTAACATCAAGAGATGTTCTTCTTCAAAACCTAATTCATCGAAATGAATAATTCCTTTCGGTTTTTCTTCAAAAAATATTGTGATCTCTCCTACTTCTATATCCAAAAATATCCCCATTACAATACATTTTTAATGTAAATCATAATGGGGTCTCTAAATATATTTTTAAGCTAAAATGACTTAAATTATTATCCTTTTTAAAGCTTTAGAAATAGTTTATATTTCTATTTTTAAAAAAGGTATTTAATAACCTCCGTCACCTCCGTTTTCTTCTTCAAGTTCTTCTTGAGAAATTCTTTCATAGAATTTTTGTTGAATCCAATATGGACGATTTGTTGTAATTCCATCAATTCCCATTTCTCGTAGTGTCCAAGCTTCATTGGCATCATCTACTGTGAAACACCAAACCAGGAATTCTCCTTTATCCATCGTTGTGATTAATTTTTGATTCACTACTTTATGATGTACGTCTACTCCGTCAATATTACATTGTTTTAACTCTGGATATTTTAAATAAACATCATCTAAAGAATAAGAAAGATAAAGTGCTGGAATTTCACTATAAATCTCTTTTAGCAAACAAAGTGTTTCCATATGAAAAGAGATAAATGTAAGCTCACCACCTTTCCAATGATTTTTCAAAATTTTCTGAAGTGGTTCTACAATTTCCTGACTTTCTTTTGCCTCAATTACTAATAATTTGTCTTTAGGAAGAATATCTAATATTTCAGATAATAATGGAATTGTTTCTCCCTCAAAATACGATGAATTTGTATTACTCAACAAAAGTTTTAAATCTTTTAATTCATCATAAGTTGACTCTGAAACATCTTTATCAACTCCAGTCATTCGTTTAGTATTCTCATCATGAAAAACAATAATTTGTTTGTCTTTCGTCAATCGAACATCTACTTCGACAACATCAAATCCCATTTGCCAAGCCATCTTCACAGCTGCCATCGAATTCTCTGGTGCAATATAAGACGCTCCTCTGTGCGCTATTAAACTAACTTGTGCGTTCATCATTAGCGTTGAAAAAAATATAAAAAGGTAAATTAGTTTTCTCATGATAAGTGTATTTAATATTCCTAAACATCACTTATAAATTTACAACTAATTAAACCAAAAATTAAACTAACTAACTGTTAATTAAGAATTAAAAATCAAAATACCAATCAAAAATATCTGCTCTTAAACCAAAATTTAACCAAACAGTATTTCCTTGTTCATATCCTTCTACAGGAGCTTGGGAATCAAAATTTCTAAGAATCACACCTGCATAAAGTTTCAATTTCGTTGCAGGATTTACAATATATCCAGCTTGTAAATCCGCTGTATAAATATTTGCTTTGTTTCCTTGTCCAATTTTATTATTGTAATCTCCTACTCTATTATCTAAATAACTTTTATAGATATTTCCACCATAACTTTTGGAATCTTCTGCATTATCAAAATCAAAACCTTTTTCACCAATACTCAACTTTGCATTAGCATACCAACGATTTTTCGTGTATCGAATAATTCCAACAGCTTCTTTAAAATTTGCTCCCCAAGGATGTGCTAAAGCTTGATTCTCGTTTCCATAATTTAAAATAACATTTTTATGAGAATAAGTATAAGGGCGAACAATATTCAACTCTCCTTGTAAATAAAGATTTTTGATATTAAAAGCATCATAATATTTTCCTCCTAATTGGAATCCAAGTTTATTTCCCCAATAACCATTTCTTGCAAAAATTTCTTTCACTGTAAATTCATCAATAACCATTTGACCATATAATGTGAACTTTCGATTCTTTCCTAATTTTAATTTAGAAGTAATACCTACCAAAGCATTTCCACTTCTTGGGCCTGTAGCAAACTCAACAGCACGATAAAAAATTAATGGGTTAATATAATTTACATCAAAACCTCTTTTATTTGTATTATCCCAAAGAGCAGATTCGAATAAACCTACATTCCAGTCTTTCGTAATATTTAAACTGAAATAATGCATCGCCATAAACTTTTGTCCATAAACTCCATTTTCAGATTCTTCAGGTCTAACATCACGAAGCCACATCCAAAGGTTTGTATATTTAATTTTCCAAAAAGTAGTGTTTATTTTAAAATATGTATTCGGCGTAGAAACATCCGAAAGAATCAATGAACGATATCCATCTCCAACAAAATTATGTCCAGTTCCGAAAGTAAAATCGAACATTTTATTAGGAGCATAAGTCAAATAAGCTTCCGCAACTGGATAATCAAATCCATCTTCACCAAATTCTTTTCCAACTCCTCTTCCTGGTACAATTCCAGGATTAAATCCATCAGCTTTTAATGATCTTGCATATGTATCAACATATTTTGAAAATCTGGCCTGAGATTCGTAGTAAATAGTGTAAAAATTCAAATGTTTACCAATCCCTCCTTCTATCTGAAGTGCTCTTGTGTTATTATAAGTATAGCTATAATCTGTATTTTTATCTTTTCCTAATTGAAGATCTACTAAAAAATCAATATTAAACCAATAATCTTTTTTATCTACAGTAGCCAAATGTTCATTCCATAACTTTCTTCCAAACCAAGATTTTTTTTCTTTTAAGAGTGGCGAAACAATTTCATTTAAGTTCTTATAATCTTTCAGATAATTATAAGAATAAGGTTTTGAAGCAGAATGTGAATTATCTCCTTGATTTACGAAGTATTCGTATTGATCATATTTACTATGTACCAAAGGAATGAAAAGATTACTATTAAATTCTCGGTAAATTGGTGTAGAATCTTTCTTTTTTAAAGCATCTTGAATTGCAACTTTTTTAGCTTTATGATTCGAAAATTTCCCGTCAACAATTGGAAATTCTGCTGGAAGTACAAATCGCATTTCTACAGAAATATCATGAAGTTTTGCTGAAGTAATTTTTGGAAAATTTTGGAACGCTTTTTTAATTTCTTCTTTGTATTTTTCATTGTTTGTATTGCTATAAATCGCTTTGAATTCTCCTTGATTCGTAACAATAAAAACTACATTTATTTTTCCTTCAAAACTTAAAATAGAAGCATTTTCTTTTTCTATATTTTGAATAAAAAGTTTTTCTACTTCTTGGTTAAAACAATCTTTTAATTCTTCTTTTGATTTGGTTTCACAAACCTCAAAAACTGGATACTTCTCTTCTTGCTCTTGAGCATTGCTAATAAAACTTATTAGAAAGACTAATAAGTAAAGTAATTCTTTCTTCATGTTGTGGGGTATTTCTATAAAAAAATCATCATGAATTTCAATGAGAAACTCAGGATGACTTTTTCTTATAATCGACTAACTTATTTTGTTCTAGTAACAATGCTGTCTTCTAATAAATATTCTTGTTCACTTTCAGGACAAACTGCAATACCTTCTTCATTAAATTCTAATCGATGTCCATACTCTCCAACCCATCCGATTTGTTTTGATGGATTTCCTACTACCAATGCATAATCTGGAATATCATTAATTACAACAGCTCCTGCTCCAATAAAGCAGTATCTTCCTAACGTATTTCCACAAACAATTGTTGCATTAGCACCAATACTTGCTCCTCTTTTCACAAGAGTTTGCATGTATTCTGATCTTCTGACCACAGCACTTCTTGGGTTAATTACATTTGTAAAAACCATCGAAGGACCAAGGAAAACATCATCATCACATTTTACTCCGGTATAAATCGAAACATTATTTTGAACTTTTACATTATTTCCCAAAATCACATCTGGAGAAACAACAACGTTTTGACCAATATTACACTTTTTTCCAATAGTGCAATTAGGCATAATATGACTGAAATGCCAAATTTTAGTATCCTCTCCAATTTGGCATCCCTCGTCAATTACTGCAGTTTCATGTGCAAAAAATAAACTCATATATTTTCTTTGAATTAATATCCTTCTGAAGCAGTTTTTCCGTCTGCAATTTTCTTAGCAGAAGAAGTTCCTAATCTTGTAACTCCCATTTCCAACATTTTCACTGCATCTTCATAAGATCTTACTCCACCAGCTGCTTTTGCTTGTAATGGTTTTGCGTTTTCACAAATTAATTCCATTCCTTCAAAAGTAGCTCCTACTGGTCCTCCATCTTCTCTTTTATAGAATCCTGTTGAAGATTTTACGAAAACTTCTTTCGCTTGTTCTTCCGTAAAATTTTCTACAACAACATCACGAATTAATTGTGTAAGACCTACAATTTCTTCGTTTGTTAATGCAGCAATCTCAATAATCCATTTTACAACTTTTCCATTGTCTAAACCGATTTTTGTTCCCTTAAAAACCTCTCCTTTTACTAAGTTGATTTGTTCGTTTTTAAAAGCTTCATAGTTTACTACATAATCCAACTCATCTACACCATCCTTGATTGCTTTTTCAGCCTCTTCTAATTTCTCTACAACTGTAGCAGTCCCTTCATGGAAACCAATTACAGTTCCAACAACTACATCAGCACCAGCATCTGCAATCATTTTTTTCGCCATAGAAACAAAATTCGGACGAATCATGACAAGTTTAAAGTTATTTTCAATTGCTTCATTGACTAAATCAACTACTATTTGCTCCGTTTCTTTTTCAGAAATTCCAGCTTGCTCTGGAGTTTTTAAGTAAGTAGAATCTAAATACTGATTAACATTCATAACTTTATTTGTTTATAAAATTTAGTATTACAAAAATAAAATAAAAAATCCCGCTAAACACGGGATTTTTAATATAATTGATTTAATAAAATGATAAATTTCAATTGATTTTCTAAAATTCAAAAAACTAATGTTAAATTATTTAGGTTTAAAGTAATCTTATTCTACATAAAAACTAATCGGTAAATAATATTTTACATTCACTGGTTGATTTCTCTGTTTTCCTGGAGTCATTGTAGGTAGTTTATCAATAATTCTCTCCGCTTCTTTTTCTAAAGCTTTATGAGGAGCCATTATTCTTGATATTTTGGCTTCTCCATTTTTATCGATATGAAACATTACTTTAATTTTTTTCTTCCCCGAACGAAGCCCTAATTGATTTGCTAAGTCAGAATTAAATTTCATAGAAACGAACTTCATCAATTTTTTCTCAAAACATTTTCTTTTTCCTTCATTATCTTTCTTTTTTTCACAACCTGGGAAAACAGGAACTTCTTCTAATGCTCTGAAACTATAAATTGTGTTATCCTCTTCTTCAATTTCTACACCTTCATCTAAATTTTGAATTTGCTCACTAATATCAATTGGATCTTCATCTGTTTTGATATCAATATCTGGAACATCCATATCATTATCGACTTTTTTGATCAAATCATTTAAATCTACTTTTGGTTGAATTACTTCTTTTTTGACAATTTTCTTTTTCTTTACAATATTTTCTTTTCGAAATTCATCCATACTAAACTCTACTGGTTCATCATTTTCAATAACATGAGTTGCCGCTTTGACTTGTTTTACTTCTGACTCATATTGCAAAATGATATACACAACAAATAAGGATAATACTAAAGATAAATGCAATATTACTTTAGAATAATTTGACAAATTTTTGTTTTTTGACTTCATAATTTATTTTTTTTAAAAGTTAATAAAATCTTAAAACCAAAATATATGCCAAAAAAAAATCTAGCCGCTAAGCTAGATTTTCTTAATATTTTAATAACATTGTTTTATTCTACATTGAAAGAAATTGGTAAACCGTATTTTACACCTACAGCTCTACCTCTTTGCTTTCCTGGAGTCATCTTTGGAAGTGATCTAATAACTCTTTCTGCTTCTTGTTGCAGTCTTTTATGTGGAGCTCTTGAACGAACCTCTGTGATATTACCTTTATTATCAATTTTAAACTGAACGATAATTTTCTTTTTTCCAGGAGGCAATCCTAATTCATTTGCTAAATCAGCATTAAACTTTTTAGCAACATGCTTTTGGATTTTTGTTTGTAAACATTTCTTAAGCTCTGCTTTATTACCTTTACATCCAGGGAATACAGGAACTTCCTCAATAATTGCGAAAGGAACATCTTCAATAACTTCTTCTTCTTCTTCCTCTTCTACAATTTCCTCTACCTCTACAGCTTCATTCTCATCAGCTTCCGTATCTTCGAATTCTGTTTCTTCGATTTCTTCATCATCTTCAACGATTTCGATTACCTCTGGTGCTGCTGGTGGTGGTGGCGGTGGTGGCGGTGGTTTTACTTCGAATTCACGTTCAGTAATTGGGATATCCTCCTCATCTTCTGCTTGTAAAACAGAATCCGCTAATTCAGAATACGTTTTTTCGTATGTCTTATGTTCTATCGCTAAATAAACAACGACTAACGACAAAACTAACCCTAATTGCATAAACAATTTGGTATAATTCTGTAAATTTGCCTTTGGGTTCTTTTTAACTTCCATTTTAAAAATTTTATAGGTCTGCTAATTTAATAATTTATACTTGACTTACAAGTTAAATATTCTAGTTCCGTATTTACGGCGCAATATATTAAAAAATATAAAAGCAATCAAAACTCCACAGGAATTTGCGACTCCATCATACCAATCGAATTGTCTGCTGTCCGTAATTGTCTCTTGTAAAATTTCAATAATTATGCCAAAGATAGCAATACTTATCAAAAGTAGGATGTTAAAATTTCTTTTTTTAAAAGAAAGGTTAAATGTTAACAACCAATTAAATGTTAAAACAAAATACATTAAGAAATGTATTGTTTTATCTTTTCCATAGATAGTAATTTTAATATCTATATTATTTGTTGGCATTATACTCACTACAAGTATTGTTATTGTAGTGAGTATAGCCAAATATGGAAGACTAACCTCCAATAATTTCTTTATATGCATCTACACTTAAAAGACCTTCTAATTCAGACTCATCAGAAATTGTAATTTTAATCATCCATCCTTCTCCATAAGGATCTTTGTTTACTAATTCTGGCTCATCTTCTAATGCTTCATTAAACTCTGTAACTTCTCCCGTAAGTGGCATAAATAAATCAGAAACTGTTTTTACTGCTTCTACAGAACCAAATGTTTCGTCTTTATCAACTGTTTCATCAATTGTATCAACATCAACATAAACAATATCACCTAACTCACCTTGAGCGTGATCTGTAATTCCGATAGTTGCTACATTTCCTTCTACTCTTACCCATTCGTGGTCTTTTGTATACTTTAATTCTGCTGGGATGTTCATTTTTTACAAATTTATTATTTAGTTATTAAATTAATTTCCGATTGTATATCTAACACTTAATCCTGCACTGATTGATTTTCGTGGGAAAGTTGTTGAAATAGCATATTTAGAAATATTTTGATCATAGTAGAAAGATGTAATTAAGTTTTTACTTAAATTATAATCTGCTGAAAATTTAATCGCAATAATCTTTTGTCCTCCTGTAATCTGATCATTATCTTGTTCGATTTCTCTAATTTGTGTTAGATCATCTCTCAATGAGAATGTCGCTTTAAGATTTAAATCTCCTTTTAGTTTTCTAGGTTTCCCTGCAAAACGCATTTTCATTTTTAAATCTTTTACAATATAACCAATTCCTATTTCATATTCCGTTCCTCGGATTTGTGTTAGTGTATTATTATCAAAGTTCAAAGTTAAGGATCTATCTTTATTTATTCTACCAGAAAATGAAAAAGAATTCTTCATTTTAACATCTACTTTCACAAGTGGAGAATACTCTTCAATCATACTTACGTTTGTATATAAATATTTCCCATAGAAGTTTCCTGCAATATCCTTTTGATTGTTTATTTCACTATACTGTAAATTATTTGTATAACTTGAAATTGCAAAGATTGAATTATACCCATGACTTACTGTAAAACTTCTAAAATTCTTTTTAAACCATTTAAAGTTCATTAAACCTCTATAAGTTAACTTCCATCCTGGAAAAGGAATATCTTTACTAAATGCATTTAAACTTACCTTGCTAGCATCTTCTCCAGAATAAGCAGCCATAAACGCAGGTAATAATACTTGTTGACTAGTTGGTCCATATCCATCTTGATATTGATCTGTGTTTGTTCCAGCCAATCTATTTGAAATCGTCACACGATTTTCTCTAAACTTTCTGAAAGCATCATCACCTGAAGCATCAAAAGAAGTTCTAATCATATTATTACTGATACTATATCCTCCTAATTGATATTCTGGAGAATCTAGAATTTCTCTAATTTCAGTTCCATTTTGGTTATAACGAATTACATCCAATTGTTGTGAAACGTCTTTTGTATAAACTCTTGAACCAAATAATTCAATATCTAATTTATCAACTGGTTTAATATCGAAAGAATAATCTAGTTTCTCATAATGAGTTCTACTATATGTTTTATTATAATAAGGATCATTTAATTCACTATTAATATCATCTCTATCTACAACATTACGTGTAACTAACCATCCATTTCTTAATGCTCTTTCTCTAATGTCTGCCTGACTTCCGAAAACAAATCCAAAAGTTGGTGCAAGATTCCCACCATAATTATCCCTTCCTAAGAATCCTATTTCAGGAGCGTAACCCGGTAAGAATGTTCCATTATTTTCTAAATAACTAATCTTAGCCTTTTTTACAGAAGTAGCAACATCTACAAATCCTTTGATAATTTTTTGACCAACAGATAATTTACTCTTTTTACCTTTATTATTTGAAGGTTTTAATTGCGTTTTAGCATCTTTACTATTCAACCCAAGTTTACCTCCTTGACTTCTTGTTTTCTTACCTTTACCTTTCTTTTTATTAAAAAGTTTATTAACTCCTATTTTTCTATAAAGTTTTGTGAAGTTTAAGTCTCCTGAAATATTATGTGTATTTGAGTTTTGAATCGTGTGACCGATTTGCTCAAAATATTGTGGAGATACAGCTTGCCAATCAAACTCTGCTGTATAAGTATAATTAGCTCTTACAAATTCTAAAAATGGTATCTTATCTAAAGGTAACTTATAAGAAGTTTCTAATTTTTGGTGGTAATTATTTGGTCTCCCTATATCGAATAAATTATCAAATAATCTATTTTCATCATCAATCTCAAATTGATCATTTACATAATAATTTGAAGCCTTAAATGTAAATTGTAATGATTTTGATAAATTATAATTAAATCCATAATCCCAATCAAACATATATCTTCTCTGGATTAACTCTGGTAATTCAGGTAAACCTTCGATTAATGTTCTAGATCGTTGTGCATTAAAATTTCTATTAATATTTGAGTTAACAGAAATTGAAGTTGGCAATACATTAAAGTTGAAATCTCTTATAAATTTCATATACTTTTTCTTCTTAGCAAACTTCCAGTTCTTTAATGGCTCAATATATTTTGGTTGAATATTATAATTATATGACCCAGAAAATTTCACATTTTGATCTAAGTACTTCTGTACATTATAATCTTTATGATACATCTCATTATACGCACCCGATACCGACAGGTTTTCTACATCATAAGGCATAGGTTTTTTAGTAGAATTTGGATTTCTTTCTTTACGAACATTGATTAAACTAATATTCCTACGTTTTGTATAATCTTGAGCTTCTGCACTCAAAGGGTTTACATCTTTCGCATCATCGAATAAAACATCTTGGAATTGAGGATCAAATTTAGGATCTCTAAATTCTTCTGAAATTCCATAGTTAAATGGTAATTGAATCCCCCAATGATTCGGAAGAAGTTTCCCCATATTTACATTTGTAACGATGTCATATTGTTTTACATCTTCTTGATTTCTTTCGTTTAATCTTTGCTCAATTCCACCGAAACCAATAGTCTCAATACGCCCTGTTGCAGAGATATCAGCAAAGTCAGCAATGTTAGCATCTGTACTTACAACTGTTGCCCAACCTCCTTCATTCTCAAAACCTGCTGCTCTGAACTCATCATACCAAATTTCAAAACTTTGATGATTGTTTGAATCATTTTTAATTCCTAACATCATTGTTTTTACATTTCCAATATTTGGATTACCCTTCACACGGATTACATAATCTAAACCTAAATCTTCAAATGGATTTGGTTGTCCATAATTTGGGTATAATTGATTTACTGGTGGATTTGTTTCATCACCAAATCTTAATAATTTTAGCTTACCAAATAAATCTAAAGCAACCTCTAAATTATTCGCTAAAGGCCAAATTTCTTCTGGAGTAACAGCTGAATACGGTGTTACTTCTAAAGGCATCTCAATCTGATAGAAGTTCTCATTTAAATCACTACCAAGACGAATCACAGCTGTCATTTCTCCTGTTTCTACCTGAGGTTCTGTTTGAATTCCTTCAAGGTGCATAAACATTTTCAGTTTTTTATACATCCTTAAATCCAAACTCGTATTCTTATAAATACCTCTCGCATGATTTGGTGGAAGTTCTTTTATTTTTACAGAAACCGATTGCTCATTTTGTTGTTGAACAGTAGTATTTCCTTGTAATTCTTCACGAACAATACCTGGAGGTAAAACATAAGGAATTGGAACTCTTGAAGCATTCTCTTCAATATTAACAACTCCAACTTCGAATTTATTTAATTCTGGTGTTGGAAGTGGATTGAATGGTGGCGCTACTAATTCATTTTTATATCTTCTCCAATCTCCACGAACTAATTTTAAGTCTGCAAGTCTTAATACAACTGGCATTCTAAATTTCGTTAGGAACATTCTCATAAAACGAATGGATTGGAAATCTGAAATTCCTCCAATTGCTTCCCCTGATTGGTTGATTGGAATACGGAATTGTAACCATCTATAGTTTCTAGGCGCACTTCCATCTTCTGGATTTACAGTAACTACTTTTTCATCCACAATATGATTTTGCCCAACAATTAAATCTGATTTCGCCATCGAAACTCTAAACTGCCAATAGCTTTCTACCGTATTCATAGTTTGATCCTTATTCACATCCTCTACATCTGGATAAGAAGTTGCAGAAGTAGGATAAGATTCAGGTGAATTATCGATTGTTGGTGAGTTTCCTTGTGTTCTATTATATCTTTGATATCTTCTTAAAACCGATGCATTCTCTGCATCCCAAATACTACTTCTATAAAAACGGTAGTTATCTGAAGATGGATCCTCAAAGTTTGCAAATGCTGGATTTGCGTTTTGAGCAAAATACTCTTTTTCCCTAGCATCATCTAAACCATCAAAACCTATATCTTGATTTGGTCTTGCAGCATCATTCTCATCAAAAGCATATAATAAAGATTGATTTTTTGGAATATATCCGAAATTATTTGCAGACTCTAATACGTTATCTCCTACAATCTGGTTTCCATCTGCAGGATATCCATTTTCGTATACTTTTCTATTATCTTTTAATACATCTTCCGAAATATTTCCTAAGTTGAAATATAAATCTCCCACTTGGTTTGCAGGATTATTTGGATCAACTCCTGGAGGTAAACCTTCTGCTTCTGTTATCGAATAGTAATCATATGGATCTTGAATCCAGAATTGGATATATTCAATATTTGCTTGATCAAAGTTTGTTGTATTCAGTGGACGCATGATTCCTCCCCATCTTGACTCAGGATCTGTTAAATATCCATCCTCTCCAGCATCTGGCTCATCATAGTTAAAAGATCCACGTGTATAAGGATAATATGCTAAATCTAAAGTTCTAACAATAGAAGTTTGCGTAATATCTAACTCTTGTTCTGGGAAAATCTCTTCATATCTAATTCTACGAACTTCCGCTCTAGAAAGTTCTACTTCATCAATATTATCTGGCTGAAGAGATCCTCCATAAAATAATTGATCAATAGTATACCAAGCTAAATTTGCTCTTTTTGCTCCATATTCTAAATCATTTGCATCTCCTCCTAAATCTAAAGTAGTCTGATGTTGTGGTGTAGAAGCTAAAACCCATTGTAATGGTGAAGAAATATCTAAAGGAATTTGAGATCCTTCAAAATCATCAATATATGCATTTGCTTCATTTCCATCTTTAATAGCTTTTGGTTCTCCTGGTTTTAAGTAAGCAAAATCTCCACGTACAGAAATATTCGAAGGAACATCTGTGTCAATATTCGGAAGTTTATTCGCTAGTTTAGTTAAAAAAGGAACCTCTGTACTATAAGAAGCATTTAAACCAAAAATAGAATTATTAATTGGTTCTGAAGCTAAGTTTACTTTTTGTGTTAATGGTCTTTCATTTAAGTTTAAGAAAGAAGCTCCAACTTGAAATTTATCAGAAAATTTATGTTGTACATCTAAACCAATAAACGATTTGTCTTGTGCAGCGAAAGTAGAATTATTTTCTACAGAAACTTCAATTGGTGCATTAGAAGCTTCTAAAGATGGGTTAATAATTTGTACACGACCAATTTGGTAATCTACTACATAATCCACTCCTTCAACAAGCTCTCTACCTCCCGTTGTAACACGTACAGATCCTGGAGTAACGTTGAATGCTCCAAGAGGAATTCCTCCTCCTCCACTATCTGATTTATAATATCCTTTTAAGAAATACTTATCTCTTTGTTGGAAATTATTTTTAGCAAAAGCTTTTGTTTGTCTATATAATTCTCTGAATAAATATTGATCATCATCTGGATTTGTCAGCTCGCTAGCCATCCAGTCTCCAAAAGGTTCTACTTCTGGGAAAATAATGTATCCTTTTTCTGAGTTTACAGTAATTCCTTCTATATAATCAAAATATCCATTTCCTTTATTTCCTGCAATCGGATTTCCATACTGATCTAATCTATCCAAACGAACAAGATTCATAATCGTTCTTTGGTTCGCAGCATTTTCAGTTCCTTCTCCAGTTTTTGCATTTTGAAGTGTATTAATTGCAACTCCAGTAGCATCATCTCTATATAATAACTCGAAACGGAAACCTTCTTCTTGTAATTGGTAAGCTCCTAATGAATAAATATTTTTCATCATCAGATCCCACATAGGAACATCCGTTGTGATAATTTCACTACGTAAAAGCTTCACTGCAATTGCAGCAGGAGCAATGATACCATCCGAAGATAATTCCCCTACTTTAAATACTTCATCACTTCCGTTGATAGTATATTCATAGGCTACAGCTAAAATGTCACTTTCTCCTAATTTTCTGTTTAAAGAAATATATCCTAATTGTGGATTTAATTGGTATTCTGATGGATTTAACAAACGTGCATTTTCTAGAAGTGAAAAATCTCTTCCTTGTTGCATTCCATAACTTCCTTGTAAAGCTCCTGAAGCTGTAGAAACATCTCTAATCCCACTGTTATTTGTTAGTTCATTTACAATATTATTCGCACCATTTGATGGATCTCTTGGTCCAGGAATTGGTGTTACTCCAGGTGCTCCAATATGATCTAATTTCCCTTCAGCTAAATCGGCAATCGCCACAATATTTCTAACATTTTGTGTAGAAGTATTTCTATTTGTTACCCAAACTTCAATTTTTGTAATATTAATATTACTCGAAATCAAAGGCAAATTTGACAAGGCATCATTATAGTTTTCTCTAAATTCTTGTGCTAAGAAGAAGTGCTTATTATCATCGTAATCTGTAGTCTGTAATTCAAACTCTTCAATAGTAGAACTTCCTTGTGCGTTTACTGTTTTTGTCTGAGATCTTTGTCTTGCAATAACTCCAGTAATCGTTGTAGGTCCAAATTGAAATTGTGTCTTTACCCCGAAAATATTTTGAGCTCCAGCAATCAAAGAGTTTTTCATAGGCATACTAATATTACCTACTTCAATTTTTTGTAAAATATCATCTTCCGTTGGCGTGTATTCTAATTTTAAAATATTCTGGAAGTTAAACGTTGACTGCGTATCATAGTTTACTGTAGCTTGTAATCTTGTTCCAACTTTTGCAATTAAACTTGCACTGATTTGTTGGTCAAAATCAAAAGTAAAACTACTTCTATTTCTTTCAGAAAGCTGTGGATTTTCTACTCTTTGCTGTAAAATCCCCATCTTGATGAAAATAGTAGCTTGCGGATTTACCTCCACTGTATTACCTCCAAAAATTGATTCAAAGAATTTACTATTTACATAATACGTTGGCAATAAATCTTTTTGCGCTTCCTTACTTCCTTCTTTCTTAGGGTTTAATGCTGAAATTTTTGTTTTATAATATTCCAACATATCCTTCTTCAAACGATATTCTCTATATTGTTCCTCCGTCATATGAATAGGATGTGTGATATAATAATCTCCTATCTTTTCAAGAATCACATATTGTTTTAAATCCGGATCGTACACTACTTCTTTGGTAGCTCCATTATTTAAAAACAAACTCCCATTTTGTTCATTTTTAAAAGTATATTTTAAGCTATCTTTTTGTTTTTCTCCTTCGGTTTCCTGTGCATGAAGCACTATAACTGATGAAAAAATAAAAAATATAACTAGTAATAATCGCTGTAGCCAAGTATTTTTTTCCAACGTACTATAAATTTTTTAATGCTTTTTTAATTAGGTTTTCCACGTCCATACTAGAATCCTCCTTAAGTATTTTATCCAATACTTTCTCTGCTTGTTTCTTATTAAATCCTAATACTTCTAATGCAGATAACGCCTCATCTTTGTTTGTATTGTTTTGAACTAAAGAAACTTCTTCTAAATCGTATGTTTTTAAGATTTTGTCCTTTAAATCAATAATAACTCTTTGTGCTGTTTTAATTCCAATTCCTTTAATAGATTTAATCACAGCTACATTTTCAGATGCTATCGCTTCTTGGATTTCTCTGGTTGTCAAGGACGACAACATTGTTCTTGCAGTATTTGGTCCGATACCTGAAACAGATATCAAAAATCTAAAAACCTCTCTTTCTAATTTGTCTTTAAATCCGTAAAGCGTATGAGAATCTTCCTTGATAGAAAGATGTGTGTAAAGCATTATTGCTTCGCTATCTCCTAATTTTGAATATGTTTGCAAAGATATATGCAAAAAATAACCTATACCATTGCATTCCACAATGGCATAGGTTGGATTTTTTTCTATTAATTTCCCTCGTATATGAGTAATCATTTCAGCTGGTTAGTGTTTGAAAGCTCAAATGTAAGAAATTATTGTTTAATTTTCATCTTTTCCTGAGCATCCACAACAGCTATACAAACCATATTCACAATTTCGTCTACACTAGCACCTAATTGGATGATATGTGCTGGTTTAGCAAGTCCCATTACGATTGGCCCAACAGAATCAATTTTATTCAATTCTTTCATCAACTTATAACTGATATTCGCTGATTCTAGATTCGGGAAAATCAATCCGTTTACTCTTCTATCTGTCAATTTAGAGAATGGGAATTTTCCTTTCATCATTTCAGAGTTTAATGCAAAATCTGCTTGCACTTCTCCGTCGATAGATACTTCTGGATGTGATTTGTGTATTAATTCAACTGCATGTGCTACCTTTCTTGAAGATTCAGATTTTGAAGAACCAAAATTTGAGAACGATAACATTGCTAAATGTGGATCTAATCCAAACATCTTCATAGTCATCGAAGTCATATGTGCAATCTTCGCTAAATCGTGCGCAGAAGGATTGATATTCATCGTTGTATCTGAGAAGAATAATGGTCCTTGAGAGGTCAACATTAAGTTTGTTGCCGCTACTCTTTCTACTCCTTTTGCTTTTCCAATTAATTCAATCATCGGTTTTGCAACAGAAGGATAATTTCTAGAATAACCAGTAACTAAAGCATCTGCATGCTCACAATTTACCATCATTGCTGCAAAGTAATTACGCTCACGCATCCATTTTTGCGCTTCTAAATACGTAACTCCTTTACGCTTCATTTTATCCCAATAAAGCTTTGCAAACTCTTCTCTTCTTTCATCTTCTGTATCACATTTTGGATCTATAATTTCAACATCAGCATCAAAATTAATTTGCTCCATCATGATTTTGATGATGTTTTTATTCCCTAATAAAATTGGAATTGCAATTCCTTCGTCATGAGAAATCTGAGCAGCTTTTAATACATCTAATTGATCTGCTTCTGCAAACACAACTCGCTTAGGATCTGTTTTTGCTCTGTTTGTCAACATACGCATCATCTTACTTCCTGTTCCTAAACGCTCCGCTAATTCTTCTCTATAACGTTCCCAATTTGTAATTGGCTCTGTAGCTACTCCAGACTCAATCGCTGCTTTTGCTACTGCTGGTGGAATTTCTTCAATAAGCCTTGTATCAAATGGTTTTGGAATGATATAATCTTTTCCAAACTGAAGATTGGTTTCATTATAAGCAATATTTACTTGCTCTGGCACTGTTTCTTTTGCTAAATCAGCTAAAGCATGTACAGCTGCCATCTTCATTGCCTCATTAATTTTTGTAGCTCTAACATCTAAAGCTCCTCTAAAAATAAATGGGAAACCTAATACATTGTTCACCTGGTTAGGATGGTCAGAACGACCAGTTGCCATAATGATATCTTCTCTTGTCTGAATTGCTAAATTATAGTCAATTTCTGGTGTTGGATTTGCCATCGCAAACACAATTGGATTTGCAGCCATCGAAAGAATCATCTCTGGAGAAACTACATTTCCTTTTGATAATCCGATGAAAACATCCGAACCTTTCATTGCTTCTTCTAAAGTATGAACATCTACAGCTGTAGCAAATTCTTCTTTTTGAGAAGTTAAATTATCTCTATCCTTACGAATAACTCCTTTACTATCACACATAATGATATTTTCAGGAGAAACTCCAAGAGCGATATATAAACGAGAACAAGAAACTGCCGCAGCTCCTGCTCCATTTACAACAACTTTTACTTCTTTAATATCTTTTTCAGCAATTTCTAAAGCATTTTTCAATGCTGCTGCCGAAATAATTGCAGTTCCATGTTGGTCATCGTGCATTACAGGAATATCCAATTCCTCTTTTAATCTTCTTTCGATTTCGAATGCCTCAGGAGCTTTAATATCTTCTAAGTTAATTCCACCAAAAGTTGGTGCTATTGCTTTCACTGTTTCAACAAACTTATCAACATCTTTTGCGTCTACTTCAATGTCGAAAACATCAATATCTGCGAATATTTTAAAAAGTAATCCTTTTCCTTCCATCACAGGCTTTGAGGCTTCTGCTCCGATATCTCCTAATCCTAAAACAGCTGTACCATTTGAAATTACCGCTACTAAATTTCCTTTAGCAGTGTATTTGTAAACATTTTTTGTGTCTTTGGCAATTTCTAAACAAGGCTCTGCAACTCCAGGCGAATATGCTAGAGCTAAGTCTCTCTGCGTAGCATATTTTTTAGTAGGTACTACTTCTATTTTCCCTGGTTTTGGTTTTGCGTGGTACAAAAGTGCTTCACGTCTTTTTCTTGAATCACTCATAAAATTAAATTTACTTTTGATAGACAAATATAGTTATTCCAATATTAGATAAAATATTTTTAAGAAAGGAATTTCCTAGAACATGATTTTTATTATTTTTTAATAAAATCGATATTTCTTTGGAGTCCTGCATATTTTGTCCTTTTTACAGCTGATTTTTTGAAAACTTTTCGAAAAACTTCTTCTGTAATTTCTTCCCAATCTTGATATTTCATCGTCAGCAAATCTGGATGTGGTTCGAACAAAGGCTCTTTCATTGGTGTCGAAAATCGATTCCAAGGACAAACATCTTGACATGTATCACAACCAAACATCCAATCGTCAAATTTACCTTTCAATTCCATCGGTAAATTATCTTTTAACTCTATCGTAAAATACGAAATACATTTGCTTCCGTCAATAGTATTATTTGGCAAAATTGCTTGTGTTGGGCAAGCATCAATGCATTTTGTACATTTTCCGCAATGATCTGTTTCAAATGGATAATCGTATTCCAACTCAACATCCACGATTAACTCTGCTAAAAAGAAAAAAGATCCTGCTTTCTTTTGAATCAAGAGCGAATGCTTTCCTGTCCAACCTAATCCTGCTTTTTTTACCCAGCTTCTTTCCATTATTGGGGCTGAATCCGTAAAAGCTCTTCCATTGATTTCACCAATTTCATCATTCATAAATTGCATTAATTGTCTCAATTTATCCTTGATCACATGATGATAATCTTGTCCGTAAGCGTATTTTGCTATTTTAAAAGTATCTGAATTTTGCTGTTCTTTTGGGAAATAATTATACACTAAAGAAATTACCGATTTTGAACCTTCTACAAGCAATCTTGGATCTAATCTTTTGTCAAAATGATTTTCCATGTATTTCATTTCTCCATGATATCCATTTTTCAACCAAGTTTCAAGATTTACAGCTTCTTCTTCCAAAAAAGTAGCTTTTGCAATTCCACAAGCAGTAAAACCTAACCTTTCTGCTTCTTGTTTGATTAATTTGCTATATGTTTCTTTTGAATTCAAAATCGTGTTTTGTTTCCTTTTTATCCTTTCTGTTTTCTATTGGAAAAAGGCTACAAATTTAGAAAAAACTTCATTCTTAACTTTGTTAAAGAATTGAAACTAAAAATCTCATTACTTTTTTCAAAAAGAAATTAAAGAAAATAGATATACTATAAAATCCATTACAAGAATTCTTTTAATTCTTAATAATTCGTTAATTCTATTACATTTAAATAATTTGATAAAAAAATCCGTTATAATTGTGAAATTAAAAAATTGTTTCTTCAATAATTTTACTAATATTGAGGTCTTTTAATTAGCATAATATTTTTAAATTCGCATATATTTAAAATAAACTATGAATTCATTCACCTTTAGAAAGTTAAACAATCTTGTTGGTTGGTTAGTGTTTTTGGTTGCGTTGTTTACTTATGTATCAACTTTAGAGCCAACAGTAAGTTTTTGGGATAGTGGAGAATATATTTCTACATCCGCTAATTTATCCGTAGGACATCCGCCGGGTTCACCTATGTATCAAATGTTAGGGGCATTTATTTCAATGTTCACAACAGATTCAAATCAGGTAGCCTTTATGGTTAATATGTTGTCCGCAGTTGCTAGTGCATTTACGATTTTATTCTTGTTTTGGACTATTTCCTTATTGGCAAGAAAAATGGTTACCGTTGCAAAAAATAAAATATTTGATGCTATAGGATTGGCAGTTGTAGGAAGTGCTGCAATCGGTGCTTTAACTTTCACATTTTCGGACAGTTTCTGGTTCAATGCCGTAGAAGCTGAAGTATATGCAATGTCTTCTTTTGTTACCTCAACATTATTTTGGTTAGCATTAAAATGGGAAGAAAACTTCGATGAACCTCTTGGAAATAGATGGTTATTATTAATCAGTTTTGTAGTTGGACTTTCGTTTGGAGTTCACTTACTTTCTCTGTTAGTAATTCCAGCTGTTGTTTTGGTTTATTTCTTCAAAAAATACAAGACAATTTCGATCAAACAATTTATTCTTGGAAATATTATCGCTGTTTTAGTTTTAGCTTTTGTATTCAAATTCTTATTCCCTTACACTTTAGTATTCTTCAGTGCTTGTGAGTTATTCTTTGTAAATACAATCGGATTACCTTTTAATTCTGGAACAATCATCGCAGGATTAATCTTAATCGCTGCTTTCTATTTTGGTTTAAAACATACAAGAAAAGCTGGTTTAGTTTTAGCAAATACAGCTGTTTTATGTCTTCTTTTCACTATGATTGGATTCTCTTCTTGGATGATGATTCCAATTCGTGCAAATGCAAATACTACTATTAATGAAAACAATCCTTCAAGTGCACGTGAGCTTTTAGCTTATTATAATCGTGAGCAATATGGAGATGCAAATGTTTTCTATGATAAATATTACAACTACGTTTATGGTCAAGAGTTGGACAGAAACCAACCATATATTGATGATAAACCAAAGTATGAGAAAGATGAAAAAACTGGTAAGTATGTAATTGTAAACAACTACCAAAATGCCAAACCAAATTATAGCTCAAAATATAAAGGTTTCATGCCAAGGATGACAAATCCTATGGCGATTGACAATTATAAAGCAATTGCTGGAATTGATCAAAGAGCTACTAGAAAACCTACTTTTGGAGAGAACCTTAAGTATATGCTTTCTTACCAATTCAACTATATGTATATCCGATATTTCTTATGGAATTTTGTTGGAAAACAAAACGATCTTCAAGGAAACATGGATATTCACAACGGAAACTGGATTTCGGGTATAAATGCTGTAGATAGTTTCTTTGTTGGTCCTCAAGACAATTTACCTTCAGATATTAAAAATAATAAAGGAAGAAATACTTATTACGGATTACCATTAATTCTTGGAATCATTGGATTATTATTTCATTTAAGTAGAAAACCGAAAGATTTCTATACACTTTTTGTTTTCTTTATTTTTATGAGTTTAGCAATTGTATTCTATGTAAATCAAAAAGCATTTGAGCCTAGAGAAAGAGATTATTCTTATGTTGGTTCTTTCTATGTATTTGCTATTTGGGTCGGGTTTGGAGTATTGGCTATCTATGAAAAATTCAAAGACAAAATGCCTAAAAAAGCACTTGCTGTTGGAACAACTTTAGTTTGTTTATTCTTAGTTCCTACAATTATGGCTAAAGAAAACTGGAATGACCATGATAGATCAAATAGATATACTGCTTTACTAAATGCAAAAGCTTATTTAGATTCTTGTCAGGAAAATGCTATTTTATTCTCTATTGGAGATAATGATACTTTCCCTCTTTGGTACATGCAAGAAATTGAAGGATATCGTCGTGATGTAAAAGTAATTAACTCAAGTTTATTTGCTACAGATTGGTATATTGATCAAATGAAGCGTCAGACATTTACTGCACCTCCAATTCCATCAAGCTTAACACATGATTTATATAAATATGGTTCTTTAGAAATTGCTTATCATGTTCCAGATTCAAGAGTTAAAGATTCTGTGATGCCATTAAGCACTTTTATGAAATGGATTGAAAGTAAAAATCAAGGAACGTATATTCAAGAAGACAATGGACATTTAGAAAAAGCTTATCCATTGAATAAAATTCGTATCCCTGTAGATAAAAATGCTGTTTTAGAAAATCATATTGTACCTGCAAAAGATTCTTCTTTAATTGTTCCTTATATTGATATTACGATTGATGATAGAGCTATTTATAAGAATAGAATTCTTATGTTAGACATCATCAATAACAATAACTGGAAGCGTCCAATTTACTTTACTGGAGGAGCAAGTGCTGCTGAAGAATATATTTGGATGAAAGATTATTTACAGTTAGATGGTTTAGCATTTAAATTAGTTCCTATCAAAACGCCAAATAGAGGAAGTATTTTAAGTATGGGAAGAATTGATTCGGATGCACTTTACGAAAAAGTAAAAAACTGGAATTGGAGAAATATTACAGATGATAATATTTATTTAGATCCAGAATCTAGAAGAAATTCTATCAACTTTAGAACTGTTTTAGTTCGTTTAGCAGATAAATTCATTGAAGAAAACAAGAAACAAGAAGCAGAAGCTGTTCTTGATTTATCTCTTGAAAAAATGCCAGTTGATAAATTTGGTCACTATTCTTTATTATTAGGATATGTAGAATCTTACTATGCACTTGGTAATAAAGAAAAAGCAAGAGCTCTTGCAGATAAATTGATCAAAAAATGTCAAGAAAACATAAATTATTATGTGAATTTCCCTGATAATTTCATAACTTCAGTATATGATGAACTAGAAACAAATATTGTACTTTATAATACTTTAGTTGAAGTTTCAGTAGATTATGACAGTGAAGAATTTGCTTCTAAACAACAAGCTGAATTTGTAAAGTACATGCAAATTTTAGAAACTAAATTACAAATAGATCAATAATGAAATTATATGTTGTAAAAACTCCGAATTTTCTTCAATTCTTAGGAAATAAGCTGATTTGGAGTTTTTACACTTCATCAAAAAAGATATATCTCACTTTTGATGATGGTCCAACACCAAAAATAACAGAGTGGGTTTTGCAAACATTGAAAAAATATGATGCAAAAGCCACTTTTTTTTGTTTGGGTAAAAATGTAGATGCAAATCCTGAGATTTATAATCAAATATTATCCGAAGGACATGCAGTAGGAAATCATACCAATAATCACTTCAATGGTTGGAAAACGATTTCTATAAATTACTTCAATAATATTAGAGAAGCTTCAAAAAAAATCAAATCAAACTTATTTCGTCCGCCTTACGGTAAGTTGAAATATATTCAAAGTAGATATATTCGAAAAAAAATGAAATACAACATCATCATGTGGGATGTTATCAGTGCAGATTTTGATACAAGTATTTCTGGTGAAGAATGCTATCAAAATGTTATAAAACACACCGAAAACGGAAGTATCATCGTTTTCCATGATAGTGTAAAAGCAGAAAGTAGAATGAAATATGCTTTACCAAAAGTACTTGAATATTATGCAACCAAAGGTTATTCGTTCGAAAAAATAGATTTAAAAACTATTTAAATTTTATTTATCACTATTTAAGAAAGCTAAAAGAGCATCCAATTCCTCATCTGATAATGAACCTCCAAAAGCTGGCATATATTCTCCTCCATTTACAATTCGAATAGTCATTTCTTGTGTATTTAATCTTTCTTTTACTTTGGTTAAATCAGGACCTCTAAAACCTCCTTTATCTTTTATTTTATGACAAAATAAACAACCTTTTTCATAGAATAATTCCATTCCTTTTTCTGCTTCAGGTGTAGGATTCTTTAAAATTTCTTGAGACAAAGGTTTTACATCAAATCTTGGTGACCAAGGTGCTTTATTTCCTTCCATTGTCAAAGAAATAATAATTGCTACAACAACCAAAACTCCTATAATTGACCAAGGTCTTCGCATCGGATGCCTTTCCCCTTTATTGGATAAAAAAGGAAGTGCTAATAATAAGAAAATCATTAATAAAGGCCCAATTGCCATAACATAACTTTCAATCGCTGGTGGCATCAAAGCAAAAAGTGCAAAAATCCAAACTAAATACCAATCCGGAGTTGGATTTGCATTTGTACTTGCTGGTTCTGGTGGCCCAACTAATTCTGGAGCTCCAATAAAATAAGCTAAAAGAGAAATTGTCAGAATTACTAAAAAACCAAAAACTACATCTCGCCAAGCTGCATTTGGAAAAAATGGAACACCAATTTTCTCCAACATCTTTTCATATTTTTCTCTATAAGTTTTTGGATTTACTAAACTTCCTACAACAGGTGGTTCTGATATTCCATTTCTAAAAACCAAATACACATGTAAACCAACAAAAAGAAAAAGAAAAACTGGTATAATAAAAACATGATAAGAATAAAACCTTGTTAGTGTACTTCCTCCAACTGTCTCTCCTCCTAAAAGAAGATAAGCAACTGATTTTCCTATCACTGGAATTCTTCCCATTTGTTCTGCCGCAACAACTGCCGACCAAACTCCTGTATCGTCCCAACGAAGTAATTGGCCTGTAAAACCCATTGCAATCGTTAAAAACAAAAGAACAACTCCTGTAATCCATTGCATTTCACGAGGAAATTTATAAACAGCCATTATATACACTCGAATCATATGAATTCCCATGAAAAGAATCATCCCAGAAGCGCCAAAATAATGTAGACCACGAAGCCAAGCTCCGAGAAAAGCTGTATTTGTAATATATTCTAAAGAAGCATAAGCTGTATCCGAAGATGGTTGGTAAAGAAGTGAAAGACCAATTCCTGTAACAATTTGTAAAAGCAAACAGAACAAAGTTGCACTTCCGAAAACATACCACCATTTTGCATTTGGCGGCACCAAATGTTTTGCAAGAGGAAGAATCATTTCTGAAAGTCCTGTTCTATCATCCAACCATTTCCAAGCTCTATTTCCTTTTTTCATAAATCTTGTTTTAGCTATTTTCTATTGTTGTAATTGGAATTTCTTCTGATCTAATTTCAACATATCCGTTTGTTGTTCGTACAGGATATTTTTGCAATGGTCTTGGAGGTGGTCCCGCTGCTACATCTCCATTTTTATAATAAACTCCTCCATGACATGGACATAAGAATAATTCCGATTCTTCAATCCAACGAACTGGACAACCAAGATGTGCACAATTAATCGTATATGCTTCAAAATTATTTTCATCAACTCTTCTTAGCCATGAAGCTGTATAAGAAATCTCTTTCGCCCAAGGAAGAATATCTCCATCAGGAAATTTTACTAAAACTGTATCTCCAACTTTAAAATCAGCTATTTTTCCAACTTTTCTCCAAGATTTCTTTTCTTTCTTCACTAATGGTTCAAACAAAGAACCAAGAACTGGAATTCCGATAAGAATCGTTCCAATTCCTCCAAGAACAAAAGTCAGCTTTGTTAAAAAACTTCTTCTATCTTCCGTTAATTCACTCGGACAATTTTCACACTTCTTTTTCTCCATTTTCAATTCGTTTTTGTTCTTCTAATAAATTTGAAATCCACCCAATTAATCCAAGAAATAGAAAAATAATTCCCATAATGGCAATTACTAAAGTGGTAACAATTCCCCAAAAAAGAAGTGTTACTCCAATAGAAAGAATAAATGGATACCATGTAAATCTTGGTAATTCTTCTGGATAAGCTTTATTTTTATTCGTTTCTTTTTTCATAAAACTCTCATTTTTTCATTTATTACTTCTTTTTTCTTCAACCATTTCAAGATTAAATTCATTGAAATCGTAAGATATATCAAGCATCCAGGAAGCCACATTATTAGTCCTGAAATTTGTTGTTCTTGAAATTTATCTAAATTGGAAAGTCTACTTGCAAAACCACTTTCTGCATAGAAAGGGTCATAAATCAACGTTTCTGCAAAAGTGATATAGATTCCTAAAAGTGTGCAACCAACACAAGCAGAAACAAGGTAACCGACACTTTTCAAAATTGGCATAGTCGGATTTGGTTTTGGAGCTAAAACTGGGTAATAAAACCAAAGTCCAACTGCTAAACTGCTAATCACTCCAAAAACATGTAAAAGATTCACTGTAAACTCGGAAGCATTATGAATATGATTTGCCATCTCTGTGATGAAAAAAGGTAAATGCACAAACCACATATATGCGATAAAAACCACCCAAGAAATCATTGGATATCTAAATATTCTCCAAGTAATTTTAGTTCCTTTTGGTAAACTCATCCATAATAGTGCTGGAACAACCATCAATAAAATCACATGTTGTGTCATATGTGCTATAAAAGAATGTCCATCTGCTAGAGTTGCTAAAGGAGAAACTAAGGAATAAGCAATTAAAATCACAGCAAAAGCGAAATTCCAAATGTTTTTACTTGTTGTCTTTTTGTTTTTAAACATAATTACAAACCAAAAAATCAAAAAGAGTAAAATCAAATTGAAATACGCTGGCCACTGCCATCCTTTATAATGTAATAAGAATTCTTTCATAATAATGGCATTAAATAAACAATGAAAAACACAAAAACCCAGACAACATCCACAAAGTGCCAATACCATTCAGCTGCTAAAAAAGCACTAGAAGGATCTCGTTGTCGAAAAACATCCAACAGTGTCAGAATAAGATAAATTGTTAGAATAATTAAACCTAAGAAAACATGAAATCCATGAAATCCTGTAAGTGTAAAAAATGCACTTCCGAAGATATTTTGATTGATTGTAACTTCTTGGTTATACAAATCCATATATTCTGTTACTTGACCAAAAACGAAAGTTGCTCCAAGTAGGATCGTCAGAATCAAACTGAAAATTAAGAGCTTTCTTTTGTTTTTTTCTAAAGCATATTTTGCAATCGTGATTGTTCCACTACTGGAGAATAAAAAAATAGAAAAAATTGCAGTTCGTTTGACATTTAGATAGTTTGTAGAAGCTTCCCAAGTATCACTAAAATTTCGGAAATATACATATGCAATAATTAAAGCCACAAAAAATAAAGATTCTGAAGCGATGAATAATTGCATTAATAATTTGGTTTGTCTAAAAACTATCTTCATGATTTTTGTGCTACTTTTTGTTTTTCCCAATCAATTACTGGCCGAAGACTTGTTACTTCTGGTAAAGTCTCAAAATTCTTAAGTTGAGGAGGAGAAGTCGTATACCACTCTAAAGTCCAAGCATTCCAAGGATTATTTCCTGCAAGCTCTCCACTTCTCAAACTTTTAAAAATATTATAGATAAAAATGACAACTGCAATAAGCATAAACACTGCTCCTATTGAAGAAATCAAGTTTAAAATTCCGTAGTAAGGTAAATCTGGATAAGAGAAAACTCTTCTTGGCATTCCCATAAAACCTAGAAGATGTTGTAAAAAGAAAGTCATATTAAACCCAAGGAGAAATAACCAAAAATGCCATTTTCCAAGTCTTTCATTTAACATTCTTCCGCTGATTTTTGGAAACCAATAATAAATTCCAGCAAAAATGGTAAAAAGTGTTCCTCCTAAAAATACATAATGAATATGTGCAACCACAAAATAAGTATCTGTCACACGCCAGTCTAAAGGCACAATCGCTACTGCAATTCCACTAAGTCCTCCAAGTGTAAAATCTAAAATAAAAGCAACTGCAAAAAGCATAGAAGTAGAAAAATAAATATTTCCTTTCCACATGGTCGCCATCCAATTCACAATTTTAATTCCTGTCGGAATACCAATCAACATGCTTCCTGCTGCGAAAAATGTATTAATCGGATTTCCTAATCCTGCAACAAACATATGATGTGCCCAAACTCCAAAAGAAAGCAAAGCAATAAAAACAGTAGTTGCTGCTAAAGTTGTATATCCAAAAATATTTTTTCTACTAAAAACAGGAATCACTTCGGAAATAATCCCGAAACCTGGAAGTGCCAAAATATAAACTTCAGGATGCCCAAAAGCCCAAAAGAAATGTTGCCAAAGCAGAGCCGAACCTCCGGTATTTGGTAAAAAAAAGTGAGAACCAAGTTGACGGTCAATTAGTAACATTACCAATCCTGCATTTAATAATGGAAAAGCTGCAAGAATCAAGAAACTATTGATAAAAACCATCCAAACAAAAAGTGGAACTTTTCGAAGTCGCATTCCTTTAATTCGCATAGTTAGAGTTGTAATTACAAAATTCAAACCTGCACCAATACTTCCAATTCCAGTGACAATTAAACCAATACTATAATAATCGAGTCCAGAACTAAAAGAATAGTTTTTTTCGCTCAAAGGAGCATAACTAAACCAACCTGCATCTGGAGCTCCTCCAGCTAGAAAGCTAAAATTAAGAAGAAGTCCACCAAACAAAGTCATCCAAAGACTCATCGCATTTAATCTTGGAAAAGCCATTTCATTTGCGCCAATCATCAATGGAAGGAAATAGGTAGCTAATCCAATCAAAGTTGGCATCAACACAAGGAAAACCATCGTAGTTCCGTGCATTGTAAAAAGTTCGTTGAAAGTTTGTGGAGAAACAATTTGAAGTCCTGGCCAAGCTAATTGTAAACGCATTAGCATTGCTTCAAAACCTCCGATAAGAAAGAAAAATAAAGAAACCCATAAATATAGAATCCCAAGTTGCTTGTGATCTGTACTAGAAATCCATTGCAAAATTCCATATCTACTTTTGATAGATGGTAATGCTTCTGTTGGTTCTGGAACTTCAAATGAAAATAATTTCATATTCTTCTACTTTAAATTGTGTAAATAATGTGCTAATGCATTGATTTCTTCTTCTGTCATTAAAAAATTCGGCATGTATGCTCCGTGTTTCATCTTCTGAGGATCTTCAATCCAATCTTTAATATTTTGAAAATTCACCTCCGCTTTTCCTCCAAGCATTTTATTTCTACTTGCAAAATGCGTCAAATCTGGGCCAACTTTTGCTTTTGCAGAAGTTCCTCTAATCGTATGACAGTTTGCACAAACTTTATCTTGAAATAATTGTTTTCCTTTTTGAAAAAGAGTGTCCGGTTTTTCAACAGCTTTTTGTTTTTGTTCTTGAAACCATTTTTCAAATTCTTCTGGTTCATGTGCAAAAACTTCTACTCGCATCCAAGTATGTTGTGCACCACAAAACTCGTTGCACATTCCTTCATAAACTCCAGGTTCTCTTGCTTGCATCCAAACAAAATTGGTAACTCCAGGAACCATATCTATTTTTCTTCCCAATGCTGGAACGTACCAATCATGTACAACATCTGCACTTTCCATAAGTGCAACAAACTTATCTCCTGTTGGAATATGTAATTCATTTGCTGTAAAAAGTGTGTCTCCTAAATATTCTATTTCCCACCACCATTGATGTCCTGTGATTTTCACAAAAGGTTTTTGTTCTTCGCTTGGCGTTTGTTGAATTCTGAACATCACTTTCACAGTCAGAAATAAAAATACTATGACTAAAACTGAAGCAATAAAAAGTGTGATTCTTTCCGTAGAGCGGTTTTCTAAAACCGTGTATTTGTCTTTTTCTAATTTTTTGGATTTATATTTTCTAACAATAAAAATCAGAAAACCAGCAACCAAAATAAAAACTACAAGTGCAGCTATAAAAAAATGAAAGAATAATTCATTCATGATATCTGTATCTTCCGAAGAAGAACGAAAAATATGGTAAATCGATTCATTCATTCTCTCAAATATTTTTTATAACCAATTGAATATTAGTTAATTTACAATTTTTAAGAAAAAGAACAAAGAGTTTTTTTTGATTTGTTTAACATCTAAAAACAAAAAAGTTACTCCAGAATTTGAAGTAACTTTATATTATATAATGAAATTTTTAATCTTTTAGAAATACTGTTTAAGAATTTTTAAATAAAGAAATGGTCTTTTTCAACATATTAATACCATATCCTAATTTTTCAGATTTCATCTTCTTTTTGAATTCTGATTTTGTAATTTCCTTTCCATCCGTATCTAACCATTTAAAATCATCAATTGCACCAATTTTTTCTAATTCATTCTCTAAAAAAATATAGCTAGCTTCCATATCTGTTGGAGAATCATCTTCTGTAAAAGTTGACATCCCTACAAAATCTCCTTGAACCATTGTATTTGATTTATTTTTAGTATTATATTCTATATCAAAATTTGTTTTATTCATTTTAAAATGAAAAATATCTCCTTTTTGATTTACGGTAATACTAAGTTTTAATTCAGGTACATCAGATTGAAAACCATGTTTTTTCACATAGTTTTTGGTCTTCTCATCTAAAATCAAAAAGTCTAAACCAGTTATATTTTTATCTGAATCTCTTAATACATTTTCAAATTTTATTTCTTTCCCAAGATATCTTCTTGCATATTTTGCTTCAAAAAGATCAATATCTCGATCTGTAGTTTCCTCTGAAAACTCTATAAATAATTTCTCAGTATTTTCTCTCGTCTGCGAAAACATCATAAAACTAACTAAAAAAGGAATTACAAATAATACCTTTAGAATATTCGTCTTTGCAGATCTTCTTTTTTGCAACATTAAAACTCTATTTTTTAATGTACTTTCTTTTTTAAATGAATTGGTAAGCATAGAATTATTTTTTATTTGTAGTTGAACAATTAATTTTTGATAATCATAGCTAGAAAACGAATTTTCGTTAATCGTTTTTTCGTCTGCTAAAAATTCATGTGTTTCTTCGAATCCTTTTCGGTAAAATCTCAAAAACGGATTGAACCAAAACAAAGCTTCTATTATTTGAATCAGAAGAACATCAAAAGTGTGAAACTCTCTTACATGAATATTTTCGTGAACTAAAATCTTTTTCAAAGCATTAATCTCCATATTTTCAGTATTCACAACTATGTATTTGTAAAAAGAAAAAGCTTCGTTTTCATTTTTACTTTCTAAATATTTTATTCCAAAAGCTTCTTTCCATTTTAATTTTTTGAGCTGTTTTAAAAGCAATATTATTTTCCAAAAAAGTAAACTCAATAAAACCACAGAAATCATAATAACTCCAATTGAAATCCAATTTGAATAATCAATTTCTGATTTAATTTCGATAGGAACTTCTGAAAGTGTTTGCGTAACATTTTCTAAAACTGGATTTTGTTCTATTTTTTCTATAGAAGAAATTTCTACTTCTTTTTCAATAAAAATACTTGGTAACAAAAAGCTACATAAAACTCCTCCTAACAAGAAAAATCGATTTGCTTGGTAGAAAGTTTCTTTTCGCAAAAAAACATGATAAATTCCTGCAAAAAGAAGTAATAGAATATTGACTTTTAGGATGTAAAGCATTAGTTCTAGTTTTAATTAAGATGTTCAAATTTCTGCTTCTTCAAACTAAATACATTGTTTTTAGAATCTCTTACTACTGTATAGTTTTCTTGTTTCAGCATTTCACTAGCCTTTTTCTCAGTAATCACATTTCCTTTATCATCCTTCCAAATTGGATTTTCAGCATTATTAAACTTAACAGTAGATTTTTCTTGATCGTAAACTACTTCTAAACCTTTATTAGAAGTAATAATGTCAGGATTGTCTTTGTCAATTTCTATTTTTAATGGATTAATTACATTTCGACTATTTGAATTTATATTTGATCTCGTAACCAATCTATCATAATTTTTCATTGTTGTCTTAAAATCATAAGAAGTAATTTCTTCTTTTTCATTTCTTTTTATATTATCAAATAAGAATCTTTCTTTATCAAAGAAACTCGCATATAAATCCTGAAACTCTTTTATTTCCTCATCTGTACTATCTTTTGTTAAAATAAAAGTGTATTTTTCAGAATCATTTCCACTGATAATTTGTTTCTCTTTTGTTTGAGCAAAAACCATAAAACTCAATAAAAAAGGAATAATTAAAACCAATTTTAAAAATTGTATTCTTGTAGATTTTCCTTTTTGTAACATTAAAACTCTTCGCTTCAGCGTGCTTTCTTTTTTGAATGAATTTGTAATCATAGAATTATTTTTTATTTGAAGTTGAACAATTAATTTTTGATAATCATAGCTAGAAAACGAATTTTCATGTATCGTTTTTTCGTCTGCTAAAAATTCATGTGTTTCTTCGAATCCTTTTCGGTAAAATCTCAAAAACGGATTAAACCAAAACAAAGCTTCTATTATTTGAATCAGAAGAACATCAAAAGTGTGAAACTCTCTTACATGAATATTTTCGTGAACTAAAATCTTTTTCAAAGCATTTTTTCCCATATTTTCTGAGTTCACGACAATGTATTTGTAAAAAGAAAAAGCTTCATTTTCATTTTTACTTTCTAAATATTTTATTCCAAAAGATTCTTTCCATTTTAATTTTTTTAGCTGTTTTAAAAGCAATATTATTTTCCAAAAAAGTAAACTCAATAAAACCACAGAAATCAAAGTAACTCCAATTGAAATCCAATTTGAATAATCAATTTCTGATATGACTTCCGTTGGAACTTCTGTAACTCTTTGCGTAACATTTTCTAAAACTGGACTTTGCTCTATATTTTCTAAAGAAGTAATTTCTATTTCTTTTTCAATAAAAATATTTGGCAGCAAAAAACTACATAAAACTCCTCCTAACAAGAAAAATCGATTTATTTGGTAGAAAGTCTCTTTTCGCAAAAAAATATGATAAATTCCTGCGAAAAGAAGTAATAGAAAATTGACTTTTAGGATGTATATGATCATTTTTTCCCTTTTTCTTTATCTTTTTCAATAAGCGCAATAATTTCCTCTAACTCGTCCGAACTAATTTTTTCTTCCTTCGCAAAAAATGACAACATGTTCTTAAAAGAATTATCAAAATAGTTCTTAATCGTACTATTGATGAATCTATTTCTATAATCTTCTTTTGTTATTTTCGGAAAGTATCGATGGGTGTTTCCAAAAGCTTCATGCCCAACAAAACCTTTTGTTTCCATTTTTCGCACTGTTGTAGAAAGTGTGTTATAATGTGGTTTTGGCTCCGGAATCTCTTCCATAATTTCTTTTACAAATGCTTTTTCTAATTTCCAAAGCACCTGCATGATTTCCTCTTCTTTATTTGTTAGTTTTTTCATTTTTTCTGTTTAAATAAATTTCATTTCAAATATTAAATAATGCTCAATATTAAACTTTTCTCCCCATTCTTCTGGTTTATATTCGCTAGAATCCACAGCACAATACATTAAATAATTCCCTTGTTTATATGGTAAAATGTAAGCCATCAAATAAATTTTCTTTCCAGATTCTTTGTTCTTATTTTGTAATGCAACAATTTCTCTCAAAGAATATTTTTCCGAATCCGTACTAGTGAAAAATTTTGTTGTTGAAAAACCTGGAAAACGAAATTGCATTTTCAATTGATTTTCTTTTGTCTTTTTAGCCAAAACTCTAAATTTAAAAGTAGAATCTGCAATTTTTCTACTATTTCTAGAATCCACAATTGTATCTAAATTTGTCATTTTCCCATGCCACATTTCTTTCACTGTTAGCAAATAATCTTTTCCTTTTAAGTCTTTTCCTGAAAAATTGTATTTGTAATAATCAATATTTTCAAACATAAAATAATCTTGTAATTCTTGGTTTTCTGAACTATAATCAACAGAAACAGTAAATTTTTGACCATAAGTTGAAATCGTCAATAGGAATAAGAATGCTTGCAAAGCAATTTTTTTCATAATTATTTCATTTTTGTTTTGACAAACATAAAACTATTTTATTAGTTATACAACTACTTTTATAGTTGTTATAACTAAAAAAATAAATACATATTGTATTTACTTAGAATTTTAATCAAAAAAAAGAGATGCTAAACATCTCTTTTCTATTAGGAAACAGTTTTTTTATCATGAATCATGGTTGTTTTTCCATCATTCCAAATTGTCAAAATATCTGTAGCAACCTCTGCTCCACTTCCTGCAGCAATTGCAAACTGACTTCTACATCCTGCTAAAGTTCCTGCAAC
Source organism: Aureivirga sp. CE67 (assembly GCF_015767245.1). Classification (GTDB taxonomy): domain Bacteria; phylum Bacteroidota; class Bacteroidia; order Flavobacteriales; family Flavobacteriaceae; genus Aureivirga. The sequence continues at coordinate 879,015 of NZ_JADOTV010000001.1, forward strand.
ATAAATTCCTTTATCCACTACATGATCCACATTTTTCAATTGAGTTCTTTGTTTAGCAGCAGGTAATTTTTGATGTAATTCAGTGTAAGCTTCTAAACCTTTAATTGCAAAGTTTTTTGGACCAACAGCTACTACGATATTTTTAGCTTCATAAGAATTTTTGTTCGTAATAACTTTTAATACATCTCCGTTCTTCTCAATTTCTAAAACTTTCTCTTTCTCAATCTGAGAAACATGTGGATATAAAGAAGCTAATTGTTTTTTTCCGTCTTCTAACAAATCATCTCCAGAAGTATTTGGAGCAACTCCCATTACATTATTCAAAATGGCAGTTTGCAAAGAAGAAGCTCTCTGGTGCATGATAATTCCAATGTTTTTGTCCTTTGCAAATTCTCTTTCTTTTGCAGAACCAAGAACCAAACCACAAGAAATTCCAGCAGCTCCTCCACCTATAATTAATACGTCGAATATCATTTTTTTCATTTTATAATCAAATGCTAAGATAGGAAATGAGTATAAATTTTAAGAAAATTTAAGAGTTAATAAAACAAAATGAAAAAAGTGTCGTTATTAAGTTATATATCAAATTAAGCAAAAAACATCTATTATTTACTTTTAGAAATACGAGGGATGATAAACATCGGGCACTTTAGTGATTTGAATTAATTGTGTTCGGTGTTTTCACATTTTTAGATAAAAATCTTTTACAATTTTGACATATTCTTCTGTATAATGATGTCTTTCTATTTCAATTATCAATTCCGAAATTTTAACTTCCTTTTGTTTAAAACTAAACTCTAAAAGACTTCTTTTTAGCGGTGCTTCTTTTCTCCCTCTTACTCTTGTAATTCTTTCTGGATAAAGTTTGAAATCTTTAGCAATTTGAATAAAATTTTCTTCTTCAGTAAAAGGAATAATGAAAGAACATTTACCTTCAGTTGAAAGTAATTCAGAAGTTTTTTCTAAAAGTTTTTCATAAGGTAAACTTTCCGAATGCCTGGCTAAAGCTCTTTTTTCATCTTCATTTTTAAAAGTTGTAGTATAAAAAGGTGGATTAGAAACTATCAAATCAAATTTTTCTTCTGTTTGAAACTCTTGTAAAGAACAATTTTCAATAACAATTCTTTTCTCCCATATAGAGTTTTCAAAATTCTCTTTTGCTTGCTCAAAAGCATTCTTTTCTATTTCTAAAGCAAAAACCTCAGCTTGATTATTTCTTTGCGCTAACATCAGCGAAATTAATCCTGTTCCTGTTCCAATATCTAAAATCTTATTCGCATTCTCAGGATTTGCCCAAGCTCCAAGTAAAACTCCATCTGTTCCAACTTTCATTGCTGTTTTATCCTGAAATATTTCAAATTGTTTAAATCGAAAAGGTTTTCTCATTCTTTTTATATTTAATAAAAAAACCTGTAAGAGTTCATCTTACAGGTTTTTCAATATGTTATGAAAAATTAAATTATTTTAATTTTTTCTTTACTTCTACTTCTTTAAATGCTTCAATTACATCACCTTCTTTGATATCATTGTAGTTCTTAATCTGAAGTCCACAATCATATCCTTTAGCAACTTCTTTCACATCGTCTTTGAAACGTTTCAATGATGCTAATTCACCAGAGTAAATAACTACACCCTCACGGATAATTCTAATCTTAGAATCTCTGTAGATCTTACCACTAACAACCATACATCCTGCAATGTTTCCAATTTTAGAAATCTTATAAACTTCTCTAATTTCAACATTACCAGAAACTTCTTCACGCATTTCAGGAGATAACATTCCTTCCATTGCATCTTTCAAGTCGTTAATAGCATCATAGATAATAGAGTAAGAACGGATATCTACCTCTTCTTTATCAGCAACTAATCTAGCATTTCCTTGTGGTCTTACATTAAATCCGATGATAATTGCATCAGAAGCTGACGCTAAAAGAACATCGTTTTCAGTAATTGCTCCAACTCCTTTGTGGATGATATTTACTTGGATTTCTTCTGTAGATAATTTTTGGAATGAATCTGTTAATGCTTCTACTGAACCATCCACATCTCCTTTAAGAATAATATTTAATTCTTTGAAGTTTCCTAATGCGATTCTTCGTCCAATTTCTGCTAAAGAAAGTACTTTTCTTGTTCTTACAGATTGCTCTCTTTGTAATTGAGAACGTTTTGTAGCGATTTGTTTCGCTTCTCTTTCATCCTCAAATACATTAAATTTATCACCTGCTTGAGGTGCTCCATCTAATCCTAATAAAGAAACTGGTGTAGAAGGTCCTGCAACTTTTAATGCAGCTCCACGCTCATTAAACATCGCTCTTACCTTACCACTGTGTTTTCCTGCTAATACATAATCTCCAATCTTAAGAGTACCTTGTTGTACTAACATTGTAGCTACATAACCACGACCTTTATCTAATAATGCCTCAACGATTGTTCCTGATGCATTCTTGTTAGGGTTCGCTTTTAATTCAAGAACTTCAGACTCAAGAATTACTTTTTCTAATAATTCATCAACTCCTAATCCTGTTTTTGCAGAAATTTCTTGTGATTGGTATTTACCTCCCCAATCCTCAACAAGCATATTCATACTTGCTAATTGTTCTTTAATTCTATCAGGGTTTGCTGTTTGCTTATCAACTTTGTTAATTGCAAAGATGATTGGTACACCTGCTGCTTGTGCGTGAGAGATAGCCTCTTTTGTTTGTGGCATCACATCATCATCCGCTGCAACTACAATAATTACAACATCTGTTACTTGTGCTCCACGTGCACGCATCGCTGTAAAGGCCTCGTGACCTGGTGTATCTAAGAAAGTTAACTTTTGTCCATCGTGTAACTCTACTGAGTAAGCTCCGATGTGCTGTGTAATTCCTCCAGACTCACCTGCAATTACGTTTTCCTTACGGATATAATCTAATAAAGAAGTTTTACCGTGATCTACGTGTCCCATTACTGTAATAATTGGAGCTCTTGTTTCTAGATCTTCAGCTTTATCTTCTTCTTCTTGAATTGATTCTTCAATTTCGGCGCTAATAAACTCAACATCATGACCAAATTCTGCTGCTACAATTTTTAATGTTTCAGCATCTAATCTTTGGTTCATCGTTACCATCATTCCTAATGACATACAAGCAGAAATTACTTGCGTTACAGGAATATCCATCATCGTTGCAACTTCAGAAACAGTAACAAATTCTGTTACCTTCAAGATTTTACTTTGTTCTTGTTCTAATTGTTGTTGCTTTTCAGTTTGTTGACGGTGCTGGTCACGTTTATGTTTTCTGTGTTTAGCTCCTTTATTCTTATTAGATTTCCCTTGTAATCTTTCAAGAGTTTCTCTAATTTGTTTAGAAACTTCAGCTTCAGTTGGTTCTTCTTTTACAACAGGTTTTTGTGTTCCTCTACCTTTTCCACGGAATCCTCTGTTTCCACCATTTCCACCTTGACCAGGTCTTTGGTTTCTATTACGGTTGTTATTGTTTCCGCCTTGGTTGTTGTTATTCCTGTTATTACCTCCTTGGCTGTTATTGTTCCTGTTATTATTATTGTTGTTATTGTTGTTGTTATTACCTCCTTTGTTATCTTGAGATCCAGGTTTAGTAATTCTTTTACGTCTTCCTTTGTTTCCAGATTGATTCCTATTTCCAGAACCCTTTTTATTATCTTCAGGCTTCTTCTTTTTAGCTTTCTCAAACTGTTTTAAATCAATAACTTTACCAGTTAATTTAGGACCATCTAATTTCTTATACTTCGTCTCAATTTTTGGAGCATCCGTCATAGAGACTTCTTCTTTTTTCTCCTTCTGAGGTTTTTCTTTCTGCGTATTTTTCTTTGGCTGGAACTTATTTGCTACATCAATAGGTTTCGCAGATTTCTGTTCTGGTTTCTTTGTATCTTCTTTTTTCAACTCCACTTCTTTTGCTGGCTCTGGCTTAATTTCTTCTTGTTTAACTTCTGACTTAATATCCTTTGTTTTAATATCTGCTGGCTGTTCAGAATTTGAAACTTTTTGCGTCTCTTTGTTTTCTAAGATATTAGTTTCAGTTGTTATTGTTTCTTTTTGTTGTTCGTCTTTAGTTTCAACAACATCTTTCTTCTCTACAGGAGCAGGCTTCTGTTTTGGCTCTTCAGTAATATTTTCGGCTTTCTTTTTATCGCTTGTCAAATCGATTTTACCAACTTTTTTAATAGTTGGTTTATCAGCTTTAGCTTTAAGAATTTGTTTTTTAGCCTCTTCTTCTTGTTTTCTTATTTTTTCAAGTTTTTCTTCTTGCTCTAAACGCATCGCTTCTTTTTCTTTGCGTTTCTCTGCGCTTACTTCTTTAGAAGCGGCTTTTTTACTCTTATCACTTTGAAACTCTTTCTGAAGTTGCGCATAATTATCCTGAGAAATTTTTGTAGTAGGACGAGCCTCTACCTCAATTCCTTTTGAGGATAAGAATTCAACTGCAGTAGCCAGTGATATGTTTAATTCTCTTAAAACTTTATTGAGCCTAAGCGTTTTATTATCAGCCATATAATTTTAATTGTTTAGCCTAATTATTTTTTTGAGTTTAAATTTTATTTTTCAAACTCTTCATTTAATATTCTTTGAACTTCAGTAATTGTTTCCTCTTCAAGATCTGTTCTCTTTACAAGCTCCGCAACACTTAATTCTAATACGCTCTTCGCTGTATCTAAACCGATGTTTTTAAGCTCTTCGATTACCCATCCTTCAATTTCATCAGAAAATTCTACTAACTCTACATCTTCGTCTTCTACACCTTCTCTTTGAACATCGATTTGGTATCCTGTCAATTGTGAAGCTAATTTAATATTAACTCCTCCTTTACCAATTGCTTTAGAAACTTCTTCTGGTTGTAAAAATACGTTAACTTTCTTTCTTTTACCTTCTTCTTCTGGTTCAATTGCAATTCGAACAATTTTCGCTGGACTTAAAGCTCTAGCAATGAAAATCTCTTCGTTCTTTGTAAAGTTTACAACATCAATATTTTCATTTCCTAATTCACGAACAATTCCGTGGATTCTTGAACCTTTCATACCAACACAAGCTCCAACTGGATCAATTCTATCATCATAAGAATCTACTGCAATTTTTGCTTTTTCACCAGGAATTCTCGCTACTCTCTCGATTGTAATCAATCCGTCAAATACTTCAGGAATTTCTTGCTCAAATAATTTCACTAAGAATTCAGGAGCTGTTCTAGACATAATAACTGAAGGCTTATTTCCTTTCAATTCTACATCTTTAATGATTCCTCTAACAGCTTCACCTTTTCTAAAGTAATCAGATTTGATTTGCTCATTCTTTGGTAAAATGATTTCATTTCCATCATCATCCAACAAAATTACAGCATTGTGACGAATATGATGCACTTCTGCACTATAAATATCTCCAACTAAATCTTTGAAATGTTTGTACATATTTGTACTATCATGTTCATGAATCTTTGAAATTAAGTTTTGGCGAAGTGCTAAAATGGCTCTTCTTCCTAAATCAATTAATTTCACCTCTTCAGATACATCTTCACCAATTTCAAAATCTGGCTCAATTTTTCTTGCTTCAGATAACTCGATCTCTTCGTTTGGCTCTTCTACTTCTCCATCACCAACTACTACTCTATTTCTCCAAATTTCTAAATCCCCTTTATCTGGGTTAATAATAATATCAAAGTTATCGTCTGATCCAAATTTCCTTTTAAGTGTAGCTCTAAAAACTTCTTCTAAGATAGACATAAGAGTTACTCTGTCTATACTTTTATCGTCTTTAAATTCTGAAAATGATTCAATTAAATCTATATTTTCCATTTCAGTCTTTTAGTTAAAAATTATTTTCACCTTTGCTTGGTGAATGTCACTGTATAATATTGTTGCATTTTTGACAACAGTTACTTTTCCTTTACCAATCGGCTTTGGCTCTCTAGCTTTCCATTCTAATGAAATAGAATCATCTGTTACAGAAACTAATTTACCTTCAACCTTTGTATTATCTTCTCCATACTTCACTTCTAAAGTACGATTAAGATTCTTTTTATATTGTCTTTTGTGTTGAATTGGATTTGCAATATCCGGTGTAGTAACTTCTAAAGCGAAGTCTTCTTCTTCTCTATCTAGATTATGCTCAACATTTCTGCTTACTCTGATACATTCTTTTAAAGGAACACCTTCATCACCATCAATCTCAACATGAATTTTGTTGTTTTCTAGAAAAGACAATTCAATTAAAAAAAGAGATGGATTCTCATTTAATGCCTCTTCAACAAGTTGTTTTACTTTGGCTTTATCCATATTATTTTATAAAAAGAGGGGACTTTTAGTCCCCTCATATTTATTCATTTTTATCTGTTTATTAGTGCAAATATACAATATTTTTTTTAATGACAAAAATCATACATATTTACTAATGAAATATTTAACTTTACTACAAATTAATTAACCTAATATTACTAACTAAATTATGAAAAGAATTTTAGTCCCAGTGGATTTCTCTGAACAAGCTACTAATGCTGCAAAAGTTGCTGCTAAAATCGCTAAAAAAACAGGAAGTGAAATTTATTTACTACATATGTTTGAATTACCTTCTGATGTTATTGATCCAACAAACTTCACAACTGGTGAAACTGGACCTTTAAAAGTGATGTTCATGAAAAAAATTCATGAAAAATTTGAACAGTTCAAAAAGTCAGATTTCTTTGAAGGAATTAATGTAGTTGAGTCTGTACAATTCCACAAAACATTTGAAGGAATTATCGATGCTAGTAAAGAACATGAGATAGATTTAGTCATCATGGGATCTCAAGGAGCAAGTGGTTTAGAAGAGTTTTTCATCGGTTCAAACACTGAAAAAGTAGTAAGAAACTCAGATGTTCCTGTATTAGTAATCAAAGATCATAATGAAGATTTTGAGATAAAAAATATTGTTTTTGCTTCTGACTTTACAAAAGAAAATAAAAAGACTTTTGATAAATTATTAGATTTCGTTTCAATTTTTGATTCTAAAATACATCTTTTAAAAGTAAATACACCATATAACTTCGAGACTACTCGTGAGTCAAATTATACAATGGATGCTTTTATCAAAGAATATGATCTGAAAAACTATTCAATCAACATCTACAATGATAACTCTATTGAGAGAGGTATTTTAAACTTTACTAATGAAGTAGACGCAGATGTGATTGCTTTAAACACTCATGGAAGAAGTGGTTTATCTCATTTATTTAATGGAAGTATAACAGAAGATTTAACGAATCATTCTATCAAGCCTGTTATTACTTTTAAGATATAACTTTTAAATATATAGTTTTAGGGAGGTTACATTTAATTATGTAGCCTCTTTTTATTTAAATTTCCTTAAGTTTTATTTTGATTAAAATTATAATAAAATAATAAATCTAACTTTATTTTCTTCATAATTTAGAATTTAAAAAGTAAAAAAATTAACAACACTGTAATTTTAGTTAACAAAAAGTTAAATATGGCATTGTTTTTGCAGTAAATCAAGCTATTAGAACTTAATGATATGAAACTTCTAAGACCTATTTTTTTATTGCTTTTTATATTTTCATTTACTAATTCGTTTAGTCAAGTGAAATCTGTATGTTTAGAAACAATTGCTAAATCTAAAATATTGGTAATTGACAATAATTCTACTTACGAAATTTCACAACAAGAGTTTTCTAATTCCAACTACACCAATATAAACTTGATCGATTCCCTTGAAGCCAAATCTAAATATGGTAAATACGGAAATGGTAATATGATCGAGATTACTTTAAACCCTATTTCTTTAAATCAAAACAAAGAATTAATTTTTCTAAAGTCTGAAAACAATTTAAAACTTGTGACTAAAGATTGGATTGAAAAAATTAATAGCAGTTCTATTTCTACGATCGAAACCTTAAAAGGAAGAAATGCTGTTGAGAATTATGGTTTTGAAGCTAGGTTTGGAGTTGTTATTTATACTATTAAATCGTAGGTGAATCTTTTATACTTTTTAGTTTAAAACTTTTTTGAAATTTTCTTGAAAAGGAAAGTTTTTTCATGCAATATATATAAAACAAAAAATCCTCTGAAAATTCAGAGGATTTTGTTGTCCCACAAGGACTCGAACCTTGACTGACGGTACCAAAAACCGGAGTGCTACCATTACACCATGGGACAGTGTATTTTTGTTTATTGTAGTAATGATTATTGTTTCATTATTACGGTTGCAAATATACGAGCTTTTTCTAAACCTGCAAGTCTTTTTTGAAAAATATTTAAACTTTTTTTCACACCCACTCAAAACCCCTTATTTAACAAGACTTTATCAGTAAAAAAAAATTCAAAAAAAAATCGATTATTTTTATCTCTAATCGTTTTTTCAATTAAAAACTCAATATTTAAGTCCCCGAAAAATCTAGTAAGCCTAATATTTTCAAAAAAAATACTCTTTTTTAGTTATTATTTTCTTTAAAAATTAATTTTGTAGAGTAACAAACATCAAATTCAATGAAAAAAAAATTATTTTTTTTAGGATTTATCCTATTTTACTTTTCTCTTTTTAGCCAAAATCAAAAAAAAATTGAAGGAAAACTATTCAATCTTCTGGACAAAACTGAAATTTCGGGCTGTGAAATTACTTTTTATGAAAGAAATGTAAGTTATACTTCAAACAATTTACCAATACTTAATAAAAAAACTTATGAAAAACCTTCTTTCATTTTAAAAACAAATAATAACGGAACTTATTCTTATACTTTAAATAGTCATCAAGTTTATTATTATTTAAAAATTGAAAAAGATGGTTATGAAACTCTATTTAAGGATTTATATATTTTAGAAAACAACAATACTATCAAAGTTGAAAATTTCTATTTAATTCCTAAAGTTAAAAATGAAAACGAAAAGGAAAATTTAGAAATGATCTTAGAAAAAGATTTTCATCAAAAAAACTTAGAAAAATCTAAAGATCCAATCACTCCTCCTACTTTCACCCAAAAAAGGAATACTACAAATACAGATTGTACTTTTGAAGATATTCCTGAAACGGTTTATGTGCAATATTTACACAATGGTTATAATGGCTCTAACTCCAATTCTGGATTTACTGGTTATATTAATTTCGAAGAATATATTGCAGGTGTTGTTAAGGCAGAAATTGCTGGAGTAACAGAAAATTTAAATGTAAAAAAAGCACAAGCAATTGCAGCAAGAACGTATTCCATGAAAAAACATATTGATGGAAATCCTGTAAATATTGGTCAAGCTTATAATGACACTTATGATTCTGGAAGTTTACTTTCGAGTACGGAAACTAAAAATGAAATAATTCTCTATAACAATGAAGTTATCACAGCTATTTACGGAGCAAGATGTAATGGTGATTACACACAAAGTGCTCATGAAGGAGTTTGGAGTCCTTATAATAGTTGTAATACTTCTGGAAATTATGTTCCTTATTTAATCTCTAAACCTTGCTCTGGTCACAATAATTGCTCAGAAACAAACGAATCTCCATGTTGTGAAGTAGATAATAATAATTCAAATGAATCTGGGTTTATTTATGGACATGGTGTTGGACTATGTCAAAGAGGAATCGAACGCTGGGGAGAAGTATTTAATTTGGGATATTGTGAAATGTTGAAAAAATATTATCATGAAATTTGTATTTCCAACACCGACTGTTCAAGTAATTCTACTTTATTGGATTGTGAAAATGCAATTACTTTAAACTGTAATGAAACCTACCACGGAAGCTCTTCTAACGAACCTTCTTATGTTTCTTCATATGGTTGTAATAATTGGACTGAAACAGGTCCTGAGAGAGTTCATAAGTTTACAAGTCCTTCTTCTGGAAAACTTACTGCGACCATCTCCAATTTCTCAGGAGATCTTGATGTATATATTTTAGGAAGTTGTGATCCTCAAGATTGTTTGGGAGAAGTTTATTCTTCACATGCTATTTTAAATAACGCTGAAGCTGGAAAAACTTATTATATAGTTGTAGATTCTGATGATGGCAGTAATAGTTCTTATGATTTAATCGTTTCTTGTGAGGAACTTTCTATTCCAAATTATGAATCAAAAATTAAAATTTATCCTAATCCTGTCAATGATCTACTTTTTGTTGAATCTGGAAATGAAATAAAATCAATAAAAATTTATAATGTCTTAGGAGCAACTTTTGAAACAACTTTAAATAACAACACTATTGATGTTAGTAATTTCAATTCGGGTGTTTATTATTTAATCATAATTGATAATAAAGACGCTATTAAAAAATTCAAATTCATTAAAGAATAAACAATAAAAAAAGGATGTTTTTTTACAAAACATCCTTTTTTCCTTTTATAATAGCATTCATTTTTTTCTTAAAAGTATTTTTAAGACATATAAAATGAGTTTTTATTAAAACATTGCATTAATATTTGGACAACCAGTAGTTCTAGGTTCTCTACATCCAAAGTTAAATCCTAAAGTAATTTGGTGATACCCTCCGTTATCAAACACAATATCATTGTACTGATAAGAATAAGTATAAGAGAATAAGAATTTTCTATAGTTAATTCCAAATATACCTGTTAAATATTGTAAATCTTCTGGATTATTTCCTTCAAAAGCTCTTCTATAAGAACCTGCTAACCAAATTTGAGATTCATCAAACTTTTTATATACTTTCATATTAAAGTCAACAAATTTCTCCCTTGTAGCATCTACAAATTGCGCCATTACAGAAGGCTCAAATTGGAAAGGATAATCTTCTCCGAAATAATAACCAACAGTCGTTAAATATCTTCTTAAGTTTAACGATTCATAATCGTCATTATAAAGATTTCTTGCTGTTAATAATAAATTCTTTGCCGTAAAATATCCATATAAACCATTCTTATGATAAGCAATTCCAACATCAGAATTGAAATAACTTCTTGAACTAACAATATAAGAAATCGCAGGATCTATTTCTGGATTTCCAGCTGGATCAAAATATGAGTAATGGAAATTAGATTCGTCAACACTATTTTGAACTGCCATTAAAGATAATCCAAAAGATAATTGATGAGCTTCATCTGATCTTCCTAAATCAATATGATAAGCATATGTTCCTAAAATTCCTTGTTGAGAATGGTAACCATTTTTATCATTAAATAATACAGCTCCAACTCCTCCTTTTTCTCCAATTCTAGTCTGGAAACTTAAAGTTTGTAATGCTGGTGCATCAGATTCACCAAGCCATTGCGCTCTTGCTGTTAGCCTAATTTTACCACAGTTTCCAATACCAGCAGCAGCTGGGTGAACTAAATATACATTGTCTGATAAATAATCAGAATATACAGGTAATGTTTCCTGAGCATTTATCGTAAAAGTACTTATCAAGAACGATAAAGCTATTGCTATTTTACTAATTTTCATTATAATTCTATATGTCAAAATTAAACAGTTTTTTATCTTCTAATCAAACTAAAGTGTCCTTTCTTTGTATAACGTCTTGTCGTTACAGTTCCATCTTCTGATACTCCTACAGACTTCACGATGTCTAATGAGAACCAGTAATCTGATGACGGTAATGGTTGACCATATCTTGTCAATCCATTCCATCCTTGTTTTGGATCTAATTTAACAATCACTTTTCCGTATCTATCAAAGATGTAAATCTCTACACTTGCATAATTTCCACTCTCCAATCCTTGAATCTTCCATGTATCATGGATTCCATCATTGTTTGGTGTGAAGTATTTAGGGAAGTCGATAACTCCAAATGGAATCGATGGATTCTCACATCCTCCTCCTAATACATTACGAATCAATAATACATAATCTCCTCCAGGAACATCTGTAAACACTGGTGCTGTTTGCCAAGTATTTCCTTCATCAATTGAGAATTCATACTCTCCTAAAGTTAATCCTGTAGTGTTAATTGCTACTGTGTTACTTCCAAATCCTTCTACATATCCTGAAACTACAATATCCGCTTCTGTAATATTTGCAATATAAGATCCAATCACCTCTATTGTTTGTGGCGCACTCTCACATGCATTTTGTCCAGTAGTACTGATTGCTTTCACCGTATAAGTTCCTGATTCTGTAATAGTGATTGTCTCCCCTGTTTGTCCTAGAACTTCTCCGTTGAAAGTCCACTCATAGATATAATCTCCTTCTGGATTGTAAACACTAATCTCACTCTCAATCTGTGGGTCATTTACTGAAACGATTTCTTTTAAACAAATAATCTCTTCTGCATTACTTTCAAATACTGGAATCTCTTCCACTTCTATCTCAAACGATGTTACTACCTCACATCCTGTTAAAGTATTCCTAACATTTGCCCAGATTGTCGTTGCACTACTCTCGTATCCTGAAGAAGCAATCGCATTTTCTTTTACTGTAGCATCCGCTTCTGATAAATAATAAGTAGTTTCAATATCTGCTGATGGTGTTACTAATAAATTCACATTGGTAGCAAAATCAAAAGTTGCTACACCATCAAATCCACACTCGATATATGTTACTGTGTCTGTTAAAATCTCTGGATAAGATCCTACACTCACTGTAAACATCAACACAGATACACATCCTGTTTCTGTATTCTCCGCACGGATGTATAATACTGTTCCTGCTGTTGTAATATTGATTGGATTTACAATATAGTTTTGTGAATTCGCTTGCGCTTCCGACTCTGAATAGTAATATTTAACATTCATAATCGATCCGTCTACTAATAAAGCATCCGTCATATCATTCACATCTACAACCATATGTCCGTCTCCATCATCTTCACAGAAATAATAAGTATCATCTATTAAATTATCTGAAAACTCTG
>NZ_JADOTV010000010.1 GCF_015767245.1 Aureivirga sp. CE67
CATTGACAACCTGTCTTTAAACGATAAAGAATTAAGTTTAAAATTCTCCAAAAAGGAACTTTTAAATTTCTACCTAATGAAGGAAAATTAATCTTTGGTTGAATATGTTTGGTGATGATTTTTGGTAATTTTGTCTCCATGCTGTAATTGATTTTTGTTTGTGTCAGAGCCAACAATATAATCTTTTGCAACTTTTTTTATTCAATTAATTCTTATATATATATTTAAACAGATTCATCATAAAGGAATAAGAAAACATTGGAAAATTGAGAATAAATTACAACGAAATAAAGATGTATATCATAACGAGGATAAAAATAGAATCAAAAATAAAAATGGTGCTGTTAATATTTCTACTATCAGCACCATAGCTTTAAATTCTTAAAAATTGAATTTTAAAAAATCAATTTTTAAGGCTATTAAATATTGTCAAAGTTATCTTTCAAAAATTATTAAATTGATGAGAACTTAACAGCCCTGGAATGGTAATGGGGGAACTTCGAATATTACAAAGTGCGTAAAGATGATTACTTCATTTTGTATAACCTAATTTTAGTCGAGCGAAAGGTCAGTTAATAAGTATAATTATCTTTCTTTGGAAGAAAAGGCGAATTTAACTAGAAATGCCATTGATATTTATAATTCGAAAAGACCGCGTTTTTTTAATTTTTTCCTTACACCTTATCAAATACATAAAACTAAAAATCAGAAAAAAAGAAATTATAAAATTAAAAAAGGTAACGAAAATATATTTTCGTTACCTTAGTCAAATATTTTAACCTAAAAATCTGTATCGATTATTTAGGACTAGACAAAATATTGAATTATTCTATAATAAGTTTTTCTCTAATAGTTGTTCCATCTTTCATTTCCATTTCTAAAAAGTAAATCCCACTATTTAGATTAGAAAAATCCACAACAGAATTAGTTATAATTTGATTATAAACTTGAGCACCATTATAATTAAATGCTTTTATCGAATTTATTTTTTCAAAATTATTGATATAAATGACTCCATTTGTTGGATTTGGATAAAAACTCAAACCACTAAATGATTCTTCGTTTAAATTTAAAGATCCTTCAGGAACTATTTTTAATTCAAAACTTGTAGTATGTGTCCTATTTAAAATATTGTCGGATACTTCTATAGTAACGGTTGTATCTTCAGTAATCACTGTTCCTGCAGGTGGAGTTTGAGTCATTGTAAACTCAGCATTATTTAATTTAGCTTCAGCCATACAGAAATAGTTAGCATCTACTAAATCTGTGTAATCCTCAAGAACTACACTTGATTCTCCTTCAGACTCTTCAATTAAAATTTCATCTTGTTGATTTTCTAAATAAAAATCAGAAAGAATAAAACTTTGAGCATCTAGAAATATTGCGCTATCAAAAGAAGAATCAAGAGCATCTGCTATTACCATTTTAACATGATATGTTTCACCAGGAATGACGTCTATGGTCGCTTCCATTGGAAGTGTTTCTCCATTATATTTAGTTGAACTTTCATTTTCATTGAACCATTCTTCATTTAAACCTCCACAAGGATTTTCAATTGATCTAATATTTGTAACATTAACAGGTATATTAGTTCCTGGTATTACAGCAATATTTTTTCCTCCTAAGTTTAATTCTACATCAGGTGTGTTTTCATCGGCATCTAAATCATAGTTATTTACATTATCTATTCCAGGTCCACTTATGATTAATGCAAAAGCATCTGAATATTGACATGCATAAGTTCCGAATTCATGAGAAGCGAAAAGGTATTTAAAACGTACTTCATCCAATTCTAATGGTGCTATAAAATCAAATTCGAATATAGTAGCATTATATGAATTATTTTCAGTTAAGGTTTCGATATCAGAATCTCCATCCCAATCTAATCCACCTACAGATGTACCATCCGTACCTGCACTTCCTGAAGTTAAAACAACACCTTTTTCAAATGGGAAATCTGATTCAGGTTGCCTCACAAAAAAACCATAACTTTTTTCAATATCAGTATTAGAGTAATCAGGGTTTGATTGTTCATAAGTAAATTCAACATCGACACAAGAATCATTAGAAAACACTTCTTCAACTAATTGTTGCGGAGTGTAGTCAGATTGATTTCCCATGTTTATATCAATATTGTTTAATTGAGCGTAAGAAGAAATTCCTAACATAGAAATTCCTAAGTAGAGTAATTTTTTTTTCATAAAATTGTGTTTTTTAGAGTAATTTTTAAATGTAGTAAAAAATATTAATTATCCGTTATAATTGTTAAAAAAAAATAGATAATATATTTATTTATGTTTTTTTTGAAAATATTAATTTTAATCTTGATAAAAAAAGCTTTCAAAATGAAAGCCTTTTGTATGTTTATGTAAAAAGTTTTATTGTATTATTAATTTTTCTTTTAGGGTTGTTCCATCTTTCATTTCCATTTCTAAAAAGTATATTCCACTATTTAAATCTGAAAAATCTACAATAGAATTAGTTATAATTTGATTATAAACTTCAGCACCATTATAATCAAAAGCTTTTATCGAGTTAATTTTATTAAAACCATTGATGTAAACGATTCCGCTAGTTGGGTTTGGATACATTCTAAATATATCTTCATTCAATTCTTCAGTATTTAATGTATCAAAAGACTTAAATTCAACATTAAAATTCACTCTATTAGTTCTCTCAACGATATTGTCAGTAACAGCTAAAGTTACTACAGTATCTTCAGTAATAACAGTTCCAGCTGGAGGTGTTTGCGTAATAGTTAGTACAGGTTCTTCATTATTTAATCTAAGTTGATCAGCACAATAATAATTTACATTAACTAAATCAGAATAATCATCTAATGTAAATCCTTCATCTGCGACTAACTCTTGACCATCTTGATCATCAATTTCATCAAAATAGAAGTCTGGCAAAATAAAACTATTTCCATCTAAGAATACTGCTGTATCAAATATACTATCTTGTACATCTACAACTACCATTTTAATATGATATTCTTCTCCCGGAATTACATCAATTGAAGCTTCAAAAGGTAAAGTTTCTCCATCATAATTTGTTGAAGTCCCATTAGTATTATACCATTCAACATTTTTTTGTCCACATATTGCATTATCATATATGTTTGTGATTGCGATAGGAATATTTGTGCCAGGTATTAAAGCAATATTTTTTCCACCTAAATCTATTAAAACCTCAGGTGTATTTGGATCAGAATCATGATCGTAATAATTAGCTTCTTCAATACCAGGTCCACTAACTATAAGAGCAAAAGAATCGGCATATCCATAACATGGAAAATAAGCGTCACTTCTATATTCTTCAGAAGCCATTAAATAATTAAAATGAATTTGATTTAATTCATTAGGTGCAATAAAGTTAAATTCAAAAATAGTAGCGTTAAAGTTCTGAGCATCATTTGGAATCATTTCAGAAATGTTATCATCTCCTTCCCAATTTCCTTCCCAATTGCTATTATTTGAACCCAAAACCCCTGTGTTGTGAGCTTTTCCTGTTGTCAGCATAATACCTTCTGAAAATGGAAATTCCGAACCTTCTTGAGCTACGAAATATCCATAACTTTTATCAGGAATATCATCTTCATAATTTGGATTTGTATAATCTGAAACCCAAGATACATCAATACAAGATTGATTTGCAAATACATTTTCGATTAATTCTTCTGGTGTGTACGAGGCTTCTGGTCCCTCGTTAACTTCAATTGTTTGTGCAAAAAGAGTTGCACCAATAAAAAAAGCTGAACAGCTGAGTAATAATTTTTTCATAGTTAAAATGTTTAGATATTTATGATTTCCATATAAAAATCGGTAAAATTTAGTTAAAAAATATATTTATAAAAAGGGTAGTGGAGTAAATGCTAATATAAATTACAATTTTAATTATATATGGTATAAAAAAAGAGCTTCTAAATTAGAAACTCTTTAATAATATAACTTTATTTATGCATGTTTAAAACCAATATGTTGGATATTTTCTTGCTTTATGAAGATTATTGAAAATTAGAGCAATTATTGTAATCGAAATTGCACCAGAAATAACAGGATTTATTAAAAACTCCCAAGAGCTTCCTGCCAAAATAACTACTAAAGGATCTGCTCCAGCAGGTGGGTGCGTTGTTTTTGTGATTTGCATTACAGCAATAGCAAGTCCAACTCCAATAGCTAGAGAATACCAATCATTTCCTAAAAAATGTAAACACAACAACCCAATAATTGTAGAAATGATATGTCCTCCGATAATATTTCTAGGTTGTGCAAGCGGACTGTTTGGAACACCAAAAGCCAAAACACAGGTTGCTCCAAAAGGTGCCATAATAAAAGGAATTACAGTGTTTTTAGTCAAAAAAGCAACTACAGCAATTGCTATAAATCCTCCCAAACCAGAATAGGTAGAGAAGTTTAATCCAGTAGCTTTCGGACTTTTTTCTACTGTTTTAAATTTAGAGATATACTTTTTCATTTTTACAAAGATTTATCTATCAGTTTTATTGTTTTTTCTATGTCATCTGCATTTTTGAAAACTTTACTTTCAGTCAAGCAAGCTTCAAAAAGCATATAAACCAAAAATGATTTTTCTTTATCCGTAATAAAGGAATCAAAATAGGTTCTTAAGTCTTTTTTATGGTTTTGAATGATTGTGTTTAGCTCTACGTTTTCATTCTGAATTTCCGCTTCCATTTTTAGAAAAGCACAACCATTATAATTTTCTTTTTGATTCATTTTTTTTAAAAACTCAAATGCTGCATGAATTTTTTGTTTTTCATTTTTCGCAGTTTCTACATCTTCTTTGAAATTTTCAAACCAAAAAATATGTCTTTGCGTCAAATACGCTTTAGCTAAATCTTCTTTTGATTTGAAATGTTGATAAAAACTCGCTTTTGCAACACTTGCTTCTTTAATTATCTGGTTGATTCCTGTTGAATTATATCCTTGTTTATGGAATAAAACAGTTGCAACTTCTAAAATCCTTTCTTTTGGTTTTGTAACTTTCATAAGGCAAAGGTAATACAAAAATATAACATACAGACAGGTCTGTCTATTTTTAACAATAAGTTTAATATTTGAATCTGTGAAATTTTATCTATGTTTGAACTTTAGAAAAAGAAAATATAGTACTGATTCTCACAAATAAATAGAAAATAGGAATCAGAATATTTAAAAATTCAAGAAAAAATATGGAAAAAATAGCTTTTGTTAATAAGAATCGAATGTTTAGAGATATGCAGAGTTATCTTGCTGTTGGTTATATCTATTTGATTGTTTTAGGAATTTTTAGCGAAACTTTATATTACAATAGGTTAGGAGTAAATATTCTAAATTATTCTTCTATTTTGGATGTGATGATTAGTCCAATTGCAAAATTAACTTCGAGTATTTTAGGTATTTTGGTTTTCATTCTTTTTATGATCATGATTTTTAAATTTCCAAATTTTTTGGTGAAAAATAAAAATAAAAAATGGTTTTCTAAATTGTTTAAATCTAACCAAATAGAAACAGATGAAGAATTAAGAGATTCACTTTCGAAAGTTTTAGTTTTTATGTTTTCCATTGGTTTGATAGGTTTTTATGTAGGAAATGGAATAGGATTTGGTTCGAAAATAGCTGATAAAATTAAAAATAATGAGATAGAGTATGATGACCAGATTATTTTCACAAACGATGAAGTGAAAAAAACATGTATTCTTGGTTCCAATAGCGGATTTGTTTTCTATTTGGTAGAAAATAATACAGAAGTACATATTTCTCCAATGAACGGAAATGTAAGAACGATTATTGATAATTAAAATGAAGAAAATTCAACTTCCATATACTTTTGAAACAGCCATTACATTTTTAATGTTTTTTGGAATATTCTCTTTTATTTCTTTTACATCAATTGATAGTTTAGATATAAATATAGCTAGAAGTTCAAAGATTCTTTTTAATTATTTATGGTTGCCTACAATTATTTCTGCAATTCAATTTATTCCAATTTTTAGTTTTAAAAAGCTGAAAAAAGTTTCTCCAGAAAATGCTTTAATCAAAATCGGAATAATCAACTTTTATGTTTGGGTTTTAGTAGGAGGCTTTTTAGCTACAATTTTTATTTTATTGATTTATACATTTCGTTTTGACGAAAATTATTTAGCTTCAATTTTAATAATTACCTTTTTATTATTCATTTCTCTTTTTCTTTTAAACTCAAATAGAATATTATTCAAAGGAGATTATCTCACAGAAAAAGACAAAAAAGAATTAGAAGAAAGAAAAACTACCGATGGATTATTTCAATATTCAGAAGATGGTTTTTTGTTTAAATCTAAAAAGAAAGAAATTAAAGTAAAATGGAATGAAATTTTTGAAATTATAGCTTTTAAAGTGGATAGTTATGCTTTTGATACAATTGGTCTTGTGATAAAACTTAAAAATGAAGATGAGTTTTCAATTACAGAAAATACTTCAGGTTGGTTTGTTTTTAAGGATAAAATCAATGAAAATTTAAAAATAGATTTCAATTGGGAATTTCAAATTATGATTCCTGTAATGGAAGAAACAGCAATATTAATTTATGAAAATAAAGGATAAAGTTTTTTGTGTAAATGAATCGGTTTATTCAGACCATATTGAAAAATATAAAGAATATGAAATTGTAGATTTAAATAAAAATAATTTTAGAATTAAGAGTAAAAAGGAAAAACTAGTTTGGATTCCAAATTGTTGTTTTTCTCAAAAAAAACCCATGAAATATTTGAGTTTTACTTTAGATGATCAAATAAATAACGCAAAAGATTCTTATGTAGAAGTATCATTGTATTTTGAAAATGGAGAGAGGAGATATACCAATTTCATGACTCCAAGTTATTTGACGAATCTTCTAAATTCAAAAAATTATTTCCAATCTGAAAAAGTTGTTTTTATAAATGAAATAACAGAAGAAAATATCGAAAATTCTATTTTAGAATTAGATAAAAATAATGAGTTATTAGAGATTTCAATTTCTTAGAATCCGTAAAAAGTGTTTTGAATTCCGAATTTCGTGTTTTCCTGAAATATAATTAACTTCGAACTTTGTACTTGTAATTAATAAAATGAAACAAAGATGAAAAACGTAGCATTAATCACTGGAGCGAGTAGTGGAATTGGAGAAGAAATTGCCAAAATTCATGCGGAAAATAGAGGGGATTTAATAATAGTTGCAAGACGTAAACAAAAATTAGAAGATTTAAAACAAGAATTAGAAAATAAATACAAGATTGAAGTTAAAATTATCGTTAAAGATTTGACACATTCTGAAGCTGCTTTAGAAATTTATAAAGAAGTTAAAGAAGCAGGAATTAATGTAGATTATTTGATCAATAACGCAGGTTTTGGTGGACATGGAAAATTCCATGAAAGAGATTGGGAAAATGATTTACAAATGATTCAATTAAATATTTTAGCATTAACTGCTCTGACGCGATTTTTCTTGCCAGATTTTGTAAAAAATAATCGTGGAAAAATTCTAAATGTTTCTTCAACTGCGAGTTTGATGCCTGGACCTTTACAAGCAGTTTATTTTGCAACGAAAGCTTATGTGACTTCTTTTAGTAATGCAATTGCAGAAGAACTTCATGATACAAATATTACCGTGACAGCTTTACTTCCAGGAGCAACAGAAACGGAATTTGCACAAACTTCAGGAATGGATAAAACAGATCTGTTTCAAAATACATTTAGTGCAATTGAAGTAGCAAAAGCTGGTTATGACGGAATGTTGAAAGGAAAATTAAATGTTTTAGCTGGTTTGACTTTTTCTCAAAAAATTATGATGGCAACAGTTCCTTTTGTTCCTAAAAAAACAATGTTGAAACAAATCAGAAACATGCAAGAAGTAAAATAATAATTGAAAAATCCTTTTCTTTAAAATTGTATTAGTTTTAAGGAAAAGGATTTTTATTTAAATCAGTATTTTATAATTAACTCCAAGAAATACTTTCTACCCAATCTTTTGTTGATTGAATTTCTACATCTAAAATTTCCTGAGAATTGTTGAAATCTTTTTGAATTAAATTTTCATAATTATCAGCTACATAACGATAAAGATTGGAAATTTCTCTTGCTGGAATTTCTCCAAAAGCAGGAATCAAATTTTGTTCAAAATCATCTGGACTTAAAGGAATAAAGTTCACTTCTTTTCCAATTTTTGCAGAAATTTCTTTTGCAATTTCTTCTCCAGAAACTAAATTTCCTCCAATAGCTAAAGTTTTTCCAATTAATTCTTTATGCTCAATTGCATTTACAGCAAATTTTGCCAAATCATGATGACTAATCCAAGGGAATTTTTTTCCAGCAGCTACAGGATAAGGAAGAATTCCTTGTTCTACAACTAAAGGAATCGACCAAGGAGCTGCTAAATTATCAATGAAAATATCTGGAGCCAAAGTAATTACGTTTAAACCAGATTCGTTAAACATTTTCTTTATTTCAACTTTGATATCAATTGCTGTAAGACCCGTTTTTTCTTTAGGTAAATCAAAACTTGTATTGAAAACAACTAATTCTATAGAATTTTCTTTAGCAGCTTCAATGAAATTTTCTGTCATTGTTTTTGCAGTTTCTAAATCAAAAACTAATGGTAAAGTGAAAATTGTAATCTCTGTATTTTTTGTTGCTTCTAAAACATTTTCTTTATTTATCAAATCTCCTTGAATGAAATTGATATTTGCATTTTCATTTCCTGAAATCTCTCTTTTTAAGGAAGTTATCTCGTATTCTTTTTTCAATAATTCATTTGCAATAGCATTTCCTTGAAATCCTGAAGCACCTGTAATAAATATTTTAGTTTTCATCTGTTAATCTTTTTATTATTTGACTACAAAATTATAATTTAGCAAACTGTATGTCAAGTACTTACTAAAAAGTTAATTACTTACCTTTTGGTAAGAATTATTGAAAATTAAGACTTTAGGAAATGAAAAAAGATGAAAATAAAATTTTAGAATGTCCAGTAGGAAAAGCTTTGAAGATTATAGGAGGGAAATGGAGACTGAGAATCATGAATGAAATTGGACATGAAAAGCGAAGATTTGGAGAGTTAAAAAGATTGATTCCGGATATAAGCGAGAAAATGCTAATTCAGGAATTAAAGACCTTGATGGAATATAAATTGGTGTCTAAGAAATCGTATCATCAAATTCCACCAAAAGTTGAATATTCTTTAACAGAAAAAGGAAAAAAAGTATTTCCAATTTTAGATCAAATAGTGATTTTCGCTAATGAAATAGATTGATTTTTTTAATTTTGAATTAAAACCAAAACCAACCAATAAAATGAATATAGAAGAATATAAGAAAGCTGTAATCAAACAATTTAATTCTTATAAAGCTGTTGCAGACAAAACAATTAATCAATTAGAAGAGAAAGATTTGTTTTGGAAATATAATGAAGAAAGTAATTCGATTGCGATTATAATTCATCATATCTATGGAAATATGCTTTCTAGATGGACAGATTTTTTTACTTCTGACGGAGAAAAAGAATGGAGAAACAGAGAAAAAGAATTCTCGAAAGTCGATACAACAAAAGAAGAACTAATGCAAAATTGGGAAAAAGGTTGGAAATGCCTTTTTGATGCAATTGATTCTATAAATGATGAAAACATAAATGCAGATATTTATATTAGAAACGAAAAACATTCTGTAGTTGATGCTTTGAGTAGACAAATGATGCATTATCCTTACCATATTGGGCAAATTACATTCATCGGAAAAATGATTTTAGACGATAAATGGGAAAGTACTTCTATTCCAAAAGGGAAATCTGAAGAATATAATAAAGAAATGTTTTCTAAAAAGAGATCTTAATATAAAATGATTCAAATTTTAGATATAACCACAAAACCACCAACAATTCATTATTTAACTAAAAAATATATTGAAAAAAATATAGGGAAAAATTCTGTTAATCAAAGTCAAACGTTGATTTCTTTTCTTAACAACTCAAAAGAAGGAGCTATTGTGATGAATACTGAAAAATGTACTTTTTGTCAGGAAGAAATTAGTGATGAAGATTCTACAAAAAATGATGGATTTATAGAATGGAGCAAAAGATTAAAACATTTTATAGAAAAACATCATTTAAAATTACCTAAAGAAATTGAAACCCTTTTTTTAGAAAGAAAACTATTACTTAATAATTTGGATGATTCCGTCTTTGTAGATTTTTATAAAACAAAAAATAGTCTTTTTTATAATACAGAATTATATGAAAAAGAATTTTCTGATTTTGTAAGAGAAAAAGGTTTTGATTTAAAGGAGATAGAAAAACCAGATAATTATCATTTATATGAGAAATTTGATTTAGAATATAATGATTTAAGAAAGGATGCTATTTTTAAATCATTTGATCTTTCTAAAGTTAATTTTATAAAATATGAAGAGTGATTTTATTTGTATTTTCTTCCGTATTTTTGCGATTCAAAAGAAAAATAGATGAATCAAAAAGAATTAAAGGAGTTTTTAGATTTTAAAGTAAAAGAATATAATACACTAGATTTTATTGAAACAGATCCAATTCAAATTCCACATAAATTTTCACTAAAAGAAGATATCGAAATTGCAGGTTTTTTAGCTGCTACAATTGCTTGGGGAAATCGTAAAATGATTATCCGAAATGCGAATCGAATGATGGAAATTATGGGAAGTTCTCCTTATGATTTTGTAATGAATTTTGACGATGATCAGGCAGAAAAGTTAGATGGTTTTGTACATAGAACTTTCAATGCAACTGATTTCTCATATTTCTTGAAAGCACTTCGAAATATCTATGAAAATAAAGGAGGGATGGAAGCAGTTTTTACAAAACATTCTACTGATATTTCAACCCAAGAAGCAATTTCTGAATTTAAAAAAGTTTTCTTCGAATTAAAACATGAGAAAAGAACTCAAAAACATGTTTCAGATCCTTTGAAAAAATCAGCTGCAAAACGAATCAATATGTTTTTGCGTTGGATGGTAAGAAATGATGAAACTGGAGTAGATTTTGGTCTTTGGAAAAACATAAAACCTGCTGCACTTTCTTGTCCTTTAGATGTTCATAGTGGAAATATTGCAAGAAAACTTGGGATTTTAGAAAGAAAACAAAATGATGCAAAAGCACTTTTTGAATTAGATACTGCTCTAAGAAAAATGGATAAAGAAGATCCTGTAAAATACGATTTTGCTTTGTTTGGTTTGGGTGTTTTTGAAGGATTTTAGCTTCGACTCCGCTCAGCTAACTTTTTAATTCGGAGATTGAGGTTACTCGAAATCGGTTTTTCATTCAAACGAAAACCTGTTTTTATCTCGGAATTGAAGTTTTCCCAAAACTCTGGCGCACTTTTGTAAAGTGTGTCTATTGTTTTTAGAAGTTTATGTTTATAGTCACGAGTTAAAAACTCGCGCAGCAAATGAAATCAGTTTTCCTATTTAAATAAAAATATAAAATAACAATCATAAAAAATGAATCAAAAACTAGAAAAAGAACTAATTCAAATTATTGAAAATGATGAGTGGATGATTCATGTTTTAAAAATTGTTAGAGATTTAAATCTAAAGGATTGTTGGATAGGAGCTGGTTTTGTTAGAAATAAAATTTGGGATGTAAAACATCATAAAAGTAGAACAAAACTAAATGATATTGACGTTATATATTTCGATAAATCCAATACATCAAAAGAGCGAGATGAGGTTTTAGAAAATAAACTAAAAGAAAATTTCCCAAAATTAAATTGGTCAGTGAAAAATCAAGCGAGAATGCATATTAAAAACGGACAAAATCCGTATAAAGATTGTGAAGAAGCGATTTCTTTTTGGCCAGAAACAGCAACTTCTATAGCGGTGAGAATTAATTCTCGAAATAAGATTGAATATATCGCTCCTTATGGTTTAGATGATTTGTTTCAATTAAAAGTAAAACCAAGTCCTAAATGCGATTTGAAAATTTATAAATCAAGAATTGAAAAGAAAGGATGGAAGGAGATTTGGAATAAGTTAGAAATAGAGTTTAAAAAATAAAACATTGCTAGAGATGAAAGAACCTACACCAAAAGAAAAACTAATTATACTTTCTGATTTATGGGGAAAGAAAAAATCAGAATGGATTCGTGAATATTTTGATGTTTTAAACAAGGATTATTCTATTAAGTTTTATGATTGTTGTGAGTTAGGTGAAATTGATACTTCAGATTATAGAGAAGAAAAATTACATAAACAATTTATCAGAGGAGGTATAGAAAAAGCAGTGGAAAATTTACTTTTATTAGAAAAAGAAAAGATAAATATTTTAGCTTTTAGTATTGGTGGAACGATTGCATGGAAATTTGGATTAAAAGGCGGAAAAATAAATAATTTGACATGTTTATCTTCAACAAGATTAAGAAAAGAGGAATTTAGACCAAAAGGAAATATTTTTCTTTATTATGGAGAAAAAGATAATTTCCAACCAAGTAAAGAATGGTTGGAAATTATGAGTTTAAAATATCAAATTGTACAAACTGAAAAGCATGAATTTTATAGAGATTATGCCAGAAAGCTATTTGATAATGTTAGAGTTATGTAATGTGGAATCATTTTTCAACACATTTTTAATTAAAATATCAAAACTATCATTCGATGGTCTTGGTAATTCGGAATAGATAATCTTCCCTTCTTTATCCAACATCATAAATCGTGGAATCGTTTTTATGTTTAATTTTTCAGATAAAACTTTTTCAAATTTTGGGTCAATTAAGAAATGAGGTTCGTCTTTTTTAGAAATACTATTTCTCCAATCAAATTCATTTCTATCTGTACTGATGGAAATAAAAAGAATTTCTTCTTCATCATAACCTTCTGATTTCATCTGGAAAATAGGACTCTCAACTTTGCATGGCCCACACCAAGAAGCCCAAAAATCAATGACAATATATTTTCCTTTAAAACTTTCGATGTCTAAAATTTCATTTTCTAGGTTTTTAAACTGAAGGTTTGGAATAGAACTTCCAGGAATAAGGCTTTTCTGAATTTCTAAGGAATTTGCTAGTTTTTTATGTACTTTTTTATTTTCTATTTTATTTTGAAAGAAATCTAATATTTCATAGTTTTTGTCAATATCTGTACTGTTTTTGAAATATTCTTCAAGCTCTAATAACAGAAAAAAATCTTTAAACATTCCATTTTCTTTTTGATTTGCGAACATTTTTAAAGCATCCAAATGACTGTTTTGATTGTAAGAATTTAGAATACGTTTTCTGTAAAAAGAATTATCTAAAATATGCATCGAGTTTTCTGGAATTTCTCTTTCTATTTTTAAAATTAACTCTGATTTTTCTAAGTTTTTATTCTCCGTACTATTTTGATGTGCAATTTCAGCGTCGTTCCACCATTCTAACATTTGAAGATTTAAAAGGGTTTTATTTCTTTCTGTTATTTCTTTATTTGGTTTAAAATTATCGATATGCATAAAATCTTTTTCAAGATTTTCTAATAAATTTGAATAACCTCGCTCAAAAGCTTTGTGTATTTTATTTTGCTGTTTTGCAAGTTCAGGATTGCGAATAATATTATCTATAAAATAAGCTCTTAATTCAGGAGTATAGAAAAAACCATTTCCTTTTACACCAATAATATTTCGTTGCTTTTTAAAAATGGAAGCTTGAATATTTAGACTGTCTTTTGTGTTTAAATAAAAATTTAAAGGTATTTTATTATCTAAATAAACATTATAATAGTGATGCTCTAAGTTTTTAATTTCACTATGAAATTTTCCATTTTTAACTGGAATTGTTGTTAGAGTGTCTTTTAAAAAACGATCTACCAAATAAACATTTTTAAAATCCATGTCTGTAAAAATTTCACCTGATATAATTGTTCGTTCATGTGGAGTAAAGTGTTTTGGTTTTGAAATAAAAGAATAGGAAAGAATACTTAAAGCTAGCACTGAAAAGACAATAATCGATTCTTTTTTAGCAAATTTAAAAGCAATTCGAAGTTTTTTGTATTTATAGATGAAAAAGCCAATAATTAAAATAGTAATACCAAAAATGAAACTAATGTTTTCGGTAAAAAGTAAACCATGACTTTCATAATTATCTTTAAAAATATCAATATGGGTTAATTGATAATTCGGACTCCAAAAATAGATTTTGTTATAAGTTGCTAAAAGCATTTCTACTATAATTGAACTAAAACCGAAAAGAAAAGAAAAGATTGGTTTTTTAATAATTAGAGATAAAACATATAAAAAACTGGTAAAATAAAAAGATGCAAAACATATCCTGAAAAATAGAATTCGAACAAATTCAAAAGGAATGGAAAGATCAGTGTTAGTAGCATA
The DNA here is from genome assembly GCF_015767245.1 of Aureivirga sp. CE67. Lineage (GTDB taxonomy): Bacteria > Bacteroidota > Bacteroidia > Flavobacteriales > Flavobacteriaceae > Aureivirga. Next base: position 14,328 of record NZ_JADOTV010000010.1, read on the forward strand.
ATTTCCAAAGTTTTTATACAAAAAGAAACAAATAAAATACGCAGCAAAAAATGCAATGATTATTTGAAGAACATTAAAAAGAAGAAATGTGAATTTCCCGAAAAATATAGAAAATTTAGAGATTCCTTGTACTTGCATTAAATCCCAACCATTGTTTTTATGATCAATATATGAAAGACGAATTGTTTGTAAAACAATAGCAGTTGGAAGAAAAAAGGTAAGAAAAGGTTGTAAAACCCAGGTTAACTCATTTATAAATAAATTATGATTAATGGTGTTTTGAAATCGGATTTCATTATCGTTTAAAAATGTAATTAATGTAGTAATGAAAGGGAAAAAGATTCCAAAAAGTATGTTTGTAGTATAAAAAAATAGATTTTTTCGTTTGAGATGTTCTCCACGAAAAATCAATAATAAATCGTTTAAATTTTGTAGCATTTTTTTAGTTTTGAAGGATTTCCATAAAATTTTTCTCTAAAGAATCTTGAATTTTCGCTTGGTAAATTCGCATTCCATTTTTAGTATGTTTTTCTATGAAATCAGGAATTTCAGTTTTAGATTTAAAATGACATTGCAGATATTTTTCATTTTCCAAATAGATAGAAATAGCTTCTTTTTCCAAAATAGAAAACCATTTTTTAGGATTTTCGATTTCCAAATGCAATTGAATATTTTGATTTTGTAGCTGAAATTCTCCCATAGTTCCTTGAAAAACCATTTCTCCGTGATGAATAATTCCAAGATGTGTACACATTTTCTCTACTTCGTCCAACATATGACTAGAAATAAAAATTGTAATTCCTTTTTCTTTGTTTAATTTGATAAGTAGATTTCGGATTTCAATTATTCCGGCAGGATCTAAACCATTTACAGGTTCGTCTAATAAAAGTAATTCAGGATCATTTAACAAAGCAATTCCGATAGCTAATCGTTGCTTCATCCCTAGAGAAAAGTTTTTTACTTTCTTCTTCGACTTAATATCTAGACTTACAATTTCTAATATTTCTGGAATTTTATTTTTTGGAATTCTTTGAAGTTTTGCGAAATATTTCAAATTATCATAAGCTGATAAATGATAATAAAGAATAGGAATTTCTATCAAACATCCAATTTTTTTAAAAACAGTAGGAGTTTGCTTTTTTTGTTTTTTTTCAAATAAATAAATGGAATCTGTTCCGTCATAAATCAAACCAGCAAGTAAACGCATTGTAGTCGATTTTCCAGCACCATTTTGTCCTAAAAATCCGAAAATAGATCCTTTTGGAACATGTAAAGAAATATTTTTTAGAATTTGTTGTTTCGAGTTAAAAGAAAAACACAAGTTTTTGGTCTCAATTGTATAGCTCATTTTTAATTTTTAGCATTTTGTTTTTCAAAAATAGAATTCTTGTTTAGATTAAAAAGGTTTAATTTAAATATTAATAATATTTTAAGAAAAATACTAAGAAATAATGTTTGAATTTAAGCTTAAATGATTGCTTTTTGAATACATGAAATAATTAGTCTACTACACAAATGTCATAAGATTTATAAATACTAAAAGGAATTTGTGATTCGAATTAAAAATTTTGAATAAATTTTCAATCCCTAAATAAAGAATTTTATTTTTGTAGAAATTTCGATAAAAATGACAAAACTATCCTTAGAATATGTCGTAAGACAACCAAAAATAGCAAGTGAAAACCCACCAATGTTATTAATGTTACACGGATATGGAAGTAACGAGCAAGATTTATTTTCATTTGCAGACGAATTACCAGATGAATTATTAATTATCAGTGCGCGAGCTCCACAAACTATTATGCATGGAGGTTATGCTTGGTATACAATTAATTTTGATGCAATTCATGGGAAATTTTCGGATACGGATGAAGCAAAAGAATCTGTAGAGTTGATTGCAAAATTTTTGGATGAATTGAAAGAAGAATTCAATTTTGATGAAAATAGAATGTTTTTGATGGGATTCAGTCAAGGATCTATTTTAAGTTATGCTGTTGCTTTCAAATATCCAGAAAAAGTGAAAAATATTATTGCACTTAGTGGATATGTGATGCAAGATATTTTACCTGAAAACAAAAATGCAGAAGATTACAAACATTTAGATTTCTTCATTTCTCATGGTTCGGTAGATCAGGTGATTCCTGTGGAATGGGCGCAACAAGCTGCACCTTTCTTAAATCAGTTTGCTATTAAAAATGTGTATAGCGAATACCCTGTTGGACATGGAGTTGCTCCACAAAACTTCTTTAATTTTAAAAAGTGGATTGAAGAAAGAATTTAAAATTCACTTTGAATTAAACATTTATCAAGTTTGAAATTTTATGAGAAAGTTTTATTTAATTTAAAACACACCCCTAGCCCCTCTCAAGAGGGGGACTTGACAATCTATATATTTTTATAAAAACCAAACGTGATAATATATAATTTTTATGTGTAATCTTTATGGATTGCACATTTTTTTTGGGCGAATTTGGCTTAGGGATAGTAGCGGCATCCTTTTTTGCTTTTCTTCATAAAGTTGCTTTAGCAAAAAAGATATAGCGGAAAGCCCGACCTTCTCTGTAGTGTAACGGAAGAGAAGGAAAGCTCCTGAGAAATAAATTTAAATAACAATTTTTGAGGAGAATAGAAACTAAAAGAAAATTTTCAAATTTTATAAAACTGAAGTATCTTTGACCCAACAAAAAATATGACAAAAATGGATAACGGATTATATGCTAAAATCAACACGTCAAAAGGTTCGATTTTAATTAACTTAGAATTTGAGAAAACTCCTGGAACAGTTGGAAACTTCGTAGCATTAGCTGAAGGAAACATGGAAAACTCTGCAAAGCCACAAGGAACTCCATATTATGATGGAATCAAGTTTCATAGAGTAATTGCTAATTTCATGATTCAAGGAGGAGATCCTAAAGGAACTGGTTCTGGTGGACCAGGATACAACTTTGATGATGAGTTTCACCCAGAATTAAAACATGATAAAGCAGGAATTTTATCTATGGCAAATGCTGGACCTGGAACAAATGGTTCTCAGTTTTTCATCACGCACGGACCAACTCCACATTTAGATAATGCGCACACAGTATTTGGAAATGTTGTAGAAGGACAAGATGTTGTAGATGCGATTGCTCAAAATGATGTAATGGATTCAGTAGAGATCATCCGTGTTGGAGAGGCTGCTGAAAACTTTAATGCAATTGAGGCTTTCCGTACTTTTGAAGGTGCAAGAGAAGCAAGAATTGAAGAGGAAAAAAAAGCGAAGGAAGAGGAATTAGAAAAATTATCAGCTGGTTTCAAAAAAACCGCTAGTGGATTACGTTACCAAATTATCCAAGAAGGAAATGGGCCAAAAGCTGAAGCTAAAAAAATGGTTTCTGTTCACTATAAAGGACAATTAGCTGATGGAACTGTTTTTGATTCATCTTACAAAAGAAAACAACCAATTGATTTTACTTTAGGAGTTGGTCAAGTAATTTCTGGATGGGATGAAGGAATCCAATTATTAAGAGTTGGAGATAAAGCTCGTTTTGTAATTCCTTCAGATTTAGCATACGGAAGTAGAGGAGCAGGAGGAGTTATTCCACCAAACGCTGTTCTTATCTTTGATGTAGAGTTAATGAAAGTAAAATAATACAAAGTATATTATACTAAAAAATAAAAGAGACTGTTTTATAATAGTCTCTTTTTTTGTTTTGAAAAATGAGATCATATTGAGTTTGAGCTTTTGTCTATTTTAAAACTTATCTTTCAAGAGAGGAATTGGATAATCTGTAAATATTATTAGAAAATGATTTGTGATAATGTTTAATAAAAAGTTTAAATTCGTTTTTTTAACCAAGAACTATAATCAATTTAATATATGAAGAAAATTAGTTTTTTACTTTGCTTGCTAATTACATGTTTTTCGCAAGCACAAAGCGTGAAAAAGAAAGATTTAGAAGATGGAATGTATGCAGAAATGACAACTTCTAAAGGTGTAATCTTATTGCAATTAGAATTTGAGAAAACTCCCGGTACTGTTGCTAATTTTGTAGGATTGGCAGAAGGGAAAATTAAAAATGATCATAAAAGAAAAAAAGAACCTTATTATGATGGTTTAAAGTTTCATAGAGTTATTGAAAACTTTATGATTCAGGGAGGAGATCCTGATGGAACTGGAGCAGGTGGACCAGGGTATAAATTTGATAATGAAATTGTACCAGAATTAAAACACGATAAAGCTGGAATTCTTTCAATGGCAAATGCAGGGGCAGGAACGAATGGTTCTCAGTTTTTTATTACTCATAAAGAAACTCCTTGGTTGGATGGAAAACATACTGTTTTTGGACATGTGGTTTCTGGACAAGATATTGTAAATAAAATCGTAAAAGGAGATAAGATTTATAAAGTAAAAATTATAAGAAAAGGAAGACCTGCCAAAAAGTTTAAGGCTGATAAGGTTTTTGCAAAATTTCAAGCTGAGAAAGAAGAAAGAATTCGAAAAGCTAAAGAAGCAAAAGAGAGAGAATTAGATTCTTTGTCAGTAGGATATGAAAAAACAGATTCTGGACTTCGTTATAAAATCACTAAAAAAGGAAGAGGATTAAAAGCTGAAAAAGGAAAGAGAGTAACAATCCATTATACTGGGAAATTAGCTAATGGAAAAAAGTTTGATTCTTCTAAAGATAGAAATCAACCATTTTCTTTTAAAGCTGGAGTAAGACAAGTAGTGAAAGGATTTGATGAGGCAGTTCTATTAATGCATGTTGGAGATACGGCTACTTTTGTTATTCCTTCGGAATTAGGTTATGGTAAGAAAGAAATGGGAAGAGGATTGATTCCGCCAAATTCAACTTTAGTTTTTGAAATTGAATTACTAGAAGTAAAATAAAAATTGAAAGGCTGTTATTACAACAGCCTTTTTTTATTGTTCTTCTTCAATTTCTGTATCAAAATCTAGTTCTGCTTCAAAACTGAAGTTTTCGTTTTTTCCAATGTGTTCAAATTCAAAATCTACAAATAGTTCTCCTTTAATTTTGTAAAGATTTTCTCCAATTTTACTTAAAGTCACTTCTTTAATATCACAAGGGTTGTGTGTTCCTCCCAAAGAAATAGTAGTTTCTGTTTCATCATCAAAAGAAGTTTTGATAGTGATATTATCCAAATCTAGTGGATTATCTTTGTTTAATTCCAACCAATCGATTACGATTTCGGTTTCTTCTGGCTGTTTTACTTCTTTTATTCCAGAATCAAAAGGAGTTAATGGAATTACAATTCTATGGAAAAGAGTTTTTTCTAATCCCATTTCTTTATTTTCAAAGTAAAACATTTCGATAAGCCCTTTTTCTGCTTTTGTTTTATTCTGTAAGTCTATTTTTTTCATTTGTTAGTTCTTTTTGTTTATTAAAGTAGTAAAGCAAAATTATAATAATTGCTGGGATAAATACACAAATTACTACAGAAGCTTGTGTGTAATCGAGTCCAACAATAGCAAACCAATTTAAAAATACAACAGATTTTTCAAAAAGATTCTCAGAAAAAACATAAAAATTTGGAATCAAGAAAATTGTAACAATAATTAAACCTGAAAATATTAATAAAAGATGTTTTTTACGTAGAATTTTACCAATAAAATGAATGAAAATTCCTGGAAGAATTATATAATAAACAATGATATTAATTTCTACATAAGATAAGCCTGTAATAGTTGAACAAGCAATTAATAATTTATAGACGAAAGAGAAAATTTCATTCATAATACTTCTAAGAAAGAAATAATATCTTCTTTATATTTGTAATTTATGGTTAAAATATTTGAAATTATGTTCATTTCAGAAGAATCTGTTGTTATACGTTTAGTATTAGCTCCAATTTTATTTAAATGATTAATTTTTTCTATAAAAATTTCAAATTCTTGTTTTGATATATATGATAAATGTTTTTTCTTTTCAATTAAAGTACTGAAATTTTCTTGAATCCATTTATCTATATCCAATTCAGAATTTAAAATTTTACCTTTATATTTCTTTACTATAACTTCAATAATATTTGTGATTTTTACAAATTCATAATTGTTTTCTTTTTTTATAATTCTGATTTTATCCCAATTACTGCCAAAACAACCTAAAGAAATAAGATCTAAATTAATGGTGTCATTTGTTTGTAAGTTTTTTAAATCCAAAATAGAATTATCGTTCTTTTCTTGACTGAAAATAGTTGAAAATATCGAGAGGAATAAAATAATTAAAATTGTGTTTTTCATAATAAACTTTTTATTGTTTAGATAAGCTTGTACTAATTTAGAAAGTAAATTGGTAATTTATTGGCAAAAGAGGGAGTATTCATAATAGTTTTAAGAAGGATCGTAATTAATGTTTTTATTATCATGCGTTTATAAATCGAATTCGAAGAAATAAGCTTTCTGGTTTTTATTATCATACCAAAATTCTTTAATTATTTGATTTTCTTTCCAACTGAATTTTTGAAGTTTTTTGATTTCAGCTATATTCCACCAATCAAATTCTTTTTGTAGAGAATAAGAATCTAGATTTAATGTATCTTTTATTAAATGATGTTTACTTTTAATTTTTTCTGAAGTTTCAGTTTTGCAGTTAAAAGAGAACATATATTTTGAATTGAGACCAAGTTCATTACTATAACAGTAAATATTTTTAACATCTTTAGAAATGTCAATTTTTAGGAAATCTTTGAACCTTTTTTTATTATTATCTGTATCTGTGTGATAAGAATCAAAAGTTGGGAAAACTTTATCAATTTTATTTTCTACTTTTTCTTTAGTTTTAGAGGAAATTTCAACAGATTTATTCTTGATTTTATTACAAGAAATAAGTTGGAAAATTACTATAAAGACTATTAGAATTTTTATTCCCTTTCTCATTTAAATATTTTTTTGGAAAAATATAAAAATAATTTCAGAAACTACTGATTTCAATCCATTTTAAAAGAATAAAAACTAAGATAGAAGCAGAGAAGAGAATTAGTTTCTTTTTTAAGTTGATGATTCTAGAGTTTTTAATCAGAATTTGTTTGAAAATAGTTATTAATTTTTGTCTATGAAACCAAAGAATAGCAAGGATTAATATTTGATACCAAATTGCTGAAAAAACAGCTTTTACACCAAAAGCGAAATCTTGAATTATAATATTTGTAAGAATAAATGTCGTGAAAATACATCCGATAATTCTTGTTTTTCGGAAGAAAATTAGGACTGCTCCAAGAATTTCAAAAAATCCGATAAGAAGTGTGAAGTTATAAGAATAATCATAGAAAGTCCACATTAATTGCATTCCAGATAATTCGGACACTAATTTGTTGCTATTGAAATCATAAGAATTTTTAAACTGAACTAATTTAGCAAAACCGTATGCAGACATGGTGAAAGAAACTACCAAAACAAAAGCATTTTCTAATATTTCGGTAATTTCTTTTTTTAAAGCTATATTCAAAACCTTTTATTTAAAATTATACTTTATAAAAGAATGAAAATAGATTTTGTTACTTTTTTCTGAAAATTAGCATCCGTAAGAAAGAATAATTTTTAAATATTTTGTCTCTTTTTGACCATTTTTATAAGTTAAATCAATTTTTAAAATAACAGAGCCAATTCCATATATTGCTGGTTTACCTTTATAAATTAAAGTGGCAACATTCATACTTTCACCGCTTAAATCAACAAGAGTATCTCGAAGTTTTAAATTTATTTTTCTAGAATTTTCTTTTCCTTCATAATCAATTATTGGGATTCTGAAAAAATTGAACTTATTTTCCACTTTTTCATATTCAGAATATCCATTCCAAGAAACTCTGTTTTCAATCCATTCGTCTATTTGTTCTCTTTTTATCTTATGACGATTATATTGCTCTTCGATACTTTCTATAACTGTAAATGAAACTTCCACTTTAGTAGATTTATCGTTTGGTGTAATCTTCATTAGTTTATCATCAATATCATTGAAAACAAATTCGTGAATTTGAAGAGAGTCATTTTTTTCTCTTTTTTCATTTACTTCAATTTGATAATTATATAGTTTTACCTTGAAATCATCAAAATAAATAGTAGAATTGCAAGGAAGTTCACTATCACATAAATTTTGAGGTCTAGACCATTTTCTATTCAAAAATCCGCTAAACACATAACCTGATGGAGAATTATCAGTTTCTTTTACTTCAAACCATTCTCCTTTTACAATTTTTCCTTCATCTGTTATGTTTAGTTTTACTCCACTTTTTCTCAGAACCATTACATCTTTTCCAGCTTCTAATTTTCCTATTTTGTTCCCACTTAAGCTTGGTGTTTCTCTTATGGAAAGTCCATTTTCAGCAATTACAGAATAATATTTTTGTGCATTTACATTTAATACTGAAATGAGAAATAAGAAGAAAATAATTTTTTTCATGTTTGAAATAATTTGGTTTTAGATTATGATTTAAATTTATTCAAAGATATTAACTCTTATGAATTATAATTTTTTAAGAATAACTTTCTTTTTATTTAAATCTAATTCAAAATATGAAAAAATAATATTTACATTAGAAATAACTTGCTCTTCTTTGTAGAAATAGTTTTGTTTAAAGGTTAATATTTACATAATGATTAGGTTTAGATTAAGTAATATTAGAATTGTAAAAAAATCATTGATTTGCTATGTTTTATAAAAACTGTAAATAAATATGATATTTTTTGCATAAAAATAATGTTAAAATACTCCAAAAGTAGTATTGATTTTAAAGTTGATTTATTTCATCTTTGAATTATAATTTATGATAAAATAAAAAGGGGGAAATAAATATATAATAATTTTAACGAGGCTTTAAAAGTTAAAAGGGTTGATAGTGTTAGATTTAATAAGGTATCTGATCTCATAGATATGTTTATATAATCTTTAAGTTAAAAATTATAATATTTATTTTTAAAAAAGCTCTATTCATATTTTTTTAAATATGGAATAAGAGCTTTTTTTTTAGATTTTAATTAGTTTATGTCGTTTATGTTTTATTATTTTTGACGAATTGACTTAAGGAGTAGACGCTATGGATAAACAATTAATAATCAGTGAGATTAAAACGGATTGGAAAGATTATTATAAACAGTTGCAAATACAAGATGAGGTAAAACATGAGAAAATTGACATTATAAATCATATTTCAGACCTATTTACAGTAGGACCTTATTATTATTTCGTATTTAATTTTGAAACATTCGAAATCGAATTTATAAGTAAAAATGTTGAAGAAATATTAGAAGAGAAAATAGAAAATATAAAAATTGAGAAATTATTAGAATTATGTACAGATGAAGATTTAAAAGCATTACAAAATAAAGAACAAATTGCATACGATTTTTTGTATAATAAAATTGAAAAAGAAGATATTCAAAAATATAAAGTAACCTATTTAAATAGAATTATCACAAAGAAGGGAACAAAGAAAATAATATTACATCAATCACAAGTTATCGAAAAAGATTCCAATGGGCGATTGATCCGAGTGTTTTGCATTCACACAGATGTAACATACATGGAACCAAAAATGGATCATAAAATAACTTTTGTTAGTAGTTCTTTGCCTTCTTATTACGCATATGATTTAAATGATTATAAACTTACTAACATGAAATCTATTTTTTCTAAAAGAGAAATCGAAATAATAAATTTAATAGCAAAAGGATATACAGAAATTGAAATAGGAGAGGAATTATGTATATCACCGTTAACCGTAAAAACGCATAAGAAAAAAATGTTTGCAAAAGCAAATGTGAAAAATACAGCACAATTAGTAGCAGATTGTATACGGAATGATGTGATTCAATGATGGAATTTTGCTAAATTTTTCTTAAATTATAAGGGTTAGTTATTAATTAGTATAATTTTGCTCAAATTTTTTTAATCTATGCCAATACTTGAATCCACTTATAATCCATCATTTTATTTTAAGAATAATTATTTAAACACTATTTATAAAACTTTATTTGTCAATGAGGAAATTAATTACTCAAGAGAAAGAGTTTTTACAAGAGATGGAGATTTTTTGGATTTAGATTTTTCAACAGTAGGAAGTGATACAATTGCAATTTGTATACATGGTTTAGAAGGAAGTTCTGAGTCAAAATATATTAAATCAACGATTTTAACTTTAAATAAAGCAAATATTGATGCTGTTGCTATAAACTTAAAAGGTTGTAGTGGAGAGTTGAATTCTGAATTCTCTGCTTATCATAGCGGAATGACTACTGATGTAGAAGATGTAGTAAATCATATTTTGTCAAATTATTCTTATGAAAAAATAGTAATAGTTGGTTTCAGCCTAGGAGGAAATTTAACCATGAAATATCTTGGTGAAACAAGTGAAATTAATTCAAAAATAAAAGCAGGAGTTGCTGTTTCTGTTCCGTGTAATCTTCATGATTCTGCTGTTGAACTTGGAAAAACAAAAAATAAAATATATTTAAATGTTTTTTTAAAGACTTTAAAAGCAAAATTGGTGGAAAAAGTAAAAAGATTTCCTGAGCAAAATATTACACTGGATCAGATTTATAAGATTAAAAATTTCTATGATTTTGATAATTTATACACAGCACCAGCACATGGATTTATAAATGCAGAAGATTATTGGAATAAAAGTAGTAGTATTCATTTTTTGCCAAATATAAAAACACCAACTTTATTAATAAACGCTTTGGATGATAGTTTTTTGTCTAAGTCTTGTTTTCCTTTTGAAATTGCTAAGGAAAATCCTTATTTCTTTCTAGAAACTCCAGATTATGGTGGGCATGTTGGATTTAATACAAGTTTCAATGAAAAAAAATATCGTTGGAGCGAACATCGAATTTTAAAATTTATCAAAGAACATTTATAATTCAAGAAATTTATTTTTTTAAATGCTTAAATTAGGGTGTCTAAAAAAATAACAACAAATGGAATTAAAAGGTGCTAAAATACTTGTTACTGGAGGAAGTTCTGGAATAGGTAAAGAAACAGCAAAATTATTAATAGAAAAAGGAGCGAAAGTTCTTATTACAGGTAGAGATATTTCAAAGTTAAAATCGGTTGCTCAAAATATTGGTGCAATAGCCTTAGATTTTGATATATCAAAAACAGAAACTATTGAAGCAAAAACTAAAGAAGCAATTCAACTTTTAGGAGGAATTGATGTTTTGGTTAATAATGCTGGAATAGGAGGTGATTTTACAACTTTAGATGAGGTAACTGCAGAAGATTTTCAAAATGTTTTTACAACAAATGTTTTCAATTTAGCTTTATTGACAAAAGAAGTAAGTTCTTATTTTAAGGAGCAAATGAACGGAACAATTATAAATATTGGTTCCACAGCTAGTTTGAAAGGTTTTGCAAGGGGTACTGTTTATGCTGGATCAAAATTTGCTTTGCGTGGAATGACACAATGTTGGCAAGCAGAATTACGCAAGTTCAATGTTCGAGTTACACTAGTTTGTCCAAGTGAAGTTACTACAGCTTTTGGAAATGAAGAAAGAAAAGAAAGGAAAGAAGAATCAAATAAATTGAATTCTTATGATATTGCAGATACAATTGTTCATGTAATTGAAAAACGAGATCGAGGTTTTGTTCCGGAAGTTACAGTTTGGGCTACAAATCCTTTTTAGAAATAAAAAAATCCTGTTTACAATAAACAGGATTTTTTGTATCAAATGAAAATGCTTTGATAAAAGATTAACCTTGCCAAGATTTAAGCATCCAGATTGTTTTTTCTTGTTCAGAAATAAAGTCACTCATCATTGAGTTTGTTCCTTCATCATTTGCATCATCAGAAAGTTCTAAAATAATTCTTTCAATAAGAATAATCTCTGTCAAAGACGCAATGATTAATTTTACAGCTTCCTCGTCTTTAGTTACATTTTGTCCAATAGGAACAGCGGCATTTTCCATATAATCTTTGAAAGTATGAAGAGGTGTGCCACTAAGAGTTAAAATTCTCTCCGCAATCATATCTACTTTTTCTTGAGCATCTGTGTATAATTCTTCGAACTTTGGATGTAAAACGAAAAATTCTTTTCCTTTAATATTCCAATGTACGCCTCTTAAATTCTGGTAATACACCTGAAAATTAGATAATAAATTGTTTAATTTGATAACAAGTTCTTTTGATTGTTCAATGTTTAATCCTATTTCATTAAGTTTCATACTCTTAGGTTTTTAATTTACTAGTATAAATTTAATGAAAATAAGCACTAGAAGTCTATAAATATTATTGATAGTTTTTATATCTTTATCATAAATTTTTATAAAATGACAATAACACAACTAAAATATATATTAGCAGTAGCAGAGTATAAGAATTTTACAGTAGCTTCGGAGCATTGTTATGTAACACAACCAACTTTGAGTATGCAAATACAGAAGTTAGAAGAAGAGCTTTCTGTGCAAATTTTTAACAGAAATAAGAAACCAATTGAACTTACAGATATAGGGAAAAGTATTGTCGAACAAGCAAAACTTATTGTTGATGAGAGTAACCGAATAAAAGATATTGTAGATCAACAAAAAGGTTATGTAGGAGGAGAGTTTAAATTAGGAGTTATTCCAACAGTGATGCCAACTTTACTTCCAATGTTTTTACAAACATTTATCAAAAAATATCCAAAAGTAAATTTAATTGTAGAAGAGCTTACAACAGATAATATCATCAAAAAGCTTTCAGAAGGACATATTGACGTAGCAATTGCTGCAACGCCTTTAGAAAATGAAGCTATTATTGAAAAACCTCTTTATTATGAACCATTTGTAGGGTTTGTTCCAAATTCAAGTAAACTATTCTCTAAAGAAAAAATCTCCACAGATGATTTAGATGTTGATGATATTTTACTTTTAGAAGAAGGACACTGTTTTAAAGATAGTATTCTGAATATTTGTGGAAATTTAAAACATCATAGAAAACAAAGATTCCAATTAGAAAGTGGAAATATTAGCACATTATTAAGATTGTCTAAAGAAGGTTTAGGGATGACATTATTACCGTATTTACATACGATTGATCTTTGTGCTGAAGATAAAAAACATTTAAGAAAATTTGAAGGAACGGAACCAGCTAGAGAAATCAGTATTATTTATCATAAATCGCAATTGAAACTTCAATTAATTGAAGCTTTGAAGACAACAATTGATGGTATTGTACGTGGAGCAATTTCTTTTTCGGATGTAAAAATCATTAGTCCACTTCCAAATAAACATATTTAGAAGTTATTTAAATTAAATATTTTCAATTTATTTACAGAAAAATAATATTTAATGTTATTTATTTCAGAAGTTTATTTTCAAATGAAGGTGAAAATCTATTAAAAAATCAAAAACTTCTTGTGAATATAGTTTTTTGATATTAACTTTGTGCAAATAGTTTATAGCAGATAGTATTGCAGTTGCGTATGATAGAAATAGTTAACTCCATAGAAGATAAAGTTAAAAATCTTCTTGAAAGATATGAATTTTTAAGTGAAGAAAATGAATTTTTACATCGCCAAGTAGCTATTCTTAATAATCAGTTGTTAGAAATGAAACTTTTGATGAAAGAGAAGGATGCTGAATACAATACATTAAAAATAGCCAAAACTATTAAAGGCAGTGGAGACACAGAAAGTGCTACAGAAACGAAATTAAAGATAAATGCTCTAATCAGAGAAGTAGATAAATGTATTGTCGAATTAAACGATGAGTAGATAAATTGAATGGATGATAAACAGAAAATAAAAATTACCATCGCCAACAGAGTTTATCCTCTTAGCGTTAAAAGTGAACGAGAAGAAGAAAGCTTAAGGTTAGCAGCTAAAAAAATAGCAGCAATGGTTTCAAAATTTGAAAAAAACTATGCTGTTGGTGATAAACAAGATGTTTTAGCAATGTGTGCATTACAATTTGCATCAGAGTTAGAATTTTCAGAAATTAACGAAAGATATAATCATCAAGAATCTGTAAAGAAATTAGAAAAATTAAATGAAATTCTTGGAAGTTATTTATAACACCAAGAATGGAAATAGTAGATATACTGCCTACATTAGTTATTGTTTGTTAAACTCAACACTATACAATTAAAAAGAGTAAGTCGTATTTGTTAGATCGCGCCACTTTAGTGGATTTTCGACCAAATAGTTAGCTCTAAACCTGTTAATACGGAGTTTAAAAACCCAACTGATGTAGGCTTTTTTATGCATAGAAACAAAAATTATGGGAGAAATGATACTACCAATTTTATTTGGTATAGTAATAGGAGCAGTTATAACTTTTATCATAGTAAAAGTATTAGAGAAAAAGCGAGCTAGTAAGCTTATCATGAATACTAATAAGCAAGCATCTAATATTATTAAAGAAGCTAAAAAAGAAGCTGAGTCAATCAAAAAAGATAAAATCTTACAAGCAAAAGAGAAATTTATCGAATTGAAAACAGAACATGAAAAAGTAATTTTAAGTAGAGATAAAAAAATATCTGAAGCTGAAAAAAGAACAAGAGATAAAGAATCTCAAGTTTCTCAAGTTTTGGATAAAAACAAAAAACTTTCTAAAGACTTAGAGTCTAAACTTCAAAGTTATACTAGTAAAATTGATAACGTTGAAAGAAAAGAAGACGAAATTGATAAACTTCATAGAAAGCAAGTAGAAGAACTTGAAGCAATTTCTGGTTTTACTGAAGAAGATGCTAAAAAGCAATTAATTCAATCTCTAAAAGAAGACGCTAAAGCAGATGCAATGAGTTTTATCCAAGAAACTATTGAGGAAGCAAAACTTACTGCACAGCAAGAATCTCAAAAAATTATTTTAAATACAATTCAAAGAGCTGGTGTAGAGCAAGCAGTTGAAAATTGTGTTTCAGTATTCAACTTAGAGTCAGATGATGTAAAAGGTAGAATTATCGGTCGTGAAGGGAGAAATATTCGTGCAATTGAAGCAGCTACTGGAGTTGAAATTATTGTAGATGATACGCCAGATGCAATTATTCTTTCTTGTTTTGATCCTGTTCGTAGAGAAGTTGCAAGATTATCTTTACATAAATTAGTAACAGATGGAAGAATTCACCCAGCTAGAATTGAGGAAGTTGTAAAGAAAACAGAAAAACAAATTCAGCAAGAGATTATCGAAGTTGGAAAGCGTACAGTAATTGATTTAGGAATTCACGGTTTACATCCAGAGTTAATCAAAGTTGTAGGTAGAATGAAATATCGTTCTTCTTATGGTCAAAACTTATTACAACACTCTAGAGAAGTTGCAAAACTTTGTGGTTTAATGGCTGCTGAACTTGGATTGAATGCTAAAATGGCAAAACGTGCAGGACTTTTACATGATATCGGAAAAGTGCCAGATACAGAGACAGAATTACCACACGCATTATTAGGTATGGAATGGGCTCAGAAATATGGTGAAAAACCTGAAGTTTGTAATGCAATTGGAGCACACCACGATGAAATTGAAATGAAAACTATGATTGCACCAATTGTGCAAGTTTGTGATGCGATTTCAGGAGCGAGACCAGGAGCAAGACGTCAAGTTTTAGATTCTTATATCCAAAGATTAAAAGATCTTGAAGAAGCAGCATTCACATTCAATGGAGTTCAGAAAGCTTATGCAATTCAGGCAGGTAGAGAGCTTCGTGTGATTGTGGAAAGTGATAAAGTGAACGATTCAAAAGCAGCGGAACTTTCATTTAATATTTCTCAGAAAATTCAAAATGAAATGACATATCCAGGTCAGGTGAGAGTTACAGTAATTCGTGAAACTAGAGCTGTAAATGTTGCAAAATAAATGAAACAACATATTGTAAATAAAATAAAAAGCCATTTAGAAATTATCTGAATGGCTTTTTTTATTTCGAAAATTATTTGAGCTTGATCTAGCAAAAAGGAATGTAGTTTATATAAACTTGTTCATGATTTTTTATTTTATTGTTTATAGTTCTGTTTCAAATTACCCTTTTACATTTATTAAATTATTTTCAGATTTATTATATCTGATTACGTTTATTTTATCTTTTATAAATTATACATCTTTAAGAAAAACAAATTCAAACATACTTTGGATTTTGGCTAATTTCTCTGCTCTTTTTTTATTTATTTTAACATAAAATTAAGATACAAAACTGCAACTTATTCTTCCTATTAGAAATCAAAGTATAATCAAATGACAAAAATTAAAATATTAATTACAGTTATAGTATTAGTAGCTGTTTATTTTGGTATTCAAAGTTGGAAAAGTGTAGAGAATTTAGAAGAAACTACAGATGGTCCTTATGTATTTATTGAGAACGGAAAATTGATAGAAAGAAAAGTTGAAAAGGGACAAATTGTAGAAAAAGAATTGAATAAAAATGCTTTTGAAATTGAATACAAACCAGATGCTTCTGTTTTTTCAAATATTTCTAAAATTGCTTCTTTGTCAGATATTCATGGACAATTTGATTTAGCAATAGAAATTATGAAAAATAATAAAATCATTGATGAGAACTTGAATTGGAATTATGGTAATGGACATTTTGTAATTGTAGGTGATATTTTTGATCGAGGAGATAAAGTGAACGAAACTTTATGGTTTGTGTACAATTTGGAAAAACAAGCCGAAAAAGTGGGAGGAAAAGTACATTTTCTTTTAGGAAATCATGAATTTATGATTTTGAAGAATGATGATCGATATATTCATGATAAATATGTAAATGTTACGAAAGTTTTGGGTAAATCTTATGCTGAACTTTATGGAAAAAATACAGTTTTAGGAAAATGGTTACGATCTAAATCTACTGCTGTGAAAATTAATAATTCTGTTTTTGTTCATGGAGGAGTATCTCAAGAGTTTTTAGATCATAGGAAAGATTTTGATTTGGCAGAAATAAATGAAATAATGCGTTCTGCTATTGATATGTCCAAAGATGAAATGAAAACCAAAAATATTTACGAACCTTATTTTAAATCGAATAGTTTGATATGGTTTCGAGGATATTTTTATGGTGATATGAAAGATGAAGAAGTTGGTTCGATTTTAAAAGAAATTGATTCTGAACATTTGGTTGTTGGACATTGTTCAAATGAAGAAATTGTAAAGCTTTTTGACGGAAAAGTTTATGGAGTTGATTCAAGTATCAAGAAAGGAGAATATGGAGAAATTCTTTTTATAGAACAAGATAATTTTTCTAAAGGAACTAAAGGAGGGGAAAAGAAAAAGTTTTAAATTTACTATTCAAAGACTAAAAAAAATAAAAAATGAGCTTATTGAAAAATATCTTCGGAAACAGTACCGAAGTCTGGGATAAATTTGCTGATGAAATAGGAGGTGAATTTGTTATTGAAGGATTCTGGTATGCAGATTCTTTGGTTTATAATTATAAAAACTGGGAATTTGTTCTAGATACTTATCGAACACAAGGTGAACATAGAAAAACTTATACAAGATTAAGAGTTCCTGTAGAAAATTTTGAGAATTTTCGTTTTGATATTTATGACGAAAAAATTACTTCTGTGATTGGGAAATGGTTTGGAATGCAAGATATAGAAATCGGTAGTCCAAAGTTTGATGATCATTTTATAATCAAAGGAAATAATCCTGACAAAGTGAAACTTTTACTAGAAGATTCAGAGTTGAGAGATTTATTATATACTTTAAAATATTTCGATATAAAGATTGAAAGTGCAAGTCAGACAATTTTTAAAAGTTATGCTGATCATATTGATGTTCTTTATTTTGATACGCAAGGGAAAATAAGTGATATCAAAGAATTAAGAATTTTGTTTAAAATATTTGAAAAATTATTAGATAAATTGAAAGATTTAAACTTAATTACGAGCTTTAATCCAAATATTGAATTATAGAAATATCATTATAAAACTTGTGTATAAATTATGGCAGAATTAAATAAAGAAATTGAAAAAAGAGTGAAAATTTGGGAGCAATTTGCTAAGGAAATCGGAGCTGTTTATAATTGTTTTGAAAATGACGAGGAGTTAGTTCTTGAATATAAAAATTGGGAAATTAAACTTGATTTAATTAAAAAATCAAAAGATCACTGCCAGAGTTATACTCGATTAAAAGTATTTATTTCTTCTCTTTCTAATTTTAAATTTGATGTTCATAAAGAAGATTTTACAGCAACAATAGGTAAGTTTTTTGGGATGCAAGATGTTATTGTTGGAGATACAGCATTTGATAAAAAATTTGTAATTAGAGGAAATAATGAAGATAAGATCAAAGAATTATTTTCTAATGAAACGTTGCGAAATAACCTTTTTGATATTGATGATTTTCATTTAGAAATTACGGATGTTCCGATTTATTATGATTATAATTTCCCGAAAAATATTCGAATTTTATTTTTTGAAACTTACGGAGAAATCGAACATATTGAATTATTAAGAAAATTATTTAAATCCATTATGATTGTTTTGGATTATTTAGTTACATCAAAATCAATTTCAGAAAAAGAAGTTTTAGCAAGATAATATTATGTCATTTTTTACAGATACATTCGGAAAAAGAAAAAAAGTTTGGAAGAATTTTGCGCAAGAAATTGGAGCAGAACACGTAGATAAAGGTTACTTTTCAACAGATTATATTCTTTATAAATATAAAAATTGGGAATTAAAATTAGATGTTTATTCTACAGGAGGAGAAAGTCAGATTTACTATACTAGACTTAGAGTTGCAGTAGAAAATTTCAGCGGTTTTAAGATGCATATTTATCAAGAAAATATGTTTAATAGAATCGGGAAGATATTTGGTTTACAAGATATTCAGATTGGTGATTTTCATTTTGATCCGAAATTTATAATTAAAGGAAATAATCCAAATAAATTACAACAAGTTTTAGCAGATAGAAGTTTAAGGAATCATTTTTTTGGTTTAAAATATTTTGATTTTCATTTAAGTCCAGGGAAAAGATATTCTTTGTTTAAAAGTTATCCAGAACATGTTTTTATCATGAAATTGGATGTTTATACCCTTATTAAAAATCCTGAAGATTTGAGAAATATGTTTGATTTATTTACCAAAACTTTAGATAGAACAGCGGAACTTAATTTGATAACTTGGAAAAGTCCAAATGTGAAATTATAATGAAGATTTTTAAATTTTATGATTAAAATAAAGGAAATAGAACCAGAAGATTACGATACTTTTTTTAATTATTTAGATAATCATTTGTCCGAAAATGGAAGTGAAGCTAATGAGATTTTTCAACCACTTACTACTGAGCAATCTATTTTGACTGAAGAATGGAAATACAAGTTTAAAACAGGTTTTGAAAAGGATTTTGGAGAAATTGGTTGGCGTAAATTATGGATTGCTGAAAATTTAGATAATCAAATTGTTGGACATATTGATATTCGTTCAAGAATGGAATTAAATACTACTCATAGAGTTTTGCTAGGAATGGGAGTAGATTCACAATTCCGAAAGTTAAAAATTGGACAACAAATACTTGAGTTTGTTATAGATTATTGTAAACTAGATTCAAAAATATGTTGGCTAGACTTGGAGGTAATGTCTCAAAATATTCCTGCGATTCGTCTTTATGAAAAATATAATTTTCAGCAAATCGGTAAAACAGTTGATATGTTTCGTTTGAACAATAAATCATATAATTTTACTTCAATGACATTAAATGTTGAGAAATAAAAACTTTAAATAAAAATCCACTTAATGAAATGAATTTAGTGGATTTTTAATTCGGTATATTTTTTAAATTAAATGCTCTCATTCATAATTTCTCGCCAATTTCTCTTCTCAATAGTTCGAACATTTTCAACATCTTTTAGTGTAATTAAATATTTTGAAAGATATTTTAGTTCATTATCTTCCGTGTTTCCAGTAAATTCTTTTGGGTAAATTGCATTCCCATAATTATATTTTGATTTAGATGGAGTGTCATCTACAATTAACATTTCTTCCAAAGCAAAACCAAAATACTTTTTGACCTTTTTTAAAACCTTTACATAATTATAATGATTTGAATAATCGATATAGTTATCTAATAAATCAAAACCATATAAATTTCGATTGATAGTACATCTTGAACGTCCCCAAACAAATTTTAAAGGATAATTTTCTGGAAAAATTAGCTTCACAATTTCTTCGACATAATCATCCGAAGCAGAAGACCAAACAGCAATTTCGAAATGATTTTGTATTGCCTCTAAAAATTCGTCCAAAAAAGGTCTTTTATAAACTTTATATTTTTGTAATTCAAAATGCCAATCTTCATTTTCTGGATTTTCGTTGGCATGTACTAGAGTTTCGTCTATATCAAGTATAAGTAGTTTTTTCTTCATTTTTGTTTTTTGTAAAAATAGAAAAATTGACTTATTAATTATGCTTTAAGATAATTTTAAGTTCAATAAAATATAAAAACAAAGATTTTGTTTAAGATTGATCTAAAATATCTGATTATGATTCAATTGTTTATTTTTATTCCCTTGTTTAAAATTGTTACAGAATTTAAATTTTGATAAAAAGAGATGATATTTGAAAAATTACAAGATATAAATGAACCAGATTTGTTGGAGTTGCTTCAAGCATTTCAGGCTATAATGAAAAAAGAAACATTTTCTAAAAGACAATTATTACATGAAGAAGGAACTGTTTGTGATTATTTGTTTTTAATTCAAACTGGAATTGCACGTTCTTTTTATTATAAAGATGGAAAAGAAATCACCGCTCATTTTGCTGTAGAAAACACTAGTATTACTGCTATAGATAGTTTTGTTCAAAGAAAAAAAAGTCGTTATAATATTGAAGTTTTAGAAGATTCAGAGGTTATTTCTATTTCTCATCAAGATTTGTATACACTTTTGGAAGAAAAGCCACAATATGAAAAATATGTTCGAATGTTTTTGGAGCAAATTTATGTAGATCTTGCAGAAAGAATAGAAGATTTATTGTTTCATACTGCAAAAGAACGCTATGATAAAATTATTGAAAATACACCAGATTTGCTTCAAAGAGTACAGTTAAAACATATTGCATCTTTTATCGGGATTACACAAGAAACGTTGAGTAGGATACGTACACAAGTTTGATTTTTATTATTTGACAATTGTCAAGTGGATTTCGTTTTCTAGCTCTTTACTTTGTGAAAACAATTTATTTATGAAACAAGAAATAATAAAATTATCCGCAAATGAAATCGCAACCAAAATAAAAAATAAAGAGATTTCTGTTGTCAAAACTGTGAATGCTTTTTTAGATAGAATTGAAGAGAAAAATCCGATTGTAAATGCTATTGTTGATCTTCGAAAAAAAGAAGAAATCCTTGAAGAAGCAAAACAAAAAGATTTACAAATTCAAAATGGAGAAAAGTTAGGGTTATTACACGGACTTCCTGTTACTATTAAAGATAGTTTTCTTGTAAATGGTTTGAAAAACTCGAATGGAGATCCGATGCTGCGAAATTATATGGCAGAAGAAGATGCAGAATTGGTAAAAAGACTTAAAAGTGAAGGAGGGATTATTCTAGGAAAAACAAATACGGCATTATATTGTATTGATTGGAAAAGTGTGAATTTCTGGAATGGACAAACCAATAATCCTTATGATTTATCAAGAGTTGCAGGTGGAAGTTCTGGTGGTTCTGCGGTTTCTATTGCTTCAGGTTTTAGTGCTTTGGATTTAGGTTCTGATGCTGGAGGTTCTATCCGTGTTCCAGCTCATTTTAATGGAATTTGTGGATTGCGACCAACAGAGAATTTTCTTTCTAATCGAGGACATTTAAAAGTTCCGAATAAACCTCAAGGGAGAAGACATATTATTACTCCTGGGCCTTTGGCTAAAAATGTAGATGATTTGATGTTGATGATGCAAGTTCTTGGGGATAATTCAAAATATCGACTTCCTGAAACTCCACAAATAGATTTTGAAAGTTCTTCGTGGAATCATAATTCTTTAAAAATAGCTTATTCTGAAACGATCAATGATACGGAAGTAGATGAAGAATATTTATCAATTTTCAAAGACTTTTTAGCAAAAATAAATAATGAAAAACATAAAATTGAAAAAGATCATCCAATTTATGATGAAGAAAAAGCTTATGTAGAATGTAGTAAAATAATTGGTTTTGAAATAGGAATTAATAATCCGAAAATTCCTTTGATGGCGACTTTTATGTATGCGTTTATTTGGCTTAAATATCGAGATCATTTATGGGCGAAAGGAATGGCTTTGGGGCAAAGATTATCTAATATTAATTATGCGAAAGCAATAGATTTTAAAGATGAGTTTTCTCAGATTTATGATGATTTTCTTACTAAACATGATATTTGGATAACACCAGTTTGCGCTCAAGAAGCTTATAAACATCAAAGTGCTTGGAAACCATTTTATATAAATAATAAAAAAGTTCCTTATACAAAAGCGATGGCTTCTTTTGTGTTTACAACTGCTTTTTCTGGTCATCCGATTGCTGTAATTCCGATAGGGAAAAAGAAAAACGGAATGCCAGTTGGAATTCAAATTCATTCTAGAAAATGGACAGATAAAAAACTTTTAGAAATTGCTAAATATTTCGAACAGTTTACTGAAGGTTTTGAATTACCAAAAATTTCGAATACAATAAATAATTAAATTGTTTTTAAAAAGAGTTTTTATTTATTTAAGTATTTTGTCTTTTTGGAAAAATAATATTTAAAGAATTAAGAGCCTGTTTAAAATTATAACAGAATTTATTTTATAGTTTATTAAAATGCTATTTTGAAGACTTTTTTGGAGTGCATAGCATCGCTATGGAGGAGAAAAAAGACAAAAAAGAGCTTTTAAGAAGCATTTAAATTTTTTTGATATAAATTTAGACAGGTTCTAAATAAACTTAACATTAAATATTAATTAATAGTTTGAAAATTAATATAAAAAATATATTTTTAGTCAAAATTTAAAAAAATAGAAGATGAAATTGAATTATGATTTATTGAAAAATGTGTATACCTCAAAAGGCTATGAGTTCTTCGATAGAGGATTTTATAATTTGAATTTATTTGGGATACGTTCGAATGATTTAACTGTAAATGAGTTTAATGATTTTATAGGAGTTGCTTATAAAGATGAACTTGGAAATGAACAAGTTTTTATGTTTAAAGGAACAACAAAACCAGGTTTACATTATTTAAAAAATGAAAAACTTCGTGAGCATGGAACTGCGATTTTGATTCCAAATCAATACAAATCTGCTTGGAAATTAGATTTTCATAAAGGTTATGAAGCTTTAAGACAAAATACAACAAATTTTAAAGTTTGGCGAGATGGAGATAGTGATGGAGAGTTTGATTATTCAGGAGATGTTTTTACAGATGTTTCAGGTTTAAATTTACACACTACAAGTTTTAAAAATGATATCGAACGTGTAGGGAAATACAGTGCAGGATGTCAAGTAGTACAAGATGATAAGGAGTTTTTGATTTTAATGTCTATTATCAAAAAGTCTTTAGATTTTTACGGAAACAGTTTTACATATACATTATTAACAGAAAAAGATTTTAATTAATAAAAAAACAAAAAAATGGGGTTAAGAAAAGCAATACAAGAGCTAGACAGAGCAGTTGATGATTTATCATCTTTACATGTTCAAACTTTTATTGGAGATATTTCTATTTCTACTGAAAATTCTTCAGTAGTAACAGAAAATAATGAAGGAGTAGAAGAAATTGCAGTGAGTACATCTACTGCAACATATACAGATATTGAAAGTTTAAAAGAGATCACAACTGTGAAAGCAGATGTTTCTATTGTAGCAGAGACATTGATCAAGTTTGATGGAGATTCTTATAATTTTGTAAATAAAGATTATGATAAAATTCCCACTGCAGCTATTGATATTCACAGAGAGGCATTGAAAAATGGTTTAGATACAAGATTAGGATTGATTAATTTATTTAAAGAAATAATTACATAATAAATGTCATTTAAAGATCATCCGAGTTATGATTTTTTAGATTCAAAGGACGCTATTTCAAAAGTAGTGTCCTTTGATGCTTTAGTAACAGATGCTTCGGATAAAGGAATCATAAGTGATTTGCCTTCTAGCGACAAAGAAACATATGATTTTAAAAAACAAAGATTGCGAATTCAAACTTTTGCATCACGTCTTTATTTGTTGGGTTATTTAAAAGAAAAAATCGTATTTAAGGGAAAAGAATCTATTTCAGATGAAATTATAGAAACAGTTAAAAATGCTGTGCATAAATTTCAGATAGAAGCTGGTTTGAAACAAGATAATTGGGTAGGAGAGAAGACTTGGAATGCTTTGGACGAAATTGTGAGTTTTGAATCAGAAATGAATGAAGATTTTTGGTTTGACGGTGAAGAAATTCGTGAAAATCGAAAATATGCTTTACATCGAGCAATACAACTTCGTCTTTGGGCTTTGGGAATGCATGATCATAAACCAAAATTAAATTTTGAATTATTAAAGGAATCCGATTTAGAATCTTTTGTATCTGTACAATTGGTGCTTCATTTTAGAATAAATGCACATGAATTAAATAAACGAACAGTTAGCTATATTTTTGATCAAGATTTTTTGACACATAAAATAGCAAGCAGAAGAGGAGAAGAAAACGAACAATCTTTTCAGTTCAAAGATTATGATGAGGTACATAAGAATAGAGCTCGAAAATTTATTATAAATACTTTGAAAGTTGAATTATGGCTTTTAGGTTTTGAAGTTGATATTGATGGAGCTTATGATTTTGAATATAAAAGAGGATCTAAATTGTTTAAAGCTTTAAAAAGTTTCTACATAAAATTTCAAGATAAAAAGAAAAATAGAGCACGAAAATTAGCTAAAAGAATTATACCAAATGTTTTTACAGAAATTGATGCTATTAATCAAAATCAAGTAGGATTTGATGAAGATGATTTTTGTGATGATGTTGTTGAAGAAATGAATTCTTCAGAGAAAATAAACACGATGTGGGATTCTATCAAAGAAAAAGGAACGCGACTTTGGGATGGAGTGAAAAGGTTTTGGCGAGCAATTAAGAAAATTGGTAAGAAAATAGTCCGTTTTTTTATCGATAATATCTACAAAGGATTTCTTAGATTTGCCACAAGAACTTATCATTATCTTAAAAATGGCTTCAGAGCAATAGTAAATTCTATTTCAAATTATGTAAAAGGAGAAATAAAATTTGAAAATTGTACTTATTTTTTTCGCAAAGATATGGATGCTCAAATTGTGATTTCAAACAATATTGAAAACGAACAAGTAAATTATATTGTAGGAGCTTTTCAATACCAATCGAAAGCCTTTAATGTTGGTTGTAAGTTGGTTAGTTTTTTGATTGATGTGATTAAAAAACTTGCTACAGGATTTCTCGGTTGGGCGAAATTTCTATTTTCGATGGTGAGAAGCTATAAAGATGTGAAGCAAATTGTGAAAGATTTTCACTTTTTGGCTGTGAATCCAATATAATTAAATGCTAAAAGACTTTCGAGAATCAAAAAAAGTTTTATCTTTGCACGCTGAATTATTAAACAACAAATAATTATTAATTATGAATCATTACGAAACTGTTTTCATTTTGAATCCCGTTTTATCTGAAACTCAGATAAAGGAAACAGTAAAGAAGTTTGAAGACTATCTTGTTTCTAAAGGTGCCGAAATGATCTACAAAGAAGATTGGGGATTAAAGAAATTAGCTTACCCAATCCAAAAGAAAAAAAGCGGATTTTATCATTTATTTGAATACAAAGTATCTGGAGAAGCTATTTCTTCATTTGAATTAGAATTCAGAAGAGATGATACAGTGATGCGTTACTTAACTGTAAAGTTAGATAAACATGCTGCTGCTTGGGCTGAGAAGAGAAAAGAAAGAGTAAAATCATCATCTAAAGCATCTAAAAAATAAGAATTATGTCATCAATCGATCAACAAGCAAAAGGAGGTAAACAAGGTGATGTTAGATACCTAACTCCATTAGACATTGACACAAAACAACAAAAGAAATATTGTCGTTTTAAGAAAAATGGAATCAAATATGTTGACTATAA
Source organism: Aureivirga sp. CE67 (assembly GCF_015767245.1). Classification (GTDB taxonomy): domain Bacteria; phylum Bacteroidota; class Bacteroidia; order Flavobacteriales; family Flavobacteriaceae; genus Aureivirga. Next base: position 40,301 of record NZ_JADOTV010000010.1, read on the forward strand.
AGATCCAGATTTCTTATTATACTTAGTAAACGAGCAAGGTAAAATTTTACCAAGACGTTTAACTGGTACTTCTTTAAAATTTCAACGTAAAGTGGCTGTAGCTATCAAAAGAGCTCGTCATTTAGCATTAATGCCATATGTTGGTGATTTATTAAAATAAAAATTTACAGTAAATTATGGAACTTATATTAAGACAAGACGTTGAGAATCTAGGATTTAAAGACGACATAGTATCTGTGAAAAATGGTTACGGACGTAACTTTCTAATTCCTCAAGGAATTGCTACTTTAGCAACTCCATCTGCTAAAAAAGTATTAGCTGAAAACTTAAAGCAAAGAGCTTTTAGAGAAGCTAAATTAGTAGAAGATGCTACAAAATTAGCTGAAGCATTAAAAGGATTAGAGATCAAAATGGCTGCTAAAACTGGAGATGGAACTAAATTATTTGGTTCAATCAACAATGCAGATCTTGCTGAAGCTATCGCTAAAGCTGGTCACGAAGTAGAGAAGAAATTTATCAAGATTCCTGGTAACACTATCAAGAGATTAGGTAAATATTCTGCTGCAATCAGATTACACAGAGAAGTTATCGTTGATTTTTCTTTCGAAATTATCGCTGAATAATTTTTCACAAATTATATAGAAAAAGCCTACTCTTTAATCCGAGTAGGCTTTTTTATTTTTAATTGAAATTTTTGTAAAATGAAATATAGACAACTTACAAAAGAGCAATTTGAATCTCTTCATGAAGAATTTTCTCGTTTTTTAGCAACACAACAAATTGATGTTAAAGAATGGAATAAAATAAAGGAAGAAAAACCGGAAGTTGCTGAAGATGAAATGAATATTTTTAGTGATTTGGTTTGGGAAAAAGTTTTGACAGAGACAAAATATTTAGATCATTATTCAAAACATAGTTTGAATTTATTTAAATGTGAAGAGGAGCAAATTCATAGAATTTTGATAAAAGTTTCAGAATCAATTGATTTAACTTCAAAAGAAGGATTTCAATGGTTAATAGATAATTCAAAGGATGCTTCTGTAGAATATTTTAAAGCAACTAAAAAATACAATAAAGAAAGAAACGAAGAGATTTTTTCAATGGTAGAACAAGGTTGTGATATTACGAAAGGAGATTATTTTGAGAAGTTTAGTTCTTTAATTTCAGAAAAATAGTAAGATGGTAGATTTAGATTATTTAAAATATTTAGAACAGTTTGTAACTCCAGAAAGACAAGCTTTATTTGATAAAGTTTTAAAAGACAGAACACGTCATTTTACAGTTGTTTTAGAGGATTTATATCAAAAACATAATACAAGTGCAGTAGTTCGTAGTTGTGATATTTTTGGTGTACAAGATGTTCATATTATTGAAAAAAAATACAACAGTCAAGTTTCTAGACATGTTGCAAAAGGAGCACAAAAATGGTTAGATTTCCATCAATACAATTCTTTTGATGAGGATAATACAGGAATTTGTATTGAATCTTTAAGAGAAAAAGGATATCAGATTATTGCAACAACTCCACATAATGATTCTTGTTTTTTACCTAAATTTGATATTACTAAGAAATCTGCTTTTGTTTTTGGAGTAGAAAAAGAAGGAGTTTCAGAAAGAATGATGGAAGAAGCAGACGGATATTTAAAAATTCCAATGCATGGATTTACAGAAAGTTTTAATATTTCTGTTGCTGCTGCGGTAATTTTAAATGACGTAACTGGAAGAATGAGAGCTTCGGAAGATTTAGATTGGAAACTTTCAGAAGAAGAGCGATTGGAGAAAAAACTAGAATGGATGGAAAAATCTATTAAAAGTATTGATCAGATCAAAGAACATTACTACAATAATAAATAAACGGAAAAGGAATTAGTCTTTTCCGTTTTTTTTTGCTTTTGAATTTCCCATCAAAAAATTGTAATTTATAGTAGAAAATTAATCTACTATGTTCGATTTTGTAAACTTTCCCGAATTTTTGACAACTTCTTTACTGTTGATTATCACTCCAGGAGTTGGATTTGTATTTACAGTAACCAAAGGGATTTTAACCAATCGAGTAGAGGCTTTCAAAGTTGGTCTAGGTATTTGTGCTTTACTGCTTTTAGATACGCTTATTAGCGCTGTAGGAGTTTCTTATATCATTAGTTCTTCAAAATTTTTGTCTAATGGTTTGATTTTAGTCGGTGTTGCTTATTTGATTTACTTGAGCGTCCAAACTTTCAAGAATTTAAACAAAGAAATAAAAGAAAAACGTTTTAAAAAATATAATAAATCTTTTATTCAAGGATTTATTATTGCTATTTCAGATCCACAGGCAATTGCTTTTTTTGTGATTGTAATTCCTCATTTTATTGATAAAAATACGGAGCATCATGTTTGGAATGCTTTTTTACTAGGTGTAATTTTTACATTGATATCTTTTGTTTGGCTTTCTATAGTTGCTTATTTGGTAGGTTCTTTAGGGAAAAGTGCCATGAAAAATAAAAAGTTCCATTTTGTTACAAAGCTTATGAGTGGCTTGGTTTATTTAGGATTAGCGCTGCATATTTTTATAACAAATTACAAGACAATATTTTAATGAAAATTCATTGTAAATGTTAAAAAATAAATTTAAAGTGTTAAAAATCAGAAAGTTATATTGTTTTATAAAGATTTTTGTATTATCTTTAAGTAAGAGAGATGGAAATAAAACTATGAAAGTAGTTTTAAGTATGAGGGAAAAATTTCATACACAAGTTATTTTAAGTGGCATGTTGAATTGATCGAATGTTGCGGAGCTTCTTAAAATAACTTTATGATAAAGAAAAATATGATGATTAAATAATGTTTTTTTAGTTTTTGTTAATTGATTTGAAAAGAGACTACATCGCCTGATATAGTCTCTTTTTGCTTTTGAAGTGATTTGAAGCCTGCTTAATATTTAAATAAAATTAAACAGGCACTTTATTTTTCACTTCTATCTAATAAACCAATTAAATATCTTTTCTGTTATCATTAGAGTTTCTATCGATCAATTTATAATAAGGATCTACACCAACTTCTTTTGGTTTTTCATCTACTATAATTGAAACTTTATTATGAATCTCTGTGATTTTATGCTTTTTTAGGTATAGTTCTTTTTCTTTTGTTTTACCATCTTTTTCTTCTTCACCAAAAATTCCAATTTCGATATAATCTGCTAAAGGAGCTGAGTATAAAGGTTTTTTTCTACCTTCTTTTTGATAAGAAAGAGTATCTCCTTCTTGAAGGTTGTAATAAACTTTTCCTTTATCATTATATCTAGATTTTGCAACTTCAAATTCGATATCAACTTTGAATTTTCCATTTTCCAATTCTTCAGTTTCAACAGAAATAATTTTATTTCTATATAAAGTTACTGTTCTAAACATATCATCAATCACATATTTCAAAGAATCTGGAGTCACTTTTTCGATATATGAAACCATTTCTTCAGAAGTTGTATAAGGTGCTGTTTGGAACTTCACTTTTTCTACATATTCTTTTAAAGTATTATTCAGCTTTTCTTCCCCGATATAATCACTTAGTGCATAGAAAACCAAGGAACCTTTTTGATAACGAACATAACCTTGCCCATCATTATACATCAATGGTTTTTCACGTTTAGTTTCAAAAGTTCTTGAAGTTGTGTATTTATCCAAAGCATCTTTTAAGAAAACTTGCATTTTTTGCTTATCATATCCTTTTTCTAAAACTTTTAAAGAAACATATTCTGACAAACTCTCAGAAAGCATCGTAGCTCCTAGAACATCTGCGCCAATAACCTGATGCGCCCACCATTGATGCGCTACTTCATGCGCAGTAATTGCATATGGATAATCTAAAGCTTCATTATCTTCATCATTTACTTCTGCAATAAATCCTACAGATTCTGAATAAGGAATTGTGTTTGGAAAAGATTGTGCAAAAGATCCTTCAGTTAACGGGAATTCTATAATTCTAGCTTGTTTGTGTTGATAAGGGCTAAAGTTTTCAGAGTTATATTTTAAAGATTCTTTAAGTCCTTTCATCATACGATCTAAATTATAATCATGCCCTTTATGATAGTAAATTTCAAGATTAATATCATTCCAGTTTTCTTTAACTACTTCATATCTTGCAGAGTTGAAAGCATAGAAGTTCAATATTTTACTATCCATTTTATATTGGAAATAACGTCTTCCGTCTTTTTCCCACTCTTTTTGTAGGTATCCTGGAGCAATTGCAATTTGATCCATTGAAGTACTCACCGTTGCTTGGAAATCGATCCAATCAGCATCTTTTGCGATATAAGTATTTCCTAATGCCGTAGAATCTGACGGATGAGGTCTTAAATCATTTTTAGGTAATCCATATTTTTCACGGATTCCATCATCTCTTAATTCTTGCCCATCAGGATAACCAATAGAAGGGAAGTGTGTGTTGTGGAAGAAAGTTCCATTTTCTATAATTGGTGAACTAGTTCTTAAAGCTGTATGCTCTTTATTTTCAATTTCAAAAGTGAATTTTAAAGTATCATTTGGTTGCATTGGAGTTTTAAATCTATAAATGTCAAAGTGGAAAACAGTGTCTTCTGAAACCAGATTATTTTCTTTACTGAATTCAAATTTACTTGGGTAATCATTATGATTTAATAGAATAGAATCAATCGGTTTGTCTGTTTTATTCACCAAAGTATATTCTCCAATAGCTTTGAAGTTTCTTTCTTTTGGAAAAATTTGCATATCTACATCAACTGCAACAATTTTTGGTTGAAGGAAGCTACTATATTTTCTATATTTTTTCTCCCATTCAACGCGTTGTAGCTCACGATCTTTTTGTGTATATCTCTTATTTTTAATATTATTTTCATGATAAATTTTAAAACCTAAAGAAAAGAAAGCGATAATTAAAACACCAAAACTAATTGCTGTTTTTGGGTTAAAACGTTTTTTAGCAATTGAAAGCCTTTCTTTAATAGAAAATGTAATTCCTCTTGTCCAAAGTGTTATGCTAAGAATAAAAAGAGCCAAACCTAAAATTGTCCAATATGCTTTGTAAATAAAGAATGGAGAAAGAAATGCACCATATCCGTTCATGTCTGAATATCTATATCCTGGTCCTTGATTGTATTTGAAAATCGATTGTTCAATCCCAATTGCTGAAAGGTAAGGAATTCCAATATATAACACTAAAAGAACGAAGAATCCGATATATGTATTTTTGAATAATGTTTGAATAAAAAACGCTAAGAATGTCCAAATAACAACAGAAGCAAACTGAAGGATATAAATGTCAAAAAGATAATGTCCGATTTCATAATCATAATATCCTCTATAAGTTTGGATAGAAATTCCAGAAATAATCACTACTAAAAATAATAAAGCTTGCATTTTTAACAAAGCAATAAACTTAGAAAGTATCAAGGTCCAGTTTGGAATTGTTGTACAATCTTCGATAACATTTATTCCTGAAGTTCTACTTCTATGAATCAATAACCCTGAATATAAAAATGTAATAATCATCAAGAAAAACGTAAAAATTGTCCCTGGGATTAATAACATTTGCCAAGTTCTAGGATAGGTGTTTGTTCCGAAAATTTCTCCAAAAGTTGTAGAAGAAATAACTAAAAATAATACTCCAACACCAGCAATAATAATAAAAGGCCAGCTTCTAATAATGTATTTTAAATCCATGTTTGAAAACTTCCAACTAGCTTTTAAATTGTATAGGAAAGAATAGTCGAAAGTAACTTTTGGTAATTCAATATTTATAATATTTCCGAAGTTTTGCTTTACAAATCGTTCTCCTTCATTCTTTTTAAAACTGAAAGAAATAGCATTTTGGTGAAATTGGAAGAATTTATAAATAAGCGAGAAAAGAATCGTAGAAACTCCAATCCAAATTAATCGGTTGTAAATTAATATTTCTTGAATAGGAATTGGATTTACATTTCTTTCTGCTAGCGTCCATTTTTTAGTATAATAATATAAAGCTTCTCCTCCAAACGGATTTAATAATGAGCGATATAAAATATCTTTATCTTGGTCGAAAATTATTTCGATAATATCTCCGATAAATAAGAAAAGTATAATTGCAATAAAACCTGCTGCAATGTTTCTTGTAAAAGTTACTACCCCAAAAACAATAGCTCCAATAAAAAGTACATTAGGAATAATAAAAACAAAATAAGCTTTTAAATATGGTACGATATTAAAACTTGTAAGTATTTGTTCGTTAGTTCCAGGAAGTTTAAACCCTAGCATGATTCCTAACATAATTCCTAGAATGATCAAACTAACAACAAAAAGAGAACTTAAGAATTTTCCGAATAAATATTGTGCTTTTGTAAAAGGATACGAAAACAAGATACTGTGCATGTTCGATTTAAAATCACGATATACAGAAGCTCCAATAACAGAAGGTATCAAGAACCAAATAAAGATTGAAATTCCATTGAAAATATCATTAATTCCAACAGGAGAGTTTACGATTCTAGTAGAAACGTTACTACCAGTTAAGGATTCAAAAATTCCTCCACTAATTGCTGCAAATAAAACAGAAATAAGGAAAAATAACCCTAAAAAAACATAGAAAGTAGGGTTTTTGAACCAATATTTTAATTCAAATTTAAATATTTTAAGCATGGTTGGTGAAATATTGGTTATACAATTGTTTTTGCGTTAACTTCGTCTTCTTTTAAATATTTGAAGTAAACATCATCCAGTTGTGGAGTTGCTGCCTTAAAATCTTCAGAAGGTTTTGTTTCTGATAAAACTCGAATATTTAAAGTATTATCTTGGTTGAAATTAGAAGATAAAATATCAAACATAGTTTTGTTTGCGTCCAATTCTTCTCTAGAAATAGTTTTAGTCCAGATTTGTCCTTCCATTTCTTTTGTAGCTTCCATCGGAGTTGTGTGTTTCAATATTCTTCCTCCATTTAGGATTGCCATTTCGTTACAAAGCTCTTTTACATCTTCAACAATATGCGTAGAGAAAATTACTGTTGAATTTGTTCCAACTTCTCTTAAAACATTTAAAAAACGATGTCTTTCAGCCGGATCTAAACCAGCTGTTGGCTCATCTACGATAATTAATCTTGGATTGTTTAAAAGTAATTGTGCTATTCCAAATCTTTGTTTCATACCACCAGAATAACCAGCAACATTTTTATCTTTCATATCATAAAGATTTGTGATTTCTAAGACTTCTTGTACAATTCTTCTTTGCTCTTGTTTTGAAGAAATTCCTTTAAGCGTAGCGAAATAGAAAAGCAAATCTTCAGCACTCATTTTTGGATAAACCCCGAAAGATTGAGGAAGGTAACCTAAAGTCTTTCGAAGCTCCATTTTATTTTCTAAAATATCATTTCCTTCAAAAAAGATTTTCCCAGAGTCAGGATCTTGCAATGTTGCAATGGTTCTCATTAAAGATGATTTTCCTGCACCGTTTGGTCCAAGTAATCCAAACATTCCCGTTCCTATTTCTATAGATACATTATCAATAGCTTTTACACCATTTTTGTACGTTTTTGTCAAATTCTGTATTGATAGCTTCATAATTTATTATTGTTTTTATGATAAGACATAGTTTAGTAGAATTTGTTACATCGCTTTTATTAAAAAATCGAATAAATCTTTTTTAAACAATTTATAATCAATATTTTTGCGCCTTTAAACCTTCAAATATGAAAAATAAAATATTCTTTTTAACTTTAGTTTTTTACTTTTTAACTAAAATTGCTTACTCTCAAATGTATGAATGTACGCTTGTGAGAACCGTAAATGATATTACAGTAGACAAAAAAGTTTTTTATCATGCTTTAAATTCAGAATCAAAAGTTAATTTTCAAGGACTTTCTTATGATTTGAAACTAGAAACTTTACAACAAGATTCTTTTTTAGATTTTTATTTAACTATTGAAAAATTTGGAAAAGATATTATCTATTATACTGAATTTTCACTAGAAGCTACTAAAACTGAGTCGTTTAATTTTGCATTTAAGTCGAATGGATTTAATGGAGAATGTAATTGTGAATTATTCAAAGAAGAAGAGGAATAATAATTGAGTTTTACTACAACTTTCTTAACAAATTTTTTAGATTTTTCAGACTAAGAAAACTCTACATTTGCCAAAAACACAGAGGTAATGAAAACAAAAATGATCATGCTGCTGGTTTTTGGCTTTTTTTTTATTGCTTGTAAAGAGTCAAAACCAAAGGAACTTTCTGCAGATGAAATTGTAAACAAAGCAATTGAGAAGGCTGGGGGAGAGAAATACAACAATTTAGATTTCAGTTTTAAATTTCGAGATAAAGAATATTTCGTTAAAAGAAAAGATGGACTTTTTGAATATTCAAGAGTTCAATTAGATAGTTTGAATCGAAAAATTATCGATAAACTTGACAATAATGGATTGGTTAGAACTATTGATGGAGAAGTTCAAAAGTTGGAAAAAAAGAAGTCTGATGCTTATGCAGAGTCGGTAAATTCGGTTGTTTATTTTGCATTATTACCTCACGGTTTGAATGATAAGGCTGTAAATAAAACTTTACTTGGAGTAACGGAAATAGGTGATAATCAATATTTTAAGATAAAAGTTACTTTTGCAAAAGAAGGTGGTGGAACTGATTATGAAGATGAATATATTTATTATATTGATAATCAGCAATATAAAGTATCTTATTTGTCGTATAACTTTAAGGTGAATGATGGCGGTTCTCGCTTTCGAAAAGCTGTAAATGAGCGTGTTAGTAACGGTATTCGGTTTGTGGACTACTTAAACTATAAACCGAAAATTAAAACCTTAGATATCCAAGATTTTGATCAAAAGTTTCAAAATGGAGAATTAGAATTGGTTTCTAGAATCAAAATGGAGAACATACAATTTTACGAATAGAAAATCTTTATAGTAGATTTTATTTCAAATCAATCATAATTTTTTCTTATGATAAAATCTGAAATGAAATATTCACGAAAAAAAGAACGAACTAATATTTTTTGGTTGGTTCTTTTTTTGTTTTTGAAAATAGGATTTTGAATTTTAAGTTAATCTAAAAATTTACTTTTTGGAGTGATTTAAACTTAGATTTTCTTTTGACTAATGATTATTTATTTTTTACGAAAAAGAAAATTAAAGCTGAAACAGATTGTTAATTCAATGTTTAAAGTGGATTTTAAGCGTTTTAAAGAAGTTTGTGTGTTTTGTTAGATAAAGTTGTGTCAATAAAATAAAAGTTTATTAAAACGAATATTTTAGTTTAAAATACACCGTAATCCATTTTTTCAAGAAAAGAACTTTCATTGGTATCAATTTTCGGGTTGAATAAATTTCGATCTACTGTGTGATAAGCAATATTTTCTTCAGAATAATTGAAATGCATCATTTCGTAGATTTCACTTTTTGATTTATTTTCATCCAACCACATTTTTTCATTTCCTTTTGAAAGTAAAATTGGTTGTCTTTTTTTTGTGTTATGAATTTTAGAAAAAAGAGGAGAAGCTTCTTTTGTCAAAATTGAAAAAGTAACTGTTTTCCCAATAATCGAATAAATTCCTGCAAGGGAAAAACAATTCTGATCTTTTGGAAAAACATAAACAGGATATTTTTTCTTTTCAAATTCATGCGGTTCAAAAAAACCTGTAACCGGAATTATACATCTTCGAGTATAAATAGATTCTTTATACAAAAAATGATCAAAAACTTTTTCGGCTTGTGCATTTAAACCTCCACCAAATTTGATTGCTTCTTTGTAATAATTATCCAAAGAATCTGGATGGATATTTTTAGGAACAATTCCCCAACGACCTGGAAAAAGCACAGAATTTTTCTCTTGAGGAATCAAAAGCATATTCGGATGCGCAAATCCATTGAGATGAAATTGCGGAACATCAAAATACGGACGATTCACTTTTTCAGATAATTTTACCTGAAATCGATTTTCCAATTCTTGCACTTTTTTTGTTTGTGAACTATGAAAACACATATCTAAACTTTTTTCTTAATCTTTCTTTACTTTTTTTGCTTGCACCGAAATTACCTCATGAATATTTGTTGTATATCTTGGAGATAATCTTTCTTGTTTCATTTTCCATTGTTTGTCCAACGATTGCCCTCCGAATTTTACTTTATTATTTCCATAAGAAGTATTCAACCGATCCACAATTTTCATCAAATCTTCGTGTTTTGGATTTTCTTCTGAAAACAAACTAAACTGTTTTTGATCACTTGGTGTTAATCCCATCACAATCACACCAGCTTTTTTGTATTGATAGCCTTTTTGAAAAATTGCTTCCAAACCTTTTGTGGCATATTTTACCAAATCAATACTTGAGTTTGTCGGAAATTCTGTATTTACCACAATGTTTTTTCCATATTGAGGTAAATCTTTTCGAAAACCATTGGTGTGTAAAAAAATCATCAAAAGATTACAATGTGAATTTTGCTTACGAAGTTTTTCTCCACAAGAAACAGCAAAAGTGCTAACCCTTTCTCGAATGTCATCAAAATCAGAAAGCATTCTGTCGAAAGAACGAGTTGTTGCAATCATTTTTTTCGAATTCGGTTCTTCTAAATCTAAAGTTGGTTTTCCCTCCAAATCATGTTTTAATCGAAGCCCAACAACTGTCATATTTCTTCGAACCCATTCATCAGGAAGTTCTGTAAACTGAAGAGCATTGGTAACTTGAATATTTCGTAAACGTTTTGCATGTCTTCTCCCGATTCCCCAAACATCCTCAATAGCCAACCATTTTAAAGCTTTCAATCTCTTTTCTTCCGAATCAATAATATAAATTCCATTTGTTCTTTCTGGAAATTTCTTTGCAATTCGATTTGCAACTTTTGCTAAAGCTTTGGTAGGAGCAATTCCGATACTGATAGGAATTCCAGTTCCTTTCGTAACTCGATATTTCATTTGAGAAGCAATTTTTTTCAAATCAAAAAGTTCAAAACCTTCAAATTTTAAAAAAGCTTCATCGATACTATAGATTTCAATTTCTGGTGTAAATTCGGAAAGGAGATTCATCACGCGACTACTCATGTCTCCATATAAAGCGTAATTGGAAGAAAAAACATGAATATCATTTTTCTCAAAAACAGCTTTGAATTTAAATGCTGGAGCACCCATTGGAATTCCTAATTTTTTAGCTTCATTTGAACGCGCAATTACACAACCATCGTTGTTGGAAAGTACCACAACAGGTTTTTTGTTCAATGCAGGATTGAAAACTCTCTCGCAAGAAGCATAAAAATTATTACAATCGACTAAAGCAAACATCAGAAACTTTTGATTACATTGGTTACAATTCCCCAAATGATAAAGTCGTTGTCTTCGGTAACTTTGATAGGCTCGTAGGCTTCGTTTTCGGCAATCAGCCAAACAATATCTTTTTCGATCTTAATTCTTTTTACAGTAAATTCTCCATCAATAAAACAAACTGCAATTTTGTCGTTTTTTGGTTCCAAGCTTTTATCAATAATCAATAAATCGCCATCATTAATTCCTGCATTAATCATAGAATCTCCGCAAACACGACCATAAAAAGTTGTACTCGGATTTTTAATTAAATGTTTGTTTAAATCAATATTGATGTCTAAAAAATCATCTGCAGGTGAAGGAAATCCAGCACTGATACCAGAATTTACTAAAGGTAAATTTAGTTCGGAAGAAATATCTACATTGTAGAATTCTATTGTTTTGGCATTATATATTTTTCGCAACTTCATCATTTTCTTTCTAACACTCTTAATTGCCTGTTACAAAGGTATTAAAGTTTTAGTTTTTGGCAAAGATGCAAAAAGGAATTGAGATATAAAGTTGATTTTTAGTAAAATGAAGAAATTCGGTTTTTTCTTAAAATATAATTTGAAAAGAATCATCTAACAAGAGAATATCTAGAATTCCTTTATACTTTTTAACTCAAAATTCGTTTCAAGCATGTTCATTACTGGCTTGTAAAAAATTTTAACCATAGCTAAGGCTATGCTGAAAATTTTTTCCTTCTCCATCAATAAACATCAGATGAAACTCCTAGTTTTGATAAAAAAGTTTAAACGAATTCTTTATCTTTTTAAGCTAATAAAATGAAATTTATTGATTTTTTTTACTGAAATAAGATATTTGTTAGTGGAAGTTTTAACAGAAATATGTTTATTTGTGTTGAAATTTAACATTTAAAAGTTATTTGTGCTTGAAAAAATATAACAAACCAAAATCCTTTCAATCGTTTTCAGTATAAGAACAAATAACTAAAACCAATTTTTACTAAATACCTTTTCTAAATTATGAATAAAAAACTACTTTTAGGATTATTATTACTAATTAGTTTTTTTGTAAACGCACAGACAATTGAAGATTTCTATGATGAAGAAGATTACGAAGAAGTTATAAAATTTGAAGAACAAAAAGATTTACTCACCGGACAAGAATTAGCTTTTATAGGATATGCATTTTTTAAACTTGAAATGCATCAAAAAGCAGTAGAATTTTACACACACGCAATTAATAATGGTTTTGAAACAGGAAATGTTTTTTATCTAAGAGGAATCGCTCATAGATATATAAATAATTTCAAAGAATCAGAGGAAGATTTGAGCGAAGCAATGAAAGTAGATTCTTCAAATCAATCTTATGTAGCGCAACTTGGTCAAACTTATTATAAACAAAATAGACTAGAAGAAGCTTATGCTTTATTCTCGATTGCAAGAAAATTGACTTTCGATACAGGTTTGCCATATGTGATGGTTCCAGCAATGCATGAAGAGAATAAAGAATTTGCAATTGCTTTAAAAGAATATCAAATTAGTGCAGAACTGATCGATAAGCAAGATGATAATTATCTTTTTATTTTGGAAAGAATCGGTTATTATGAGTCTCTTCATTATAAAAACTATGAAAAAGCATTGGAAGCTTATGAGAAAATAATTGCTATAAATCCAGAAAATGATTTTGTTTTAAGTAGTATCATGTCTATTCACACCGCTTTGAATAATCATGAAAAAGCAAATGAAATTTTTAAACATTTAAAGCAAAAATATGTTGATGGAACAATTGATGAGCAATTATTATTGATGGGAGCTGTACAAGTAGATCGTTTTTTGTGGGGCGGAGATAAATACGTGACTACTTATAAAAGTTTTAAAGAACCTGAAAAAGAAAAAGATGAGATTTTTAAAACATTTATTTTTTCTTTGAAAGAGAATAAAGTGGTAAAAACGTATAAAACGATGCAAGATGAAGGAGAAAATTCTTTTCATTTATTTTGTTCTATTTGTCCGAAAGAAGGACGCAAAACTTATTCTTGTAGATGGGAAGATAAGGAAATTAAATTTCATGAGTATAAAGAATATTTGATGATGGCATTGAATGATAATTTAGATTGTGACAAGATTGCTAATAAATAGTTTTAAACAAAAATATTAAAAAAGAAAAAGTTGATTTTAGTTTTAGAATCAACTTTTTTTTTATACTTAAATGTTAATTCTAAACGTTATAGAAGGATGGAATTTTTATATTTAGGAATTCTAAAAAATAAATTGTTAAGAAGAATTAAATCGAAAAGTTTATAAAAAGCTTGTGGATTTTTTTAGACAACCTCAAAATGATTAACTATTAAAACAAAAAATGATATGAAAAAAATATACTTTTTCTTACTTATTTTAGGTGTAAATATAAGTTTTGCACAAGAATCTGAATTAGATAAATTTTACAAACATTTAGATCAATATGAAAGATATGCTGTGGATTCGTCCTATGTAGGATTTAAAGAGTTGGAAAAAACGATTTCTAAAGAAGATACTTTATATAATTATGCGCTTTTTTATGCAACCGTTGCTGGAACTGAGTTGGAAGGGAAATATAGGATGAATGAAAAATTTGAAACTTCCTTAAAATATGCAAATGAAGCTTTGGAATATATTGAAAAAGGAAAGTATATTTTTGATTTACGTTTTTCTAAAAGAAAATATTTTATGACCAAAAATAAAACAGTAAATCATTTTGGAATGGGAAATTTTGAAGAAGGAGCGAAATCTATTCAGAAAATGTATGAGTATAAAAAAGAGGATTTGTTGCCAGAAGGACTTGATGAGTATTTTAATTTTGATTTTTTTGTTTTAGATGATAAAAATGTTTGGGGATATGAATGGTTTCATGAATTGCCAAAAGATAGATTTTCTTCGAGTTTTACTAAAATAGTTTATTACGTTTATAGCAGAAATCCGGACGGGACAGACAAAGAGCAATTATATAGATTGCATGTTTTAATGTTTCATGGTGATGTAGATTTTGATTATGTAATGACAAAAAGGGTTAGTACTGAAAATGGAGAAACTGGTGGAACTCTTTATAAATATACTTATAATGAAAAAATGGATTATGAAAAATTGCATAACGATGTGAAAGAAATCATCATGTCTGGAGCAAAAACGGATACAAAAACAACTTTGGAAAAAGATAAAGATGGAAAAGTGAAAACTACAATTCAGATGAAAATGTAGTTTGTAGAAATTTATCTGTTGTATTCTAGGATTAAAATTCTATTTTTAAGCTCTTGTTTTGTTGGTGATTAGTGTTGTTTTTTTGAATTGAAATAGAAGTGGAAACTGAAAATTAAAATCAATTAAAATAATAAATTATGAAAAAAAAAGTACTATTACTAAGTTCCTTAATGCTAAGTTTAATTTCGTGTGATGATTCTCAAGACTATAAAGATATTGCTGGAGAATGGAAATGTGCAAATTGGACTGCAGAATCTTCTGGAAATAAAAATATGTGTAATGACAATGTGTATTTTAATTTTAATGAAGATAAAACCTATAATTCAAAAGTTGGAGGTTTAGAAGAAAAAGGAACTTATAGACTTTTTGGAGGAAATTTATATTCAACTCCAGAAGGTAAAATGGAAATTGCTGTGGAATTAGGTAAAATGTCAAAAGATTCTTTACAATTCATTATGAGTAGGAGTGGAGATAAAGAAGTTTTGACACTTGTTCGAAAATAATTTTCCATTAGTTTATAAGGCATTATTTGATTTGGATTTTTTTTCAAATGAAAATAATGTCTTTTTTAATTGTTTTGAAATTCAAATCTGATTTAATGATGAAAACTAAAATTTTATTCTTTTTCCTATTATTTTTTTATACAAAATCGTTTTGTCAACACATGACTTATAATCAAAATGAAGCAGATTATGATTTCTATTTTAATAGTAAAGAAAAAACTCTTCCAGCAGTAAAATTATATATCGAAGATGAGAAGACTTTGAATAAATTGAAGTTATTGAAAAGTGAAGATTCTATAATAATTTATGCTGAAAAAATAAACCGAAAATTAGCATCTATTTATTTATTCAATAATACAAATGATTCTATTAATATTTCAATTTCAGATAGTCGTTTTAGGATGATTCAAGAAGCGAAAGATAAAGATGGGAAATGGAAACCTATAGAATATTGGAATTATTCAGCTTGTGGAAGTTCATATTCCAATTTTAAATTAAAGCCAAATGGGATTCTTAAAGCGAATTCAAAATTATATAGAGGATCTTTTAAAACTAAAATAAGATTTAAAATTTTATCAAAAAACAAAGTTTATTATACCAACGAATTGGATGGAGAAATTAATCCTAAACAATTTAAACTTGAAAAAGAATTACATCTTTATATTCGACAAGCAAATGCTTCCTATAAATTTTTTAGTAAAGAATCCATTCGTAAATATATTTTTATTGAACCTGATGGAGTTGAAAAAATAGGAGAAGATTATAAAAAATGGCAAGAATGGTTAGAGCAAAAATGAAAAGAACTAGTAAAAGAAAATTAAACATATGAAAACAAAAACTATAATAACCCTATTACTTTTAATCACCTTCAAAATGCAAGCCCAAAAAACAATTCATGTTTTTGTTGCTTTGTGTGATAATGAATTTCAAGGAATAGTTCCTGTACCAGAAAAAATTGGAAATGGAAAAGATCCTCGTTTGAATTTATATTGGGGAGCAGGCTATGGTATGAAATCTTTTTTCAAACTAAAGACAAAAGATTGGAAATTGATTTCAAAACCAAAATCGGATAATCCTTATATTTTAGATAGAATTTTGTTCAAACATGCTACAAAAGATGTTTATATTTTGGCAGATGCGTATGATGGAGAGCAGATTAAAATGTGTACAGAAAACTTTCTAAAAGCTTCCAATCAACAAAACCAGGAAGTTATCGAATTTGAAAATAAAAAATTAAGATTTGGTGGCGATGCCGATTTGATTTCTTACATTGGCCACGATGGTTTGATGGACTTTTCTGTGGAAGTTGATTATCTTAAAACGAAAAATAAAAAACGAGATGTTATCATCTTAGCTTGCTATAGTAGAGAGTTTTTTTCACCAGAAATCAAAAAAGCAAACGCAAATCCTATTTTATGGACTACACATTTGATGGCTCCAGAAGCTTATACGCTGAAAGCTGCAATTGATGGTTGGATGAACAATGAAACAGGAAAGCAAATTGACGAAAGAGCAGCGCAAGCCTATCACAAATATCAAAAATGTGGAATTCGTGGTGCAAGAAATTTGTTTACCACAGGATTTAAAAATTAATTAAATGGAGAAAATTACACGGAAAGAATTAGGAATTATTAGTCAAAATAGTAATCTCACCGAAAAAGAGATTTCTCAGATTTTAGAAAAAGATTTTTACACAGAAAAAAATACATGGCTTGTGTTTTTGAAATATTTTTTTCTGAGTGTTGGAGCAGCTTTTTTAGTTGCTGGAATTATATTTTTCTTCGCCTATAATTGGGCAGATTTAAATAAATTTGTGAAAATTGGAATTATAGAAACTTTGATTGTCGTTGTTACTACGATTATTCTTTTTACCAAAACAAGTGAACTTTTTAAGAATATTCTACTCACAGTAGCTTCTTTTCTAGTTGGTGTTTTGTTTGCAGTTTTTGGACAGATTTATCAAACAGGAGCAAACGCATATGATTTCTTTTTAGGATGGACCGTTTTTATAACTATTTGGGCTGTAGTTTCAAATTTTGCACCTCTTTGGCTTTTGTATATTATTTTGGTGAATAGCACTTTTGTTTTTTATACGCAGCAAATCGCAACTTATTTGGATGAAATACAAGTTGGTTTTTTTCTATTTACGTGCAACATTGTTATTTATCTTATCTTCTTGATTCTTCCTTCTAAATTGAAAACTTTTAAAATTGAAAAATGGTTTTTACGAATTTTAGAACTTTGGATTCTGACCATTACAACAACAACGATTACAATAGGTATTTTCTCAAAATATAATCCATATTTCTATGTTTTACTATTATCAGTAATAGTTTTATATACAACAGGATTGTTTTTAGGTTATAAAAAACAAAACCTATTCTATTTAGGAATTATTCCAGTAAGTATTTTGATTATAATTTGTTCATTTTTATTAAATATTTCTTTTGATGTAGGAATGTTATTTGTAATTAGTGGGTTTGTTGTAACCTGTATTACTTTATTGATTTTAAACTTAATTAAATTGCAAAAAAAATGGAAAATAAAAGAGATATAAAACAGGTTTTAACTTATGTTCAAAGTTATAAAAGTGATTTTGAATATGAAGAAGAAAAAATACAGCAAGAAATAAGTGAAGAAGAAAAAAATCAATCCTCTTTGTTGATCAAAATTCTTTCTATTTTCGGAGGTTATTTCGCAGGGATATTTTTAATTTTAGCTTTATTTTTTATAGGAATATATAAAAATGAGGGAGCAATGTTAGCTCTTGGAATTATTTTTATTATTTCGACAATTTTAATTTCAAGATTTGTGAAAAATAGTATAGTAGATGCTTTTAGTTTGACACTTATTATTACTGGTTTTGTAATGATTAATTTCTCTTATGAAAACTCTGAAGATTGGCAAATAGCGTTTTTATTAAGCGCTATAAATTTAGTTGTTTTTCTGTTGTCTAGAAGTTTTTTGATTTCATTTATTTCCATAATCGGATTTCATGCTTGTATATTTTATATGCTTTTTGAATTAGAAGTACCAAGTTGTATTAATATTATCGTGATTTTTGACTTATTGGTTTTATATTTTTTACAAACAAATGAATCGAAATTAATAACTGAAAATAATTTTATTTCTTATACCTTTCAACCAATAAGAATTGCTTTTATATTTACTTTATTAATAGGATTTTTTACAGTGAGTGAAATATTTGATTATAAGAAATTTGATTTTTATCCTTGGATTTCAACTATTGGAGTTTTTGTAGCTCTTTTATTTTTTCTTCCTAAATTATTTAAGAAAATAGAAATAACAGAAACCGTTTCAAAAATATTGATAATTGCATTTACATTTTGTGTTTTTTTAATTACAATTTTTGAACCGACAATTCTTGGAGCAATTTTCATTTTATTATTATGTTTTTATGCAAATTATAAAACAGGATTTTCTATTAGTTTAATTGCTCTGATTTATTTCGTATGTCAATATTATTATGATTTAAGTTTTACACTTCTAACAAAATCTATCTTGATGATGATTTCAGGAGTTTTGTTTTTAGTTATTTATTTATTCATCCAAAAAAAATGGTTCAAAAATGAAAAAGTCTAAACTGCTATTAATTGCTTTAAACTTAGTTTTATTATTAGGTTTTTTTACCTATTCCATTTTTCAAAAAGAAGAGTTATTAGAAGATGGAACTTTAGTTTTTCTAGAGTTAGCTCCAGTAGATCCTCGTTCTTTAATGCAAGGAGATTATATGCGATTAAATTATAAAATATCAAGAGAAGGAAACGATATTTCAGAAAGAGGATTTTGTATTGTAAAATTAAACGAGAAAAATATTGCAGAAAAAGTTCGAGTGCAAGATGAAAAGAATCCTCTGAACGAAGGAGAATTTTTGATTAATTATACAAAAGCTCGTTGGGGTAGAATAAATATAGGAGCCGAATCTTTTTTCTTTCAAGAAGGAACAGGAGATAGATATGAAAAAGCAAAATATGGAGCTTTGCGAATTGATAATAAAGGAAATAGTTTATTAGTAGGGTTGTATGATGAAAATTTGGAAGAGATTAAGTAAGAAAAAAAGATTTGAAATAACGAAAAATAACACCTATGAAGATGTTTTTAGTTCTGATGTCTTTTTTCAATATTGTATTAGCCCATTTTACATGAGATTGATGAATGGGATTATTTGGTTAATGAAAGAGAAAGAACAAATATCTTTTTGCAATAAATTATTAAAAGCAACAAAGAATTTATCTAATAAAGAATTAGAATATCTTTTATTGAAGCTTAATTGGAGGTATAATAAAGTAGCTGCATGGTCTATCGGTCTTCAAGGTAAAACAGAATTCGTAAGTCACTTTGAAAGTATTTTAGAAACTAAATACACAAAAATTGAACATATACTTGTAAATCTTTTTTTTCTTCAAAAAGAAAAGTCTTGTAAAACAATTTTAAAATTTATTCATAAACAGAGAAAGTACCTTATAAGTAATCAAGGAAATCATGGAGAGTCGTATTATGATTTTCATTGGGCACTTTCTATTTTGTTATATTGTGATATTAAATATGACACTGAATATTATAAACAATTAGTAAGTTCAAATGAATGGGAAGATTTTTTATATTATATGGAAGGGAAGAGGAAGGAGGCTTTTTTACGAAAATGTAAACCTTCTGAAGTAGAATTTATACATAAATTTATGAAGTCCTTAAATATGAATCAGGATTAATAATTATTTAATTAAGCTTATGAAAAAGATAATTTCCATTTTTGCTTTAATCATTTTTCTTTCTTGTCAAGAAAATTCTAAAAAAGGAGAAGATGAAAAAGTAGCGTCAAAACAAGAAATTTCTAAATCTCAAGAAATAGAAATTCAAAAACCAAAAACAAGATTAGATTCAATTAAAGAAATCTTCAAGAATAATCCGCAGCATAAAACAAGTGGTTTTGATTTTCCTGTAGGAAAACCAGATGCCAAGAATTATTACAATGCACAGAAGTTTACAGAGAATTATCATTTGGGAGAAGATTGGAATCATGTAAATGGTGGAAATTCTGATTTAGGGCATCCTATTTATAGTGCTGCAAACGGCTATGTTTATTTTGCTAGAGATAATGGAGGAGGATGGGGAAATGTTATTCGAGTTTTTCATCAAAAACAAAATGGAGAAGTTTTAGAATCTCTATATGCACATTGTGATACGATTTTGGTTAAAGAAAAACAATTTGTAAAGAAAGGTCAGAAAATTGGAACTATCGGGACTGCAAATGGAGCTTATCTTGCACATTTACATTTTGAAATTCGAACAGATATTGAGAAATATATCGGAGATGGTTATGATGTAGATACAACTGGATTTGTAAATCCAACTAGGTTTATAAATGAAAATAGAAGTGAATGAAAAAGATATTTGTAATCATATTAATGACTTTGACTAGTTGTAAAACTAATAAATTAGAAAATTGGATTGAAACGGAATCCGTTTATGACCCAAGGACTTATATGAGTAAGAATGAAATGTGTGTTGGGAGCTACATACCTAAAGAAGCTGTTTTATTAAACGAAAAATTAAACGAGAGTATTTCTATTTCGGTTTCTGATGAGGTAAGTGATGATTTTATAAAACAAGAAGTAGATTATAATTTGATTTTTCATATTTACGATAATTTAAATATTGTTTATCCAGAATACATTAATAATAAAGAATTATCAAAAAGAGAACTAGAGGTATTAAAGGTAAAATATCGATATAGAAAATTTAAAAGTTTTAAAATAAAAAATTTAACATTAAAAGATTATCTTATTTCATCAGAAACAGGATTTGATATTATTCAAGAAGCGAAAGATGAAAATGGAAAATGGAAACCAATAGAATATAGTATTCAGAAAATAGGTACTATAGTTTATATGACTCATGATATCCCATCAAATTCTGAGATTGAGTTTGCAATGCCTAGATATAAAGGAGAATTTGAAACAGAATTGCGCATTAATGTAATCCTAGGAGGATATGGTATTTTGACTTCAAAACCATATAAAGGAAGTATTAATCTAAGTCAATTTGAGGTTTCTGAAGAGATATTGGATTCTAAATATTCTTTGTTTCTAGAAGATTTTAAAAAATAGATGAATGAAAATAATAATTAGTGTTTTTCTATTAATTCTTTTAGTTGTTTTGATCTTAAAAAAGAATCGATTTGTAATTGGAACGTTGATTTTTATATTTCAGATTCCTATAATGATTTTTGTAATGCTTTTGTTTTTGTTTAAAAAGAGAAAAGGTTAGAAGAAATTACTTTCATTTGATAGCTATATTTAAGATTATTCTTTTTAATTTTAATTAATTATGGTTGTTGATAATTTATTATATTATTTAGTATTTGTGATTCTATTTACTATAATAGTTAAAAAGTTAACATTAATTTAATATTATAGGTTAAGGTGTTAATATATTTGTTTTTTAAAAACTAATACAACAAAAAACAAAAGAATGCAAAACACAAAAAAATTGCTTTTTGTCTTATTCTGTTTACCAGTTTTATTTTATGGTCAAAGGAAACAATCAAAGAATTCCTTAGAAAATATTATTGTTTACACAAAAGACGGAAGTTTTAATAAAAAATTAAAAAAAGAAAAAATTAAATTAAACCAACTATTAAATTCAGTTAATCATTGGTTTCATTTAAACGAAGATTATTCATTTCAACAAATTTCAAGTAGAACAGATAAATTAGGCTTTACGCATATTAATTTTGAAGAGTATTACAAAGGAGTTAAGGTTGAAAATGGAATTTTAATGGTACATCTAAAAGCAGGTTATGTTAATTCTATTAATGGTCAAATACATGCTTTGAAAGATGTTTCTTCTTCTTTAAAAGTTTCAAAAAGAAAAGCTTTAGAATTAGCGAAATCAAAACTTAAAGTTTCAAAATTAATTCAAAAATACCCTGTAGAAACAATATATTTAAGAGTTAAACATAAAGATTCTTTTAATTTTAAGTTAGCACAAAAAGTTAGAATTGATTCAAATGAACCATTTGAAATGTGTCATTTGTATTTAGATGCTAATTCAGGAGAGATTTTATCAAAAGTAAATTTATTTTATAATGAAGATACTTCAGGTACTGCAGATATTTTATATGGAGGAGTTGTAGATATAACTTGCGAATCTCATAACGGATCTTATAGGTTAAGAGAATCAGTGAGAAATATTCAAACTTTTGATGGAACAAATGCCGAAAATACAATAGAAATTGATGGAATTCCAAACGCAGAAGATTATGTTAGTTCAACAACGGATTGGGTAATGTCAGGAAATAATCAAACGGCATTAGACGTTCATTGGGGTATGGAAAAAACGTATGATTTCTATTTGAACGCAATGAATAGAAATAGTTATGATGATGAAGGAGGAGTAATTAAGCAATATATTAACCCACCACATTATCAAGAAGCATATGGAAATACACAAAATAATGCATCTGCTTATGGAGCACCTTATAATATTATGTTATATGGTATGGGAGATGGTACTGAATTCAATCCAATAGTTGCTTTAGATGTTGCAGGTCATGAGTTTACGCATTTAGTTGTGAATAATAATGGGAATGGAGGTTTAGTTTATCAAGGAGAATCAGGAGCTTTAAATGAATCTTTTGCAGATATTTTTGGTACATGTATTGAGTTCTATTCAAACATAAACCCAGATTGGCTAATTGGAGAGGATATTTATGTAGAAGATTTTACTTACATGCGTTCTTTACAAAATCCCAACTCAAAAGATCATCCAGATACATATGATGGAAATTATTGGATTAACCCTAATGATTCCTTTGATTATGGAGGAGTTCATATAAATAGTTCTGTACAAAATTTTTGGTTTTATTTGTTAAGTGAAGGAGGAAGTGGAGTAAATGATAAAGGAGATAGTTATTCTGTAACAGGTATTGGAATTGAAGATGCTAGAAGTATTGCATATAGAAACTTAATTACTTATTTATCTCCAACAGCATCTTTTTATGAAGCTTTTCAGGGTTCACTTCAAGCAACAGACGATTTATTTGGAGAAGATTCACAACAATATCAATCTGTAGAAGATGCTTGGTTTGCCGTTGGAATTTATCAAGGAATGGATTTACCTTGTACTGAGGAAACAGTTTTAACAGATTATGCAGGTACTTTTTCAGATGGTCAAGATTTATATTATAATAATACAAATTGTACTTGGTTAATAAAGCCAATCTATGCTAACCAAATTAAATTAACATTTACAGAATTTCAAACAGAATATGACTATGATTTTGTATATGTTTATGATGGAGGAAGTACAAATGCACCATTGTTAGGAAAGTTTTCTGGTTACACTATACCAGATGAAATTATAACATCAGAAGGTGTTGATCAAATGTTAGTCGTATTTACATCAGACTATACAGGGAATTTTAATGGATTTGAAGCTTCTTATGAAACAATAACAAATTTATGTGATGGCTTTATTGAGTTAAATGAAAATTCAGGTATCATTTCAGAAGGTTCCTCAATGAATGATTATCAAAATAATTCAAATTGTTCATGGTTGATTAACCCATTATCAGCAACTAAAATCTATTTAGATTTTTTAGAATTTAATATACAGAATGATGATTTTGTAAAAGTTTATGACGGAGAAGATAATTCAGCTCCTTTACTAGGGGAATTTACAGGAGATGTTATTCCAAATCAAATTATTTCTACGAACGAAGAAGGAAAAATGTATATAGAATTCTTTTCAAATAATGAGAATACTTCAGATGGATGGACAGCAAGTTATGAAATTGAGTATGAATATTGTGACGGTTTTGTAGAATTTACGCAAAATTCAGGTACTTTTTCAGATGGTAGTAATGATGGAAATTATCAAAACAATTCAAATTGTTCATGGTTAATAAACCCAAGCAATACTTACGAAACAACTTTATCTTTTCAAGAATTTAATTTATTTATTGGAGATCATCTATATGTATATGATGGAGAAGATGAGAATGCTCCACTTTTGGTAGAATTAACAGGTAATAATATTCCTAATGATATTGTAACTGTCAGTAGTCTTGGTAAAATGTTTGTGAAATTTACTTCAGATCAGTTTTTCCCCTCAAGTGGATGGACAGCTTCTTATACAACGAAAAATGCTGAATCTTGTGATGGATTAAAAGTTTTAACACAAGAGGAAGGTGTTATTTATGATGGAGTTATAGATGAAAATTACCCTAATAATAATAGTTGTTCTTGGCTAATTGATGTTGAAGATGCTGCTCAGATATTTTTAGATTTTACATTTTTTGATTTAGCTTCAGGAGATTATGTGAGAATTTACGATGGGGATAATTCTTCAGCACCTTTATTAGCAGAATATACAGAAAATAGTACTCCTGTCGATATTCAAACTACTTTTGGTAATAGCAAGATGTTCATAGAATTTTTAACAGATGATATGTCATCAGCTGAAGGTTGGCTTGCAGAGTATAGTGTAGGATATGAATATTGTAGTGGTTTTACAGAATTGGCTAGTCAAGGTTATATTACAGATGGAAGTGGTTATGATGCTAATTATCAAAATTCTGCTGATTGTTCTTGGTTAATTGATTCATCTAGTGCAAATTCCATAAGGTTTTATCCATATCAACTTGATTTAGCAGAAAATGATTTTATCAGAATTTATAATGGTGAAGATGACACAGCGGAATTATTAAAAGAGTACTCTCATACTAATGGTGGAATATATGAAACACCTTTAGGCGTGAATAAAGTCTTTATTAAATTTACTTCTGATGAATTTGGTTCTGATGAAGGCTTTAAGTTAAAATATGAGCCTAATTATAAACCTTGTCATGGTTTTACTGAATTGACAGATCCATCAGGTGTGTTTACAGACGGAAGTAATGAGGAGGATTATTCTAATAATACTTATTGTAAATGGCATATTAAACCAGAAAATGCCGTTCAAATTACTATTAACTTTACTGAATTTAACATTGAGAATGACTATGATTTTGTTAGAATTTATAAAAGTACAGAAGAATCAAATCAAAATATAATTGGGACCTATACAGGTAACGAACTTCCTGAAGAATTAACAACACCTTTAGGTGTTGGTGAAATGTTAATAAAATTTTCTACAGATGATTCGTATACTTATGATGGTTGGGAAATAAACTACACAAGTATAATTCAAGAACCTTGTGAAGGTTTTGTAGAATTAAATGCAGAAGAAGGAATATTATATGATGGAAGTGGTATTTATGAATATGAAAATAATTCAGAATGTTCTTGGTTAATAAATGTAGAAGGCGCTGCTCAAATTCTTTTAAATTTCACTGAATTCAATCTTGAAAATGATGATTATTTAAGGATTTATGATGGGGAGGATGAAACATCTCCTTTATTAGGTGAATATACAGGTGCAACAATACCTTCTGAAATACAAACAACTTATGGAAATAATAAAATGTTCGTAACATTTGAATCAAATGAAATAAATTCAAATTCTGGTTGGTGGGCAAATTATAAAGCAGGTTTTGAATACTGTAATGACTTTACACTTTTAGTTGAAGATAGTGGTGAAATAACTGATGGAAGTGGACCTAATTTTAACTATCAGAATTTAGCAAATTGTTCTTGGTTGATCAATCCTATAGATGCTGAGAAAATTAGACTAAGAATAGGAAGTTTTACTTTAGCAGAAAACGATTACATTAGAATTTATGATGGAGAAGATGAAACAGCACCTTTACTTTGTGAATTTTCTCAAAATGTACCAGTTGGTGATTACTTTCATTCTTCTTTAGGTAATAATAAAGTACTGGTTAAATTTTCGTCAGATGAGGCAATTACAACAAGTGGATGGAATATTACCTATAATTCAACAATTACCAATTGTAATGGATTTAAAGAATTGACAAGTGATTTTGGTGTTTTTTCTGATGGAAGTGGTGATGATAATTATCAAAATTATTCTGGTTGTACATGGTTAATCTCTCCAGAAGATGCTTTACAAATAAGTTTAAATTTTACAGAATTCTCAATAAATCCTGTTAATGATCATATTAAAATTTACGATGGGCCTTATATAACTTCACCTTTATTAGGAGAGTTTTCAGGTTATGATATTCCAGAAGAAATTAAGACATCCTTTGGAGTTGGTCAAATGTTAGTTAAGTTTCATTCAGATTATTCAGGGACTTCTTCTGGGTGGAGAGCTGAATATACAAGTATTATTGAAGAATATTGTTCTGGATTAACAGAATTGAATGAAGAAATAGGATATTTATATGATGGAAGTATAGACGAGGATTATTTAAATAATTCTAACTGTTCATGGTTAATTAATGTTGAAAATGCAGCTCAAATATTTTTAAATTTCACAGAATTAGATGTTGTTGAAAATGATTTTATAAGGGTTTATGATGGGCCTAATACAACATCACCTTTATTAGGAGAGTTTACAGGAAATAATATTCCAGATGAGGTGCAATCTTCTTATGGTAATAATCAAATGTATGTAGAGTTTATTGCTGATGGTAACGAAACAGCTTCAGGTTGGCTTGCAAGTTATTATGTAGGATATGAATATTGTAATGAAGAAGTATATTTAACAGAAGAAACAGGCACATTTTCTGATGGAAGTGGTGATGATAATTATCAAAATGAGGCGACTTGTTCTTGGCATATTTTTGTTGATGACTCTGATATTAATGGTTTATGGTTAACTTTTTCAGAAGTAAACCTTTCTATTAATGATTATATTAAAGTGTATGATGGAGAAAATAATACAGCTCCTTTAATTGCTGAAATAACTGGAAATGAAATTCCGGATGCTTTAAAAACAACTATAGGGAATAAACATTTATTTGTGGAGTTTATATCAGATGAAAGTGGAGTTAGTTCTGGTTGGGAAGCAAGTTATGAAACTTATACAAGCTATTGTTCTGATCTTACAGTATTAGATGAGATTTCTGGAACTTTTTCTGATGGAAGTGAAGAATATAATTACCAACCTAATACTAATTGTCAATGGCTTATAAGCCCAGAAAATGCAAATAGAATATTTCTTAATTTTACTCATATTGATCTTAATACAAATGATGTAGTTAAAGTATATGATGGAAATACTACATCAGCTCCTGAAATAGGATCATTTTCAATACAGGCAATTCCTGAAGAAATTTCAACTAGTTTTGGTGTTGGAGAAATGCTAGTTGTTTTTGATACATTTGATTTTGATGGTTATGAAGAACTTTCAGGTTGGGAAGTGGTATATACTTCTGAAATATTGGAGCCTTGTGATGGGATGACAGTTTTAAATGAAAAAACAGGGTATTTATATGATAGTGATTTAGATGAAAATTATTTGAATAACTCTAATTGTTCTTGGTTAATAGATGTAGAAGAGGCTGCACAAATATTTTTAGAATTTGAAGAGTTTAATTTATCAAATACTGATTATGTTAGAGTTTATGATGGTGCAGATGATTCGGCACCACTTTTAGGTGAATTTACTGGAAACAGTATTCCAGAGAATCTTCAATCTTCTTTTGGTAATAATAAATTGTTTGTAACTTTTATTTCAGATAATTCAATTACAGAAAGCGGTTGGTATGCTAGTTATTATATAGGATATGAATATTGTGAAGGTTTGACAGTTTTGACTGATGAATATGGTAACTTTACAGATGGAAGTGAGGAAGAGCAATATCAAAATTCAGCAAATTGTTCTTGGTTAATTGACGTACCGGAAGCTTCAAGTATAAAAATGAGTACTTCTAATTTTAAATTAGCAGAAAATGATGTGATTAGAATTTATGATGGTGAAAATGATCAAGCGCCTTTGTTAAAAGAAATAAGTCATGAAGATATGAATGTTTTTATTAGTGTTGAAACTTCATTTTTAACAAATAAAATGTATATACATTTTGAATCAGATGAGATTGGAAGAGAAAATGGCTGGACAATAAATTATCATTCAAAATATGATTTTTGTGAAGAAAACATTTTATTAACTGAACTTTCGGGAACTATAAATGATAATAGTGGAGATGAATTGTATAACCCTAATACTAGTTGTTCTTGGCTTATTGATCCGGAAGAAGATGTAAATCAAATATATCTTACATTTACAGAATTTGATATAGCATGGTGGGATTATGTAAAGGTTTATGATGGTCCAGATATTAATGCAGATTTACTAGGTGAGTTTACTGGGGATAATTTTCCTGAGCAAATAAAAACATCTCAAGGTGTAGGACAAATGTTTATTGTTTTTGAGACTAATGATTTTAATAATAAGGAAGGATGGGAAGCAGAATATACATCTGTATTAAGTACACAAGAACAGTATTGTATAGAATTAACCGAATTAACTTCTGACGAAGGACAAATTGACGATGGAAGTGAGCAATTTGATTATGTTTCTAATACTTATTGTTCTTGGCTAATAGCCCCTGTAAATAAAGATATAACAACATTAACCTTTACAGAATTTGAAACAGAATCAAACTATGATTATGTTAAAATTTATGATGGTGTAGATGCATCAGCACCTTTATTAGATTCATTCAGTGGTTCTTATGCTGAAGGATATACAGTATCTACTAACAATACTGAAGGAATAATGTTTATTGAATTTATAACTAATGATGAAGTGAATTTTGGAGGTTGGTCAGCTACTTATAACACCACAATTGGTACAGAAGAATATGAATTAGCTAATTTAATTTCAATATATCCAAATCCTACAGATGGGATGTTATTTATATATTCAAAATTAAATTATGAAGTTGAGTTTAAAATACTGGATATATTAGGTAAAGTTGTTTATGATTCGAATATCTTATTAAAAGGAGAAAACACAATAGATTTGAGTTACTTATCTAAAGGAATTTATAATATTGAATTTTGTTCGAATTCTGACTGTTCATTAAAAAAAATAGTCTTAAAATAGAATAAATTTTATATAATTTAAAAAAATCCTATATTAATTTTTATATAGGATTTTTTAAATTAGCTATAGAAAGCTACGTGATTTTTAAACTAATAAGAAAAAAAATTGATTTATTTTCTAATTTTAACTCTACTCAAAACATAATCTTAAAAAAGAATCGATTTGTAATTGGAACTTTGATTTTTATTTTACAGATTCCTATAATGATTTTTGTAATGCTTTTGTTTTTGTTTAAAAAGAGAAAAGGTTAGAAGAAATTACTTTCATTTGATAGCTATATTTAAGATTATTCTTTTTGATTTTAATTGATTCTGATTGTTGATAATTTATTATGTTATTTAGTATTTATGATTCTATTTACTATAATAGTTAAAAAGTTAACATTCATTTAATATTATCGATAAAGGTGTTAATATCTTTGTTTTTAGAAAAAGTAACTCATCAAAAAACAAAAAGATGCAAAACACAAAAAAATTGCTTTTTGTCCTTTTATGTTTACCGATTTTATTTTATGGTCAAAGGAAACAGTCAAATAATTCCTTTGAAAATATTATCGTTCACACAAAAGGCGGAAGCTTCAACAAAAAATTAAAAAAAGAAAAAATTAAATTAAATCAACTGTTGAGTACAGTTAACGACTGGTTTAATTTAAATGATGATTATTCATTTCAACAAATTTCGAGTAAAACAGATAAATTAGGTTTTACGCATATTAACTTTGAAGAGTACTACAAAGGAGTTAAGGTTGAAAATGGAATTTTAATGGTACATTTAAAAGCAGGTTATGTAAACTCTATTAATGGTCAAATACATGCTTTAAAAAATGTGACTTCAACATTAAAAGTTTCAAAAGGAAAAGCACTGGATTTAGCAAAATCAAAATTAAAAGTTTCAAAACTAATTCAAGAATATCCTACAGAAACTGTTTATTTAAAGATTCAAGAAAAAGATTCCTATAATTTTAAGTTAGCACAAAGAGTTAGAATTGATTCCAATGAACCATTTCAAATGTGTCATTTGTATTTAGATGCTAATTCAGGAGAGATTTTGTCTAAAGTAAATTTATTTTATAATGAAGATACTCCAGGGACTGCTGATATTTTATATGGAGGAGTTGTGGATATTACTTGCGAATCTCATAACGGGTCTTATAGGTTGAGAGAGGCAGAGAGAAATATTCAAACTTTTGATGCAACAAATGCTGATTATACAGTTGGTATTGACGGAATTCCAAATTCAGAAGATTATGAAAGTTCAACAACGGATTGGGTAATGTCAGGTAATGATCAAACAGCATTAGACGTTCATTGGGGAATGGAAAAAACGTATGATTTCTATCTGAATGCAATGGATAGAGATAGTTATGACGGCGAAGGAGGACTAATTAAGCAGTATATTAATCCACCACATTATCAGGCGGAACAAGGAAATACGCAAAATAACGCATCAGCTTATGGAGCTCCTTATAATATTATGTTATATGGAATGGGAGATGGAATACAATTTAATCCTTTAGTAGCTTTAGATGTAGCAGGTCATGAGTTTACACATTTAGTTGTAAGTAATAATGGAAATGGTGGTTTGGTATATCAAGGGGAGTCAGGTGCTCTTAATGAATCTTTTGCTGATATTTTTGGAACTTCTATTGAGTTTTATTCTAATGTAAATCCAGATTGGCTAATAGGAGAAGATATTTATGTAGATGGAATAACTTATATGCGTTCTATGGAAAATCCTAATTCAAAAGAACATCCTGATACTTATGCTGGTAATCACTGGATTGATACAAGTTCTTCATTTGATAATGGAGGAGTACATATTAATAGCTCGGTTCAAAATCACTGGTTTTATTTATTGAGTGAGGGAGGAAGTGGAACTAATGATAACAATGATAGCTATTCAGTTACTGGAATTGGAATTGAAGATGCTAGAAGTATTGCATATAGAAATTTAATTACTTACCTATCTTCAACAGCTTCTTTTTATGAAGCATTTCAAGGATCACTTCAAGCAGCAGATGATTTATTTGGTGAAGATTCTCAACAATATCAGTCTGTGGAAGATGCTTGGTTTGCAGTTGGTATTTATGAAGGAATGGATATTCCATGTTCTGGAACTACTGAATTAACAGATTTCTCGGGAACTTTCAATGATGGACAATCAATTTATTCAAGTGATACGTATTGTGCATGGTTAATAAATCCAGTATATGCGAATCAAGTTAAATTAACATTTACAGAATTTGAGACGGAGTCTGGTTATGATTTTGTTCGTGTTTATGATGGAAATAATACATCAGCACCATTATTAGGAGAATATTCAGGAACTAGTTTACCTGATGAAATTACAACTTCAGTTGGTGTAGGGCAAATGTTTGTAGTTTTCACTTCAGACCCTGGTGTTAATTATAGTGGTTTTGAAGCGGAATATGAAGCGTTAAACGAACCATGTGAAGGAAATACAATATTGACAGAAAATTCAGGTCAAGTGATGGATGGTTCAGGTCTTGATAATTATGCTGATAATTCGAATTGTACTTGGCTAATTGAGCCAGCAGGAGCAACTCAAATTAGTCTAAATTTTTCAGAATTTGATTTAATAGATGGAGATAGCGTAAAAGTTTATGATGGAGAAGATAATACAGCTCCATTATTAGGAGAATTTTCAGGGAATGAAATTCCAAGTGAAATTGAAACAACTTTTGGTAATGGGAAAATGTATATTGAATTTACTTCAGACGCTACAAATAATGCTTTAGGATGGCATGCAAATTATGATGCAATTTTTAGTTTTTGTGAAGGAGATTCTGAGCTTAATGACTCTACAGGTACTTTTACAGATGGAAGTGGAGATGATAATTATGAAGATAATTCAAATTGTTCATGGTTAATTAATCCAGAAAATGCAATTCAAATAACTTTAAGTTTTTCAGATTTTAATACTGAAACTGGATATGATTTTGTTAGAGTTTTTGATGGAGAAGATGATTCAGCAACTCTTTTAGCAGCATTTTCAGGAAATAATATTCCTGAAAGTATTTCAACTTCTTTTGGTGTGGGAGAGATGTTTGTAAGATTTACATCAGATGGTTCCGTAAATCGTCCTGGATGGACAGCTAATTATACAAGTGTAATAAATGAGCCTTGTGATGGATTGACAGAATTAAATACAGAGACGGGTATTTTATTTGATGGATTACTAAATGAAGATTATACTAATAATTCAGATTGTTCTTGGTTAATAAATGTAGATGATGCTGCACAAATTTTCTTAAATTTTACAGAGTTCAATTTAGAAGAAAATGATTATGTAAAAGTTTATGATGGAGAAAATGAATCAGCGACTCTTTTAGGTGAATATACAGGGAGTACTTTACCTGCTGAGGTTTATACAACTTTCGGAAACAATAAGATGTTTGTGGAATTTACATCTGATGATTCAGAAGTAAATACAGGTTGGTATGCAAACTACCATGCAGCTTATCAGTATTGTGCTGGAGAACAAGAGTTCACTGCTATTTCAGGAACTATAAATGATGGTAGTGACTCTAATGATTACCAAAATATGGCAGATTGTTCATGGTTAATTAATGTTGAGGTTGCAAATTCAATTCAAATTTCTTTTGATTACTTAAATTTAGAAGAAAATGATTATGTAAGAATTTATGATGGAGCAGATGAAGCAGCAAGTTTATTAGCTGAATATACAAATGAAAGTATTCCAGGATTTATTGAATCTTCATTTGGAGTTAATCAGGTACTTGTAAAGTTTACTTCTGATGAAGCAGGATCAAATGAAGGGTGGGAATTAAACTATGAAGCAAACTTTTCATATTGTCAAGGTCTTATGGAGTTAACAGAGCCTTTTGGATCATTCTCAGATGGAAGTGGAGATGGTAATTATGAAAATTATTCAGATTGTTCTTGGTTAATTAACCCAGAAAATGCAATTCAAATTACACTAGATTTTTCTGAATTTAGTACAGAATCAGGATATGATTATGTAAGAGTTTATGATGGAGAAGATAACAATGCACCTCTTTTAGGTACTTTTTCAGGTTCCACTTTACCTTCAGAATTGTCTACAACTTTTGGAGTTGGAGAAATGTATGTGGAATTTACAACAGATGTTTCAGTAACGAATTCAGGGTGGATAGCGAACTATACAAGTTTAGAAAGTGAGCCATGTACAGGTTTGACAGAATTAAATACAGAAACAGGAATTTTATTTGATGGATTAGTAGATGGAGATTATGTAGATAATTCAGATTGTTCTTGGTTAATTAATGTTGATAATGCTGCACAAATTTTCTTGAATTTCACAGAGTTTAATTTAGAAGAAAATGATTATGTAAGAGTTTATGATGGTGAAAATGAATCTGCTACTTTATTAGGAGAATATACAGGAAATACTTTACCAGTTGAGATTCAAACAACTTTTGGAAACAATAAAATGTTTGTGAAATTTACATCTGATGATTCAGGGGTAAATTCAGGGTGGTTTGCAAATTATTATGTAGGTTATGAATATTGTTCGGGTACTGAAGAA
The DNA here is from genome assembly GCF_015767245.1 of Aureivirga sp. CE67. Taxonomy (GTDB): domain Bacteria; phylum Bacteroidota; class Bacteroidia; order Flavobacteriales; family Flavobacteriaceae; genus Aureivirga. Next base: position 73,804 of record NZ_JADOTV010000010.1, read on the forward strand.
TTAAATGCAGCATCAGGAAGTATTTCTGATGGTAGTGACTCTAATAATTATCAAAATATGGCAGATTGTTCTTGGTTGATTAATGTGAGTGCTGCTACTTCAATTCAAATTGAATTTCAAGATTTTTATGTACAAGAAAATGATTATTTAAGAATTTATGATGGAGCAGATGAAACAGCAAGTTTATTAGCTGAATATTCAAATGAAAGTACTCCAGATTATATTGAATCTTCTTATGGAGTTAATCAAGTATTTATAAAGTTTACTTCTGATGAGGTAGGAACAGCAGATGGATGGGAATTAAATTATGAAGCAAATTATACATACTGTCAAGGGTTTACTGAGTTAACAGATGGATCTGGATCATTTTCAGATGGAAGTGGTGATAATAGTTACCATAATTATTCAGATTGTTCTTGGTTAATTAACCCAGAAAATGCAATTCAAATTACATTAGATTTCTCTGAATTTAGTACAGAATCTGGGTTTGATAATGTAAGAGTTTATGATGGAGAAAATAACAATGCACCTCTTTTAGGTACTTTTTCAGGTTCCACTTTACCTTCAGAATTGTCTACAACTTTTGGAGTTGGAGAAATGTTTATTGAATTTACAACAGATGGTTCTGTAACATATTCAGGATGGACTGCAAATTACACTAGCTTAATAAGTGAGCCATGTTCAGGTTTAACAGAATTAAATAGCGAAACAGGAAGTTTATTTGATGGATTAATAGATGGAGACTATTCTAATAATTCAGATTGTTCTTGGTTAATTGATGTGCCAACAGCAGCGCAAATTTTCTTGAACTTTACAGAGTTTAATTTAGAAGAAAATGATTATGTAAGAGTTTATGATGGAGAAAATGAATCAGCAACTTTATTAGGAGAATATACAGGGAGTTCTTTACCAGCTGAAGTTCATACAACTTTTGGTAACAATAAAATGTTTGTAAAATTTACATCTGATGATTCAGGAGTTAACTCAGGATGGTTTGCAAATTATCATGTTGGTTATGAGTATTGTTCAGGTTCTGTTGAATTAAGTGCAGCATCTGGAAGTTTTTCAGATGGAAGTTTTGATGAAAATTATCAAAATATGGCAGACTGTTCTTGGTTAATAAATGTAGCTGATGCTCAGCAAATTTTCTTGAATTTTACAGAATTAGATTTAGCAGAAAATGATTATGTAAGAGTTTATGATGGGGAAGATGAAACAGCTCCATTATTAGGAGAGTATACTGTTAATAATTTACCACAGAATCTTGAAACAACATTTGGAAATAATAAAATGTTTGTAAAGTTTACTTCAGATGAAACAGGAACAAATTTTGGTTGGATAGCAAATTATAACGCAGGATTTGAATATTGTTCAGGTTTGACAGAATTTAATGATTTTTCTGGATACTTTACAGATGGTAGTTTAGGACAAAATTATCAGAATAATGCTGATTGTTCTTGGTTAATTAATGTAGATAATGTGAACTATGTAGAATTAAGTTTTACGGAGTTTAATTTAGCAGAAAATGATTATGTAAGAGTTTATGATGGGGAAGATGAAACAGCTCCATTGTTAGGAGAGTTTACTGGGAATTCACTTCCTTCAACTGTACAGACATCTGATAATAATGGAAAAATGTTTGTGAAATTTACTTCTGATGAAACAGGAACTTTTACTGGATGGGAAGCAAATTATATTAGTTATGTTGAATACTGTTCTGGATTAACTGAATTAACAGAAGATTCAGGAACTTTTTCAGATGGAAGTTTAGATTATGAATATTTAAATAGTTCAAATTGTTCATGGTTAATTAATCCAAATAATGTAGCTCAAATTATCCTTAATTTTACGGAGTTTAATACTGAAGGTGGTTATGATTATGTAAGGGTTTATGATGGAGAAGATAACTCAGCTCCTTTAATTGGTGAATATTCAGGTTCTTCAATTCCTAGTGAAATTTCAACTACTTATGGTGTTGGTAAAATGTTTATTCAATTTACAACAGATGGTTCTGTTACTTATGATGGTTGGACTGCAGAGTATACTTCTATTTTACCTGAGCCATGTTCAGGGTTGACGGAACTTACAGAAGATACAGGTTCTTTAAATGATGGTAGTGCTTCAGGAGATTATATGAATAACTCAAATTGTTCTTGGTTAATTGATGTAGCAGGTGCGACTAAAATATTTTTAGATTTTTCACAATTTAATTTAGCATCTGGGGATTATGTAAGAGTTTATGATGGTGAAAACGAATCTGCAACACTTTTAGGAGAGTTTACAGGAAATACTTTACCAGAAATTTTGGAAACAACATTTGGAAACAATAAAATGTTTGTGAAATTTACATCAAATTCTTCTGGAACAGCTGCAGGATGGTTTGCAGAGTATTTTGTTAGTTATGATTTATGTGCTGGAGAAGTAGTTTTAACAAATGAATCAGGATCATTTAGTGATGGAAGCGGTTCATTAAATTATTTAGATAATTCGAATTGTTCGTGGTTAATTGATCCAGATGTTGAAGTTTCACAAATTATTTTAAATTTTAATGAGTTTTCTACGGAAACAAGTTTTGATCGTGTTACTGTTTATGATGGGCCTAATGAAAATGCAAATGTATTAGGTCAATTTTCTGGGAATATTCTTCCAGAACAATTAGAGACTTCTGTTGGAGTTGGGCAAATGTATATTACTTTCACTTCAGATAGTTCTGTTACTGATGATGGATTTAGCGCTACTTATAATTCTGTACTTGTTTCACAACAACCTTATTGTAATGGATTAACGGAATTGACTGCTGCTTCAGGTTCGTTCTCTGATGAAAGTGGAAATTCTAATTATATTTCAAATACAGAGTGTACTTGGTTAATTAATCCTGAAAATGCAAACAAAATTACATTGACTTTTTCTGAGTTTGAAACTGAAAATATGCATGATTTTGTGAATATTTATGATGGAGAAAATGCAAATGCGCCACTTTTAGCTTCTTTTTCAGGAACTAATATTCCTAATTCTATTTCTACGTCAGAAGGTGTTGGCGAAATGTTTATTGAATTTATGACAGATGATACAGTTAATTTAGGAGGTTGGTCAGCAAGTTATAATACAATTTTAGGTTCTGAAGATTTTGAGTTGTCAAATTCAATTAAAATGTATCCTAATCCTTCAAATGGAATGTTGACAATTAACTCACAACTTAGCTATAATGTTAAATTTAAAGTTACTGATATGATTGGAAAAGTAGTTTATACTTCTGAAAAATTGATGAATGGAAGTTCTACATTTGACTTTAAACACCTTTCAAAAGGAGTTTATAATGTAGAGTTTTATTCTAAATCAGGTAGCTCAATAAAGAAATTAGTTTTAAAATAATTTCAATAACATAAGAAACCCAAAAATCTCCATAAAACATTTGTTCTATGGAGATTTTTTTATTTTCGATTCCTTTCAAATAATGTGGTTTCAATAGTATGAAGTGAAATATCTTTTTTCTTTAATAAAATCATGAAATGAAACAACATATCTGCAGCTTCGTTTTTAAATAAATGGTCATCTTGATCTTTTGCTTCTATCAATAATTCCATAGCTTCTTCACCAAATTTTTGACTCACTTTATTGATGCCTTTTTGATATAAATTATAGACATAAGATTCTGAATTTTTATTTTCAATTCTTCCCTCAATGATTTCTTCTAACTCATATAAAAAGCCTTTTGGTTTTTTCTCAGAAAAGCATGAGAATTTTCCTTTATGACAAGTTTCTTCAGAAGGTTTTACTTGAATTAAAAGAGAATCTGAATCACAATCTAATTGTATGCTTTTTACTTTTAAAAAGTTTCCAGAAGTTTCTCCTTTTGTCCAAAGCCTATTTTTAGAACGACTAAAAAAGGTAACAATGTTTTCTTTTAAAGTTTTTTCTAAAGCTTCTTTATTCATATATCCTAGCATTAAAACTTGAAAGGTTTTTTCATCTTGAATTATGACAGGAATTAATCCGTTTCCTTTGTTAAAATCGATATTTTCAATTTTCATAATCTTACAGGAATTTGTTCTTGATTTAAATAATTTTTTAATTCTGGAATAGAGATGCTTTCATAATGAAAAATACTTGCTGCTAATCCACCAGTTACATTTGTTTGATTAAAAACTTCTTTAAAATGTTTCATTTCTCCAGCGCCACCAGAAGCAATCACTGGAATTTTTACTAAGTTTGAAACCATTTTTATAGTTGAAATATCAAAACCATTTTTCGTTCCATCCGAATGCATGGAAGTAAGTAGAATCTCTCCAGCTCCTAATTTTTCTACAGTTTGTACCCAATCTTTTAAAAGAATTTCTGTCTTATTCGTTCCAGAATGCGTTACCACAAAAGAATTGCCATCCATATTTTTTACATCAATTGCAATAACGACACATTGACTACCAATTTCTTCAGAAATTTCTTTTATTAAAGTAGGGTTTTGAATAGCAGCCGAGTTTAAACTAATTTTATCCGCTCCAGCAATAATCAAATTTTTAGCATCTTCCAAACTTGAAATTCCACCGCCAACAGTGAAAGGAATAGAAATTTCTTTATTTATTTTTCTAACTAAAGAAATTAAGGTTTTTCTTTTTTCTAAAGTTGCTGAAATGTCTAAAAACACTAATTCATCTGCGCCTTGTTCCATATATTTTTTAGCTAAAACCACAGGATCTCCAACATCTTTTAAATCTAAAAACTGTGTGCCTTTTACGGTTTTTCCATCTTTAATATCCAAACATGGAATGATTCTTTTTTTTAGCATAATTCACATAGTTGTTTTAAAGAAATTCGATTTTCATAAATAGCTTTTCCAATAATTACTCCTTCACAACCGATTTCTTCGATTTTTAAAACATCATCAAAACTTGAAATTCCACCACTTGCAATCAGGTTTATTATTGAGTTATTTTTAAGTATTTCTTGGTACAACTCATTAGAAGTTCCAGCCAACATTCCGTCTTTTGAAATATCTGTACAAACAATATTTTTAATTCCTTTTTTGGTATAAAAATCAATGAATTCAAGAATTTCCAAATCCGATTGATCTAACCAGCCACTAGAAGCAACCAATTTATTTTTACAATCAGCACTTAATATTATTTTTTCAGTACCATATTTTTCTAACCATTCTAAGAATAAATCTTTTTGTTGCACAGCTACACTTCCAATATTCACCTGATTTGCACCAGAATCAAAAGCGATTTCAATTGATTTTTCAGTTTTAATTCCTCCACCAAAATCAACTTTTAAATTTGTGTTTTTACAGATTTGCTCTAAAGTTTTAAAATTTTTAATCTCATTCGATTTTGCACCATCTAAATCAACCAAATGCAAATATTGAATTCCATTTGCTTCAAATTCTTTAGCAACTTCCAAAGGATTTTCATTATATATTTTTTGTTTGCTATAATCGCCTTGCGAAAGTCTGACACATTTTCCGTCAATAATGTCGATAGCAGGTATTATTCTCATAATTCTAAAAAGTTTTTCAATATTTGATAACCCAAATCTGCTGATTTTTCAGGGTGAAATTGAGTTGCATAAAAATTGTCTTTTTCCAAAACAGCACTAAATGGCTGGTTGTAAAAAGAGATAGCAGTTGTTTCATCACAGATTTCTGCAAAATAGCTATGTACATAATAGAAATCCGTTTTACTTTTTAGATTTCCTAAAAGTGTAGAATTTAAAATTTCAATAGAATTCCAACCCATATGTGGCACAATTTCATTCTCTGGAAATCGCTTCACTTTTGTATTGAATATTTTCAAACATACCGTATTTCCTTCCTCGCTAGTTTCACACATTAATTGAAGCCCTAAACAAATTCCCAACATCGGTTTTTTATAATTTTTTAAAACCACATCCATTCCTTTTTCCGATAAATATTTCATTGCACTAGAAGCTTCACCAACTCCTGGAAAAATTATTTTGCTCGCATTTTGAATCGTTTTCAAATCATCTGAAACCTTACATTCATACCCAAGTTTGTTGACAGCATTTTCTACAGAAGCAATATTTCCACCATTATATTTTACAATTACTATCATAGGATACCTTTTGTACTTGGAATTCCGTTTTCATTATTTTTCTTAACTGCCATTTTTATCGCTTTTGCAAAACCTTTAAAAATTGCTTCAATTTTGTGGTGTTCATTTTCGCCATCAGCTTTTATATTCAAATTACATTTTGCACCATCTGAAAAAGATTTGAAAAAATGAGAAAACATTTCCGTAGGCATTTTTCCAACAAATTCTCTTTTAAATTCGGCGTTCCAAACAAGTTGACTTCTTCCTCCAAAATCAATTGCAATTTGTGCTAAACAATCATCCATAGGAAGTAAAAAACCATACCTTTCGATATTTTTCTTGCTACCTAAAGCTTCTGAAAATGTATTTCCAAGAGCAATTCCAACATCTTCAATTGTGTGATGTTCATCTATTTCTAAATCTCCTTTTACATTTATTTTCAAATCAATATTGGCATGTTTTGCAATTTGCTCCAACATATGATCAAAAAATCCAATTCCAGTATCGATGTTTTTCTGCCCATTTCCATCCAAATTCACTTCAATAGAAATATCGGTTTCCTGTGTTTTTCTTTTATAGGAAGCTTTTCTTGGTTGTTTTTTTAAAAAGGAATAAATTTCTTTCCAGCTTATAGTACATAAAACAGCATCTTTATTTTTATCACCAATTAAAATCCCGTTAGATTTCAGGTTTTTTGCTAATTCAATATCTGTTGCTCGATCTCCAATTACGAATGATTTTTTCAAATCATAATCTCCATAAATATATTTTTGCAAAAGTCCTGTTCTTGGTTTTCTAGTGTCTTTTTTTTCACTTTCAAAACTTTTATCAATTAGAATTTCTTTAAAATTCACACCTTCATTTTCAAAAGATTTGACAATGAAATTTTGCACTGGCCAAAAGGTTTCTTCAGGGAAAGAGTCTGTTCCCAATCCGTCTTGATTTGTTACCATTACTAGTTCAAAATCCAATTCTTTTGCAATTTTTGCTAACCATTGAAATACTTCAGGGTAAAACTCTAATTTTTCCCAACTATCCAATTGGTGATCGATTGGTGGCTCAATAACCAATGTTCCATCTCGATCAATAAACAATACCTTTTTCATCTATTTCTTTTAGTTTTTGGATTAATATTTTATTTTCTTGTTTGGTTCCAATTGAAATTCTCAAACAGTCTTTTATTTGTGAATTTCTATTTCGGATAATGATTTTATTCTCAATTAATTCTTGATATATTTTTTCAGAATTTTTACATTTTATAAGTAAAAAATTAGCTTCTGATGGAAATATTTTTTCTACAAAACTTAACCCTGAAAGTTCTTTCTTTAATTCTTCTTTTTGGTTTAAAATTTTATTAATATTTTTCTCAAATACTTTTTTGTTTTTTAATATTTCAATCGCCTTTTTTTGACTTTCTAGACTAATATTATAAGGTGGTTTTATTTTGTTTAAAAAAGAAATAATAAGTGGGTTCGAAACTGCCAAACCAATTCTTAAACCTGCCATTCCCCAAGATTTACTCAAAGTTTGAAGAACTACAAGATTTTGAAATTTTTCTACTTTTTTTACAAAAGAATCTTTGGAAGAAAAATCAATGTAAGCTTCATCAACGACTACAATTCCTTTAAAATTCTCTAATAAAAAATCAATTTTACTTTCTTTAATACAATTACCAGTTGGATTATTTGGAGAACAAATGAATAAGATTTTTAAGTTTTTATTTGAAATGATTTCTTTTAAAGTTTCTTCTAAAATTTCAAAATTTTCATTTAAATAGTATTCTTCGATATCTACATTATTAATTGCTGCCGAAACTTGATACATTCCATAAGTAGGAGAGAAGATGCCAATTTTATCTTCCTTTTGATTACAAAAAATACGAATTAAAAGATCAATTGCTTCATCACTTCCATTACCAAGAAATAAATTCGATTTTGAAATGTTTAATTGCTTACTCAAAATGTTTTTCAATTCATTTTGATTCCCATCTGGATATCGATTAAAGTTTCCAAAAGGATTTTCATTTGCATCCAGAAAAATTCCTTCTTTTAAGTTACTTTCACTTCGAGCACTCGAATATGCTTGTAAAGAAAGAATGTGTGGATTGATTAATTTTTCTATTCTTTCCATTTTTAAATTGAGTTTAATCTTACAGAAACTGCATTTTTGTGCGCCATTAATCCTTCTGCTTCTGCCATAATTTCAATTGTATTTCCAAGATTTTGAATTCCTTTTGCAGTAATTTCTTGAAAAGTGATTTTTTTAATAAAACTATCTAAACTAACACCACTATAATTCTTTGCAAATCCATTTGTTGGTAAAGTATGATTGGTGCCGCTTGCATAATCTCCAGCACTTTCACAACTATATTTCCCAAGAAAAACAGATCCTGCATTTTCTATTAAATCTTGATAAGTTACTGCATTTTCTGTAGCAACAATTAAATGTTCTGGAGCATAATAGTTACTTAATTCAAATGCTACATTAATATCTTTAACTAAAATCGCTTTACTATTTTGAATAGATTTTTCAACAATCCTTTTTCTGTCAAGTTGCTTTGTTTGTTTTTCTAATTCAAAAAGTGTTTTGTCAATTATACCTTCAGAAGTAGAAACCAAAACAACCTGAGAATCTTCTCCATGCTCAGCTTGAGAAAGTAAATCTGCTGCAATGTATTGTGGATTTGAAGTTTTATCAGCAATCACCAAAACTTCACTTGGACCAGCAGGCATATCAATCGCAGTTCCAAATTGCTGACAAATTTCTTTTGCTTTTGTCACATATTGATTTCCAGGGCCAAAAATCTTATCAACTTTCGGAATACTTTCTGTTCCCAAACTCATTGCTGCAATTGCTTGTGCACCACCAACTTTATAAATATTTTTAATTCCAAGCATATTTGCAGTAAAAAGAATAATTGGATTAATTTCATTTTTACTATTCGGCGGTGTGCAAATCGTAATGTTTTTACATCCAGCAATTTTTGCAGGAATTCCAAGCATCAAAATTGTAGAAAATAGGGGAGCACTTCCTCCAGGAATATAGAGTCCAACATTTTCAATTGGTTTATCTTTTTGCCAACATTTTACACCTTCTATAGTTTCAACTGTTTTATAGTTTTGTTTTTGCGAACTGTGAAATTTGTAAATATTTTGATAAGCAACCTGAATTGCATTTTTCAATTCTCTAGAAACAAAAGATTTTGCATTATTGATTTCTTTATTGCTAACTTTTAGATTTGAAATATTTACACCATCCAAAAGTTTTCCATATCGGATTAAAGCTTCATTCTTGTTGACTTTTACATCTTTAATGATTTCTCGAACAATAGTTTCTAATCGATTCGAATTTAATTTTGGTCTTTCGCAAATGGAATCCCAATCCTTTTTCTTTGGTTTTAAATATGTTTTCATGTTAGTTTACCATTTTATTTATTGGAACAATCAAAATATCTTCTGCTCCAGCAATTTTTAATTCATCAATAACTTCCCAAAATTCATTTTCATCAATAACAGAATGAAGTGAACTCCAACCTTCTTCAGTAAGTGGTAAAATCGTTGGACTTTTCAGTACAGGAAGAATTTTTGTGATAGCTTCAATTTTAGAATTTTCGATATTCATCAAAATATATTTACTGTTTTTTGCTTTCAACACAGCTTTTAAACGAAATAAAAATCGATCTAATAGTTCTTCTTTTTCAAGACTCAACAAATTACTTTTAGCCAAAACAGCTTCTGATTTCATAATTTGTTTTACTTCTTTCAGTCCATTTTTGAAAAGTGTACTTCCAGTACTTACGATATCTAGAATTCCATCTGCAAGACCAATATTTGGAGCAATTTCTACAGAACCAGAAATCTTGTGGATTTTCGCTCTGATATTATTTTCTTCTAAAAATTTGGAAAGAGTATTCGGATAAGAAGTTGCGATTTCTTTATCATTGAAATAATTTAATGAATCAAAATCAACATCTTTTGGTACAGCTAGAGAAACTCTACATTTTGAAAAACCAAGTCTTTGTACGATTGTAATATTTGGCTCTTGTTCGATCAAAACATTTTCACCAATGATGGCAATATCAACAGTTCCATCTTCCAGATATTTTGGAATGTCGGAGTTTCTTAGATATAAAATTTCTAAAGGAAAATTAGAAATATTTACCTTCAATTGATCTTTTCCATTGTCTATGGAAATTCCGCAGGAACTAAGAAGTTTTATGGAATCTTCGTGAAGCCTACCTTTTTTTTGAATTGCGATTTTAAGTTTACTCATTGTTTAAAAAATTATATCTGAGTAAAACGTAGGTAGCTTCCAAAAACAAAAAACACCATCTGATTTTACTCAGACGGTGTTCGGATATATCTTAAAACATTACATACCACTTTCACTCTGCCTGAGGGCAAATATGAAAATGATGATGATGTAATGATAAATTTCTCATTTGTTTGTTTTGTATGGTGCAATATTATGATCTATTTTTTAATATTCCAATAATTTTTTTCTTTTTCTTAAATTTTATATCAGAATTAACATTTCCCTAAACGGGATCTGTATTCATTCCGCCAATGATTTTCCAAGCTCCATTATCCTTTTTCCAAGTGTGCAAAATTCTAGTAGATTTAGAAGATTCGATTTGATTTGTAACAGTGTTTTTAAATATATATTTTACTACATAAATGCTGATTACCACACAGTCATATTGCTTTACAGAATATGGTTTTAAAGTATAAGAAAACTCTAGAAACTCACCTTGTTTTACAAAATTTATAGAACCTCCAATTTCATTTTTTGTTCTAATATTTTCACTCCAACTTGGCCAAGCTACCAATTCTTCATCCCAAAGTTTTAAATAAGAATCCAGATCTAAATTGGTTAAAACTTCCCAATATTTTTCTTCTAATTTCCAAACTTCTTCTTCCGCTTTGTTCATTTCTTTCATAGTTTAAGAGTTTTATTTTACAGCAACAATATTATTCAACATTTGTAGAATTTTTTCTGTTGCTTTATAATCGTCAAGGTTTTTAGAAGTATGAATTTCAGCAACCACATTATCTTCTCCATCAGCATATAAATAGAAAAAAACCGTAAAATGAATATGCATCACATCACCATTCATTTTCATATAAAGCATCTTTTTTCCGTTTACCAGTCGATACTCTTCCTTTACAATTTCCATATTAGAATCAACAGATTCTACTTCTTCTACCATTTTTTGTCTTAATTCCTCAATAGATTTTCCTTCTTTATTTGCAGCAAAAGAACCGAAAACATTACTTCCGTTTATTTTGGTTTTAAGAATATATTCTGTTTGCTGATCTGGATTATCATTTACTTCAAAATTCCATTTCTTTGGATTTAAATAAATTCCATATTTCGGATTCAATTGACTTTTAACTAAAAAAGTAGCATTCTTATCTACAGAAAATTCACTGTCATTTAGATCTCTAATATCATGTGGATCTCGATTCATATCAGTATATTCCCAAGTTCCATCATTTTTTAAAAAGACTGTTCTTCCTTCAGAAGTAATAGCGTTTTGTGCAAAAGAAAAATTCCAAGCAAAAACGAACAAAAAACAAAGTGTTATTTTTTTAAACATATCAATTACTTTAATTTCCTACATTAAAGTTAATTAATAAAAATGTTTTTATTTGTTAATTTTTAATTGAAATTAATTTGCTGATATATAGTTTTTTAAATGCTTTTGTTTTAGGTTTTACTTCAAATTATTTTAAAGTAATTTCTGGGAATAATTTTTTATATTTTTTAGGAACTTCTGAAGTGATAGAAAGTAATTCGCCAGTTTTTGGATGTGTAAATTTTAAAGAAAAAGCATGAAGATAAAGTCCTTTTCCTTTTAATAATAAATCTTCTTTTCCGTATAATAAATCTCCTAAAATTGGATTTCCATGCTCTGAAAGTTGTACTCTTAATTGGTGTTTTCTTCCTGTTTTTGGATTTAATTTTATTAGGTTTAAAAAATCAAATCGAGGAGATGCTACAGAAGAAATAAGTTCATAAGAAGCTTCCGATTCTTTATTTTCTACAGGAGTTTTTAAAATCCCATTTTCTTCCATTTTTCCTATTGTAATTGCTAAATATTCTTTCTGAACTTGTCTTTTTTCAAATAAAGAATTTAATTCTAAAATAGTAGAAGCAGTTTTTCCAATTAATAATAATCCACTAGTAGGGTAATCCAATCTATGAATTGGAAGTGGAGCAACAGCATCTTTTTCAGAAGATTTTTTTAAGTTGGATTCTAAAGCATTTTTAATTGTCCATTTTTTATTTCCACTAACTTCAATTCCTGCTGGCTTGTAAATAATCGCAAGAAAATCATCTTCAAACAAAACATCTAATTTTAAATCAATAGATACTTTTTTTGCCGTTTGAGTAGTGTCTTGAAATAAATCAATCGTATCACCAGAATTGATAAAACTTCCAGAATATCCACGTTTGTTATTCACTCGAATCAAACCTTTTTTTAACGAGTTTTTCATCGCTTTTTTCGAAGGAATTGTCGGGAAAGTTCCCGGAGTTAAATCACACAAACGAAAGGATTCTGTAATGGAATTTGGAACAACAAAAGTTCCTATTTTAACTAATACTGGTTTCAAATTTTTCTTGTTTAAAATATAATTTTGTAAAAATGCGAACTGCAAAAGTACAACTTCTTTTATTTAAAACCACCTAATTAACAATTACATTTTTAGATGTTCTAAGGCAAACTTCTTTCAACAACAGATTCTGGTAAAGATTTCTTTGCTTTCGCTCCCATATCTTTCAGTTTCTCCATACTTACAACAATATTTCCTTTACCTTCACATAGTTTATTCATCGCTCCAGAATATTCTGTTTTTGCATCATCTAAACGTTTTCCAATTTTAATTAAATTCTGAATCAAACCTTCAAATTTATCATACATCGCACCGGCTTGTTGTGCAATTTGAATTGCATTTCGTTTTTGTTTTTCGTTTTGCCAAATAGAGTTAATTGTACGAAGTGTTGCTAAAAGTGTAGAAGGCGTAACGATTACAATATTCTTTGAAAAAGCATTGTTATATAAATTCGGATCCATTTTTGAAGCAACCGCAAAAGCAGGCTCAATAGGAATAAATAAAAGCACAAAATCAGGAGATTCAATCTGATAAAGATCTTCATATCTTTTTCCACTTAACTGCATCACATGTCTATTGATCGAAGTAATGTGTTCTTTTAAAAGTGTCGGTTTTAAAGTTTCTTCCTCACAATTGATATATTTCTCATAAGCAGTCAGCGATACTTTTGAATCAATAATCATTTTTCTATTTTCTGGAAGATGAATAATTACATCAGGACGAAGTCTAGTTCTATTTTCATAATTTACACTAAAACTTTTTTCCATTTCAAATTCACGACCTTTTTCCAAACCAGATTTTTCTAAAACTCTTTCTAAGATAATTTCCCCCCAGTTTCCTTGCATTTTAGAATCACCTTTCAATGCTTTTGTCAAGTTCAAAGCATCTTTACTCATTTGTAAATTTAGTTTTTCAAGACCAAAAATTTGTTCTCTCAATGCAGCATGTCTATCAATTGTATCTTTATGTGTTTCTTCTACTTTTTTCTCAAAAGTCTGAATTTTTTCCTGCAACGGGTTTAAAATTTGCTGTAAATTGATATGATTTTGTTTCGTGAATTTCTCTGCTTTTTCTTCTAAAATCTTGTTTGCCAAATTCTCAAATTCAACCGAAAATTTCTCTTGAAGATTTAGAATTTCCTTTTTTTGTTCTTGCAACTTTTCTTTAAGCAAAACATTTTCAGAATTTCTTCTCGTATATTCTATTAAAACATCTTCTTTTTCATTTCTCAAATCTTCCAATTCAAGTTTTAGTTCCTCAATTGCTTGCTTTTTTTCCATTTGTGTTGTTTCCAACATATTTTGAAGATGCGCCAATTCAGTTGTTTTTTTCTGTAAATCTTCGTTTAGAGTATTAGACTTTTTACTTGCTTGAAGTTTTGAATATAAAAAACCAGCAATAGCGCCAATTGCGATACTTGAAATAGAAATAATTATCTGTTGCATTCTTTTTTATTTAAAAAGCTAAGATACTAGACTTTGTTAAAAAATAAAACCAAAAAGATAGAAGAAACCTACATTTTTAGCTAAATAAAAAATCATTTGTATTTAAATGCTTAACTTTAAAGAGAGTCAATTCAAAATCTTTTCATATGTCTTCATCAAAATTCTTTTTAAATCTGTTTAAAGTCTTATCCATTTTATTTTTAATATTTCTTTTTTCGAGTTATGTTTTTAGTGTTTTTTTGGAAAATGAATTGCGAGATATTACACAAAAAAAAGTAGAGGAATTCAATAAAACTTCAAGCTATAAAATCAAGATTGATAAAATTAATTTTAGTTTATTAAGACAAACAATTGTTCTAAAAAAAATAGAGATAAGTCCAGATGAGAAATATCTTTCTTTGATGGAAAATGGAAAACTGAATAAATCTGTTGCTTATAAAGTTTTTCTGCCAAAAGTAGAAATCGAAGGTTTTGGTGTAATTTCTTATATGAAAGATAAAATCATTCATTCGAACCAGTTGAAATTGATTGAATCAAAAGTTCGAATTATTCATTATGATGATGTAAAACGATTTGCGCACAAAGAACATATACAGAATTTGATGTTTGAGATAAAAGGAGTCAATGGTTTGATTTTGGATAAAATTCAACTTTATAAACCGCAGATAACTTTTGAAAATATAAATAATAAACAGAAATCTGAGATGGAGTTGGAGATGTATGATACTTCGGTTAATTCCATTGTTTTCAAAAAAAATGCTAAAGGAAAATTAGAGTTTCAAACAGAAAATTCAACTTTTACTTTAAAAGATTTTTGCTTGATTACATTTGACAAAAGATATAAGTTTTTTATAAAAGATTTACATTACGATTTGCATGAAAAAGCATTGCACTTAAAAGAACTTAATTTTGCACCAGATAAAAAAACACTACTAAAACTAACAGAAACTTATAAATATACAGAAGATGTTTTTTCTGTAGATATTAAAAAAATGGCTTCTACAAACTTTGATTTATTTACATTTTTTAAAGACGATGAAGTTCTTTTAGAATCTATTTCTATTTCAGATTTGGATGCTAAAATTTTAAAAAATAAAACAAAACCTTGGAATTATGATAAAAGACCGATATTTCCAAATCAGTTTTTAAATACTGTAAATACACCAATTATGATTGATAAAATTCATATTGAAAATGTTAGTTTGGATTATGAAGAAAAATTGAAACATTCGGATGAAAACTTGAAAGTTACTTTTAAGGAAGGAAATATCGAATTAAAAAATATTGCTACTAGTTTTTTTAGAAAAAAAGCACCTTTAGAATTATCTTTTAAAGGGAAGTTTATGGGAAGTTCCAATTTAGATTTAGAACTAAAAATGCCATATTTTAATCCAAATTTTGAAATTACAGCTTCTATGTCAAAAGCTCCTTTGACAGATTTTAATAAAGCCTTACATCCTGCAACAAATTATTCTTTTTTAAAAGGAGAACTGTTAAAAGTAAACATGAAAGCTACTGCAAATACCACAGAATCTTCAGGGGAAATGATCCTATTATATCATGATGCAGATTTTATCTTTCAAAAACATAAAAATGGAAAAGAGAATAAATTCAAGTCCTTTTTTGGAAACATTTTAGTAAAGAAAAGCAATCCAAATAAAAAAGGACATACGAAAGTTGTACCTGTATCTTTCGAAAGAGTTCCTTACAAAGGCTTAGGGAATTTTCTTTGGAAAACTTCCGAATCAGGTATTCGTCATACTTTTTTTGTGTTAGGTAAAAAAGAAAAATAATTATCGGTATTTTATTCGATATTTTTCAATATCGGTTAAAAATACGATAAAACTTATTTATTGTAATTTTACCCTGTAAAAAAAAAGTAGTACATTCACATCAAAAAGAATGAAAATATGGTAAGTGTAATTACTGGGGATATTATTAATTCTAGAAACAATTCTCCTGAGATTTGGTTGAAAGTTTTGAAAGAAGCTTTGCAAAATTATGGAGAAGAGTACGCAAATTGGGAAATATTCCGTGGCGACAGTTTTCAGTTATTAGTTGAAAATTCAGAAGAAGTCTTGAAAATTGCGATTTATTTAAAAGCAGCTTTAAAACAAATCAAAGGAATTGATGTACGAATGGGAATTGGAATAGGGAATATTTCTTTTCAATCTTCCAAAGTTTCACAAGCGAATGGAGAAGTTTTTATTTTCTCTGGCGAAGCATTTGAAGATTTGAAGAAGAAAACCATTCTGATTAAAACCAATAATACAATATTCGATGAAGAAATGAATTTGTATTTAGAACTTGGTTTGCTAAAAATGGATTTTTGGTCTGTTCGAGAAGCGACTTTAGTAAAAACGATTTTAGATTTTCCAGATTATACACAAAGTCAACTAGCTGAAAAATTAGAGAAAACGCAAAGTACGATTAGTGAAACTTTGAAAAGATCGTGTTTTGACGAGATTATGAAAATTGAAAAAATGTTTAAAGAAAAATTAAATAGAAAATGATATTATTGATAAAATTGCTTCTAGCTCATTTGGTTGGAGATTTTTTGTTACAACCTACAAGCTGGGTGAAAGATAAAGAGGAGAAAAAGATAAAATCGAAATATTTATATTATCATATTGGTGTTCATGCGCTGTTTTTGCTACTTCTTTTAAAGTTTGATTTTAAATATTGGTTAGGAATGTTGGTGATTGTAGCATCTCACTATATTTTTGATTTGTTTAAAATCTATTTTGTAGAGAAGAAGAATAATAGAATTTTCTTTTTTGTGGATCAATTGCTGCATTTATTGGCAATTATTTACGTAGTTACGCTTTATGAAAAAGTCAAATTCTTGGAAGAAGTTTTTGAGAGTCCAAAATTGTTATTGTTACTGGTTGCTGTTTTATTGGTAACAACTGTTGCTTCGATTGTAATGAAAGTGATTATCTCAAAATGGCGCCCTGAAACAATGGAGGAAAATGGCTCTTTAGAAGATGCAGGGAAATATATAGGAATGTTAGAAAGATTGTTTGTTTTTTGTTTTATCATCACAAATCATTGGACTGCAATTGGATTTTTAATTACTGCTAAATCTGTTTTTCGTTTTGGAGATTTATCACAAGCAAGAGATAGAAAATTGACAGAATATATTTTGATTGGAACTTTATTGAGTTTTGGTTTGGCTATTTCTGTAGGTTTATTATATCAGTTTGTAGAAAAATATATTAGTTAAGTTTTCGAAGCTTTCTTTTTAAAAATAAATAATAAAAGAAAAGACTTAGAAGTAGAACAGGGAAAATAACACAGAAAATAAAAAAGTTAGTTTCATAGTATGAAATCCCTAATAAATTGGAGATATTGATGATGAAATCAGTACAATAATTATATAGAAATTGAACTATTTTTTCCATTCTTTGATTTTCTTTTTTAGGTTTAAAATCTTATAAAATAAAAAAATAAATAGTGCTGGGAATAGAATCACGAATAGAAAAAGATTTGCAAAACGATAATTACCAGAAGACTTCAAAGTTTTGATTGTTCCAAAATATAGAGGGTCTGTAAATTGAAAATAATCTTTGAGTAGAGTAACATGATTTTCTTTACAATGATCCGTATTATGATGACAAGCCCAAGAACATTGATTTTTTAATTTTTTAGAACTGTTTAATTTAGTTTCAGAAAAAGAATAATTATTACTAAAACGAAAGTATTCATTGATTCCAATTATAAATAAAAAAGGAAAAAGAATCCAGAATAAAAATTTCCATTTCATAGGTGATTTTTTAAAAGATAAATTAGAATTTTAAAAAAAAGGTAACACAAAACATGTTACCTTTTTTAGTTTTATTTACTCAAGAAAATCCAACCATTTCTTGGTTCCATATTATTTCTATTTAATTCTAAAACATAATAATAAGTTCCAGATGGGAGAGGAGCATCAGAGTTTTTTGCAGTTCCATCCCAGTTTTCAGTGTTTTTATCTCCTTCATAAACCAAAGTTCCATATCGATTATAAATATAGAGTTTAAAATCAGGGAAATAATTTTTTAAATCTTCAATTTCAAAACCTTCACTAGAGTTTGAGTTAAAAGAATTTGGAACTTCAATATCCGGAATTTCACATTCTTTTACAATTAACTCTAATGTTGTCTTTGTTTCGCAATTTGTTTCAGAATTGAAAATTTTGATATATAAAATTTCAGGATTTGATTCATTAATATAAACTTCTGAAAGATTAATTGGATTTAAATTATTTAATAAATCTTCTTCAGAAGTATAAAAAGTAAGTTCGATATTTTCATTATCAACTTCTTCTAAATAAGAATTTTTGAAAGCTTCCAAATCAAATTCCGAAATTTGATAAGAAGTTTCACATTGTTCAATATTATCTTTTGGCAAAATAATTTTAGCATAAACATTTAATGTAAAACTTGTTGTGTCTTTACACTGTTCTTCACCTTTTAAAATTTTGACATAAATAGTTTTCGAATTTTCTTCAATGGAATAATTATCCGTAATCTGAATTTGGTTTTCATCGTTTTCTAGATCATTTTCTGTTTCATAAAAACTAATAATTACAGTTTCAGAAGTAAAAGTTTCTAAAATTTGATTGTATACAACTTCTAAATCAAATTTGGCTAAATCATCTAAAGGTTTACAAACAAAAAGATCTTCGATATCTGGACTAAAATCATTTTCAATTATAATTAATTCAAATGTTCCAGTAGAATTACAAAGAGAGACATTTTCTACAAAAACATAAATTGTTTGATTTTCACTTGTAGTATAATTATCAATATTTTCAATTTCGTTTTCTTGATTTTCTAAATCTTCTAAAGAAGTATAATATTGAATATTCGTAATTTGCTCGTTTGAATTTAAAATAAAATCTGAAACTTCACTAAAATCAAAAACTGCGACATCCTCATTATTTCTACAAGACTCTAAATTTGGTAAATCATCTAGAATTGGTGAATCTAAAATTGTTACTTCTATAGAAACAGAAAAGTTTTGAATTCCAATACCAACCTCAGCTGTAACAGTAAAAGTTCCAGTATCAGAGTAAATATGAGTAGTTTCTAAATCCGTAGAAATATTATTCGTACCAGAATCTGGATCTCCAAAATTCCAAACTACAGAATCTACATCTTCATTGTCAATATAAAAATGAGTTTCATCTCCCAAACAAAAGAATTGAGCTTTTATTGTTGGCTCAAAAATAGATTGAATAAAAACAGGTAGACCCCATCTGGTTTTTACACTAGAATTTAAAGCTAAACCTTCTTCTATATAATTTGCTGCCAAACCAGGTTCATTTGGAAACTCGATAAACGAAAGGTTTTTATAGGAATCAGTTACAGTTGTATGATATATTTTTCCATCGATAGCAATTTGTAAGGAACCTCTAGATCTCCTTTCAAAAGTTTGTAAAGAAAGGTCGTCATTGTAGGTTTTTTCATAAATATTTATTTTGGAAGCAGGAATGTCATTTGCGTTTAAATCGAATTGAGAAATAACTCCTAACTCAGAATAAAAACTAACAGCTTCACCATTATTATTCTCGAATTCTGTATAATAATCAATTTGTGCATAAGCATAATTTCCATTTGGCGAAAACTCCACTCCATAAGGAGATCCTTGATCATCATCACTTAATAAACTCAGCGGATTGGAAACAATGCCGGTTTCTTTATCAAAATCAAATAAATAAAGCAATCCTTTTTTGATTTCAGCAGCTATTCTAGGAGGATTAATATTGTTATAATCATTTGATAACGCAGGAAAATCTTCTATTTTATTGTTAGAATAAAAAGCAGAAATTAACTTAGTTCCTTGAAGATTAAATTTCATATATCCTCGCATATTTGTTACAGCAACATCATCATAATTTATTGTTGTGTTATCTAGAGGAGCTAAAATTAATTCTATATCAGGACCAACTTCCGAAGTAATTGGAGTTTCATTTACGCCACTAGAAGTAACTTTATATGCATAAAACTTATTTTCATAATGTGTCAATAACCAAAACCCTGTTCCATCTGAAGTTTTAGTTGCTGTCAATTTTTCAGAGCACTTATTTAACAATTGAATATTTTTTTCAGACTCAACAACACCGCCTAAACCAGCGTTTAAAGTCATGTCAATTGTAGAATATTTCAATCCAGTTGAAATTTCTTCAAAATCGGTATCATCTGTATGCACTGTGAAAATAAAATATTTGGTATCATCATTCGGATAAGGAACCACCATCCCTGAGCTAGTACTAGAATTTTCACCTCCAAGTTTGTCCTCGATAGGAGTATCTATGGGAAACATAGATTCATGATTTTTATTCCAAACATCAATTCCATCAGAATAAAAAAGTAAATCACCTTCAGGAGTACAAATGGAAGTACAACCTTCAAGAGTTTCCATTTCTCCAACAATAGGGGTTGGCGGGTTTGTATTAAAATCTAGTCCAGCATTTTCTCCAAAAAACCAGATACTAGATTCTTTTTGAGCAAAAACGGAAACAGTGAAAATAAAATAGAGTAAAAAGAGAGATGTAATTTTAATTTTCATTAATAAATGTTTTATAGATGTTTAGGACTAAATGTAATGAAAATTATAAATTTTAATAAAAAATATTTGATGAATATTGTATTTTGCGAAAAATAGCATACAATCTTGTGTTAAATAAAGTGAAAAAACTATGAAAATTATAAAAAGAATCCTTTTAGGAATAATTCTAATTCCAATACTTTATGGTTTAATTTCAATTATTTCAACATATATAACTATAAATCCTCAACAAGAAGAATCAAAAGAGAAGTATATTTTTCTTACAACAAATGGTGTGCATTTAGATATTGTTTTGCCAGTTTCTGAAATGAGTCCAAATTTAAGAGATGGTTTGCATTTTTCAAATAATTCTAAATTTATTGCATTTGGTTGGGGAGATAAAGATTTCTATTTAAACACGCCATCTTGGGAAGATTTGACTTTCAAAAATGCGATGAAAGCTCTTTTTTATAAAAGTGAAACTTTGATGCATCTTACAGAATTTTATAGACAAGAATCAGATTGGGTTAAAATTGAAATTTCGGATGCGCAATTGAAAAAAATGAATACCTATTTAGAAAATTCATTTCAAAGAGAAAATAGTGAAAAAGTTCTATTGAAAGGAAAAGGTTATAGTTATGATGATCAGTTTTATAAAGCAAATGGAAGTTATTCTTGTTTTAAAACTTGTAATTCTTGGGTAAACTCTGCTTTCAAATATTCGGATTTAAAACATTGTTTTTGGACACCGTATAGTTTTCGTTTGATGGATTTGTATTCGCAAGAAACAATTATAAGTTGGGATCCGAGATTTCCAAATGAAAATATTAGACGAGAACCTATCTTAAAAAAAGGATTTGAAGGAATAATATTCGATGATGGTTATTGTATTTATCAAAAACGAAAAAAAGATTCTTTCCTTGACTTTTCTTTTTCCTATTATGATGATTGTCAAATAGCAGTTAGCCAATTATTAGGTTTTAAAATCCGAAACATAGAAGAAACTGAAAAGGGTATAGAAAATCCATTTACTTTAAGAAAAAATGATAGTCTTAAAATTCAGACTATTTTGGAAAAGTTCGAAATGAGGAAAACTTCAGATATATTGAAACAATATCCTAATTCATTTTATTTTTATGTTGAATATTACTCAAAAATATTCAAATGGGAAATTTCTAAAGGTTTTGGAGAGGATGTTCTTTATCTTAAAAATTCACAACATTTCTTTTAAGTTAAAATAGTATAAGTTTTAGTTAGAGGCGTATCAGTTTTCAATTTTTCAATGCTTTATATTTGATTTATAAAATTATAAATAATGAAAAAGCTATTAGTAATAATTTTTGCATGTTCTTTAGGTTCATGTTTAAGTTTAGAAGAAAAGAAAGAAAAAGCAGAGAAAGAAGGAAATTCTATTGTCTCTATCAAATCGAAATTAATTAAAGGAGCAGGAGATGCTCTGAAGAGCGATGGGAAAGAAGCTGCAGAATCGGCAAGTGAAGGATTAGGAGAAGTTATCAAAGGAACAAGTTCAGGTTTTGATAAAAGTTTAGCCCGAGTAAATGTGAAATCGGATTCGACATTTTCTAAAGTTTTTGAAATTGGAAGAACGGCAATGAATGTAGAAAAAGATACTTCAAAAATTGTAGTTTATCTTATTGCGAATAAAGATTTTAATGGTAAAGTAAAGTTGAAAGCTTTTGATAACATGGAGAAAGAAATGGGAAGAAAAACCATGCCTGTAAATATGAAAGAAGATGATGCGGAATATTTTGATTTCATTTTTGATAAAAGAACTCCTCTATCACAAGTTGAATATTATGAAATTGAATTAAAATAAACTTACATCTAATATACTTTGTTTATTCTAATAAGCCAGAAACAATAATGTTTCTGGTTTTTTTATTTTCAATACTCTACTTTTGAAAACATTTACTTAATTTAAAAGGATGAAAGAATTTAAACACGAATTTCCAAAGGAAATCATTGAAGAACTGAAACAGATTGGAACTCCAAGACAATTAAAAAGTCATGAGGTTTTGATAAATAATGGAGAAAAAGTCAATAAACTATATTTGATTTTAGAAGGAGGAATGATTTTACTTTTTATTCATCCGAAAACTGGAAAAGAAAAAGCAATCAATTTTTTTATTCCAACATTTCATCCTTTAGCTACAATTGCAGATTCTTTTTATTATGGAAATCAATCAATTTATCAATTGAGAACTTTTACAAATACTTCTGTAATTGAAATTGATAAAGCAGATTTTGATAAATATTTAGAAGAATCAGAAGGAGGAAAATTTATTTATGATTTTGGTTTAAAATCTTTACTTCAAAAAAATACAATAAGAACTTTACTTACAAATTTAACAAGTGAGGAAATGTTGATTTATTTAAAAGATCATTTCCCACAAATTCTGCAAAATGTACCATCGAAATATGTTGCAGATTTCCTTGGAATTACTCCGCAATGGTTGAGTAAATTGAAGCATAAAATCTGATTTCTGAAATTAGTTTCAGAATTAGTAGTAACTTAATGTAGAACTTTGCCAAAAAATAATTCACGATGCAAAATAAAAATTGGGATACTACGAAAATGCCTAGTCAAAAAGGTAAAAATGTCATTATTACTGGTGGAAATGCAGGATTAGGTTTTCAGATGAGTTTAGAATTAGCCAAAAAAGGAGCTAATGTTGTGATTGCTTGTAGAAGTAAGGAAAAAGGATGGAATGCTGTGGAGAGAATTCAGAAAGAATTACAAAATTCGGATGCTAAACTGGATGTAATTCCTATGGATTTGACAGATTTCAATTCGATTGAAAACTTTGCAAAGGAATACAAAGCTAAATACGATACTTTAGATATTTTAATCAATAATGCTGGGGTTGTAAACTTGATTGAAAAAGGAACAACAGCTTCTGGTTTAGAAATGCATATGACTACAAATCATTATGGGCATTTTGCACTTACAGGAAGGTTGTTTCCTTTGATTAAAAAAACAAAAAATGCTCGTGTTGTTACGATGAGTAGCGGTGGTTATCGTTGGGGAGTTATTGATTTTGATGATTTAAATTGGGATAAACGTCCTTATGATCGTGTGAAATCCTATGGAGATAGTAAGCTTGCCAACATGATTTTCATGCGAAGTTTACAATTGAAATTTGAAAAAGAAAATATTTCAGCTATTTCAGTTGCAGCTCACCCAGGATTATCTGCTACGGAAAGACAACAAACAATAGGAATAGGAGGTAAGTTAACTAAAATATTAGCACAACCAGTTTATAAAGGAGCTTTGCCAGCTTTGAGAGCAGCAACAGATCCAGAAGTAAAAGGAATGGAGTTTTATGGACCAAGATTTGGAATGTTTGGTTATCCGAAATTAGTAAAAATCAAACCGATGGTTTTTGATGATGCTGTAGCAGAAAGACTTTGGAAAGTTTCGGAAGAAGTAACAAATGTAAAGTTTTAAGTTATGGAATTTAGAGCAGTTGTTATTGGTGCGACAGGTTTGGTAGGAAGTTTTTTAGTGAAAAAATTGATTGCCGATGAAAATTGTGTGGAGTTACGTTTGATCGTTCGAAGAAAAACAAAATTTGAACACCCGAAAGTAAAAGAAATACAGATTGATTTTGATAATTATCAAGATTATGTGAAAAATATAAAAGGAGATGTTCTTTTCTCGTGTTTGGGGACTACAAGAAAACAAGCAGGATCGAAAGCAAACCAAATCAAAGTAGATTATACTTATCAATACTATGCGGCGAAAAGTGCAAAACAAAATGGTATAAAAACTTATGCTTTGGTTTCATCTCCTTATCAAGATGTGACTTCTTCGAATTATTACAGAAAAATGAAAGCAGATTTGGAAGTTTCTGTAAGAGAATTAGATTTTGAACAAACAATTATTTTAAGACCAAATGGAATTGTTGGAAAACGAGAAATAGAGCGAAAATGGGAGGGAGCTGCAAGTAAAGTTTTTGATTTTCTTGGTTTAATAATTCCTCCATTACGAAAATTAAAATCTATAAAGGGAGAGAAAATAGCTGAAATTCTTTGGAAATTGTATCATAAAATTCAGAATAAAGAAAAAGAATTGATTATTCTAAGTAGAAATGAATTGTTAACTGTTTAATATCTTTTGATACTATACTCTTTATATGCATAGCGGAATTGAAATTATCTTTTTAGATTTTTCATTCCGTTTTTTTATTTGTTATGCATGAATAAAAAACTATATTTGATAAATTATTAATTTTAAAATGATTGCTATGAATTTTAAAAAGAATATTCAGTTAGTTTTTTTGTTTTTACCCTTTTTTCTTTTTGCTCAAACTTTTGAAGGTGATGATGTAATTATTCTTTCAGATGAATCAAATAATCAAAAATCAAAATCTAAGAAAAATAGATTTTTAAATGATTTTTGGAATAAAAGAAAAGGTATTAGATTCTCTGGAGGGAAAAATGATAATTTAGAAACTGAAGCAACATTTTTTATTACATCCTATCCTTATACAGAAGAAGGTTTTGGAGCAATGGTAACAAGATATCAAAATATTGGAGCTGGTTTAGAATACCTTAGAGTTGATGGGGAAAATGTATTTGGTACTAAATTATCCTATGAAAATCATTTTTTTCTTTTTTCTGGGCAAATTGGAGCAGATTTTCTTTTTTCAGATGATTCTCATCAATTTCGTTTAATGCCTAAAATAGGTTTATCAGCATTTGGAACTTTGACTTTATATTATGGTTGGAATTTTGATTTAATAAAACATAGTAAACTACAAACACAAAATCATTTAATTTCTTTACAGCTAAATATTATGTAATAAATTTGAATTAAAATTAGAAATGAAAACCCTACAAGATTTAATTGAAAAATATACTTACGATGAAAAAGTTCCAACAATAGATGATTTATTTTTATTGATTCAGGAAAATAATCTTGATGAAGAAAAAGAAATTTTAATTGACACTTTTGATTCTGAGTTTTGTCAAAGTCATTATGACTATATGTGTGGTAAATTTAATAATCTAGAATGGATTTTAGATTTACTCCAAACTGTTGAAAATATAAAAATTCTATCTCCAGATTTTGAACAATATTTCTATTATAAAGCACATGTTTTTGAAATGCTTTCGAGTGTTTCAGAGGACAAAAAAGAGAAGTTGAAATACAATCAACTTTGTCTGGATTATTTAAATCAATATTTAGATGAAAATCCTGAAAGTGTCACAACTTTAAATGATATTGCAGATAATATTTTTGTTCAATGTCAACTTAAAAATGATTTTTCTAGAGAAAATTTGGATAAAATAAAACAATTACTTTTAGAAGCTATTTGTTTAGAAAGAAAGGAAGAAAATCAAGGAGGTTTCTTTGCTTTTAACGGAATGGCAATTCATTCTTTTTTGGATAGACAATACAGTTTTTTAGGTTTAAAATTTGAAAATTATCAAACTTATTTTAAAGAATATCAAGTTGAGTTTAAAAAAGTAATGATTCAATTTTCAGAAGACAATCCTTCAATTTATTTTCATTGGGCAGAAACACTTTTAAGAATCACAGAATGGATTAATTATCCAAGTGAAGAAACTTGTAGAATAACTGAAGAAGATGTTACTTTAATTTGGAGAGAAGTAAAAGAAATTTCAAAGTATATCACGAATTTAAAAAGTAAAGATGAACATTTTCTAACAGCAATTGGACATCTCTTTCATAAAATTGCAAAGCATGAATTGGATTTTGATTTTTTTGCTTTAGCATTAAATTATTATCAAAAAGCAATTATTGTAAATCCGAAAACTTGGACAAATCCTTATTATGCTAGTGAAGTTTTAAAAAATATAGCTTTTATACATTTAAAGAATAAAGAGACAGAAAAAGCTCAAGATTTATTTCTTCAAGGAAAGACAATTTATAAAAAAGCACAAAATGAAATAAATGATTTTCAATTGAGTATTCATCATGCAAATTTTTTGATGGAATATGCCAAATATTTTGAAAACTATTCAAATACAGAAACTCTTTTAGAATGTAAAAAGCTGTATGAAGAAAGTAAAATTTTAGGTAAAGATTTTTACACGAGTCCTTTTTATGGTTTGGCAAAAACAAATTTATTATTAGGAAATAAAAGTATTTGTTTAGAAGTTTTGAAACAATGTTGTGAGATTTTTTCTAATGAATATCATACACATACTTTTGATGAGATTTTAAAAGATGAAGATTTTGTTAAGACTAAAGGTGAGATAATTAAAATACAAGAGAGTTTTAAAATTAAAATCAAAAAGTAAATGAGTTTTGATATACATATTAGTTGTAACTGCTATCAAGATGGTAAGATGGATTTTCCTGACTTTAAAGATAAATTAGAATTTGTTGAAGGAATTTGGTATTTAAAACATGAATACGAATGGACAGATTATGAAAAACATTATGATAATTGGAAATTTTGTGAACATAATCAATATGCTTATTTAGGTTCAAAAGCTCAATCCATAATTTATTGGAGAAAGTATTTGGAAGAGAATTATTCTACAAGATTTCAAAACTTAATTTTATTTTTTCCAAATGATAATAGCTATGCAAATTTTGATTATAATAAAGAGAAAGTTCTTTTAGAATTGAAAGAATTTATAAAACTTCAAAATGAAGAAAAATATATAACAAGATTAAAACAATTTGAAGAAATGCTAAAAATCGCAATCGAATTTAATCAAACAATTTATTGGAATTAAAAAAGACTAACACTGAAGTTAGTCTTTTTTCTTTATAAAATCGTGTATTTCAAATCTAAATAATAGAATTTCTATAAGTTAATAGTTTAATATTGAGGTTTTTATTTAAGCTCTATTAAATTGATTTGACCATCTTGAAGTCGATTAAAAGTTCCAACTAAAAAATCTTGTTCTTGTAGTTTAGTTTCCAATTCATCACATAAATCATTACAGTCAATTTTAATCTGATTTAGAATTTCGTATCCTGAAGTTGTTGTAATAAAACTTTCTCCATTTATTTTTAAATCAATATCAAATGAAGTTTCATTATTCACCTCTTGAGTTGATTTTACTTCTAATAATGAATATTTTAAGGAGCTACCATCTTGAGGTGGGTTTTCAACTTGTTGAACTTTTACTTTAAGATTGTAAATAAATCCTGATTGATAATCAAACCCATCAATGGAATTATAAAATTTTGTCCAATTATCAGAGCCTATTTTGTCATCTTCTTGAACTAATAATGTCAAAGATAAACCTTCGCTAATTCCCGTGTTTTGATAATGATTAATTCTCATGTCAATAGTTTGGGCATTGTCTTGATTATTATCATCATCTTTAGAACAAGAAAATAAAATTCCGATAATCATTAAAATTAATAAGTGCTTTTTCATAGTATAAAATTTAAGTTAAAATAATAGTAATTCTTTATAATTAGCAATTTTAGCAAAAATAGACTTTTAATATAAAAAATGAAAATCTTTTTTTATTTCTTCAAAAAATCTTTAAGTCTTTTATCAAATCTAGGATCTTCACCAAAAGTAAAATTTTCTGGCAAACCAAATTCAATTTTAAAACCATTACTACGATATTTTGGAAAAGTATAAACTCGATCACAACCAGCTGAAGAAGCCATACCCCAAAACCAAAAACCATAAATAATTTCGCCATTTAATACCATAGCAACGGGTGTGAAACTTGAAAAAGCTAAATTATTTATTCTTTTTTGAGCAGTATCTGTGAGGGTAATTTGTTGATTATCCCAATCAAAATTTTTGATATCATTATATGTAATTAATGGTGAATCATACAAATCATCTTTCTTTAAATCTAAACAAAATATGCATTCTTGTTTGCCCCCTTTATAGTTTTCGTAGTTTAAATCTAAGTTTTCTTTTTTAACTAAATAAATCTCAATTCCACTATTTTTATTTTGACTATAAAGTAGGGAAGAGGTGATAAATATTAATAGAATAACAATTTTTTTTAATTTCATAAATAGTAATTTTTAGTTGAGTTAATGTTTACAATTTTTATTCTTCAATCTAAATATATTTAAACTTAAAACTAATTGATTTTTTTAAAAAATATAATTGTTTCAAGAAATTAAATCTAAAAAAATCCGATTCATTTTGTTTTAATTGAATCGGATTCTCTAAATATATCTTTATAATATTAAGTTTTTTGATGTTTCTTTTTTGCTGCTGGAAATAAAACATTGTTTAAAATCAAACGATATCCAGGTGAATTTGGATGTAAATCTAATTCTGTTTTAGGGTCTCCAACTCTGTGCTGGTAATCTTCCGGATCATGACCTCCGTAGAAAGTAAACATTCCTTTTCCTTTTGTTCCATGAATATATCTTGCTTCTCCATTTGATTTATGTTCTCCCATCACAAGTATATTTGATTTCACAGTACTTCTATCAAAAGAAGTTGTTTGTCCCATAAAACCTTTTACTAAAACTGTATGATTTTGACAAAGCATTGTTGGAATCGGATCCCATTTTGCAGAATAATCCATCAAAGAAAAATAATCAGAAGTTCTAGGTATTTTTCTTTTTCTAGTCATGTCTATAGAAGAGAATTCATATTCTGTAGGATTTCTAGATAAAATGAAATTCTTAAAGGCAAATGTTTTTCTAAAATCAATTTTCGATTGATAATTTGCTTCCGAAGGATCTCCATCAAACATTACTTCTGTAATATCGACACCTTCAGCTGAAAGAGCAATATCAAAACTATCTGTTGCAGAACACATTGCAAACATAAACCCTCCACCAATCACATAATCACGGATTTTTTTTGCCACAGCCAATTTTTCTTGAGAAACCTTATTATAACCCAATTTTGTTGCTAAAGCTTCCGCATCTTTCTTTTGTTCTATATACCAAGGAGCCGCTCTATAATTTCCATAAAATTTCCCATATTGTCCTGTAAAATCTTCATGATGTAGATGAAGCCACTCGTAAACAAGTAATTTATCATCTAATACTTCCTCATCATAAATGACATCATAAGGAATTTCTGCATAACTTAAAACCATTGTTACAGCATCATCCCAAGGAAGTTTTCCTTTAGGAGAATAAACAGCAATTTTTGGAGCTTTTTCTAAAGTTACAGCTTCCATATTTTTAGAAGGACTCGCAATTTCTGCTAAAATAGAAGCTGCTTCAGAATCGCTAATTACATTATAAGTTACACCACGAATTTTACATTCATTTCTTGTAGCATCATTATCTTCTAATAAAAATGAACCACCACGATAATTTAAAAGCCATTTCGCAGATCCGCCATTTTGTAAAAACCAATAGGTAATTCCATAAGCTTTTAAATGGTTTTTCTGTATTTCAGCATCCATTGGAATTAAAATAAAAGAAGCAAAAGATTGTATAGAAAACAAAAAAGTGAATACCACCAAAATAGTAGTATTCACTTTTCTGCACTTTGAACTAAAATTTAGTTTCATAGTTATTTTTATGTTTTGTTAATATTTTTAAAAAGGTACATCACTATTTGGTGTTCCGAAATCTGTATCAAAAGGCGATCCAAAAGCATCTTCTGGACTAGCAAAGTTTGAAGGTGAAATTCCTGGTTCACTTTCTCCTCCTTCACCAGATAAATCATTCATTTTAGATTGAAATTCTGTTCCGAATCCTTCTTCTAAATCGGCGAATTTTGCTAAGTGTCCAATAAACTTTAAACGAATATTTTCTAATCCACCATTACGGTGTTTTGCAACAATAAATTCTGCTTGTCCTTCACAAGGCGTTCTTTCATCATCATCCCATTCTGTTTGCCCATAATATTCTGGACGGAAAATGAATGATACGATATCGGCATCCTGCTCAATCGCTCCAGATTCACGAAGATCGGATAGTAAAGGTCTTTTACTTCCACCTCTGGTTTCAACGGCACGAGAAAGCTGCGAAAGTGCAATTACGGGAATATTTAATTCTTTTGCAAGTGCTTTAAGATTTCGGGAAATTGTAGAAATCTCCTGCTCACGATTTCCTCCACCTTTTGCTGCTCCACCAGCGGTCATCAACTGAAGATAATCGATAATGATCATTTTGATTCCATGTTGTGAGGCCAAACGTCTTGCTTTTGCTCTTAAATCAAAAATAGAAAGAGAAGGAGTATCATCAATAAAAATAGGAGCATCTGAAAGATTTTTTACTTTCACATTTAATTGTTCCCATTCATGTTGTTCTAAATTACCTTTTCTTAGTTTTTCAGAAGTAAGTCCAGTTTCACTAGAAATCATTCTGGTGATAAGCTGAACTGATGACATCTCCAGAGAGAAAATAGCTACGGCATTATTAAATTCAATTGCCATATTTTTCGCCATTGACATTACAAAGGCAGTTTTTCCCATTCCAGGACGAGCGGCTAGAATAATCAAATCGGAAGGTTGCCAACCAGAAGTTAACTGATCTAGTTTTGTAAAACCAGATGCAACTCCACTCATTCCTTCTTGATTTGAAATTTCTTGAATTTTCTTAATTGCTTGTGAAACTAAGCTTTGTGCGTTTTCAGATCCTTTCTTTAAGTTTCCTTGTGTAACCTCGAAAAGCTTAGATTCAGCACTATCTAATAAATCAAATACATCTGTAGTTTCATCATATGCTTCGTTGATAATTTCTGTAGAAATAGAAATTAATTTTCTTTGAATATACTTTTGAAGAA
This sequence comes from Aureivirga sp. CE67, assembly GCF_015767245.1. Classification (GTDB taxonomy): domain Bacteria; phylum Bacteroidota; class Bacteroidia; order Flavobacteriales; family Flavobacteriaceae; genus Aureivirga. The sequence goes on from NZ_JADOTV010000010.1 coordinate 105,129, forward strand.
TAATTCTCGCATGAAATTCAATATGTGCAGCAGAAGAGACCTTTTGTGTAAGATTAATTAGGTATAAATCCCCACCAATCACATCAAGTTTTCCGTTTTTACGAAGTTGGTTTGAAACAGTTAGTAAATCCGTAGGTTCTGAATTTTCAAAAAGATTATAAATGGCTTCATATATATGTTTATGACCTTCTTTATAAAAAACGTCGGCATGTAAAATATCAATTACATCATCTACACCTTTTTTATCAATCATCATGGCACCAAGAACTGCCTCCTCTAAGTCTAATGCTTGAGGTGGGACTTTACCTTGTTCTAGGTTTATGACTTGTTTTTTCTTAGTATTTCTATAACCTGACGGTTGCGTTTCTTCCATAAAAACGAATAAAATTTAATTGCCGAAACAAAAGTGCAAAATAATACATTTTTAGCTTAATTTACAATATTTATTTCACATATAAATCACAATTTTTTAGATAATTAATTTTCAATTTATTAAGGGGATTTCGTATATTATAAACCTAATTTTAATAGTTGTTTATCTTTAATATTTTTCCCTATGTTACATTCTTCTTTAATATCTGACCTGCACTATAACGAAGATCATGCCATAATTTATGATCTTTTTGAAACACCAAAATCTTCTGAAAAAGCTATATTGTTTAGAAAAGAACAAACGGTAGACGAAAGCTTTTTTTTAGCAAATGGAGTAGTAGAAGTTTTTGCTGGAATTATTGAAATTACCCATGAAAATGAAGCTGTAAAAACTTTTGATAAAGGAGATTTATTCTTTTTAGAAATAAATTCAAAATTTACTATAAAAGCAAAAGTAAACACAATCTTGAGATATACTGTTTTTAAGTAAAAACTTTTTAAACTTATAAAAAAGAAAGCCATATCGTTTTGATATGGCTTTTTTCAAATGAAATAAAACTGTGAAATATTCTAGTCTTATAAAGGGGCGTTTTATTTCAAGAAAATTATGGACAAATAGCTGTCTCTCTTAATAATTGTTACTGCAAAAGAATGAAAGTTTTGAATTAGATTTAAAATAATTAAAGATAATAGGAGATTTTTTCAGTGTTTTTGTAAATTAAAGTATATAAAAGAAGAAAAGTGATTCACTGAAAAAATAGGCTAATTCACTGAAATTATAAATTTTGTCTTTTATCAATTTTTACATTTACAGATTATATGAAAATAATGTATAAACATATAACTATTTGGCTTATTTATAGTTTTCTGCTTTTCAGTTTTTATTTGATTGGTTCAAATACTTCATCTGCAATAATTCATACCGTTTCTTTTGTTGGAAATCAATTATTAGCTTTTTATTTAAATCATTATTTTCTTTTACCCAAAACATTTGAAAAAAGAAAATACATCACTTATGCTTTTTCTAATATTATTCTGATACTTTTTGGAGCTTTTTCTAATACTTTTATTGAAGGGTTTTTTGGTCATAAATCCGAGCATTTTGAATTGAATTTAGAATCTTTATATGCACATTCGCTACCTACAGTTTTAGCTATTTTTATCGCTTTTATTATTTATACTTATCTAAAAAGATTAAAACAAGAACAAAAAGAACTGGAATTATTGAAGTCAGAGAAAAACTTTTTGATTCAACAAATTAATCCTCATTTTCTGTTTAATACTTTGAATAATATTTATTCTTTAACAATTGAAAATAATCCAAAAGGATCTGAAGCAGTGATGCAATTGTCAAAAATGTTGGATTATTCACTTTATGGTAACAAACACGAATTTGTTTCTATAATAGATGAAAAAAAATATATCGAAAATTTTATCAAACTCTTTAGTTTAAAAGATGAAGAAATAGACGGAATTTCATTTACAACAAAGAATATAAATATAGAAACCAAAATAGCTCCGATGCTTTTAATTCCTTTTGTAGAAAATGCTTTTAAACATGGAAATATTGAAGAAAATAATATTGGCAAAATAGCTATTGAACTTTTTGAAGATGAAAATGAAATTAATTTTTCATGTGTTAATACTTTTCGAGAAGGGAAGAAAATTGATCAAATAGGTGGAATAGGAATTGTAAATGTAACTAGAAGATTAGAACTAATTTATCCAAAAAAATACGATTTGAATATTGAAAAAAAAGAAGGATTGTTTAAAGTGTATTTAAAAATTAAGAAAAAATGATTTATAAATGTATAATCATTGATGATGAACAACCTGCGAGAAGGTTGTTACAAAATTATTGTAATAAAATAGAAGATCTAGAAGTAATTGCTTCTTTTAAATCAGCTTTGGATGCAATAGATTTTTTGAAAAATAACGAAGTCGATATTATTTTTTTAGACATACAAATGCCTGAAATTACAGGGATTGATTTCCTAAAAATTATACAGAGAAAAGAAGCAAAAATTATTTTTACTACGGCATATCGAGATTATGCTCTTGAAGGTTTTGATTTGGATGTGACAGATTATTTATTAAAACCAATTGAATTTTTTAGATTCATAAAAGCAATTGAAAAAGTAAAAAAACTGGGTTTAAAAGAAGAAAATCAGACAGAAGAAAAGGAAAAGAAGGATAATGATTTTATTTTATTAAAATCAGGAAAAAAACAATTTAGAATTAAAAAAGATTCGATTAATTATATAAAATCTGAAAATGAATATGTGACTTATTATTTTTCAGATAGAAATAAATTATTGATTTATGGTTCGATTAAAGAAATTATTTCCAATAATATTTTGAATTCAAATTTTCTAAGAGTGCATCGTTCATATATCGTAAATATGAATAAAATAGATTATGTAGAAGGGAATAGAATTGTTACGGATACAATCAAAATTCCAATAAGTGAAACATATCGTAATGATTTTTTTGAAAAATGGCAAAAAAAATAGGTTCTCCAAAAAAGAGAACCTTAATTTTATCTGATAGGAGATTGTCGATCTGTTGGAATCCCAACTTTAAAAGAGGGATAACTTTCTTCTCCAGCGTAGGCGTGGCAAGCGGTACAACTATTTCGCATAAATTCTATTTTTTCATTAAACAGATTTTTATCTTTTGCATCAATAGCTTTTTTCATTTCAGGAATAACATTGTTTAAAAAATGTTCAGCTGATTTTGCTCTATTTGGTCTTCTTTGTAAACCAAGTTTTAAAGCTTTTTTTATCTTTTTTAATTGATAATTTGCATAATCCCAATTTTTATCTTGACCTCCCCAATACAGTTCTTGATATCTATATCCAATTTCTACCATAGCTTTATCCAAACCTCGAAATTGTTTTTCTATTATTTTAATTTTTTCCTGTTCTGAACCCTTAATCCATCTTCCTTCAACTGGTAAATGTTGTTCTTTTGAATTAGTACATGAGATAAAAATAATTTCTAATGTAAAAACGATAAATAATTTTTTCATTTTATAAACTATTTAAATAATCATGAACAACTGCATAACCTTCTTCATCTAAAGTTGTAGTTCCAATCCAAGGCATATAAACATCTTTGATAACTCGATCTATTTGTTGCTTTTTATTCAGAATTCCTGTGTTTTCTAGCGAAGTTTCTCGTCTAAAATCCAAACCTTTTTTTGCTGCTTCAGAAAAACCTTGCGGATTATGACAATGTGCACAATTCATTTCAAAATAAGCACGTCCTCTTTCATCTAATGGAATCGATTCGTCAAAATAATTTCCAAGCGAACCTATTAAATTATGATCAAAATCGTCTAACATCCCAATTGATTGAAAATATGCCAATTGATTAATGATTTCTCCATTTCGAGAAACATCCATATTCATATTTCTCAGTTTAGGTCCAATAGGACTGATTTCTGCATTATTTTGATGACAAACAATACAATCTTGTTTTTTTGGGATTTCGTAAATGACACTTTTTTCATTCCCATTTTTATCTATCCAAGCAACGTTTTTGCTTTGCCCATCTAAACTAAATACAGCTTCTGTTTGCGAATCATTCCAAATGTAAGTTCCAACATTCCACAATCCTTTTGATTTAATCAACAAACGAGTTTCAATAATTTTATTTCCCAAAGAAGGATTTCGATCATCAATGTGATAGTAAAATGTTTTAACGATAATTGTTCCGTCTGGAAAAGATGGATTTAAATCATCAATTTTCGTCATTTTGCTGTTTGGTGGAAGTTTTATCAATCGTTGTTTCTTGGCGTAATTTGTAAACAACGGCGAAGCAATTTCATATAAATGATAATCTTCCGTCGGGATTAAATTTTTTAAAGCACCATCATAAATATTATAATCCGATAGTTTTTCTTTAAATTCTTCGGTGTCTTCCGTTACCAAATACTCAATTTCATCTTTATTACACGAAGAGAAAAATCCTAGTATAAAAATGAAAAAGAGCAAATTGATTTTAAAATGTTGTTTTATCATAAAGTTTTATTTTAGGCTGTAAAAGTCTTTAGTAACCAATAAAACTTCAAGAATTTTCAATAAACAAGACTTTATTTTAAGTGAAACAGCATTTTAATTTTTATGTTTAAACATACACACATAATAAGATTTTCCTAATCCATTTTTTTGTTTTCTATATTTCAAATCTGGATATTTTTTTTTCAAAGCTAAAATTTCATCTTTTTTTCCATAGAATTTTAATTTCTGCACAAACTCATTTGGTCTTGCTTTTTTACCTTTATAAATAGAAGTTACCTCGTAATCTTTAATGTATTTTTTATTCTTTGAAGCAAACTTTTCTAAAACTCTAAATTTTCCTCGATTCAATTTACTTGATTGTGCCACAATATTTAAAGCACCAGAGTTTCCGCCCAAATTATGACCAATCATATGACCTCCATCATCCAAACCTTTGATTCCTCCTTTAGAGATTGCTTTTGCTTGTTCGTTTGTTCCTTTAATTTTTGTTCGGTCTAAAATGTTTTTTGGAATCGAAGTGATTTTTGCTGAAACTGTTCTTCCTAAATGATCAGTTTTAAAAATTGAATTATTGATTTTGTAGTTCGTATTTGGTAAAACATCTTCAAGAATAGGATTTACTTTCTGAATTTTATTTTTAAGTAAAATTGTTTCATCAGCAGTAATAGTTGTTTTATTCCCTTTTTTAAAGACTTGTCCGAGATTTCTACCAGATTTATCTTTTATTTTAAAAACACCTTTTCGTTTTGTTTGCGTTAATTGAAATTTATTATTTGTGGCCCATTTTTTTAAATCAATTTTCGAACCTTTTTTATAAGTAGTTTTTGCAATTTTTCTACTTCCAATTTTTGAGGTCTTTTTTATTGAAGTTTTCAAAACTTTTGCTGAAGAATTATTCACAGCTTCTTTGCTTATTTTCTTCTTAAAAGCATTTTTTGCAATACGTTTTGTAGCTCTTTTACTTCCTCTTTTGACAGTTTCTTTTGCTGTTTTTCCAAATAATTTCTTACCAACTTTTTTAGCAAAACCAGTTATTTGTGCTTCTGATTGAAAAGAAGTGATAAAAAATAAGAGAAATAATATTTTAAATATTTTCATAAATGATTTCGATAATTGTGTTGTAATATTCTTTTTGATTTAATTCAAATTCAAGTGTTTTTTGATCTATTATTTCTTGAATGGATTCTTCATAAATCTGATGGTATTTTTTTATGGTTGAATTTTCGTTTAAAATTCCTCCAGTAGTCGAGCCTACAAAAGAAACTCCACGTGTAATAATCAAAGAAGTTCCTCCCGTAAAAAAAGCAGCTAAAGATTCAATAGTCAAACTCCCGATTTCGATAATTGCTTCTTTTTGTGCAGATTCTTTAGAAACTTTCACATTTTTGGAAGTATTGAAAACCGTACTTTGTGATTTATTAGAAATTTTTGTAGAAACTTTTTCTTCAGAAACGAATAAAGTAAGCAGTTCTTTGGTTGTAATTGCTCTATATTCATACAAATCATTTTTCATTTCCTTTTCTGCATTTTCGATAATTTCTTCAATTTTTTCTTTATCAATGAATTTGTTCCAATCCTCTAGAAAATCTTGTTCAATTCTATCTCCATCCGTAAAAAAATCTGCAGTCGCTCCATAAACTTTATAAAATGAACTTCCAATATCAAAATATTCATCAGCAAATTTTTCAAAAGCAGGGTAGAAGTAATGATCCAATTCTTCTTTCATTATTTCATTGGAAACATTTACAAGCTCCAATTCATTTTCTTTAAAAGTATTCAAAAGTGGATTTAATTCTTGTTTAAAACTTTGTTCTTTTTGTTTTAAAATACCTTTAGATTTTTCTGGAATTGTTGAAAAATGAGTATATGCATTGATTTTTTTAATTTCCAAAAATGATAATTGATCTAAAACTGGAAGAATGTTCTTTTCCAAAAAAGGATTAATAGCTAAAGAATTTCCTGGATTTTCTTCGTTGTAATAATAAATTTCTTCAAATGTTAAGTCCTGAATTTCTTGATGGATTTGCTCTTTTCTTAATTCTAGTTCGTTTTCTATTTCATAAAAAATAATATTATCAGAAAAATATGAATTTAAACCATGTAACTCATTGTATGTATAAAGTTCAATATTTGGTAAAACCTCTTTTTCTAAAAATGAATTTATAATGTTTTTTCTTAAAGGATATTTTTGAAAATAACTAGAGAAATCAGTAGTTATAAGTGTACTGAATTCTTCAATAATTTCTTCTTCCTTTTTCGCTTTTTCTAGTAGAATTGATTCTTCTAAACTTGATATGTTAAGCTTTTCAATTTGAAGTAATTCTTCATAAGTCAAATTATTTTGAATAACAAAGTTCCAATGCAAAGGACTTAAATTGTGAACTTTTTTTCTATCTTTTTTATACAATTGAAAAAGTCCGTTTATATCCTTTTTCATTGCAGTTTTTTTTATCTGAAATTCAAATTCATGAGTAGAAACTTTACTACTTGAACAGCTTGAAAGTAGTATTAAAGCAGAAATTATTGGGATTATATATTTCAATAGGAAATAGTTTTATTGTTTAATCTGCATAATTACATTATTTAATTAAAAATCCAAATATTAACAATAAAAAACTTGTAATGTCATGTATTTAAGTGAAGAAGTAAATTGATAAAAGATTATATTTTGTTAAACGTTATTATAGGTTTAATTAATTTATAACAATATTTAAATCAAATAATTAGATTGTTTTATATAAGACTGTAAAATCAAGAATTATACTTTTACTAAATATATGGGGGAATATTTTAGATAATAAAATTTAATCATAAAAAAAACCGCTAAAACTAGCGGTTTTTAATTTCTAACTCGTTCATTACGAGCCCTGTTTTTCATTTTTTCTTTATGTCTTTTCTTAAATTGCTTTAACAACTTTCTATTAAAATCAATTTCAGCTTTTTTCAAAAGAACTACTTTTTTAGCTGGTAAAATCTTTTGTAACGCTTCGTAATACTCTTTTCTATTTTCGTAATTTTCTTTTTCAAGCTTCTCAATATTTATAAGAAGTTGTTTTGCTTCCTGCTCATTTAGATTATCAATCTCCTTGATTTTTTGAAAAAAATCATGTTCCTTTTTTCTGTAATCATTTAATTTATCTTCATATTCATTATATAAAGGCCAAAATTGTTGCGCTTCCTTCACAGATAAATCCAAAATATCTGTAATATATTGAACTTTTAAAGCTTTGATCTTTTCCATTCGCTCCTTGGAAGGTTTTCCAAGTGGAGGTGGATGACCTTGTGCTTTAAGAGTAGTAGGAACCAACAAAAAAGCTATAATGGTTATTATGTAAATATGTGCTTTCATAATTCGTTAATTTTCGGAATCTAATAAATTTTCTATTTCAATAGTGTTTAAATATAACTCTAAATCTTCATCACTAATATTATTGGTGTAAAAAATATCATCTTCAATAATATCATCATTCTCGTCATACAATGCAGCTAATTGATAAGTATCAAAATCCTCAGATTCTAAACTTACCCAATTATTAAGTTCTGTGTTTGAAACAGAATCAAAATTAACTTCAGAAGTATTTTTTTGAACTAAGATTAAAATCAAGAAAACAGCAGCAACAGCAACACTTGCAAACCTATAAAAATTTGAATTATATAAAAATCGGATCTTACTTTTCTTTTTAGTAGATTCAGTTGTTTTTACCTTATTTAATATATTTTCTTCGAAACTTTCAAAATAATTGTCAGGAACTTTCATTCCGTTTTCTTTTCCTACAATATCAGAAATAGATTCTTCAGAAATTTTAGACATCAAAGATTCGTCAAATGATTTAAAATAATCATCTGGAGTAGAAAAAGGATTCTTCTTTAATTGAGATTCATTTTTCTTTAAAAAATCTTTATGTTCATTATTTTCGTTCATATTAGTTTGACTTTCTTTCTTTTTAAAAGTTTAATTCGACTTTAAATATTCTTCAATTTTTTTCACCGCATGATGGTAAGAAGCTTTTAAAGCTCCAACAGATGTATCCAAAATATCTGACATATCTTGATATTTGATATCGTCAAAATATTTCATATTAAAAACAATTTGTTGTTTCTGCGGAAGAGTAGCTATAGCTTTTTGTAATTTGATTTGCGCCTCATTTCCTTCAAAATAAGAATCACTCTCAATATTTTCAATAAGCTTTACCTGCATTTCTTCCATAGAAATACTGTTTTGCTTTGCTCGTTTATTTATAAAAGTTATGGATTCGTTTGTAGCAATTCGATACATCCAAGAGTAGAGTTTACTTTCTTCTTTAAAGTTGTCAATGTTTCTAAAAACTTTAATGAAAGTATTTTGCAGAACGTCATCCGTATCGTCATGAGAAATTACGATTTTACGAATATGCCAATATAGTCGTTCTTTATATGTAGAAACTAACACTCGAAAAGCTTTTTCTTTGCTTTTCGAGTGTTTGAGTTCTTGTATTAATTGTTTTTCGTCTAGCACCAAATTTGATATTTATGGTTTAGACTATATAAGTTACAAAAGGTTTAATTAAAATTAATCTATTTTAATAAATTTTCTTTTTGAGTAACCAAATAATTTTTCTGCTTTGATGATTTCAGCAACACCTTCTGGTAGCATTTCTTCCCATCCTTCTTCCCCTTCAGAGATCATTCTTAAAACATTTCTTGAATAAACATTTAAAATCTCAGGGTTGTAGTTTTTGATATCTAATACTTTACCATTGAATTTGAAGTACTTGTAAAGTTCTTTCATTCTTGGGTGAACTTTTAAGTTATCACTTGTGCTAAGTTCTCCTGTTTCTTGGTTTTGAAGAGGGTATAAGTAAAGCTTAAGGTCTTTAAAGAATAATTTACCAAATGCTTCAAGAATACCACCACTTAAGTTTCTGTAGTATTTTTCATCGAAGATTTGAACCATATTATAAACTCCCATTGCTAGTGCCATACGAGCTTTTGTAAACTCAGAGAAATATTCTACAAGTTTATAATACTCTTGGAAGTTTGTAATCATAACGTTTTGACCTAGTGAACAAAGTAATTCTGCTCTGTCTAAGAAATCTCTCTCGTTAATTTTACCTTCAGCTCTTAAGTTTGTAAGTGTAATCTCGAAAATAACTTTCGTTTTATCCGGATCTACTCTTTTTTCCTGTAAGAACATTTCCTTCGCTTTTTCAAACATATCCATGTTAACTTTTGTTACAGGACGGAAACTTCCTCTTAATGCTAAAATATTTGCTTTATAAAGTTGTTGAGCTGGTAGTAAATTATTTCCATCAGGACCGAACATTACTGCATCCGTCATTCCATTTTTCACTAACTGTAAACTCATTAAACGGTTGTCTACATAAGTAAAACGTGGTCCTGAGAAGTTAATCATATCTATTTCAATCTGATCTTTATCTAAATTGTCATAGAATGATTTTAATAATTCTTTAGGGTTATCATTTAAATAAAATGCACCGTAAATAAGGTTTACACCAATAGCTCCAAGAGTTTCTTGTTGTAATTTTGCATCATTCTCTTTAAAACGAACGTGCATAATAATTTCGTTATAACCTTCTAAAGGATCTAACTGGAAACGAATTCCCATCCATCCATGTCCTTTGAATTTCTTAGCAAAATCAATAGTTGTTACTGTATTTGCGTAAGCAAAGAAAATTTTATTTGGGTGTTTGTCTCGACTTAATCTTTCTTCCACTAGCTCCATTTCATGTGAAAGCATTTTTTTAAGACGAGCTTCAGTTACATATCTTCTATCATTTTCTACTCCATAAATCGCATCAGAGAAATCTTTATCATAGGCACTCATCGCTTTTGCAATGGTTCCAGATGCTCCACCAGCCCTGAAAAAATTCCTTACTGTTTCTTGACCTGCACCAATCTCAGCAAAAGTACCATAAATATTTTCGTTCAAATTAATCTGTAACGCCTTTCTTTTAATAGAAGGAACGTGCGATATTTCTTTATCTCCTTTTATTTTTAGAGCCATTTTGTTTACTTTATATTTTCATACAAAAGTACTAAATTTCACTTTTAAATTTTATATTTAACCATTAAATTTACAGAAAAAATAAATTTTGAAAATAACATTTTTAGGAACAGGTACATCTCAAGGAATTCCAGTCATAAATAATACACATCCTGTATGTTTTTCAAAGGATTTTAAAGACAAAAGATTAAGGAGTTCAATAGCAGTAGAATGGGATGATTTTAGATATATAATAGACTGTGGTCCAGACTTTAGATATCAGATGTTGCGTGCAAATATCCAAAAGATAAATGGAATAGTTTTTACACATGAACATTCAGATCATAGTGCTGGGATGGATGATATACGCCCTTTCTTTTTTGATATGGGACCAATTCCTGTATATGCACATAAACGAGTTTTGGAGAATTTTACTAAAAGATTTGACTATATTTTTAGTGATGAAAACAAATATCCGGGTGCTCCAAGTGTCATTCAACATGAAATTTCGAACGAATCTTTTGAATTAAATGGCTTAAAAGTAACCCCAGTTGACTTTCTTCACGGAAATTTACAAGTTTTTGGTTTTAGGTTTAAAGATTTCTGTTATATCACAGATTTAAAGACAATTTCGCAAGAAGAAAAGGAAAAGCTTAAAGGATTGAAAGTTTTAGTGATTAACGCTCTTCAGAAAGAAAAACACTTTACTCATTTAAATTTAGAAGAAGCTTTAGAAATAATAAAGGAAGTAAAACCAGAAAGAGCTTATTTGACTCATATTAGTCATAAACTAGGTTTTCATGAAGAAGTAGAGAAGGAGTTACCAGAAAACGTTTTCTTAGCTTATGATGGTTTAGAAGTTGAAATATAAATTCAAAAATAAAAAGCACCTCAAAATTTCTTCTGAAGTGCTTTTACAACTTATTCTATAAACTTAACTCTCACTTTTAATATTCTACCTCAACTTCATCTGTTAGAGGTAGACTTTGACAACTCAGAATATAACCTTTCTCTACATCTTCATCACTCAAACCAAGGTTTTTCTTCATTGCTACTTTTCCTTTTACCAATTTGCAAGCACAAGTGGAACAAACTCCTCCTTCACAAGAATAAGGAGGGTTCTCACCAAAATCTATCAATGTTCTAAGAATTGTCTTTCCTTTTGGAATTGTAGTTTCTACAGTATCTCCATTTAAAGTTGCAATTAAAACTGCATTATCAACACTTTCAATTCCTTTCTTTTCTTTTCCTGATCCAAAATATTCTTTAAAAATTCTATTTTGTGGAACATCTATTTTATGCAGAGCTTCCTCTGTATCTTCAATCATTTTTCCTGGACCGCAAATATAATATTCCGTGTTTTGCGCATAAGGAGGATATTCATTTATAAACCAATTTACAGATTCTTCATCCACACGACCTTTTCTAAATTCAAATTCATTTTTGGAAAACCAACTAGTTTTTGGTTTACTCAGCGTATGAACTAAAATAAATCTTTCTGGAAATTGTTCTTTTAATTCATCTAATTCCTTTTTGAAGATAATACTTTCTTGATCTCGATTTCCAAAAAAGAGATAAACAAAACTTCTTTCTTCAGTATTTAAAACCGTTTTTGCAATCGAAAAAATTGGAGTAATTCCACTTCCAGCTGAAAATAAATAATATGTTTTATAAAATTCTTTTTTAGAATCTGCATAAAATCTACCTTCAGGAGGCATAATTTCAATGGTATCCCCAATTTTTATTTTATCATTGATATAATTAGAAACCAAACCATTTTTCACACGTTTGACACCAATTCGTATATTTTCTTCTAAAACAGGAGAACTACAAAGAGAATATGAGCGTCTGACTTCTTTATCATTTATATTAAAAATCAAAGTTAAATGTTGTCCAGCCTTATAATCGAAAGTTTCATACAATTCATAAGGTAAATCAAAAGAAATTGAAACTGCATCTTTCGTTTCATGTTTTACATCGATTACTTTTAAAGGAAAAGATTTATTATTCATTGTCTTAGATTTTTGCTCCATGATTTTGCATCCATTTTTTAACTTCTTCTTGAAAACGCCAAATAGCATATTCCCCACGTTTTGCTTGTGCTCCTACACTAAACATTGGCGAATACAACGATTTTTGTTGTTGCTCACAAGCATAAATATCTTCTTCCATAAAATCTCCTGAAGCCATAGGATCTGTTTTAGCATCTCCTTCATATTTTCCTTTGTTTCCATATTTTTGCCAAACACTACTTAAAGAAGATTTCGTCATTTGCTTAGTATATTCCCAACTAGAAGCATTTTCCATTTTCGAACGAATAACAACTAAAGTTCTATCTGGAGCTAAAGGAATTGTATGAAAAGTACTCCAAGCAGATTCATTTTCGCCCAAACCAATATTTGGAAATAACCAAGGAACATAAGCTCCAATTTGTTCTCTCGGAACACTTTTAATCAAAGGATAAGGAACAGCATTATCAACATCTGCTAAATAATCTGGCATTAAAGGTTCGTAAAACCAATAATGTGGACCTTTCCAACCAAATTCAGCCTTCGAATGGTCATACATATCTAAAGTTCCTTCGTGTAAATGAGATAAATGATAATGGTCGATATAATTTTCTACAACAATTTTCCAGTTGGCTTTTATTTCTTTTGTATAAAAAGCTTCCTCTTCTTTTTCAGAATATTCTACCAAATCTTCAACAATATGAGGTCCAAGGTATGGCTCCACCTCTCCAAAAAATTCCATAATACTTGGTGCATTTTTTTCAGGATGAACAAATAACATTCCTTTAAAAATATCTACAGAAGCTTCATGAAGATTTAAATTACATTTATGAAGTTCTTTTCCTTTTAATTCAGGAAATTCTTCATCTTTTTTTGGAACACTCATTAGTTTTCCTTCCAAATCATAAGTCCAATCATGATATGGACAAGTAATTGCTTTCTGTGCTTTTCCAACAGCTCTTAAAAGTTGCGTTCCTCTATGTCTACAAATATTATGGAAAGCTCTCAAACGATTATCTCTTCCTTTTAAGATGAAAATATTATTCAAACCAGCTTGCACAGAGATATAATCTCCAGGATTTGGAACATCTTCTACAAAACCAGCAAATTGCCAAGTTGTAGAAAAAAGATATTTCATTTCCATGTCAAACCATTTTTGTGAAGTATAAGCTTCAACAGGCAAGGTGTGCATCATTTTTTTATTCTCCATAATTATTTGTTTTAGTTTAAATTACAATCAATTCTGAACTAATTCAAATTTTAATTCTTAAAAGAAAAAGAATTGTTCTGATTGATTTTTGAAAGCAAAATTAAAGGTAGATTTTCATCTTTATTTTGATACAAGTCAAAAAATGATTTTTGGTTTAAATACATCCGGAATATGAGAATTTTTTAAAAATGTAACGCTTTTAGACTTTCAAGATTAATTTGAAATTAAATTTTAGAAAAAGCTTTTCATATTCTTTATTTTCTAACTTCATTTTTACTTTAAAACTGTATATTTGGTAAAAAATGTGAATAAATGGATAATTTACTAGTAGCAGAGAATATTATTAAGAATTACGGAGATTATAGAGCGTTGAATGATGTTTCTCTGGCAGTTCCAAAAGGAAGTGTTTTTGGACTTTTAGGACCAAACGGAGCAGGGAAAACTTCTTTGATTCGAATTATAAATCAGATTACTTTACCAGATCAAGGAACGGTTTATTTAGATAATGAAAAATTAGAACCAAAACATATTCAGGATATTGGATATTTACCAGAAGAAAGAGGTTTATATAAAAGTATGAAAGTAGGTGAGCAAGCTCTTTATTTGGCACAATTAAAAGGTTTGTCAAAAAAAGAAGCAAAAGCTCGTTTGGAATATTGGTTTGATAAATTTGATATTTCTGATTGGTGGGGAAAGAAAGTTCAGGAACTTTCGAAAGGTATGGCACAAAAAGTTCAGTTTATTGTAACAGTGATGCACAGGCCAAAATTATTAATCTTTGATGAGCCTTTTAGTGGATTTGATCCTGTAAATGCGAATTTGATTAAAGATGAAATTTTACAACTTCGAGATGAAGGAGCTACCATTATTTTTTCTACACACCGAATGGAATCTGTTGAGGAACTTTGTGATCATATTGCTTTGATTCATAAATCGAATAAAATTTTAGATGGAAAACTGATTGATGTAAAAAAACAATTTAGAACAAATACTTTTGAAGTTGGAATTCATGCAGTAGATACAAATAGTGTTAGAAGAGAATTAGAAGATAAATTCAAAATTTCTGATGCGAATTTCAATTCTATTTATGATAATTTGAAACTAAATATTCAAATTCCAAAAGGAACTTCGCCAAATGAATTGTTGCAATTTTTGACTTCAAGAGCGGAAATTTCTCATTTTGTAGAAATGATTCCTAGTGTAAACGATATTTTTATTCAATCTGTAGAAAATAATTAAAATCCTATTTTAAAGAAAAATGAGTAATTTAAAATTAATTATAAAAAGAGAATTCAACGCAAAAGTTCGAAACAAATCTTTTATCATCATGACTTTTTTAAGTCCACTTTTGATGGTAGGAATGGGATTTTTAATTTTCTTTTTGAGTAAAGTAAATAATGATAAAATTAAAACCATTGCATATGTAGATGGTTCAGCATACTTCACTAAAGAAGATTTCAAAGATGTTGGAGGAATTCAATATAAAGATCTGACAGCTTTAGGAGCAGAAGAAGCGGAAAAAATTACAGAAAAAGACGGTTACTACGGACTTCTTGTAATTCCAGAAACAAAAGATATTGATAAACTAGCAAAAAATATTGAATTTCATTCAGATGACACACCAAGTGTAAATATTCTAGAAAATATTGAAGATGTTATTGAAAAAAATCTTCGAACAAGAAAACTAGAAGAATTTGGAATTAACAAAGAAGAACTTTCACAAGCAAACATTAGAGCAGATATTAAACTTTCAAACTATTCAGGTGAGAAAACTTCCAAGATTATCGGGCTAATTAAAACCGTAATCGGAATGGGAGCAGGATATTTGATTATGATGTTTATTATCGTTTATGGAGCATCTGTAATGCGTAGCGTAATTGAAGAGAAAACCAGTAGAATTATTGAGGTAATAATTTCTTCGGTGCGTCCTTTTCATCTTATGTTGGGTAAAATTGTAGGAAATGCTTTTGCAGGTTTATTACAGTTTGCAATTTGGGGAGTACTTATTGCAATTTTTGGTTTTGTATTTACATTAGTTTTAGGAGTAGATTCTTCAGAATTAGCAACACAAACACCACAAATGCAAATGGGAGCAGAGCAGTTGGAAGCTATGAAAGAAATGCAAAGTCAAGGAAAGATAGAGCAAGTTGTTATAGAATTTTTCCAATTACCACTTTTAAAAATAGGAATTATGTTCATCCTTTACTTCTTAGGAGGATACCTTTTATATAGTTCTATTTATGCTGCAATTGGAGCTGCTGTTGATAATGAAACAGATACGCAACAATTTATGCTTCCTGTAATGATTCCATTGATGCTTGCAGTTTATGTTGGTTTTGCTTCTGTAATTAGTGATCCTGATGGGCCAATTGCTGTTGCATTTTCATATATTCCATTAACTTCTCCAATCGTAATGTTGATGAGAATTCCTTTTGGAGTTTCTTGGGGAGAACTTGTGATATCTCTGGTATTATTATTGCTTACGTTCTTAGGAATTGTTTGGTTTGCTGCCAAAATCTATAGAGTTGGTATACTTATGTATGGTAAAAAGCCGACTTACAAGGATTTATGGAAATGGTTGAAATACTAAACAATTGAACCAAAAATCCAAATGTGATACATTTTATCATTTTTATAACTTTTAGACCAAAAATAAAAATAGAACTTTGTAAAGTTATTAGTCTTTTAAGTCAATTTTTATTTATTAAATAGTTTTTTAGGTTTAAATAAAATGTATTAGGACTTGAGAAAAGAACCATTAACAAAAATTAACTAATTAGCGAAGAATGTCAAAAATACTGATTATAGAAGATGAGGCTGCAATTCGTCGAGTTTTGAAAAAAATTATTGCAGAAGAAAACGACTCATACGAAGTAGACGAAGCTGAAGACGGTCTGATGGGACTAGAAATGGCTACCAAAAACGATTATGATTTAATTTTATGTGATATCAAAATGCCAAAAATGGATGGTGTTGAGGTATTGGAAAAATTAAAAGCTGCAAAACCAGAAACAGTTATGGTTATGATTTCTGGACATGGTGATATTGATACAGCAATTAATACGATGCGTTTAGGAGCTTTTGATTATATTTCAAAACCGCCAGATTTAAATAGACTTTTAAATACAGTTCGAAATGCGCTGGATAAAAATAAATTAGTTACTGAAAACAAAATTTTAAAGAAAAAAGTCAGTAAAAAATATGAAATGATTGGAGATAGTGAGCCAATTGTTCATATTAAATCTATTATTGAAAAAGTAGCACATACAGATGCAAGAGTTTTAGTAACTGGTCCAAATGGAGCAGGAAAAGAAATTGTTGCACACTGGTTACACGAAAAAAGTGATCGTGTAAAAAAGCCGATGATTGAGGTGAATTGTGCTGCGATTCCTTCAGAACTAATTGAAAGTGAACTTTTCGGACATGTAAAAGGTTCGTTTACTGGAGCAAATAAAGACAGAGCAGGAAAGTTTGAATTGGCAAATGGAGGAACTATTTTCTTAGATGAGATTGGAGATATGAGTTTGTCTGCACAAGCAAAAGTATTGAGAGCTTTACAAGAAAATAAAATTTCAAGAGTTGGTTCTGATAAAGATATAAAAGTAGATGTTCGTGTGATTGCTGCAACGAATAAAAACTTGAAACAAGAAATTGAAGACGGAAAATTTAGAGAGGATTTATATCACAGGTTAGCGGTAATTCTAATCAAAGTTCCTTCTTTAAATGATAGAAAAGAAGATATTCCTTTATTGGTAAATCATTTTGCTAAAAAGATAGGAGAAGAGCAGGGAAGCGCTCCTAAGACTTTTACGCAAGATGCAATTTCTCTTTTACAAGAATATGATTGGACAGGAAATATTCGTGAATTGCGAAATGTTGTAGAAAGATTGATTATTCTTGGAGAAAACCAAGTTACAGAAAGTGATGTGAAGCTTTTTGCAAGTAAATAAAAATTACGAAAAACATGTATAAACCTCCAGTTGAAAAATTGGAGGTTTTTTTATGAATACATATTATTTTTTTTCATTTTTGTATTTATAGAAGCACATGAAAAATATTCAAGAACGAGAAATAGAAGGATTTCAGAAAAGTAAAATTATTTTATCGAAACTTCAAGATTATGAAGTTGAGGTTCATAATTCGCCACTTTCTATTAAAATGGTTTTAGAAGGAAAAGAAAATTACCATTTAAATTCCACGAATTTTTCTGTTACAAATCAAAAATATTTAATTGTTAATCAAGATTCTGAATATGATATTTCTGTGCAAAAAACTAAAGAAATAAATTTTACTTCTGGAATTTGTATTTATCCTCCAATAGATTTGGTAAATGAAGTTTATCATTATTTTTCTATGAAACCTAATTTTTTTTTAGAGTATTCATTAGGAAATAAAAACTGTTCTTTTTCATCATTGATTTATAATAATGCTGAAACACAAACTGGAAAATTTATTCAGAATAAACTACCATTTTTTACGCAAGAAAATAATAACATTGATTTTTTAGATTTTTATATCGAATTAGCGCATCAAATGTGTTTTGATCAATTAGGTTTAGAGGATGTTTTAAATAAATTAACTGCTAGAAAAAAAGAAACAAAAGAAGAACTCTATAGAAGACTTTCTTTGGTGAAAGATTATATTCATGATACAAAAAATGAAACTTTTTCTATAGAAGAATTATCAGAGATAGCTTGTCTTTCTAAATATCATTTGATTCGAAATTTTAAATTATTGTATCAAAAAAGTCCTTATCAATATTTACTTTCTTTAAAATTAGAAAAAGCTATAGAACTCGTAAATAAAGGATATTCATATAAGCAAATCACAGAAATAGTTGGTTTTTCAGATGAGAAAAATCTAAGAAAATCTATTAAAAAACTGACAAATTAAAATTAGCAATTTTTACCCCTTTTTTCCTTTTTAGAATTTTTAGTTTTGTGAAAATTTAATCACAAGAATGAAAAAAATAGTAACTCAACTTATTTTTCTTTTAAATATCATTGTTGTTTTTGGGCAAAATGAAAATCAAGATTGGAAAACTTTTTCCGAAGATTTTGCAACAGAATATAGAACATTTGAATTTCAAAGAATAGCTCTTTCATATGTAGAAAATTTAGAAAGAATTAAATCTGATTCTGAAATATTAAAACAAGAAAGCTTTTTTAAAATAATTAAAAAAGGATTAAAAAGGTTTGATTCCGAGGAATTATCAAAAGAAAATAGAATGGATTTTGAATTAATTTCTTATGAGACAGATTTAAATCTGGAGCGTATTTCTTTAGAGAAAAAATGGAAAAAGAAAAACATAGATTCTATTTCTAAAGAAGGACTTTCTAAAATTCCTCATGGAAAAAAGTGGTATAAATATTTTTTAAAGAGATGGTTAGATTCAAGTGTTAATCCTGATGAATTATTTCAATTTGGACTTTTAGAAATAGAAAAAGTAAAAAATGAGATGAAATTAATTCAAGAAAAATCGGGATTAAATCCTACTGATTTTAAGAATTATTTGAATGCTTCTTCTTTTTATTTTAAAAATAAAGATTCTGTTCAGTTAGCTTTTGAAAGTAAAAAAATTTTGATTGAAAATGTTATGAAAAATTACTTCCCATATATAGAAGAAACTCCGGATTTTCAGATAAAAAAAGGAGAAAATAAAGCATTAGCAAAAGTCCCTGGATTTTATAATAGCAATACTTTTTATTATAATTTTTTCGATAAGCCTTATAATAAAAGACAAGTAACGTGGTTGTTTTTACATGAAGCTATTCCAGGACATCATTATCAAGTTTCTTATGAAAGCAGAGCGGAAAGAAGTGAAATCAATCGATTGTTTCAATATTTTTGGTTTATAGAAGGTTATGCTGCTTATGTTGAAGATTTAGCTTTAGAAATAAATTTATACGATGATATTTATGAAGTTTACGGAAAATATGAATGGGATATTATCCGATCGGTTCGTGTAGCTTTAGATGTTGGAATCAATTATTATCATTGGTCGGATGAAAAAGCTTTAAAATTTTGGCAAAAACACATTGAAGGAAAAGACGATATAGCTTTGAGAGAAATTGAACGGATGAAAAACTGGCCAGTACAAGTAATTACCTATAAATATGGAGCAGACAAAATATTGAAATGGAAAAGTCAGGCAATGAAAAACTCGAATTTTGATTTGATTGAATTTCATAAAGTAATACTTAAAAACGGTTCCTTACCGATAAGTGTTTTAAATAGTTTAAACTTAAATTAAATTTCCCCTTTTTTAATAAATTCTATTAGAATTTTTAAGCTACCAAGAAATTGGTAGCTTGTTTTTTTGAATAAAATTCAGTTTGTTTGCAATAAATTAAAAAACATGAAAAAAATAAACTACTTCATTCTAATTTTTAGCCTAATTACAATCTCTGGAATTGCTCAAAACACCAAACTAGAATTAACAAAAGAAACGCAAAAAGATTCCATTTTAAACAGATGGTTTTCGTATTATAAAAATCTAGACTCAACTTTTTCATTTGAAAATTTTGAATTAGAATCAGAAAGAAAAATTGATACAATGCCTGGTTTTGCTTTTGCGATTTTTGATAAAGAATTTGAAAAATACCACGAACCGTTTTTAGTTTTTAATTCTTCTAAAAAGAAATATATTGATTTTGATAGTTATTTTTGGTTTATTAATTCCGAAAATAAAATAAATTTTGAAATTGATCAAGAAATTGATTTAGTTGACATAAAATCTAAAATGATTTATAGAGTTGCCTTTAGAGGACCAAGTCAGTTAGTTGAAGATGCTTTTTGGGAGAATGATTATACAGTTTATTTATTAGAGGTTTTAGAAGAAAATACACCTATAATTTCAAAAATTGATTTGAGATATTTTTCAAGGAAAGTATATTTTTATAATAAAAAATTGAGTAAAAAATCCAATTATCAAGAATTAAGATTTAAAGAAAAAGGCTACAGTTTAGAATAAAACTAAAAAAGCATATTGAGAAGATCAATATGCTTTTTTATTATCACGATTTAGAATATTTTTTTTTATAAAAGAGTAAAGTTATTTCACATCCAAAACTCTATTTTGTTCTATGGCTTTTTTATCCATCATTGTTCCTACTACAATTCCAAGTACCATTCCGATTGGCATTCCGATTCCAATAAAAGCTAAATTATCTAAAGAATATGAGAAAACTAATCCTAATGGAATTCCAAAAGCTGATAAACCAAGAACCATCCATAGATTTTTGTAATAATTTTTTGTAACCAATTTGAATTTCTTCTGAATAGTATTCAAAATTACAAGTTGAGAACTCAACATTTGCTTTCTGAATTTATACATATCGTCCTCGGTATTATTGATTTTTTCAACTTCTTTGTTTATAAAATCAACCGTTTCTTGAGGAAGATTTCTTTCTTCTAATAATTTAAAGATAGAATTCAATTGTTCAAATAACTTTGAAACTTTTGGATCTTTTAAAGCGTTTTCTTTTGGCTGAATTTCTTCAATTTTCATTTTGGAGTAAATTTATTTTAGAATCGGATTATTTTTTCAACTTTATGATTGTCTAGATGTTTTTTAATGCAAGAACGATTGTAACTACTATTTTCTAAAGGTGATAAAAGAGGTTTCAAAATGTCAAGATTACTAATTTGATGTGCTAAATCAACATAAGCAAAACCAACTACTTCTTGATTTTCAATCAAAATCACAGACCTTTCACTCACACTTCTTCCTCTGTCAATAATTAACATGTTATCATTATTGAACTTTACAGCATCTGCATTTTTCTTGTTTTTATTATTGAAAGTAGGTTTATTTAGCTGAACTTCCTTATAATATTTCAGATTATTAATCAGATTATTTCCTGTGATTTCATAAGAAACAGAAACTACTTTTTTCTGAATATATTTCGAATTTTTTGTAGTTTTTAAAAATAACTGATTTACTGCTTTTTTAATATTATGCGCTTTTCCAATATAAAGAATTCCACCACCTTTTTTGTGTATATAAAAAACACCTTTATTGGTTGGTAAGCTATCTAAAATTCCTTGAAGTTTTGGAGCTAACTTTTTAATAGGAACGGCATTTTTAGTGTTTTTTTGAATAATGACTTTATTATTATCTTTATTCAATAGAAGCTTAAATAACTTTACAGTTGCCATTGCATCTCCGCTAGCTCTGTGTCTATCTGTAACAGCAATTCCTAAAGAACGACAAAGTTTCCCTAAACTATAAGATGGAACATCAGGAATTAATTGTTTACTCAATTCTACAGTACAAAGAGATTGTCTTTGATAATCATAACCAAGTCTAGAAAATTCTGTTCTTAAAATTCGATAATCAAAAGAAGCATTGTGTGCAACAATCACGCAATCTTCCGTAATTTCTAAAATACGTTTTGCAACTTCATAAAATTTTGGTGCATTACGAAGCATTTTATTGTTAATCCCAGTAAGATTTACAACAAATGCTTGAATTTCTTTTTCTGGATTTATTAAACTGATAAATTGATCAACAACTTCATGACCATCGAATTTATAGATAGCAATTTCTGTTATCCCTTCTTCATTAAATTTACCTCCAGTAGTTTCTATGTCGATTATTGCGTACAAATTAATTATAATTTCTTTTTCCAAAAATTGCGCTTCCTACTCTCACCATCGAACTACCTTCTTCGATAGCTACTTGATAGTCTCCACTCATTCCCATCGAAATAGTTTCCATCTCTGGATATGAAACTTTTAACTCATCAAAATTTTTTTTCAAAGTCGAAAATTCTTCTCGAATAGTTTCTTCATTTTCCGTAAACGTAGCCATTCCCATCAAACCTTTAATAGTTATGTTCTCTAAGTTACGAAAAGTTTCACTTTTTAAAATTTCTTTTACATCTTCAAAAGCAAATCCAAATTTAGTATCTTCTTTAGCAATTTTAATCTGTAAAAGACAAGAAATATTTCTTCTATATCTTTTGGCTTGTTTGTCAATTTCTACAAGAGTTTTTAAACTATCAACTCCATGAATTAAATCCACAAAACTAGCCATATATTTTACTTTGTTTTTTTGTAAATGACCAATTAGGTGCCAGGAAATATCTTTTGGTAAAGCTTCATGTTTCTCCACCATTTCTTGTACTTTATTTTCACCGAAAACTCTTTGTCCTGCTTCATATGCTTCTAAAATATCTTCGTTTGGTTTTGTTTTAGAAACAGCTACCAACGTGACATTTTCAGGAATTGTTTTCTTTATTTCTTCTAAGTTTTCTTTGATATTTGACATTTTTCTTTTCTTTTTATTCTGTGAATTCGTAAATCGTAATTCCACTTCTTAATTTTGGTTCGATATAAGTACTTTTTGGAGGCATTTGTAAATTAGCATCTGCAATTTGTTTTAATTGTTTTACAGAAACAGGAAATAATCCAAAAGCAACTTTATATTCACCAGTATCCACACCATTTTTTAAATGAACTCCATCGTTTTTTCCGTTGAAATAAGAAATACGTGTATCGTATCGTAAATCTTCAATTCCAAGAATTGGATTTAAAACAGTATCAAATAAAATCTGAGGATCTAATTCACTTAAAGGATCTGTGAATTTATAATGTTCTTTTTTCAGCGAAAGTTTATAAAAATCATTTTCCAGGTACATACTGAAAGTGTGCATTTCATCTGGTTTAAATAATTGTTGTCCAAGATTTTCGATGATAAACCACTCTGATAATTTTTCAAGAAACTCATCTGTAGAAAGTCCATTTAAATCCGTAATCAAACGATTGAATTCTGAAATTTTCAAGTTAGATTCAGGAATTAAAAAACTCATGAAGAAATTATAAGGTTCATCTCCAGTATGATTTTCACTATTTTTTGAAAAATCTTGAAGTAACAAATGACTTGAAGCAGATCGATGATGACCATCTGCGATATAAATAGATTCTACTTTACCAAATGCAATTTCAATTTCTTCAATATCATTTAGCTCATCTACAACCCAAAGAAGATGTGATTTTTTATCATTACTTGTAAATTCATATTCAGCTCTTCTTGATTCATATTTCTGAATAATTGACTGAATTTCGTCATTGTCAGGATAGGTCAATAAAACTGGTTCTGTATTAAATCCAGTAGCTTTCAAATAATTTTCAAATAATTCTTCTCTTTTATGTAAAGTACCTTCGTGTTTTTTGATTGTATTATTCAAATAATCTTCAATACTCGTAGCAGCTATAATTCCACAAAAAGTGTGTTGAGGAGTAATTTTTTTATAGATATAAAAAGCAGGTTTTTTGTCTTTAATAAAAATTTCTTGCTCTTTAAATTCTTTATATTTTTTGTGAACATTTCCAAAACGAATGGTGTCAGAAACTTCACGTTGGTGTTTGTAACCTTGGTTTATTATATGTAAAAAAGAATAAGGATTAAAGTCTAGTTGAGCACCCAACTCCGCTGGTGTATAATCTTCATAAGATCTAGAAGACACCAATCCTACTTTATCTCTTGTTGCTCTAACAGCTTTAAAAGGTTTTACAATAGCCATGTAATGTTTTTTATTAAAATTCTAAAAATAGATTCAAAGATAAAGGAAATAATTCACTTAAATAAATTATTAGATACCTGAAAATTTAGAGTTTCTAGAATATTATTATGATTTTTTTAATATCAAATCACTAAATATTTGACTTACTTTATAAAAGCATAATTTTTCTATAGAATGTTAAAATTAAATATAGAAAATTCTACTCGCCCCATTTTTACTTATTGCGTTTTTTCAGATGTTTTTTGAAAAATAATCAAAACGATTGTTGAATGTAGATGATAAAATGTAATATTATGAAAAACGTAAAAACAAAACTATTCCTAACATTTATTTTTGTTTTAAGTGTAAACTTTTCTTTGTTCTCGCAAGCACCACCAGATTATTATACGAGTGCTTATAATACAAAAGGCGATGACCTGAAAGAAGCACTCTATGAAATCATTAAAGGTCATGTAGAATTTCCCTACACAAGTAGTTCTACAGATGTTTGGGATATTCTAAAAGTAACAGATCGAGACCCGAATAATTCGGCAAATGTGATTCTTATATATTCTGGTAGATCTATAAACGCTGCGCAAGAGTATAACAATGGAAATGGTTGGACTAGAGAGCATGTTTGGGCAAAATCAAGAGGTGATTTTGGGACTTCAAAAGGTGCTGGAACAGATGTACATCATCTTCGACCACTAAGTGCAAGCGTTAACTCTACAAGAAGTAATCGTTCTTTTGATAATTGCATGACTTGCCAAGATGTGGTTGATAAAGGTTTTAATACAGGTTCAAAGATAGACGCTTTTCTATGGACTTTTCAGCCAAGAGATGAAGTAAAAGGAGATGTAGCTAGAATGATTTTTTATATGGCTACTAGGTATGAGGGTTTCAATGGTGAGCCAGATTTACAAATGACAAATTCTACTCCGCCTCAAACAGATAAAGCTCCTTATCATGGTGTTTTAAATACACTTTTGGTCTGGAATGAAGAAGACCCTGTGGACGCTTTTGAAATGAATAGGAATAATATCATTTTTGATGATTATCAGTTGAACAGAAATCCATTTATTGATTATCCAGAAATAGCAGATCATATTTGGGGAAGTAAAATGAACGAAAATTGGAATCCTACTTTGAGCGTTTCTGTATTGGAGGAAGACTTAGGTAGGGATATCATGATTTACCCAAATCCTTCAAAAGAAGAATTTTCAATAATTGGGTTTAGTCAAAATGCAAAAGTAGAATTATATGATATGACAGGAAAATTACTTTTAAAAGAAACATTAAATTCAAAAGAAGATAAAATAGCAATAGGACATTTAGAAGGTCTTTTCATAGTAAAAGTAAAATATGATAATGACCAACAAAAAAATATGAAATTAATGATTAACTAGATATAATTTAACTCAAACCAATTTAAGATTGTAAATATAAATTGGTTTGAGTTTATATTTTTAAATACCGATTTTTTCTCCCATTTTTACTACAGTTTCAAAACCGTTTTTAGTATTTTCAATTAAATCTTCATCTAATTTTACTTTTCCTTCTTCAAAAAATAAAACCAATGTAGATCCACCAAAAGCAAAATATCCTTTTTCAGATCCTTTTTCAATTTTAGTATTTGGTTTATAAGTTTGAATGATACTACCAACCATGGTTGCTCCAACTTCAGAAACTAAAATATCTCCGTTTTCAGAAGTTTTTAGAATACTATATTCTCTAATGTTTTCGCAAAAAATTTCTAAACTCTTTTTTAAAGCTAAAGGAGAAACAGAATAATAGTCTCCATTTATAAGTTTTGATTCCGAGATTTCTCCACTTGCAGGCATATGAAATCTATGATAATCGACAGGAGCTAAACGAATAATCACCATTGCTCCATTTTCATATTTTTTGGCTAATGTTTCATCTTTTAAAAATGATTTAGCGGTAAATTCACTTCCTTTGATAAAGAAATTATTACTTTCTTTTATAGTGTTGAAGGCTAGTAATTTACCGTCAGCAGGTGAAACAACACCATCTCCAATAGGTCTTGCTTCAGGTTTTATTTTTCTGTAGAAAAAATCATTAAAAGAACTAAAACCATTTTCTGGACAAATATACTCTGACATGTCCATGTTATATTCTTTAATAAAATTTTCTATTTTATTTTTTGATCCTTTTGAGTTCATATACCAACCACCGATACTAGAAACTATTTTTCTTTTAAAAAGTAGTTGTAAAGAAGCTTTTCCTAGAGCTGAACTATAAAGGAATTTTAACATTCCTGCGCTAGGTATTTGTTCTACAATTTTTTCTCTTGTTTTTCTATTTACAAAAGTAACAGACTCCATTCTTTATTCTTTTAATTATTTGCTTACTTTCAATTTCAAGAAGCCCTCAAAGATACTATAAGAAAATTACTCAACCAATGATTTTTTAAGTTCTTCTTTTTTTGAATAATAAAAATAGATAATTGAACTAATATATAAACTAGTAGATAAGAAATTATTTATTGTCCAAATTTTATAGAATAATCCAATATTATTAGATTGAACTAAGAAGTTTAAACTCAGGAATAAAATAGTAGAAATACTATAATAAATAAAAAGTGTTATAGGTAAAACAAAATCTATAAATTTTAAGTTTATTTTTGTTAAAAATTGCAATAATATAGATGCAATATATATTAAAATTAGTGTGTTTGATATTAGTTTAGAATAACTTAATATTGGATTTTGTTTGGTAAATATTAAAAATAAAGGTTCAATAGTGAAGATTATTGAAAGTAAAAATATCCAGTATTTATTTTTTATCAAGAATCGATTTTCAATGGTATAAGTTTTAGTTAAAAAAAGCATTATAAGAATAAAATCGCCAATAACATAAACAGGATATAAAGCGATGTTATCAATATTATTTAATTTTAAAAAGTTAGTTATGATTTCAAAAAGGAGTAAAAATGATAAATAATGAAGAAATTTTTCATTTTTACTTGTAAATTTTAACCATCCAAATGCTACACATGTAACTAGACAGATTATTGTTAATGTAGTTGAAATTTGAAATAGATACATTTTGTTTTTTATAAATTCATTTTATTTAGATAAAAATTAAGGGGTGAGGTTTATTTAATATACTTTCAGAAATTTATAATTTTCTAATTAGGATAAATAAAAACAACCTCTGTATAAATACAAAGGTTGTTATCTATAAAATTAATCTTTAATTAATCTAAAGGTGGTCTAGGTTGTGAGAAATCAGAAACATTTGAAAAAGTTTTTACTGATATAGGAGTATTCAATATTTCTGAATTATCTCCAGCAAAAACTAAAGTAGGTAGCATTTTGTTTAAAGTTTGATCCATTTTTAAACCAAATAAACAATTTAAATCTACATTAAAACTTGATAAATCTCTTAAGATTGATTTTTTAGGAATTTTAAATTCCTGAAAAATAGTGTTTTCTGGAGTTCCATCAAAGTTAGTTTTAAACCAATCCATACGATTTCTATTCCAATTAGAAACAGTGTCTACAGCTGTTGTTTCATCAAATTCTGGAAAGTTAATTTTGTTATCAAAAACCTCTTTAGATTGTCTTTTGATACTTAAATTCGTATTAAGTATTGTTCTGTTTAAATTTACGATTTCTTTTCTTTCTATAAATTCAATTTCAGAAGTTATTGTTTCTAATTCTATTGCTTTAAATTCAGTTTCTGAAGTATTTTTGAACATAAGATAAATAGTACCATTATTTTCACCGATATATCCAATTACACTACTTTCATTACTGAAAGTATTTGAGATCCAAGTTCTAACATTTGGAGTAAATACGAAATTTTTATTTGTATCAAACCATGTTTTAACATTGTTATATCCGTTTGTGTCTTTTAAATTGTCAATCCAATTTTTTTTGTAAGCATCGAAATCTTCTTTTCTCATTTTATTTTAATTTTTGTTATTGATGTTGCTAATTAACTAATAAATAATTGAATACGAAAAGAAAATAAATTAAATTAACATAAAAAATAAATTAAATATAAAATATTAACATGTTGTTGTGTAAGTATTATTAAATTTATAATTATTAGTTTAACTTAATAGGAGGTATTTCGTTTGATATTGAATTAATATTTTAATTTATAGTTTAAAATATTAAATTGTCCAATGGGTTGATTTATAAATAAAAAAAGGCAATCTCAAAGAAGAGATTACCTCAAATATTATATTTAAAGAAAACAATTACTATTTTTCTCTTTCAAAACCTGTTAATCCTAAAAATGCATTATCATAACTCATAGTGTTTGCAGTAGAAGGAATAACAAATGGAGAATGTCTATGTTCTTCCAGATTTCCGTCTCCTTTTATTTGGAAATAGCTAATTTCATGAGTATTAACAGCTCCAGAAACATAAAGTTTATTATCATAGAACTGGAACATGTCTTTTGTATCACCTGCTGGAATATTTCCATTTCTTCTAAAATAGTTTGGAGTTAAAGTTTTTTCAAGAAGATTTGTTGTTTGATCAATTTTAAAACTAGATACAAAATTGTCAGTGAAACTACTTGTGAAAAAATCTAAATTATTACTAGAAACACAAGTCCAACTAGCATGTCCATTATTATTTCCTGTTGCAAAATTTTGAACTTTACTTAAATCCGAACTTTGTAATACGGTAATACTATTATTGTTTTTATCAGCTGAAACATTTGAATTTGCTACATATAAGTAATTATTGTTATTACTCCAAGAGCAACCAATTGTACCTGAGATTCCTTCTTCTTCAAAAACAGAAGATTCTGTCAACATTCCAGCATTAAAATCATACACATAAACTCTGCTTGGTTGTTGTACGTTTGGATCAGGGTCACTTACATTAAGATGAGGAACTCCCCAAGTTGTAACAGCTAGTTTATCACCATTTGAATTAAATCCAATAGAAACCGGGCCACCATAATTTCCATCATTGTATACAATATCAGTATTGTTAAATTTTAAGATTCCAGTTTTTTGGTCAAATTCAAAAACAGTTAAATTTCTCAAGTTAGTGTTCTGAATAGAACCATTCAACGAAGCAGGACTTCCTTCATAATAAGGATTTGAGTATTGATTTGCAACAATAATCCATTCTTTACCTCCAGCAAAAGTATGTGTCATACTAACAGGTCTAACACCTTTTGAATCACAATTATCAACTGTAGAAGTAGTTGGATCTTGATCTATTCTTTCTAAATGACCTTTGTTCTTATCTGCTTTAAACACACTTAAAGAACCATTTAAAGGGTTTTCTCCTGCATTCACAACTATAAGATAATGACCAACCATCATCATTCCTTGTTGAGAATCAAAATTTCCTTTAATAGCATCACCATTGTCTCCTGTACTAAAAGGTGAATGTATCAATTCTGTAAGTTTTCCGTGTTTATTCCTTCCCATTGCTAAAACTTCGTTGCCTGTAGAAGAGTTTGTACTTGTGTAAAGGAAGCCTTCAAATTCTTCTTCAAGAGTAGGGAAGCTTTCTTTATCTGTACATGAAGTAATACTTAATATTATTACACATAAAAATAAATAGTAATTAATTGTTTTCATATTATTTAATTTTGTTTATAATAAATTTAAAACTTATTTAAGAAAGTGGCAATCAATGGGTTGTGAAATTAATATTTTTAACTTGAAATTTAGTTTAATGTTAAAAAATGAAAGTTTAGTAAATTATGTTTACACTTAAAATTATTATTATAAAAAAATGTAAATCATAATTCTTTATGTATATCTTAATTGTAATAATAATTTAAATTAAACTATTAAATATCAATTAATTTTCCTTGAAAATCGGATTTAAAACATCCATTTGTATGGCAAACTTGAAAAGTTTTAAAGCCAGCACAAGCATCTAATGTACTGTAATCACGATTTCTCCAAAGAGGATTTGTTCCAATACCTCCCCAGCCATAATTATATCCCATCCAAGGATATTTTGTACTATTGCAATCAAGTTCTACCATGTTATCTGAAATTACCCAAGTATCTAAATAATGTTTTTTACTTCCAGGATTTCTCCAGTCTTCCCAATAACAACAAGTTCCTGTTCCACCATCATCATGATAAGAACCGTGATTAGTTTTTCCTACATAAACCACAGGATGTTGTTTTGAACCATCTGTAAAACCTGTATGATCTGCTCTTCTAGTATAAGAACCTTTGTGTTGATAAAAAGTAATAGCTCTTATTTTACCGTCAGGGTTTACTTCTCCGTCTTGAGTTAAAGCATTGTCAACTTGTACAATTACATTTTCCCAATCATAATCATGTGCTCCAGATACACCATCACATTTTTGTTGTACATAATAAGTCCACCAATAATTAATAATAATTCTACCTGGTTTTGAAGGAATTTTGGTTAAAATATAATAAGTTTCCGCATTTGATTTTACATAATTAAAATCTGTATTTTCTTTTGGTCTAGTTTTATAATTTAACTGTCCATTACAATTTGCTCCTGAAGATAATTCAACAATTTGACTACCTTTTACAGGATATGTACTTGCGACTTGATCGAATCTTAATTGAGGAGCATACCTTAAAGCAAGAATTTGACGAGTTTCTGGATCAATATCCTCAGGAATGTAGTTTGGACAATCTGAACATGCAGCAGTTCCAGCTGTTTCTCCCAAAGTATTTACACCATCAGTAGTTTCATCATCACTACAAGAAAAAATAATAATTCCAAGAAGTATTAAACACAGAATTAATTTTTTAGATTTCATAATTTAGTTTTAAAAAAGTTAGATTCTTTAAATTATTAAAATATTTTATCTAAATCTGTTAATGCTTTTCTAAAATAAACGGAAAGCTAGGTTTATAATATGTATCTGTAATTGTGAAGTTTAATTTTTAAAAATTGATTTTAGATTAAATTTTATTTCAATCCATAATTATAACTTCTGAACATATGTTTTTTAATTTAAAATTTATTTGAATAAATGTTGTACAATATTTATATGTCAAATTTTATTTTTTTAATTTTGCAGAAAATTTTAAATAAATTAAATATATATAATGCTTACAGTATCAAATTTATCTGTACAGTTTGGAAAAAGAATTTTGTTTGACGAAGTTAATACAAAATTTACACAAGGAAACTGTTATGGAATTATCGGAGCGAATGGAGCGGGTAAATCTACATTCCTTAAAATATTATCTGGAGAAATGGATCCAACTTCTGGACACGTAACATTAGAGCCAGGAAAAAGAATGTCAGTTTTATCTCAAAATCACTATGCTTTTGATGATTTTGCAGTGTTAGAAACTGTTATTATGGGAAATAAAAAGCTTTATGAAATCAAGAATGAGATGGATGCTATTTATGCAAAACCTGATTTTTCAGAACAAGATGGAATTAAAGCTGGAGAGCTAGGAATTGAGTATGAAGAAATGGGAGGATGGACTGCAGAAAGTGATGCAGCTTCATTATTATCTTCATTAGGAATTAAAGAAGAGCAGCATTATACTTTAATGAAAGATATGGAAGGAAAAGCAAAAGTACGTGTGTTATTAGCACAAGCACTTTTCGGAAATCCTGATGTATTAATCATGGATGAGCCTACCAATGATTTGGATTTTGAGACAATTTCTTGGTTAGAAAACTTTTTAGCAAATTATGATAATACAGTAATCGTTGTTTCGCATGACCGTCACTTCTTAGATGCTGTATGTACACATATTTCTGATATTGATTATGGAAAGATTAACCACTACTCAGGGAACTATACTTTCTGGTATGAGTCAAGTCAGTTAGCTGCAAAGCAAAGAGCACAACAAAATAAGAAAGCTGAAGATAAGAAGAAAGAATTAGAAGAATTTATCCGTCGTTTCTCTGCAAACGTTGCAAAGTCTAAACAAGCAACAAGTAGAAAGAAAATGATTGAGAAATTAAATGTGGATGAAATCAAGCCTTCTTCAAGAAGATATCCAGCTATTATCTTTGATAAAGATAGAGAAGTTGGAGATCAAATTTTAAATGTTGAGAATTTAAGTAAATCTCAGGATGGAGAATTATTATTTAAAGACATTCATTTTAATTTAAATAAGGGAGATAAAGTAGCTTTAATTTCTAAAAACTCTAGAGCTGTTACTGCTTTATACAATATTATTGCAGGTCAATTAGAATCAGATACTGGAAAATTTGCATGGGGAGTTACAACTACACAATCTTATTTACCTCTTGATAACTCATCATTTTTCCAAGATGATACTTTAGATTTAGTAGATTGGTTACGTCAATATGCTAAAACAGAAGAAGAGAAAGAAGAAGTTTTCTTAAGAAGTTTCTTAGGAAGAATGATTTTTAGTGGAGAAGAAGCATTAAAGAAATGTAATGTTCTTTCTGGAGGAGAGAAAGTAAGATGTATGGTTTCTAGAATGATGATGACAAGAGCGAATGTTCTTATGTTAGATGAGCCAACAAACCACTTAGACTTAGAGTCGATCCAAGCTTTCAATAACTCATTGAAAAACTTTAAAGGAAACGTAATCTTCACAACGCACGATCATGAGTTTGCGCAAACTGTAGCAAATAGAATTATCGAGATTACACCAAATGGAGTGATTGATAAACATTCTACATTTGATGAATATCTAGAAGATCCAAAAATTCAAGAATTACGAAAGAAAATGTATTCTTAAAAAATATCAAAATGATTGGGAGAAATCTCAATCATTTTTTTTTGCTTAAAAACCAATATTCTTATACGTTATTTAAATTATTTCTTTAATTCTTTTTTTAAATAAATATAAAATCATCTTTTATTGTAAATAATTGAAAGTATGATTTTTATCAGTTTTCTACCTTAAAATTAAAAAATATTAATTTTTATTCAATATAACCTCAAAAAAATCAAATAATTAACAATATTTTACTTTTAATTTAACAAAAATTAATATATATATTTGATTTTATCGTTTTTTTTTCACAAATTGCAAGAAGATTATTAAATTTTTCTAAAAATAAGATTCATTTTATTAACCCCCTAAATAATAGCTGTTTGATATAACAAATAGTCTAAATTAATATGATGAGAAAATTACTTTATATATTATTTCTAAATATACTTTTCATTCAAAGTGCTTTAGCCACCAATTTTGATGATGATACTAGTTGTGTAAATACAATTATTAAATATGTGAATGTTAATGCAACACCTGGAGGAGATGGAACAAGTTGGTCTTCAGCTTATAATATTCTTCAAGATGCTTTAACAGGTGATTTAACCAATGTTGAAATTTGGGTTGCAGAAGGTACTTATTATCCAACGCAAATGGTAAACATAACAGACGTTAGAAGTCGATCATTTATTTTGACAAGCGAAGTGAAAATATATGGAGGTTTTAATGGTACTGAAACGGATTTATCACAAAGGGATCATGAAGAAAATCAAACAATTTTATCTGCAGATTTTGAAGAAACACCTGATAATATCAATGATAATGCTTATCAAATAATGTATATTTTAGGAATAAGTGGGAATAATACATTGATAGATGGTTTTACTATAAAAGATGGATTAGCAAATGGACCAATTTCATATGATAGAGGTGGAGGGATTTATATTAAAAATTCTTTAGCACACTTTAAAAATATTATCATAGATAATTGTAGTGCTGATTATGGAGGAGCAATTTGTGCAAATAATTCAATCACAACTTTTGAGAATGTTGAATTTAAAAATAATCATGCGAATGTTAATGGGGGAGCTGTCTTTAATGAGGAAAGTGTAATTCAAACTTTAACTAATGTTATTGTAAACAATAATTCTTCAGATTTGTTTGGAGGAGGAATGTATAATGAAGATAGTTCCATTACTATGATCAATGTACTTTTCTACGAAAATACAACGCAATTTTATGGTGGTGGAATACGAAATAAGAATTCTACAATAACGATTAACAATGGAACAGTAGCTAATAATACAGTAGCTTATGCAGGTGCGGGAATTGCAAATGATCAAAATACAAATGTATATTTAAATAACTCTATTATTTATGGTAATGAGGCTAACACTTTAGAATCTATTTATAATACAAGTGGTAGTAAAGTATATGTGAAATACTCTTTAATAGATGGAGGAATAGGGACTTCAGCAATAGGAATAGATTTAGGTAATAATGTTGATTTTGACCCTATTTTTGCTGATGTTGAAGCTGGGAATTTTAGATTAGAAGAATGTTCGCCAGCGATTAATATTGGAAATAATACATTAAATACTTTTGAAACGGATTTAGATAATAATTCAAGAGTTTATAATTCAAGTACAATTGATTTAGGAGCCTACGAATTTCAAGGAGAACCTCTAGTTATTAATACACCTGTAGGAGATTCACCTCAATCTTTTTGTAATATTATACCTTTGAGTGATATACAAGTAACTTCTCAAGTTGGAACGGAAATAGTTTGGTATGATTCTGAAACTTCAGATACACCACTAGATTCTTCTATAAATATTGTTAGTGGAACAACATATTGGGCTCAAGCAAATTCAACTTCAAATATTTGTATAAGTAGTGGAAGATTACCAGTTCAAGTTTTGGTTCAAGATAATGAGTTTCCTGTTATTAACGGATGTGTAGGAATTCAACTTTTAAATCCAGAAGCAGATTGTAAAACGATTTTACCAGATTATTCTGATTTATTAGATGTAACAGATAATTGTAATTACACAGTAGTTCAAACACCTGCAGCTGGTACGGAAATTTCAAATACAACGAATATAACTTTAACCGTAACGGATGATGCAGGAAATGAAACTTCTTGTAGTTTTATTGTTATTTCTCAAGATATTTCTCCAGCACAATTAATTTGCCAAGATGATATTACTGTAAATACCGAAGCAGGTTTATGTGGAGCAACTGTTTCCTATGATTTGCCTGAAGTTCAAGATAATTGTGATAGTGATATTGTTCCTACACTTGTGAATGGTATTGTAAGTGGAGGATTTTTCCCAGTAGGTGAAACAATTAATACTTTTCAAATTGAAGATTCGTTAGGAAATATTGTAACATGTACTCAGAAAGTTATTGTTCAAGAAAATTCAAATGTTGAATTAAGTTGTCCTGATGATATTACTATGAATATAGATGCTGCAGAATGTGGAGCACATGTAACATTTGATTTACCACAAGCAATGAACTTTTGTGGAGATACTGATATAACTCAAGAGACAGGATTAGTAAGTGGAGAATTATTCCCTGTTGGAGAGACATTAAATTCTTACACGATTGTTACTGATTCAGGAGAGGTATTCAATTGTTCATTTACAGTTACAGTAATTAATAATCTTACTCCAACAATAAATTGTCCTTCAGATATTACAATGGATACAAATTCAGCTTCTTGTTCTTCTGTTGTTTCTTATGAATTACCAACAATATCTGATAATTGTTATTCATTCACAGTCACACAAACAGAAGGTCTAGCAAGTGGTCAAGAATTTCCTGTAGGTGAAACAACAAATACTTTCATTTTTACATCTACAGAAACATCTGAAACATATTCTTGTTCTTTTAAAGTGATACTAAATTCGACGAATGATGTGTCTCTAAGTTGTCCTGAAAATATTGTAGTTGATAATGATGTTGATCAATGTGGTGCAATCATAAATTATGAAATGCCATCTCTTGAAAATAATTGTGAAGAAATTACAATAACTCAAACTTCTGGTTTTGCTTCAGGAGAAATGTTTCCTATTGGAATTACAACGAATACATTTATTATTGAAAATTCTGATGGAGAAACAACAGAATGTTCTTTCACTGTTGAGGTTGAAGATACACAAACTTTAGTTTTAACATGTTCTGGAAATATTGAAGTTAATAATGACCCAGGACAATGTGGTGCAGTAGTTGATTTTGAAATGCCTACGATTATAGATAACTGTAGTCCAATTTCGATTATTCAAACAGAAGGTCTAGAATCTGGAGAAATGTTTCCAATTGGAATGACTAACATATCATATGAGATTATTAGTACAGACGGAACTTTTTATACTTGTACTTTTGAAGTAAATGTTATTGATACAGAAGAACCACAAGTTCAATGTACAGAAGATATAGTAGTACAAGCATCAACATCTAATAATGGTCAATGTGGAGAATATGTTGTTTATGACACACCTTTGATGGTAGATAATTGTTTAGCTTCTAATAATTTTGTTTTAGTAGAAGGTTTAGCAAGTGGAGAATTATTTCCTATTGGAGAAACTACAAATGTTTATCAATATACAAACATAGAAGGAGAATTATTTGAATGTTCTTTTACCGTAACAGTAACTTCTCATGAGGAATTTACCTTAGAAGGTTATATTGCAAATCACTCATTAAAATTAAATGCTGATTGTGAAATAATTGTTGCTAATTACATTAATTTAAATATATTCACTCCTTCAATTGACTGTGGAGATGTTATATTTACGCAGGTTCCTGCACCATTAACTCATGTTACTGAAGATACAGATGTTACAGTTACAGTCACAAATGGTTCAGGAGAGTCAGATTCATTTACTTTTACAGTTTTTGCAATTGATGATACAGACCCAGAATTTGTAGAAGAATGTATAACATCTGATTATAAATTATTGCCAAATGGTGAAGTTTATTTCATGGAAGATTATATTGAAGATATTGAAGTTATCGAAAACTGTGGTTATACAATTACACAGGATCCTGAAGTAGGAGAACAGTTGCCTTTTGGTAATCATATAGTAACCATTAATGTTACAGATAATGGAGGGAATACAATCTCTTGTCAATTTGATTTACAATTAGAAGAAGAACCTAAAATTGGTATAGATGAAGAGGAATTATTAAATTTAACTTTATATCCTAATCCAACAACTGATGTTTTCTATGTGTCTTCAAAATACAGAATTGATACAATTGAAATATATTCAGTTCTTGGTAATAGAATAAAAGTAATAGAAGCAAATAACGTAACTGATGTAGATATCTCAGAGTTAGCATCTGGAACATATCATGTTATTTGTAAATCTAAAGATTTAGCTCATTCTTCAAGAATAATAAAAAAATAAGTTTTATATATAAATAAACAAGAAAGCGGATTCAAATTTTGAATCCGCTTTCTTGTATAATAAGTTTAAAACCCTCCTTCATCTCCACCGCCATCATAAGATCCTCTAGAACCTCTTTGTTGTTTTTTCTTTTGATTGAATCTATAAGTAAAACTCAAAAGAATTTGTCTTTCTCTCCATTGAAATTCATTTTCTGAAATTGTTGTTGGAGTAGTAGTAGTTGATTTTCTTTTTCTTGAATTAAACAAATCACTTACATTTAAAGTGATAGTTCCTTTGTCCTTTAAAACATCTTTACTAAAAGCTAAGCTAGCACTGAAAATTCCTTTTCGCTCTGTCTGACCGTTTTCGGATGGTCCTCTATAAAATAATCTAGTTTGCCAATCTATTTCTTTAAATAAAGTAATTTTTGAACTTAATCTTGCAGTCCAGCTGAAATTTGAAGCATCAAAACTGATATCTTCATAAGCTCCTTTAGTTTCAAATTTAAAAAAGTTGAAATCAGAAGAAATTCGCCACCATTTAAAAATAGAATAGTTTGAAGTAAACTCAAACCCATATTGATTTCTTGAAGA
The DNA here is from genome assembly GCF_015767245.1 of Aureivirga sp. CE67. Taxonomy (GTDB): domain Bacteria; phylum Bacteroidota; class Bacteroidia; order Flavobacteriales; family Flavobacteriaceae; genus Aureivirga. The sequence goes on from NZ_JADOTV010000010.1 coordinate 142,882, forward strand.
TAAATTCACGGGACTTCTTTGAATAATTGGAATTCCATCTTCTGTTTCTCCTATTTCTGTTGAAATAAATTGTATTACATCTGTAGATCTTCTAAAATAAACGGAAGAATTTAAAGTGAATTTCTTCCATTTTTTCAAAATACCAGTTTCAAAAGAGTTTGTAAAAACAGGATCTAAATCGATATTTCCGACAAAAATATTTGTTTCACTAGAACGTGATGGGAAAGGATTTAAAAACCAAGAACGAGGTCTTGATAATCTTCTGTTATATCCTAAAGATAAACTCAAGCTTTCTGAAAATTCATATCCTAAATTTACAGAAGGAAAAAAGCTTGTGTAATTTTTTGTTGCATTATTATCTGAACCGGAAAAATCGTCTGCAAATTTAATTTTTATATCTGTAATCTCAGAACGAAGACCTAATAAATAAGAGAATTTTCCAAATTCACTTCCAAATTGTGAGTAGAAGGAATGAATATTTTCTGTGTAATCTAAAACATTAGAAGTAATTAAATCTTTTTCAAATTCACCATTCGCATTTCTTAAAAATAATGAATAATCCGTGATTTCGTTTTCAAGATCACTTTTATATCCAGCTTCAAACTGAGAAACTTCACCAAGCGGAAGAACATAATCAGCTTGAATTAAATAACTTTTTTCGTTTTGATTATTTATTGTTTTTTCATCTTCATTTGACAAATCTAAATTTTCAGAATCAAAAATATTTTGCTGTAAAATCTCTGCAGTATTATCTTCAATTGTTTTGTCAAACTGAAAATCTACTGTTAATTTATGTCCTTCTTTTTTGAAATTTCTAGAAAAATTATAATTAAACTCAAAAGTTTCCCCATCTGAGGTTTCATCTTCTGTTCTCACATATTGTTTGTCAAGAGATGTGTCAGCATTTAATATTTTTCCATTATTTTTTATAAACGTATTTCCATCAGAATTTCGATAAAAAATACTTCCAGTCATCGAAGTTTTGTCATTTATAAAATATTCAGTACCTAAGCTAATATTTGCAAAATTTCTTTTTCGATCATAATCTTTCTTTTCGGATAAAAAACTATTGATCTCATTATTCATGATGTTCTTTTGAAAAACGGAAGAATTACCTGGAGCATTTCTATAAGTATAACCAAGATTTGTGAAGAAATTAAATTTCTCAGTTCTATAATTTAGATTTGCATTTCCTCCAAAATAATCTGGATGTCCAGCATTTGCTGTAATAGATCCATTAAATCCTTGAACTTTTCCTCTTTTTAAAATTATATTTAAAATTCCTGCGGTTCCTTCAGCGTCATATCTTGCAGATGGACTTGTAATTACCTCAACTCTTTCTATTGCATCAGCTGGAAATTGTTGTAAAGCTTCTGTACTCGAAAGACCAACCAAACCTGATGGTCTTCCATTGATTAAAATTCGAACATTATCGCTTCCTCTAAGATTTACAGTACCATCGACATCAACAGAAACAGATGGGATGTTATCTAAAACATCTGAAGCAGTTCCACCCTTAACCGTTAAATCTTTTCCTACATTGTAGATTTTTTTATCCAATTTAACTTCAACAGTCGTTTTTTCTGCTCTAATTTCAATTTCATCCAAAGTTTCACCGTCTTCTCTTAAAGTTATAGTTCCTAAATTCAAATTAGAAGTAATATTTTTTAACCCAAGAGATTTTGTTTTAAAAGAAATAAATTCAACTGTAATAGTATAATTTCCTTGAGGTACATTAATTATGAAGTTTCCATTCTCATCGGTAACTCCTCCAGTTACATTTCCTCTATTTTTAGGGGTAAAAACGATTGTAGCGTATTCTAAAGGGGCTTTTGTTTCTTCATCAATTACTTTTCCTGAAATCTCAAAAATAGGTTTTCTACCATTTTGAGAATGTACAAAAGTAAAAGTCAATAGTGTAAGAACAAATAGTAGTTTTGTTTTCATTTAGTAAGGTTGTTGTGTTTTGATTTAATGGGTGAAAGTAGATTTTCATTGTATATTTTGCTGTTAAAAATCCGTTAAATCAACTTTATTAAAAATCAATTTAAATACGAATTTATGAGTGATAGTGTAAGGAATGTCTCTAATTCTCTACTATATAAATAATAAAACAAAACTATAATCTTATTATTTATACTAAATTTTGAAATAATTTATTTGAGTTTTTAAATAGATTTTTCTTAAAATTTGATTTTTTTCAATTTATTTACTTGAAAAAATAATTAAACTCTTTGCTTTTTAAAATTAAGAAAGTTGTATTTATAATTACAAATCTTAATATTTTAAACAAAAAACTTTTAAATGTTAAAAAATAAACAAAAATTTAATTATTTTGAAAAAATCATTTTTATTCTGTAAAAGTTATAAATAGAATTATTTTGGTTGTGAAATGAGGTAAACTATTACTAATATTGTCAGCTATCTTTAAATATTATAATAATATTATAGTATATAATTAAAAACAATCAAACACACTTATGAAAAAATTATTACTACCTGTTATGCTGATTGCATCTACGTTATCTTTCTCTCAGAGTATAGATGCCCCAGTACGTAGAGCTATCTCTGCAGAACAGAATGAATCTGATTTTAACTTCAATCAAAGAGTTGCAGAGTTGGATGCTTATTGGGAGAGCGTTCCTTCAGACTTTAAAGGAAGTGGAGTTAAAGTATATGAAAGATGGAAGGAGAATTGGAGATATAGAGTAAATCCTGATGGAACATTATTTTCGGCAGAACAAATTGCTGAAGCATGGAAAAATGTTCAGGATATGAAATCTTATCGAAGAAATGAAAATACAGGACAATGGATTCCTTTAGGACCTTTTTCTCATAGTAATGTTAGTTCTTGGAGCCCAGGACAAGGACGTGTTAATATCACAGTAGTTGATCCAAATAACCCAAATACTTTATATGTAGGAACGCCAGATGGTGGAATGTGGAAATCTACAGATCATGGTGAAAATTGGGAAGCAATGACGGATTATTTACCTTCAATTGGTGTATCAGGGATTGCTGTTGATTATAATGATTCTGATACAATTTATATCTCAACAGGAGATGAGGATGCTTCTGATTCTTTATCGGATGGTGTTTACAAATCTACTGATGGAGGACAAACTTGGGATAAATTAGCAAGTCTTGGAGGATTTACACTTTCAGGAGAAATCTTAATCAATCCAGAAGATTCAAACATGTTATGGGTTTGTACAAACCAAGGGTTGTATAAAACTTCTGATGCAGGGCAATCTTGGGTTAGAGTTGTTTTAGGAAATGTAAAAGAAATTAGATTAAAACCTAATGATCCTAATACCGTTTATGTTGTTTTAAATAGTGCAAATTCATCTTCAGTATTAAAATCTACTAATGCAGGAGATTCTTTTGAAGAAGCACACTCTCAACTATTAGGTGGTAGAACTGCAATTGCTGTGACACCAGCAAACGAGAATATTGTTTATGCTCTTTATTCTAATCAAAATGAAACTTTCAAAGGTTTATATAAATCAGAAGATAGTGGAGATACTTTTTCTTTAGTACATTCTCCTACAGATTCTGATATTTATGATGGTTCTCAACAAGCTTTTTATGATTTGGCAATTACAGTTTCTGATACAAATGAAAACGAAGTTTTTGTTGGAAATTTAAATATTTTTAAATCAATTAATGGAGGGCAATCATTTTTTAGAATGAATGCTTGGAACCAACCAACTCTTCCTAGTTATACCCATGCAGATATTCATGATTTAAAATTTTATAACGGAAAATTCTACGCTTCTACAGATGGAGGTATTTATATTTCTGAAAATGCAGGAACATCATTTGAAAATAAAACTTTCGGGTTAAATATCAGTCAGTTCTATAGAGTTGATGTTGCTCCTGAAACTTCTTCAAAAATAGCAGGAGGTCTTCAAGATAACGGAGGATTTGCATTCTCTAATAATAGTTGGAAAGTGTATCATGGAGCTGATGGAATGGATGCTGCTATTGATCCAACAGATTCAAATTATTATTTTGGATTTCTTCAGTTTGGTCAATACCTGTCAGTTTATGATGTAGAAAATAATAATGGTGGAGGAATTGCCAATAGTCCAAATAATATTGCTGGAGATTGGATTACTCCATTAGAATTTGGGAATGAAGGAACGCTATATGCTGGGTATAATAGACTTTATAAGTTAGAATTTAATGAAGCTCAATCTGAATATCAATTTGTACAAGTTTCAAAAGATCCAAATGCAACATCAACTGGTTTTACAAAGAATTTAAGTATTATTAGAGTAAACCCTGAAGATGATAATAAATTATTAATTTCAGACGAATATAAATTATATAAATCTAATCCGTCATCTTTAGACTCTAATGGTAGAATGTCATTTACTGCAATTACATCACCAGTAGGAGGACAATATTGGGGGAATTTCATTACTAATTTTGATTACAATCAAGACAATCCAAATATTATTTATGTTACAACAAGAGATGCAGTTTATAAATCAATAAATGGAGGAGCTTCGTGGACAAATATTACATTTAATTTACCTACAAATGGAGTTTCAAATGTAACAATTGCACATCAAAAAGATTCTAAAAACAATACAGTTTATTTAGCACAAAATAATGCTATTTACTATATGGATGATACTGCTGATGAGTGGATTTTATACAATCACAATTTACCACACACAGCTATTCGTGATTTAGAAATTAATTCAGTTGAAAATCATTTAGTAATTGCAACTTATGGACGTGGAATCTGGAGAGCTTCTGTAGTGGAGACTAGTTTAGATGTAGAAGATGTTACAGATGGAAATTCAAGTGATTTAGCTAAAATTTATCCAAATCCAATTCAAACAAGTGCCAAAATTAGTATAGATATTAATGAGAAAGCTTCTTTAAAAGTTTATGATTTAACTGGAAAAGAAGTTTTAAATAGAAATTATTCTTCTATTACTTCAGTTACGAACTTAGATTTTTCTTCACTTTCAAGTGGGAATTATATTTTACGAATTGTTTCTGAGAAACATTTAGTTACAAAGAAAATTATAATTCGTAAATAATCTTTGATTATTTAGTTTACTTTTTAATGACCTTCTCAATTTTGGGAAGGTCTTTTTTTGTTTAAAATTTCTTACAAAGATTTAATATAAGACTAATAAATATTGATTGTAGCGCTTAAAATATAATGTAACTTTGTAGCGTATAATTCAAATTAACCATGATTAAAAAATTAAGTATTGCAATACTTTTATTCATAAGTTTTGCATTTTATAAAATAGAATATTCAGAAAAAAAGAAATCTTTAAAATTAGAAAGAGAGCCATATCTTCAAACGGTATTTGCTGATAGTGCTACAATTTCTTGGAAAACAAACATTATTTCAAAAGTTTCTCTTAAATATGGAGAATCAAAATTAGAAATGAAATCTGTAGATGGAAAAGTTGTAGATAAACATGTAAATATTTTAAATGAGGTTGTTTTAAAAGGTTTGAAACCAAATACGAAATATTTCTATGAAATTTATAACAATGATTCTCTTATGGCAGGAGGAGATTCTTATTATTTTATTTCTTCTGTTAAAGCTAAATCGAAAGAGAAATTTTCTTTTTATGCAATGGGAGATATAGGGCAGCCAAAAGCGAAAGGAGGTTTTCCAGATATTACAGCAAATCAAATTAATAAATTAGAAACCCGTCCAGATTTTGGAATTGGTTTAGGAGATATTGTCTATCCGATTGGAGAAAGTAAGAAATACGATGCTTATTTTTATGAGCCAATGGCACCGATTTTAAGAAATATTCCTTTTTATCCAGCTTTAGGAAATCACGATTGGTACTCGGATCCTGACGAGAATTTTAAAAGAGAATGGAAACTTCCAAATAATGAACATTATTACACTTTTTCTTATGGAAATTCATTTTTTATTGCTTTAGATTCTAGAGAAGGTGGTTTTTATAAATTCAGAAAACAAAAAGCTTGGTTAGAAAAAACTTTAAAAGAAAATCAAGGAAAATATGATTGGATATTTGTGTATTTACATCATAATGGGAAAACTTGTTCTTATAAAAAAGATTATAAGCACGTGATGAAGTTGTACGATGTTTTTGCAGAAAATAATATCGATTTTGTTTTAAATGGTCATGCACATACTTATGAAAGATTACGACCGTATGACAAAAATGGAAATATTCTAACAAAATATTCTGATGATGAAAAATATCCTGAAATCGAAAATGGTTTTATTTCAATAACAGCAGGAGCAGGAGGGAAATTGAAAACTCCATGGACTCCTGACCCAAGTAATCAGAAAAATTGTAAAGATGGAGATATTGTATCAAAATTTTATCATAAAGGACATTTTACAACTTTCGAAATAGTAGGAAAAAAATTAGTATTTAAAGGAATTGATTCAGAAACAGGAGAAGTATTTGATACTTTTACGATGGAAAAATAATATTAGAACAAGAAAAAATAATGACAAAACAAAAGAAAAATAAAGGATTACATCCGAACAATCTTCATAAAGATGGGTATGATTTTGAGTTGTTGATGGAAAAAAATGAAGATATAAAATCTTTTGTAAAACCCAATAAATTTGGAAATCTTTCTATTGATTTTTCAGACTCGAAAGCTGTTTTTGAATTTAATAAAGCATTATTAAAAACCTATTATCAAATATCTTTTTATACAATTCCAAAAGAAAACCTTTGTCCACCAATTCCAGGAAGAGTAGATTATATTCATCATTTGAAGGATTTACTTTCATCTTTAAAAAAGGAAGAAATTACTGGTTTAGACATTGGAACTGGAGCAAACTGTATATATCCAATTTTGGGAAGTTCTGTCTATAATTGGAAGTTCATTGCAACGGATATTTCCAAAAAATCACTTTATAATGCTGAGAAGATTGTAAAACGAAATACTAGTTTAAAAAAGAATATCAAATTTAGATTACAGAAAGATAGTAATGCTATTTTTAATAATATTATTAAAAAAGAAGACTATTTTGATTTTACGATGTGTAATCCTCCTTTTCATGATTCACAAGAAGCTGCATTGGCAGGAACGCAAAGAAAATGGAAGAATTTAAAAGAAGAGAAGAATAATTCTAATTTAAATTTTGGTGGAATTGATAATGAACTTTGGTATGAAGGTGGAGAAAAGTCTTTCCTACATAAAATGATTAAAGAAAGTACTTTTTATAAAAAACAAGTTGGATGGTTTACAACTTTAGTTTCTAAAAAAGAAAATGTTAAAAGCATGAAAAAGTCTTTAGAGAAATTTGGAGCAAAAGAGTTTAAAATTATTGAGATGCAACAAGGGAATAAAATAACTAGAGTAGTTGCGTGGAGGTTTTAACTTTTCAGGATTAATTTATTTAAAAAAATAAAAAAGAGTCTATTTAATTTTTTATTAAACATTATCACGATTGATTTTGTAAGGGACTTCTGAGTGTAACTCTGAAATTATGTATTCCGACAGCAATTTTCATAATTTTCTCTCTTTTTTCAAAGTATTTTATTCGAATTTTCTCTTT
>NZ_JADOTV010000011.1 GCF_015767245.1 Aureivirga sp. CE67
ATAAAGGAATTCCTATTTCTATGTCTAAAGCTATCTCTGGATGTCATAATGATCTATTTGAAATCGAAAATAACATCAAAAATATGTTAGAAGATTTACATAAATCTAAAATTGAAACTAAAGGACTTTTTTTAAATGCTGATGCAGGTTTTGATTCTGAAAACTTTAGATTATTTTGTTTTAAAAATGAAATCCAAGCTAATGTAGCTTTTAACAAAAGAAATAATAAAATGTCTGATAATGAATACTTTTTTGATGAAGAATTATATAAAAATAGATATAAAATCGAAAGAACTAATTCATGGTTAGATGCTTTTAAAGCTATAATTATAAGATATGAAAAACTAGAAAAAAACTGGACCAGTTTACATTATATTGCGTTTATAATTATACTTTTTAATAAAGTCTATTTTTAAACAGGTTCATTATATAAATAATATTTACGATGAATATTAAAAAAGAAATTAAATTAATAAGGATTAAGATAAATGCGTTCGATTTTAATACATCATATAAAATAAAAGTAGCTACAATTATTACTAAATGTAAGATGGATAATTTTAGATTTGGAAAATATTTTGTTAAGGCTAAAATTCCATAACCCAATAAAAAAATGAATAAAGAACTATATTTAAGAACTAATAAAAAATTAGTATAATCATATTCCCAACTAACAGTTTTATTAAATCCAATAGTACCAATTTCATTCATTTCACTTGGATTATTCCCCTCAAAAAAAGTAAATCCTAAAATCACTAAAATTAGGTTGAGAAGAATTATTATTAGATTTCTTTTTTTGAACAATTTATTTAATTTTTCATTCATTTTTAATGTCATTTAAAATTTTCTCAATATTCACTGGTTCAGGTGGAGGAGGAGGTGGTTTGGTCACATAAAAATCAGAATCAATTAATACTTTTATTTCTTTTGAATTAATTTTTTGATTATCAAATTTATTTAAAATCAATTTTCCACCAACATCCAATCCATTTCCAATCATTCCATGATTTTTAGTGAAAATCCAAACTCCTGATCCATGAGGAGGTGATGAAATATTTCCGCTTCCATATAGAAATACTAAAGCAGTATCATTCAAGGTTTCTAATTTGATCTTTTGAGTTAAAAGAATTGTATCATGTTCTAATAATAATTTTTCTTCAAATATTTTAAAATCAAGAGCTGTGTCTAATCTATTTTCATCAAAATAATAATAGTAAGTTGTCAATTTATCTGAAGAAATTGTTTTTTCAAAGAATAGTACTTCATCTTTTCTTTTCCTAAATGAATCGAAAAACTGGAATTCTGTTTTTATAAGTTCTTTTTTCGAACATGAAATAAAGAAAAATAAACTAAATATTGATACGGTAATTTTTTTCATTTTTTTAATCATCAATTTTTTTCTACTAAAATAGACTAAGAAAGCCTAAAAATTATATTATTTAGATAGAAATTTCTTAGAGTTTCTTTCTATAAATTATATCCTAAATCAAAAGTTATTGGGTTTTTATCTTCAAAAATAAATTTGAAAAATCTCCCATCAGATTCAATCATAACAAGATTTTTAGCTTTTGAAGGTAATATAGGTTCTGTATAATATGTACTATTAAATTCAGTTTCTACAACCTTTGATTTTTGTAACTCTAACCATAGATAGAAATATTCAGACTTATCTAGTATTACCATTTCATCATTTTTTTTAAGTCTAAAATAATTAATTACTGGCTGATTTTGTGTTTTAATTGAAACTGATTTAAGTTCTGTCTGTGTATATAAATATTGAAGTGGAGTATAAGCCCAAATCAATTCTTTAGTAATTGATGAATTATGATTCTCAATAGTTTTGATTATTTTTCCGTCTTTGAATAAAGTTGTAATAAAACTACTATCATCTGTATGATTCGATTTTATAAGAGAATTATTATGTGTTTTTTTTATTTTATTAGATGAATTTTCATTCAGTAAACTATTATAAGCATGCGCGAATTTTGAAAATACCTTATTTACAGTAACACTGTCAATTTGAGATTTATAAACTCCAAGTGGATCAACATACGACTCTCCATAGAAATAAAATTCTCCTTTTTTATTCAGTGAAATATCTATTATTGAACAAGAACCATAACAACCAGTTTTTGAAAGAATAATTTGGTCAAAATCATTGTTTTCAACTAATTCAACTTTTTTTAGTTGCATAAAATCGGTTCTGTCTTTAGTTAAAATTAAAGTGTCTTTTTTAACCTTTGAAATTTCCCATTTAAACTCCCAAACTTTATCAAATGGATTTAAAATAAAAATACTGTCATTATTAATTTTATAATCACTATAAATTCCTTTAAAATTAAGCTTACGTTTTTTTGAAATTGAATCAAGGTCGTATCTTAAAAATCCATTCAAATATTCAACAGTATCTTTTGAAAAACGTATTCCAAAAGGAGGAATTCCAGGTGGTGATGGAGGTGAATTTAAATTTGAGTCTATTTTACTCCATGCTCCTATAAGATCATTTTTAATTTTTTTTTGTTTAGGATTGCAAGCGATAAATAAAAAGGTGAATAATATTAAAAGAATTGTTTTTTCTATTTTCATTTATGTATATTTTTTATGGAGATGTGTTGTATAAAGTTTTCAAATTTACTTTTTCTAGTGAAATAAGCTAAAGTCCAGCTTATAACCTTTTTGAAGGTATTTTTTACTTACAATTTTTGCTATTTCTTTAGGATTATCTCCTTTAGGTAAATTTTCCATCTCTGAATAAAACTTTAATCTTCTACTTTTACAACTTTTCCAATTACATCTCTAATAGGAATCCAACCATTAATTTTACCAAGATTATTTCCAATCAATACTTCATTTTCATTAATCTCTTTAATTATATGAAGCAGATAATTACCTTTCCATTTTACCAAAGCAGCATCTTCAATTTTTATTTCTTCGGGCTTAATTTTTTCAATCGTTACCAATTGTCCACTTTCAATTCGACCTCTCATCGAACCTCCTTGAGGTCTAATCTGACAACTACCATTTTTAGATAATTCTTTTAAAGCATCTTTTACCCAACCCATTTTTATTTCTTTTTATGTTAATCATAAATGCGAGCTGATGATTTATGAAAATTCTCTTCAGCTCGCATTGGATATTTTATTTAGAATACTTTTTAAGTACTCAAATCTGTATCTTCCCAATTTGTTCCTTTAGACACCATCCAAGTTAATGAATGTCTTCTTTCATGAATAACACCTCCGTTACCCATTGGATCAAATCCATTCGGAACCGTTTGTCTTCCCATTTGTGCACTACGAACAGCATTATGTAAACAATAGAATAAATCGGTCATTTGCATTAAATCTTCTTCTGGTAAAATTTCATATTCCTTTATCCACTCATTGATATCTGCATCTAAAGGACAAGTGAAATCCATTAAAATTTCTTGCATTTGCTCTCCAGGCATCATTTCTCCTGTAATACTTGGTTTTTTATATCCAAAATACCAAGCTAGAGGCCAAGCATTTTCAAATTTCCAACCTATAGCATTTCTAGCATCTTCATCTGTTCTTGAGTTATTCAGAATTGCTTTTTCTCCTTCATCCATGAAATCTCTTAAGCCATTCTTTTCTACAAAATTTAAAATCTTAGCACTTTCTAGTTGCTCTTCAGGAATCATCAACCAAAGAATTAATGCTTTGATAGCATTCAGCCTTTTCGCAATTTCCACAGCAGGACGTAATTCTCTTTCAAACTCAGTTGGTAAAGCATTAGAAGGTCTAAAACCATTATGAAGGCAAATAGAAACATTTTGAAGTCTCATATCGGTCATCCAAGGAACTTTTTTGAATTTTTCTAAGTCTGGATGTTCTTCCATTTCTTCTTCCTCTTCAGAATCCATTTCACCGATGGCTTTAAATAATTTTTCAGCAACTACTTCCGCAGAAACTTCCGGTTTAAATTGATCTTGAACATCGATTCTTACCAATTGCATGGTACATTTGAAATTCTCATCAATGTCTTCACCGAAACTTTGCCAAACATAATGCTCTAAAACTTGGCTTTTAAGATTTTCATCTCTAAGTCCCATAGTGATAAATGCATTGTTATCATTATCAGATTTATCTCCTCCAATAGCAACAGTAACTTTAGATCTAAAAAGAATTTCAGGTTTTTCATTACTTGCCAATACTTCTTCAAGCGTTACAGTTTTAGTAGATTCTTGGCTTTTCTCTTTCGTGGCTTTACTACCAAATAATTTTTTTAAAAAACTCATATATTAAAATTTGTAATATTTTTCATTATAGCAAATGTTTTAATCACAGCGATTTTGGTTTTCTATGATCTCCTGAAACTATATTTTGGGAATAATTTTATTTTCATAGCAGCAGGTTTCCAAATATAGGAGATTTAATTCAAAATAAAAATTGACTTTTGAATTGATATGAAATTAAGTAAATATTGAGTAAAAATCACTTAATCCTTACGTTTATCAATAGGAAGATTTTCTAATAATTCTTCAATAGTTTTATTTTTGTGTTGTTTTAAAATTTTAAAGATTTCACGAACATTTCCTCTAGTATAATCAATTCCATTACATTCAAAAGAACTTGTAATAGAAAATGGATCTGACCATAAAACAAAATTTCCAATACTTTCAACTGTTGCACCACATTTAGGATAGCAACAAGAAAGAGCCATTAATCTATTTGTTTCAAATTTACTTATAGAATCAAAAAGAGCTAGTGGATAAATATCGAAAGAAATAGAAGGGATTAAAACTTCATTTTCTTTTTCTATTTTTTCTTTTCGTTTAAATTCTAAAACACCATAATTATCATTGTTTTCAGTTTCTGTTTGAAAATTATATTCCCACATTTCAAGAGAATCAATATTTTTAACGATTGGTGAAATTTTAATTTCTTCATAATTTTCAGAATTTTTACAAGAGCTTAATGAACAAAGAATGATAATTATAACTATATATAATTTTTTCATATTTTAAATTCATTTTTGATTTCATAACAAATAGAAATTAGTCTTTGTACAATTAATTTGTTCATTTCCAAAGTTAAATCCTGTTCCAGCTTTTCGTTATCAAGCCATAAAAATAATTTTTCATTATGGAAATAATATTTGTCTACTTTTACTTTTGTTTTGTCAGTATCGTATGTTTCAATATCCTCATTTTCTAGGGCAGTTTTTTTGTCCCAATAAATTGGTCGATTATATTTATACTGATGTTTTATTGCAAAAATTAAATTAGTATTTTCAAAATAGTATTCTATTTGTGATTTTCCAGTTTCACCAAACCATTCAACTCTAAGTAATTTCAATTTTTTATTTTTAAAAACTGCTGTTTTTTGTGAGTCATCTGTATTTGAACTATTTTCTATTTGGATGAAATTAGAATTGTTAGATTTGAGATTGTAATTAATTTCAGTATAAATTGAATCAATACTTTTAATCAAAGCATTATTATTTTGACTGTATAAAATAGTTTTTGTTAACAGTGATAAGATTATTGTTATTAGTATTTTTTTCATATTTTCAATCTAATAAGGACTATCAAAAGTCAACCATTTAGAAGATTCTGAATTTTGATTTCCACAAATATCCATCAAACTAAATCTTACTTTGTACTTTCTACTGTCTCTAAAACTAAAAGCACCAGAACACATTCCATGTCCTACACTAACAATTTCATTTTCATCAATAGTTAAAAAGAAAGTGTTTGATTCTCCTGTTTTTAAATCTACTAATTCTGCTTTTACCAAAACTTGTGATTCGTCTTGAGTTTTAATTGTAAAATCTGCCGATATTTCAGGACCACATCCGTAGACTTCAACATTTGTATCTACGAATTCAGGTTGATTTATAAATCTAGGTTTTTCAGAATCGATTCCGTTTTCAACTTTCCATTGAATGGGTTCTTCTTTTCGTAGCTTTGAATTCCATTTACTTAAATTTGATTTTTGATCTTCTTTTAAATTATCAATTTTAAGTATATACGTTTTTCCTGTAATAAGTTTTTCGCTTGGTACTAGAATAGCTTGTGTTAATCTGAACAATCCTTTATATGTGTTTTTAACTACTAGTTTTACTTTATGCCCATCGCCTTCAAGATAAATAGGGTAGTCTTTATTTAAAGATTTTATAATTTCTTGACTTGAAGCATATCCATGAATAATAATCCAAGAGTTTTGCTTGATCACTCCGTTTTCTGGATATGTCCATATAGCACTACTAGCACATTTTGCAAAAGCTTGTCCTGTAAAAAGGATTGCAATAATTAAATTTAGAATTGTTTTTGTCATTTTTTTAGTTTTTAGTTTTTCAAAACAGTTTTATTCTTCTACACTACAAGTTGTCCAAGGATATGCGCATTGGTATTTTTTTTCTAACCATCCTTTATATTCTTTTTCATTATAAATAAATTTTACTTTAGCCCATAATCCTTTTGTTTCAATGATATTAACTTTTAGAAAATCATTTGTTTCAAAGATTACTTTAGATTTTTTATTAGACTCTTTATAAAATTTAAAAGTTATGTTTTTTATATCAGGTAAAAATATTTCAAATTGTTCAGCCTTAATCCATTTTTCTTTATACTTTTCAATATTTTGATTTAACTCATGATCTTCACAGCCTGGTAAAACCATAAGGTTTTCAATTTTCAACCAGTTATCTCTTGAATCTGTAATAGCCAATTTAAACCAACAATTTGGGAAATCTAAAACTTCTAATTCTTTAACTAGTTCTCCGTTTGGTTTATTGTATATTATTAGAGGTTTATCTGTTTTATTGGAATAAGTACATTCCACAAAATCAGGGGAAAATATTTTTTGTTGTTCTTGAGAAAATCCAAAAACTGAATTTAGAAATAATATTATTAATGTTAGTTGAGTAAACAATTTTGAATAAGTCTTTTTCATGTTTTATTTATAATATGATTTTGATAATTGTTACAATTTGAATCTGCAATCTGTTTTTTTCAAAAATAAATAAAAACAATAAATTCTTAAATTATTTCTGATAGTATTCTAACATCTTAAAAAGATAATATTGTATCAATATTTTATAAAAACCGTATATTGATTTTCAAAATATTTGATTTATTTAGTGTAACAAAATTTTGCAAAATATAATAATCGATTGTTATAGTTTTTAAAAGAGAAATCTTTTTATAACAAATAATGAAAGTGAAAAAGCTTTTATTGTTTGAAAAATTAATTATTAATCCAAATTTAAAAACTAAAATGAAATCTATTTTAAGTTTGTTAGCTTTCTTTATGCTAACAATTACATTATCAGCGCAAACAATTTCAGATGATTTAATAGAAATTCAACCACCAGGTTTTTCTGAATCAGGAAGTTTTGTTCATGACGGACATTTAATTCAATACGAAGGAAACTACAGTGTTTGGGAAACAACTACCTATAAAATCATGAAAGGATTCATGAAAAGAAAGGATAAAAATAAAAACACTAAGAACTATAAATTTATGGTGAGAGTGTACAGAAATCTATATGGACAAATTACAAGTGTGGAATTTGTAAATCCAGAACCATTTATGCAGTCTCCAGGATTTGCTACTAAATTTATGGGGACTTTAGATCAAATTATTATCATTTTACCACCAGATCCTGTAGAATAAAATTGAATTAATTCTCTTTTTTTTTCATAGGCAAAAGCAATAATAAAACTCAAAATATCAGATTGAAATCTTTAAAAATATTGGATTATTTATTTTTAAAATTAAATAAGATTTTTTCTAATAGAGTGTTTATTATTGCTTTTATATTTTGTTTAATTCGGCATCCAATAAGGATGTTCATAATAACTATAATCCACAGATTCTCCTAGTTCTGAGATTACTCCATTTATATCATTAATATTTTCAATAAAAGATGTTTCATCAAAAATTTTATTTCCCATATGCCATTCAATATTAAGTGGTTTTCCATATTCTACTTCTAAACCTTCTTGATCTTGGTAAATAAATTTTAAAAAATAATCAGTAAGTTCTGGATTGTTTTGTTCTCTAGGAATTGAAATATAGCAATATTTCACCAAATCCATTTCTTCAGTAGAAATTATTGGGGTGTAATTTTTATCTGTAATTTGAAAACAAACCAAACGATCTTGTTTATCATAAACTCGAATTGAATATTTTATCATAGTTTCATTTTCAAAAATATAAGTATCTCTTTCTCTTTCTATGAATAAATCACCCATAGGAAATTTACGTTCTTTAAAAACTACAGAACCAAATTGTTGGATTAATTCTTTGAAAATATCTTTTTCGTTTTCTCCTTCATCTAAATAATAAGTAATATCGGGTATGTTTTGATTTAGATAACTTTCAATTTTTTTAATAACACCATTTTCTTTAAAAATCTTTTCATAATGACCACTTTCTAAAGTTTCTTTTTCAGTCATTTCATATTCTATAACGTTTGTAAAGTATGAAATACGAGCATATGTAATTTCCATAATAATTTAAGTCTTTGAAGTTTAAAAATAGTGTTTCTATTTAATATTATTTTTCATTCCTTTTCCAATTTTGAAGCCTCCCAACCAATTATTGCTTTTTTTCTAATAGGATTCCAGTGATATCCACCAAAATTTCCAGATTTTTGGATCACTCTATGACAAGGAATCAAATATGCAATTGGGTTTTTCCCAATTGCAGTTCCGACTGCTCTTGATGCTTGAGGATGTTCAATCGATTTTGCAATTTCTCCATAAGTAGAAAGATCTCCGTATGGAATAGATAATAGTGCTTCCCAAACTTTCAACTGAAATTTAGTTCCTTTCAAGTGTAATTTTATTTCATTTAACTTAGTCCAGTCATTGCGAAAAATTTGTAAAGCTTCCTTTTGAAATTTATCCGATTTTTGATTGAATGTTGCATTAGGGAAAATTGTTTGTAATTCTTCAAAAGCTAAATCATTATTCTCACTAAAAGCTAAGTGACAAACTCCTTTATTGGTAGAAGCAACTAGAATTTTTCCAAAAGGACTTTCTTCAAAACTATAATTGATTTTTAAACTGGAACCACCATTTTTATATTCTCCAGGAGTCATTCCTTCAATCGTAATAAACATATCATGAAGCCTGCTCGTACCTGATAATCCCATATTAAAAGCAGTTTCAAATAAACTGCTTTCTTTTTTCTTTAGTAAGCTTTTTGCATAATTTGAACTTATAAATTTCAAATATTGCTTAGGACTAATTCCAACCCAATCTTTAAATAATCGTTGGAAATGAAAAGGACTCAAATTAACGTGCTCTGCTATTGTATCTAAAGAAGGTTGTTCCTTAAAATTTTCATCTATAAATGTAATAGCTTCAGCTACTTTGTTATATTGATAAGTTTTATTGTCTTGCATAAGATTTTACTTCATTATTTAGTTCATCTATTAGTTCGTCAATATCCTTTTCTGTCGTATTATAGTTTGTGATACAAGCTCTAAAAGTTGGTGTTCCTTTGATTGGATATACAGATAGCCATGATTTTCCATTGGATAATATATTGTTTAAAACTTCTTTTGTGAAATTAAAATCAGTTTCAAATTCTTCTTTTGTAAAACAAATGACAGGCAAATCAGTATTATTTTTAATTATCCAACCATTTTTTTTCAATTGATTTTTTAAATATTTCCCCATTTCTGCCTGATGATTAATCGTTTCTTCATATCCTTTCCAACCATAAAAAAGAAGAGAGAGATAAACTTTTAAACCGATAAACCTTCTAGACCATTGAATAGAATGCGTAAATGGTTCTGTAACTGTAAGCATATCTGCTTCTTTAGGCATATATTCGGTTGTGATTCTAAATGTTTTTCCTAAAATTTCACTTTTTGAAGTTAAGAAAATACTTGTTCCCATTGGAACAGACATCCATTTATGTGCATCAAAAGTAATAGAATCTGATTTTTCAATACCAGATAATTGCTGTTTTAAATCTTGACTCAAAATTGCTCCACCTCCATATGCAGCATCTACATGAAACCAAATATTATTCTTTTTACAAATAGAACTTAACTTATTTAATGCATCAATTGTTCCAGTTCCAGTTGTTCCTGCAGTTCCAATAACCATCAATGGAGAATATTCAGAATTATCAAGGTTCTTTAGTTCTTCTTGTAAAATGTTAGTGTCTAATTTTAATTCATCAGTAATTGGAATGGATTTTACAAGATTATAACCTAAACCTACAACTTTTGCAGCTTTTTGAATGGAATGATGCGCTTCTTCAGAACAAAAAATAATTGGTTTTTTATTTAATCCAAACATTCCGTCTTTAGCAAAATTTGGATATTTATGGTTCAAAGCACAAAGAATTGCTGTAAGATTAGCTTCAGCTCCACCAGTTGTAAAAACACCATCTGAATTTTTATCATAACCAAATTTATTTGCAAATTCTCGTATTAATAATTCTTCTACTTCAACAGCAAAAGGAGCATGACTCCAAGCAGCTAATTGAGGATTATAAGTTGCTGTGATTAAATCAGCGATTATTCCTGCATAATTAGAACGCGGATTAAATAGACCAAAATATTTAGGATGAGGTGTATGAACTGAAAAAGTTTCAAGCTCTTTTGTTACATGTTCAATTGCTTTTTCTGGAGAAATTCCATTAACTAATTCTTTAGAATATATAGATTCTCTGATTTCTTTTATATTTAAATCAGGATTAGTTTTAAAGTCTTTTGTTTTGCTATAGAAATTTTCTAATTTTTCGAAAGTTGTTTCAAGTATTTCTTTTCTCTGTTTATTGTCAAAATCAAATTGCATACGAATTTTTTTAAATGTTAGGGCAAAATTCTTAATTAAGAGAATTTATTAAAACCCGATTCTTGCGGTATTTCAAATTACTAATAACTTTCCATGTATGTTTATGTAAAAACGATGCTTTTAATTTTTATATTAAATTAAGTTTTTGAAACTTAAAAATAGTGTTTTCTATTTGTTAAAATCTCAATGATTACTTTATAAAGTATATTAGACATTATCACGATTGATTTTGTAAAGAGGTATACAGATTGTCAAGTTCCCCTCTTGAGAGGGGCTAGGGGTGTGTTTTAACTGAAACAAAATTCCCTCATAATATTTTAAACGTGATAATGT
Source organism: Aureivirga sp. CE67 (assembly GCF_015767245.1). Taxonomy (GTDB): domain Bacteria; phylum Bacteroidota; class Bacteroidia; order Flavobacteriales; family Flavobacteriaceae; genus Aureivirga. Next base: position 11,120 of record NZ_JADOTV010000011.1, read on the forward strand.
CAATTAAATAATTTAGTTTCATCTTTGAAAAAATTATTCTACCACTTTTTCCAAATGCCATATTTTAGAAACAATTTGCCAATCATTTTCACCATAAACAAATCCAAGATGATCAACAAATATATTCTCATGTGCCCGAATTCTTATTTTAACTGTAGCGCATTTAGGAGATAACCAATCAATCATTAAAATTTCAGCGTCTGGTTCTTGGTTCTTACTATTTGGAGATATTCTTGTTCCAACATCTTTACTAAAACTCTCGATGGATTCTACAAAAACGTTGCCTTTATCTACATCAAAAAGACTGGATTTCTTGTGAAAAACTTTATTCAGTAATTCCGTATCACAATAAAAAAGAGCATCGAAATAAGTTTGTACAGCATCAAGTAATTCGGTAGTTGTATTCTTTTTATGATTTTGCATAATTTCTTAGATTTATTTTTTCAAACTTAACAGAACAAGCTTCAAATTTTAAATTTAGAAATTGAACTAATTTAATTTTTTGTTGAAATATTTTCAATTATAGCATGATATTAAAATATTACATTTGTTTATATGGAAATTAAATATTTTAAGTTAATAAAATCAATAGAAGAAGAAGGGAGTATTGCTAATTCTGCTGAAAAATTATTCTTAACACAATCTGCCCTAAGTCATCAATTACGAGATTTGGAAGAACGATTAGGGTTTAAGGTTTTTTTGAGAACAAGAAATAAATGGAAATTAACAGAAGAAGGCTTAGAATTATATAATTTAGGAAATGAAATCCTAGAAAATATTGAGAAGAGTTTTCAAAATATTAATCATTTAAGATCAGGTTCTCGAGGAAATATAAAATTAAGTACAGAATGTTATAGTTTTTATCAAGGACTTGCTGGTTTTATTCAAAAAATGGGACTTTTATATCCAGAAATAAATGTTGAATTAAATATTGAAGCAACACATCAGCCTATTTCGAAGATTTTGTCTAATGGAATAGATGTAGCTATTGTAACTACAAAACCCCAAAATAAAAAATTAGTATGCATTGAAGTTTATCAGGATGAAATTTTTGCGATAATGCATCGAGAACATCCTTTGCATTCAAAATCATTTTTGGAGTCAGAAGATTTTTTAAATATAGATTTAATTATTCATTCTTATCCTTTGGAAACAGTTTCGGTACATAAACAGTTTTTAAAACCAAAGGATATAAAACCCAAAAAAATAACTGCAATACCACTTACAGAAATTGCATTGGAAATGGTAAATGCAAATATGGGAATCATTTGTATGCCACAATGGGCAATCAAATCATTTAAAATATCTAGAGATTTAGTTTTTAAAAGAATTGGTGAAAATGGTTTAAAAAGAACTCATTATTTGATTTGCCGAAAAGAAGATGAATCAAAAAAATATTTAAATGATTTTATTTCAAATTTGAAAGATTCTTTCTCTGAACATTGAATCATTTATGAAAGTAGGGTAATTCCCCTCTTGAGAGGGGCTAGGGGTGTGTTATTTGTAAAATACAGGTTTATAATATTATAAGTTGCATGTGACTTACTTATACAAAAGTGCTTAAAACCTACCTTTTTCAGAATCTAAATTCCAAACTTTATGTTCTAATTTATATTTTGTAAACATTTCTTTAGCTTCTTTCATGGTCCATTTTTGCCAATTCTCATCTAAGTGTTTACCATACCATTCTTTAGAAAACTCCCAAATATTCGAGATTGGTTGCACATCTCCTTTTGGAATATTATGTTGTTTAACCCAATCATCAATTTGCTTTTCATTTTTAAAAACAAGCATGGTGCTACAAGTATAAATCACATTATCCCAAGCATTTTTCATTGGAATAGGGAAGTGTATGTATAAATCTTGATTTACAATTTTTCCATCTTTAATTTGAATTTCTACTTTTTCTCCGTGCGCTCCATAACTTGTTGTGATGGTCAGATCTTCTTTTAAAAGAGCCGCAACACCCAAAGAACACTAAGCGCAATTTCCCCACCATTCTCCTTTTTCTGATTTTACCAAAAAGTTTGTTGGTGCCAAAGAAAAAGGATGAATTACCCAGATTTTTGGCGCATTAGGATGCAAAACCACACCATGATATTCTTGCAAATCATACAAACCTTTTTCAATACTTGCAATGTTGTTATTTAAAAGTTTTGACAATGTTTTGTTAGTAGGAGCAAAGCCATTTTTGATAATATATTTGATGATTGTATAATGTAAACTAGAGTTTGTAACCATTTTTGTTTTCTGTTTGATTAATGTTCTAATTTATTAGTTTAGCACTATCTTGCCCATGTTTTATTAGTGAATATTGGGTGTAGTTATTCTTTTATACATAATTCTTTTCCAAATATTTTCTGGTGTTTAGATTTGTCTTCAACAATGTTAATGATTTGATGTTTCGCTTCTTGTGTAAAAACAATCTTACTTCTCTTTGTGTGTTGATCTAGAATTTCTTCCCATAAATACTTATCAAATCCTTTTTGGATTGTTCCTTTAGGTGGCTTTTCAACTTTGAAATTCGCATCATTAACCCAACCTAAATAATGAATGACACATTTCAATTGGACGTTAGTGAATTTATATTTTGTTTTTTCTTTTACAACTTTTTCTAAGCTACTTATTGTCATATGATCGCCACCACGTTTAATTTCACCTACAATTTTATAAATTGGCTTGCCCTCTGTGTCACTTATTTTTCCAATTTCACCCGCACTTATTGCATTGAGGATAATATTAAAAACTCCATCTTTTGACTTATCAATTTCAACATTACTGCCAGCCAACTTTTTGTCTTTCCCATTAAAACCATATATCTTGTTTTGATTAGGATTGACAATGAGAACTTCTCTAGGATTTATGTCAACCATTTCTGGCAAAAGATTTGACCATATTTCCATAAACTCTTTACTTTTCTCATTTGCTTTTAATTGCAAAAAACGATTGAATTCTGACGAGGAACTATTAGCATGTTCATTTTTAGCAGAATCTCTGTAATATATGTCTCCTTTCTTTATTTTATATTCTTTACATTCTTTAACAGGTATTAATGTATCCACAGATTTTTGAATAAGAAGAGAATAGAATTTTCGGGTTGCTATTTGAAACGGCTGTAAGTCGATAGAAATTCCAATTTGTAAAATGCTCTTAAATTTTTGCGAAACTAGATTTAAATCTAATTTCTTCAATAATTCTTGATCAACTTCTTCAAGACCTTTGTCATGAATTTCTCCTGTAATTTTATTTTCCTGAAAACCAATCAAAATTATGCCACCTTGACCATTAGCAAAAGAGATAATATCTTTTGCAAAATTCTTCATAAATGTCTCTACTTCTGTTTCATTTGGCTTGATTACTAGCATCATTTTATAATCAAAAAGATTATTTTCTTTTGGAGAATAGCCGTAATCTTTAAAATCTTTGACTATTTCGTCAAATTTTATTACTAGTTCTTTTAATGTCATTTATTATTGTTTATTTTGATTCAGTAGGTGAGAACAAGTAATTACTAATAGCTATTATTTAAACAGTTATTTGATTTAACTATTTTTGTTTTGCTTTTCTTTCCATTTACTATGACCTTTTTTGGCAACAAATACTGCAATCACTACTGTTGCTAAACCTTTTATTAATTGCCCTACTAAACTTCCATTACTTGACTTGCTCATTATATTTTAATTATTAATTTCTAATTTGATTTCTGCACTTTCTACCTCACTATAACTTGGAATTCTTTTAATCGCTTTTATGGAAGCGTTTGAAATTAATTTCCAATTCTTATCTGATGTTTCCCATTCATTAATTTTATATACTATATCATCATCATTAATGAATTCCATAAAATCTTTTAAAGGAGCTAATGATTGTATTAAAGATAAAGGTTCATTTAGTTCGTGATAAATTGTTAAAATAATTTGTGAAGAACGTTGAATGTAAAATACTTCTTTTACAAATTCTTTAATATTTTCTAGTTGTGTCTTTTTGTAATTCCAAGTTTTTAATTCCTTAATCAAGGATTTCCAAAAGCCAACTTCTAAATTATTTATTCTCTGTTTAGAACTTTCTATTAGTTGACTTCTTCCTTCATTCAAAGATTGGTGAGCAAAAATAAGTGCCATTTCTCTTTTATTTTTATCGGTCATTTGAATTGCATCTAAATACTTACTATACCCAGCTTGTATTTTACCAATTCTATCGTTATTAAATTCTTTGTGTATGTCAGTTAATTTTTTTTCAATATGTTCAAGTTGACTACTAAGTTGATTTAAAGAACTCATAACTGCCATATTTTGCAGTGAAGAAAGTAAATTATTTAGTTTTTCAGAATCAGTGATTTCTCTCAATCGTAGTTGTTTAATAATCTTATTTGTTTTTTTATCTTTTACAAAAGCTAAAAAATCATTTGTTCCATTTTTCTTGTTAAGTACATATTCTCCACTTTTTAATTTTTTAAGAATTCCTTTTGGAAATACAACTTCAAAATTTTTGTAATTTTTTTCAGAATTTTCTAAAAACTCAGCAAAGGGTGGAATTTGCTTTAGAAAAGTTAAAACTGTTTTATTTGCATTGTCAAAATCATTTGTTGTTTTTGTTTTAAAATCCCCAAAAATATTAGAATGACAATTTGTCAAATCAGTGCTTTTTAGTTCGGAAACATTTGCAGATTTTTGAATTGGTCTATGTATTTTGATTTCTTTCACAGTCTTTTTATAATTGTTTTACAACATAACTATAATAGGAATTTATGTTATTTCTATTATACCTGTAACCATAAAATTTCTGTAAATTTTGAATTTTCATAGCTCAGGTTAGCAAATATAAAAGAATCATAAAATATTAACAAGAAAATATTGAAATATTTAATACGGTTGTCTTAAATATTATTTATATAGATATGCAATTGAAATAACCTTAAAAATTTAAGAAGATTTCAAAATTCAAAGTGCCTTCAAGAACCTCAGGCATCAGCCTTTGAGAATTTCAGACACCAGCCTTCGACTCCGCTCAGGCACCAATAATCAAGTCAATAATCATCGTAAACTTTCCTTGCGAAAGGGATTGTAGTGGAAAGCTTTTGTTTTTCAAAAATTAGAAAATCTAGGAAGCGGAGGCGACCAACGGAAGTCCACGAATGACGTAGAATTTCTTTTTTTGAAAATCAAAACTTGGAGGGAAAAGCCCGACCTTTTTCTGAGTTTTTGCAAACGAAGAAAAATGGTTTCGCCCAAAAATAAAAAACGACACAAAGAGGGAATCTAAGTGTCGTTTTTGTTTGTTTTTTATTTACACACCCCTTGCCCCTCTCAAGAGGGGAACTAGTTTGAATTAGTTGAAAATTAATCCATTTTCAAGGTGATTTAAATACAAATTTTATCTCTTTTATGATATACCTCTCAAGAGGGGAGCTTTAATATTTTAATGAATAATTTTAAAAATAAGTTCTTTTAATAAATCTTCGTTAGAGACATTTGCGTCTACACCTTTGCTTTTTACATCGGCATCACGTAGGAAAGAAATTACTTGTGATACTTTTCGCATTGGGTAATTTCGGATAGCAGTCAGATATTCTGGAACGAAAAACATATTTACACCCAAAGTTTTGGAAATCGATTGTTTTGACTTGTCCGACAATCCGTGAACTAAAAGTAATTGTGTGAAAAAAGTATTCAACAAAGAAATAGTTACTTGTAGCGGATGATTTTTCGGATTCAGACTAAAATGCGTAATAATCTGATTTGCTCTCAAAACATTTCGTTCACCAATTGCTTTTCGAAGCTCAAAATTATTGAAATCCTTACTGATTCCGATATTTTCTTCGATATCTTTAGGGCTAATCGTAGCTCCTTGCGGAAGAATAATCAGAAGTTTTTGTAGCTCATTATTGATTTTTGCTAAATCGGTTCCTAAATATTCCGTTAGCATAATCGAAGCTTTTGGCTCAATTTTATATTTTTTTCCAGCCAAAACTTTCTGAATCCATTCCGGAACTTGGTTTTCATAAAGTCTTTTGCTCTCGAACAAAACTCCAGCTTTGTCAATAGCTTTGTAAAGCTTCTTTCTTTTGTCTAACTTTTTATATTTATAACAAAAAACCAAAACGGTTGTTTCTTGCGGATTTTCTACATAAGAAGTTAACTGATCAATGGTTCTTGATAAATCTTGCGCTTCTTTGACGATAATTACTTGCTTTTCAGCCATCATCGGAAAACGCTTCGCATTGGAAACTATTTCATCTATAGAAACATCTCTTCCGTATAAAACCATTTGATTAAAACCTTTGTCTGCTTCAGATAAAACATTCTCTTCAATATATTCTGCAATTCTATCTATATAATAAGGTTCGTCACCCATTAAAAAATAAATTGGCTTCGTATTTCCATTCTTAATATCCGAAACTATTTTGGTTACTTCCTTCATAAATCAAAAAATAATTAGCATTTTTGCGGCATGCAGCGATTAAATCTACCTACATATCATTTCAAAATCAAAAGTAAGGAAAATAAACAATTCATATTTGACTCTGTGAGGAAAAAATATGTGATTTTAACTCCTGAAGAATGGGTACGCCAGCATGTGATGCAGTTTTTAATTCAGTATAAAAAATATCCGGCTTCCTTAACTGCTGTAGAAAAGGAACTTAAGCTTCATACGAGAAAAAAACGTACGGATATTGTGATTTATAACACACATGCGACTCCAGAGATAATTGTAGAGTGTAAGCGACCAAATGTGAAAATTACACAAGATACTTTTGATCAGATTGCTCGATATAACATGGCTTTAAACGCCAAATATTTAATGATTACTAACGGAATTAACCATTATTTCTGTATTATGGATAATGAAAAAGAGACCTATACTTTTTTGAGAGATCTTCCGGAATGTGATTATTTCAAATCTTAATTTTTGAATTTATGACAACAGCGATTGTAATATTAAACTGGAATGGAAAAGGTTTATTAGAAAAATATATTCCAATTGTTTTAAAATATAGTAAAGGAGCAACGGTTTATGTTGCGGATAATGCTTCTACGGATGATTCGGTTTCTTTTATTAAAGAGAATTTTGAGGAAGTGAAAATTATTCAAAATGCCGAAAATACTGGTTATGCAGGAGGTTATAATGAATCTTTGCAATTTGTGGAAGAAGATATTTTAGCTTTGGTAAATTCAGATATTGAGGTTACGGAAAATTGGTTAGCGCCAATTCTGAAAACTTTTGAAAAAGAAGAAAATACGGCTATTATCCAACCAAAAATTTTAGACGAAAAAAAGAAAACACATTTTGAATATGCTGGAGCAGCAGGAGGTTATGTGGATAAATATGGTTATGCTTTTTGTAGAGGAAGAATTTTCAATACGCTAGAAAAAGATGAAAATCAATATGATAATGAAACTTCTATTTTTTGGGCTTCAGGAGCATGTTTGTTTATCCGAAATTCGGTTTTCAAATCTGTAAATGGTTTCGATATGGACTTTTTTGCACATTATGAAGAAATTGATTTGTGTTGGCGTGTAAAGTCTTTGGGTTATGATGTGAAGTTTGTTGGGAAATCTACGGTATATCACGTAGGAGGAGCAACTTTAGAAAATACAAGTCCTTTTAAAACTTATTTAAATTTCAGAAATAGTCTTTTTACACTTTTAAAGAATTTGCCAAAAGGAAAATTATTCCCAGTAATTTTTACAAGAATGGTTTTAGACGGAATTGCAGGAGTTCGATTTTTGACACAATTTCAGTTTTCTCATTTTTTCAGTATTCTAAAAGCGCATTTTAGTTTCTATAAAAATCTTGGAAAAATGTATAAAAAACGTACAGATAATCAGATTTCTGATTATTATGAAGTGAATAATATTGTTTCTCAATATTTTATAAAAGGAAAGAAGTTTTTTTCTGTTTTGAAGAAATAGAGGTTAAATAGCAAGGTATGTGACTTCGACTCCGCTCAGCCACCGGTTAATGTTTAAGAATATTTATTAGAAATAAAGTTCCCCTCTCGAGAGGGGCTAGGGGTGTGTTATTTAAAAAATGTTTTGTAAATCAGGTTATTAAGTTGAATTTGTGAATTTTGATCACATAAACACTAGAAGAATAGGCATACTTTACAAAAGTGCACCAGGTTTTCAATTTTTTAAATCATATACTTCATAACACTTCCATAAAAAATTAAATAATCACTTAAATAAAAAGAAGAATTTTTTAATACATTCGCATAGAATCAAAAAAATGTGAAAAATGTTCAAAAAAATCATCTGCTTTTTTCTTTTATCTTCTGCATTATTTGCGCAAGAGCAACCAGAATTTATTCAATATTCAAATAATATGAATATGATCAATCCAGCTTATGTGATTCATGAGGAAGGAATCATTCGAGTTGGAGCTTTTTATAAAACCAGAAAAGTTTCAGAGGAAGGATCCGTTCATACTTTAAATGCTTATGCGAATATTCCAATTACAAAAAACTTTGAAGGAAGTATTAATTATATTCGAGATGATTTTAGTGGTTTTTTTCATGAAAATGCTTTTGATGTAAATTTTTCTTACATATTTAAAGTATCAGATTTATGGAATTTATCTTTAGGAATGAAAGTTCGAATAGATGAATATGATATCAATTTTCAAGATCGAGGATTTGGGCATGATTTTGCTTTAGCAAATGAAGATAATGCATTGTTCAATTTTGGTGCTGGAGCTTATTTTTTCTCAGATAATGCTTATGTAGGACTTTCAGTTCCTAGTTTTAGTAGAGATAATAATGAGAATAGAAATATTGAAAAAGAATTTAAAATTTATGCTATCGGAGGTTATGTTTTCGAGATCGATGATTTTTTAATTAAACCATCTGTTTTATTAAAACAACCAGAAAAAGGAGATTTTTCATTTGATCTTTCAGGAAGTGCTCTATATAAGGAATTTATTGAGGCAGGAATTTCTTATAGATTGGATAGTGGAGTAGCAGTTAATTTAGGTTTTTATGTCTTAAAAGGTTTCTATTTAAGTTATGCTCATAAATTTGAAACTTCACAAACTTGCAGTTCTTGTGATAATAATCAGTTCTTGATTCAATATAATATTGATTTACTCAATTTAGATTCAAAGTATAGGATTAAAAGATTTTTCTAGTTTAAAAATTGTATTTGTTTTTGTAATACGTGTAATTAAAAATAAGTGTTAAAATTTAAAAGTTAACATATTATTTATACCTTAGATATGAAAACTTTATAAAAATAATACAATTATGATTAAAAAAATTACTTCGTGTTTAGCGTTAGCTATGATGATTACTGGTGGTCTGAATGCCCAGACTGTTCACCATTCTGATGATTTTGAAGATTATCTAGAAGATGATTTAGGAGATTGGACAAATTATGATGTAAATGAAGATACATATACTTGGCAAGCTTATGAATGGAATGAAGAGAATGGTATTTTAGGAATGAATACTATATATTCTCTTTCAGGTGGATATACGCAAGATGGAGCCTATGTTGAACTTGATCCAGATAATATTTTAACTTCTCCAGCTTATTCTTTACCATCAGAAAATCCTGATCAGTTAATTTTAACATTCAATTATTTTACTGTAACGAATGATCCAGATTTAGTAGCAGATAAACTATCTGTTTATGTAACTACATCCAATGCACAAGATGACATTATAGATGCGACACCATTGTTCACAACAATTTTAGAGAATGATACAATGAATACTGCATATATTAATTTATCTGATTTTGCAGGTCAAGATGTGTATATTTCATTCAGACATTATGATTGTCCTGGAAACTACGTTTTATTTGTTGATAACATGTCAATTCAAACACAACCACAATATGATGTGGAAATTGCAGGAGTTGGAGTTCCAAAATACAACGAACAATCAACAGATACGGATTTAGCTTTTGCAATTACAAATAACGGAGCAGATCCTGTTACTTCTTATGAGTTAAAATGGAGTGATGGAGATGGAACTGAATATACAGAAACTTTTACGCCAGAAACTGGGATTGCTCTAGGAGAGTCAACAAGTTTTACAGAACCAGAAGTTTTTACAAATAAAGTAAATTACGCTTCATTGGTAAACAAAACTTTAACGGTAGAAGTTGTTAGTGTGAATGGAAATACAGATGAAAACGATGCTAATGACTCACAATCTGCAAAATATATCACAGTAAGCGAGAAACCATCTAAAAAAGTTTTATTCGAAGCAATGAATGGGGTTTGGATGGAAGAAGCTGATTCTCCTTCAGCTGCTTTAGATTATATGAAAGCAAACAGTGCTGAATTTATTGGAATCGCAGTTCACCAAGATGAATCAGAAGATGGAGCAACAGATCCTTTCCAAGTTGAAGCTTATACAGAAGCAGCTGGTTTATTAGCAACTGGAATGCATGCAGATAGAATTTCTACTAATATTGCTTCTTCACAAGAAAACATGGAGTCTTTATTAGAGTCTTATAAAGAATATGTTTCACCATCTACAATTTCTGTAGAAACAGATGGAGATGATAGTAGTGTTGCAATTACTGTTTCTGCGGATTTAAAAGCTACAATGCAAGATGAAGAATTAAGGATTGCTGTTGTAATTACAGAAGACAATGTGGATCATGATGGAACTCCTTACAACCATGTTGCTAAAGCAATTTTAGGTACTTATGATGGTTTAGAAAATTCAATTGATTCTAATGATCTTGTAGATGGACAAACTGCTACATATACTTTTAATTATGCAGTACCACAAAGTTCTAATTTTGATAATATGAACGTTGTTGCAATGATTATCGATCAAGCAGACGGAACAGTTTTAAATTCAGAAATCACACCTTTAAAGCCAACGATTGGTATTAACGAATTTTCTAAAGATGATATTAAATTATCAGCTTTCCCTAATCCTGCGACAGATAACTTAACGGTTTCTTTTGACGGGCAAGGAGATTATTTAGTAATGATTACTGATATGTTAGGTAAAGTTGTTCATAAAGAAAATGTTTTAAATATTTCTGGACAAAAAGAAATGAAAATTGGAGTTTCTGATATTGCAACTGGAAATTATATTTTAAGTGTTTCTAATAACACAGCTTCATACAATAAGAATATTACAATTAAATAATTGTTTATTATAGTTTGAAATTAAAGAAGGTATTAAATTTTTAATACCTTCTTTTTTGTTTAGGACTTAATTAATACTTTTATCTTCTCTTTAAAATATTTACAATCATTAGCCTAAAGATTGAAATATAATTTTATTCAAATTTTCTTAAATAATTAAACAAAAGCATTCTGATAAATTAGAAGAAACTTATATCTTTGAGACATAATTAAAAATTTAAAATTAAAAAAATATATATGGAGATTACGGCAAATAATCCAAATAGAAAATCATGGATAGAAGTAGGTTCTAATTCAGATTTCCCTATTCAAAATATTCCTTTTGGAGTATTCATCACAAAAGATGATATCATTACTGTAGGTTCTCGTATTGGAGATAAAGCAATTGATCTTGCAGCACTTCACCAATTAGGATATTTCGATGGGATCGATTTAACAGAAGATATTTTTTTACAAGATACTTTAAACGATTTTATCTCTCACGGAAAAAAATGTTGGAGAGAAGTAAGAAATAGAATTGCTGAGGTTTTTGATGCTGAAAATAGTTCTTTACAAAATAATGAAGAGCACAAAGCAAAAATCTTATTTGATATTTCTGAAATCGAAATGTTATTACCTGCTAATATTGGTGATTATACAGATTTCTATTCGAGTAGAGAGCACGCTACAAATGTTGGAACAATGTTTAGAGATCCAGACAATGCTCTTTTACCAAACTGGTTACACATTCCTGTAGGATACCACGGAAGATCTTCTTCTATTATCGTTTCTGGGACTCCAGTTCACCGTCCAATGGGACAAACTTTACCAGCTGATGCAGATGCTCCAGTTTTCGGACCTTCAAGATTAGTTGATTTTGAATTAGAGATGGCTTTCATTACAACTGATTCTAATAATTTAGGTGAAAGAATTGGTGTAAACGAAGCTGAAGATTACATCTTCGGTATGGTATTATTCAATGACTGGAGTGCAAGAGATATCCAAAAATGGGAATATGTTCCATTAGGACCTTTCTTAGCGAAAAACTTTGCTTCAACAATTTCTCCATGGATTGTAACTCTTGACGCTTTAGAGCCTTTCCGTGTTGAAAGTCCAAAACAAGAACCAACTCCACTTCCATATTTACAACAAAAAGGAGATAAGAGTTTCGATATTCAATTAGAAACTTACATTAAACCTGAAGATGGTGAAGAAAACAAAGTTTGTACTTCAAACTTTAAATACATGTACTGGACGATGGCTCAACAATTAGCACACCACACTGTAAATGGTTGTAATGTAAGAGCTGGAGATATGATGGGATCTGGAACTATTTCTGGACCAACTCCTGATAGTTACGGTTCTATGTTAGAGCTTTCTTGGAGAGGAACTAAGCCATTAAAAATGAATGATGGAACAGAAAGAAAATTCATCAATGATAACGATACTGTAATCATGAGAGGATTCTGTCAAAACGATTCTGTAAGAATTGGATTTGGAGATTGTGAAGGAAAATTACTTCCAATTGTTGAGTTCGAATCTTAAGATTTTCTTTTAAAACAAAATATTTAGAGCCTGTTTAAATTCATATCAAAAAGTTTTATACACTTCTTAAAAGTTCTTTTTTGTCTTTTTTTTCGTCCATAGCGATGCTATGAATTCAAAAAAAGGCGTCAAAAGATCAATTTAATAAGCTACAAAACAATTCTGATACAATTTTAAACAGGTTCTTGAAGGCTGTTGTGATTTTTTTACAACAGCCTTTTAATTTTTAAGACTTTTAAAACAAAATAACTGATGATAAATAATTAAATTGGAGTGAGAACTAAGCTAATTTTTTTATGTCAGTTAATACTAAAATTATTCATCCAAATATCATCAAACAGATTTTTACGCTATTGATTTTATTCTTGATTGGACGATTAATTATTGTAGAATTACTTCCTTATTTATCTGGATTTTTAGGTTCACTAACACTTTATATTTTATTAAAAAATCCGATGAAAAAATTGCTTGCTAAAAAATGGAAACCAACCATTGCAGCAGCAGTTCTAATTTTATTTTCCATAGTCTGTATTTTGATTCCTATTTCTTTAATTATACTTTTGTTGAAGAAAAAAACGGTTCTTTTTATTAAAAAATTTCACCATGTTTTAGTTGTAGTAAAAAATCAAATAGGTTTTGTAGAAGATTATTTTGGTTATGAAGTAAGTGATCAATTTAATACAGAATCTATTTCAGTTTGGGTTTCAAAGCACCTTAAAACTTTTGCAGGAACTTCTTTTCATACGGTACTTTCGGTGATTTTGATGTATTTCCTTCTATATTTTATGTTGATTAGTGGAAAAAAGTTTTTTGATTCCATCTTAAAATACATTCCTATAAATGAAGATAATAGCAAATATGTTACGGAAGAAAGTCAGAAAATAATTAGATCCAATGCAATTGGAATTCCTTTGGTAGCTTTGGTTCAAGGAGTTGTTGCTTTTATAGGGTTTTTAGTTTTTGATATTAATAACCCGCTTTTCTGGTCAGTAATGGTAACACTTGGGTCAACAATTCCATTTCTTGCTTTATTAATTGGAATTCTACCAGTTTTTCTTTTAAATATTTCAGCTGGAAATAATTTTCAAGCTTATGGAATTTTATTTTATGGACTTTTCATTTTAGGACTTTCGGATAGTTTAGCTCGACTTTTAATCTTAAAAAAAATGCAAGATGTACATCCTGTAGTTACGCTTCTCGGAATTTTAGTTGGATTTCCACTTTTTGGGTATATTGGGTTAATATTCGGACCTTTACTGATTAATTTATTTATGATGTTTGTACGTATTTACAAAACTGAGTATGAGATACGATCAAAATCATAAACCAAAAAACTTCTTTTTTTCGAAAAATATCTTAAAATTTTAAGCTTCGAACTCTTGAAACTCCTATAGGTTTTATTATCTTTGCGAATCGAAAAATAAAAAATATAGAATGAAAATATCATACAATTGGTTAAAGCAATTTTTACAAGTTGATTTAGACGCTGAAAAAACAGGTGAGCTACTTACTGATTTAGGTCTTGAAGTAGAAGGAATCGAAGTTGTAGAATCTATCAAAGGTAGTTTAAAAGGAGTTGTTGTAGGAGAAGTTCTTACGCGCGAGCAACACCCAAATGCTGATAGATTAAGTGTTACAACTGTAAATGTTGGTGAAGAAGAACCAGTACAAATTGTTTGTGGAGCTCCAAATGTGGCTGCAGGTCAAAAAGTTCCTGTTGCAACTGTAGGTACTACATTGTATGATCAGAACGGAGAAGCCTTTAAAATTAAAAAAGGAAAGATAAGAGGAGAGGTTAGTTTAGGAATGATTTGTGCCGAAGACGAATTAGGTTTAGGTTCAGGTCATGACGGAATTATGGTTTTAGAAGAAAACTTAGTTCCAGGAACGCCAGCTTCTGAAGTATTCGATATCGAAATTGATCATGTATTTGAAATAGGACTTACACCAAACAGGGCAGATGCAATGAGTCACTTAGGAACAGCTCGTGATTTAAGAGCAGGATTAATCCAACAAGGAAACATGGTTTCTGGATTAATTACACCTTCTGTAAGTGCTTTTCATGTAGATGAAAGAGTTTTAAAGACAGACATAGAAGTAGAAAATAAAGAATTAGTTCCAAGATATACAGGAGTTACTATTACGGATATTAAAGTTCAAGATTCTCCAGAGTGGATTCAAAATAGATTAAAAGCAATTGGTTTAGCTCCAATTAACAATGTTGTGGATATTACAAACTACGTGTTACACGAGTTAGGACAACCACTTCATGCTTTTGATGCTTCTAAAATTAGAGGAGGAAAAGTTTTAGTGAAAAACTTACCTACAGGAACTAAATTTACAACTTTAGACGGAGTTGAAAGAGAATTACACGAAGATGATATCATGATTTGTGATGCAGAATCAAATCCAATGTGTATCGCTGGTGTATTTGGAGGAGAGCATTCAGGAGTAACTGAAAATACAACTTCAGTTTTCTTAGAAAGTGCTTATTTCAACCCAGTTTCAATTCGTAAGACTGCAAAAAGACATGGATTAAACACAGATGCTTCTTTCCGTTTCGAAAGAGGAATTGATCCAAATATTACGAAGTATGCTTTAAAAAGAGCAGCTTTATTAATTACTGAAATTGCAGGAGGTAAGATTTCTTCAGATGTTGAAGATGATTATCCAGTAAAAATTGAAGATTTCCAAGTAGTTGTTTCTTACGAAAATATTTTCCGTTTAATCGGTCAAGAAATTCCTAAAGATACCATCAAAAATATTTTAGCTTCATTAGAAATTAAAGTGATCAATGAAACTGCAGGAGGTTTAGGATTAATTATTCCAGCTTACCGTGTAGATGTTCAAAGAGAAGCAGATGTTATTGAAGAGATTTTAAGAGTTTATGGATATAACAATATCGAATTTTCTCATAAATTAAATGCATCTATTTCTTTTGATAAATTTGATGAAGTAAAATATGAAAATAAAGTAGCAGATACTTTAGTAAGTTTAGGTTTCCACGAAGCAATGGCAAATTCTTTAACAAAACCTGAATACGCTGAAAAATCTGAAAGATTAAATCCAGAGCACAACGTTGAGATGTTAAATCCTTTAAGTAATGATTTAGCAGTTATGCGTCAGTCTTTATTATTCTCGGGATTAGAATCAGTTGCTTACAATATTAATAGAAAGAATAATTCTTTAAAGCTTTTCGAATTTGGAAAAACATATCACAAATTTGAAAGTGGATATTCTGAGCACAAACACTTAACACTTTTCGTAACAGGAAGTAGAACAAAAGATACTTGGACTGGAGCTTCAAAATCTTCTGACTTCTTTTACTTAAAAGGAATTGTAACTTCTATTTTAGCGAAATTAGGTTTTGGAAAAATTAAAGTTTCTCCAACTAAAAATTCTGATTTCTCTGAAGGAATCACTTTAAGTTTAGGTAAAACTAAATTAGTTGATTTAGGAGTTGTGAAGAAAGCCATTTTAAAAGATTTCGGAATCAAACAAGAAGTTTTATTTGCTGATTTCGATTGGAAAAATGTTCTTGAAATGATTAGTAGAAAGAACAATAAAGTAGTTGCTTTACCAAAATTCCCAGCTGTTAAGCGTGATTTAGCTTTATTATTAGACACAGAAGTTACTTTCAACGAGATTTATAATTTAGCTTTCCAAGCAGAAAGAAAATTATTAAAAGAAGTTGATTTATTCGATGTTTACGAAGGAGATAAATTACCAGAAAACAAAAAGTCTTATGCAGTTAGTTTCTTAATTCAAGATGAGAACAAAACTCTTAACGATAAACAAATCGATAAGATTATGCAACGACTACAAACAACTTTTGAAAAAAATGTGGGAGCCACATTAAGATAATTTATTTGAAAGCCTTTAGATTTAGTTCTAAAGGCTTTTTTTAAAACTAAAAAGATGCAAATAGATTTTACAAATTTGAAATATTTAGAAAATGGAAATCCGAAACAACAAAAGGTTTTTCAGCTTTTAAATCAATTTCAAATATTTGAAAAACTAAAATCATTTCATCCGATTTTAGTTGGAACTATTCCAATCAATATTGATACTGAAAATAGTGATTTGGATATTATTTGCGAATTTCAAGATGAAAATAATTTTAAAGAAATAATTCAAAGTTTATTTGAAAACTATAAAAATTTTAAAATAAAAGAAACGAATAAGTTTTCAGAAAAAGCAATTGTTTCTTCTTTTGAAATGGAAGGTTTTCAGTTTGAAATTTTCGGACAAAAGATTCCAACAGTTCAACAATTTGGATATTTGCATATGCTTGTTGAAGCAAGAATTTTACAAGAAAAAGGAGAGGATTTTCGACAGAAAGTTATTGATTTAAAGAAAAAAGGTTTGAAGACAGAACCAGCTTTTGCAAAACTTTTGAATATAGAAGGAGATCCTTTTCAAGAACTTTTGAAATATTAAAACAAAACACACAACTAAACTAAAATATAATGTACAAATCTCTTATTAGACCAATTTTATTTTCATTTGACCCTGAGAAAATTCACCATTTTACATTTTCATTCATTAAAGCAACTTCAAAAATTCCTGGAGTTTCAGCTTGTTTACGCTCAAGATATCAAGTAAATGATAAAAAATTAGAAAGAGAATTATTTGGATTGAAATTTAAAAATCCGGTCGGACTTGCTGCAGGATTTGATAAAAATGCAGTTTTATATAACGAATTAGCAGATTTCGGTTTTGGATTTGTAGAAATAGGGACTGTAACACCAAAAGCACAAGTTGGAAATCCTAAAAAACGTTTGTTCCGTTTGAAAGATGATCAAGGATTAATCAATAGAATGGGATTCAATAATAATGGAATGAAAGCTGCAATTGAGCAGTTGAAAAAGAACAAAGGAAAAATTATTATTGGTGGAAATATTGGGAAAAATACTGCAACTGCACCAGAATTGGTAATTGAAGATTATAAATTAACTTTTAAAGAATTACACCCTTATGTGGATTATTTTGTAGTGAATGTAAGTTGTCCAAATGTTGGAAGTATGGCAAAACTTCAAGATAAAGATTATCAAGAAGAATTACTTTCAGAACTGCAAAAAATCAATAAAACGTTTGAAAAGCAAAAACCTATTTTATTGAAAATAGCTCCAGATTTAAATACAATTCAATTAGATGAAATCATCGAATTAGTTGCGATTACTAAAATTGATGGAGTTATTGCTTCCAATACAAGTGTAAATAGAGAAGGTTTAAAAGCCTCTGATGAAATGTTACAAAACATTGGAAACGGAGGATTGAGTGGAAAACCTGTAAAAGATAGAAGTACGAAAGTAATTAAATATTTAGCAGAAAAATCAAATAAAGCTTTTCCAATTATTGGAGTTGGAGGAATTCATTCTGCAGAAGATACTTTAGAGAAAATAGAAGCTGGAGCAGATTTAGTACAAGTTTATACTGGGTTTATTTATGAAGGACCTAAATTAATTAAGAATATTAATAGGCTTTTATTAAGTAAATCTAAATAGTTTGTTAAAAGTTGTAATATAATTAACGAAAAGTCTTAAAAAATTTTAAATTAGCAGCTGTTAAAAATTTAAAACATTATTTATGATTAAAAAAATTACTTCTATTATAGCTTTAGCTTTATTAAGCACACAAATTCAAGCACAAGAAACTTATTTTTCTGATGATTTCGAAGATACAGATGCTTCTTTAGAAAAATGGCAAGCAACAGATTTCGATGGAGACGAAAATATTTGGGCTTTCTCTGATATGACGGGATATGAAGATAATGCTGCAGCTGCAGAATTCGGTTCTACAGCATTAATTTCTCAGTCTTGGATGGGAGAAGAAGGAAATAATGATGGAATTTCTTTAGATCCAGATAACTTAATTACTTCAATTGCGATTGATTTAACGGCTGCTTCAGGGAACTTAGTTTTAAAGTTTGACCATGGTTCAATCGAAGAAGACGACACAGATTATGTAGACGATCACTTTGGAGTATATTTAACTACTACAAATGATGCAAATGAAATCATTGCTGAATCTTTGATTTTTGAAAAAACATTTGATGCAGCTGGAAAAAACACAGAGATTATTGATATTTCTTCTTATGCAGGTCAAACTGTTTATTTATCATTCAGACACTTTAATTCTGCAGATAACTGGTTAGTTGCAATTGATAACATTGAGGTGAGAGATGCAGAAGAAGGAGAATTATCAAATGAAGAATTTTCTTTATCAAGCTTTAATATTTTCCCTAACCCTGTGAAAGATCAAATTAATTTATCTTTTGAAACAATTGGAGAATACAATGTAGTTTTATCTGATATTTTAGGTAGAGAAGTTAGAAATGTAAAAGTTTCAAACTTAAGTAATACTTCAATTGATGTTTCTGATTTAAAATCTGGAAATTATATTTTAAATGTAAATTCTGAAGATAAATCATTCAGCAAGAAAGTTATTATCAAATAAAAGAATAGATAAAATAATTTATTTTATAAACAAAAGGATAATCATTTTTTGATTATCCTTTTGTTGTATGTTTAAATTGTAATGATATTAATCTAATCTGCTTTATTTTTTTATTCTTTTATGTTTAAAAATTAATATTAAACAAATGTAATCAGAGTGTTATATTAGGATGTGTTTTTTGATGTTTAATGTTAAATTATATTAATATTGTTCGATAAACACATTAAAAAATAAAGATTTATGATTAAAAAAATTACTTCTATTATTGCTTTAGCTTTATTAAGCACACAAATGACACAAGCTCAAGAATATTTTTCTGATGATTTTTCTGATGGAGATGCATCAGATTGGTCAATTGTTGATCAAGATGAAGACGGTTATGTTTGGTCTGTGGAAGATTTATCAGCAGCCGTAGCCACTTTTGATAATTCGTTAGTTTCTTTCTCTTGGGTAAATACTGACCCTGATGATCCAAATGTGGGAGATCCGCTTAATCCTGATAATTTTGCAATTTCACCTGCAATTGATTTGACAAATGCTAGTGGTAGTATTGTTCTTACTTTTAATTATGGGACAGCTGCTTCAGCAAATTTTGTAGCTGATAATTTTTCAGTTTATGTATCTACAACAAATGATCATACTGCAATCATGAATGAAACTCCAATCCATACAGAAACTTTAGATTTTCAAGGTTCAGAGTCGAAATTATTTGATTTATCTTCTTATGCAGGTCAAACAGTATATGTTACTTTTAGACATCATGATGTTACAGATATGTATTCAATGATTATTGATGATGTAGTTGTAAGAGATGCAGAAGAAGGAGAATTATCAAATGAAGAATTTTCTTTATCAAACTTCTCAATTTTTCCAAATCCAGTAGAAGATAAAATTAATTTATCTTTCGAAACTTTAGGAGAGTACAATGTAGTTTTATCTGATATTTTAGGGAGAGAAGTTAGAAATGTAAAAGTTTCAAACTTAAGTAATTCTTCGATTGATGTTTCAGATTTAAAATCAGGTAACTATATCTTAAATGTATATTCTGATGATAAATCATTCAGTAAAAAAGTTGTTATCAAATAATTTTTTACAAAAGAATAAAAAAAGGGATAACTTAATTGTTATCCCTTTTGTTTTTTATTGTGCTAATAATTCATCAATTGTTTTTCTAACTTTTGAAGTATTCCAGTCTGCAGCTCCTTTTTTGTCTATTACAATTTTTCCATTTTTACTTATAAGGAAAGTTGCAGGTATTGAACTAGATTCTAATTCTTTCGGAGTTTTACTTAAACCAGAATAAATAGGTAAATCATATTCATTCTTTTTTAAAAAGCCTTTAATTTTTTGAGGCTCTTCATTTGATACAAAAACAAATACAACTTTATCTTTATAATCATTATATAATTTTTGTAAGCTAGGCATTTCCGCAACACATGGCGGACACCATGTTGCCCAAAAGTTAACTAAAACTACTTTGTCTTCTGTGTCTTTAAAATTTAGATTATCTGACGTAACACCCTTTAAATTCCAACCATGATTGGAAAGTGTTTTTCGATCTTCTACATTCTCAACGGATGGAGACATAGAAATAAATTGCAAGATTTTTGCTTTTGTTGAAGGAATAATCAATAAAACAATTAGTCCTATAAACAAAATGTTTGAGATTAGCTTTTTCTTATTTTTAATCATCTGTTTTATTTTTCAATATAGATTGTAGTCGCAAATATACTTACTCCTTAACATTTATTTCGAAAGAATAAATTCCTTTTGAAAGCATATTAATATAAGGTGGTAAATTTTTCTCATCCATCCATTCGTATATTTTATTGAGAGAATCGAAAAGTTCTTTTTCAAAAACGTTTTCATTTTTATAATGTTCAATTTTAAAAAAATGATTTTGTGAAGAATATTTATCTTTCAAATTTAAATTATAGTATGAACGATGCGTATCTTGATTATCAATAAATTCTTCAGAATATAGTTTTTCTAAAGTTTTGGTATTTGTTAGATATTTTACAACAGATTGAATCTGTCTAGGTAAAATTCCTTTTAAATTGAATTTAAGTAAACCATAAGAGTCAGCATAATGATCAATGACTGCTTCAAAATTATAATTTTCATAGATCAAAATAGAAAAACTCATTTTATTTTCTATAAACCTTCCCAACTCTTGATCGTTAAAACTTAAGAAAAGAATTTCATTTCCTTTCAAATCACAATTTCCATCTGCATATTTTTCTAATTTATTCATCGCTTATTTTTAGTGAAATTTAAAAATTTTGAGGTAAACCTAGTAAATTTCTTTTCTAATTAGATGCTTTTTTACAGATATATTTTTAATGTTTAATGATTTAGAAGTTTAAATAAATAATAATAGTTCTTTCTTTGATAGCACAAGGAAAACTCTTATTTTTGGTACTTTAAAAACAACACAAAATGCCAAATATACAAGAGTTACAAGATTTCTCTTCACAGGTGAGAAGAGATATAGTTAGGATGGTACATGCAGTACAATCTGGTCACCCTGGAGGTTCTTTAGGATGTGTAGAATTTTTCACTGTTTTATACAAAGAATTAATGGAATATTCTACAGATTTTGATATGGACGGAAAGAATGAAGATCTTTTCTTTTTATCAAACGGACATATCTCACCAGTTTATTACAGTGTGTTATCAAGAGTAGGATTTTTTCCAGTGGAAGAATTAAAAACTTTCAGAAAATTAGATACTCGTTTACAAGGACATCCAACAACTCACGAAGGATTACCAGGAATTAGAATTGCTTCTGGTTCTTTAGGACAAGGAATGAGTGTTGCTGTTGGTGCTGCTGAAACTAAAAAATTAAATGGAGATTCTCATTTAGTTTATAGTTTACATGGAGATGGAGAGCTTCAAGAAGGTCAAATTTGGGAAGCAGCGATGTATGCAGCAGGAAATAAAGTGGATAACTTAATTTCTACTGTAGATTACAACAAAAAACAAATTGATGGAGAAACAGATGATGTACTTCCATTAGGAGATTTGAGAGCGAAGTTTGAAGCTTTTGGTTGGACAGTTGTTGAAGTTGAAAAAGGAAACGACATTGAAAGTTTAATCAAAGGAATGAATGAAGCAAAATCATTAACTGGAAAAGGAAAACCAGTTTGTGTTTTAATGCATTCTGAAATGGGGAATGGAGTAGATTTCATGATGAATACACATGCTTGGCATGGGAAACCACCAAGTGATGAACAATTAGAAATTGCATTAGCTCAAAATCCTGAAACATTAGGAGATTATTAAAAAACTAAGTCCCGCTGAAAAGCGGGATTTTTTGTTTAGATATCTTAAAGTTTTGTTAAATAGAGAATTTTGGAGTTATTTTTAAATAAAAAGTAGACAAAAAGAAAAAGCTAGAAAAAGAATATTTTTTGTAAATTATTAAGTGAAATATTCACTTTGGAATATCATTGGATTTATCCAATACATTAATTTTTTTGATAAGAATGAAAATAGGAATCGTTTGTTATCCTACCTTTGGTGGAAGTGGCGTAGTAGCTACAGAACTTGGAATTGCGTTGGCTGGAAAAGGGCATGAAATTCATTTTATTACTTATAATCAACCTGTGCGTTTAGGTTATTTATCAAATAATATTTTCTTTCATGAAGTATTCGTAAAAGAGTATCCTCTTTTTCAATTTCAGCCTTATGAATTAGCACTTTCAAGTAGAATTGCAGAAGTAATTGAAAATAATGACATTGATATTTTACATGTTCATTATGCAATTCCACACGCATATGCTGCTTTTATGGCAAAACAAATGTTGAAAGAGAAAGGAATTGATATAAAAGTAATTACCACACTACATGGAACAGATATTACGCTTGTAGGAAGTCATCCAAATTATAAATCATCAGTAGAGTTTAGTATTAATAATTCAGATTATGTAACAACAGTTTCTAATAGTTTGAAAGAAGATACTTTAAGGCTTTTTAATATTAGAAAAGAAATTGAGGTAATTTATAATTTTATAGATTTTAAAAAATACCCTCAGATTGCTCATGCAGAATGTAAACGTATAAATCTGGCAGAAGAAGGAGAGTTTATTCTGACACATATCAGTAATTTCAGACCTGTAAAAAGAATTATGGATGTAATTAGAATCTTTGCTAAAGTGCAAGAGAAAATACCGTCTAAATTATTAATGGTAGGAGATGGGCCACTAAGAGAAAAAGCAAGAGAACTTTCGAATGAATTAGGTATTAGAGAAAAAGTATTGTTTTTAGGTAATAGTAATGAAGTAAATAAACTTCTTTGTTATACAGATTTATTCCTTTTACCTTCAGAAACAGAAAGTTTCGGATTGGCAGCTCTAGAGGCGATGGCAGCGGAGACTCCTGTTATTTCTACAAATACCGGAGGTTTACCAGAAGTAAATATTCAAGGAGAAACAGGTTTCTTAAGCGATTTAGGAGATGTTGATGACATGGCGAAAAATGCAATTTATCTTTTAGAAGATAAAGAACGTTTGGATAAATTTAAATTTAATGCTAAAAAACATGCTGCAAATTTCTCTTTAGACGAAGTTTTACCAAAATACGAAGAACTTTACATAAAAGCATTAAGAGAAAAAGAATAATATATAATTCATCTTTTTTTATAGAATTTTAAAATTCACGTAAATAAAACATTAAGCGACAAATTTCATTTTTTTAATATGGAATTTGTCGTTTCATTTTTAAGATAAAATGAGTTTAGATTAAATTTTCTTGCTTTGATTTAGTTTATGAGAAAGTTTATTTTTTCGTTATTTAAGATTTTCATCAACTAATTTTCTATAACTGTTTTAATTATTACCAGAATATTCTTTAATTTTGGTGAAATTAAAATTTAAAACATGTTATTAATTGCTATTCTATTACCTTGGCTATCATTTTTCTTAAGAGGAAAAATACTTACAGGTATATTATGTCTAATTTTACAATTAACTTTGATTGGTTGGCTTCCAGCAGCGTTGTGGGCAGTTTTTTCTTACAACAATGCAAAAAATGAGAAAGCCATGCGAAAATTAGAGAAAAAATTAAAAGCAAACAGAAATTAATAACGAACTCGTTTAAACTTTTTAACTCAAAATTCGTTTTAAACATTTTCATCGCTGACTTGTAAAAATTTTTAATCATAGTTAAGGCTATGCCGAAAAATATTTCCTTCACCAGCAATAAACATCAGATAAAACTCTTTGTTTTGGTAAAAAATCTAAATGAGTTCAATAAAAAAAGACTGCCATTAGACAGTCTTTTTTCTTTTATATTTTGAATCAATTATCTGAAATTGATTTTACGCATTCTTAAGCTTTCTGGAGTTACTTCTAAGAATTCATCATCTCTAATGTATTCCATACACTCTTCTAAAGAATAATCGATTTTTGGAGCAATTTTCACACCATCATCAGAACCTGAAGCACGAACGTTAGTAAGTTTCTTACCTTTAATTAAGTTCACACCCATATCTTCTTGACGAGAATTCTCTCCAACAACTTGTCCTTTATAGATCTCTTGGTTAGGATCGATGAAGAATTTTCCTCTATCTTGTAATCTATCAATTGCATAAGCAGTAGCTTTTCCAGTTTCAGAAGAAACGATTGCTCCATTCTTTTGAGAACCGATTTCACCTTTGTAAACATCATAACCTCTTAATCTGTGGTTGATGATTGCTTCTCCAGCTGTAGCAGTTAATAATTTATTTCTTAAACCAATTAATCCACGAGAAGGAATATCAAACTCTAAGTGTTGTAAATCTCCTTTTGGCTCCATCACCATTAAGTCTCCTTTTGCTAAACTTACTAAGTTTACAACTTTACTAGAAGATTCTTCTGGTACATCAACAACTAAAGTTTCGTATGGCTCACATTTTTGTCCATCAATTTCTTTGATGATAACTTGTGGTCTACCAACTTGTAATTCGTATCCTTCACGACGCATTGTTTCGATTAATACTGATAAGTGAAGAATTCCACGTCCAAATACGTTGAATTTATCTTCTGTATCTGTATCCTCAACACGTAATGCTAAGTTTTTCTCTAATTCTTTGTATAAACGATCTCTTAAGTGACGAGAAGTTACAAATTTTCCTTCTTTTCCGAAGAAAGGTGAATTGTTAATTGTAAATAACATACTCATTGTAGGTTGATCTACTTCAATTCTTTCTAAAGCTTCTGGATTTTCTAAATCAGCAATTGTATCTCCAATTTCGAAACCTTCAACTCCAGTTACAGCACAGATATCTCCAGAACGAACTTTATCTACTTGTACTTTCCCCATTCCTTCAAAAACATGAAGTTCTTTGATTCTTACTTTCTTCTGAACTCCGTCAGATTTACATAAAGTATAATCTTTTCCAACTTCTAAATCTCCTCTAAATACACGTCCGATAGCGATACGACCTGTAAATGCAGAGAAATCTAAAGATGTAATTTGCATTTGTGGAGTTCCTTCATTGTAAGGAGCTTCAGGAATAGTTTCGATAACAGCGTCTAAAAGATCTAAAATATTTTCTTTTGGTTCTTGCCAATCTGTAGACATCCATCCATTCTTAGCAGATCCATAGATTGTTGTAAAATCTAATTGCTCTTCTGTTGCTTCTAAAGCAAACATTAAATCGAAAACTTTTTCGTGAACTAAATCAGGAGTACAGTTTTCTTTATCTACTTTATTTACAACTACGATTGGAGTTAATCCTAATTCAAGTGCTTTTCCAAGTACGAAACGAGTCTGTGGCATTGGTCCTTCAAATGCATCTACTAAAAGTAACACACCATCAGCCATTTTTAAAACACGTTCTACTTCACCTCCAAAATCGGCGTGGCCAGGAGTATCGATGATATTTACTTTTACTCCTTTATAATTCACAGATACGTTTTTAGAAAGAATAGTAATTCCTCTTTCTCTTTCTAAATCATTATTATCTAATAATAAATCTGTTCTTTCTTTTCTATCATCAAGAATTTTAGCTTGATCGATGATTTTATCAACTAATGTTGTCTTACCGTGGTCAACATGCGCAATAATTGCGATATTTCTAATAGATTGCATACGATTATTTTTGAAGTGGCAAAACTACTATTTTTTTTGAATTAAATTGTTTCTATTGTTTTAAGATTTTAGAACTTAACAAAACTTATATGTAAATTTAAAAATTCATTAAGATTCAAAGAGTTACATTTTGATTATATCAATAATAAATACAATAGCTGGGTGAAAATTGCAATATTTTTTAAAATATTTTAAAAAACTTTACAATTTGTTAAACTTAAAACCGCTAAAAAAAAGTTATATTTGCCTGCAATTAATTTCTAAGTTAGTTGCACCATGATAACAGACAACACAAAATTCGCAGGTGAAGGTTTAACATACGATGACGTATTACTAGTTCCTGCATATTCAGAGGTCTTACCGAGAGAAGTAAATATTCAAACAAAATTTTCAAAAAATATATCACTAAACGTGCCTATTATTTCCGCTGCAATGGATACCGTAACGGAATCTGCAATGGCAATTGCAATGGCTCGTGAGGGAGGAATTGGAGTTTTACATAAAAACATGCCAATCGAAAGACAAGCAGGTGAAGTTCGTAAAGTAAAAAGATCAGAAGCTGGAATGATCTTAGATCCGATTACTTTAAGGGCTACAGCAAAAGTTTACGATGCGAAAGTATTAATGAGAGATTACAAAATTGGAGGAATTCCAATTGTAGATGAAAACAATACTCTAATCGGAATCGTAACAAATCGTGATTTACGTTTTGAAAAAGATCACGAAAGATCAATTTCTGAAGTGATGACTTCAGAAAATATCGTAACAGTACAAGAAGGGACTTCATTGAAAGATGCAGAGATTATTCTTCAAGAAAACAAAATTGAAAAGCTTCCTGTAATAAATTCTGACAACAAATTAGTAGGGTTAATCACATTTAGAGATATCATTAAAGTTCGTGAGAATCCGAATGCAAATAAAGATAAATACGGGCGTTTAAGAGTTGCAGCAGCTCTTGGAGTAACAGGAGATGTTTTAGATAGAGCTACAGCATTAGTAGAAGCTGGTGTTGATGCTTTAATTATTGATACTGCACATGGACATACAAAAGGTGTGGTTGAAGTATTAAAAAGCGTTAAAGAAAAATTTAACAACATTGATGTTGTTGTTGGAAATATTGCAACAGGAGAAGCAGCAAAATATTTAGTGGAAGCTGGAGCTGATGCTGTAAAAGTTGGTATCGGACCAGGATCAATTTGTACAACAAGAGTTGTAGCTGGAGTTGGTTATCCTCAATTATCAGCTGTTTATGAAGTTTCTAAAGCAATTGAAGGAACTGGGGTTCCTGTGATTGCAGATGGAGGAATTCGTTATACTGGAGATATTCCTAAAGCTATTGCTGCAGGAGCTGACAGCGTAATGTTAGGTTCTCTTTTAGCTGGAACAAAAGAATCTCCAGGAGAAACAATTATTTTTGAAGGAAGAAAATATAAGTCTTATAGAGGAATGGGGTCTGTAGAAGCAATGAAACAAGGTTCTAAAGATCGTTATTTCCAAGATGTAGAAGATGATATTAAAAAATTAGTTCCAGAAGGAATTGAAGGACGTGTACCTTACAAAGGTGAAATGTTTGAGACTATGCACCAATTCATTGGTGGACTTCGTGCAGGAATGGGATACTGTGGTGCAGGAAGTATTGAAGCTCAAAAGAAAGCCAAATTTGTAAAAATCACTTCTTCAGGAATTAGAGAAAGTCATCCACATGATGTAACTATCACTAAAGAAGCACCGAATTATTCTAGATAAATAATTTAAAATATTAGATTTAAAGGTAACGGAATCAATTTTCGTTACCTTTTTTAGTTTTAAAATTTAGGTTTAATATGTACTTATGATATTCTTTTTAAAGTTTGAAAAAATTAAATACAAATAAATAAAAAGAGATTGATTCTAAAACCAATCTCTTTTATGTCAAACTATTGAAAAGGATATTTATTTAATACTAATTTTACTAGTTTTTGAACTTTCATTTGAAGAAACTTTTAAAATATACATTCCAGAACTTATAGAAGAAGTATTGATACTTTTCGAAGTAATAGAATCAGAAATATCAGAACTATAGACAATCTTTCCAGTTAAATCCATAATTGAAATTTTTTCAATAGCAAGATTTTTATTCCAATTAAGATTTAATTGATCTGAAGCTGGATTAGGATAAACTATCAAATTATTCCAAATTTCCTCATTTACATTTATAACTTCGTCTGTTACGCTAATTTCTCCTTGGTAAGGTAAGTAGTTTTGTTTTACTCCAATTACAACTAAAGGATTTTCTTGCGCATATTCTTCTAAAGTAATTTCTACAGAACCATTTTGTGCAATTCCTGTGTTTAAAATTTCTCCATTTTGAGAAATCGTAATTAAAGTATCATCTATATCACAATTTATAGTAACAGCAGTCGCATTTTTTACGATGGATTCTACATGAGCAACTGTCATATCCATTGTTTCTTTCGTTCTGAAAATTGTAGAAGGATCTCCAAACATTACCCAAGTTTGCATTACTTCAATTGCAGTAGGACTATCTGTATATTCTTCCAACATACTCATTTGTGAATTGTAAAAAATACCTCCAAGAGTAATTTTATGATTGTCTTCATGAGCTTCTGTGATAATATCTGTCATTTCATCTTGAGTTTGCATTGGTTCAGCCCAAGCCATCAAAATTGACGAACCAGTTGCAGCAATTGCACCAGTTGGTGTATTTTCGTTTGTTGCTAAAAGCCATGTTTCTGAAATACATTCTCCAGCAGTAAAAGTCCCATTATTACAAGCAACTGAAATTACAAATGGATATTTACCATTGTTTACAGCTTCATTGATATGATTTGATCCATAATTACCCGTAACACAAACATTTTGTGCTCCATGTCCTGTATAATTAATTAAACCAACACCTTCGTTTACAGCATCACTAATAGCTGAAGAATTTGGATTTCCGTCTGCATCTGCACCTCCCTGGCTACCATCATAGAATTCAAAAACTTCAGTATAACCAAATTCTAAGAATTTTGCTCTATTATTTCTTGCATGTTCCCAGTCAGATTCACCATCATCACCATAACCTTCTCCTTCGTTAGAAGCAATTCCGATTGCTTTTTGCATCCAAGTTCCAGCAGCAGGATTTTTTTCATACTCTAAAGTTCTATCTATTTGAATTGTAATTTCATCAGAATTTGCTCCGGAAAGTCTTCCAACAAAAAGCTCAGGATAAAAGTCATCTCCTTCTAATTGTCCATAATAAGTATCGCTCCAAAGTTCTTCCCAAGCACTTGTTATTCCATAAGTGTGCGATGGAACTTGATCATGATCTCCAACTAATAAAACGAAAACTAGATTCGGGTTTTCTTCATAAAATGTCTCAACATAAGCTTTGATTTCTTCATCTGTTGCACCTGTATCCGTTATTGTTGCTACTGTAGTTTTGATACCAGATCTAATTTTCCAATCTACTAAAGGTTGTACAGCATCTTGAAAATCATCGTAAGTTATTACCAACATTTCTCCTTGTTCTTCCACAGGAGTATATCTTCCTAATGTGTTCTCACTGTTGATATAATGATTTTTATAGATAGAATTAAAAGCATCTTTTTTTGGTGATGAAAATGCTAATTCATTAATTCCTTCTTGGTTTAAATCTGTAGAAACGCTTGCTCTTATATTTTTATAAACTCGAAGTGTTTTAGTTACAGGATTATATTGATATGGAGAAAAACGAACTGTTATTCCACGAGTATTTCTAAGATTATAAGGTGTGCTTAAAGTTGCAATTTCTGCAGGATAAAAAGCATCTGTTTGATATTCAATCCCGAATTCGTAAGGAATATCGTCTGGATTTATATTTCTTTTTAAACTTCCTTTTGAAGGTGTAATATTTACGTTAGTATATTCTTCAAACCCATCGTGTTCTATAGTGATAGAAGATTTACCCTGATTTGGGATAATTAAAGATTCTGAAAAAGTTGGTAGGGCAGGAGCTCCTTTTTTCATGGAATTGATTTTGTAAGTTTTATCAAAATTCCAATAATCGACTCCATTTAAGTTAGTTTCTCTAGCAGAAAGTTCAGTGAATTGATGCTCGATTGTAAGATTGTCTTGAGTAGACGATAAGAGGGAAAAATCTTGTGCAATAGCAAAAGTTGATAGAAAACAAGCAATTGCTGAAATGTAAATTTTTTTCATTGGTTGATTTAAAGTTAAAAATTGGTTAGTTATATTAATACAATATTAAATAAAAAAGAGTTGTATTGCAAAATAAATAATATTTCATTTACAAAACACTGATAAATGTAATATTTTAATACAATAAATTTTATAATGCTAATTCGAAGAAGTTTCTGGAAAACTCAATTATTTTGGAAATGATTTTTTCTTTAAGAACTATTAAGAAAGTATTTTTTTGAAAATGAGTAACTTTAATTAGTTTAAAATTGGAATAGTAAATTTTATGGAATTGTATAATTTATATTTCAAAGCAATATGCTAAATTTACAGCAAAATTAAAGAATGAGCACAAGTATAGATAATTTAAATCCGAAAGAATTTATATTAATAAAAGGAGCAAAACTCCATAATTTGAAAAATATCGATGTGGCAATTCCAAGGAATAAACTGGTTGTGATTACTGGTTTGTCTGGTTCTGGAAAATCTAGTTTGGCATTCGATACTTTATATGCAGAAGGACAAAGGCGATATGTGGAAAGTTTGTCATCTTATGCTCGTCAATTTTTAGGAAGATTGAATAAGCCACAAGTGGATTATATCAAAGGAATTTCACCTGCAATCGCAATTGAACAAAAAGTAAATACTACAAATTCTCGTTCAACTGTCGGAACTTCAACAGAAATTTATGATTATTTAAAGCTTCTTTTTGCAAGAGTTGGAAGAACTTTTTCACCAATTTCAAATCAAGAAGTAAAAAAACACACAGTTACAGATGTTTTGAACTTGATTAAATCTTTTGAAGAAAAAACAAAATTACTTTTACTTGCTCCAATCGATTTAAATAATGGAAGAAACCTTCCAGATATTTTGAAAATTCTTGGACAACAAGGATATTCTCGTGTAAAAATAGATGGAAAAGTACAACGAATCGAAAGTATCACACAAGAAAGTGCAGATTCTCTTTTTTTAGTTGTAGATCGTATTGTGCTTTCTCATGATGAAGATTTTTACAATCGTTTGGCGGATTCTATTCAAACTGCTTTTTTTGAAGGAAAAGGAACTTGTATCATCGAAAATATTGTAACTGAAGATTCAACAGAATTTAGTAATAAATTTGAGTTGGACGGAATGCAATTTTTAGAACCAAATACACATTTATTTAGTTTTAATAATCCTTATGGGGCTTGTCCTACTTGTGAAGGTTATGGTGATATTGTTGGTGTAGATAGAGAATTAGTGATTCCAAATACTGGACTTTCGATTTTTGAAGATGCTGTTTTGCCTTGGCGTTCGGATTCTTTTAAAAAATACAAAGATGCATTTATCAAAAATGCTTATAAATATGATTTTCCAATTCATAAACCTTGGTTCGAACTTTCGAAAGAGCAACAAGATTTAGTTTGGAATGGTAATAAAGATTTACCTGGTATTAATGATTTTTTCAAGTTTTTAGAAGAAAAAAGTTATAAAATCCAGTATCGTGTAATGCTTTCTCGTTATAGAGGAAAAACGATTTGTACAACATGTCATGGAAAACGTCTTCGAGAAGAAGCTTCATATGTGCAAGTTGGAGGGAAAAATATTACGGAATTAGTAGATATTTCTATTGATAAATTAGCTAAATTTTTCAAAAACTTAGAGTTATCAGAGCATGATTATAATGTTGCAAAAAGACTTTTAATTGAAATCAATAATCGATTGTCTTTTTTACAGAATGTTGGTCTGAATTATTTGACTTTAAATCGTGCTTCAAATACACTTTCTGGAGGAGAAAGTCAGAGAATTAATTTGGCAACTTCGTTAGGAAGTAGTTTAGTTGGTTCTATGTATATTTTAGATGAGCCAAGTATTGGTTTACATCCAAGAGACACAGAAAAATTAGTTGAGGTTCTGAAAAATCTTCGTGATTTAGGAAATACAGTAATCGTTGTAGAACATGATGAAGACATTATGAAAGCAGCGGATTATATTATTGATATTGGTCCAGAAGCAGGTTTTCATGGTGGAGAAGTTGGTGCAGTTGGAACTTTTGATGAAATTCTAAAAACTAAAACACTTACTGCTTCTTATTTAAATGAAACTTTAGAAATTCCTGTTCCAAAACAAAGAAGAAAATCGAAAAATTATGTGGAGATTGTTGGAGCAAGAGAAAATAATTTGAAAAATATTGATGTAAAATTTCCTCTAAATGGAATGACTGTGATTACTGGAATTTCAGGTAGTGGAAAAAGTACATTGGTAAAGAAAATTTTATATCCAGCACTTCATAAAAAAATAAATCAAGCAGGAGGGAAAGTAGGTCAATATTCAGAATTGAAAGGTTCTTATGAACAATTGCAAAATGTTGAGTTTATTGATCAAAATCCGATTGGACGATCTAGTCGTTCAAATCCGGTGACATATATAAAAGCTTATGATGATATCCGTAATCTTTTTGCTTCAACAACTTTAGCGAAAGTTAGAAATTATAAACCAAAACATTTTTCTTTCAATGTAGAAGGCGGAAGATGTGAAGTTTGTAAAGGAGAAGGAGAAGTTACAATTGAAATGCAATTTATGGCAGATGTTCATCTGGAATGTGAAGCTTGTAAAGGAAAGCGATTTAAGAAAGAAGTTTTAGAAATCACTTATGAAGAAAAAACGATAAGTGATATTCTGAAGATGACGATTGAAGAAGCAATTGCATTTTTTGAAAAACATAAGGAAACAAAAATCGCAAAAAAACTGCAACCTTTGTATGATGTTGGTTTAGGTTACGTCCAATTAGGGCAGTCTTCTTCTACTTTATCCGGTGGAGAAGCGCAGAGAATCAAATTAGCTTCGTTTTTAGTGAAAGGAACAAGACAAGCAAAATCGTTATTTATTTTTGATGAACCAACAACAGGATTGCATTTTCATGATATAAATAAATTGTTAGATTCGTTTAATGCTTTGATTGCAAACGGACATTCATTGATTGTAATTGAACACAATATTGATTTAATCAAATGTGCAGATACAATCATTGATTTAGGGAAAGAAGGAGGAGAAAATGGAGGATCCTTAATTTTTACTGGAACGCCAGAAGAACTTGTAAAATGTAAAGATTCTTACACTGCAAAATTTTTAAAAGAAAAATTAATCTAATTAAAATAATAAGGGAAAATGAAATTAATCGTTAAATCAATAGCTGTTTGCGCTTTACTTTTAGTATCTTGTAAGGAAGGAAAAAAACAAGAAGTTGAAACTACTAAAACTGTAAAAGAAATGGCTACAAATGATGCAACACAAAATACTTCAATTTATCAATTTAAGGTGAAAGATATTGAAGGAAATACGTTTGATTTTGATTCATTGAAAGGAAAGAAAATAATGGTTGTGAATACTGCTTCAGAGTGTGGATTAACACCACAATATGAACTTTTAGAGCAATTATATAAAGATTTTAAAGATTCAAATTTTGTAATTGTTGGTTTTCCAGCAAATAATTTTGGAGCACAAGAACCTGGAACAAATGTTCAAATTGCTGCTTTTTGCCAAAAGAATTATGGAGTGACTTTTCCTATGATGGGTAAAATTTCTGTAAAAGGAGCTGATATTGCGCCAATTTATAGTTTCTTAACAGAAAAATCTAAAAATGGTGTAGAAGATTCTGATGTAAAATGGAATTTTCAAAAATATTTAATCGGAGAAAACGGAAAAGTTAATAAAGTTGTAGCACCAACTACTTTGCCAAATGATGAAGAAATTATCCGTTGGATAAAAGGAGAATAAATTCATTTAAATATATTTTTTTTAAGCGTATCATTTTATAATTGATACGCTTTTTTATTTCATATATTTGTTAAAATTTAACAAAATATGAGAAGGTTTTTAATTAAAATATTGCTATTTATTACCGTTTTATCTTTTTTTAATTGTGACAAAACTCCAGAAAATCAATTTATTTTAAATGGAACAATTTCAGAAGAATATGATGGGTATGTTTATCTTGCTTTTGGGCAAAAAATAAATGATAGTGTAAAAGTTAAAAATGGAAAATTTACATTTGAAGGGATTGCAAAAAAGCCTTATTTAAGATATATCACTCTTGAAACTCCATCTACAAATCAAAAATTTTATTTAGAAAAAGGAACTTTGGAAATAGATTTAAATTATGAAAGAAATGGAAAAGTTTTTAAAGAAATTAAAATAAATGATATAAAAGGATCTAAAACATACAAACTTAGAAAGTCGTATGAATTATTTTATGCAGAAAATAAAAATAAGCCAAATTTTAAAAAAGATTTATATAAAGTTATTGATACTCTGTTTGAAAATAATCCAAAAAACCCCTTCTGTGGTTCTGTTTTAGAGAAGCTATTTGTGGAAAGAAAATTCAAATTAAGTAAATTACAAGAGCTTTTTAAAAAAATAGATACTACAAATTTTAATGAATTCACACAATTAAATATTTATGATGGATTTAAAGCATTAGAAAAATACTCTGTTGGTAAGAAGTTTCCTTTAGTAGCTTTTAATAATTCTAACTCAGAAAAAAATAGTATTTCTAGTTTTAGAGGTAAATATCTTTTAATTGATTTTTGGGCAAGTACGAATAAACCAAGTAGAAAGAATCATGTTCAATTAAGAGAATTAAATAATAAATTAAAAAAGGAAGATTTTGATATTCTTAGTATTTCTGTTGATAAAAATACACAAGATTGGAAGAGAGCAATTAAAGAAGATCAATTGACTTGGGAAAATGAAATAGATAACTACATGTTTCTTTATAATCAATTGGGATTAGTGGAAATAC
Organism: Aureivirga sp. CE67; assembly: GCF_015767245.1. Taxonomy (GTDB): domain Bacteria; phylum Bacteroidota; class Bacteroidia; order Flavobacteriales; family Flavobacteriaceae; genus Aureivirga. Next base: position 46,230 of record NZ_JADOTV010000011.1, read on the forward strand.
CAACAGTTTTGTTATTAGATAAAGATGGAAATATACTTTTAAAAAACACAAATATTTCTAAAGAAGAAATTGAAGAAATTATTAAAGTAGATAATGAGAAAATGAAGTAGTCGAAAAATTAAATTTAGAATAAATAATCAAGATTTTTATAAGCACATTTTTATAATGTGCTTTTTTTATTTCGTAACTTCAAGAACTTTAAAAATATAATTGCTTATTCAAAATAAATTTATGAACAAAAAAATATTTTACCTTGCTATTGTTGGGGTGATATTCACAAGTTGTGGAGAGAAAAAGGACTCAAAAAAATCAAATGAAAACAAAGAAGTTGTTGTAGAAAAATCGGTATATCCTAATTGGAAAAATCAAACTTTAGAAGAAATTAAAAAAAATAAAGATTGGGATATTCTTAAGGAAGTAAAAGGAGATTTAAACAAAGATGAAAAAGAAGATGTTGTTTTAGTTCTGGAATCTAAAGATTCAATTCTGGAAAAAAGATATAATCAAGATCCAAGAAAAATTCAAGGTAGGATTTTAGCTGTGCTTTTAAACAAAGATGGAGAACAAAAAGTTGTGGTTCAAAATAATGAATTTCTACTTCGAGGAGATGAAGGAGGAATGTTTATTGGAATTGAACCAGAATTAAAAATTGCTAATAATAATTTGCATGTTGCTTATGAATTTACAAGAAGTAGTATTGAATATGAGTTTAAACATAAAAATGAAGATTTTGAGATTTTATATTTTAGAAGTTCAGGTATGTCAGGTGGTGAATATGAGACTACTGAAGTAGATTTTGATAATCAGAATATTGTGACAAAAACAGGTGAAATAGAAGAAGATCAAATAGAAACAGAGAAAATTGGATTTAAAGAAAAACCAAAAAAACTTTCTGATTTTAAAGTGATGTTGGATTGGGGAATTTCTGAAAAGGTTTATCTTTAAAAAAGTTAAAAAGCACCTTCAATTGAAGGTGCTTTTAATTTATATTAAAGAAATTATATTTTTTATACTTTTAATTCCAGGAATATTTCTAGTAACGGTATTTAAGAAATGAATGAAAGCGCATAAGAAAGCGATTGCAGTTATAATTAAAGCAATATTTCTCATTTTTAAATTAGTAATAGTCGTTGCCAACAAAATAAATAAAACAGTAATAATAAAATTAAATATAATATTGAAACTGTCAAATATCTTGAAAATAATATCATCTATATCATCAGGGAAAACTATGAAAGAAACTGTCACCCAAAATAATTGTTGAATTGTAAAAGCAATGATTAAAGCAATAATTATCGAAGTTTTGTGTTTCTTCTGTTGTATAATTTCGTTTGATATTTCATCTTCGGATTTATTTTTCTTTAATTTGATAGGATTCTCACCATATTGATTTCGTCCAGACTCACTTTTAAGTAAAAGTAAAATGAAAAGCCCAATTGCTCCAATAAGAGGAATAAAAACCAAAAGGATAAACCATCCACTTTTTCCAATATCGTGAAGCCTTCTAATTGTAATTGCAAGTGAAGGAATAAATACCAAAATAGAATAAATACCGCTTAAAACACCTAAGCCTACATCTTGGGAATAGAAGCTAAAAATAATGTCAATTCCCATAAGTATATAACTAACGGAAGCACTTATAATTGCAAAAATCCAAAATTCTTTCCTGCTTACTCTAGAATCAAAATCTGTGTATTGTTGAAATGCTTTTAAATAATAATTCATTAGTCTTTTTTTTATTGTTTTTGCAAATCTATAATAAAAACGTTAAAAATGAATGTTTTATAAAGTATTTTGATGGTTGATAGAGGTTGTTATTACTATTTATCTAAATAAAATAATTGATGTTTTTTGATTTAAATCAAAATATATTTAGAAGATAGTTTTTAGCTTCGCAGAAGATAATTTTAGATCAAATAATGAAAAGAATTTTGTTTTTCACCTTTGTTTTTATGCTGATTATTGTAAGCTGTAAAACATTAAAGGTTTCCAAAAAAGAATACACTCCAATTGATTTATCAGAAGATATTTCTTATTCAAATCATATAAAACCAATCATAGAAAATAATTGTTTGACTTGTCATTCTGGAGAATTTGCTTCTGCAAATCTGACTTTAGAAAAATATGAAGAAGTCATAGCAGCTATTAAAAATGACGGACTTTTAAATAGAATAAATAATCATGAAAAACCAATGCCAACAAGTGGTTTGATGCCAAAAAATGCTAGAATGACTTTTCAGAAGTGGGCAGACAATGATTTTTTAAAAGTTTCTGAAAACCCTGTAAAACAAACTGAAGAAGAAAATTTTGTATTTAATCCTCCAACCATAAATGCTGTGGATATTGAAAAGAATGGTTTTGAATTTATGAATAAAATTCAAGGACATTGGACAGGTAAGATGTTTCTACTTGGACAGAAATTACCTTGGTTTTCATTTGATTTTCGTGCAATAAATACTTCTCAAGTTCACGGAATGTTTGAAGGAGGAAGTATGGGGAATTTATTTAACACCTTTTTTGTTGGAGAGTTTAAAGGGACTAAAACGATTATGCTTCGTAATGGTGGAATTCTTAGTGGAATTTACAGAACAAGTTATTTTGTTTTAACAGAAGCAAACGAAAATGAATATTTGTTTGTAGATGCTTATGGAGGAAAAGATATTATGTGGGTGAAAATTAAGTTTGGTCATGATAAAATGAACATGACAACTTATACTAGTAAATTCGGATCTGTAAAATCAAGTCGTCATATGGAATTTGAAGGGAAATTACAGAATGAAGATTTAGCACAACAAGCCGCAGAAAAATTTAATTATCCAACTAAAACAGTTTTTAAGAGTTTTCCGAATGGAATGCCAAAACCTGACTGGGGAAAAGAGTATGAAACTGTAACTTCTGCTAGTTATATGATGATGGCAGATTCTTCTATGGATTACGAAACGTTGGGTAAATGGGCACAAGATCCAATTCAAATTTCAGACTTAGAAAATATTGCTAGATTAAACTTAGTTTTCGAAAGAGATGATTTGAGTAGAGATAAAAATATAAGCGTTTACTTATCAAGAGAACCTTTGACAGATTCAAATGATAAAATGAAAATGGAATATGATTATATTTCTATGAAAGCTATGAATCAAGTTATTTTATTCCCACAAATAAATAAAAATCAAAAACAATTTGAGTTAACTTATTTACATACCGGAAAATGTTATATCACTTTTGTTGTTGATAATAATAAAGATATGGTTCCAAATAAAGGGGATTTCTACAGCAAAAGCATTGAGTTGAATTTAAACTCAGAAACTATTCAGAAATTGAGTGTAAACATGATTGATAAAAGTATGTAATTTTATTTTTTTGCAAGTGATCCTACAATGAAAACCACCTTTCTAGGTGGTTTTTTCTTTATTTAAAATTTACTTATTTCCATTCCGATAAAACCTATTTCATTGATTCCTTTAATTCGTTGAGAATGTTCAAGGTTAATCTCTTTAATTTTAGTGCACTTTTTATTTTCTACTTTATAAAAACATGTTTTAAAGTTATCATGATCTATTTGAGAGAAAATCAAGGAGTTTTCGAAATTTATAAATGAATTAGGGTAGTTAAGATTTTTATTGTTAAAATAAATCCATTTTTTTGAAATTACTTCTAATTGATTCAAACAAAAGTCTAATATTAAAGATTTTTCATTAGAACCTGTATAACATAAAATTTGAATTTTTTCAGAATTAATTCTTAGAAAAGATTTCACTTCATAAACATCTTTACTTGAATATTTGTATAAAAGGTTTCCATTTAGATCAAAAACTACAAAACGATTTCTTTCTATTTCATTTGAAGAATCTATAAGACATTCTGAATAGGAAACAATAATCTTTTTTTTAATAATCAAACAATCTAATACATCTCCAATTTGAATAGACCTAATAAGTTTTCCTTGGATATTAAATAGGAAAGCATTTTTTTTATTTATAGTATCTCTATCTATCACTAGAAAGGTTTCAGAGTCAATAAATCGAATCAAAACATCATTGGAACAAACTATTTTTTCGGTTCTTATTATTTCATAGTTTAAAAAGATTTCCCCTTTTTTGGTAAAATAAATTGTTTTATCATCCAAAATGTCATAGGAAAAGATAGGTTCTTTTGTTCTAAGAATTTTTATTTTCATAGATTTTTAAAAATATAAAATAAGACTTGATTTTATTCTTTTTTATTTAAAGTGAAAAAAATGTTTGATTTCAATTTTTATCATTAAAAAAGCTTTTCTTTTCAATTCCTTTCGCAAAGGAAATTACAGTAAAGCACGAAAAGTCAAACTCATTCTTCCGTTTTCAGTATTCTTTTTAGGAATAGCATGTTGCCATTTTTCCTGAACTTCTGCTATCATATAAAACAGAGAACCAGAATTTAATTCAAAATCCATCTTAATTTCAGGATTTTCAATATTTCTAAAACGAATAATTCGAGTTTCGCCCAAAGAAACAATTACCACTCCAGTATTTTCTTCCAAAATATCTGTTTGATCTGAGTGATATCCCATTTTTGATTTTCCATCCAGATAAAAATTAATCAAACAATTATTAGGCAAGAAACCAATTTCTTTTTCAATTTTCTGATTCAAAATTTTTAATTCTTCGCTAAATTCTTGAAATGGATAAGCAATCTGAGAATAATTATAAGCTTTTCCAAAACTTGCTGTTTTTCTAGATTTCATTCTTTCATCCCAAGAAATATTAGATTTAAAATTTTCAAATAATTCAAAGGAGTTTTCAATAAAATTCTCATTGAAATAGGTTCCATCAATTTTTGTATTCATAGCTTTTCGGATTAAAATTTAGTATTGTTGGATAATTTAAACAAAAAAAGGAAAACAGATTTCGTCTGTTTTCCTTTTAAATATTTTTAGACTAAAAAATTATTTAGAAATAACAGTTTCAATTCTTGCGTCTTCAGCGCAGTTTTTAATTGTTAATTCAATTTCTTTTTCTTCATTTGAAGTTCCTGTAATTACATATTTTCTACAAGGTTTAGATTTTGTGTTACTTCTATCAAAATCCACATCTCCAAAATTCAAAATCTTCTTAATATCTGTAGAATCTATTTTTAAAGAAAGCATTTCATTTTGTGCTTCTTCAGAATAGTATAGTTTTTTTGTTCGGATGTTTTTTAAAACTCTATCATTTGGTAAATAATCACAAGAAGCTTTTTTTCCATTTAAAAAGAAAAATAGGAAAAAAATCCCCATCATTAATCCTCCACCAAAATAAGTTAAACGTTTGAATAAATTCATTTTTAAAAAATCAATAGGTTAATATCTCTATACGGAAGATTGAACCAATCTGCTACTGCTCGGTTGGTCAAAATTCCGTGGTAAAAATACATACCTTTTTGCAAACTTTTATCAAATCTTGCAGCATTTTCAAAATCTCCTGATTCTGCAATCGTTTGAAGATATGGGGTGAAGATGTTACTTAGTGATTCTGAGGCAGTTCTAGAGTATTTTGAAGGAATGTTTGGAACGCAATAATGAATTACACCATGTTTCATAAATGTAGGTTTTTTATGATTTGTGATTTCTGAAGTCTCAAAACAACCTCCACGATCGATACTAACATCCATTATTATGGAATTTTCTTTCATTTGCATCACCATTTTTTCGGTAACAACAACAGGAGAACGAAATTTTCCATGAATAGCTCCAATTACAACATCACAACGCATCAAGGCTTTTTGTAATGTTTTTGGTTGTATTGTTGAGGTATAAACAGGTTGTCCTAAACGGTGTCTAAGTGTTTGGAGTTTTGTGATGGAATTATCAAAAACTTTAATGTTTGCTCCAAGACCTAAAGCCGTCCTGGCAGCGAATTCAGCTACAGTTCCTGCTCCTAAAATTACGATTTCTGGAGGTGGAACACCGCCAATATTTCCTAATAAGATTCCGTTCCCTTTATTAGAACATCCCATAATTTCTGCAGCCAATAGGATAGAAGCTGTTCCAGCAATTTCGCTCAATGATTTTACTACAGGATAAGCACCATGTTCATCAATAATAAAATCGAAAGCAACTGCGGAAATTCTTTTTTTAGCTAAAGCCTCAAAGTATTTTTTGTTTTGCGTTTTTAGTTGTAACGCAGAAAATAAAACAGTTTGAGGCTTGATGTATTCAATTTCTTGAAGTGAAGGTGGTTCAACTTTTAAAATAATATGACAATCAAAAGCTTCTTTTGAAGAGTAAACTATTTTTGCACCAGCTTCTGAATATTCTCTATCTGAGAAATTTGCCCCATCTCCAGCACCAGATTCAATTACAAATTTATGTCCTTGATAAGTCAGTGCAGCAACAGCATCAGGTGTTAGACATACTCTTTTTTCTTGGTAAAATGATTCTTTAGGGATTCCAATTACTAAAGCACCTTTACGTTTTTGTATTTCTAACATTTCTTCTTGAGGAAGAAGTTCCTTTAAGCTGAATGGAGATGTTGGATTATTACTCATGATTTAATTTCTAAAGTTCTTTCGGTAGCACTTTTTACTGTGATTTTAAGTTTAACCGCACTTAAAGGTAATAAATTTTCTATATTCTGAGGCCATTCTACAAAACTCCATGCATTACTATCGAAATATTCTTCAACTCCAATGTCGTAAGCTTCTTCTTCTTCTTCAATTCTATAGAAGTCAAAATGGTAGATAATTTCTCCTTTATTAGAGTGATATTCATTAACCAAAGAAAAAGTAGGAGAGTTTGTCAAATCATTTACTCCAATCTTTTTTGCAAGTTCTTTAATTAATGTTGTTTTTCCAGCTCCCATTTCACCATAAAAAAGTAAAACTTTATTGGAAGTGTTTTTTAAAACAAAATCAGCTACTTCTGGTAAATTCTCAAGTGTATAATCAATCTTCATTTAATAATTAAATTATTTTGGGTCAAATATAATACAAGGAACAATCATTTCCTCCATAGAAATACCACCATGTTGGTAAGTGTTTTTATAGTATTTTACAAAATGATTATAATTGTTCGGATATGCGAAGAAATAATCTTCTTTTGCAAAGATAAACGAACTACTCATATTAATCGAAGGTAAGAAAATATCTTTCGGATTTTTTACAGCAAATACTTCCTTATCGTTATAAGTTAAGCTTTTTCCAGTTTTGTATCTTAAGTTTAAACTAATATTTCGGTCTCCAATAACTTTTGAAGGTGCTGTACAATTAATGGTTCCATGATCTGTTGTGATAACCAAACGCATTCCTAAAGCATGTGCTTTTTCAATCATTTCAAACAATGGTGAATTTTTAAACCAACTTGCAGTAATAGATCGATATGCTTTATCATCACTAGCTAATTCCTTGATAACTTCCATGTCTGTTTTTGCATGTGAAAGCATATCAACGAAATTATAAACCACTACAGTCAAATCATTTTCTTTCATTGCACTGAAATTTTCGGCTAACTGTTTTCCAGATTTTAAGTTCGTGATTTTATAATATTCATGTTTGATTCCAAGACCTAATCTTCGAATTTGCGAATCTAAAAACTCAGCTTCATAAAGGTTTTTACCTCCTTCATCTGTATCATTTTTCCACCAATCTGGATACATTCTTTCCATTTCAGAAGGCATTAAACCTGAGAAAAGAGCATTTCTAGCATATTGGGTTGCTGTTGGTAAAATACTGAAGTAGGATACTTCTTTGGTTTTCTTATAATATTCTTCTAAAAATGGTTCTAAAATTCGGAATTGATCATATCTTAAATTATCAATAACTGCTACGAAAGTTCCGTTTTTCTTGTCAATATTTGGTGCAATAATATCTTTAAAAAGAGTATGAGAAAGTACTGGTTTATCATCTTCATGAAGCCAATCTTTATAGTTTTTCTTTACAAATTTGAAAAACTGCGTATTAGCTTCTTGTTTCTGACTTTCTAAGATTTCCATCATTCCGGAATCTTTGATATTGTCTAATTCCAACTCCCAATACACTAGTTTTTTATATAAATCAATCCATTCTTCATAAGAGTTCACCATACTAAGATCCATTGCGATTTTGCGGAATTCTTGTTGGTAGTTAGAAGAGGTTTTTTCAGAAACAAGTCTAGAATGATCTAAGTTTTTCTTTAAACTAAGAAGAATTTGGTGAGGATTTACAGGTTTAATCAAATAATCTGCAATTTTATTTCCAATTGCATCTTCCATTAAATATTCTTCCTCACTTTTTGTAATCATTACAATAGGAAGTGTAGGTTGAATTTGTTTTATTTCGGTTAAAGTTTCCAAACCAGTTAGTCCTGGCATGTTTTCATCTAAAAATACAATATCAAATGTTTCTTCATTTATTAAGTCAATTGCATCGGCGCCATTTGTGCAACTAGTTACTTTGTAGCCCTTTTTTTCTAAAAATATGATGTGTGGTTTTAATAAATCGATTTCATCATCCACCCACAGTATATGTATGTTATTCATAGTTGCTATATTTGTATTTATTTATCTTTTAAATTAAGCATTTTGAACGAGAATACTACGAACAAAATTAAAATATTAAACGACCCAATTTACGGATTTATTACCATTCCATCCGCATTAATTTTTGATTTGATAGAACATCCTTATTTCCAACGTTTAAGGCGTGTTTCGCAAATGGGAATGTCTTATATGATATATCCTGGAGCACATCATACGCGTTTTCATCACGCAATTGGGGCGATGTACCTTATGCAAAAAGCGGTCCGAATTTTACGATCTAAAGGTGTAAATATTTCAAATGCTGAAGCAGAGGCTGTGCAAATTGCAATTTTACTACATGATATTGGACATGGAGCTTTTTCTCATGCGTTAGAATATAGTATTGTTTCAGGAATTACACATGAAGAAATTTCGATTAAATTCATGGAATCTCTAAACGAACAATTTGATGGTAAATTAGATTTAGCAATTACTATTTTTAAAGGAGAATATTCAAGAAAGTTCTTATATCAGCTAATTTCTAGTCAGCTTGATATGGATCGTTTGGATTATCTGAAAAGAGATAGTTTTTATTCAGGAGTAGCAGAAGGAGCAATTAATTCGGATCGATTGATAAAAATGCTACATGTAAAAAATGATGAATTAGTTGTAGAAGAAAAAGGAATTTATTCTGTAGAAAATTTTCTTATTGCAAGAAGGTTGATGTATTGGCAAGTTTATTTGCATAAAACAGGAGTGGTTGCTGAAAAGTTATTAGTCTCTGTTTTAAGACGTGCAAAAGAATTAGCAAAGCAAGGTGTTGAGGTTCCAGCTTCAAAGACTTTTAGATACTTTTTATATAATGAAATTGATGTTGAAAATTTTGACCAAAATACCTTAGAGATTTTTTCAAGATTGGATGATTATGATGTTTTAGGAGCAATAAAAGAATGGGTTTATGAAGAAGATTTTGTGCTTTCGACACTTTCAAAAATGATAATTGATCGTAATTTCTTAAAAATTGAAATGCAAAAAGAATCTTTTCCGGAATCAAGAATTGAAGAATTAAAAGAAAAATGTATAAATAAGTTTCAAATCTCTGACAGCTTAATAGATTATTTTATATTTGCAGGCGAAATAGGTAACCAAGCTTACGATGCTGTATATAGTCCAATTAAAATGCTTTTTAAAAACGGTGAAGTTAAAAATGTAACAGAAGCATCAGATCAATTAAATATTCAAGCTTTATCTACTAAGGTGACGAAGCATTTTATTTGTTACCCAAAAGAATTAATTAACTAAACTAATGGAGTTTTAGAATTACAACTATTGAAAATTTGTACAAAACATACTAGTAGCGTTTATTTTAGATTAAAAAAATAAGTTGATTTAGAATTAATTTGATTTTTTTCTTAAAAAAATATTAAAAACAAAATCGATGTTTTTTAGGATTCGATTTTGTTTTTTTGTTAATATAACGTGAATTATATATTTTTATAAACGAAAATCTAAAGAAATGTTAACGTAAATTTCGAAAATATATTTTCAATTGTGAATAATTAAATATTTCTAAACATTTCCATAAAGTATATTTTTTATATTTTTGCATTTAATGAAATTTAAGGCAAGTCAAATAGCAGAAGTTTTAGAAGGAAAAGTGGTTGGGAATCCAGATGCTGAGGTTTCAAAACTTTCTAAAATAGAAGAAGGGGAGAAAGGATCTTTATCTTTCTTGTCAAACCCGAAATATATCCCATATATATATAATACAAAAGCTACAGTAGTTATTGTAAATAAAGCTTTCGAACCTGAAAAGGAAGTTTCATGTACGATGATTAAAGTAGATGATGCATATAAAGCTTTTTCTAAGATTTTAGCATTTTACAATGAGGTAAAACTAAATAAATCAGGAAAAGAAGATCCTCATTTTATTGGAGAAAATGTTTCAATAGGTGAGAATATTTATCTTGGAGCTTTTGCATATATTGGAAATAATGTAACAATTGGAGATAATGTAAAAATTTATCCTAATGTCTATATAGGAGATAATGTAACAATTGGAGATAATACTTCAGTTTTTACAGGTAGTATTATAAATTCCGAATCTATAATTGGAAAAGAATGTACTATTCATTCAGGAGCGATTATTGGAGCAGACGGTTTTGGTTTTGCGCCAAATGGAGAAGGAGCTTATGATAAAATTCCACAAATAGGTAATGTTGTAATTGAAGATAATGTAGATGTAGGTGCGGCAACAACCATTGATAGAGCGACATTAGGTTCGACAATAATTCGTAGAGGTGTTAAATTAGATAACCAAATCCAGATAGCACATAATGCTGAGATAGGTGAAAACACAGTAATTGCTGCACAATCAGGAGTTGCAGGTTCTGCCAAGATTGGTAAAAACTGTATGATTGGAGGGCAAGTAGGAATTGCTGGTCATTTAGTTATCGGTGATAACGTAAAAATTCAAGCGCAAGCAGGAATTGGAAGAAATGTAAAAGATAATGAAGTACTTCAAGGAAGTCCAGCATTACCTTATGCAGATTATAATAAATCTTATGTTCACTTTAAGAATTTGTCAAAATTAGTTTCGAAGATAGATATATTAGAAAAAGAAATAAAAGCACTAAAAGACAAGTAATGAATCAAAACCAAAAAACAATCAAAAATACGGTTACTTTATCAGGAGTAGGATTACATACTGGAAATAAAGTAACAATGACTTTTAAACCAGCACCAGAAAACCATGGTTATTCATTCATTAGAGTTGATTTAGAAGGTCAACCAGAGATTGAAGCAAAAGCAGATTATGTTGTAGGAACTCAAAGAGGGACGAATTTAGATAAGAATGGTGTGAAGATACATACAACTGAACATGTTTTAGCCGCAGTTGTAGCTTTAGGTATTGATAACATTATTATTGAATTAGATGCTCCAGAACCTCCAATTATGGATGGTTCATCAATTCATTTTATTGAAGCTTTAGAAGAAGCTGGAATTGAAGAGCAAAATGCAGAAGTAGAAGAATTTATCGTGGATGAAATCATTACCTTTAAAGATGAAGAGACAGGTAGTGAAATCATTTTAATGCCAGCAGATTCTTATCAAATCACTACAATGGTTGATTATAATACGAAAGTATTAGGTACGCAAAATGCTAGTTTAGATAAATTAGAAGATTTTAAATCTGAAATTGCTTCCGCAAGAACTTTTAGTTTTTTACATGAGTTAGAAGCTCTTTTAGATCATGATTTAATTAAAGGTGGAGATTTAAATAATGCTATTGTATATGTAGATCAAGAGATTTCTGAAGATACAATGGTGAAATTAAAGAAAGCTTTTAATAAAGAAGATATTAGTGTAAAACCTAATGGAATCTTAGATAACTTAGATTTACGTTGGACAAATGAAGCTGCACGTCACAAATTATTAGATGTAATTGGTGATTTAGCTTTAATTGGAATAAAAATTAGAGGTAAAGTTATTGCAAACAAACCAGGACACGGAATAAATACGAAGTTTGCAAAAGAAATGGCAAAGAAAATCAAGATGGCAAAAAGAAATTACGTGCCAAAATATGATTTAAATCAGCCACCATTAATGGATATCCACCAAATTATGGATATTTTACCTCACAGACAACCATTTTTACTAATTGATAAAGTATTAGAGTTGTCAGATACACATGTTGTAGCAATGAAAAATGTTACAATGAATGAAGAGTTCTTTAGAGGTCATTTCCCAGGAGCACCAGTTATGCCAGGAGTTTTACAAGTTGAAGCTATGGCACAATGTGGAGGAATCTTAGTATTAAGTACAGTTCCTGATCCAGAGAATTACTTAACATATTTCATGAAAATGGATAATGTGAAGTTTAAACAAAAAGTATTACCAGGAGATACTCTAGTTTTCAAAGCAGACTTAATTACTCCAATTCGTAGAGGAATTTGTCATATGAAAGCAGTAGGGTATGCAAATAATAAAGTAGTTGTCGAGGCTGAATTAATGGCTCAGATATCTAAAATTAAATAAAGAAAGAAATGAATCAGCCATTAGCATATGTTCATCCGGGAGCAAAAATTGCAACGAATGTAGTAGTAGAACCATTTACTACAATACATAATAATGTAGAAATAGGGTCAGGAACATGGATAGGCTCTAATGTTACTATTATGGAAGGTGCTCGAATTGGTAAAAATTGTAGAATTTTTCCAGGAGCAGTTATTTCTGCAATACCACAGGATTTGAAGTTTGAAGATGAAGAGTCACTTGCAATAATTGGAGATAATACTACGATTAGAGAATGTGTTACAATTAATAGAGGAACAAATGCTTCAGGTAAGACAGTTGTTGGAGAAAATTGTTTAATTATGGCTACAGCTCACATAGCTCATGATTGTGTTATAGGAGATAATGCTATTATTGTAAATGGAGTTGCATTAGCAGGACATGTAGTTGTTGGAAAACACGCTATTATTGGAGGATTAGCAGCAGTACATCAATTTATTCACATTGGTGAACACGCTATGATTTCAGGAGGTTCTCTTGTAAGAAAAGATGTGCCACCTTTTACTAAAGCAGCAAAAGATCCATTATCATTTGTAGGGATTAATTCTATAGGATTAAGACGAAGAGGTTTTTCAACTGAAAAGATTCGTGAAATTCAAAATATTTATAGAATTTTATATCAAAGTAAATATAATAACACACAGGCTCTTGAGAAAGTTGAAGCTGAAATGCCTGCTTCTTCAGAAAGAGATCAAATTATAACTTTCATTAGAAATTCTCAGAGAGGAATTATGAAAGGATATATTGGAAATAATTAATTAAATTAAAAAAACTTAAAATAAGATTATGGCTACTACGTCGGATATTAGAAATGGATTATGTATTAAATTTAACCACGATACATATAAGATTGTTGAATTTCAACACGTAAAACCAGGAAAAGGACCAGCTTTCGTTCGTACTAAATTAAAAAGTTTAACATCAGGAAAAGTAATTGATAATACTTTTTCAGCAGGTCATAAAATTGATGAGGTAAGAGTAGAAACTCGTAAATATCAGTATTTATATGCTGAAGGAGATACTTTTAACTTCATGAATGTAGAAGATTATAATCAAATTACTTTAGAGAAAACAGCTTTAGATGCTCCTCAATTATTAAAAGAAGGAGAAGTTGTAACTGTAATTGTTAGATCTGAAGACGAATTACCATTAGCTGTGGATATGCCTCAGTCTGTAATTTTAGAAGTTACACACACTGAGCCAGGAGTAAAAGGAAATACTGCTACAAATGCTACAAAACCAGCAACTGTTGAAACTGGAGCAAGAGTAAACGTTCCTTTATTCATCAATGAAGGAGATAAAATTAAGATTGAAACTGCAAAAGGTACTTACCAAGAGCGTATCAAACAATAAAACTTCTTTTGTTTTATGAAATTTAAAGAAGTACAAACTTTAGAAAAGATAGCCTCAATTATTGAGGCTTCTTTCGTTGGTGATGCATCCTTTCCTGTAGAAGGAATGAATGAAATTCATGTTGTAGAACCAGGGGATATCGTATTTGTGGATCATCCAAAATATTATGATAAAGCTTTAAATTCTGCTGCAACAATTGTTTTAATCAACAAAGAAGTAGAATGTCCTGAAGGAAAAGCACTTTTAGTTTCAGATGATCCTTTCCGTGATTTTAATAAACTTACCAAACATTTTAATCCATTCATTGCTGCAACTGCTGCGGTAGCTGAGTCTGCTCAGATTGGAGAAAACACAGTTATTCAACCAAATGTTTTTATTGGGAACAATGTGAAAATTGGAGAAAACTGTTTGATTCATCCTAATGTTACTATTTATGACGATGCTGTTATTGGAGATAATGTTACAATTCATGCAGGAACTGTTCTAGGTAGTGATGCTTTTTATTATAAAAATCGTCCTACTGGATTTGATAAATTAGTATCTGGAGGAAATGTTGTTATTGAAGATAATGTAGATATCGGAGCTGCTTGTACAATTGACAGAGGAGTTACTGCAAGTACTACAATTATGGAAGGAACTAAGATTGATAATCAAGTTCAAATTGGACATGATACCATTATTGGTAAAAAATGTTTAATTGCCTCTCAGTGTGGAATTGCTGGATGTACAGTTTTAGAAGATGAAGTTGTACTTTGGGGACAAGTAGGAGTTGTTAGTGGAATCCGAATTGGGAAAGGAGCTGTTTTATTAGCTCAAGCTGGAGTTTCTAAGTCCATTAAAGGAGGTGTCGTTTATAACGGTACACCTGCTAGAGAATCTAGACAATACTTAAAAGAACAAGTTGTTGTAAAACAATTAGTGAAAAATAAATAAAAAAAAGAGGCTGTTTTAAAGATTACAGTCTCTTTTTTTAATTGCTATATCTTCGATTTTTAAAATATTTTAGTCTAAATTATAAAGTAAAAAGATACTTTTGTGAAAAATAAATTTTTAAGATGAAAGAAAATAAAGAAGTACAGGAGTATTTAGACAAAGCACCTAATAATTTTAAAGAGATTCTACTTAGTTTAAGAGAATTAATCTCGAAAGAGGTAGAAAATGCAGAAGAAAACTATAAATGGAGTAGACCTGTTTATACTAAAGAAAAGGATGTTTGTTATTTAACTTACACAAAAAAACATGTAACTTTTGGTTTCTTTGAGTTTGAAAAAATAAAAACAAATATATCTTTAATAGAAGGTACAGGGAAATCTATGCGACATATAAAGCTTAAAAATTTATCTGACATAGAAGATTTTCAAATCAAAAAAATATTAAAAGAATTGATTTCATAAAACAGAAAGCATCTTTTTAGGATGCTTTTTTGTTTAAATAAAACCTTTTTCTAGAATTTTCGATTACAAACTCTAAAGTATAACTTGATGTATTGTATTTATCAAGATCAATTGTAATTTTATTATATCCTTTAATATAGATGTATAAAACTTCAATTGAAGTGTCAGTATCTCCTATATCTTTGGTTTCTATTTGTTTTATTTTATCCCATGAGAAAAAATCATATTCTTTAATAAAAATACCTTTATCATTTATAATTATTTGAACAGAAGAATCGAATTTTAATTTTCTATAATAAATAATAGAAATTAAACCCAATACAGAACTTGAACTTAAAATTACTTTAAGAATAAAACTATAATTCAAGTTAGAAATAAAATTTAAAATCACAATACACACAATTACTGGTATTAGATAGATGTTTGATTTTGCGAAGTATATTTTAGTTTCTAAAGGTGCTTTTTCGTTAACTTCTATTGGGTGCTTTTTTATTTTTTCCTTATTTCTTATTAAATTTTCAAGGATTAATTTTTCTTTTTTAGTTTTGATTTCAAGCTTTTCAGAAAAACTTCCTCTTTTAGGTATAATCTTATGTTTAAGAGCTTTTTCTTCTAGTTCTTTAATGTTGTCAATATTTGAAAATGCCCAAATTTTCCATTTTGTAATGATGAAATAATAATACAATAACGAATTAAATATGGTTAAAAATCCTCCTATAATGTAAGTCCATTCTGGTAAATTATTTGTATTTATAAAGATTGAAACTAAAATAAATGTTATAATTCCAATTATTGATGATGTAACATTAACTTGATAAAACCCTTTTTTTATAGCTTGGTCAATAGTAATTTTATTTTTCATTTTATTTATTGATAAAATCTTCAACTTTTATAGTTAATTCAATTCCATAGTAATTACAATTTTCAAACATAGCATTTTTTAGTTGACAATCTTTAAATTCAATACTTTCAATGGAACAATTTTGAAACTTTACATTTTCTAGATTACTATTTTCAAAATCACAACATTTTAAATTACATCCTTTAAAAATAGAATTGTTAAAATTGCAATTTTGAAAAACAGTGGAGTGAAACCATGAATTCTCAATTCGTATATTTTCAAAAATTAAATTATTGATTTCACTTTCTTCCATATCTAGATCACAGAATAAATGTTGACCTGAATTGTATTTATTTTCAAGAAATTTCATTTTAAATTTATTTCCTGTTTATTTCATAACAAACACAATTTTCAATTTTTGGAAAATCTTTCAATTTAGAATGTTTGAATTCTAAAATTTTTTGCATGCCAATTTTTTCCATAACAGCAATTGAAGGTTTGTTTATCATTGGAGCAGTAGAAATGATTTTCTCTAATTCTAAAACATCAAAAGCATACTCCAAACAGCGTTTTGCACCTTCTGTAGCATAACCTTTATTCCAATATTTTTTATCTAAACGCCAACCAATATCCGTGCAAGGAGTAAATTCAGCTTCATAATCTTGATAACATAAGCCAATAAATCCAATAAAATTCCCAGTTTCTAATTCATCCACAGCGAAATAGCAATAATTTCTCTCCTTATACATTTTCTGCATTCTCTGGATAAAATTTTGTGTTTGTTCAAAAGTTACTGTTGCAGGAAAAAATCGCATTACTTCGGAATCAGAATTAATTTCAACCATTTTTTTAATATCTGAATCTATCCAATTTCTAAAACCTAATCTTTTAGAATGAAAATCGTATTTAGAGTTGTAATTCATTATTTATTATAATTTTGTTAGCAAATATAATTATATAAGAAAAAGTAGTGTTAAATATAAATTATTTGATATCAAATATATTTTAATACAAATAAAAGAAAAAGATTGAAAAATGGAAGAAATTAAGTTTTATGCTGAAAATCAGCAATGGGGAGAATTTTCAAATTTCTCTTTATATCCAATAAAATGGAAAGGAAAAGTTTGGAAGACTTCAGAGCATTATTTTCAAGCTCAAAAATTTGAGGATAAAAAATATCAAGAAAAGATTAGAAATGCTATTTCACCAATGAAAGCTGCGGAATTAGGAAGAACACGAAAAGTGAAAATTCGAAGAAATTGGGATAAAATCAAAGATAATGTGATGTATGAAATAGTTTTTGCAAAGTTTTCTCAACATGAGGACTTGAAAGAAATTTTACTTTCTACAGGAGATTCTAAAATTATTGAACATACAGAAAATGACTCTTATTGGGGAGATGGAGGAGATGGTTCTGGAAAAAATAAACTAGGAAAGATTTTAATGAAAATTCGTGAAAATTTGAAGTAAAAAAATAAACCAGTATTTAAATATAAAAATACTGGTTCAAAATATCATCTATTCTTCAATATGAGTTATTTCGATTTTTTCAATTTTTACAGCATTCTTATTAGGTTTAATAACATAACCAAGTTTTATAGAAAGTATTTCAATAAATGAAGCGCCAAGGAAAATAATTTGTGAAATATAGTAAACCCAAACCATAATCAGAGCTAAAACACTCGCAGTTCCAAATGCTGAGGTTACATTACTGTGCCCTAAATAAAATCCAATACCAATTTTACCAACCATAAAAAATACTGCTGTGAAAATTCCACCGTAAATAGCAATTTTCCATTTTATTATTGCATCACCAAGGAATTTGAACATAATAGCAAAAACTAAAACCAGTACTATTGGAGAAATTAATTGTTCAATAATTAGAATTTTTCTCAAATATTTTGGAAGATGTTCTATAAAACTAGTCAGAATACCTCCCAGAGCTGTACTTACCAAAATGATAAAAAACAAGCTGATTAGAACTATAATAGAACCAAAATGAAGTAGAATATAATTTAGAATACTATTTTTTGGCTTCGATTTGATGCTCCAAATACTATTAAAAGAATTATGAATTTGAGAAAACAAACCTGAAGCACTCAGAGCAAGTGTTACAAATCCGATAATTGCATTTAGAATGTTATTATGAGAAGTTTGTTGATTTTTAATGAAATCTTGAATTTGTAAAGAAGCTTTTTCACCTAAAGTATTTTGAAGTTGTTCAAATATTTCTCCGTTTACAGCTTTTTCTCCAAAGAATATTCCTAGTACAGATGAAATAATCATTATCATCGGAATTAAAGAAAAAACAGAATAATAAGCTAGAGAAGCTCCTTTTTGAAACGTATCATTGTTTAAAAAATGCTGAAAAACATCTTTTATTAATTTTTTCATTTGCTAAATATTTTGGTCGAGCAAAATACGAAAAATAAGCGTTTTTCTTTAATTAACAGAAATATTAAATTTAATCACATTTTTTATATAAAAAAACCTCCAAATTATTATTGAAGGTTTTGATTTATATATTTTTAAAAAGATTAGAAATTAATGACTTCTCCATCTTCTGGAATTATAATTTCTACATTTTCTTCTTTTGCTTTATTTCTCATCATATCTCTTGTAGTCATACAATGATCTAAGGATTCCATATGAACAGTAATAATTTTTGCATTTGGTGCTTTTTTTGCAACTTTTACTGTCGCCTCTTCATCCATTAAAATTTTATATTCACCCATGAAAACTGCTCCACCAGAATTTGTGACTATAATATCAGGATTAAATTTTTCAACAGTTCCTTCAACCACATCATCCCATAAACAATCACCAATAATATAAATAGTCGGTTCATCTTTAGCTTGTAAAACAAAACCTGAAACCACACCTAATTTATCCAATAGTGCTTCTGGCCCGTGTACACCATTAGTTCTACTTATTGTGATTCCATCAAAATCCATAACACTATCTATTTCATGAACATTTTTAAAACCAGCATCTTTTACCATTTTTTCATCACTTGGTTGCGTAAAAAAAGAAAGAGTTTTATTTAAAACTTCCATTGCTTTTGGATCAAAATGATCTGGATGCGGATGTGTCAAGAAAATAGCATCAATACCTTCAGTAATTTCTTCAATTGGCATTGGTAAATCAACGGTTGGATTTAGATTTTCATCTGGTTTTACAAAAGACATAAAACTATTTACAGATGAAAACATCGGATCAATTAACAATGTTTTCCCTGCATAATTGATCTTTAAAGTCGCATTTCTAATTAACTGTATACTAGTGTTTTTCATGATTAATTGTTTTCTTTAAATTAAGATTTAATATTTAAATATCTATAATGCAAAGTTTTAAAAAAGTCCTAATTTGATGCTTACCAATTAATTTCTTAAAAATACCAATTTGATAATTATACTAGAATAAACCTTAATTAACCTCATCAATTTCAAAAGAAATAATAGAAATATTGTCCGTAATAATATGAAATAAAATAGGGTTACAACAATTCTCGCAATCTTCAATATAAGATTGATCTTTAATAGAAAGGTCTACAAGAATGGAAACATTTTCCCAGCAATATGGGCATTGAAAAAAATATTCTACCATGAGATGAAATTTTAATTTGGTTTAAAAATAAAGCTATATCAATAATATTTTAAATTATAAAATTAAAGTTAAAAGTTTTATTATCAATTTATTAAGTTTTATTTTAGAATAGTAAATTTCTGAGGATGAAGGCATATTTAATTTTGTTTTTTGTGGTGATGTTGTGGGGTTTAAATTTTCATTTTGGGAAAATTATGCTTCAAGACGTAAATTTTATTGAAGCCGGATTTTGGAGATATATTTTTGGAGTTCTAGCCTTACTATTTTTTACTATTAAAAAACTTCCCACTTTATATACTATCAAAAAGAAATTTTGGGTCATTTTAGGTATTGGTGCTTTTGGTATTTTTGGTTATAATCTTTTTTTCTTTTTAAGTTTAATAAAAGGGTCAGCGATGAATGCTGCTTTAATTATCAGTTTGAATCCTGCAGTAACACTTATTCTTTCAACCATTTTTCTTAAAACAAAACTTCGATTTAATCATATAATTGGTGTTATCATTGCCTTTTCTGGAGCTTTTTATCTAATCTTAAAAGGAGATATAAATAATCTTAGCAATATTCATTTTACAATTAGCGACATTTATATTTCAATAGCTTGTGTCATTTTTGCTAGTTATCATGTTTCTGTTAAAAAATACGCAGTTGATATTCCAAATAAGCATTTTACACTTCTGACAAATTTCGTTTGTTTATTGGTGCTTATTGTAGTTTTACCATTTTATGGTGAAAATTTTACGTTCCCCTATAAATTTTCTTTTTGGTATTCAGCGGTAGGAATAGGAGTAGTGGGAACTGCAATTACTTATTATTTATGGAATTATGGAATCGAATTGGCCGGAGCAGATAAAGCTGGTATTTTCTTGAATTTCATACCTCTTTCAACAGCTTTTTTCGGAATATTTTTTCATGAAAAATTATATGAATATCATTTAGTCAGTGGGTTAATTATTCTTGGAGGTTTATTAATTATGAATATTAAGCTCAGAAAAAGAAAAAACTTAAGACAAAAAATAAAAGTTTAAACTCAAATTTCTTCTAAATAAATTAAGCTTATGTGTGGAATTACAGGATTTTGGAAATCAAAAGTGTTTGAAGGAAATGAAAGGAATACGATTCAGAAAATGACAGAAACTTTACATCATCGAGGACCAGATGGAAATGGTTTTTTTGTAGATGATCAGAGTAAAATAGCAATGGGACATGCTAGACTTTCAATTATTGATTTGCATTCTGGAGAACAACCAATTTATAGCAATGATAAAAATTTGATTCTTACAGTTAATGGAGAATTTTATGATTATAAAAGAATTCGTGTGAATTTAAAATTAGAAGGTTTTGATTTTACAACGAAAAGTGATAGTGAAATTGCTTTGCCACTTTATAGAAAAAATGGTTTAGATTTTTTAAAAGATTTAAGAGGAGAATTTGCTTTTGCTTTATTTGATAAAAAAGAAGAAAAATTAATTTTGGTTCGAGATCGTTTTGGTGTAAAACCTTTGTTTTACCATATTAACGAAAAAGGAATTTATTGGGCTTCAGAAATGAAAACGCTTTTTGAAAACCCCGATATTTCTGCGGAATTTGATGATGAAGCTGTTCTACATCAATTAATGCAAACCATGGTACCAGGAACAACTCCTTATAAAAATATTCAAGCTCTAGAACCTGGACATATGTTAATAATTCAGAAGAAAAATGATTCTTTTGAAATTAAAAACAAAAAGTATTGGGATTTAGATTTTCCAAGAGAAAAAGACAGAGATTTAAGTAAAAGTGAACAATATCACATCAAAAGAGTTCAGGAAGAATTGGTAGAAGCTGTTTCACTTCGTTTGGAAGCAGATGTTCCTGTGGGTTGTTATCTTTCAGGAGGAATTGATAGTTGTGCTATGCTTGGATTGTCGTCTTATATTCAACAATCGCCAATAAAAGCTTTTACGATTAGTTTTGATAATCAAAATTACGATGAGACAAAAATTGCTGATGAAATGTCGAAATCTGTAAATGCAGATCAAGAACATATTATTTTAAAAGCCGAAGATTTATACGAAGATAATTATATAAAAACTCTCTGGTATTCCGAACGAACTTTTTATAACACATTGGGAGTTGCAAAATGGCATATGAGTAAACGTGTGAAAGAATGTGGTTATAGAGCTGTGATTACAGGAGAAGGTTCTGATGAATTGTTTGGAGGTTATGCACAATTTAAGCGAGATATGTTTTTACATTCAAATGATGCTCATAAGAAAGAATTTATGCAAAAAATGGATAGTTCCAATAAAATTTTTAAAGGAGCAATTCTTTCTGATGAAGATGTTCATCATCCGTATATGGATTCTGTTTTAGGATTTACTCCTTCATGGATTCAGCCTTGGGTGCAAACATTGCATTTGGTTGAGCCTTTATTGAGTCAAGATTATTTATATAGAATTAAGGATTATGATCCGATAATTGGAATAACAGATAAAATTGATACTTCTGAAACAAAAGGAAGACATGTTTTAGATATTGCACAGTATACTTGGAGTAAAACGATGTTGGAATGTCAGATTTTAAATTGGGGAGGAGATAGAGTAGATATGGCAAATTCTATGGAATCTCGTCCAGCATTTTTAGATCATCATTTGGCTGAAATGGCAAAAGAAATTCCACCAGAAATGAGGATTAAAGGAAATATAGAAAAATGGGTGTTAAGAGAAGCTGTTAAAAATGTAATTCCAGAAGTTTTATACAAAAGAGAAAAGTTTGCTTTTATGGCACCACCAGCACATACAGATTTAAAAAAGAAAGCAGAATTATTTCAGCTAATTAATGAGTTTTTAGATGAAAAAACAATCAAAGAAGTAGGTGTTTTTGATGTGAAAAAACTTCAGAATTTTATTCTTCAATATAAAAATGATCATGATCCCGTTTCTTTAGTTCGAAAAGATGCTTTAATCAATCATATTTTAGGATTACATATTTTATATAGAATGTTTGTGAAAAAAGAGGTTTTGTTTTAAAATAAAAAACTGTTTCAAATGAATGAAACAGTTTTTTAAATATAAATTATAATTCGTTAGAATCTTCTTTTTGTCCGTTTTGCATCAAGAAAGATTTTAAGAATCCGTCAATGTCTCCATTCATTACAGCATCTACATTTCCAGTTTCGTGTCCAGTACGAACATCTTTCACCAATTTATAAGGATGCATAACATAGTTTCGAATTTGAGAACCGAAATCAATTTTCATTTTTCCAGCTTCGATTTCACTACGCATTTCTCTCTGTTTTTGTAACTCAATCTCATAAAGTTGAGATTTCAGAAGTTTCATCGCTTTTTCACGATTTTCAAGCTGCGAACGAGTTTCAGAGTTATGAATAATGATTCCAGTAGGGTGGTGGGTAAGAATTGCTTTTGTTTCAATTTTATTTACACCTTGCCCTCCAGCACCTCCTGAACGAGCAAATTGCCAAGAAATATCTGCTGGATTAATATCAATTTCAATACTTTCATCTGCTAAAGGATAAACATAAACAGAAGCAAAAGAAGTATGTCTTTTCGCATTGGAATCAAAAGGAGAAATACGAACTAAACGATGCACACCGTTTTCACCTTTTAAATAACCAAAAGCAAATTCACCATCAAATTCAAGAGTTACTGTTTTTACTCCAGCAGTATCTCCTTCTTGGTAGTTTAGCTCTTTTACTTTAAATCCATTTTTCTCTCCCCACATAATGTACATACGCATTAACATCGAAGCCCAGTCGCAACTTTCAGTTCCACCAGCCCCAGCAGTAATTTGTAGTACAGCACTTAAACTATCACCTTCCTCAGAAAGCATATTTCTAAACTCTAAATCTTCTAGCGATTTTAAAGTATCATCATATTGTGTTTGAATTTCTTCTTCTTCTACATCACCCTCTTTATAAAAGTCATATAAAACAGCTAAATCTTCCAAAGAGGATTTAACAGCTTCATAGTCAGTAACCCATTTTTTCTTAGAACGAAGCTCTTTCATAAAAGCTTCTGCCTCCTTCGGATTGTTCCAAAATTCAGGGTTTGCAGTTCTTTCTTCATCATTCGATATTTCGATTAATTTTTTGTCAATTTCAAGGTAAGTTTTTAACTTGCCAACTCGTTCTTGTATTTTCTGTATGTTTTCGTTTGTAATCATAAGAATTGTATAGAACTACAAAAATAACTTTTCATAACGATATTATGCAAATAAATTTAATAAGTGACACTGTCACAAAACCAACTTCTGAAATGTTGCAAGTAATGATGCAAGCAGAAGTAGGAGATGATGTATTTAAAGCAGATCCTTCTGTAAATCAATTAGAAGAAAAAATAGCTAAAATGTTTGGAATGGAAGCTGCTTTGTTTTTTCCTTCAGGAACTATGGCAAATCAGGTTGCAATAAAAATTCATACACAGCCAGGAGATCAAGTTATTTGTGATAAATGGGCGCATATTTATAATTTTGAAGGAGGAGGAGTTGCATTCAATTCAGGTGTAACTTGTGCATTGATTGATGGAGATAGAGGAATGTTTACGGTAGAACAAGTTGCAGAAAAACTTCATAATGATGGAAATATTCATTTACCACAAACTGCACTTGTTGCAATAGAAAATACTACTAACAAAGGAGGTGGAGCTTGTTGGGATCTAAAAGAAATTGAGAAAATCAAAGCTTTTTGTGATGAAAATGATTTACCATTACACTTAGATGGAGCAAGACTTTTTAATGCAATTGTTGCTACAGGAGAATCTCCAAAAACTTTCGGGAAATTATTTGATACAATTTCTGTTTGTTTATCAAAAGGATTAGGAGCTCCAGTTGGTTCTTTATTATTGGGGACTAAAAAAGATATTCAAAGAGCACTTCGTATTCGAAAACTATTTGGTGGAGGAATGCGTCAAGCTGGATATTTAGCAGCAGCGGCAATTTATGCTTTAGATAATCATGTAGAAAGATTAAAAATAGATCATGATAGAGCAAAGCAAATTGGAGAAGCTTTAGCCAAAAATCCTTTAATCAAAAAAGTAGAACCAGTTGAGACTAATATTGTAATTTTCTATGTAAATGATTCTATCTCGGATAAAGATTTTACAAAAAAGCTAGAAGATGAAGGAATCCTAATCGCTTCTATGGGGGAAGGAAAATTACGAATTGTAACACATTTAGATATAACTGAAGAAATGTTTAACAGAATTATATCTATTATAGAAAATCTTAAATAAAAATTATGAGAAATGATATAGCAACATTCGGAGGAGGGTGTTTTTGGTGTCTAGATGCCTATTTTAGACAAATAAAAGGAATTGAAACAGTAGTTTCTGGATATGGTGGAGGAAATATTATAAATCCTGCCTATAGAGAGGTTTGTCAAGGAACAACTGGACATGCTGAGGTAGTGCAATTAACTTTTGATACTTCAATAATTTCATATCAGGATTTATTAGAAATCTTTTTTGAGATGCATGATCCTACTACATTAAATCAGCAAGGATATGATAAAGGAACTCAATATCGTTCTGTGATTTTTTATCATAATGAAGAACAAAAAAAGGAAGCTGAAAATTATATTCAAAAATTAACTGGAGAAAAAGTTTTTGAAGACCCAATTGTAACAGAAGTTTCTCCATTTAAAAATTTCTTTAATGCTGAAAATATGCATCAAGATTTTTACGAGTTAAATCCGGAAGTGAAGTATTGTCAACTGATAATAAGTCCGAAAATGGAAAAGCTTAAAAAGAAGTTTGATGGTAAATTGAAATAAAGTTTATTTTATAAAATATATTTTAAAAGGCTTTTTCAATTTGAAAAAGCCTTTTATTTTTCTTCTTTCTTTCCTCTATCATTTATATACTTTCCTACAATTACAGCAGTAATTATTACCATATAAAACTGACCTGATAATCCTAATAACATTGTCGCCTTTTGAGCTATAGTAGTTGAAGGAACAATATCTCCATAACCTATTGTTAGTAAAGTTATAAAACTAAAATAAAGTAAATCTTCAGCACTAGAAGCTGCATTGTTGGCAGTAATAACTACAGCGTCAAAAGAGTTTGGGTTGTAAATTTCTAAAATTAGAAAAATAAAAAAACCGACTAAACCTAATGAAATGTACCCACTCATTACACCTAGTATAACATTTTTACTTACAGTTTGTTCGTTCCAGATTTGTCGTATAATTTCTATAGTAAAGAATGAATAGATTAAAAAGAAAATCAATAAACTAGACAAACCTTCACCACGTTCATCATCTTCAAAGAAATTATTAATAAATAAAAACAAAACGACAAACCAGAGTAAATAAAATATTTTTGCTCCTCTTTTTTGTCTTGCAATTAGATTAATTCCAGAAATAAGGTTTAATAAGAAAAATAAAGTAGTAAGTTGATGAGAATTTCCTGTTTGAGATGGGAAAAATAAATTACTGAATAAGCTTAATATGATTGTGAAAAAATAAATTTCATATCTATATTGTAATAACCAGTGATTTAATGCTTTTAAAATTTTCATATTCAAATATAAAAAAACACTCTAATTAAATAGAATTAGAGTGTTTTAATTTTATTCTTCTTTATAATGAACTTTATATAATATACTATAAAGTGATGGAATGAATACTAGCGTAATAATTGTTCCGAAAAGTAAACCAACCATAATAGTAACAGCCATTGGTTCCCACATAGCTCCTCCACCTAAATAAAGCGGGATAAGACCAAGAACCGTTGTAAACGCAGTAAGAAGAATTGGTCTAAACCTTTGTAAACAAGCTTCTACAATTGCTTTTTGAGCTTCTAAGCCATTTGCTAATTCTATTTCAATTCTATCAATTAATACAATGGCATTATTAATTACAATTCCTGCTAGAGAAATTACTCCTAAGAAAGCCATAAATCCAAAACTTGATCTGAAAACGATTAATCCAATTACAACTCCAATAATTCCAAGAGGAATAGTTGTTAATACCATAAAAGTTTTACGGAATGAATTAAACTGAATAATTAACAGAATTAAAATAATAAACCCAGAAAGAGGAAGGTATTTTACTACAGCTCCCATATTTTCAGCAGTATTTTTAGCATCTCCTCCTAATTGATACGAATATCCATTTGGCCAAGTTTTAGTCTGTTCTTTTAGCCAAGGAGTTACAGTTTCCATAATTGCAGCAGCATTTGCTGTTTCTGTAATTTCAGATTGTACATTAATAGTTCTATTTAAATCTAAACGTTTAATTTTTGCATATTGCCATTCTGGAACTATGGAAGCAACTTCTAAAAGCGGAACACTTTTTCCAGAATTTTGCGCATAAACATTAAGAGTTTCTAATAGAGACAAAGATAATTCTTGCCCTTCATTACTTCTCATAATAATTGGGATAGAAGTATTTTCTTCTCTATATTCTCCTGTTTGATATCCATCTAAAACTGTTTGTAATGAAGTAGCAATATCTTGGTTTGTAATACCAGCTCTTTGTGCTTTGTTTTGATCAATATCAATTACAAACTTTTTACTTTGTGGACCCCAATCATCTTTTACGTTTTTAGTTCCGTTAATAGAAACTAATTTATCTTTAATTGTCTCTGAAATTCTTGCTAATTCATCTGGATTTTCTCCTGAAACTTTAATTTCAATAGGAGTTCCACCTCCACCAGCTCCAAGAGGACCTACTTTAATATCAGCATTTGGATAAGCATAATAGCAATATCTATCTAATTTTTCAATTAAATTGAAGTTTTCTTCAAAACTAGAAGTGTTTACAAGCATGTGCGCATAACTTGAGTTTGCTTCATCTGGTGAATAACCTAAATCATAAGATTCTGGACCTTGACCAACAAATGAAGACCAACTTGTAATTCCTTTTTTACGAGAATCATTTACAAGAAGTGAGTCAATCATGTATTGCTCTAATTCTTTAACTATTTCTTCTGTTCTTTCAATTTTAGTTCCTAAAGGTAAATTAATATCTACAGTTATTAGATTTCTATCACTATCTGGGAAGAAAATGAAAGGGATTTTTGTGAATCCAACTAATGAAAGGAAAAATAGAACTACAATCGAAATAATCACTTTCCATTTATTCTTAAGAGCTAAAATGATATAAGTATTGTAATATTTTTTCAATGCTCCAATAAATTTATCAAAGAAACTCTCTTTAGCATCTTTTTTTATTTTGATAAATAAATAACAAAATAAAGCAACTACTGTAAGTGCTATAATCCAAGATGAAAGTAAAGCAATTGTGATAACCACGAAAATTGGCCCTACAATATCTCCCATTGTAGATTCTGCTAGGAAGAATGATAAGAATGCAGCAGAAGTTGTTAATGTTGAAATCAATAAAGGAATTATTAATTCAGAACTAGATGAAATTGCAGCGTCTTTTGCAGACATTCCATCTTCCATTTTTACAATGATGGATTCACTTACCACAATGGCGTTATCCACCATCATACCCAGAGCCATAATAAGTGCAGCTAAAGTAACCTGATTTAGACCTATATTGATTAATCCCATAATCATTAATGTCATGATAGTTACAATTGGAATCAAACTAGCAATGATCATTCCTGTTCTAAACCCAAGGAAGATTAACATTACAGCTAATACAATCACGATAGATTGTACAAGATTACTCATGAAATCACTAATCTTATCTTGAATATAAGTATCAATTGAAGAAACTCTGACTATATCCAAACCAATAGGAAGTTTATCTAAATTAGTTTCAATCAACTGATTTACACTTTCTCCAAGTTTAATTACATTTGCTCCTTCTTTTAATGAAATGTGTAATGATATAGCATTTTTTCCATCAACTGTTACAATTTGGCTAGGAGGAGTGATATATCCTCTAGTTATTTTGGTAATGTCTTCTAAGTTTACAACAACACTACCATCACCAACAGGAATTAATGTTTTTCTGATATCATTTACAGAATTAAAATTTCCAGTTGGCTCTAAAATAATTCGTTCATCTTCAACATTGATTTGACCTCCTGAACTTAAAATATTTGTACTTTGAATGATGCTTTGAAGTTTATTGGAAGTTAACCCATACTCTTTCAATTTTGCATTATCAAATTCAATAAAAACTCTTTCTTCTTGAGAACCGCCAAGCTCAACTTTTGCAGCATCAGGTAATTTAATTAGTTCATCTCTTAAATCATCAGCATAATCCTTCATTTCTGCATAAGAAATACCATCACTTACTAAACCTAACGAAATACCGTAAACGACACCAACATCATCATCTTTTAATTGAGGGTTAACACCTTGTGGTAAATCATTTAAATCAGCTAGTTTTCTTCTAAGACGATCCCAGACAGCTTGTAGTTTTTCTGGTTTTACTTCGTCTTTTAGAGTAACTGACACTACAGAAAGCCCAGTTCTAGAAGTACTTGAAACTTCTTTTAATTCTGGTAATTCTTGTGATACTTTTTCAATTTTATCTGTAACAAGTTCTTCAACTCTTTGAGGGCTAGCCCCAGGAAAAGAGGAAACTACAGTTGCAACACGTACTGTATATGGAGGCATACTATCTCTAGAAAGAGATTGATAAAGTACAAGCCCCATAATTATTATGGTGAAAAGAACCGTAAATGTGATTCTATTTCTATCTATTGAAAATTTTGTAATATTCATAAGCTTGAATAATTTTAGTCAAGTAAAACTTTTTGACCATTAAGTAATGTTTGTAATCCTGCTGTAGCGATTTTATCTCCAAGTTTTAATCCGCTCTTGATTTCAAAACCTTCAGCAGTTAACTCTCCAATTTGGATATATTTCTTTTCTGCTATTCCAGTTTTATCATCATCTGATTTAATTAAGAAAACAAAATTCCCTTGTCCATCTTTACCAACAGCATTAATTGGAACTACCAAAACATTTCTATCTGTATTTGTTTCAAAGTCAAAAGTTACTTTTGCAACCATTCCAGATTTAATATCTTTTACAGGATCTAAAATTTTTACTTTAATTGGATAAGTAGAAGTATTTTGATCAATAGCTGGTGTTATTTGAGAAACAACTCCATTGAAAACTAATCCTTCTAAAGATGGAAATGAAATAGATACTTCCATATTCATTTGCATTTTGTTAATTACATTTTCTGGAATTCCTAAACGTACTTCCATATCACCACCTGCATTTAATACTGCAATTAATTTTCCAGCGCTTACAGTTTCATCTTTTTCAGCTTCTTCAGAAATAATAGTTCCATCAAAAGGAGCATAAATAGAAGCATAACTAATTTGTTTCTTTTGAATATCTACACTTCTAAGTGCAGATTGATAGTTTGCTTTTGCACTAGCGTATCCATTTTTAGCATTTTCATATTCACTTAATGAAGTTGTTCCTTTTTCATAAAGTGTACGAGTTCTATCAAGAGTAGATTTTGCTGTATTCAACGCAGATTTAGAGCTGTTAAGAGAAGCTACTGCTTGCTCATAAGCTAATGTTGTTTCAGCATTATCAAGTTTTGCTAAAAGTTCTCCTTTTTTAACCTTTTGACCAGATTTTAAATTATAATAAGTTATAATTCCTGAAATACGGAAACTTAAATTTACTTCTTTATTATTTCTAGCAACACCATCAAATGTTCTAGTTCTTTCACCTCCAATAAATCCAATTTCGGTGAATTTTACAGGTCGAACTCTTTGTTCTGTCTGAACTTTTTCATCATTACCGCAAGAAGTAAAAGTGAAAATTAGTCCTAATAATATGATAAATATTGATTTTTTCATTTTTTAATTATTTTGTTAGATAGTCTTCGATTCTTTTGAATAATTCGTTGTTTTCTTCTTTTGAATGTAATAAGATATAATAACTAATTAATCTTTCTAATTGAATTGAACTTAAAAGATAGTTATATGTAGCATTTGCTTCTGCTTGTTGTGCTTGAATATAGTTTTGCTGAGCATCAATCAAAGTTGGAATTGGAATTGCTCCATTTGTATAAGCAATTTGGTTTAATTCTAAATTTTCTCTAGCAGATTCAGTAGCAACATGAGTTAACTCAATATTTGCAATTTGATTAATAATATCTGTAACAACAGTATTTACATTTTGATTGATAGTAAGTACAGTATTATCTCTATTTATTGATAATTGCTCTAATTGAACTTTTGTTTTTTGTCTATTTAAATCT
This sequence comes from Aureivirga sp. CE67, assembly GCF_015767245.1. Taxonomy (GTDB): domain Bacteria; phylum Bacteroidota; class Bacteroidia; order Flavobacteriales; family Flavobacteriaceae; genus Aureivirga. Next base: position 77,094 of record NZ_JADOTV010000011.1, read on the forward strand.
CTTTGCGTTCTATCAAAAATTGGTAACGTAACATTAACAGCTACATTATAATTATTAGTAGGGATAACAAATCCAGGAGGAGGAGTAGAACCTTTTCCACTTCTATCAATATCATAATTATACTCTGCTTGTAATCCGAATGTAGGAAGGAATTTTGATCTTTGATATAAACTAGCATTTCTTTCGGAAGCTTTAATGTTATAATCTAAAGATTTTAACTCTGGTGCATTTTTTAAAGCTTCCTCTACGATGAAATCCACAAATTTTTTGCGTGATATAGGGTCGTCTAAAATACCTTCTAATTGTTTGTATTCATAAGACTTAAATAAACCTTTACCAAAATCAGCATCAGAAATATCTAATTCTGTTTCTATTGGAAGATTTAAAACTTGATTCAGTGCAAAAACAGCTTGTTTTAAAGTATTTTGCGCAGTAATTAAATTTAAAGTACTTGTTGCAATCTGACTTTTCCAACGAAGAACATCAGTTTTACTACTTTGTCCTGCATTATAATTTTGCTCAGCAATTTGTAAATTCTTTCTTGTTAGTTTTAAATTTTCATTATTAATATTTACAGTTTTTCTTGCAATTAAAACATTAAAATAAGCTTGACTTGCTTGAAAAACAGCATCTAATTCAGAAGAATTAAATGTCTCTTTTTGGGCTTTTAATAAATATTTTTGAATTTTAATTCCTGCAGATGCTTGCTCAGAAAAAATAACTTGTTCTAATGTGAATTTACCAGAAGTGTAAAATTCGGGATTTTGACCTTGTGTGTTTTCAGCTAATTTAGGATCTAAATAAACACTATTTGCAGAAGCAGAAGCTTTCGGGAAATAATTTGAAATGGCTAAATCCACCTCTTTGTCTTGAATATCAATATCTTTTGAACTTGCTTTTAAAGAAAGATTTTCATTAATTGCACGCTGCATGATTTTTAATAAATTATACTTTTCTCCAGTTTCAAAAGAATCTAATTCTCCATATAAATTTGCTTTTGCTAAAGTTGTATATTTAAGGGAAAGATTAATTTTTGAAGCAGTTTCTACATTAATTGTTGGTTCAGAATTAAAGTTTAAAAGTACAGGCAGATTAGATGGATCTGTACCATCCACTATAGATTCAATATCTAGAGATAATCTTCTGTAAATTTGCTCTGCATTTTCTTCTGTAGAATCTGACATTAAAATTCCATGCTCAATTCCATTCCTTCCTGTAGAAGCAAAAGAAGGTAATTTTCTTTCAATTAATAAATCTGCAATCTCTGAAATTTCATTGTCAGAAAGATAATAACCACCTGTAAGATAAACTGCGTCAATTCCAGAGTGATTTTTAATTTGATTTAAAATATCATCACCGTTCGAATATGACATCAATTCATAAGTCGAATTTGTGTTTTTAAAATATTCATCTAATACTTTTCTTATTGGTAAGATATCAGAAACTTCTTTTTCTACAAGAATACCAATTTTTTTAAAAGGATAAACTTCATGAAAAGTAGTTAAATCTCTTTTATAAGATTGTGGAAGAATAAGATAAGTTAGATTATGAACACCAGATGTGGCTTTTTTTTCAGAAACATCAATGAAGTCTTCATTTACCATACCAAATATAATGGTTGGTTTAGCATAATCTTCTTTTAAATACAAAAGGTAGTTATTAATAAGACCAGAAACGATAATGATGTCTACTTCAGGATTATTTACTAAGCTTTCATAATTTTTCTCGGCTTTATTCCAATCAAAATTATTCTGTAAACTATACTTATCATCAAAAATGATATTTGCATCATTGCCCACTACGGCTTTTACTTCTTTCTCAAACTTAGAAATATGTTCCTGAGAATCTCTTGTAGTTGTATCACTTAAAAAACCAATAGTGATATTTTTCTTTCTTTGAGCATAACTTGTAGTGAAGATACTCAATAAAAGAGTTAAAATAAAGAGTGATTTGAAATTCATTTTCATAAAATTAGTTATAGTATTTAGTCGTAAGTTAATTATTTTTCTTAAAATTTATTTAACATATCTCAAGCTTATCTGAAAAAAATAACTGTTTTCAGGTTTTAAATCTATATCTCCTTTTGTGAAAGTAGACCAAGAGATTTTTTTAGCTAAAGTATATCCAGTAAATAAATTGATCTTTAAATCTTTGTAAATGCTTCTTTCATAACTTGGCCCAAAATTTACTCGAGTATAATTTAAATTATCTAAAACGGTTTCTTTTGTACTTATATTAAACTGGCTACCATTAATTGCAGCTAATAGACCTACAGTATTATTTTTATTAAACTGATAAAATTCTCCAATTATACCAGGGAAAATAACAACTGTTTTCCATTTGTTTTTTACGTAAGTTAATTGTAAAATTGGGACAACAAGAGGCTGTCCAAATCTTGTATTATAACTTAATCCAAATCCATAATTCAAGTTTTTACTAACTTGTTTTGTTGCAATCGCAGATGCTTGAAGAATGAAATCATCAGATTTTAATTCTCCATTGAAGTCAGAAGCAAGAGTTGGTGAAACAAGCGCAGTTATGGTCCAATCTTTTTTTAATCTTTTAACCAAGCCTAAGTTATAACTAATAGAATAATAGTTTTCAGAAGTTTCATTAGTAAAAGTAGTATTGAAATTATAAACAGGTTTCATGTTTACGTATGAAATTCCATTAATAAGGATTGTTTTTTTGTCTTTAGAAACAATTGGATAATTAAAGTTTATCCTATATTCTTCAATTCTGATTTTATCATCTTTAACTTGTGAAAAGTCAGATTTTATTTTTGCTCTTGAAAAATTAGTATAGCTGACACGAAATAATTCAAATTCATTAAGTTTCTGTTGAGAAAAAACAGAAGTACAAAATAAAATTAATAAAAGGGTGATTGTTTTTTTCATTATATTTGATATTATGACGCAAAAGTATTAAAATATTTAAAAAATTACATGATATTTATCAAAAGCACAAAAATAGTATTGTAAATTTATGTTAAATTACGGATATAATAAAAAATGAAAAACATTGATACTCTTTAAAGTAAGTTTAAAAATCTAATTTTTGTCTTATAAATTGATTTACTGTTTTTAACGCTTTTTTATGATTATTGTTTTTCCAATCAGAATTTTTAGAAATAATTAAACCATCATAATTATCAATTTTTAAATCATCATTGTTATTAGTTATTTCTTGATAAAAACTTACAATTTCTTCGGATTTATTGTTTTTTGTGTTTGTCTGAATAAGGATAGGAGGAAGTAGCTTACAACAATTTTCGGAAATTTTTATGTTTGAATTACTTGAGTATGGAGATGAAATAATTAGAGCTCCAGGACTTTCATTTTTAGAATTGATAAGGTTTACCACCGAATTAAAAGCAATTTCACTACCTTTCCCAATACCATAAAAAACGATATCATTCAATTTATAGCCATCATCTAATAAATACTTTGTTATATTCAAAGAATTGTAAACTGAGTTTCTAGAAGTATCATAATTTTGTTTAATACAAATAATTCTCATTTTAGTTTTATGAGCTAAAGGAATGACGTTTTTTAAAGAAGAAAAAATGTTTTGATCTCCATGCACATAGATAATAGCTTTTTTATTATCCAACCATTTATGAGGTCTTACTTCAAGGATTTTTGTATCATATATATGATTTACAGAAATTTCAGGTTTATATAAATCTAGATAATTACGATTAATACCTAAACTTTTATGCACATAACTCTCCTTGAAAATAATTCTTTTAGGAATATTTTTAAAAGGTAAGTTCTCGATATTAGTTGGAATCAAATGATTGCTATTTACGATAGAACTCGTTCTTGAATTCATCACTATAACTTTCTCTGAAGAATTTTTGCAGCCTATAAGTAGTAATGTCAATACTATAATAAATGTAGTTTTTAAATCCATATCATCTTCTCTAAAAAACATTAATAAAAACAACATAAAATCGATTGTTAATAATTCAAATAAAACATGTTAAGAACATTGTTAATAAGTTTGATTATTAGCTTGATTTTCTATTATGAAATTACGAAATTTATTTCTAATATGTAAGAAATTGCTATAAAACTCTTAAAAATAATAATATATGATTGTTAATTTTTAATTCCTTTAATCTAAATATTGAGCTTGTTTTTATTAAGTATTTTTCAAATTTATGTTATAATAATGATAAATAAGATTTAAAAGTTAAAATATTGAATATTATGTATTTAACTGTTTAAGCTCTTTTTTGAAATAATATTATGTTTAATAGAAAAATAGTTTTTTACTTATTTTTAGAAAACTTTATAAACAATTTTAGTACTCAAATTTGATTTTGTCAAATTCATTTAATTGATGGAGTAGTAATGTTTTTTATTCACATTATTATTGAAAAAATATTAGTTATGTAATTGTGGTTATCTTGCTTAAGTGTAAGATAATCAATTGGTTAAAACTGTAATTTTAATCTAATTTTTTGGATGAAATAGTTTTTTTTCGTACTTTGAATAGAGAAAAATAAACCAAAAAAACCATTCATTATGATAAGACAAATAAACAGTTACAGAAAAGACACTTTAGTTTATGAAGTGAATAATTTACCTACAAATAATGACCTCATTAGAATAAAAAATGCTATACTACACAAAGAAAAAATGCATGAAAGTGTAAATCTTTTTTTTAGAATAAATTCAAAAGACTCGTTAATTTTAAGGTATTTAGAGAAATTCAAAATGGATTTAAATAAAATAGATATTATTAATAAAGTAGTTTATATAACTAAAAGAAACTCTTCTAAGATTTCAAATAACTCAATAGCTATTTTTGCTGAAAAGTATTTTAATGAAAAAGAAGTGAATAAAGCTTGGAAATGGGTAGAAAGTGAATAAAAACTAATTATATAAAATTTGAAATCTAAATCAGACACATCTACTATAAAAACGACTTTAGGATATTTATTTGGAATTTTATCAACACTTTTTTGGGCTGGTAATTTTATCGTTGCTAAAGAAGTTCAAGAAGTCATTAACCCCCTTGTATTAAATTATTCTCGATGGCTAGTCGCTTTTGTAGCAATCACACCTTTTAGTTTTCATCTTTTCACAAAAAAGAATTTCAATTTAATAAAATCAGATTTCAAGACTTTATTAATAATTTCTATAACAGGAGTTTCTATATTAAATTCCCTTATTTATTTAGCAAGCCAATCAACATCTGCTATAAATCTATCGTTGATTGAAACATTTTATCCTATTTTTTTAATTATTCTTTCTATAATATTTTTAAAGTATAAAATCAAATTTGTTGGTTTTGTAGGAGTAATTATCACAATCATTGGTATTGCTATTCTTATCTCCAATGGATCCATTGAAAATATTATTAAATTAAAATTCAAAATTGGTGACATATATATGTTACTTGCTTCTTTTTCTTTTGCGATTTATACTATCTTTTTAAAACGTAAAAATCCCGAAATTACAAACCATCTGGTGATTTATGTTACCATAGTGATTGGACTTTTAGTCATGACACCTTTTTATTTTTTAGTGGATAGTGAAGAACGAAATCTTGTCTTCGATGAAAAATACCTTTATTATATATTATATATAGGAATCGCTGCATCTCTTTTAGGATATTATCTTTGGGTAAAAGCCATAGAGTTTATCGGAATTATTAAAACGTCATTACTTTATTATTTAATTCCTGTTTTCAGTAGTTTATTGGCAAATATTATTCTTCATGAAAAAATTACTTTAATTGATTTGGTAAGTATGGTTTTAATTATTTCTGGTGTTTATATTTCAACAAGAAATAAAATGATCAATGAAAATAAAGAATAAAATTTGCTCTAGAATAAATTAAAAAATCAATAAAAAAAGACTTTGATTTCGATTTTCAATAAAGAATATTTAATAAATTTTGATAAAAATGTAAATAATTCATTTTGTTCCATTATTTCATTATTAATAAAAAAATCTTTTCAATTCATTTTGTAAAATGAATTCACATTAAAAATAACATATCTACAACACATTAAACTTATCATTGATTTTACGAAAAATCGTCTATTTGATAGGCTTTTTACCCCTAAAAAATGAAAATTTAATATTAATTTTGCTGAAACATTTAGAGTACGATTTACATGGAGTTAAGACATATTTCAGATTTACAAAAGATAGTAGATTTACACCCAGAAAAAAAGAAATTAGTGTTATGTGCAGCTGGTGATGAGCATGCTTTAGGAGCTGTTATCGAAGCATATAATAAAGGGTTAATCGATCCTATCTTAGTTGGAAAAAAACTAGATATTGAAAAAACCGCTAAGGTTTTCAATTTTGACTTATCAAATGTAACAACGCACTACGAAAGAGATATTCAAGCAATTGTAAAAAGATCTGTAAGCTTAGTTACAACTGGAGAAGCAGATATCTTAATGAAAGGAAAACTTTCTACAAAAGAATTACTTTCGGGTGTTTTAAATAAAGATTGGGGATTAAAGACAAAACGTTTCCTTTCACACTTCGCAATTTTCGAAATTCCAGAATATCATAAATTATTAGGAGTTACGGATGTAGCTTTCAACATTGTTCCTGATTTACAAGCAAAAATTGAAATTGTAAACAATGCAGTAGGATTTGCTAGAAAATTAGGTGTTGAAAAACCAACTGTTGCAGCTTTAGCAGCAGTAGAAATGGTAAACCAAAAAATGCCTGCTACAACAGATGCCGCTTTACTTTCAATTATGCAAAGAAGAGGGCAAATCAAAAACTGTATTATCGATGGACCTTTAGCTTTTGATAATGCAATTAGTTTTGAAAGTAAAGAATCAAAAGGATTAGGAGGGCCAGTTGCAGGTAACGCAGATATTTTATTAGTTCCAAATATTGAAGCAGGAAATATGCTTTATAAATCATTTGTATTCTTTGCAAATGCAAAATTATGTGGTATCGTATTAGGAGCACCGTTCCCAATCGTACTTACATCAAGAGCAGATTCAGAAGAAACTAAGTTTAACAGTATTTTATTAGCAGCAGCTTCAACATCAAAATTATAATGGAAAATAAAGGTATTTTAGTAATAAATCCAGGTTCAACTTCTACTAAAATTGGAGTTTTTGAAAATGATCAATTAGTTTTTGAAAAAAACATTCATCATAACAATGAAGAAATTGAACAATTAAACACAATTGAAGATCAAATTTCTTTTAGAAAAAATATTATTTTTTCAGTTTTAAAGGAAAACAATTATGATGTAAACAATCTTGCTTTAATCATGGCAAGAGGTGGACTTTTAAAACCTGTTTTATCTGGAGTTTATCATGTAAATGAAACAATGTTACACGATTTAAAACATGCTCCAAAATTTCATGCAAGTAATTTAGCTGGATTAATAGCTAATGAGATTGCTGAAAAACAAAACATCAAAGCATATATCGCAGATCCTGTGGTTGTAGATGAACTTTCAAACTTAGCTCGTTTTACTGGTCATCCAGAATTTTCTAGAATTTCTATTTTTCATGCTTTAAACCAAAAAGCTGTAGCTAGAAAATATGCTGCTTCTATTGATAAAAAATATGAAGATTTAAACTTAATTGTTACGCATATTGGAGGTGGAATCACAGTTGGTGCTCACGAAAAAGGAAAAGTGATTGATGTAAATCAAGGTTATGATGGTGAAGGGCCTTTCTCACCTGAAAGATCTGGAACTGTACCTTCTGGAGATTTAATCAAAAAAGCTTTCAGCGGTGAGTATACTGAAAAAGAAATGCATGAAATGATTGTTGGTAAAGGAGGAGTTTCAGCTTACCTTGGAACAAACAACATGATTGAAGTAGAAAATAGAGTAGAAGCTGGTGATGAAAAAGCTACAGAGGTTTTAGAAGCAATGTGTTACCAGATTTCTAAAACTATCGGAAGTATGGCAGTTGCATTAAAAGGTAATGTAGATGCAATTTTAATTACTGGAGGTGTTGCTCATAGTGATTTTGTTACTGCAAAAATTGAAGAATACACAAAGTTTATTGCTCCAAATTCTGTTTTTCCAGGAGAAGATGAATTAGAAGCTTTAGCATATAATGGTAGTTTAATTCTTCAAAACTCAATTGAAATTAATACATATCAATAAAAATATTAGAATTCTAAGAATTTAGAATTGAAGATTTTCATTTAAGGTTATAGCTCATTTGTACCATATTGGCTTTGGTGCAAATGAGCTTTCTTTTTTTGTTTAATTTTTCTTTTTAATAAAATCTGCGAGATATTTTGCATCTTTAGCAACTCCACCTAAGGTTGCAGATCCTCGTGTATGCATCCAAGGAAGTCCTATAAAGTACAATCCTTCCATATTACTTACACCTCTAAAATTATTTGGATATCCTTTATCATCTAAATCTAAACCTTCAATCCATTTAAAATTTGGTTTATATCCTGTTGCCCAAATAATATTTTTGATTGTAGAAATTTTTCCTTGTTCAAAAATAATTTCTTTACTATTCGCATCATTTGTTCTACCTTTAGACGTAACATTTTTTCTAGATAAAATTTCTTTCACATCTGTTCCAATTACCGGTTGAGGTAATGAACTAATTTTTTTTCCGATCCAACTATATTTAGTGAAACTTAAAAAACCAATTAAGGTGAACCACCACCAAAGTGTTTTTCCTAAAAATTGTTGAGGTATTGTTTTTACATTTGTATTACCTGAAAAATAGACATTTCTTGAGCTATCTCTTGAAACTTCATCTAAAATTTGATAACCTGAATCTCCTGCACCAACAACTAAAGTATCTCCCTCTTTAAGTTGATGCACCCCTTTATAATAATTACTATGCATTTGAAAAACATCTTTTGATATTTTAGTATGGCATGCAGGTGTAAAAGGAATATGAAATGGTCCTGTTGCTATAATAACATTTTTGGCTTCAAAAATTTTAGCATCAGATTTAATAAGATATTTGTCTCCAGATTTTGAGACAGCTGTTATCAAAGTGTTTAATTCAAGTGGAATATCAAATTTCTTCACATACTTTTTAAAATATTCACTTACTTCGAACTTTGTTGGATAATGACCTTTTGGAGCATCAAATTTTAGTCCTGGTAAATGATTGTATTCTGTTGGTGTAAATAATTTTAACGAATTCCATCTATTTAACCAAGAAGCACCTATTTCTTTTTCACCATCAATAACAATAAACTTTTTATTCATTTGTTTTAAATGATAAGCCATTGCTAATCCTGCTTGTGCTCCACCTATGATAACATAATCTAACATTAATCTTAATTTTAGTTTGAAGCCTGCAAAGGTACTTACAAAAACTCTATTAGCTTGTAAGTTTTATTAGTTATTTTTAAATATTTAAGAAATTAATGAAAAATGTTATTATAAATACAATATGTCTTTTAAAACTTTTCAATTTATGATATATTACTCTTTTGTTAATAATAATATTTTTTGCACTTTTTTAGAAAATAGAATAACTCAAAGCATAGTAAATTGCCATTAAACCTGAAAAAATAGCACTTGCCAAAAATCTATAGGTAAGTTTGATTTTGTTTTGAATTAAATAATTCGCCAAAAGTGAAAGTGGAATATTTCCAAGAAAAGAATAAAATCCGATTAAAAATAAATGCCAAGTTACATCTTGAATTTTTCCACTAAATAATTCTATAAAAAACAAATGTCTCGTAATCCATAAAGGATTAAAATAAGCAATAGCTAGTAAAGTTTTAAAAATTGTTGTTTTTCTTTCTGAAAAGTTTTTAGTTTTTTTTTCAATCCATGCAAAATAATTTGGAATTTCGGCTGCATACAAAGTTGCACCTATAAACATAATTCCAAAAAATCGCAACCATGAAAAGTTATCTAAAATCAAAGCTGCGATAGAATCTCCAATGCTATAAACCAAAGCACCACGAACAATATTATATTTTGTGTAAATTACTTTGATGGATTTTTTTGTTTTAAAGGTTCATATAAACTCATCAGTACTTTTTCTGGTGTAAAAGGCGAATGAAATTTTAAATCATAATTATTATTAAAACTTTCAATAGCATTTTGAATCGCAAAATAAATCCCAATTCCATACATCAAAGGAGGCTCTCCTACAGCTTTTGATTTATAAATTGCTGCCGAATCATTTTCTGTTTCTAGAGCTTTTACTTTTATTTCTTTTGGAATTGAAAACAAATCGGGGATTTTATAAGTTGAAAGACTATTTGAAAGTAATCGTCCGTTTCCATTATAAGAAATTTCTTCTGAAGTCATCCATCCAATTCCTTGTACCAAACCACCTTCAATTTGACCTAAATCCACATCTTCGTTCATAGATTTTCCAAAATCATGAACAATATGGACTTTATCAATTTCATAAATTCCTCGTAAACAATCTACTGTAACTACAGAAATTGCTGTTCCATAAACATGGTAAGAAAACGGATGTCCTTTTTCTTTTTCTCTGTCGAAATTAATTTCTGGAGTAATATAATGTCCTTTTTCAGATAATTGCGCTCTTTCTTTTAAAGCTAATTCAATCAAATCTTCCCAGACAATAGATTTTTGTTTACCTTTAATTTCATTGCTTTCAAAAAATAAATCTTCTTCTTTTTCATCAAGATGATTTGCCGCTATTTTCTTCAAACGATCTTTAATCAAATTACATGCTTGTAGTAACGCTTTTCCATTTAAATCTGTAGTAGAACTTGCAGCAGAAGGCGAAGTATTTGCAACTCTCGTTGTGTTTGTGGATTCAATTTTAATTTTTGAAGTATTTAAACCAAATTCTTTTGCAGCAATCTGAACAATTTTAGTATTCACACCTTGTCCCATTTCAACAGCTCCAGTACTAATTCCAACACTTCCATCTTGATAAATATGAAGTAAAGCTCGTGCTTGATTCATAGAAATAACAGTGAAAGAAATTCCAAAAGCAATAGGCATAATGGAAATTCCTTTTTTGAAATATTTTTCTTTTTGATTAAAATTCTCAACTTCTTTTTTCAACGAATCAAAATCAAAAGTTTTTGTAGCAATATCCCAGCATTTTTTAGTTTCTACTTTTTTAGCTTTTTGTCCATAATAAAACGAATCGTTTTCTTGAATTAAATTTTTATACTGAATTTTTTCTTTAGAAACTCCAATTTCATTTGCTGCTTTTGCAATAGCACTTTCTATCACAAACATTCCCTGAGGCCCTCCAAAACCTCTAAAAGCTGTATTTGGAGGTAAATTTGTTTTACAACTATAAACACTGGTTTTTACATTTTCTATAAAATAACTATTTGTAGCATGAAACATTGTTCTTTCTGCTACAGCCAAAGATAAATCTGTTGCAGCACCTGAATTTTGTAGATATTTTGCTTCAAAAGCTTTTATTTTTAAATCTTTTGTAAGTCCAATTTTAAAAGTAGATTCATACGGATGTCTTTTTCCTGTCATGTATAAATCATCGTGTCGATTTAATATAATTTTTACTGGAATTTTCAGATGTTGAACAGCAACAGCAGCCATCGTGGACCAAGCAGTTGCCTGATCTTCTTTTCCACCAAAACCACCACCAAGTCTTTGCACGTCTACTTCAATTTTGTGCATCGGGATTCCTAAAACTCTAGAAACAATAACTTGAATATTTGTAGGTGCTTGTGTAGAAGCAAATATTTTTAATCCATCATTTTCCTGTGGAATAACATAACAACCTTGAGTTTCTAAATATAAGTGTTCTTGTCCGTTAGAAAATGTTTTTCCTTCAAAAATAAAATCACAATTCTCAAAAGCTTCCTTAGTATTTCCTGAACAAAAATGACGAGGTTTTCCTAAAATCATATTTTTTTCATAAGCTTCACTTGCGGTTGTGATTGCTTCCTCTTCTTCAATATTTATTTCAATTAAATTTCTTGCTTGTCTGCCCAAAAATTCACTTTCTGCTACAATCAGAGCAATAGGTTGTCCACAAAATTCGACTTCATCTTTTGCCCATAATTCTTCATCTTGAACAACTTTTCCTATTTGATTTTCACCAGAAATATCTTTATAAGTAAAAATTCGAACAACACCTTCTGCTTTTTCAGCTTTAGAATAATCAATAGAAATAATTTTTCCTTTTGCAACAGATGAGGCAAATACAATTCCATGAAGTGTATCGCTTCTTGTAATCATGTCATCTATATAAATTGATTTTCCAGTAACATGTGTCCAACTATCTTTGTTTTTCATGAAAATAGATTTTAAAAAATGAAAGGAGTTAAAGTCATAAAATGAATTTTGACTAATTGTTTTGCTAATAATCTTTTATAATCAGAACTTCCTCGCACATCGGAAATTGGTGCAATCTCTTGATCAAGTATTTCTAAAGCTTCTTCAAAAAGTGAAAAAGTAAGTTCTTTATTTAGTAAAAAATCAATTGTCTTTTTTGTGTAAAATGGAACCGGAGCAACACCACCTATACTTAAATGTATTTCTTTTATGAATTTGTTTTCCAATTCAATTTGCATCGCAGAATTTACACTTGCAATATCTAAATGTGTTCTCTTGGAAACTTTTTCAAAATGAAAATCAATTGGTTTTTTAGAAATCGGAAAAGAAATGAAAGTAATTATTTCTTTTGGAAGTAAATCCAAGGTTTTGTATCCTAAATAAAAATCTTTTAGAAGAATTTCTCTTTTATTATTTGGAGATTTAATGGTAAGTTTTGCATGAAGAGCAAGTAGGATAATTACAACATCTGCAATAGGAGAGGCGTTTACAATATTTCCTCCAATTGTTCCCATATTTCGGATAGGAGCAGAGGATATTTTTTTAAAGTAAACTTCTAAACTTGGAAAAAGTTCTTGTAATTGTTCGTTTTCCAAAAGTTCACTCATTGTCGTTTTCGCATCTAAAATACAGTGATTATTTTCAAATTGGATTTTTTCAGAATTTTCAAAATGTGTAATTAAATGCAGATCATTTTTCTTCAAATTATCTGCTTGTTGCACATATAAATCAGTTCCGCTTGCAACAATTTTATATTTATGAGTGGATTCTTTTTTAATTTTCGGAATTTCACTTAGTTTTTCTGGAATTTCTTTTAAATATCCTGGAACAAAACCTTTTGAAATTAATTCTTCCAAACTTGTTGTCGAAGTAGTTTTTTCTTCAATTGCATCCGCAGCTTTTTCTATAGATTTATACCCAGTACATCTACAAATATTTCCGCTAATGCTATCTAAAACAGTAGAAAGTTTATGTGAATTATGTTGTGGTTTTTGCAAAACATATCCAGAAAGAGAAACCACAAACCCTGGAGTGCAAAAACCACACTGAGTTCCTTGATGATTTACCATTTCTTGCTGTGCAATATTCAAAGAATTTTCTGGAGTTAAACCTTCAATAGTCAAAACATGTTTTCCATGAACATTTCCGAGTGGAGAAAGGCAAGAAGTGATATTATGATATTGAACTTGATCATTTTTTAATTCTCCAATCAAAACGGTGCAAGCTCCACAATCTCCTTCTCTACATCCTATTTTTGTTCCTTTTAAGTTTTGATTTTCTCGTATAAAATCTAGAAGTGTTTCTCCAATAAAAGTATCTGTTTCAATTTTTTTATTATTCAAAATAAATGAAATCATAAATTGTTTTTGTTTGATTATTAAAGGCTCATTTAAAATAATCAAACTATTTGTCAATTCAAAAAGAAGAAGTAGAAAAGTGTTTTTTCAAAAAAGATGTGAATGAAATTATTTGAAAATAATTATCTTCGAAAAATAAAATAATGATAATATGAATCTGAAGTTTTTAAGTGCTTTATTATTTGTCTTGATATTTATGATAAGTTGGTCAATTTTATATTTCTTTTTTGATCAAATACATAATAATTTTAAAGGAGCAATTTCTGGAGTTATAGCAATAATATTTGCTCCAAAAATAATAAAAGCAGAATCGCAATCTGGAAGAGTTATACAAATAAAATGGATATTTTTGAGTAAAGTAATCAGTCTGAAAAAATAAAAAACCTAAACCAATTAAGGTTTAGGCTTGAAATCATTAATTACTTACAATTATGATAAATATCTTTTAAGGTCTACTTCTGCAATTTGATAATGAGATTCATGTTTTACAACTTCTCCATTTTTGATAATCAACATTTGCGGAGATTGATGAATTACATGAAAAATTTCAGCAATTGCGTTTGAAACACTTCTGTGTTGTAATAAATCTAAATAATAAAAATCTGCTTCTTTATAATCAGATATCGACCTTTCAAATTGTCTTAACACTCCACGGCTCACACCACATCTTGTACTGTGTTTAAAAATAACTACAGGTTTTTCTTTCGAAATTTCCTTAATTTCATCCAAGGTTTTTAAATCTCTTAATTCTTTCCAAGGCGAAGGTTTATTTTCTCCCGCATTATTAGTATCTGTACTTTTAAATATATTTTTTAAAATTCCCATTTTTTTAGTTTAATATCTTGGTCGACAAAAGTATTCAAAAATTACAGAACATTACGTTTAGGTTAAATTAAAGTATGTTCAATTATTTATTAAAGTTTTAGTAATCGTTTAAATTATTTGTTTGTTGTGATAAACTTAAAGTGTTATGTGGTTTTGGTAATTTAAGACGGTTTTTTTTGTTGAATAATAGAATATTAATTTTTCTTTAGGAGTTTAAAATAATTAAAAATAGTACTTTAAATAAGGATATTTTAAACGTTATATTTTTTTTGATTATAAAATGAATATGAGGTTTTTAGTATGTAAGATTTTGATTTTTTAAAGATTTATTTCATGAAAAATAAAAGAATTAATACCGATTTACCCCTAAAGTTTGATGTACATTCGAAAGAAAAAAACAAGTTTAAGAAGAATCAATTATTTCTTTTAGAGAAAATAAAAGAGAATAAAGAAATATTAAAAAGTCTTATAAATCAACATGTTTTTAGTTGTAATCAGTTTGATAGAGATATTCTTTTACAATTATTTAGACTTTCTATTTTACATGAATTATATCCAGAGAAATTCATAAATATTTTAAATGATAAAATTCTGATTTCTGCTTTTTATGAGCCAAGTACCCGTACAAGACTTTCTTTTGAAAGTTGTTGGAATCGCCTAGGAGGAAATGTAATTTCTATCACAGATGTCAAAACTACCGGAATTGGAAAAGGTGAGAGTTATTCTGATATTGCTACTATGATGAATAATTATGGAGATTGTGTTGTTTTAAGAGATGCAGATTTTAGTGTGATTATTAAAATGATGGGAGTTTCAAATATTCCTATCATAAATGCAGGGAATGGGTTATACGAGCATCCGACGCAAGCTTTGGCAGATTTGTATGCGATTTTTAAATGGAGACCAGATTTAATTGAAAAAGAAGTCGAGAATCCAATTCATCTTTGTTTAATCGGAGTTCCTTCAAGAATGCGTACCGTACGAAGTTTATTAAAACTCTTAGCGAATTTCCCTTCAGCGTTTAATAAAATCACCATAATTGTGAATATTCATGAAACTAATATTTTTTCGGATCATCAATATGAAGAATTAACGGAAAAAGGATTAAAAATAGAAGTCAAAAATGATTTAAATACTGTTTTGCCAAAAGCAGATTTAATATATATAAATACCATTACCTGGGAAGATGATTCGATGAAGGAATATGGCGCTAATTTTAAATTATCCATAGAATCTCCTTTAAAAAAAGGTGCAAAAATTATGCATCCTTTAGCTAGAAAAGGGGAGTTGTCAATCGATTTGGATCATACATCTTATAATCATTATTTTGTTCAAGCGAAAGGAGCAGTTAGTGTTCGGTGCGCATTATTGAGTTGTGTAATGAATGTAGCTTTTTAACTAAGATCAAAAAAATAGTAAAAAACCTTATTCATTTTAAGTATAAGGATTTCGTTTTTTTATAGAATTAAAATTCAATAAATGATAGAAAACTACTCTTGAATATTTAGGTTTTTTAATAATATTTCCTTTGGAAAATCAACAGCAAGTTCTGTAGAGATTTTACCATTATTCTTACCTATTGCAACCAAAAAATGAAAATAAAATTTTTCATCTTTTTCAAGCGGAGGGACATTCATCTTTAAACCTGAATCTACAATATCTGTAAAAGTCTGATACAAAAGTTCTCCATTATCTAGTTTTTTATAATCTAATTTATCTTTAAACCTTTTTGGAATCCAATCTTCATTTATTGCTCTATTTTTCATTACCTCACAATCTTCTGTACCGATATTTAAAGTGAATTCATCATTTTCAAAACAATAGGAATCTAAATGTTGTCCGCAATCTGGTCCAGAATAAATTCCTTCGGTATTTTTATCAATTAAACATTTAAAATCAAGTTTTTCATTTGAATGATTTATTTTCCAAATTCTAAAAATCCACCCTTTTGAATCCAAAATCTTAAAATCAGTCAAATCCATCCAATCCTTGATTTCTTGAAATGCGATAATTTCAATTTTATGTGCTTTTGTATGAATTAAAAAACGGTTTTCCTTTTTCTCAATTTTAATGTTGATCTCAGAAATAGAAAGGAAAACTCTTCCGAGTATTGTTTGAAATGAATCTATAGGTTTCATCATAATTGTAAAGAAACTTTAATTAAAAAGCAGCTTATAATTTATCTTTTGAATTTTTCCACCAATCTAACCATCTGTTTTTGGCAGTTTCAAAATCAACAATATAAATGATTTCATTTTCTATATAAAATTGCACTTCATGATCTAGGGGCTGTAAATAATATCCTCTAAATTGTATATCATTATTAATCAGATCATTTAAAAGATAGGAATGAGTAGAAGATCCATTATACTCTGTAGAGTTTGGATCATCTATAGATATGAATTCATAAGAAGGACTATTGTAAAAGTAATTATCATAAACAGTTTGCTCTATTTGGATATTATGAGGAAAAAGAATCTTGATTTTTTTTAAGTAGTTTATGTAAAAATATTTGTAAAAAGAATCATTTTCCAACTTGATACTTTTAGGTGATTTAAAATGAAACACTTTCTTACCAATAAAATCGGGGATATTTTGATGATTAAATGGATTATTTTTGATATCATATCTAAACAAAGCATTTACTAGATGCCAATCTTTTGATTTAGTAGTTTTTAATTTTTTTACAATGTATTCTATATCTACATCCCATGAATCTTTGACTAATAAATCCAAAATTGAATGTAATAAACTCTCATTTTTCTCAATTTCGAAAAGAAACAAAAGTGCATTTCTTGCTTTTTCATTTTTAAAGTCAAAAGGAAAAGCAATATTTTCGTTTCCAATTAAATTCAAAGTATAAATAACACCTAGTTTAGCCTCATGTTTTTTTGTTTGTTTATAAAAATTTAGCAGAGGTTCAATTGCTTTTTCTTCATAATTTGCAATTGAAAACATTAAATCAGTATAACCGATATAATATCCTTTACCTGTAAATTCAAATTTCCAATCTTTTTCAAATTTATAGATTAGGTCATTTAAACTTGTAATTGTATCTAACTTTGCTTTCTCAGAATCTCCCTCAAATAATTTATGATGTTTTATAGATTTTAAATATTCATTTTGATCATCAGAAATTTGAGAAAAAATGGCAGAGAAATTAAATAAGCATAAAATAAATAATAAATTTTTCATAGAATAGTTTTTGCTAATTTAATATTCTTCTTCTAATCTCTCTAATACTTTCTTAAAAAACAAAACTGCATCATTAACATTATTCACTTCAACTTTAATTTTTGCATTTTTCCAAAAAGATAGTTTTTCTGCAAGCTTAGCTTCTATAAATATTTTATTATCAAAAGCAGCAAAAGAAATTAATTTCTCTGAATGTAATTCATCTTTTTCAATAATAATCAAATGATTCATAGAGGTATGTCCAAAGAAAGTTCTTGAAGGAAATTCTTCATTGATTTTTTCAATCAAATCAAGCATAAGTTGATTCGAACTATTAGTCCTTTCATTATCCTCTTCTGATATTTTATAAAATTCTTTAAAAGATATTTGATTCTGAAATGTAGCTTTTATTAATGGCATTTTTTTGTTTTATGATTTAATAAAAAGATGAATTTGATCCATCAAAATGTTTTTTGAGTGCTTCAAATTCATCCAATTATAAAAAGAATTATTAATTGATTTTTCTTCAATTTGTCCATTTTTTATTTTAAACAAATGTGGAAACCTTTGATATTCTTCGAAATTATAAAAAGCTTGTGAAATAAATTCTTTATCAAAAGAAGAATCAATTTCTTTTCCATTCAAATAAATAATCTCCACATTTTTTGGTAAAAAAGGAATCAGATTCTTTTCAATATAATTCTTAGAATCTTTCCTGTTATTATAGCAAAAGAAACTTTTTCCTTCTAACTCTTTTAAATTATTAGAATACTTTTCTACGAAAGTTTGTTGTGAATTTGGATTAGATTCAAACAAATCAATAAAATAAAAGATAATTAAAATTGGAAGAGAGGAAATAATAATGAATACAATCAAGATAAATGTTAATTTTTTTTTTCATTTTACTTGTTATTTAATCTAAATTGTCCATTATTTTTTTTACATATAACTCATAACCTTTTAGAATCCTATGTAGTTTTTGTCCCATAAATAGCATATTATAAGCATAATCAACTTTTTTAAAAATATCTAAATTTGAAGGCTCAGATATTCTAATTTTCATTATGAAATTTTCACCCTTTTCATTAGTCTCTGTATTAAAATTTAAATGTTCATTTGAAAAATGTATAAATCCACTCGTATTTGAATATATTAGTCTAAATCCAGGATATAGTAGGTTAAGTTTCTCAGAAAGATAAAAATCAGTCATTTTATTTCCTTCAACATCTTTAATAGAATTTAAACGTACATTATTTGTGATTTTATTATAAAAATCTACTTTGTCATTAACAAGAGCTAATGCATATGCTCTCATACAACAATCAGCTTGTAATCGAATTAGGTTATTTGCTGTAATCCAGTTATTATTATCTACTAAAGTTCTAAAACCTCTATTTAATTCAATTGCTCTATGAATGATTGAAAAAATGTAATGACTAGGTTTAGCAAATACTTTTTCCTTTGTTTCTAATTCAAAAATAGAAGTAGCAATTTTATTTAAATTATTACTGTTTTTGTCAATTGCTTCATAAATTAAATTTAAATCTTCAATTGTTACATTTTTATTAATCTCTTGTTTATTCATAATTTTTTAAAAATTTTATTTTTATTAGTCTTTCTACAACCTCGGATCCACCATTTCACTTTCCATAGCTAAAATTCCGAAAACTCTTTCATGTGTTTTTCTTAAAGGTTGTTTTCTTACAAAATGTTTTAAAGCATCTATTCCCAAAGAAAATTCTTTTCTGGCTAAAGTTCTCTTTTTGGTCAAACCTCTATTTTTTAAACGTTTTAAGTTTTCTTGCAAATCATATTCTGGCCCGTAAATGATTCTCAAATATTCTTTTCCTCTACACTTTATAGCAGGTTGTAAAAACTCATTTTTATGATAAGCGATAAAATCTAAAGGTTTTACCACAAATCCTTCTCCTTTTTTATTGGTCAAATCTTCCCACCAAGCAATTGCTTTTTCAATATCTTCTTCCTTTGAGGTATCTACAATTTGGAATTTTGTTTTCAGCATAATTTTCGGATCCGCATGACAAATTTTCGCAATAGCTTTCATGTGCCACAAATGTGTTTTGTCATCATAGGTTTTTCCTTCTGTTGCCAAAATATGAAACGGAGCCAATTTAAAATCATCCAAATAAGTTACATCCCAACAATAATTTTGATACGAAGAAATGTATTTGTCAATTGCTTCCGATTTATGAGAAACTTTCTCTAAAACAGCATCCAAACCTTCGATGTTTCTATCTTTTGCTTTTTCCAATTGTTTTAAAGTTGCATTCAAAGATTGTTTCGCAGCACTTCCAACAGCCGAATATTGATTTTTCAATAAAAGCTGTGCTTTTGCCGACCAAGGCATCAATTCCGCATCCAAACAAACCCAATCAGTTTCAAACTCTTCCCAGAAATTCGCTTTCGTCAAAACTTCTGAAATTCTATAAATAAATTGTTGCTCCAAAGTTTTATTTGAAAAGAAATTTCTACCAGTTCTAGTATAGCAAATCCCAGGATTTTTAGAATCTATTCCAAAACGTTTTTTCACGACAGATGTATCTTTACAAATCACCAAAATTGCTCTCGAACCCATGTGTTTTTCCTCACAAATAATCTTCGAAACACCTCTTTTCTGATAATATTGAATCGCTTCTTTCGGATGTTCTAAATATTCTTCCAAATTACTCGTAGCACAAGGCGACATGGTAGGTGGTAAATAAATCATCCAACGTGGATCAATTCCCCAACGTGTCATAGTTTCCAAAGCAGGAATTGCATTTTCTTCCTTGATTAAAATATTGTTTTGTAATTCTGTATCGATATATTTTTTCCCTAAAAGATTATCAATTTCTAAAATTTCATCATTCATTTGTTGCGAAGAATTCTCAGTTTCATCCACATCAAAAGGTCTTGAAGGTTCGCAATACATTTCTTTCGCAGGAACAGAAACCAATTCCGATTCTGGATAACGAAGCGCAGTCAATTTTCCACCAAAAACACAACCTGTATCTAAATCCATTGTATTATTGAACCATTCCGCATTTTTCACAGGCGTATGACCATAAACAACTTTCGCTTTTCCACGATATTCCGAAGCCCAATTATAACGAACAGGCAAACCAAATTCATCAATTTCTCCAGTAGTTTCACCATACAAACAGAAAGTTCGCACTTCTCCAGAAGTTCTTCCATGCATTTCTTCTCGTAAACCAGCATGCGAAACCACTAAATTTCCATCATCAAAAATATAATGACTTGTCAAACCGTAAATAAATTCTCTGATTTGCTCTTTAAAAGCGTCTGTTTCATTTTCTAACTGTTCTAAAGTTTCTTTCAGTCCGTGTTTGGTTTGTACATTTCTTCCTTCCAGTTTTTTCTTCAATTTCACATCATGATTTCCAGGAACACAAAAAGCATTTCCATTTTTTACCATGCTCATTGCAAGTTTTAAAACCGCAGGAGAATTCGGACCTCTGTCCACCAAATCACCAAGGAAAATCACTTTTCTGTCTTCAGGATGTGTAACTTTTATTCCGAAATTTTCTTCATCTTCAGGATTGATTTCTATTTGATAATTTAGTTTTTCTAAAAGTGAAATCGTTTCATCATAACAACCGTGAATATCTCCAATAATATCAAAAGGACCTTTGAATTCTTTTTTGTCATTATATAATTTATCTCTAGAAATTCCTTCAATTTCATTGACTTCTTCTTCTGTTTTGAATTTATAGATTTTTTTAAAACCTTCTTTTTTCAAAAACTTTAAAGAACGTCTCAAACTACGTTTATGATTTCGAATCACATGATTTCCGAAATCACGATCTTCTCTAGTTTTATTTCTTTGTATCGAAACTTCTTCTGGTAAATTCAAAACAATTGCCACAGAAAGTACATGATGTTTTTTAGCAATTTTCAATAAATTCTTTCGAGAATCCGAATGTACATTTGTTGCATCAATGACCGTTAATAATCCTCTTTTCAAACGCTTTGAAACAATAAATTCTAACAATTCAAAAGTTTCTGTATTTGCGTCCATCGTGTTTTCTGCATTGGATACCATTCCTCTACAAACATCTGAGGATACTATTTCATATTTTTCAAAATGCTTTTTGGCAAAAGTACTTTTTCCAGCACCTGACGCTCCTATTAATATGACTAAAGCATTCTTTGGTATATTTATTTTTTTCATTTTTCTTTTCTTAATTAATTTTCAACAGTGGCTGAGGTTCTCGAAGCCACATCCGATTTCGACTCCGCTCAATCTCCGAGTTTTTTTCTGGTGGCTGAGCGAAGTCGAAGCCACATTTTTCTTCTGGCGCAAGTTTGAAACTTATCACTAATTGTAACACACCCCTTAATCCCCTCTCGAGATGAGAAACTTATTGATTCCGGTGGCTGAGGTTCTCGAAGCCACACTTTATTCGTCCAAACTAAAAACCCCCATTTGAGAAGAAGCTCCAACTTTCTCATCAATTTCTCCAATAGGAAAAAATTCTACTTCATAATTATATTTTTCAGCAACTTTTTCAGCCCAATTTTCAAATTCATTTCTTGTCCATTCAAAACGATGATCATTATGTCTGAATTTTCCATTTTCCAAACCTTCATATTTGATATTGTATTCTTTATTTGGTGTTGTTAGGAAAATTTTCTTAGGTTTTGCATGTTCAAAAATTGCTTTTTCAAAATGTTCCAAACGACTTTCTTCCAAATGTTCAATAACTTCTACAATTGCAGCAGCATCATAACCCGAAAAACGAGTATCTTTATATAAAAGGGAACTTTGAAAAAGAGAAATTCTTTCCAATTGTCTGGAATTTAATTTATCAAAATAGATTTTTTCTTTAGCAAAAGATAGTGCGTTAAAAGAAACATCTGTTCCAGTGATTTTTTTGAATTGTGGTTCTTTGATTAATTTCTTCAATAATTTTCCTTCTCCACAACCTAAATCAATTACGCTTGAAACATTACTTTCTTTCATTTTTCTCAAAACAACATCTAATCTTTCTTGATGTAAAGTCTTTTTACGAATTTTTTCTTCTTTCGAAATTTCCTCCGATTCTTCCTCCGAATCTTCTTCTAAAATCTGATACATTTTATTTTGTAAAGATTTAAAACCAAGAAAATATCTATTTGAAATCAAATCTTTCAAAGGATGATTTGGAAGCCAGTTTTTTCCTTTTTCTAAAAGTTTTTTCACTTCTGCTTCACCAACATAATAATGTTTGTCAAAATCTAAAACAGGAATTAAAACATAAAGATGTGTCAACAAATCTTGAACTGTAATTTCATTTTTTAAAGTCACAGAATAATATTTACTTTCTCCCCAATTGGTGAATTTTTCATCTAAAATATGTCGTTCGATTTCTAGAGAATAGCCAAGAGGTTCAAACAAATCATGAATCAATTTCTCACCACCTTTAGGAGCAGAAACTACAGAAATTGAAATTTCAAAATTGTATTTTTTTGAAACTAACTCGGGTTTATTATTACATTTCCCATTTAAAGCAGTAGAAAACATTTTAATAATTGCCGAACTCAAAAAAGAAGAAGCGATATAAGGTTTGTCGTTTACATATTGTTGAAGTGAGAAACCTTTTCCAGAAAGATTTCTTTTTCCACGAACCATTTCAATCGGATCGATATCCAACATTAAAGCGATTGTAGTCTGCTCTTTACTTACTTCAGGATAAAAAACGTGCGTTTTTCCAACAGTGATTTCTGAAGTTTGAAATTTATCAGGATGTTTGTGAAATAAATAACTTATTTCTTCTGCATTTTCATCTTTAGCTGTTATCGTTAATAACATAATTCTTTATTTTTTGACAAAGCTAAAGACGAAGTGTGCAGTCTTTTTGCGTAGTTAAAAATTACTATTTAATATTTTTTCACTCATAATTTTTAAACTTTTATGAACCCTGTTATTTTAATTGTTAAAAAATATCGATAATGTTATATTTGTCGAAAAATCAAAAAAATGTCAGAAATAAGATATCTAAAAGGAGATGCTACTTCACCACAAGCAAAGGGAAATAAAATTATAGTACATATTTGTAATAATATTGGCGGTTGGGGGAAAGGTTTTGTTTTAGCAATTTCTAAAAGATGGAAAGAACCCGAAATTGCTTATAGAAAATGGCATCGAGAAAGAGCAAAAAATGATTTTGAATTAGGAAATGTTCAATTTATTCAAGTAGAAAAATATATTTATGTTGCGAATTTAATTGGACAACAAGGAACAAAAACTGGAAGTAAAGGAGTTCCCGTTCGTTATGAAGCTATAGAAAAAGGTTTAGAGAAAATCGCTCTTTATGCAGCAGAAATTGATGCTTCGGTTCATATGCCAAGAATTGGTTGTGGTCTTGCAGGTGGAAAATGGAATAGGATAGAACCTTTAATAAATAAAACTTTAATTGCCAATAACATCAAAGTAACAGTATATGATTTTGATTAAGGTCAATTTATTTTTTTAGATAGATTTCTTATTGAAGCTATTTAAGAATAAGGGTTTAATTTTCAATCAGTTAAATATTCATTTTTTTCTTGATAAAAAAACGAACCAAAAAAATCAAGACTTGTATTTTTAAAATCAAAAATCTACGAAATTTGAAAAAGACGAAAAAAACTCGCTATCACTCAGACAGTTTTTCGTCTATTTTTTTTCAAAATTCTTGATTTTTACAATTTTAAAAATAGGTCAATTAAATTTCGGTTAACATTTTAAATTCATAAAAAATAGTATAACTATTTAGACATCAGATTATTGAAATAATATTGAAAAATGCTTTTAAAACAACTTCATTAATTCAAACGATTTGATCAAATAATTAAAAAAATAAAGTCGAAAAATAAAGTGATTTTGCTTAGTTAAATTTTTTACTAAAATAGCTGAGAACCATTTTTGGATTTTAAAAAATGACTATTTTTAATAATAAACTTCTTTATTTTCTATATTTTTAAACCAAAAATCAAAATGTTTAGGAATTTCAGTTATTTATTATTCTTGTTTGTCTTCGTTAGTTGTTCTACAAATATTCACATAAACAGTAAGATTAATTCCAATATTGAAATCGTTGATATAAGTTCAAAACAATTAAAGTTCATGAAAAAATATTCCAAAATGAAATCTCATGATTGGAGTAATTTAATGTTGGATTCTATCTACAAACCACACTTTAATGTTCTAGAACCGTATATCGGAAATGAAAGAGAATTTCTAGATTGGATGCATTATGAAAGAGATTATATTTTAAAACAAACAAATAAAAAAGACAACTCAAATCTGATTGAAAAAGTAAAAAAACAATTGTATCAAACGTCTTTAGAAATGCAAAACTTCACAAATTATCCGATTTATGGAAAATGGGTTGTTTTGTTCGGATCTGGAACAGTAGATTTGGGAGGTTTTGATGATGGAACTATGCTGATTGATCTTACACATGATTCTAATAAAAATTTGGACCATATCTTCAAAATGTTACCTCATGAAATCAATCATCAGATTTATAGTAATTTTTTAAAACAAGATGAAAATAAAGTTTTACATCGAATAATTGGAGAAGGATTTGCTTGCTATGTTTCGTATAAGTTTAATAAAGAAAAAAATCCGATTTACGAAGAACTAATTTTTACCAAAAAAGAATATGAGTTTTGTAAAAAGTTTGAAAAAGGAATACTACATATTTTAAAGAAAAATTACAAATCCAATGATGAGGATAAAGCAAAACAATTGACGGATAGAGAACATCATTATTTAAATATTTATCCTGGAGCTTTGGGATATTATATAGGTTTCAGAATTATTGAAGAATACGTGAAAATTCATGGTGAAGACTCTTGGCGAGATATTTATCAGATGAAACCAATGGAAGTTTTAAGGAAAAGTAAGATTATAGAAATTGAATAATTTTAAACAAAAATTTAATATTAGAGCATAATTTTTTGTTGAATAAAAACGTAACTTAAAGTTTGTTAAATTAATGTAAATCAGTAAGTTGTGTTTTATGAGAAATGTTGTGATAGTGAATGATACGTGGACTTTAGTGAATGGGATTTCTACAATTTATCTTAATTTATTAGAAGAGTTTAAGAAGCAAAAAGATATCAATTTTATTTTTGTTTACCCAAGTAAAGAATACGAAATTAACTATTTAGAACAAAATATTATTGAATGTGGTTTAGCATTAAAATTTAAACTAAAAATTCCTTTTTATAAAGATATTACGCAGGGAGTACCAAGATTTAAATGGTATTCTTTTTTGAAAAATAAATTTGGAGATATAGATATTATTCATCTTGCTACTCCAGGAATGATGGGGGTTTATTTTGCGAATGTTGCAAAGAAAAGAGGAATTCATACTACAGGTTTTTATCATACTTTTATGCCTTTGTTTGCTAGAAAATATATGCCAAATAGTTTTCCTTTTCTCAAAAATATGGCTTATAATATTTTTAAAAAAATTGATCAAAAAGTGTATGGAAATTGTAAAGAAATTTTTTATCACACTGAAGAATCAAAAGAATATTTAAGTACTTTTTTGAAGGATAAAAAATATATACCTGTTACAGAATTTATTCCTACCCAAAAGTTTTTAGCATACAATCAAAATAACACGAAAGATATCAATCAAGAAAAAACGATCACTTTTGGATATATTGGTCGATTGGCTAAAGAAAAAAATATTGAACAAATTGTAAAATTAGAATCTTCATTTAAGAAAAATAATATCCGATTTGTTTTTATTGGTGATGGCCCAATGACAACATATATTAATGAAAATTCTGAGTTAGAAGTAACCGGTTTCTTGAAAGGAAAAGCACTTTTTAAACAAATACAAGAGTTGGATTTTAATGTAATTCCAAGTGCAACAGATACTTTAAATATGACTTTGTTAGAAGCTGCAACACAGAATGTTCCGTCTATTGGCTTTAATAATTCTGTTCCGAGTAAATTAATCGAAAAATATAATTCTGGATATACTTATGATTGTTTTAAAAATCCTACTTGGCTAAAAGATTTTAGAGAAGAAGTTTCACAAGAATCTTATACTAAATTACAGCAAAATTGCTCTAATTTAGTACAAGATGTTGATATTTCTAAAGGAAGTGAAAAATTATTACAAGTTTGGAGAAAACCAAAACCTAAGATTGTAAAATTAGCTTAGATTTTTAATATATTTTTTAAATGTTATTTTTGTTCTCTAAATACTAAAAATGACAAAAGAAGAAAAAGATCTATGGAAGAAAATTGTAGATTTTGAATTAGATGATCCAGATTCAGATTACAATTTTACAGATAAACTTTGCCGTGAAAATAATTGGACTTATGATTTTGCAATTCGTGCTATTTTAGAATATAAAAAATTTATTTTTCTGGTTTGTATTTCGGATTTTCATCTAGCACCGTCAGATGAAGTGGATCAAGTTTGGCATTTACATTTGTTGTACACATATTCTTATTGGACAGAAATGTGTAAAGAAATTTTGAAAAGAGAAATACATCATGGCCCAACAAAAGGCAAAAATGAAAAAGAGCATTTTACAGATTTATATGAAGAAACGAAAGAGAGATATCGAGAGGTTTTTAAATTTGAACCACCAATAGATATTTGGCCAAGCAGTCAGGATCGTTTTCATTATATACATTTTGTAAGAGTGAATATGCATAAGAACTGGGTTGTTCCAAAAAAAATATTTGAAAAAAAATGAAGTTATTAAAAGAGTTAAATAGTACAGAAACCCTTTTCTTAATGAATCCGAACAAAGTATCTCTAAAAGATTTATTGAAATATACTTTGATCGATTTAGTATACAAAGGAGT
The DNA here is from genome assembly GCF_015767245.1 of Aureivirga sp. CE67. GTDB lineage: Bacteria > Bacteroidota > Bacteroidia > Flavobacteriales > Flavobacteriaceae > Aureivirga. The sequence continues at coordinate 104,511 of NZ_JADOTV010000011.1, forward strand.
TTTAGAAATTAAAATTGTAAGTAGAAAAAGTCATCCGTCTGATAAATATGTAAGAAATTATGTATATGTGAAAAGAGGTGTAAATTTTGAAAATTATAAAAGTTTAAGCTATGAAAGAAGGTTTTTAAAATATTTTGATGATGAATATTTTGAGAAAATGCAAATTCGTTCTTATTTAAAAGCAATTCATAAAGGTATAGATTCTGATGTGGACTTTAAGTCTGAAATTCAAGAATCTGAAAACTTGAAAAAGTATTTTGGATCGTTTAAAATTAATTTATTTGGATTATACTCTTATTTTATAAGAACTAATGATGGTTTTAAAAAATCTGAAATTATAGATAGAGAACTTAAAAGATTAGAGAAAATCATTAAAAATCCAAAAGATCATGTTTCTGATGATTTGGCAGCTTGTTTGTTAGTTGGTGCAAATATTTTACTTATCGAAGATTTTGATCAAGAATTATTAAATAATTTTCACGAATTCATTAGCTTAAATTCTGTTGACTCTAATCTTGGAAATATAGATATTGATTTACTTTTTACTTCGTTAAATGCTATAACATATAAAAATGTTGGAATTTATTTTTCAGCTGGATGTTCCAGTGGAGGTTGCGTTAGTGCTGGATGTGGAGGCTGTTCAGGTTGCGGAGGCTGTGGTGGTTAAAATTATAAAAAAACTCTCTAATTTCTATTAGAGAGTTTTTGGATTTAAAAACATATTACAAATCAAACTGACTTTTCATCATATTCATGTAAGTCGAGTCATCCATTTTTTTTCTTGCGTCTATAAGTTGCTCAGCATCGTTCCCAACTACATATCTCATTTGATCAGATTCGTCCATTGCAGCTTTGAATATCGTTTCTGCAACCAATTCTGCTTCTGAGCTACTAGAACCTAAACCACCAAAAGCTGTTAATATTTTCGTAGTAAATTCTTGATATTCTTCTAAGCTTTCATCCAGATTTAAATCAAAAGAAGTAGTAGCGAAATTTGTATTAATAACTCCTGGTTCGATTAATTTTACCTTAACACCAATTGCATCTAATTCATAAGAAAGGGCTTCCGACATTCCTTCAACAGCGAATTTTGATCCATGATAAAGCGTTCCTAATGGAAAAGTTATTTTTCCTCCCATAGAAGAAACATTCATAATGATACCAGATTTATTTTGTCTAAAATGAGGTAGTAATTCTTTTATAACCATTAGAGGTCCAATTATATTTACTTCCATTTGTCGTCTAATTTTTTCTTCAGATGAAGCTTCTAATAATCCGTAAGAACCGTATCCTGCATTATTTAATAAAACATCAATTTTACCAAATTTATCAATTCCATCTTTTACTGTTTTTTCTATCGTTTCAAGTTTGGTAACATCCATTTTAGAAACGAAAACATTTTCTAAACTATTTAATTCTACATCTTCCTCTGGATTTGTTCTAATTGTCGCAATTACATTCCAACCTTTTTCTTGAAAATATTTTGCAGTCGCTCGTCCGATTCCACTTGAACAACCTGTAATTAAAATTGCCTTATTCATTTTGATTATTTTTTTAATTATTAATTGATAAGACAAAATTATTGCAGCCAAATTCTTTTTTTGAACACAAAACACGGATAGTTGAACACAAAACGTGTTTTTAATTTTTTTATTAGACTAAAGGAACTTGTTTTTTTGTTTAATTCAACTCTCTATATTTATTTGGCGAAATTCCAGTTTTCGTTTTAAAAAGTCTACTGAAATAGTGAGGATAATTAAAACCAAGTAAAAATGCAATTTCAGAAACCGAATCTTCTGTAGAAAGTAAAAGATGCTTGGCTTTATCAATCAGAAAATCATTGATATGGTCTTTTGCACTTTTTCCTGTTTCTTTTTTTAATAAATCACTTAAATAATTATCCGAAAGATTTACTTTATCAGCTAAATAATGCACGGAAGGAATTCCTTTTTCAGCCAATAAACCAGATTTATAATAGTTTTTCAACATAGATTCCACTTCCGAAACAATGGATTTATTTTGTGTAGCTCTCGTATTGAATTGCCTTTCATAAAAACGCAAACAATAATTAAATAAAAGCTCTAATGAAGAAACAATTACTCGCTGGCTATGATTATCAATTCGCTCATTATATTCTTCTTTAATATTCTCCACACAATCCGTCAAAATCTTCTTTTCTTTATCCGATAAATGCAGCGCTTCATTTGCTTCATAAGAGAAAAAAGAAAACTCATCGATATGATCTCCAAGATGTGTTCCTCTAATCAAATCGGGATGAAAGTAAAGCATCCAACCATTTTCTGTATCAAATTCCATTTCAGATTTTGCAGAAACCACCTGACCTGGAGAAGTGAAAACTAAAACTCCTTCTTCAAAATCATAATTTCCTCTTCCATATTGAATTCCGCAAGAAGCACTTTTCAGACCGATATAATATAAGTCTAAAGTTACTTTTACATTCACCATTTCTTTGGTTATTTTCAGTTTAGAAACATCAATAATCGTAATCAACGGATGCTTTGGTTTCTCATAATCGAAAATTTCATGCATTTGCGTGATCGAATCGATTCTTAAAATTTCATTTGACATAATCCTTCTTTTTTGCATCTTACAAATTTCTTGCTTTTCGATGATTTTTTAAAACACAAATCACTTTTATGATTACACAAATTACAGAAAGATATTTTAAAGAATATTTTATTTTTTTAATTCCTTTTCATAAAGATTGTAAATAGAAAGTGGAAGTTTTTTCTCTCCAACTTTTTGAAAACCTAAATTTTCATAATAATTACAAAGTTTTGGGTTTTTAGAATCTGCATCTAATCTTAAGTATTTACAGTTCTCTTTTGTAGCTAAAAATTCGATGGATTCAATAATTTTTTGACCAAATCCTTTTCCATTAAATTCTTCTCTGATTACAAAAGAATGTATGTATTTTGCTTTTTCAATTTGTTTTCCCCAATACAATAAATCTTCGTTCATAATTCTAACCATTCCGATATTTTGCTGCATTGAATCGTAAATAAAGAAAAATTCTTTTTGATAAATTCCTTCAACTACCCAATTTATTTTTTCTTTCGGTGGATTTTTCCAATATTGCCAATGATCCACATTCTTTTTATCAATTTTTTCCGCAGATTCTTTAAATAATTCTAGGACTAGATTTAGTTCTTCTTTTTCTATTTGTTTAAAAGTAAAATTCATTGGATAAATATATTCTTTTTTTAGATAATTATTTTTATTAAAAACGTTGTTTTGGTTTGATTTTTGATAATCAATTTGTTAAAATATTGTATACTTAAAAATAGACTTGATGAAAACAAAAATACTTTTAATTATTTTATGTCTACCTTTTATATCAAGTTCTCAAACAGTCTCAAAATTTGAGAATTTTAATATCAAAACATTTAATGGAAGTTTTAATCATAAGATTAACAAAAGAAAAATTCCCCCAACAGAATTTCTTCAGAATATTAATCAAATATTTCATTTATCGGATGATTATAGTTTTCAATTAACTTCAGAGAAACAAGATAAACTAGGTTTTATACATCAAAATTATCAAGAATATTTTCATGGCGTAAAAATCGAGCATGGAATTTTGAAATTACATATTAAAAACGGAATTCTAAATTCAATAAATGGTAATATTTATGATTTAAAAGAAGCTAATTCCACTATGAAAATTTCAAAGAATAAAGCTTTAGAGTTAGCTAAAAATCATTTGAAAGTTACTTCACTTATTCAAGAATATCCTATAGAAACCGTTTATTTAAGAATTCAGGATCGAGAATCAGTTTCTTATAAACTAACACATAAAGTTCGTATAGATTCGAATAAACCTTTTGAAATGTGTTATGTATATATGGATGTAAATTCAGGAGATTTACTTCAAAAACAAAGTTTATATTATAATGAAGATATTGAAGGAACTACATACACTACTTATAACGACTCTCAAACTATTATATGTGATTCGCATAACGGTTCGTATAGGTTAAGAGAAGAAGAACGAAATATTGAAACCTATGATGGATCTAATGGGGAAGAATTATTATTAACTACAGGTTTAGTTGGAGCAGAAGATTTGGTAAATTCAACTCCAAATTGGATATTGTTTGGAGTGCAACAAACAGGAATGGATGTTCACTGGGGAGCAGAAAAAGCTTTTGATTATTATCTTGAAAAATTCAATAGAATAGGGTTTGATAATGAGAATGGAAAAATAAAACAATATGTAAATCCACCTCATTATCAAGAAGCTTTTGGAAATACGCAATTAAATGCGAGTGCTTATGGACCACCTTATAATTTTTTATTTTATGGAATGGGGAATGGGTCATCACATAAACCTCTTGTGTCTTTGGATATTGTAGGTCATGAATTTACACATTTAATAATAAGTAGTTTAGAAGACGAAGGTTTGATTTATCAAGGAGAATCAGGTGCTTTGAATGAATCTTTTGCTGATATATTTGGAACAATGATTGAATTTTATGCAGATGGAAATCCGGACTGGAAAATTGCTGAAGATATAAAAACTGTTTGGCCAGGTTTTTTTAGAAGTATGAAAAACCCAAAATTAGGTCAATATCCTGATACATATTATGGAGAAAATTGGCTAGATCCTAATAGTCCATTTGATTATGGAGGAGTTCATATAAATAGTTCAGTTCAAAATTTTTGGTTTTATCTGTTAAGTGAAGGTGGTTCTGGCGAAAATGATTTAAATGATTCCTTTACTGTAGAGGGAATCGGTATGGAAGATGCTGCGAAAATTGCTTATAGAAATCTTACAACATATCTTACGCCAAATGCAACTTTTTACGATTCTTTTTTAGGGTCACTTCAAGCTGCGGAAGATTTGTTTGGTGAAGATTCTCAGCAATATCAATCTGTTTATAATGCATGGTTTGCAGTAGGAATTTATGAAGGTATGAATGATGTATGTAATTCGGCAGGAGTTGTCTTGACAGAAGAAAGCGGTACATTATCAGATGGCTATGTTACTTATTTACCAAATACATCTTGTACTTGGTTAATTGCTCCTCCAAATGTAAATCAAATTACTCTAAATTTTACCGAATTTAATACAGAATCAGGGAAAGATATTGTAAAAGTTTATGATGGTAAAAATGCATTAGCTCCTCTTTTAGGTACTTTTTCTGGAGATGAAATTCCAGAACAACTTATAACAAGTCCTGGAAAAGGAAAAATGTTTATTCAATTTATAACAGATGATACTTCAAATTTTAGTGGTTGGACAGCGAGTTATAATACAGGATTAAATACAGAAGAATATAATTTTTCAAATAAAATCACTGTATATCCAAATCCTGTGGAAGATAAGCTAAATATATATTCAGAGATTAATGAAGTGGTAACATATAAAATTATTGATTTATATGGTAAGGAAGTTATTTCAAATAAAAATTTAGAATCAGGAAAAAATACAATCAATTTAGATAATATTTCATGTGGAGTTTATCATATTTTATTTAAGAGTAAATCTCAAAAGTTTTCAAAGAAAATTTTAGTTAAATAAAAATATGATTTTAAAAAAACCGAGATTATCGATCTCGGTTTTTCATTATTCTTTAATTCTTGTACAACGTTCTCCTCCTAAATATAACGGGTTTCCATATTCTTCGGACCAAAAACCATCTAATATATCTTTAGTTAAACAATGGTACACAACAGTTCCTTTATAAACCAAAAGATCTTCTCCAAAATAATGGAAATTGATAACTAAAATATTATTCTTAAAAAATCCTTCACCAAACTGTTCTTGTTCTCCAATTTGCCAATGTGCTTGAACTCTTCTTGTCTCATCTAGTTTTAATGTAAGAATTCCTTTGTAGCTGCTGTTAGTTCCGTCTTGATTACTTCCTTCTAATAAGTATTTTCCCTCTAATTGTTCTAATTTCATTTCAAATATAAATATCCACAAAGATACAGAAGTGCTGTATATTTATTAAAAAAGTATATTAAAGAGATGTTTTTCTTTTAACTTACTCCAAATTATTTCACTTCATTTTTTAAGTATTTGTAATTTTTTCATTCAAAAATAAAATTTAAAGTCATTTTGTCATAATATTAACGAATCTTCAAGACAAATTGACTTGTTTAGTTTGTAATTTTAAGTAGGAATACTATTTGACTAAGTTGTTTCGAATAAAAACACGGACTATGAATTTTAATAATTATACAATCAAATCACAAGAAGCCATTCAAAGAGCGCAATTATTGACGCAAGAGAATGGACAACAACAAATAGAAAATGCACACATTCTAAAAGCAATTTTGGAAGTGGATGAGAATGTAACAACATTTTTGTTTAAAAAACTAAATGTAAACGTTACACTTTTAAATCAAATATTAGATAATACAATTCAAAATTATCCGAAAGTTTCTGGAGGACAAGTTATGCTTTCTAGAGAAGCAAATAAAACATTGACCGAAGCTTCGATAATCGCTAAAAAAATGAACGATGAGTTTGTAACTATCGAGCATTTAATTTTAGCAATTTTAGATACAAAAGATACAACTTCTCAGATTTTAAAAGATCAGGGAGTTACAAAAAAAGACTTAGAAGCTGCAATTCAAGAATTGCGTAAAGGTTCGAATGTACATTCACAAAGTGCAGAAGAATCGTATAATTCTTTAAGTAAATATGCTAAAAATTTGAATCAACTTGCAATTGACGGAAAATTGGATCCAGTAATTGGAAGAGATGAAGAGATTCGTAGAATTTTACAAATTCTTTCTAGAAGAACAAAAAATAATCCAATGCTGATTGGTGAGCCAGGAGTTGGTAAAACAGCAATTGCAGAAGGATTAGCTCACAGAATTGTAAAAGGAGATGTTCCAGAAAATTTAAAGGATAAGCAAATTTATTCTTTAGATATGGGAGCTCTGATTGCTGGTGCAAAATATAAAGGAGAATTTGAAGAGCGTCTGAAAGCTGTTGTAAAAGAGGTAACTTCTGCGGAAGGAGATATTGTTCTTTTCATCGATGAGATTCATACATTAGTTGGAGCAGGAGGTGGACAAGGAGCAATGGATGCTGCGAATATTCTAAAACCTGCTTTAGCAAGAGGAGAACTGAGAGCAATTGGAGCAACAACTTTGGATGAATATCAGAAATATTTTGAAAAAGATAAAGCGCTTGAAAGACGTTTCCAGAAAGTTACTGTAGACGAACCAGATGTAGAAAGTGCGATTTCAATTTTGAGAGGAATTAAAGATAAATATGAAACGCATCATAAAGTTCGAATCAAAGATGAGGCAATTATTGCTGCGGTTGAACTTTCGCAAAGATATATTACGAATCGATTTTTACCAGATAAAGCAATTGATTTAATGGATGAATCTGCTGCAAAAATGCGTATGGAAATCAATTCTAAACCAGAAGAATTAGATGTTCTAGATCGTAAAATCATGCAGATTGAGATTGAAATTGAAGCAATCAAAAGAGAAAATGATTCGAAGAAACTTTCTAGTTTACAAGAAGAATTGGCAAATCTGAAAGAAAAACGTAATACCATCAATGCAAAGTGGAAAAGCGAAAAAGATGTAATTGATCAAATTCAGGCTGCAAAAGAAGAAATTGAACATTACAAATTAGAAGCAGAAAAAGCAGAGCGTGAAGGAAATTACGGTAAAGTTGCAGAGCTTCGTTATGGTAAGATTAAAGAAGAACAAGAAAAATTAGAAAAGCTTCAGAAAGATTTACAAGAAAATCAAGAGAAAGCTTTGATAAAAGAAGAAGTTACAGCAGATGATATTGCTGAGGTTGTAGCAAAATGGACTGGAATTCCTGTACAGAAAATGTTGCAAAGTGAGCGAGAAAAGCTTTTAAATCTGGAAGTAGAATTACATAAAAGAGTAGTAGGGCAGGAAGAAGCAATTGTTGCTGTTTCGGATGCTGTTCGTCGTTCTAGAGCTGGATTACAAGATAATAAACGTCCGATAGGTTCTTTCTTATTCCTTGGAACAACAGGAGTTGGGAAGACGGAGTTGGCAAAAGCGCTTGCAGAATATCTTTTTGATGATGAAAATGCATTGACAAGAATTGATATGAGTGAATATCAAGAAAGACATGCGGTGAGCAGATTGGTTGGAGCGCCTCCAGGGTATGTTGGTTATGATGAAGGTGGACAATTGACGGAAGCTGTTCGTAGAAAACCTTATTCTGTGGTTCTTCTAGATGAGATTGAAAAAGCGCATCCGGACACGTTTAATATTTTATTACAAGTTTTAGACGAAGGAAGATTGACAGATAACAAAGGAAGATTGGCGGATTTCAGAAACACGATTATCATTATGACATCGAACATGGGAGCTGAAATCATTCAAGAAAACTTTGAAGATTTAGATATGAATAAGCGTGAAGCTGTTACAGAATCTACAAAAATAGAAGTTTTAGGATTGTTGAAACAGCGAATTCGCCCAGAGTTCTTAAACAGAATTGATGAGGTGATTATGTTTACGCCATTAAATGAAAATGAAATTTCGGAGATTGTTGGATTGCAATTAAAAGGAGTTTCGAAACTTTTAGCGCAGAAGAATATTAAGCTTGAAGTAAGTGATGAAGCTTTAAAATCGCTTTCTGAAAAAGGATTTGATCCGCAATATGGAGCAAGACCTGTAAAAAGAGTGATTCAACGAGAAGTTTTAAATGAACTTTCTAAAGAGATTTTAGCTGGAAAAGTAACTGGCGAAAGTAAAATTATGTTAGATGCTTTTGATGATAAATTGGTTTTTAGAAATGTAGAGTAAAAGAGAGATATATTAAGTAATAGTTTTTAGTTAAGTTTGGGAAAAGAGGTCGTTTTTAATGACCTCTTTTTTTGTTTATTATATTGAATTGTTATCAAGTTTTCCTTCGATTAGTCTTTCGTATATTGATAAAATATCTTTTGGTAGTTTATTATTTGTATAAATATGATTTTCATTTTCCATAGATATATTATCTTGTTCTATTACGATTCTTAAACATTCAGAAATTATATACCAAGCAATGTTTTTATTGTTGAAATCTGCAATAGGTTTAGCAGTATATGGTAAACCTGTAAATTTACTTAGATTAAATTCCTCTGTTCTCCATTGACAGTAATCTAAAAATATTGGAACAATCCTAAAACTTTTATCTTTTTTATATCTTTCAAAGGCTGGTTTAATTTCATATTCTTGAATATAAGGTGTATTCATAAAATTAGGGCTAACCATAAAGCAAATAATATCAGATTCATCAAAATGTTTTTTAATTTCAGCACTCCATTCTGAACCTGCTTCTAATTCACTACAATACCAATCGGATACTTTTCCATTTAGATGAAGTGCACTCAAATGCTTTTTAAATTCATGTATATATTTTAAATCTTGTTTTGAGTAAGAAATAAATATCTTTTTCATTTTATTTTTTTGTGATAAATGTTTTTTGAAATCGCTTAATTTTAAGTTTTTATTATCATACTTAAAATTTAAAATATTTTGTTTTTGATATTTTAAAATTTCTTCTAATGGAGCAAATTCGTTATGTATATTTGGAACTAATTTAGTGTAATCATAAAAAACACTTTCATCTTCAATATAATCAATAATGGAATTGAAAAAATCATTAGATTTATTATTGTTTTGTTTATATATATCAACAAAACATCCATTTTCAGATATTATAAACTTAATTAATATTATTTCTATATTTCTTTTTAAAAGAATTCCGTTTTTCCAAAAATAGTGGCTAATTTCATTTTTAAACTTGTTAAATATATCAAATATGAAACTTTTATGTATATATCCTTCATATTTATATTTAACATTTGGGAATTTTTCTTCGTCTAAAAACATATTAATAGAATCATCTGGTTCTTTTGGTAAATATAAAGGAGCTATAAAGTTTTTAGTATTAGGTTGTTTGAATAATATTTTTTTATCAATTAAAAATACTATTAAATCAGTATAATTGATTTTATTTGAATATATACCAATATTTGAATTTAAGATTTCTTTTAAATTATTTTCTTTAATAACTCCATTATATTCAGGGAAATATTCTATTGTTTTTTGTAAAATACTTAAGATTGTACTCCTTTTGATAACGAATCTATCATTAAATGAAATATTTAATTTTAAACTTTTTTTATTGAGGATAATTTTGTCTAATTGAATTCTTGTCGAAATATTTTTTAAACCTTTATATAAATTTAAAGTTCTATTATTATCAAAAAAATGAATAATTACACTTAAATCTAACAAATAGACAATGAAATTTTCTATTTGTTCATTTGTAATATCAGATTTATTTTCCTTGCATAATAAAATAAACTCATTTTTATCAACAATAATTTTGTTACTTTTTAATATTCTATTTTTTAAAGTATTATAATAGTTTTGAATTGGTGTTGAACTTATTTCAAGATGATTAATATTTTGAAATAATAAGTCTTTAAAATGATTTGTATTTCTGTAATTTTTTATAGAGAAGTTTGTAAAATCAAAAATAAAAGGAAACTTATCAAATAATTCTGAATGATTTAGATGTAGAATATTTTTAATAGATGAGACTTTGTTTTGAACTACAAGTGTATTAGATTTAATTTTAGATTTAACATCTGTTATTTTATTAACTCCTTTTTCTTCATTTGTTATTTTATCATAATCATAAAGAGCTATATTAGTTTGAAATTCTTTCTTTTTGAAATAATAGAGAATAGAATCGAGCCAATATTCTAAAGGGAAGTCAACAGTAAATGATTCTTTTATTTTGCCTTTATATTTCTGTTTTAAAGGTCTACTATCATTATATTTATGTGTTTTTTTATCCCATAGAAGTATGAAAATAGAATTTGGACTATAGATTAAATGATGTGTGTCATGGTAAAAATCATGGCCACCAATATCAAAGAGGTTTATTTGATATTCAATATTTTTTTTAGGAATTTTTAATTTTATTTGGAATTCTTCTAACCATAAAGTAGTTTCAATATCTTTTTTATATTTTTTGTTTTTAAGATAATTTGCTAATGTTGATTTACCTACTTCACTATTTCCTATTAATATAACTTTAATTTCTCTAATATTATTGATTTCTTCTTCTTTTAGATTAGAAATTTCATTTAATTGCTGTAAGATATGTTTTGAGCTTTTATCAATTAAACTTGACGTGAAATTATCTAACAAATTATCAGCGATATTAATAGTATTAATATTCCATCTAGAGTTTTTAATTCCAATTTTATAAATCAAATCGATTAAAGGTTTAACATCCTTTATTTTATTGCTATGTAAATCTAGTGTTTTTACATTAGGTATAAATTTTACAAAATCTAAATTTTCAATTTGATTGCTACTTAAATTTAATTCCTCCAATTTTTCCATTGTAGAATTAAAATCTAAATTTTTAATATTATTGTTATTTAAATAAAGTGTTTTAAGTTTTTGTAACCCTTCAAAACTTGGAATTTTTTCTAATTCGTTATTGCTAATATTTAAATATTCTAGGTTTTCAAGACCATTTAAAACTTCAATATTTTGAAAATTGAATTTATTCCAGTCTTTATTTTTCCAATCACCTCCTAAATGTAATTTTTTAAGTTTAGATAGATTTTTAATTTCTTCTGGAATATTACCACCTAACATATTTATTTCTTGAAAATTTCCTATTTTATTGTGTGTCCATTTGTTATTTTCATATTTAGCACTTTCATTACACAGCTGAAGTTCTTCTAAAAAATGTTTTGTTTCAAATATTTCAGGGATTTCATAAAGACTTGTTAAATTGCAACTAGAGAGAGGTAAGTATGTTCCTTTATTGTCAATACATACTTGAATAAATTGTCTAATTTTTGATAAATAATCACTGAAATGATTGAAAATGATTTTAAATAATCTTTTCTTAAATAATACACTATGTTCATCAAATAAATTGATTGAAATAACTTCTCTTAATTTGTTTTTATAAAAAGAATTTATTTTAAAAGATATGTTAGTATCTTTTTCATTATTGTGAGAAAATACAATTGTGTTATTAAGATTAATTTTTTTGTCTAGTAAAAATGATTCGTTTTCTAATAAATAATTATTTCCATCTATAATAAATATTAAATCATGATTATTAATATATTCTTCACTTAATCTATCAAAGCTTTCAAAATAAACATCAAAATCAGTTGTTGATAAAGAAAAATCAATTCTCCATTTTTCTTTTAATCTAATGTTATTTTCATGATTACTTTCTAATACCTTAAATTCAAAGTCTTTATTTTTAGAAAATAAATCAGGTATATAAAAAAATGAGTTTAAATTATTATTATTTGAAATAATCCATAATCTTCTTTTAGAAGTTATATGTGTAATTTTTGGTAATGACATTATTTTAATTTATGAATGAGTAAATGATAGATGTAATTATTATTAATAATCCAAAAAATACTCTGAAAGTTTCAGAAAATATAGAAGAAATCCAAGTGTTTTTTTCTTTATTATATTCAGAAACATTCATGTTAAAATCGATATCATTCTTTTTTTTAGCAACAGTTTTATATAAACCTCTATACTGTCTTTCTTTTGAAAGAAAATAACCGTCTAAAATCCAAAAAAGAATAATTATCAAATAAGAAACATAAAATAATTCCTTTTCAAATTTTCCAGATGCTATTAGAGCAAAAAGAGCTGAAACTAAAGTTACAACCCAACCTTTAATCATAAATGAATTTGAATTCATTCTCGCAATAACGTTTTGAATAAACTCTAAATGTTTTCTTTTATCTTCTTCCATTGTATATAATATTTTTATTTTCACAAATATAATTTTATATAGTTAATATTTGAAAAAATGAATAATATAAATGTTAATAATTTATGTTTAAATATTGAGTTTTGTCTATTTGAAAATAAAAGGTTGTAAAATATTATTCCCAGAAATAATCTCAATATATTTACACAATGAAATATAGAATAGAAGATGAAAATGAATTTTGATATTGATAAAATTGTAAACTATTTACAAAAATATACTTCAGATTTAGAAGATTATTACCAATGGTCGGTGAGTTTGAAATCTTTATATAAAATAGTAGAACTTGGAGTTATTTCCAAAGAAAAAGCTTTAGAGTTAGATGCTTTAAAACCTTATGAAAAAGAAGTGCAGTTAAAAGCTATTTTGCAACCAATTTTGCTGGAATCGTATCAAAATAATTTTCCTTTTTTCCAAGAATTAGGAATGTGGATTGTACGAGATTGGGGTGGAATCAGAGCTGCAAAAATGGAAGATACGATTGCAACGGTAAAAGATGTTTTAGAGAAAAACAAAGCGCCTTTTAAAAGAGTGGCGAGTTATTCGAAGGTTTGTACATTTATGAATCCAAATAAATATTTGATTTACGACTCGAGAGTTGCCTATTCTCTAAATTGGATTTTACTTTCTCAAAAGGCTGGAACTATTTATTTTCCGATTCCAGAAGGTAGAAATTCCAAAATGTCAGCATTTGATATGAAAGTTCTGATTCGTTTGAAGCATAAAGAAAATTATCAAGTAAACTCGATTTCTGAAATTGATAAACGTTTTATTTTGAACCGTGACAAATCATTATTTATTCCACAAAACGAAGCTTATAAAGAAATGTGTCAATTGGTGAAAGAAATCAGTTTGAAACTTTGGAATACAGAAAAAGCAGAGAAATTATATTTTACAGAAATGCTTTTATTTTCTATCGCAGATTCTTTTGTGATTGAAGATATTGTGAATTCGGATTTGTTTTAAAATGAAATATTAATTAAAAATCAATTCCCCTCTTGAGAGGGGCAAGGGGTGTGTTAAAAAATCAAAAAAGAGAAAAACAACTTCAAGAGCCTGAGTCACCAGTTGATATCTTAAAGATTGAGGAACTCGAAATCGGATTTTCATTTGAACGAAAACTGAGATTTGTAAAAAATAAAAAACTATGAGATTATATTTTAAATGTTCTGATTGTGGAAACGAAAGTCCATTCCCTTATTCTGCAAACGATAGAGTAAGTTTAGCACAAGAACATAATTTGCAGAAGATTTCTTGTCAACATTGTTCTAAGGTTTCTAATTTTGATTATAAATTAGATTCAATCAAAGCCGAAAAAGGTAAAACAAATAAGATTATTATTTTATTACTTTTTGTAATTTCAATTGTTGGAGAATATTTTTATTTCAAAACTTATTACCGTTCAGATCTAGAATATTCTATGCAAGGTTTTATGTTTGGAGCAATTCTGATTTTAATTGTACCCGTTGCAATTGCTAGTATTTTAAATAAAATAGAAGAAAAGAAAATTAGAACTTTTAATAATTATAGAACTGGGCATTAATTAAATTTTGGAGTTTTACTTTTGAATAATAAGATTTGTTTTTGGTAAATTAGACTTATTATGATTCATTTTTGTATTAATATTTACAGATTGTCAAATTCCTCTTTCGAAAATATGGTTTTCAAGTTCTTTAATTTTTCTCAAAAATCGAAGATTTTCTTTGTCTTTCATAATGAGTGTAGTATTTTAATTACGTTAAGGAATTCTGAATCCTTGTAAGAATTTTAGTAATTAAAATACGGTTTTTTGACCTTGTTGTCAAAAAAACACCTTTTATGAAAGTGTCCTTTTTTGGTTCGTTTTTTGGACAAGCAAAAAATGAACAAGAACGTGAATAAGACAAAAAAGTTTACTGTGTTACTAGAAATTTATTAGAATTTAGCAGCCCTGACTTTCAAAGATGGTTAAAGGTGTGTTTAAAAAATAATTAATTATGAATATAGTTTGTTTTGATATCGGAACTACCAATTTGAAAGTGGTTTCTATTTTGAATGATAAGAGTTTAAAAAAGACTTTTACAACAACAAATCCAGAAAAAATTATAGATGTATTTTGTGCAGAAATTCATTTTGATAAAATATTAATTACAGGAACAGGTTCGAATAAAATTGAAAAGAAAGGCAATTATATTTTTATTAATGAGTTAGAAGCTAGTGCACATATTGCAAAAACAAAAAGTTTGGATTCTTGTATTATTGTAAATATTGGTACAGGAACTTCTTTTGTTAAATATGAAAAAGGCGAAACAACGCATTTGATCGGAACAGGAATAGGAGGCGGGACACTTCTTGGACTTTCGCAAAGATTATTAGGAACCAATTCTAGTTTTGAAATAGAAAAGCTTGCAGAAAATGGGAATCTGAATGAGATAAACATCACAGCAAATGATTTGTTTGAAGAATCATTTAGTTTTTTGAAAGGAGATATTACGATTTCAAATTTCGCTAAAAACTCTACAGAGACAAATAACCTAGCAATTGGAATTTGTAGTTTGGTTGCTGAACCAATTGTTTCCATTTTAAAAGCACACTTGGAAAATATGGATTCTAAGAAAGTTCTTTTTTGTGGCGGAACTACCGAAAATCAATCAATACGTTTAATTCTTGAAAAATATTCGAAATTATTTGAGTTTGATTATCACTTTTTAGAAGATCCGATTTATGGAACTTGTTTGGGAGCGATTTCTTTGTGTCAAAGTAAATAAAACTCATAGAAATAAACTGTGAGTTTACAAGATTAAATTAAATGTTCCAAGAATTAATAACTTCAGTCATAGTTTCTTTATTTTCCTTGAATTGACTAAATCGACTACCATTTGCACCAGAAGGATGAGGGAAGCCTTTTAAAATTATATTATTATTCAATTTATTTTCTGAAGCTAGTTTTTCAAGAATTTCTCCCACACTTTTCCCAAGAGGAATGATAAGTTTATTTTCAAAATTACTTAATTCAGGAACTAAATTTGAATTAATTGAATTCCATAAAAATTTGTTTTTCACAGGTGAAGGAGAAGATCCAGTATAATTTTTTCCATTTTTAAAGATAGGATATTTTAGAGCAGAAGTTGAATGAAGTAATCCTCTGTTTATTCCAAAAAGACCATCACATGAAATTAAATTTAGTCTTTTATTTAGACCTATTTCATCAAGCATTGAGATTAGATTTTTTCGCATAGGTCCAGCAAAACTTGAGTTTGATTTTACATCTTTCAAAGCTTGTTCATCACTTTTTTGTTCATGATGAGAATTTATAAAGGAATAAAAAGCTTTTTCCATTTGACTTTGTCCAGATGTTATTCCTATAATAACAACTTTTGCATTTTTATTGATATAATCAAAAGGAGCATAATACATTTCCAGATTATTCGTCGGGAAACTAGCCATCAAATATTTCTCATTTTTAAAATAATCTTTTTCATATTCCTCTTTAAAGGACTCTTTTTTAATTTCTTCTAAGTATTTCATTTTAGTTTTTTTATCAAAAACATATTTAATTAAAGATGTTTCTATTTTATTCTTTTTTTAAAAGAAAAGTTAAACTTATTTAATTCGTTTAAGAACTCCAACCCTTTTTACAGTTATCCCTTTACTAGTTTTTACAGGATATTTTTTATCATCATGTTTTTCAAGAGTATCATCAAACAAAAGATCTTTTCTAAACATTTTTCTTTTTGCAATATTAAAATCAGAAATTAAAGAATCAGAAATTTTGATAGTTCCACTTAGTTTCTCTGAAGTATCACTTTTTCCATTCATAAAAACAACATTTCCTTTTATTTCACCAAAAATTTCCCAGTTATTGTTCTTATTTTCATAATTGAAAATACTTATATAAGTACCATTATTTGGTCCTCCACTATATCCAGTAGAATTATAAGAAGTTACTCTCTCTGGAAATTCAATACGAACAATTACTGTATCTGTTGTGATTAATTTATCTTTGTAATATTCTTTTTCAATAAATTCATAATTACCAATAATTCCACTTTTCTCTACAATTGATACTTCTGGTTCTTTTTCAAGGTTATTTGGTTTAGAATCACAAGAGATAAATAATAAGAAGTTTAAACTTAAAAATAAAATACAACTAGTTGTTGATAATATATGTTTCTTTTTCATATTTGGTTTAAATTTTATGAAAGCAAAAATATCTATTTTATTTAAATTTATATTCTACTTTTTTAAATTCTATCATCGTTTCTCTTTAAAGTTGTTAAAAAAATAATTATAAATATTTTTTTTAAGATAAAAATCTATATTTGCCAAAAATTAAGAATACATAAAAATTTAACATGTTAAAGAAGATTTTATTCGCTTTGTTTGTGATGTGTTTTGCATTTACAACAAAAGCACAAGAAAAAACAGACTCCTTATTAGTTCGTACAGATGCAGATTCACTTGCAATTACTTTAGAAGAGTATGCCGCTTATGAAAAAGCTTTAGATAGTATCGTCAAAGGTTTTACATATGAATACGGTGAAGTAGAGTTATTAAACGGAAAAGTTTTGGTAAATGTTCCAGAAGGGTTTATGTTTTTAAATGCAAAAGATAGTAAAACAGTTTTAGAAGATATTTGGGATAATCCGCCAACAGATGACCCTAGTTTAGGAATGTTATTTCCAAAAGATATGGGACCTTTAAGTGTTGATCCAAATTCTTTTGCTATTGATATAACTTATAGTGATGAAGGTTATATTTCAGATGAAGATGCAAAAGATATTGATTATACAGATTTAATGAAAACTTTAAAGCAAGATACTGAAGATTGGAATGATGAGAGAGTAAGCCAAGGTTATGAAAAAATTCATTTAATAGGATGGGCATCAGAACCATATTATGATGCAATTAATAAAAAATTACACTGGGCACAAGAATATAATTTTGAAGGAGGTGAAACGAATATTTTGAATTATAATATTCGTGTACTTGGGAGAAATGGTTATTTAAATTTAAATGTAATTGGTGATATGGCCGTATTGCCAAGTGTTAAAAAAGAAATCAATCCAATTATTGAAAACTTTAATTTTACGAGAGGAAACACTTATGCAGAACATGATCCAAGTATTGATAAAGTTGCTGCTTATGGAATTGGAGGTCTTATTGCAGGAAAAGTATTAGCTAAAACAGGATTTTTTGCACTTTTGCTAAAATTTTGGAAAGTGATTGCAATTGCAGCTGCTGGAGGATTTGCTGCTTTTAGAAATAAGATTTTTGGAAGTAAAGATGCTTAATTCAAAATTTAAATTTATTGAAATAATTTTAAAAAAAATAGGTTGTTGAATGAAGTAATCTATTTTAATAAAAAACAAAAAATTAAAATGAAAAATTTATTACTTATACTCTCAGGTCTATTATTTAGTATTTCCTTATATGCTAAATCTGGAAAAATAACTATTTCAGGTCAAGTAGAAAATCAGAAAGATCAAAATATAAGAGTTACTAAACTAAGTGGGCAACCTTTATTTACAGCAGAATTAGATGAAAATGGGAATTTCGATATGAAATTCAGGATTAAAAATGAAGGTTATTATAGACTTAAATATAATCGAAAATCATTTTTCATTTACCTTTATCCAAAAGATGATTTTTTTGTAAAATTTGATGCGAATGATATTGAAAATACATTTGTTTTTGATGGAGCTGGAGCAGAACGAAATAATTATCTTGCAGAAAAACAAAATGCAGAATTTAAGCTAAAAGATAATATTGAAGCTTTCTACAAAGTAACAGGAGAAGAATATCTTAAGAATCTGGAGAATTTAAAAGAGATGCATTTAGCTTCACTTGAGAAATCCAATGTGGAAACATTTTTTATTGAAAGTGAAAAAAAGTCCTTAGAATATGAATATTTAAATGCAATAGATGAATTTAAATCAAGTTATAAATATTTATTTGGTGAGGATATAGTGCTATCTGAAAATTTTTATCAACCAATAAACAATTTTAAAATAAATAGCTATAAAGATTACAACAAGCAGCCTTATTTTAGATTTTTAGTAAATTCTTATTGGGAAAAGCAAATTGAGAATACTACTAATGTTTCTGAAATGCTGAATGTTTTACGTCAGATTCCAGAAAGAGAAGTTATTAGTCAATTGGTATTGAATTTCTACTATAATATAACTCCAGAGAATGATCGAGCTCAGGATTATCTGGAATTAGTTAAAAAAGTAACAAATAACCAACGATATATTGAAGCTTGTGAAAATAAATATAAAGAGATAGTAGGTGACAATAAATTGAGAAAAGGGGATGTTTCTCCTAGTTTTAGTTTTGAATCTATTGATGGAGAGATTGTAAATTTATCTGATTTTAAGGGTAAATATGTTTACATTGATGTTTGGGCAACATGGTGTGGACCTTGTTTAAAACAAATTCCATATCTAAAAGCTTTAGAAGAAGAATATATAGATAAAGACATTGTTTTTGTTAGCATATCGGTGGATAATCTAAAAGATAAAATTAATTGGAAAAAAATGGTTAACACAAAACAACTTAGTGGAGTGCAACTTTTTGCCGATAAATCTTTTGATAGTGAATTCATGACAGCTTATGGAGTTGGTTCTATTCCTTATTTTATTTTGATTGATAAAGAAGGAAAAATAATCGATACTAAAGCTCCGCGACCTTCCCATGATAAAACGATGGAGTTGCTAGATGAATTATTAAAATAAATTAAATATGAAACCCGAGTTTTTAGCTTGGGTTTTTTTAGTTATATACTCATACTTGGCGGCTGAGCGTAGCCGAAGCCTAGTTATTTATAGTTTTAATTTCCTCAAAAAGATTTAATTTTAGTAGGCATCAATAAAAATATTTTATGAAAAAAGCTTATGCTTATATTTTAGAATGTGCTGATGGTTCTTTTTATACAGGAAGTACTATAGATTTACCAATGAGGTTTGTACAACATCAAAATGGAGAAGGAGCAAATCATACTAAAAAGCGTTTACCAGTAAAATTGGTTTATTTTGAAGAATATGATAGAATTGATTTAGCATTTCAATGAGAGAAACAAATTCAAGGTTGGGGAAGAAATAAGAAGAAAGCTTTAATTGAAGGTAATATGAAAGAGTTACATATTTTGGCTTAGTGCCAGAATGAAAGTAGGGCTTCGACTCCGCTCAGCCACCGCTCAAACACAGAAGAATTTGAATAAAAAATAAATATTAATTAGATTTCAAGTCATTGAGCGGAGTCAAAATGCCGATTGCTATTGGCTTCGACTCCGCTCAGTCACCAGTAGAATTACATAAAATTAGTGAATGAGTGGAACATCAAACGGAGGCTGAGCGGAGCCGAAGCCACATCATTTCTCATTCCTTTAGCAATAAACCAAAAAAAACCCGAGCTAAAACTCAGGTTTTTCAATATATATAAATATAAAATTACTTTTTATCCTCTAACCAAACTCTTGCGTTTACAAAAGCTTCTAGCCATGGAGTAACTTCATCTGTGTTGTTTGGATAGTAACCCCAGTTCCAAGAGAAAGTAGAACGCTCTAAGTGTGGCATCATCACAAGGTGACGACCATCTTTTGAGTTTAACATTGCTGCGTTATAGTCAGATCCATTAGGGTTTGCTGGGTAACCTGTAAAACCATATTTTGCTGGAATCTGGTATTTGCTTTCTTCTTTTGGTAAATGGAATTTTCCTTCACCGTGTGCTGCCCAAATTCCTAGTTTAGAACCAGCTAAAGATTGAAGCATCACAGAATTATTTTCTGCAATCTCCACAGATGTAAAGATACTTTCGAATTTGTGCGAATCGTTGTGTAACATCTTAGGTTTTTCATCATGCTCTGGGTTGATCAAACCTAATTCTACAAATAACTGACATCCGTTACAAACTCCTAAAGAAAGTGTATCCTCACGCTTAAAGAAATTATCTAAAGCTGTTTTTGCTTTTTCGTTGTATAAGAAAGCTCCAGCCCATCCCTTCGCAGAACCTAATACATCTGAGTTAGAGAACCCTCCAACTGCTGCAATGAATTGAATATCTTCTAACGTTTCTCTTCCAGAAATTAAATCCGTCATGTGTACATCTTTTACATCAAAACCTGCCATGTACATTGCGTTTGCCATCTCTCTTTCCGAGTTAGAACCTTTTTCACGGATAATTGCCGCTTTGATTCTTGGTTTTGTAGCATCAATTTTAGGACGTTTTCCTGTAAAGTTCGCTGGGAATTTATATGCTAATGCTTGATTCTTATAGTTTTCAAAACGCTCTGTAGCTTTTTGCGCTCCAGATTGCATTTTGTCTAATAAATAAGAAGTTTCATACCACTCATCACGCATTGCAGAAACAGATAAGTCTAAAGTAGTTTCTCCTTTTACAATTGATAATGTCTCACTGTTACCAACAGCCTTACCAATCGAATAGAAATCTACATTGTTTGCTTCTAAAACAGAAGAAACATAAGCAGCATCAGTCGTTTGAATTAAGATTCCACTATTTTCAGCAAATAAGATTTTCACTAAATCTTCTTCTTTAATTCCGTTTAAGTTGATTTCCGCTCCAAGTAACACATCAGCAAAACACATTTCTAATAAAGCAGTAATCATACCTCCAGCAGAAATATCATGTCCAGCAGTTAATTTTCCTTCTTTGATTAATTGTTGAATTGTGTTGAAAGTAGAAGTGAAATAAGAAGCATCTTTAATTGTAGGAACTTCATTTCCTAATTTGTTTAAGATTTGTCCGAAAGAAGAACCTCCTAATTTGAAAGCATCTTTAGAGAAATCGATATAGAAAATTTCGTTGTTTTCTTCTTTAGAAAGAACAGGCTCTACTACTTTATTAATATCGCTACATTCTCCTACAGAAGAAATAATAACCGTTCCTGGAGCAAGAACTGTTTCCCCTTTATATTTTTGTGCCATTGAAAGTGAATCTTTTCCTGTTGGAATATTGATTCCTAATTCAATTGCGAAATCAGAAACACTCTTTACAGCTTTGTATAATCTTGCATCTTCACCTTCGTTTTTACAAGGCCACATCCAGTTTGCACTTAAAGAAACAGATTTTAAGTTTTCTTCTAAAGGTGCCCAAACAAGATTTGTCAATGCTTCTGCGATAGAGTTTTTAGAACCAGCTTCAGGATTAATTAAAGCACTTACAGGAGCATGACCAATTGAAGTAGCAACTCCTTTTTTTCCTAAATAATCTAAAGCCATTACACCAACATTGTTTAATGGTAATTGTAATGGTCCAGCACATTGTTGTTTTGCAACTTTACCAGTTACACAACGATCAACTTTGTTTGTTAACCAATCTTTACAAGCAACTGCTTCTAATTTTAAAACTTGTGAAATATATTCTTCAATTTTTGAAGCATCGTAAGAAGCTTCTGCATAGTTTTTCTCAACAGTTACATCATTCATGATAGTTTTAGGAGAACTTCCGAACATATCTTCTAAATCTAAATCCATTGGTTTTGCACCCGTTTTTTCAGATTCAAAAGTAAATTTATGATCATCTGTTACATTTCCTACATCATAGAAAGGAGCTCTTTCTCTGTCTGCAACTCTGTGTAAAGTATCAATATCTTTTTTATTGATTACTAATCCCATTCTTTCTTGAGATTCGTTACCAATTAATTCTTTAGCAGAAAGTGTTGGGTCTCCAACAGGAAGATTGTCCATGTTGATTTTTCCTCCAGTTTCTTCTACTAATTCTGATAAACAGTTTAAGTGTCCACCAGCTCCGTGATCGTGAATAGAAACAATTGGATTTTCATCACTTTCTACCATTGCACGAATAGCATTTGCAGCACGCTTTTGCATTTCAGGATTCGAACGTTGGATTGCATTTAATTCAATTGCATTACTGAATTCTCCCGTATCTGCAGAAGAAACAGCAGCTCCACCCATTCCAATTCTATAATTATCTCCACCTAAGATTACGATGCTATCATCTTTCTTTGGTGTATCTTTTAAACTTTCTTGTTTTTTACCATATCCGATTCCCCCAGCTTGCATGATTACTTTATCGTAACCAATTTTCTTTGCATCTTCTTCATGCTCGAAAGTAAGTACAGAACCAGTAATTAATGGTTGTCCAAATTTATTTCCAAAATCAGATGCTCCGTTAGAAGCTTTGATTAAGATATCCATTGGTGTTTGGTATAACCATTCTCTTTCATCCATTGCTTTTTCCCAAGGACGATTTTCTTTTAAACGAGAATAAGAAGTCATATAAACCGCAGTTCCAGCTAAAGGAAGTGAACCTTTTCCACCTGCAAGTCTATCTCTAATTTCTCCACCAGAACCTGTTGCAGCTCCGTTGAATGGCTCTACAGTTGTAGGGAAGTTATGTGTTTCTGCTTTTAAAGAAAGAACAGAATCGATTTCTTTAGTTTGGTAGAAATCTGGTTTGTCAGCACTTTTTGGAGCAAATTGTTGAATTTTTGGTCCTTTAACAAAAGCAACATTATCTTTATATGCAGAAACAATTCCGTTTGGATGTTGTTTTGAAGTTTCTTTAATTAATTTGAATAAAGAAGTTGGCATCTCTTCACCGTCAATTACAAAAGTTCCGTTGAAAATCTTGTGACGACAGTGCTCAGAATTTACTTGTGAAAATCCGAAAACCTCAGAATCTGTTAGTTTTCTTCCAATTTTTTCACTTAAAGATTCTAAGTACTCAATCTCTTCTTGGTTTAAAGCTAAACCTTCTTGATCGTTGTAAGCAGCGATATCTTCAATCTCTAAAATAGGCTCAGGAGTTACATGAACTGTAAAAATCTCTTGATCTAAATTGTGATATTTTGCTTCTAACATCGGATCGAAATCCTCATTTTCTTCAACAATTTTATACTCTTCAATTCTCTCAATTCCATGAATATCCATGTTTTGAGTAATCTCTACAGCATTTGTACTCCAAGGAGTTACCATTTCTTTTCTAGGTCCAACAAAAAAACCTTCCAAAGAAGGTTCCGTCATATGTGTTGCATTACCAAAAAGCCATGATAATTTTTGAATAGTGTCGTTGTTGATTTCTGCTTTAGATTCTAAAGCGAAGATAGAATTGTTATTTGATTTGAAAAAAACAATCATTTTATATTCTTTAGTTGTGTTGGTTATTAAAGGCCAAATTTAAATAAATAATTAGATAATTTACTATAGAAAAATGAATAATATTTTTACACAAAAAATGTGGAAAACTTCTAGGATTATTCCTATTTTTGCTTGCTTTTTTAATTAGAATTAAGACGAATAATTTAGATGAAATATAAACTGTTAAGCAATACGCAATTTAA
This sequence comes from Aureivirga sp. CE67, assembly GCF_015767245.1. Lineage (GTDB taxonomy): Bacteria > Bacteroidota > Bacteroidia > Flavobacteriales > Flavobacteriaceae > Aureivirga. The sequence continues at coordinate 128,612 of NZ_JADOTV010000011.1, forward strand.
ACCTTTTGCAAAGGAATTTCAGCAATTTTTGAAAAATGAAAAGATTTCAGAAACGGAGTGGGATGTGGTAAAAGAGAAATTTCCGACAAAAGCAGAAGAATTTAGCGATTTGATTTGGAATAAAATTTTAGATAATACTTTTTATTTAGAACACATGGGAGAGAAAACAGTGAATGTTTTTTTCTGTGATGAAGATGTTTTATCAAGAATTATGATTCAAGTGAAAGTTGCTGAGGTAAATCTTTTAGAACCAGAAGGAGTGAAGTGGTTGTTTTTAAATATTAAAGACGAAGAAAAGGTTGCAGTTTTTCAAGGAAAGAAAAAGTACGATGCAGAAAGAAACATAGAGATTTACAACATGGTACAAGCCGGTTGCGAAATAACTAAAGGAAAACTTTTTAAGCAAGTTTGTAAGATGATATAAATTAAAAGGCTGTTTTTTAGACAGCCTTTTTTTATGCTTTTAAATCAAAAGGTTCTCTTTTCACAGAAGGTAATTCCGTTTTTGGATTATCTATTTTTTCAAAAATAACATCCATAAAATATTTATCAGAATCTGTGAAATATTTTTTAATTCTAAAACCTGAGTTTTCGGCAATTTGCTCTATTTGACTCAAATGAAACTTATGATGTGGACTTATATAAATTGGCTCAAAATTTTCAAATGAAATTTCTGTATCCTTAATTTTAATTTTTTCTCCTTTTTTCTTAATTAATTTTGTAAAAGCTTCTCCTGTTTCATTATCATAATCGAAAAAATGGATAAAATCTTCCTTTTTAAAATCTGTTTTTAAAGTTTCGTTTATTGTATTTAGCGCATTAAAATAAAACAAATCATTAGGTGGAGTTTCGTATGCATTTCTTACGATGTGCGTTTTTTTATTCAAATCAAAACCAATAACCACTAGATCGTTTTTGTTTAAAAGATGATTTAGGTTATTCAAAAAATCAAAACGTTTTCTTGCTGTCATATTTCCAATCGTAGCTCCAAACCACAAAATAATATTTCGTTTTTCTTTCCGATTTGGAATTTTTTCTATACCATTTTCAAAGGAATTATTTATTGGATTTATTGGAAATGGGAATTTTTTCTCATGAAACTTTTGTTCATAATATTTTAAGATACTTTCGTTGATATCTATCGGAATAAATGTGATCTTTTCAGCATAGTTTTGCCACACGATTTCATCCAGAATTATATTTGTTTTTATTCCATCACCAACACCAAGTTCAATTATATTGATTTCTTTTTCAGAACTTTTAAATTTATCAATAATGTTTTTTTTGTTCTGTTTTAAAATAGAAACTTCTTTGTTTTTTAAATAATATTCGGGAATTTTTGTTTTCTCGGCAAAAAGTTTTACCCCAATATCATTATATAAAAATTTTGGGTAAAAGAATTTTGGGTCGCTTTTAAGACCTTCTAATATTTCGGTTTCTTTAGTTTTTGTATTCGCTTTCATAAAAATATTCTATCCATGAAACTAGGCGAAATATGTTCCAAAGTGAACTGTCATTTTAATTTTAAGTTCTTTTTAACTTTTTTTAGAGAAATCTACATTAGTTATTTTAAAATAATATGTTTTGGAATAATAATAGTGTGAGATTTTAAGTTAAAATAAGGTTTATTGTTTTATTAATTGTTAAAATTGCAAAATATTTTAAAATACATATAAATGAAAAAAATTACATTACTGCTATGTCTTATTTTGAGTTTAGTTAGCTCAAAAATGATTTCTCAAAATTATAAAGTGACGGTTACAGATCCTCATAAAGCAAAATCTGGAATAATTGGGAAATATGGTTTTGAAAAAATTGGCGAAGGAAAATTTTTTACAATTGTAATAACAAAAAAAGGATTTGAGTTTACAATTTTTCAAGGAAAGAAAGTTGTTTTTAGTAAAGATTTAGCTAAAAAGAAAAAAGAAGTTATATTAACTTATGTTGAAGAAGGTACTAAAAGACATGTGTTTACGACTACTTTAGTTGGGAAAAGACAAATATTGACTTGTCATTCTTTTGATTATGAAACAAAAGAATTAACATCTAAAGAACTAGGTGATTTTGGAGATAAAACAAAGAGTAATATCTCAATTTCTTCATCAAAAAATAATAAATATTTACTTTTCCTTTCTGCTCAAAAAAATACGAAAGAAAAAAAAGAAGAAATAGTTGCTGATATTATCGATATTGAAAATATTAAGTTTAAAACAAATAAAATATTCTTTTCTAGAAAAAGAAAATCTCTTGGAGATTTGAGAATGAATACACCTTATGTTGATAATAATGGAGATGCTTATGTTTTAGTTGAGAAGATTCATTCTGCTTTAGATTTTAGAAAAAATAAAAAAGCAAAGAACAAATTGACATTATACAAAATAAAAGATAATGATGTAGAAAATTCATCATTTGAATTTAAAGAGAATTTTCATTTTGCGCATAGATATGGAGATCCAACTTTTGCGATTTTTGGAAAAGGTAATGAGATTATTTTAAGTTCTTTTGCTACGAATATTAAGAATGAATTACATATTGGAGGTTATTTTTCTTTAGTTTACTCAAAAGATAATTTAGAATTAAAAAAAGAAGATTTTCAACTTGTTTCGGATAAACTTTTAAAAGAATTTTATGGAGAAGAAAAGCTTTCTGAAAAAGAGAAAATTAAAGTTTCAGAGAGATTTTTAAGTTATTATCTTAAAAATACGATGATGGATAATGATGGAAATAAATATATTGTTGCAGAAGGAATTTTTACTGATTTTGTTGGAGGTACTTCTTATTATTTTCAATCCAACTTGATCGTGATGAAAGTAGGACCAGATAATAAATTAATTTGGTCTGATATGATTTATAAAACCGAGCATAAATCTACTCATGATGCTTACTTGAAAAATAATAAATTTCATATCGTAATTCAAACAGATGGTTTAATTGAAGGTGATGTGGAAAAATACAGGTTCGGAATGCATCCTCCAAAACAAGAAAATATTTATGTATTGACTTATAATGAAGACGGTTCTGTAATGCCACAAAGAATAATTAAAAATAAAAAAAGAGGTCAATATTGCCCATTTGAAGATAATGTTCGTAAGGAAAACGGAGTTTTTACAATGGAGAATACTAATTCGAAAAAGCTACAATTAGTTATTATAGAATAATAAATTTTATTTTGTGAATAAATAGAGTCAATACTTTTTGTATTGGCTTTTTTATTGTATTTATATTATAATTACCAAAAAAATATGTTTTTTAAAATATAAGTATTTGCTATTTTTAACCCATAAAATTGAAGTATACTATTATATATAATTAATAATCAAAATGAATTGTAAAAATTGCACTGAAGAATTGCATCAAGATCATAATTATTGTGCGTCGTGTGGGGCGGAAGTTGTAAACGAAAGAATATCGTCAAAAAGATTGATGAGAAGATTTGCAAATGATTTTTTCGGATTTGACAATAGATATTTAGTAACGTTAGTTGCTATGACTATTCGACCAGGCGTGATTCTTTTCGATTATCTTCACGGAGTTCGTAAAAAATATGTAAATCCATTTACTTTTCTTGCAATTGGTTCTGCAGTGACGATGTTGATAATGAATGAATATTCGCAATATTCTATAAATGATTTTCAAAATCTTTTTGGTAGTTCAGCAGTGAGTGAAAGTTCTGAAGCTGGAGCAGTTTTTAGTCAATCTGCGGTAGAGAATTCTATCAAAATTCAAAAATTGATTATGAAATACTTTAATTTCATTACGTTTTTGATTCTTCCATTCTATGCTTTTATTGCTTATTTGGTTTATAGAAAACCGTATAATTATGCCGAACATTTGGTGATCAACTGTTATATTCAAGGTTATTTGTTTTTATTGACTTTAATTACTTTTCTTTTAGGTTATTATGTCAATCCTTTAATTAATAGCTTTAGTTTTATTATTGCGCCTATTTATTATTTATACACTTATGGGAAATTGTACAAATATGGGTTTTGGAAAACTATTTTAAAATTTCTTTTATTTTTTGCTTATATGATAGGGTTTACAATAGTTTTATGTTTTATTATGATTATTGGAGGTATCTTGTATGCAAAATTATTTATGTAGAATTATGAGTTTTAAAAGAAGAAAAGAGATAACACAATTTTTAATTACATGTGTTTTCCTTACAATTAGTTTTTTGGTTTTAAGTTTTGATAATAAAGAAGAAAGTAGTTCTGAAAATTACTCAAAAGTCAATATTGTAAAAATGGAGATGACTCCCGAAGAAAAAAGAGGTGAAGAACTTTTTAATAAAAATTGTGTGGTTTGCCATAAAATAAATAGTGCTTGTAGTATGTCTTATATTAAAAAATTACCAGATAATAAATTTAATTTAAAAGCTAAAAGTCATCAAAATTTGAAATTTTCAAATGAATAAAACTCAAAAAAAAGGATTGCTAAGTTTTACGTTGATTATTCTTTTTTTAATTTTTAACAAGATGATTTAAATAAAAAATGTTGACAAAAGCTGTGAAAATTTATAAAAGATAATTATTATGAAAACAAAAGTTTTATTTCTATTTTTCATTATTTCATTTACTGGGTTTAGTCAAAGATTGGATATAATTCAGTATAAATATCTTAAAGTTTCTTTTTATTCAGATTATAATTTTGATGAAAAAGATACTTTAAAAAATGATATAGAGGTTTACACTGTAAACGATGAAAAACAAGTGAAGAAAATAGGCGCAAATTATTTTAAATTAAATTATCACTCAGATTTAAAATTAAAAATAAAAACTGGGAATGAAGTTTATATAGTTGATTTAGAGGTGTATGATTTAGATGCTAATTGTGATGTTTTTGATGTTAAAATTAAAATAGATCCTTCTAAAGATAAAATTATAGTTTATGATCATATGAAGTATTCAAGACCATGGAAGTCTAGAAGGTATTACATTTCCGAAAATAAGATTTTTACAATATATGGTTCTTCAGATGATATGAAAGATAAGATGAAAGAAAAAAATATAAACGATTATGGAATTATTGCAATAACAGGAACTTATGCATTTTTGTTTAGAGATTCTTTAAAAAATATTTATTATTCTATATTATATCTAGAACACGACAAAGAATTTAATGATATTCTTAATGAAAATGAGCCTTTTGTTGGTATGAAATTAGAGAAAGTTCTTCCTTTGGTTTTTACTCGAGAAGGTGAAATAAGAAGATCTTTGGAATATTCAAAATAAATAATCATATTAAAATGAAAAGAGTACTACAATTTTCTAGTTTTTTAATACTATTTACAATATTTCTAAGTTGTGAAAATATCAACACTGATGAGAGTTTGAATGGAAATAATTTAAATTTTGTTGAAAGTAAATATGGTGCTTTTGATGTCTCTAAAGAAATTGAAATAAATAGAGATAATATTAAAGAATTATATGAATATCAAAATAGAATTATAGAAAATTTTCCAGAAATAAATAAAGGAAAAACCATTGTAATTCAGGAATATGTGAAAGATATTTCTAACCATAAAAGAATAGTTATTTGGTTAAAATATTATGAATCTGATTGGTTAGTTTTTGATAATATTATCTTTAATATAGAAGAAATAAAATTCTAATGAAATGATGATTAGAATTTCTCAAAATTTTAATATTTATGTTTTTAAAAAAATGTTTTTAAAGTATCGCATTCGAACCCGATTGAATGTTTTCGATGCATTAAAAATGACGAATATTACTTTCAAATTTAGTTTGCTTCTTTGTATTCTTCTCTCAAGTTGTGCATCAATTAAGAAAGATCATGTGTATTCAGATCAATTAGATAAAGTCTCTTTTTTAGATGGAGAGAAAAAATCTAGAAATGTTAGAGAAAAATACCATAAAGATATAGAAGAATCTAGAAAAGACACTATTCAGAAACAGTTTAAAAGTAAGGAAGAAGAATATAATTATTATAATAAAAGGATATTTTCTAAAACTGAAAATAGAAAAAAATACAAAAAACACAAAGGGAGAATCTATAGGGAGAATAAAAGTAAAATTAATTATTCTTGGGGTAGAAAATTTTTTATTAAAGATTTTAAAAATGCAGATAAATATAAAATAATATTCAGTGAAGGTTTGGTTTCTCCAAAGTTAATCGGAAATGATTTCGAGGTTCTTAATGTAGAGGAATTTACTCATAACATGTTAGATTTAAAGATAAAAAGGTTTCGATTAGCTTTGGCTAATGAGAATTTTGTAGGGAATAATGATTATTATATTGAATTATATAATGAGAATGCAAATGAAAAAATGAAATTTGAAGATTTTATAAAAGGTGCTGAATTAGTTTTTCTTTCAAAACCATATTTTCAAGAATTCTCACCTGAATGGAATTCGGATAAATAAACTAGCAACTTTATAAGATTACATTTAATAAATATTATCACGTTTGATTTTGTATAAAAGCATACAGATTATCAATTTCCTCCTGACAGGGGTTAGGGGGTGTGTTTTAGACGAAACAAAATTCCCTCTTAAGATTTTAAACGTGATAATGTTTAAAAGAAAAATAAAAATGAGAAATAAATTAATACTTTTTATTGGATTATTTACATTTTGGAGTAGTTTATCTCAAAATGATTATGAGTCAACTTATAAAAAAATTGATTCCCTTCGAATATTGTATCTAAAGTCCGATTATTTTTTTAAAGAAGCAAAAGAAAAAATTTCTCCGAAATACATCTGGTTTCAAGAATATAATAGTACAATTTTTTTAAGAACATTTCGTACTTATGATAATGTTTACACCAAGAAACTTAAATATCTCTATCAGATAAGTTTATTATTTGAAGGTAAAGAATTAAATGAGGATAAACATTATTTATGCAGAAAGGTGATTGAAGAAGTATATTGCGATTATGTTGTATTTACAGAGAATGATGAACATGGATACTTTCCTGAGCCATTAGTTTATGATTATATAACCGATTATTTAAGTAAATGGTTTATTTATATTATGAGCGAACGATTAAAATCTAGATCTTTTGAAGATATTTTTGAAGAAATGAAAAAAAATAATTTTAAACCAATACCAAGTGACTTTTATTGGAAAGCCCAGACCCTGTGAATATTTTTAGTAAGAAAACTCTTTTGAGAAGAACGGAAGATGTAAAGTTTAAAGGGGAAAAATATTTAAAATGAAAAAGAATCTAAAAACCAGTTTAAAAACAATAGGTATATTATTTTTTGTTTTTCTAGGAATTACTTCTTGTAAAACCAAAAAAGATTATTTCTACGGTGACGGAATTAATGGGGAAGTATATTATAAGGATACTCAATGTTCTTATTCTCATGTTTCATTTTGGAAAAAAAGATCTAATGATGAAAGCTTCAAAAATTGCATGAAATATAAATATTCCTTTACAGGGAAAGAGATTAGGTATGTAAAATCTTATATATTCGATTCTAATGAGGGAAGCCAAAAGAAAATGAATATTAATATCTATATGATAGATGAGGGACAATTTGTAAATACTGATGGATATGGAATCTATTATGCTTATAACTCAAATAGCGGATTTTCTTCTTTTTACTTTTTAAGAACAGAACACGAAATTTTCTTTTTTAGTTGTAAAAATATTAATAAGATTGAGGAACTATTATTCAAAAGTGAAAAAATAGATTTTAGTCTTAAAAATAATATACTTAAGTATATAAAGAAAAGATGTCAAGAAGAAGGTTTTCAAAAATGTACACATTGTGTGTGAGTTTATTTTAATCACAACCTTTGCAAGGGTTGTGATTATATGTATAATGAATTTAATGCATACAAATAGTTACTTTCTTGAAAAGAATATTAAAGAAATCAAAGAATCTTTAACGAGTAATCAACAAACCTTTATAAAATTAAAAATGAATAAACCGTTATTGCTATTATTATATTTAATTAGTTTTATAGGATATAGTCAAAGAACATTTCAAAAATATTTAATTAAGAGTGATACATGTAAAATAGGAGAAGTTTATCTTAATAAAAATGAGGATTATACCGAGGAAACAAAATATTTAGGAGATATTTACGATGAAAAAAATATTAAGTATAGTGTCTTTTTAGACATTTTTAATATAACTGGTAAAGGTGTATCAAGGTTAATTTTATATTCAAAATCAAAAAGTTATTCTTATAGATTAGATATGCCTTCTGATGCTCCATTTAAAATTTCAAATAATAGGTTTTATTTTTATAAAGATGGAATTATGAAAACAAAAAAATTAAATTTAACGCATCCAGAATTAATTTGTTTTGATGGTTGTTTCGATTTAGAGGAATTTTATTGCGAATAAAAATAGTTTATTCCGCCACACGCCCTCGAATGAATAACGAAAGACGCTAGCGACCGATTGTATCGCTTGTAGTACCAGTAAATTGATAATTATATTGATGAATGTAAAAAAGATAATTTTGTTTAGAAATGAAAAATTTAATTACGAAAAAATCTAATGAATAAAAAAATATTTATAACTATAATTTTATTAATAATTAATTTCCTTGTTTTTTTTGTTACAACGGGAATAATTACTTCCTCTCATAATATAGAATTGGGGGTGAGATTGTTTTGGGGGTATTTTTTGATTTTTTTGATTTTCATATCTCTAATTTTTTTGATTTTAATTTGGACTCCAATTAGAAGATGGTGTTCGCGTTTTTGTAAAAAGAAGATTTAAACTACTTGTGTAAATCTAAATTTATAATATTATTGCCGTTCAGCACTCGAAAAATTGGGCGCCAGCGTGGGGGGAAACCCATTAAAAGAAGGCTTTGATAAAGATGGACTTCCTGAACCTGTAGTTGGAACTAGAGGTTCAGGTGTAAATGGTAAAGCACTCGCTAGAGGTACTGAACAAAAAATATTTCAAGAAAATATTGATAAATTTGGATGGGATGGTCAAGCTAACGCACAAAATCCTGTAGGTCCTTCTAATGGTTCAATAGATAAATATATGGATGCTGCTGGAGTTAAATATGATCATAAAACAAGATAAAATAATTTAAAAATATGAGATGGTCAAAAAATAAATTAATAGCATTAAAATTAAGAAATGGAAAATATTCTTTAATTCAATTACTAGAAAGAAAAGGGTATATTATTGTTTATAATCTTTTTCAAAATACACCTATATTTGAAAATATAATTTTAAGTAAAGAATTAATCTTATTTAAAACTTTTGTGATCCATAAAGAATTTTTGAGATTAAGCGAAATAGAGGTTGTTAAAAGTATTACCCCCTTAAGTGTAGTATATCCAAGTTTTCCATCAAAATTAATTAATAGAGGCAGTGGATTTAGAAAGATTAAATTATGGCAACACACAGAGAATGAAGTTGAAATAGGATTTACTGGTATAGGGAATAATCTTCTTGCAAATGTAATAGAACCAGGCAATACAGAATATTCTTCTATAAAAATTGAAGAATATGAGTTGTATAAAGAATATGAGTTAGAATCTTTAAGATCTTATCCTGAATTAAATGAAAGAATTTTGCTTTGTAGTGAATTAGGTTATAATTTTGATCCTGTAAAAGAATTAGCTTTTAATAGAGAATTGGATATTATATGTAAAACATATATTGACATTATTAGTCAAAAAAAGAAAGTAGATTTTTATTATTAATCTGGTTTTCACTTCAAATATTTTTTTATAAACCTTTTCCCACCGCTCGTCCTCGAATGAATAACGAAAGAGGCTAGCGACCGATTGTATCGGGTTTAGTAACAGGGAATTGATAATTATGTTGATGAATTTATAAAAGATAATTTTGGTTTAGAAATGAAAAATAATAATGAAGAATAAATATATATTTTTAATATTGTGTATAATATATTCTGTGTATTCAATTTATAGAATTAGAATAATTTTAAAGGAAATGAAAACTTCAGAAAATAATATATTTAATTATAGAATGCTTTCTAGTCATATTTTAATACACGGCTTTTTCATAAAAAAAGAGTGATTCCAAAAAAATGATATTTTTGTTTCGCCAAAAATCAAAATACATCATGAAATCACTCAAAAAAACGAAATTAAAAGATACTATGAAGAATTGCAA